>CAWFCV010000006.1:0-420129 GCA_963814435.1 uncultured beta proteobacterium
TGACGGCAGATTCCAGCCGCCCCGAACGACGTAGCCCACGTGCTGGCCAGCGCCATCGGGAAGCCGAGCGCCGCGCTGGTGGCCACCGCGTGGTGGATCGGCACGTTGCACCAGGTCATGAACGGCACGGATGAAGGCGCCGCCGGCGCCGACCAGGCCCGAGAGCAAGCCGATGCCGCCGCCCGCGCCGACTGCGCCCAGCGGCCGGGCATCTGCGCGGTCGGCCGGGCTTGCGGTCGAGCAACATCTGCGTGGCCGAAAAGCCGATGAACAGCGCGAACACGACGGCCAGCCAGGGCCCTTGATCAGCGCGAACACGCCGGCGCCGGCGAGCAGGCCGCCGGCCACGATGCCCGGCGCGATGCCGCGCACCAGATCCCAGCGCACGGCGCCGCGCCGGTGGTGCGCGCGCAGGCTCGACAGCGAGGTGAAGAGGATCGTGGCCATCGACGTGGCGATGGCCATCTTCATGGCCAGGCCGGCCGGCACGCCCTTCTTCGACAGGATCATGGTCAGGAAGGGCACCTGCATCATGCCGCCGCCCACGCCCAGCATGCCGGCCAGGAAGCCGGTGCACAGCGCCAGCGCCAGCAGCTCGGCCGCCGAGCCCAGCAGCGAGATCAAGCGGCATCAGCGCGCCGAGCAGCGCCAGCACGGCGCGCCACTCCTGCGGCGTGACCGGCGTGATCGACAGCCGGTTGCCCGTGGCGCAGCACGCGCATCGTGGCCAGTTCGGGCGCGGCGCGCATCTCGCGCAGCGGCAGCAGCCGCGTCTTGCGCACCAGCTGCACGTCGACCTGCAGCCAGCGCGGCTGCGTCGGGCGTCGGACTTGGCGTCGAAGTAGGGGCTGCTGCGGGTCGAACTGCGTCGCGTCGGGGTAGGCGCGCGCTGCACACTTCGGCCAGGCCGGCGATGCCGGGCTCGGCGCAGGACGAGTGATAGAAGAGCACGCCGTCGCCGACGCTGCATCTCGTCGCGCATGAAGTTGCGCGCCTGGTAGTTGCGCACGCCGGTCCAGGGCACGCGTCTTGCCGGGCGCCGCGGCGAGGTCGTCGATCGAGACCTCGGCGGGCTCGCTCTTCATCAGCCAGTAGCGCGGGCATCGTGCGGCAGGTGCTGCGAGATGAAGGTGTCCGCCGCGAACCGTGAGCCGCATTCCTGAACCCAGGGAAGTTCAGGTGGGCGAGGTCAGCCAGGCTTCGGGTTCATCTGACGCGAGACGATCACACCGGCCAGGCGATGTTCCAAGCCCTTGCTCAAAGAGCATCGGTTCAAGGAAATATAAGACTCACGCGAACGCGACGGACGAAATCATTCTAGGCCGCGCGTGCGACGCGCGTGCGAAGTGCAGCCGATTCGTCACAGCAAGTGGCCGTCGTCGCCGAGCGCGGCATCGAGCGGTCGGATCAGTGCGTCGATGTCGGTGCGCTCGTCCGGCAGTCGACGCTGCCGGCGCGCGCGGCGCGGCGCGCTGGCACGCGGCGGCCGTTCGGCCAGCTGGTAGGCCAGGTTCAGCGCGGCCAGCACGGCGATGCGCTCGCGCGCCTTGACCTTGCCGGCATCGCGGATGCGCGCTCATCTCGCGGTCGACGCTGGCCACGGCGCGTCGAGCAGCGATTCGCCGCCTTCGGGGCAGCCGAGGATGTAGCTCTGCCCCAGGATCGTGACTTCCATCTGCTTCACGCGCGGCCTCCGGCTGCGCCGTTGCCGGCCGGCAGGCGCTCGAGCAGGGCGTCGATGCGCGAGCGCGCGGCGCTTCAGGCGCGAGCGCAGGCTGTCGCGCTCGCTGGCTCACGGCCGCCAGCTGCTGTTCGAGCAGCGCGTTCGTGCGTTTGAGTTCCTCATGCCGCAGCACGAGGCGTTCGACACGTTCGGCAAGGTCTTCGAGCTTGGACATGGCGTGCGGTGACTGCGAGCGCAAGCATTGTAGGCGCGCAAACTGGTCAGCGCGCGCCGCACGGCGCAGCGCAACGCCGTCAATTCGGCACGGCCTGCGCGCGCGCGTGGTCGCAGCAGCGGCTGACGCTGCAGGTTCGCACAACGGGCTGCGCGCCTGGCAGACATAGCGGCCGTGCAGGATCAGCCAATGGTGCGCGTCGGCGCGGTAGGGCTGCGGGCACGCGCCGCTAGCAGGCCCGCCTCGACCTCCAGCGGCGTGCGCCCGGCGCCAGGCCGGTGCGGTTGGCGACGCGGAAGACATGCGTGTCCACCGCCATCGTCGGCTCGCCGAAGGCCACGTTGAGCACCACGTTGGCGGTCTTGCGGCCGACGCCGGGCAGCGCCTGCAGCGCCTCGCGCGTGCGCGGCACCTCGCCGCCATGCTGCTCGACCAGCATGCGGCAGGTCGCGATCAGGTTCTTCGCCTTGGTGCGGTACAGGCCGATGGTGCGGATGTGTTCGGCTCAGCGCCGTCGACGCCCAGCGCGAGCATGCGCTGCGGCGTGTCGGCGCACGGCGAACAGGCGCGCGCGTGGCCTTGTTGACGCTGACGTCGGTGGCCTGCGCCGACAGCAGCACGGCGGCCAGCAGCTCGAACACGCTGCTGTAATTCGAGCTCGGTCACGGGCTGCGGGTTGGCCGCCTGCAGCGTCGCGAAGAAGGGCTCGACGTGCGCGTCGGTCATGCGTCGGCTCACTGGGCCGCGCTGCGCCTTGGCGCGCGCCAGCGCGGCCTCGATGACGGCGCGCTTGCGCTCGAGCGCCGCGGGTCGGTGATCGCGCTGTGCCGTCGCAGGTCGGCCAGCTTGGTCTGCGCCTTGGCGGCCAGGCGCTCGTCGTTCTCGCGCTGCTCGCGCTCGACGCGCATGCGGTGGAAGGCGTAGCGCTGGCGGGCTGCGTCGGCCTGCGGCGCGCTCCAGGCCTCCCAGCCGGTGCGCGCGCCGGTGACGTCGACCATCGCGATGCAGTCGACCGGGCAGGCCGGCACGCACAGCTCGCAGCCGGTGCACTGCGTCGTCGATGACGGTGTGCATCTGCTTGGGCGCGCCGACGATGCAGTCCACCGGGCAGGCCTTGATGCACAGCGTGCAGCCGATGCACCAGGCTTCGTCGATCACCGCCAGCGCGCGCGGGCCTTCGATGCCGCGCTGCGGGTCCAGCGGCATGACGGCGCGGCCCGGTCAGGCGCGCCAGGCGCGCGATGCCTTCGGCGCCGCCGGGCGGGCATGGTTGATGTCGGCGCCGTCGCCGGCCGCGATGGCCTGCGGCGTAGGCGCGGCAATCGGGGTAGCCGCAGCGCGTGCACTGCGTCTGCGGCAGCGCGTCGTCGATGCGCTCGGCCAGCGAGTCGAGCGTCGGTGCGGCGGCGCCGGCTCACCGCGCCGATTATCGGCGCGCGGCGCGCCTTGCGCTGCGGCGTGCGCGGCGTCGCGCGCGGCCGGCGTGCGGCGGCCTTGGCGCGCGGCGCCGCGAGCCGCGTGCGCCGGGCCGGTCGTAGTCGGCGATGAAGTCGCGCACCTCGCGGGTAGACCTCTCGCGCCAGCGCCGGCCGGAGAAGATGCCGTAGTGGCCGGCGCCGACCGCGTCGTAGTGGAACTGGCGCGGCCTTCGGGATGCCGGTGCACAGGCCGTGCGCGGCGCGGGTCTGGCCGGCGCCGGAGATGTCGTCGAGCTCGCCTTCGATGGTCAGCAGCGCGGTCGTGCGTGATGTCCTGCGGGCGCACCAGCTCGCCGTCGACGTACCCAGGTGCCGTTGACCAGCGCGAAGTCCTGGAACACGGTCTTGATGGTGTCGAGGTAGTACTCGGCCGGCATGTCGAGCACGGCGTTGTACTCGTCGTAGAACTCGCGGTGCGAGTCGGCGCTGTCGTCGTCGCCGCGCACCAGGTCGAGGAAGTAGTCGTAGTGCGAGGTCAGGTGCCGGTCCGGGTTCATCGCCACGAAGCCGGTGTGCTGCAGGAAGCCCGGGTAGACGCGCCGGCCGGCGCCCGGGATAGTTCACCGGCACGCGGTAGATCACGTTGTTCTCGAACCAGTCGTGGCTCTTGTTCGTCGCCAGGTTGTTCACCGCGGTCGGGCTCTTGCGGGCGTCGATCGGGCCGCCCATCATCGTCATCGTCGCGCGGCGTGGCCTCGCCGCGGCTGGCCATCAGCGAGACCGCGGCCAGCACCGGCACGGTCGGCTGGCACACCGAGATCACGTGCACGTCGGGCCCGATGTGGCGGATGAACTCCTGCACGTAGGCGACGTAGTCGTCGAGGTGGAACGGCCCGGCGTCGAGCGGCACCATGCGCGCGTCGGTCCAGTCGGTGATGAAGACCTTGTGGTCGCGCAGCAGGCTGCGCACGGTGTCGCGCAGCAGCGTCGAGTGGTGGCCCGACAGCGGCGCCACCACCAGCACCGTGGGCTGCGTCTTCATGCGCGCCAGCGCCGTCAGGTCGTCGGTGAAGCGCTTGAAGCGCAGCAGCCGGCAGAACGGCTTGTTCATCGCCACCTGCTGCTGCACGGCGACGTCGACGCCGTCGACCGTGGCCGATGTGATGTCGAACTCCGGCTTCTCGTATTCCTTGGCCAGCCGGTGCATCAGGTCCAGGCCGGCGGACACGCGCTGCGCCATCGGCGTGTGCGTGAACGGCGACAGCGGGTGGTTGTAGAGCTTGGACGACGCGCTGGCGAACTCGGCGAACGGCGCCATCAGCGCGCGCTGGGTTTCATACAACTGATACAGCATCGGTCTAGCCTCCTGGGTTGATCGTGCCGGATCGCGGCGATGCCAGCGCCTGAGCACATCGACTGGCCACGGCTGCATGTCTGTGCAGCGCAGCATTCTCGATCGTAGCGTGATCAGGTGCCACGTGACGACTGATGTGAGCAGACCAATTCGGGCCATCTCTGCGTCGCTCGCGTCACGCCGCATTCACATGCGGTGCAGGCGGCTGTCAGAACACCTTGGCGATCGCCGCGACGACCGCGTCGATGTTGCGCTGGTTCAGCGCCGCCACGCAGATGCGGCCGGAATCGACGCCGTAGATGCCGAACTCGCTGCGCAGGCGCTGCATCTGCGCCTTGTTCAGGCCCGAGTAGCTGAACATGCCCTTCTGGCGGGTGATGAAGCTCATGTCCTGCTTCACGCCGGCGGCGGCGAGCTTGGCGACCAGCGCTGCGCGCATCTGCTTGATGCGCACGCGCATGCCGGCCAGTTCTTCTTCCCACATGCGCGCGCAGCGCCGGCGTGGTCAGCACCAGTGGCGACGACCTGCGCGCCGTGGGTCGGCGGGTTGGAGTAGTTGGTGCGGATCACGCAGCTTCAGCTGCCACAGCACGCGGGCGGCTTCGTCCTTGCGACTCGCACACCACGCTGAGCGCGCCGACCCGCTCGCCGTAGAGCGAGAAGCTCTTCGAGAACGAGGTCGCGACGAAGAAGTCGAGCCCGGCTGCCATGAACAGCGCGACCACGGCGCCGTCCTCGGCGATGCCTTCGCCGAAGCCCTGGTAGGCCATGTCGAGGAAGGGCACCAGGCCGCGCGCCTTCGACCGCGGCGACCACCTGCGCCCACTGCGCCGGCGTCGAGGTCGTAGCCGGTCGGGTTGTGGCAGCAGGCATGCAGCACGACGATGGTGCCCGGCGCGGCGCGCCTTCAGCGCGGCGAGCATGCGCGTCGAAGTCGACGCCGCGGCGTTGCGGCGTCGTAGTAGGGGTAGGTGCTCGACCTCGAAGCCGGCGCTGCGAACAGCGCGCGGTGGTTCTCCCAGCTCGGGTCGCTGATCAGCACCTTGGCGCCGGGTTGCAGGCGCTTGCAGGAAGTCGGCGCCGACCTTCAGGCCGCCGGTGCCGCCGAGCGCCTGCACGGTGGCGATGCGGCCGGCGCTTCACGGCCGCGCTGTCGGCGCCGAACACCAGGCCCTGCACCGCCTTGTCGTAGGCGGCGATGCCGTCGATCGGCAGGTAGCCCGCGGGCTTGGGCGCTTCCATCATCAGCTTCTCGGCTGCCTGCACGCACTTCAGCAGCGGCAGCTTGCCGTTGTCGTCGAAGTACACGCCGACGCCGAGGTTGACCTTGGCCGGGTTCGGGTCGGCGGCGAACTGCTCGTTCAGGCCGAGGATCGGGTCGCGCGGGGCCAGTTCGACGGCGGCAAAGAGCGACATGCGGATTCCTGAGTGACAGGGTCAGTGCCTTCAGTCAGCTGCGCGCAGTGCGCGGCGATTTCCGTTACGCTGCCCGGTTTCGCCCTGCCGGCTCGACAGCTGAGTGGCCGAATTCTATCGGCGAGCCCAATCGACCGAGCTGCATGTCCGAAGTGCAACCGCCGAAGCCGGAGGCGCCGCCGGGCGAGTTCGTGAGCTTCCCCGACTCGCCGTTCCAGCTGTTCCAGCCCTACGCGCCGGCGGGCGACCAGCCGACGGCGATCGCCCAGCTGGTCGAGGGCATCGACGACGGCCTGAGCTTCCAGACGCTGCTCGGCGTCACCGGCTCGGGCAAGACCTTCACGATGGCCAACGTGATCGCCCGCCTGGGCCGGCCGGCGATCGTGTTCGCGCCGAACAAGACGCTGGCCGCGCAGCTGTACAGCGAGTTCCGCGAGTTCTTCCCGAAGAACGCGGTCGAGTACTTCGTCAGCTACTACGACTACTACCAGCCCGAGGCCTACGTGCCGCAGCGCGACCTGTTCATCGAGAAGGACAGCTCGATCAACGAGCACATCGAGCAGATGCGCCTGTCGGCGACCAAGAGCCTGCTCGAGCGGCGCGACGTGGTCATCGTCGCCAGCGTCAGCGCCATCTACGGCATCGGCAACCCGAGCGACTACCACCAGATGGTGATGACGCTGCGCGTGCGGCGACAAGATCGGCCAGCGCGACGTGATCGCGCAGCTGATCCGCATGCAGTACACAGCGCAACGAGACCGACTTCTCGCGCGGCACCTTCCGCGTGCGCGGCGACACCATCGACGTGTTCCCGGCCGAGCATTCGCGAGCTGGCGATCCGCATCGAGCTGTTCGACGACGAGGTCGAGTCGCTGCAGCTGTTCGACCCGCTGACCGGCCGCATCCGCCAGAAGATCCCGCGCTTCACGGTCTACCCGTCGAGCCACTACGTGACGCCGCGCGACCGCGTGGTGGCGGCCATCGACGACCATCAAGGCCGAGCTGCGCGAGCGCGCTGGACGAGCTGGTGAAGGCGGGCAAGCTGGTCGAGGCGCAGCGCCTGGAGCAGCGCACCCGCTTCGACCTGGAGATGCTGCAGGAGGTGGGCCACTGCAAGGGCATCGAGAACTACACGCGCCACCTGTCGGGCGCCGCGCCCGGCGAGCCGCCGCCGACGCTGGTCGACTACCTGCCGCGCCGACGCGCTGATGTTCCTCGACGAGAGCCACGTGCTGATCGGCCAGTTCGGCGGCATGTACAACGGCGACCGCGCGCGCAAGACCACGCTGGTGGAGTACGGCTTCCGCCTGCCCAGCGCGCTGGACAACCGGCCGCTGAAGTTCGAGGAGTTCGAGACGCAAGATGCGCCAGGCGGTGTTCGTCTCGGCCACGCCGGCCGCCTACGAGCAGCAGCACGCCGGCCAGGTGGTCGAGCAGCTGGTGCGGCCCGACCGGCCTGGTCGACCCGGAGGTCGAGGTGCGCCCGGCCGCGCACCAGGTCGACGACGTGCTGCAGGAGATCCGCGCCGCGCGTCGAAGGTCAACGAGCGCGTGCTGATCACCACGCTGACCAAGCGCATGGCCGAGCAGCTCACCGACTACCTGGCGGACAACGGCGTCAAGGTGCGCTACCTGCACAGCGACGTCGACACCGTCGAGCGGGTGGAGATCCTGCGCGACCTGCGCCTGGGCACCTTCGACGTGCTGGTCGGGCATCAACCTGCTGCGCGAGGGGCTGGACATTCCCGAGGTGTCGCTGGTGGCGATCCTCGATGCCGACAAGGAAGGCTTCCTGCGCTCCGAGCGCAGCCTGATCCAGACCATCGGCCGCGCCGCGCGCAACCTGAACGGCACGCGCCATCCTGTACGCCGACAAGATGACCGACTCGATGCGCGCGGCGATCGACGAGACCGAGCGCCGCCGCGCCAAGCAGATCGGCGCACAACCTGGCGCAGGGCATCACGCCGCGCAGCGTCATCAAGCAGGTCCGCGACCTGATCGACGGCGTCGTGTACGCGACAAGACCGCCAAGGACGACCTGAAGGCGCGCCGAGGCGGCGGCCGAGGTCGAGGCGATGAGCGAGAAGGACCTGGGCAAGCGCATCAAGCTGCTCGAGAAGCAGATGCTCGACCACGCGCGCAACCTCGAGTTCGAGAAGGCGGCGCGCGTGCGCGACCAGCTCGCGCTGCTGCGCGAGCAGGCCTTCGGCGCGCCAGGCGCACGATGTCAACGTCGTGCCGCTGCCGGGGCCGCCGAAGAGCGTCGCCATGAGCACGGCGCCGACGCTGCGCGTCCTGATGGTCTGCACTGGGCAACATCTGCCGCTCGCCGACGGCCGAAGGCGGTGCTGCGCCAGCAGCTCGCCGCGGCGGGCCTGCACGCCGAAGTCGAGGTCGATTCGGCCGGCACGCGTCGCCTGGCACGCCGGTCTCGCCGCCGGATCACCGCGCTCAGGCGCCATGGCGCACGGCGCGGCTACGACCTGTCGCGCCTGCGCGCGCGCCAGCTGCGGCCGACGGACTTCGAGCGCTTCGACCTGATCCTGGCGATGGACGCCGACAACCTGGCCGCATGCTCGAGCGCTGCGCCCGACCCGCACCGCGACAAGCTGCGGCTGCTGATGGACTTCTCGCCCGGTCGCCCGCCGGGTGCCGAGGTGCCCGACCCCTACTACGGCGGCGCCGGCCGGGTTCGAGCGGGTGCTCGACCTGGTCGAGAGGCCTGCGACGGTGACGCTGCGTCACCGAATCGCGCCCAGACGCGAACTTCGGCGGCGACGCCAATCTCGACCAAATCAGTCGGCTTCGGCTATACTTGACAGACTACTCGGGAATCAGGGCGTTAACCCGGTCATCAGCCGCGGTCAGGCGTGTGTCAAGAGACCGCTTGCCGATTTGCTGCAACGCCGCATGGCCGTAAGGAGAATTCATGCGTCTGACCACCAAAGGCCGTTTTGCCGTCACCGCGATGATCGATCTGGCCCTGCGTTCGAGCACACCGGGCCGGTGGCCCTGGCCGCCATCAGCGCGCGCCAGCAGATTTCGCTGTCCTACCTGGAGCAGCTGTTCGGCAAGCTGCGCCGCCACGAACTGGTGGAGAGCACCCGCGGCCCGGGCGGCGGCTATTCGCTGGGCCGCAAGGCCGAGGAAATCACCGTGGCCGACATCATCGTCGCGGTCGACGAGCCGATCGACGCCACCGGCTGCGGCGGCAAGGAAAACTGCATGGGCGAGGACACCGGCCGCTGCATGACGCACGACCTGTGGGCCAGCCTGAACTCCGAAGATGATCGAGTTCCTCGACTCGGTCTCGCTGCAGAAGCTGGTCGACGAGCAGACTCGCCAAGGGCGTGTCGATCGAGGAGCACCCGGTCAAGCGCGCCATCTCGTCGCAGCCGGTGGTCAAGCCGATCAAGGTCACCGCGCCGAATTCGGTGTTCGCGCTCGGCAGCGCGCTGTCGAAGTAGGCCGTTGCCGCGACCCAGCTGTCAGCCGCGACTCGACGACTCAGCCATCGACATGACCCCGCACTTCCCGATCTACATGGACTACGGCGCCACCACGCCGGTGGACCCGCGCGTCGTCGACGCGATGGTGCCCTGGCTGCGCGAGCATTTCGGCAACCCGGCGTCGCGCAGCCACGCCTGGGGCTGGGAGGCCGAAGCGGCGGTCGAGAAGGCGCGCGAGCAGGTGGCCGCGCTGATCGGCGCCGACCCGCGCGAGATCGTCTGGACCTCGGGCGCCACCGAATCGAACAACCTCGCGATCAAGGGCGCGGCGCACTTCTACAAGACGCGCGGCAAGCACCTGATCACGGTGAAGACCGAGCACAAGGCGGTGCTCGACACGATGCGCGAGCTCGAGCGCCAGGGCTTCGAGGTCACCTACCTCGACGTGCAGGAAGACGGCCTGCTCGACCTGCGAGCGCTTCAAGGCCGCGCTGCGCCCCGACACCATCCTGGTCTCGGTGATGTTCGTCAACAACGAGATCGGCGTGATCCAGGACATCGCCGGCCATCGGCGCGATGTGCCGCGAGCGCGGCATCATCTTCCACGTCGACGCGGCGCAGGCCACCGGCAAGGTGGCGATCGACCTGGCCACGCTGCCGGTCGACCTGATGAGCCTGGCCTCGCACAAGACCTACGGCCCCAAGGGCATCGGCGCGCTGTACGTGCGGCGCAAGCCGCGCGTGCGCATCGAGGCGCAGATGCACGGCGGCGGCCACGAGCGCGGCATGCGCTCGGGCACGCTGCCCACGCACCAGATCGTCGGCATGGGCGAGGCCTTCCGCATCGCGCGCGAAGAGATGGGCACCGAGAGCGAGCGCATCCGCATGCTGCAGCAGCGGCTGCTGCGCGGGCCTGACCGACATCGAGCAGGTCTTCCTCAACGGCCACCTCGAGCAGCGCGTGCCGCACAACCTGAACATGTCGCTTCAACTTCGTCGAGGGCGAGTCGCTGATCATGGGCATCAAGGGCATCGCGGTGTCCTCGGGCTCGGCCTGCACCTCGGCCAGCCTGGAGCCGAGCTACGTGCTGCGCGCGCTCGGCCGCAGCGACGAGCTGGCGCACTCGAGCCTGCGCATGACGATCGGCCGCTTCACGACCGAAGCAGGAGATCGACTACGCGGTCAGCACGCTGAAGGACCGCGTCGCCAAGCTGCGCGAGCTGTCGCCGCTGTGGGAGATGTACAAGGACGGCATCGACATCAGCACCATCCAGTGGGCGGCGCACTGAATCGACAGCTTGGAGCACTGACATGGCATACAGCGAAAAAGTCGTCGACCACTACGAGAACCCGCGCAACGTCGGCTCCTTCGACAAGGGCGACGAGACGGTGGGCACCGGCATGGTCGGCGCGCCGGCCTGCGGCGACGTGATGAAGCTGCAGATCAAGGTCAACCCGGCGACCGGCCTGATCGAGGACGCGCAAGCTTCAAGACCTACGGCTGCGGCTCGGCCATCGCGTCGAGCTCGCTGGTCACCGAATGGGTCAAGGGCAAGACGCTCGACGAGGCGCTGACGATCAAGAACACGCACATCGCCGAGGAACTGGCGCTGCCGCCGGTGAAGATCCACTGCTCGATCCTGGCCGAGGACGCGATCAAGGCGGCGGTGAACGACTACAAGGCCACGCCACGGCGCGAACGGCAGCCGGACTGAGCACGATGGCAGTCACCCTGACCGAAGCCGCGGCGCGCCACGTCACGCGCTACATCGCCAAGCGCGGCAAGGGCGTCGGCGTGCGCCTGGGCGTCAAGACCACCGGCTGCTCGGGCCTGGCCTACAAGCTCGAGTACGCCGACGACGTGGCGCCCGAAGACGTGGTCTTCGAAGGCCACGGCGTCAAGGTGCTGGTCGACCCGAAGAGCCTGCCCTACATCGACGGCACCGAGCTCGACTTCGTGCGCGAAGGCCTGAACGAGGGCTTCAAGTTCCACAACCCGCGCGAGAAGGACCGCTGCGGTTGCGGCGAGTCGTTCCGCGTCTGAGCGCCGCGCAGGCGACAGTGGCAGCCGCGGCAGCGGCGCGCCCGGTTTGCGCAGGCCACCGCTGTCCATCCATGGCAATGCCGCCATCGTGATCCGACCCGAACGCGCCGACCACCCCGAGGTGCGTCGCGCTGCTGCGGTGCACTCGATCGATACCTGGCGAACTGTATGAGCCCGAGGCAACCACATCCTGTCGACCGGCCGCATTGCTGGCCGCCGACGTGAGCTTTCTCGTCGCGCGGACACGACGGCCGGATCGTCGGCTGCCGGCGCCGTGCGGCGCATGCCCGGCGAGACCGGCCACCGGGCGCCAGCCCTATGGCGAGATCAAGCGCATGATCGTCGATCCCGCGCATGCGAGGCCAGCGCATCGCAGAGCGCATCGCTGGTCGACGCTCGAAGCGGACGCTGCAGGCCGACGGGCATCGACCGGGCGCTGCTGGAGACCGGCGCGCGACCAGGCCGCGGCGGTGCGCCTGTACGAGCGCTGCGGCTATCGGCGCCGCGGCGCTTCGGCGGCTACCCCGACAACGGCCTGTCGCTGTTCCTCGAGAAGCGTGCTGATGAACCTCGACGACGACGACTTCGAGCTGTTCGGCCTGCCGCGAGCGCTTCGCGCTCGACGGCGCCGAGCTCGACGCGCGCTGGCGCGCGCTGCAGGCCGAGTGCACCCCGACCGCTTCGCCGCCGAAGGCGCCGCGGCGCAGCGCATGGCGATGCAATGGGCGGTGCGCGTCAACGAGGCCTACCAGCGCCTGAAGGACCCGCTGAAGCGCGCCGCCTACCTGTGCGAGCTGCGCGGCGCGCCGATCGACGCCGAGGACAACACCGCGATGCCGGCGCGACTTCCTGATGCAGCAGATGGCATGGCGCGAGGCGCTGGACGAGGCCGCGCAGCGACGCCGCAGGCTCGAGGCGCTGGACGGCGAGGTCGCGCGCCGAGCGCAGGCGCTGCTGGCGCAGCTGCGCGCAGCTGCTCGACGAGCAGCGCGACGCCGGCTGGCCGCGGCGCAGCAGGTCGGGCGCTGATGTTCGTCCAGCGCTTTCGCGCCGACGTCGAGCAGCGCCTCGAGGCGCTGGAGACGACTGAGTCGCGATGGCGCTGCTGCAGATCTCCGAACCCGGCCAGACGCCCGACCCGCACCAGCGGCGCATCGCGGTCGGCATCGACCTGGGCACCACGCATTCGCTGGTGGCCGCGGTGCGCCACGGCGTGGCCGAATGCCTGCCCGACGCGCAGGGCCGCGTGATCCTGCCGTCGGCCGTGCGCTACCTGCGAAGGCGGCGGCGCCAGATCGGCGCCGACGCGCTGGCGCGCGCAGGCCGACGACCCGCGCAACACCATCGTCTCGGTCAAGCGCTTCATGGGCCGCGGCTGGCCGACGTGGCCGGGCGCGACAAGCTGCCCTACGGCTTCGTCGACCGCGCCGGGCATGGTGCGCGATCGCACACGCGCGACGGCGTGAAGACGCCGGTCGAGGTGTCGGCCGAGATCCTGGCCACGCTGCGCCAGCGCGCCGAGGACAGCTTCGACGACGAGACTGTTCGGCGCGGTGATCACCGTGCCGGCCTACTTCGACGACGCGCAGCGCCAGGCCACCAAGGACGCCGCGCAGCTGGCCGGCCTGAACGTGCTGCGCCTGATCAACGAGCCCACGGCCGCGGCCGTGGCCTACGGGCTGGACAACGGCAGCGAAGGCCTGTACGCGGTCTACGACCTGGGCGGCGGCACCTTCGACATCTCGCTGCTGCGCCTGACGCCGGCGTGTTCGAGGTGGTGGCCACCGGCGGCGACTCGGCGCTGGGCGGCGACGACTTCGATCGCCGCGCTGGCCGACTGGGCGCTGGCGCAGGCCGGCCGTCGCCGCCGACAGCGCCGCACGACAAGCGCGCCGTGCTGATGGCCGCGCGCGCGCGCCAAGGAGGCGCTGACCGACGCCGACCGACGCCACGCTGGCCTGCCCGCTGGCCGGCGGCGACGCTCGACGTGCGCGTCGACGCGCGACGCAGTTCGACGCGCTGACCGGCCGCTGGTCGAACGCACGCTGGCGGCGGTGCGCAAGGTGCTGCGCGACGCCAAGCGTCGACGCGCGACGAGGTGCAGGGCGTCGTGATGGTCGGCGGCTCGACGCGCATGCCGGTGGTGCGCGCGCGGTCGGCGAGCTGTTCGGCCAGCCCGCCGCTGACCAACCTGAACCCCGACGAGGTGGTGGCGCTCGGCGCGGCGATCCAGGCCAACCGCTGGCCGGCAACGCGCGCGACGGCGAGATGCTGCTGCTCGACGTGATCCCGCTGTCGCTGGGCATCGAGACCATGGGCGGCCTGGTCGAGCGCATCATCGAGCGCAACACGCACGATCCCGATGGCCAAGGCGCAGGACTTCACCACCTTCAAGGACGGCCAGACGGCGATGGCGCATCCACGTGGTGCAGGGCGAGCGCGAGCTGGTGCGCCGACTGCCGCTCGCTGGCGCGCTTCGAGCTGCGCGGCATCCCGCCGATGGTGGCCGGCGCGGCGCGCATCCGCGTCAGCTTCCAGGTCGATGCCGACGGGCTGCTGAGCGTCGTCGGCGCGCGAAGCAGGCTCGGGCGTCGAGGCCGCGATGGTCGTCAAGCCCAGCTACGGCCTGGCCGACGACGAGATCGCGCGCATGCTGCGCGAGGGCTTTGCCAGCGCCGAGGCCGACATGCGGCGCGCGCGCTGCGCGAAGCGCGGGTCGAGGCCGAGCGGCTGCTGCTGGCCACGCGCGTCGGCGCTGGCCGCCGACGGCGACCTGCTCGACGCCGCCGAGCGCGCAGCGATCGAGCGCCGGCATGGCCGAGCTGGCGAGGCCGCCGCGCGGCGACGACCACCGCTGCCATCGACGCGGCGCGTCGAGGCGCTGGCCGAGGGCACCGAGGCCTTCGCCGCCGACGCGCATGAACCGCGGCATCCGCCAGGCGCTGGCCGGCCGCAGCATCGAAGAGGTCTGAGAGGCGACGCCATGCCCGTCATCCGCATCCTGCCGCACCCCGAGTACTGCCCGCAGGGCGACGAGATCGAGGCGCCCGCCGGCACCTCGATCTGCGAGGCGCTGCTCGAGAACGGCATCGCCATCGAGCATGCCTGCGAGATGAGCTGCGCCTGCACCACCTGCCACGTGATCGTGCGCGAGGGCTTCGATTCGCTGGGCGAGATGGACGAGAGCGAGGAAGACCTGCTCGACCGCGCCTGGGGCCTGGAGCCGACCTCGCGCCTGTCGTGCCAGGCCATCCTGTCGAACAGGACGTGACGATCGAGATCCCGAAGTACTCGATCAACCACGCCAAGGAGAACCACTGAGGCCGCGAAAAGGCCCGCCGCGACGGGCCTTGCTGGCAGCGACGCGGGTCTCAGTTCTGCGACGCCTTCTGGCCGTGCAGCGCGCGCCGCAACCAGCCGCCGATAGGACCGCAGCGAGACCGCAGCGTTCGGCAGCTGATCGCGCTCGCGCAACAGCCCGCGCTCGGAGAGCATCTGCAGGAACGACGCGCACTTCGAGCTTGGTGGCGCCGCTGCGACGCACAACTGCTGCGCCGACATGAAGCGATGCGACATGTCGCTCAGCATCGGCGATACAGCGATGCGGTGGTACGGCGCCGGCAGCTCCGGCCAGGCAGTGAGCTTGTATTCTTTCATGGTCCCAACGGGTTCGGGCGGTTGACGGAGAGAGGCCCGATGTAGCCGTTGAGTGGCCGCACGAGAGTAGCGGCGCGCATGTCGGCAATGGCCGCGATTGGAGTAGCTCGATTGAGCAAGACTGCTGCACCAGGGGTTTCGGCCGGCGAATGTGACGTATGCATGGCGGCACCGGTAGCCGCTACGCTGAAACTGACCCGATGAAGTTCTGGGCATCGAGTCGTCGTGCGACGAGACCGGCGTGGCGCTGGTGCAGCTGCGACGGCGGCAGGCGCCGCGGCTGCTGGCGCAGGCGCTGCACAGCCAGGTCGACATGCACCAGGCCTACGGCGGCGTGGTGCCCGAACTGGCCTCGCGCGACCACATCCGGCGCGTGCTGCCGCTGACGCGCCAGGTGCTGGCCGCAGGCCGGCTGCGCGCTGGCCGACATCGACGTGGTGGCCTACACGCGCGGGCCCGGGCTGGCCGGCGCCTTGCTGGTGGGCGCCGGCGTGGCCTGCGCGCTGGCCGCGGCGCTGGGCAGGCCGGTGCTCGGCGTGCACCACCTCGAAGGCCACCTGCTGTCGCCGTTCCTGTCGGCCGACCCGCCGCAGTTTCCGTTCGTCGCGCTGCTGGTCTCGGGCGGGCACACGCAGCTGATGCGCGTCGACGAGGTCGGGCGCTACGCGCTGCTCGGCGAGACCATCGACGACGCCGCCGGCGAGGCCTTCGACAAGACGCGCCAAGCTGCTGGGCCTGGGCTACCCCGGCGGGCCGGCGCTGGCGCGGCTGGCCGCGCAGGGCGATGCCGGCGCGTTCGCGCTGCCGCGGCCGCTGCTGCACAGCGGCGACCTCGACTTCTCGTTCGCCGGCCTGAAGACGGCGGTGCTGACGCAGCTGCGCAAGCTCGGCGCCGCAGCCCGTGCGAGCAGGCAGCGCGCCGACCTGGCCGCGTCGACGCAGGCGGCGATCGTCGACGTGCTGGTGCAGCAAGTCGATGCGCGCGCTGCGCGACACGCGGCCTGACGCGCCTGGTCGTGGCCGGCGGCGTCGGCGCCAACGCCGCCTGCGCGCAGCAGCCTGGATGCGACTGCGCGCAAGCGCGGCGTGCGCGTGCACTACCCGGAGCTGGCGCTGTGCACCGACAACGGCGCGATGATCGCGCTGGCCGCCGCGATGCGCCTGCAGCGCGGCATCGCCCCGTCGACGCACTACGCCTTCGACGTGCGGCCGCGCTGGCCGCTGGCCGACGTCGCCGTCTACTGATGGCAGCTGGCCGACGTCGTGCGCGACCTTCGGCGACTGCGGCCTGCCGCACGGTCCTGCGCGACCTCTGTGCATGCCGACAATTACCGAGATCCGTCCATTGGAGATGACCCTGCGTGACCCATGGTCGCCATGCAGAGCTCGAGATCGCGAGGTGGCCAACGCCGGCCCTGGCCGCAGCGACGTGCTGGCGTTCTGGTTCGGCGAGAGCGACGAGGTCACGCCGGAGTTCATCCGCGACGCGGCCGCCGAGTCGCTGCGCGCGCGGCGAGACCTTCTACTCGCCACAACCTCGGCCTGCCCGAACTGCGCGAGGCGCTGGCCGCGCTACACGCGCGGCCTGCACGGCCGCGGTCGACGCCGCGCGCATCGCCGTCACGTCGTCGGGCGTCAACGCGCTGATGCTGGCGATGCAGGCGCTGGCCGGTGCCGGCGACGAGGTGGTGGCGGTGGTGCCGGTGTGGCCCAACCTGACCGCGCAGCCGGCGATCCTGGGCGCCAAGGTGCGGCGCGTGCTCGCTGCAAGCCGCAGCGGCGGCGCGTGGCGGCTCGACCTGCCGGCGCTGCTGGCGCGCGGTGACGCCGCGCACGCGGGTGCTGCTCGTCAACTGCGCCGAACAACCCGACCGGCTGGACGCTGACGCGCGCCGAGCAGCAGGCGATCCTCGCCCATTGCCGGCGCACCGGCACCTGGATCGTGGCCGACGAGGTCTACGAGCGCATCTAGTTCGGCGACGGCGCGCGGCTGCGCGCCGAGCTTCCTGGACATCGCCGACGCCCGACGACCGCCTGGTCGTGGTGCACAGCTTCTCCAAGAGCTTCCTGATGACCGGCTGGCGGCTGGGCTGGCTGGTGGCGCCGCGCCGGCTGATGGACGCGCATGGGCAAGCTGATCGAGTTCAACACCTCCTGCGCGCCGGTGTTCGTGCAGCGCGCCGGCGCTGGCGGCGCTGGCGCAGGCCGACGACTTCGTGCCGGCGCTGGTCGGCGCGGCTGAAGCGCCTGCCGCGACACGCTGCTGCCGCGGCTGGCGGCCCTGCCCGGCGTCACGGTGGCGGCGCCCGACGGCGGCATGTACGCCTTCTTCCGCGTCGACGGCCAGGACGATTCGCTGGCCTTCGCCAAGCGCCTGGTCGCCGAGGCCGGCCTGGGCCTGGCGCCCGGCGTGGCCTTCGGCGCCGAAGGCCGAGGGCTGGCTGCGCTGGTGCTTCGCCTCGCGCGACCCGCAGCGGCTGTGAGCGAGGGTGTGCAGCGCGGCTGGCCCGGGCGCTCGGGCTATAATCGCGCGGTTCTGCGCCTGGCCGAGGGCCCTGCGACGTGCAAGCAGCACGGCGCTGGTCGGTTTCACCTGCTGACCGCAAGTGACACCGGAAACCGCAGGCAGGGCCACGGCAGTGCCCGAGCGCGGTTTCACTCGACCAGGAAATCGTCCATGACGCATGACCAGCCTCGAACAAGGCCGAAGATCGTCAAGGCCAACGCCCGCAGCGCCAACGACACCGGATCGCCCGAAGTGCAGGTGGCGCTGCTGACCGCCCGCATCAACGAACTGACGCCGCACTTCAAGACCCACGCTGAAGGACCACCACGGCCGCCGCGGCCTGCTGAAGATGGTCAACCGGCGCAAGCAGCCTGCTGGCCTACCTGAAGGACCAAGGACGCCGAGCGCTACACCGCGCTGATCCAGAAGCTGGGCCTGCGCAAGTAAGCCGCGATCAGAGCCAACGAAGCCTGTCTGGTCGCCCAGCACAGGCTCTTTGTATTTCGGAGCTGAGGCACCAACCGGGCACGCTGTGTCATTCCACGCGATGTTCCGACTGCGCGACAGAGTCGTCGCTGGAATGGCATCGTCGCTCAGGCGGCCCGCGCGCTCCAGGCACAGGCGCGCACCCGATCCAGTGCGCGCCGATCACCAACGGAGACACACCATGAGCATGTTCAACAAAGTCACCAAGACCTTCCAATGGGGCCCGCACACCGTCACGCTGGAAACCGGCGAGATCGCCCGCCAGTCCGGCGGCGCCGTGCTGGTCAACATCGACGACACCGTGGTGCTGGCCACCGTGGTGGCGCCAAGAACGCCAAGCCGGGCCAGGACTTCTTCCCGCTGACCGTCGACTACATCGAGAAGACCTACGCCGCCGGCAAGATCCCCGGCAGCTTCTTCAAGCGCGAAGGCCGCCCGAGCGAACTCGAGACGCTGACCTCCCGCCTGATCGACCGCCCGATCCGCCCGCTGTTCCCGGAAGGCTTCTTCAACGAAGTGCAGGTCGTCATCCACGTGCTGTCGCTGAACCCCGAGGTCGACGCCGACATCGCCGCGCTGATCGGCGCTCAGCGCCGCGCTGGCGCATCTCCGGCATCCCGTTCAACGGCCCGATCGGCGCCGCGCGCGTGGGCTACATCAACGGCGAGTACGTGCTGAACCCGGGCAAGACGCAGCTGCAAGACTCGCAAGCTGGACCTCGTCGTCGCCGGCACCGAAGCCGCCGTGCTGATGGTCGAGTCCGAAGCCGAGCAGCTGTCCGAAGAAATCATGCTCGGCGCCGTGGTGTTCGGCCACGAGCAGGGCAACATCGCCATCAACGCGATCCACGAACTGGTGCGCGACGCCGGCAAGCCGGCGTGGGACTGGAAGCCGCCGGCCAAGGACGAGCCGTTCATCGCCAAGGTCAACGCGCTGGCCGAAGGCCAGCTGCGCGCGGCCTACCAGATCCGCAGCAAGCAGGCGCGCACGCAGGCCTGCCGCGAGGCCTACGCCGCGGTCGATGGCCGACGCTGAAGGCCGAAGGCGCCGAGTTCGACGCAGGTCAAGGTCGAGGCGCTGCTGTTCGACATCGAAGCGCGCATCGTGCGCAGCCAGATCCTGGCCGGCGAGCCGCGCATCGACGGCCGCGACACGCGCACCGTGCGCCCGATCGAGATCCGCAACGGCGTGCTGCCGCGCACCCACGGCTCGGCGCTGTTCACGCGCGGCGAGACGCAGGCGCTGGTGGTCGCCACGCTCGGCACCGAACGCGACGCGCAGCGCATCGACGCGCTGGCCGGCGAGTTCACGCGACCGCTTCATGCTGCACTACAACATGCCGCCGTTCGCCACCGGCGAAGCCGGGCCGCGTGGGCACGCCCGAAGCGCCGCGAAATCGGCCACGGCCGCCTGGCCAAGCGCGCGCTGCTGGCCGTGCTGCCGAGCAAGGAAGACTTCCCGTACACGATGCGCGTGGTGTCCGAGATCACCGAATCCAACGGCTCGTCGTCGATGGCCTCGGTGTGCGGCGGCTGCCTGGCGCTGATGGACGCCGGCGTGCCGATGAAGGCGCACGTGGCCGGCATCGCCATGGGCCTGATCAAGGACGGCAACCGCTTCGCCGTGCTGACCGACATCCTCGGCGACGAAGATCACCTCGGCGACATGGACTTCAAGGTCGCCGGCACCGACCAACGGCATCACCGCGCTGCAGATGGACATCAAGATCCAGGGCATCACCAAGGAGATCATGCAGGTCGCGCTGGCGCAGGCCAAGGAAGCGCGCCTGCACATCCTGGGCAAGATGCAGGAAGCCATGGGCGAGCGCGCAAGACCGAGGTGTCGCAGCTTCGCGCCGCGCCTGTACACGATGAAGATCAACCCGGAGAAGATCCGCGACGTGATCGGCAAGGGCGGCGCCGTCATCCGCGCGCTGACCGAAGAGACCGGCTGCCACGATCGACATCGAGCGAAGACGGCACCATCACCATCGCCTGCGACCGACGCCGACAAGGCCGACGAACGCCAAGCAGCGCATCGAGGAGATCACCGCCGAAGTCGAAGTCGGCAAGGTCTACGAAGGCCCGATCACCAAGATCCTGGACTTCGGCGCGCTGGTCAACCTGCTGCCCGGCAAGGACGGCCTGCTGCACATCAGCCAGATCGCCCACGAGCGCGTCGAGAAGGTCACCGACTACCTGAAGGAAGGCCAGATCGTCAAGGTCAAGGTGCTCGAGACCGACGAGAAGGGCCGCGTCAAGCTGTCGATGAAGGCGCTGCTCGAGCGCCCGAAGGCATGGACGAGACGCGACGACCGCCGCGCCGCGATACGGCGATCGGCGCGTGACCATAGGCGATCGCGTGACCGTGACGTCGCCGCGATCGCGAGCCGCGCAGAAGCTGCACCGGTGCCGATCTGACGTCGCGCGACTGATGCAAGCGGCCGGATCCGGTGCAACAAGGACGCGCATGAAAGCCATCGAAATCACAGCCTCGGCGCGCCCGAGGTGCTGCAGCCGGCCGAGCGGCCCGACCCGGTGCCGGGCGCCGGCGAGGTGCTGATCCGCGTGGCCGCCGCGGCGTCAACCGGCCCGACGTGCTGCAGCGCAAGGGCACTTACCCGGTGCCGCCGGGCGCGTCCGACCTGCCCGGCCTGGAAGTGGCCGGCACGATCGTCGGCGGGCGACGCGCAGGCGATGGCGCGGCCGGCTTGAAGCTCGGCGACCGCGTCTGCGCGCTGGTGGCCGGCGGCGGCTATGCCGAGCTGTGCGTGGCGCCGGTCGGCCAGTGCCTGCCGGTGCCCGCGGGCCTGAGCGACGTCGAGGCGGCGGCCTGCCCGAGACCTTCTTCACCGTCTGGAGAACGTGTTCGACCGCGCGCGCCTGCAGCCCGGCGAGACGCTGCTGGTGCAGGGCGGCACCAGCGGCATCGGCGTCACCGCGATCCAGCTGGCCAAGGCGCTGGGCGCGACGGTGATCGTCACCGCCGGCAGCGACGAGAAGTGCGCCGCCTGCGTGGCGCTGGGCGCCGACCACGCCATCAACTACCGGACCCAGGACTTCGTCGCCGAGGTCAAGCGCCTGACCGGCGGCCGCGGCGTCGACGTGATCCTCGACATGGTGGCCGGCGACTACGTGGCGCGCGAGGTGGAGTGCCTGGCCGACGACGGCCGCTGGTCATCATCGCGGTGCAGGGCGGCGTCAAGAGCGAGATCGACGCCGGCATGGTGCTGCGCAAGCGCCTGACGATCACCGGCTCGACGCTGCGCCCGCGCCCGGTGGCGTTCAAGGCGGCGATCGCCGCGGCGCTGCGCGAGCAAGGTCTGGCCGCTGATCGAGGCCGGCCGCATCAAGCCGGTGATCCACAGCGTGTTCCCGGCGCGGCGCAGGCCGGCGCAGGCGCACGCGCTGATGGAATCGAGCGCAGCACATCGGCAAGATCGTGCTGACCTGGTGACGCGAGCATGACGATGCGTCGCAAGCTGGTCGTCGGCAACTGGAAGATGAACGGCAGCCGTCGCGGCCAACGCCGAGTTGCTGGCGCGCGCCTCGCGCGCGGCGCGGCCGTGTCGCGGCTGCGACGTGGCGGTGTGCGTGCCGTTCGCCTACCTGGCGCAGACCGCAGTGCCGCTGGCCGGCAGCGACATTGCAGCTGGGGCGCGCAGGACTGTCGGCGCACGAGCAGGGCGCCTACACCGGCGAGGTCTCGGCGGCGATGCTGGCCGAGTTCGGCTGCCGCTACGTGATCGTCGGCCACTCCGAGCGCCGCGCAGTACCACGCCGAGAGCGACCAGCTGGTCGCCGACAAGGCGCAAGGCCGCACTGGCCGCCGGCATCACGCCCATCGTCTGCGTCGGCGAGACGCTGGCCGAGCGCGAGGCCGGCGAGACCGAAGCGTGGTCAAGCGCCAGCTGTCGGCCGTGATCCACACGCTGGCGCACTGCGTCGGCGAGATCGTGGTGGCCTACGAGCCGGTGTGGGCCATCGGCACCGGCCAGACCGCCGACGCCGGAGCAGGCGCAGGCGGTGCATGCCGCTGCTGCGCGCGCAGCTGAAGGCCGCGACGCCGCGCGCCGACGCAGATGAAGCTCCTCTACGGCGGCAGCGTCAAGCCGACAACGCGGCCGACGCTGTTCGGCCCAGCCCGACATCGACGGCGGCCTGATCGGCGGCGCGTCGCTGAAGGCCGCCGATTTCGTCGCCATCTGTCGCGCCGCGCGCTGAACGCGCGCGCCAGCGCATACGAATTCAGGAGTCAACTGACATGACATGCAGATCTGGATCAACCGTCATGCTGGCCGTGCAGATGCTGTCGGCGCTGGCGATGATCGGCCTGGTGCTGATCCAGCACGGCAAGGGCGCCGACATGGGCGCCTCCTTCGGCAGCGGCGCCTCGGGCAGCCTGTTCGGCGCCACCGGCAGCGCGAACTTCCTGTCGCGCTCCACGGCGGTGTGCGCCGCGGTCTTCTTCGTCTGCACGCTGGCGCTGGCGTTCATGTCCGCCGATGGCGCCGGCGCGCGCCCAGTCCGGCGGCAGCGTGCTCGAACGCGCCGGCCGCGACCGCGCAGCGCCGGCAGCAGCGTGGCCCGGCGTCCGGCGGCGGTGATCCCCGGCGCGGCGATCCCCGGCGCAGCGACTCCCGCGGCGCCGAGCCGCCTCGGCGCCGCGCCGCGGCCGTGCAGTCACGCTGCAGCGCGGCCCGCGCAGCAGCGCGCGTGGATGCTGCCACCAGCAAGGGACGCGCTTCGCGCAAGCGAGCATGCTAGAATCGTCAGGCTGTTCGGAGGGCTTTCCTCGAGCCGTCCGCAAGGCAGATCCGGCTCACCCGATCGACCGTAGACTGCCGACGTGGTGAAATTGGTAGACACGCTATCTTGAGGGGGTAGTGGCGAAAGCTGTGCGAGTTCGAGTCTCGCCGTCGGCACCAAGGATGCGACGAACAGGTTCTGATCCGGTGCGAGGCCGGTGATCCGAACAACGACGACCATGAACCTGGAACCCTACCTGCCCGTCATCCTGTTCATCCTGGTCGGCGTGGCGGTCGGCGTGGCGCCCCAGGTGCTCGGCTTCCTGCTCGGCCCGAACCGGCCCGACGCGGCCAAGAACTCCCCCTACGAATGCGGCTTCGAGGCCTTCGAAGACGCGCGCATGAAGTTCGACGTGCGCTACTACCTCGTGGCGATCCTGTTCATCCTGTTCGATCTCGAGATCGCGTTCCTCTTCCCCTGGGCGGTGGCGCTGCAAGGAAATCGGCGCGTCAGGCTTCTGGGCGATGATGGTCTTCCTGGGCATCCTGGTCGTCGGCTTCGTCTACGAATGGAAGAAGGGCGCCCTCGACTGGGAAGTGAGCCTGAAGGAGCATCGCAGCATGGGCATCGAAGGCGTACTCAAGGAAGGCTTCGTCACCACCTCGGTCGACACGCTGATCAACTGGTCGAAGACCGGCTCGCTGTGGCCGATGACCTTCGGTCTGGCCTGCTGCGCGGTCGAGATGATGCACGCCGGCGCGGCGCGCTACGACATCGACCGCTTCGGCATGCTGTTCCGCCCCAGCCCGCGCCAGAGCGACCTGATGATCGTCGCCGGCACGCTGTGCAACAAGATGGCGCCGGCGCTGCGCAAGGTCTACGACCAGATGGCCGAGCCGCGCTGGGTGCTGAGCATGGGCTCGTGCGCCAACGGCGGCGGCTACTACCACTACAGCTACTCGGTGGTGCGCGGCTGCGACCGCATCGTGCCGGTGGATGTCTACGTGCCGGGCTGCCCGCCGACGGCCGAGGCGCTGCTCTACGGCATCCTGCAGCTGCAGGCCAAGATCCGCCGCGAGAACACCATCGCCCGCTGAGCCTCGAAGCACATGAGCACTCGCACTCGACACCCTGCAGGCCGCGCTGCGACACCGTGCTCGGTGCCGGCATCCGAGCAGCTGGTGCGCGAGCGCGGCGAGATCACCGTCACGGTGGCTGCCGCCGACTACCTGGCGGCCGCGCGCACGCTGCGCGACCACCCGCAGCTGCAAGTTCGAGCAGCTGATCGACCTGTGCGGCGTCGACTACTCCGGCTACCGCAGAACCAGCCCTGGGAAGGCCCGCGCTTCTGCGTGGTGTCGCACCTGCTGTCGGTCACGCAGAACTGGCGCGTGCGCCTGAAGGTGTTCGCGCCCGACGACGACGTGCCGGTGGTGGCCTCGCTGACCGAGGTCTGGAGCGGCGCCAACTGGTTCGAGCGCGAGGCCTTCGACCTGTACGGCATCATCTTCGAAGGCCACCTCGACCTGCGCCGCATCCTGACCGACTACGGCTTCATCGGCCACCCGTTCCGCAAGGACTTCCCGATCACCGGCCATGTCGAAATGCGCTACGACGCCGAGAGCAAGCGCGTGATCTACCAGCCGGTGACGATCGAGCCGCGCGAGATCACGCCGCGCATCATCCGCGAAGACAACTACGGCGGCTTGCATGTGACCCCCCGAAGCGGCCTGCGGCCGCCTCCCCCAGGCGGGCGAGCCCGCACCGAGCGACGCCTGCGCGCTCGCGAGCGGCTGGCGAGCGCTGTTCGGCATGCAAGCCGAACAGCGACGCCAGCGGCCGGGAAGCCGGTTCGCGGCGTCCGCTCGGCGGGACGACCTGCGATGCACATGGCTGAAATCAAGAACTACACGCTGAACTTCGGGCCGCAGCACCCGGCCGCGCACGGCGTGCTGCGCCTGGTGCTCGAGCTCGACGGCGAGGTGATCCAGCGCGCCGACCCGCACATCGGCCTGCTGCACCGCGCCACCGAGAAGCTGGCCGAGAGCAAGACCTACATCCAGTCGCTGCCCTACATGGACCGTCTCGACTACGTGTCGATGATGTGCAACGAGCACGCCTACTGCCTGGCGATCGAGAAGCTGCTGGGCGTCGACGTGCCGGTGCGCGCGCAGTACATCCGCGTGATGTTCAGCGAGATCACGCGCCTGCTGAACCACCTGCTGTGGCTCGGCGCGCACGGCCTGGACTGCGGCGCGATGAACATCTTCATCTACTGCTTCCGCGAGCGCGAAGACCTGTTCGACATGTACGAGGCGGTCTCCGGCGCGCGCATGCACGCGGCCTACTTCCGCCCGGGCGGCGTGTACCGCGACCTGCCCGACACGATGCCGCAGTACAGGCGCCAGCAAGATCCGCAACGCCAAGGCGATGCAGGCGCTGAACGACAACCGCCAGGGCTCGCTGCTCGACTTCATCGACGACTTCACGCAGCGCTTCCCGAACTACGTCGACGAGTACGAGACCCTGCTGACCGACAACCGCATCTGGAAGCAGCGCACCGTGGGCATCGGCGTGGTCACGCCCGAGCGCGCGCTGAACCTGGGCTTCACCGGCCCGATGCTGCGCGGCTCGCGGCATCGCGTGGGACCTGCGCAAGAAGCAGCCCTACGACGTCTACGACCGCATGGACTTCGACATCCCGGTGGGCGTGAACGGCGACACCTACGACCGCTACCTGGTGCGCGTGGAAGAGATGCGCCAGTCCAACCGCATCATCAAGCAGTGCGTCGACTGGCTGCGCGCCAACCCGGGCCCGGTGATCACCGACAACCACAAGGTGGCGCCGCCGTCGCGGGTGGACATGAAGTCCAACATGGAAGAGCTGATCCACCACTTCAAGCTCTTCACCGAGGGCTTCCACGTGCCCGAGGGCGAGGCCTATGCGGCGGTGGAGCACCCGAAGGGCGAGTTCGGCATCTACATCGTCAGCGACGGCGCCAACAAGCCCTACCGCCTGAAGATCCGCCCGCCCGGCTTCGCGCACCTGGCCGCGCTCGACGAGATGGCCGCGGCCACATGATCGCCGACGCGGTGGCGATCATCGGCACGATGGACATCGTGTTTGGCGAGATCGATCGATGACACTTTCGGAAAGCACGCAAGCGCGCTTCGCCAGCGAAGTGGCCAAGTACCCGGCCGACCAGAAGCAGTCGGCCGTGATGGCCTGCCTGGCGATCGTGCAGCAGGAGCAGGGCTGTGTCAGCCGCCGAGGGCGAGGAGGCCGTGGCCGCCTACCTCGGCATGCCGCCGATCGCGGTGCACGAGGTCACGACCTTCTACAACATGTACAACCAGCAGCCGGTGGGGCGGTTCAAGCTCAACGTCTGCACCAACCTGCCGTGCCAGTTGCGCGACGGCCAGACGGCGCTCGACCACTCTGAGCACCGGCTCGGCGTCGACGAGGGCGGCACCACGGCCGACGGCCTGTTCACGGTGCAGAAGGGCGAATGCC
This sequence comes from uncultured beta proteobacterium, assembly GCA_963814435.1. Taxonomy (GTDB): domain Bacteria; phylum Pseudomonadota; class Gammaproteobacteria; order Burkholderiales; family Burkholderiaceae_C; genus JAEUPI01. Next base: position 26,493 of record CAWFCV010000006.1, read on the forward strand.
TGGGCGCCTGCGCCGACGCGCCGGTGATGCTGGTCAACGACCGGCAGATGTGCAGCTTCATGAGCAACGAGCGGCTCGATGAGCTGATCGACACCTTGAAGGCGCAGCGCCAAATGACCGCTGATGATGCTCGACCTGTCCAAGTTCCAGGCCACCGGCCTGCGAGACCTGCTTCCACGGCCGCCACATCGGCGCGCAGATCTACGCCGGCCTGAACGGCACGCAACTGGCGCCTGAAGGACTACGAGGCGCGCGGCGGCTACCAGGCGCTGCGCAAGATCCTCGGCCAGGACGGCGGCGCGGGCATGACGCCCGACCAGGTGATCGCCGAGGTCAAGGCCTCGGGCCTGCGCGGCCGCGGCGGCGCGGGCTTTCCGACCGGCCTGAAGTGGAGCTTCATGCCGCGCGCGTTCCCGGGGCAGAAGTACCTGGTCTGCAACTCCGACGAGGGCGAGCCCGGCACCTGCAAGGACCGCGACATCCTGTGTACAACCCGCACATCGTGATCGAAGGCATGGCGATCGCCGCCTACGCGATGGGCATCACGCGTCGGCTACAACTACATCCACGGCGAGATCTTCGAGGTCTACGACCGCTTCGAAGAGGCGCTGCGAAGAAGCGCGCGCCGCCGGCTACCTGGGCGACAACATCCTCGGCAGCGGCTTCAGCTTCCAGCTGCATGCGTCCCACGGCTTCGGCGCCTACATCTGCGGCGAAGAAACCGCGCTGCTCGAGTCGCTCGAAGGCAAGAAGGGCCAGCCGCGCTTCAAGCCGCCGTTCCCGGCCAGCTTCGGCCTGTACGGCAAGCCGACCACGATCAACAACACCGAGACCTTCGCCGCGGTGCCCTGGATCATCCGCAACGGCGGCCAGGCGTACCTGGAGATGCGGCAAGCCCAACAACGGCGGCACCAAGATCTTCTCGGTCGTCGGCGACGTCGAGCGTGCCCGGCAACTACGAGGTGCCGCTGGGCACGCCGTTCGCCAAGCTGCTCGAGCTGGCCGGCGGCGTGCGCGGCGGCCGCAAGCTCAAGGCCGTGATCCCCGGCGGCTCGTCGGCGCCGGTGCTGCCGGCCGAGGTCATGATGGACCTGACGATGGACTACGACTCCATCGCCAAGGCCGGCTCGATGCTGGGCTCGGGCGCGGTGATCGTGATGGACGACACCCGCTGCATGGTCGAAGCGCTGCTGCGCCTGTCGCTACTTCTACATGCACGAGTCCTGCGGCCAGTGCACGCCGTGCCGCGAAGGCACCGGCTGGCTGTGGCGCATGGTGCGACCGCATCGAGCACGGCCAGGGCCGCGCCGAGGACCTGGAGCTGCTCGACTCGGTGGCCGACAACATCCAGGGCCGCACCATCTGCGCGCTCGGCGACGCGGCGGCGATGCCGGTGCGCGGCATGCTCAAGCACTTCCGCGACGAGTTCGAGCACCACATCGAGCACAAGACCTGCCTGGTGGCACGCGCTGACGTGCGCTGGCCGAGAGCCGATCTGAGCCAGAACCATGATTGAAATCGAACTCGACGGCAAGAAGGTCGAGGTGCCCGAAGGCAGCATGGTCATGCATGCGGCCGACACGGCCGGCATCTACATCCCGCACTTCTGCTATCACAAGAAGCTGTCGCATCGCGGCCAACTGCCGCATGTGCCTGGTCGAGGTCGAGAAGGCGCCCAAGCCGATGCCGGCCTGCGCCACGCCGGTGACGCAGGGCATGATCGTGCGCACCAAGAGCGACAAGGCCGATGAAGGCGCAGAAGTCGGTGATGGAGTTCCTGCTGATCAACCACCCGCTCGACTGCCCGATCTGCGACCAGGGCGGCGAGTGCCAGCTGCAGGACCTGGCCGTCGGCTACGGCGGCTCGGCGTCGCGCTACGCCGAAGAAAAGCGCGTGGTGTTCCACAAGAACGTCGGCCCGCTGATCTCGATGGAAGAGATGAGCCGCTGCATCCACTGCACCCGCTGCGTGCGCTTCGGCCAGGAAATGGCCGGCGTGATGGAACTCGGCATGCTGCACCGCGGCGAGCATTCCGAGATCACGACCTTCGTCGGCAAGATCGGTCGACTCCGAGCTGTCGGGCAACATGATCGACATCTGCCCGGTCGGCGCGCTGACCAGCAAGCCGTTCCGCTACAGCGCCCGCACCTGGGAGCTGTCGCGCCGCAAGATCGGTCAGCCCGCACGACTCGACCGGCGCCAACCTGATCGTGCAGGTCAAGGACAACCAGGTGATGCGCGTCGTGCCGCTCGAGAACGAGGCCGTCAACGAATGCTGGATTGCCGACCGCGACCGCTTCTCCTACGAGGCGCTGAACGCCGAGCGCGCCTGACAGCGCCGATGATCAAGCAGGGCGGCCAGTGGCAGCGCGGTCGACTGGGACACCGCGCTGGAGTACGTGGCCGATGCGCTCAAGCGCCTGCAAGGCCGAGCACGGCGCTGCGCGACATCGGCGCGCTCGGCTCGGCCGCACAGCACGGTGGAAGAACTGCACCTGCTCGGCAAGCTGGTGCGCGGCCTGGGCAGCGAGAACATCGACCACCGCCTGCGCCACAGCGACTTCGGCAACCGCGCGCCCAAGGGCAGCGCGCGCTGGCTGGGCACTGTCGATCGCGTCGCTGTCGACGCTCGAGCGCGTGCTGGTGGTCGGGCTCGTTCCTGCGCAAGGACCATCCGCTGTTCGCGCAGCGCATCCGCCAGGCGGTGCGGCGCGGCGGCAAGGTCATCAGCCTGCACGCGGTGCACGACGACTGGGCTGATGCCCGTGGCGCCGCCAGGCTGACGCGCGGCGCCGAGCGCCTGGGTGCAGGCGCTGGCCGACGTCGCCGCTGCCGATCGCGGCGCGCCAAGGGCGTCGCTGCGCCCGATGGCCGGCGCAGCGCGGCGACGGCGCCAAGGCGGTCGCCGCAGTCGCTGCTGGCGGGCGAGCGCAAGGCCATCCTGCTCGGCAACGCCGCCGCCCAGCATCCGCAGGCCAGCCAGTTGCTGGCGCCTGGCGCAATGGATCGGCGCGCAGACCGGCGCCAGCGTCGGCTACCTGGGCGAGGCCGCCAACACGGTGGGCGCGCAACTGGTCGGCGCGATGCCCGGGCCGGGCGGCCTGAATGCCGGCGCAGATGCTGGCGCAGCCGCTGAAGGCGCTGCTGCTGCTCAACGTCGAACCGGCGCTACGACGCCGCCGACCCGCGCGGCCGCGCCGCAGCGCATTGCAAGGCGCGGACATGGTGGTCGCGCTGACGCCGTTCCGCAACGCCGCGCGTCGACATACGCCGACGTGCTGCTGCCGATCGCGCCGTTCACCGAGACCGCCGGCACCTTCGTCAACGCCGAAGGCCGCGTGCAGAGCTTCCACGGCGTCGTCAGCCGCTGGGCGACGCCGCCCGGCTGGAAGGTGCTGCGCGTGCTGGGCAACCTGCTCGGGCTGCCGGGCTTCGATTACGAGACGTCCGAAGCAGGTGCGCGACGAAGCGCTGGGCAACGTGCCCGACCGCCGGTCGCGGCTGTCCAACACAGCCGACCGACGGCGCCGTCACTGCCGTGCCGCCGGCTGCGCGGGTCTGGAGCGCATGGCCGACGTGCCGATCTACCCGCCGATGCGCTGGTGCGCCGCGCGGCGTCGCTGCAGGTCACCGCCGACGCGCGGGCGCCGGTGGCCGGATCTGCCGCAGCGCTGCTGGGCTCAGCTCGGCCTGAGCGCCGGTGCGACAGGTGCGGGTCACGCAGGGCGACGCGGTCGCCGAGTTGCCGGCCCGCGATGGAACCGGCCTGGCGGCCGACGCCGTGCGCGTCGCGGCCGGCGCATGCCGCGACCGCGTCGCTGGGCGCGATGTTCGGCGCGATCAGCGTCGAAGCGGTGCGATGAGGTAAGGCCGATGCTCGCGACCCTCAACGATACGGCTTCACTGGCTCGGCCAGAACGGCTGGGCCGATCACGCTGGCCGGTGGCCTGGAGCCTGATCAAGATCGTCGCGCTGGTGCTGCCGCTGATGGGCTGCGTGGCCTACCTCACGCTGTGGGAGCGCAAGGTGCATCGGCTGCACGCAGATCCGCCTCGGCCCCAACCGCGTCGGCCCGTTCGGGCCTGCTGCAGCCGATCGCCGACGCGGTCAAGCTGATGTTCAAGGAGATCATCGTCCCGACCGCGGCCAACAAGGGCCTGTTCTTCCTCGGGCCGGTGATGACCATCATGCCGGCGCTGGCCGCCTGGGCGGTGATGCCGTTCGGCCCCGAAGTCGCGCTGGCCAACATCAACGCCGGTCTGCTGTTCCTGATGGCGATCACCTCGCTCGAGGTCTACGGCGTCATCATCGCCGGCTGGGCGTCGAACTCGAAGTACGCCTTCCTCGGCGCGCTGCGCGCGTCGGCGCAGATGGTCAGCTACGAGATCGCGATGGGCTTCGCGCTGGTGGTCGTGCTGATGGTCACCGGCAGCCTGAACATGACCGACATCGTGCTCGGGCAGAGCAAGGGCTGGTTCGCCGACCATGGGCCTGACCTTCCTGTCCTGGAACTGGCTGCCGCTGCTGCCGATCTTCGTCGTCTACTTCATCTCCGGCCTGGCCGAGACCAACCGCCACCCGTTCGACGTGGTCGAAGGCGAATCCGAGATCGTCGCCGGCCACATGGTCGAGTACTCGGGCATGGCGTTCGCGATGTTCTTCCTGGCCGAATACGCCAACATGATCCTGGTCTCGATGCTGGCGTCGATCATGTTCCTCGGCGGCTGGCTGCCGCCGATCGATCTCGCTGTTCGGCATGCACGCCGACTGGATCTCGCCGTGGCTGGATCTGGTTCTGGCTGTTCGGCAAGACCTTCGTCGTCGTCACGCTGTTCCTGTGGGTCCGCGCCACGTTCCCGCGCTACCGCTACGACCAGATCATGCGCCTGGGCTGGAAGATCTTCATCCCGGTCACGCTGGTCTGGCTGGTGGTCGTGGGGCTGTGGATGCAGACGCCGCTGGAACATCTGGAAGTGAAGCGAGTCGACCAGCCATGGCGACCGCCACCCCCGTCAAGGACTTCTTCTCCAGCTTCATGCTGCTGAACTGCTCAAGGGCATGAAGCTCGACCGGGCGGCATTTCTTCGCGCGCAAGATCACGATGCAGTTCCCGGAAGAGAAGACGCCGCTGTCGCCGCGCTTTCGCGGCCTGCACGCGCTGCGCCGCTACGAGAACGGCGAGGAGCGCTGCATCGCCTGCAAGCTGTGCGAGGCGGTGTGCCCGGCGCTGGCCATCACCATCGAGTCCGACGTGCGCGACGACGGCATCGCGCCGCACCACGCGCTACGACATCGACCTGACCAAGTGCATCTTCTGCGGCTTCTGCGAAGAGAGCTGCCCGGTCGACTCGATCGTCGAGACCCACATCTTCGAATACCACGGCGAAAAGCGCGGCGACCTGTACTTCACCAAGGACATGCTGCTGGCCGTGGGCGACCGCTACGAGAAGCGAAATCGCCGCCGCCAAGGCGGCCGACGCCAAGTACCGCTGAACGCCGGCGCTCGGCCTGCAGCCCGCCACAAGAACAACCATGGACACCACCACCGCGCTCTTCTACGTGTTCTCGGCCGTGCTGCTGTTCGCCGCGTTCCGCGTGATCACCGCGCGCACACCGGTGCACGCGGCGCTGTTCCTGGTGCTCGCGTTCTTCAGCGCGGCCTGCGTCTGGATGCTGCTGCGGCCGAGTTCCTGGCCATCGCGCTGGTGCTGGTCTACGTCGGCGCGGTGATGGTGCTGTTCCTGTTCGTCGTGATGATGCTCGACATCAACATCGACCGGCTGCGCGAGGGCTTCTGGAAGCACTTGCCGCTGGCCGGCCTGGTCGGCGCGGTGATCGCGCTGGAGATGGCGCTGGTGCTGCTGCCGCGGCTTCGACGTGCGGCAGGCGCCGACGCTGGCCGACGCCGCGCGCCGAAGCTCGGCAACACCAAGCTGCTGGGCATCGCGATCTACACCAAGTACCTGTACCCGCTGCAGATCGCCGCGGTGCTGCTGCTGGTGGCGATCATCGCGGCCATCGCGCTGACGCTGCGCCGGCGCAAGGACAGCCAAGCTACATCAGATCCGTCCGAGCAGGTGCAAGGCGAAGAAGGCCGACCGCGTGCGCATCGTGCAGATGAAGCCGGTGATCGAGCCGCCGCCCGCCCGCGGCCGACGCCGCGCCGGGAGAAGCCAGAGCATGAGCCTCGGCCCGGTGACGCTCGGCCACTACCTGTCGCTGGGCGCGCATCCTGTTCGCGCTGTCGGTGATCGGCATCTTCCTGAACCGCAGGAACCTGATCGTGCTGCTGATGGCGATCGAGCTGATGCTGCTGGCGGTCAACCTGAACTTCGTCGCCTTCTCGCACTACCTGGGCGACATGGCGGGCCAGGTGTTCGTGTTCTTCATCCTCACGGTCGCGGCCGCCGAGTCGGCGATCGGCCTGGCGATCCTGGTGGTGCTGTTCCGCAACCGCGCCACGATCAATGTCGACGAACTCGACGCGCTGAAGGGCTGAGCGCCGGATGACCAGCACATGGCTGCAACTCTCCCAGAACCTGCTGCTGGCCGTGCCGCTGGCGCCGCTGGTCGGCGCCATCGTCGCCGGCCTGTTCGGCACGACCGTCGGCCGCGCGCGGCGCGCACTCGGTCACCATCCTCGGCGTGCTGGTGTCGTTCATCGCTCTCGGTCGATGATGCTGCAAGGCGGTGCTCGACGGCGCGCGCTTCAACGCCACCGTCTACAGTGGATGGTGGTCGGCGGCCTGAAGATGGAGGTCGGCTTCCTGATCGACGGCCTGACCGCGATGATGATGTGCGTGGTGACCTTCGTCTCGCTGATGGTGCACATCTACACCATCGGCTACATGGAGGACGACCCGGGCTACCAGCGCTTCTTCTCCTACATCTCGCTGTTCACCTTCTCGATGCTGATGCTGGTGATGAGCAACAACTTCCTGCAGCTGTTCTTCGGCTGGGAGGCGGTGGGCCTGGTGTCGCTACCTGCTGATCGGCTTCTGGTTCACGCGGCCGACGGCGATCTTCGCCAACATGAAGGCCTTCCTGGTCAACCGGGTCGGCGACTTCGGCTTCATCCTCGGCATCGGCCTGATCGTGGCCTACGCCGGCACGCTCGAACTACGCCGAGGCCTTCGCCAAGGCGCGGCGAACTGGCCAAGCTCGACGTTCCCGGGCACCGACTGGATGCTGATCACCGTGATCTGCATCTGCCTGTTCATCGGCGCGATGGGCAAGAGCGCGCAGTTCCCGCTGCACGTCTGGCTGCCCGACTCGATGGAAGGCCCGACGCCGATCTCGGCGCTGATCCACGCGGCGACCATGGTCACCGCCGGCATCTTCATGGTGGCGCGCATGTCGCCGCTGTTCGAGCTGTCCGACACGGCGCTGAGCTTCGTGCTGGTCATCGGCGCGATCACGGCGCTGTTCATGGGCTTCCTGGGCATCATCCAGAACGACATCAAGCGCGTGGTGGCGTACTCCACGCTGTCGCAGCTGGGCTACATGACGGTGGCGCTCGGCGCCTCGGCCTACTCGGTGGCGGTGTTCCACCTGATGACGCACGCCTTCTTCAAGGCGCTGCTGTTCCTGGCCGCCGGCTCGGTGATCATCGGCATGCACCACGACCAGGACATCCGCAACATGGGCGGCCTGCGCAAGTACATGCCGATCACCTGGATCACCTCGCTGCTGGGTTCGCTGGCGCTGATCGGCACGCCGCTGTTCGCCGGCTTCTACTCGAAGGACGCATCATCGAGGCGGTGCACGCCAGCCACCTGCCGGGCGCCGGCTTTGCGCTACTTCGCGGTGACTGGCCGGCGTGTTCGTCACCGCGTTCTACTCGTTCCGCATGTACTTCCTGGTCTTCCACGGCAAGGAGCGCTTCCACCACAAGCCGCATCCCGGGCGACCACGACGACCACGACGACCACGGCGCACGGCGCATCGCAGCCGCACGAGTCGCCCTGGGTGGTGACGGTGCCGCTGGTGCTGCTGGCGATTCCGTCGGTGGTGATCGGCTACCTGACGATCGGGCCGATGCTGTTCGGCGACTTCTTCAAGGACTCGATCGTCGTCGACGCCGCTCGCCATCCGGCGATGGCGGAGCTGGCCGAGGAGTTCCACGGCGCCGCGGCGATGGCGCTGCACGCGCTGACGACGCTGCCGTTCTGGCTGGCGCTGGCCGGCGTGGTCATGGCCTGGTGGTTCTACCTCGTCAAGCCGGCGATCCCGGCGGCGATCCAGCGCGCGCTTCGGCTTCATCTACCGGCTGCTCGACAACAAGTACTACATGGACTGGTTCAACGAGCACCTGCTGGCGCCGGCGGCGCGCGGCGTCGGGCAGGGCCTGTGGAAGGGCGGCGACCAGGCGGCTGATCGACGGCGTGGCGATCAACGGCTCGGCCGCGGTGGTCGGCGGCATGGCGCGGCTGACGCGCCTGGTGCAGACCGGCTACCTGTACTGGTACGCGCTGGTGATGATGCTGGGCGTGTTCGGCCTGCTGACGTGGCGACTGTGGCCCACCCTGGCGGCCTTGTGGGCGCGTTGAGCGGCACGGCGGAGAACAACAACATGGGTCTTTTGAGTCTCGCGATCTGGCTGCCGATCGCCGTTCGGCCTGCTGCTGTTCGCGCTCGGCCGCGACGACAACGCGGTGGTGGTGCGCTGGCTGGCGCTGGTCGGCGCCGTGGCCAGCCTGCTGGTCACGCTGCCGCTGATCACCGGCTTCGACATCACCACCGCGGCGATGCAGTTCCTGGAGAACCAGCCCTGGATCGAGCGCTTCAACGTGCGCTACCACCTCGGGCGTCGACGGCATCTCGATGTGGTTCGTGCCGCTGACCGCCTTCATCACCGTCGTGGTCGTCATCGCCGGCTGGGAGGTGATCACCGACCGCGTGGCCCAGTACATGGGCGCGTTCCTGATCCTGTCGGGCCTGATGGTCGGCGTGTTCTGCCGCGCTCGACGGCCTGCTGTTCTACGTGTTCTTCGAGGCCACGCTGATCCCGATGTACATCATCATCGGCATCTGGGGCGGGCCGAAGCGCGTCTACGCGGCGTTCAAGTTCTTCCTGTACACGCTGGCCGGCTCGCTGCTGATGCTGGTCGCGCTGATCTACCTGTACTACAAGACCGGCGGCAGCTTCGACATCCTCACCTGGCACAAGCTGCCGCTGCGGGGCGGGGCGCAGACCCTGCTCTTCTTCGCCTTCCTGGCGGCCTTCGCGGTCAAGGTGCCGATGTGGCCGGTGCACACCTGGCTGCCCGACGCGCACGTCGAGGCGCCCACCGGCGGCTCGGTGGTGCTGGCGGCGATCATGCTGAAGCTCGGCGCCTACGGCTTCCTGCGCTTCTCGCTGCCGATCGCGCCCGACGCCAGTCGCGAATGGGCCTGGTTCATCATCGCGCTGTAGCCTGATCGCGGTGGTCTACATCGGCCTGGTGGCGCTGGTGCAGCAGGACATGAAGAAGCTGGTGGCCTACTCGTCGGTCGCGCACATGGGCTTCGTGACGCTGGGCTTCTTCATCTTCAGCGACCTCGGCGTCTCCGGCGGCATCGTGCAGATGATCGCGCACGGCTTCATCTCGGGCGCGATGTTCCTGTGCATCGGCGTGCTCTACGACCGCGTGCACTCGCGCGAGATCGCCGCCTACGGCGGCGTCGTCAACACGATGCCCAAGTTCGCCGCGCTGGCGGTGCTGTTCGCGATGGCCAACTGCGGCCTGCCGGGCACCAGCGGCTTCGTCGGCGAGTGGATGGTGATCCTCGGCGCGGTGAAGGCAACTTCTGGCTCGGCGGCGCTGGCTGCCACCACGCTGGTCTTCGGCGCCGCCTACACGCTGTGGATGGTCAAGCGGGTGTACTTCGGCGACGTGGCCAACGCCAACGTCAAGGCGCTGGCCGACCTGAACGCGCGCGAATTCGCGATGCTGGCGATCCTGGCCGTCGCGGTGCTGTGGATGGGCGTCTATCCCAAGCCCTTCACCGATGTGATGAACGTGTCGGTGGGCGAGCTGCTCAAGCACGTGGCGCAGTCCAAGCTGCTGTAAGGCGACCATGAGCGACTTCAACTGGCTGATCATCTACCCGGAGATCGTGCTGCTCGTGATGGCCTGCGTGGTGGCCATCGTCGACCTGTACGTCACCGATCCGCAGCGCCGCGTCACCTACTGGCTGACGCAACTGACCTTCGTTGCCGTCGGCGCGTTGCACCTCGGGCTGACCGACGTCAACGTGCCCTACGGACTGCAGGACATGGTGGTCAGCGATGCGATGGGCCACACGCTCGCGTTCTTCGCCTGCGTGGCCATGGTCATCACGATGGCCTATGCGCAGCCCTACATCGCGTCGCGCGACATGCTCAAGGGCGAGTTCTTCACGCTGTCGATGTTCGTGCTGCTCGGCATCTCGGTGATGATCTCGGCCAACAACTTCCTGGTGATCTACCTCGGCCTGGAGCTGATGAGCCTGTCGCTGTACGCGCTGGCCGCGCTGCGCCGCGACCACGCCATCGCCACCGAGGCGGCGATGAAGTACTTCGTGCTCGGCGCGCTGGCCAGCGGCTTCCTGCTCTACGGCCTGTCGATGATGTACGGCGCCACCCGTTCGCTCAACATCCCCGAGGTGTTCACCGCCATCGGCAGCGGGCAGATCAATCCGTCGGTGCTGACCTTCGGCGTGGTCTTCGTCGTCGCCGGCCTGGCCTTCAAGCTGGGCGCCGTGCCGTTCCACATGTGGGTGCCCGACGTCTACCACGGCGCGCCGACGGCGGTGACGCTGCTGATCGGTGGCGCGCCGAAGCTGGCGGCCTTCGCGATCACGATGCGCCTGCTGGTCGAGGGCATGCTCGGGCTGGCCGTCGACTGGCAGCAGATGCTGGTGGTGCTGTCGGTGGCCTCGCTGGTCGTGGGCAACCTGGCGGCCATCGCGCAGAGCAACCTCAAGCGCATGCTGGCGTACTCCACCATCTCGCAGATGGGCTTCATGCTGCTGGGCATGACGGCGGGCGTGGTCACCGGCAACACGCTGTCGGCGGGCAACGCCTACAGCTCGTCGATGTTCTACCTCGTGACCTATGTGCTGACGACGCTCGGCACCTTCGGCATGATCATGTACCTGTCGCGGCAGGGCCATGAGAGCGAGGAGATCAGCGATCTGGCCGGCCTGGGCAAGCGCGCGCCGTGGCTTGCCGGCGTGATGTCGCTGTTCATGTTCTCGCTGGCCGGCGTGCCGCCGACGGTGGGCTTCTACGGCAAGCTGGCGGTCCTGCAGGCGCTGGTGACCACCAACGTGCCCGGCTACATCGTGCTGGCGGTGGTGGCGGTGATGATGTCGCTGGTCGGCGCGTTCTACTATCTGCGCATCGTCAAGGTCATGTACTTCGATGCCATGGCGGCCGGCGCGCCGGCGATCGAGCGGCACCAGGGCGTCAGTGCGGTGCTGGCGCTGAACGGCGGCGCGGTGATCGTGCTCGGCCTGCTGCCCGGCGGCCTGATGGCCTTGTGCCGCGACGCGATCTTGAAGGCACTGGCCAGTTGAGCGGCGACAACGCGCCGGCGCGCGGCGCGACGGCGCCGCAGGTCGACGCGGCCGACGCCCATCTGCTCGAACGGTTCGTTCAAGGCCAACAGGTCTTCAACGGTCGGCTGCTGGACGTGCGTCGCGACACGGTCGCGATGCCCGACGGCCGGCATGCGACGCGCGAATACGTCGTGCACCCCGGCGCGGTGGTCGTGGTGCCGATTCTCGACGACGGCCGGCTGGTGATGGAGCGCCAGTTCCGCTACCCCATCGGCCGCGTCGTGCTCGAGTTTCCGGCTGGCAAGATCGACGCCGACGAACCCATGCTGGTCTGCGCACAGCGCGAGCTGACCGAGGAGACCGGCTACCGCGCCAGCCAATGGGCGCGAGCCGGGATCACGCACAACGCGATGGCCTATTCCACCGAGATCATCGAGATCTGGTTCGCCCGCGGCTTGACGCCCGGCCCGCGCCAGCTCGACGATGGCGAACTCATCGACCTGTGCCCTGCTCACGCCAGGCGAGCTGGACGCGGCCGTTGCGAGCGGCGCGGTCACCGACGCCAAGACGCAGGTGGCGCTGTTGTGGTTGCAGCGCTGGCACGCCGGCGCCTGGCCTCTGCATTGGTTCACGCCGCCGTGAGCGGCCGCGCGGGATAATGGCGGCACGATGAAGGTTCTCAACCTGCGTTGCGCCAACGGACATGGTTTCGAAGGCTGGTTTGCCTCCGAGGAGGACTTCATCGACCAGAACGGACGCGCGCTCATCGAGTGTCCGCTGTGCGCCGACCGCATCGTCACGCGCCTGCCCAGCGCGCCCCGGCTGAACCTTTCGGGGGTTCAGGCGCCTGCGCAACAGGCGAACGAGACCACTGCCGTGGCTCTGCCCGATGTGCAGGCCGCCTGGCTGCAGGCGGTGCGCCACGTGATCACCAACACCGAAGACGTCGGCGAGCGGTTTGCCGAGGAGGCGCGACGCATTCACTACGGTGAAGGCCCGCCACGCGGCATTCGCGGCAAAGCCACGCCAGAGCAGCGCCTGGAGCTGCTCGAAGAGGGCATCGAGGTCGTGTCGATGCCGCTGCCCCGCGGGCTCGACGGCCCGGTTCAGTAGTCGCACGGCGATCGGTCGGGCTTTCGAGCCCGCCCAGCCCGAGGGTTTGCAGCCCCCGAATCGGGTGCGCCGACGGCTTGTGTCGGGCCTGCGGTTGGTTCACCATCCGCCATGGGGGACGCGTGATTGCCGCCGGTGGATGCGGCGACGGGCGCTCCGCTGCGGTGGAGATTGCTCGCAAGTCCGACGCGATACGCAATTGATGCAATTGTTCTGTCTGAACTGCAACCGTCCGAACTCGGACGACGCAAAGTTCTGTGCCGGCTGCGGTGCCGGGCTGCTGCGCCGTTTCTGCGCGTCGTGCCACAGGGTCAACGACGCCGATGCCCATTTTTGCCAGGCCTGTGGGGCCGCATTGCCGACTCCGGAGATGAAGGCGCCGACACCCGCCCCGGCGGCGGCGCCCGCGTTCGAGCCGTCGTCGATACCCAACCTCACGGACGTCGTGGACGCGGACTCGCTGCCGCCGCATTCGCTGGTCGTCGACGCGGTTGGCGACCATGGCGGTGCATTGGCCCATCCGGCATCACACCTCGCGTCGCTGGCTGCGCCCGCCGTCGGACTCGGCGATCAGAGGGCGCAACGCTCGCGCGCCGGGATGCTGGTGCTCGTCGGTGCCGGTGGACTTGTTGCGCTGGCCATGACCATCTGGGTGTGGACGTCATCCGACCGGCGGGACGTCGCCGCCGGCACTGCTGCGCCGCCAGCGCAGGAATCACGATCGCCGGTGGCTGCTCGAGCCCCCAACGTGGACGCCGCGGCACGCGAAGCCGCTGAGATTGCCGCCAGACTGCTGCAGACGCCCTCCGACAGGACCGCAGCCGACGGGACGGCTGCCAGTGCGGGTGAGCTCGTGCCGCCGAAGTCGCCGCGAGATCCGCGCGATCAGATCAAGAACGCCGCCGTGCGAAGCAAGACAGTGCCAGTCACGGCGCCGCCTTCGCCGGCTGCCACGCGGGGCATCGCTGCGACTGGTCGCCCGACGCGGTCGGCCGCGACAGCGGCGGCAGCCGCGCCGGCCGAATGCACGCCGGCGATGGATGCAATGTCGCTGTGTGCACCAGGCGCAAAACCAACCGGGAGATGACGATGCACAGCTGGGGTCGCGTGAGCGCAGGCCTGATCGTGAGGGCATTGTTGTTGTTGGGGGCAGCCGTCGCCAGTGCGGCGACGCCCTTCAAGATCGTCACCGCCTCCGAGCGAGGCACCTATATCCAGATCGGGCGTGATCTCGCGAAGTTCATCGCGCCGCAGGCGAACATCGATCTGGACGCATTGCCGTCTGCAGGGTCGGCGGAGAATATCCATCGCCTTCGCTACGAAGAAGGGGTGAAGTTCGCGCTCGTGCAATCGGACGTCTACCAGGCGTTCATCAATCAGGGCAACGCGGGCGACACCAATGCCGCGTCGATCATCCGGCCGCTGCGGGTGATCCTGCCGCTGTACAACGAAGAGGTGTATTTCATCGTCCGGGCCGATTCGCCACTGAACTTCATCCACGAGATCCGCGACAGCACGATCAACGTCGGCCCGCTGCGCAGCGGCACGGCCATGTCGGCCACCACGATATACCGGCAGATGTTCGGGCGCAGCATCGGCGACGACCGCCTGTCCTTCCTCAGCAACGAGGACGCACTGGTCAAGCTGACCGGCGACAAGTCGATCGACGTTGTCGTCGCCGTGTTGGGTCAGCCTGCCAAACTGCTGGTCGACATGAAGCCCGAAGCCAGGGCGTTGATCAAGCTGCTCAAGCTGGACGTCGAGCACCCGGCCAGCAAGGTGGCGCTGAAGACCTACTTCGCCACCACGGTTCGCGCCGCCAGTTACCCCAACCTGCTGACGGAGGACATCGCGGGACTGGCCGTCAAGGCCTACCTGGTGACCTACGACTACAGCCGCGACGCCACGCAGACCCGCCTCGCGCAGTTCGCGAAGTCGCTGTGCCAGAACTTCGACAAACTGCAGACGCAGGGCCACCCGAAGTGGAAGGAGGTGTCGTTGACGATGCCCCAGCTCGGTCAGGGCTGGACCTACTTCGGGCCCACGGCCAGGGAGCTGGGTCGCTGCGGGACGGCACAGGCCGCGTCGAAGCCGGCCAAAGCCTGCTCCACCGAGCAGAAGATACTGGGGCTCTGCCAGTAGCCTCACCCCGCCTGGCCGGACGGGTTCAGGCCAGCCGCATCGCCCGAGGCGGCGCGCCGGCGTGGCCTGCAACACGCGCAGCGTAACCGACACACTCGTTACGCCACGCGCCGCACACGGCGACGGGTCGATTGGCTAGGGTGGCGGCTTCGATCCGATCCCGGCATGGCCTCCAGATGGCCACCAACCCATGAAGTCTCCCGTAGCGCACCTGTTCCTGGCCGTGGCTGCACTGAATCTGGCGGCCTGCGGTGGCGCCGAGTCGGACCGCACCACGCCGCCGACCGCCGGTGCGCCGGCACCCGCGCCGGCACCCGCGCCGGCACCCGCACCCGCACCGGCACCCGCACCGGCACCCGCACCCGCACCCGCACCCGCACCCGCACCCGCACCCGCACCGGCACCGGCACCGGCGCCTGCTCCGGCACCCGCACCACGCGCCCGCACCGAGCCCGGCAACCACCGTGACGATTGCCGGTGTCGAGTTCGCCCAGGCCATGCTGTTTCCGAGTCAGGATGCCGAGCTCGTACTGGTCGCCAATCGGGCGGCGCTGGCCAAGGTGAACGTCGTAGCGGCCAGCACGTCGAGCGGCAAGCCCAGCGGCGTGCTGCGCATCGAAGATGCCGCCGGGGTGCTGCTGCGCGAACTGCCGCTGGCCGCACCCACCGGCAACCTGCCGACCACCGCGCCCACGCGCCCGAGCTTTGCCGACAGCTACAGCGCGGTGATTCCGCCCGACCTGGTGCGCAGCGGCGTGCGCCTGTCGCCGCGGCTGACGCCCGCGGCGACCAACTCCGTCGCCGTGACGCCGCGCGTGGGTGGTGGCGTCGACTTGCGCCTCGTGGCGGTGCCGATCCAGATCGCCGGCACGGTCGGTCAGGCGGTCGCGGGCGCGGAGTCGTTCCTGCGCACGCGCCTGCCGGTCGCCGGCGTGGCGCGACAGGACCATGTGCCGATGGTGTCGTCGCTGGTCACGGCGGTGCCGACCACCGACACCGAATGGAACACCGCGTTCAGCCGCATCCTGGGCGAGCTGGACGATCTGCACCTGCTCGAGAACGCGTCGTCGCGCACCTATTACTTCGGATTCATCCCCAAGCGCACGTTCGGCCTGTCGGGCATGGGCTTTCGCCCCGGCAACGCCGCGGTGGGTTTCGACCTGCCCAACAGCCCGACGATCGTGCGCGAAACCATGCTGCACGAAATCGGGCACAACCTGAGCCTGGCGCACGCGCCGTGCGGCAACCCGTCGTCGCCGGACCCGAACTACCCCTACGCCAACGCGCAGATGGGCGCCGGCAGCCGCTTCATCTGGGGCTACGACGATGCCGCCCGGCGCTTCATCGATCCAACCCCGACCACGGTGCACGACGCGATGAGCTACTGCGACGGCGACTGGTTCTCCGACTACAACTATCGCCGCGTCCAGGTCCACCTGACGCCGGCCGATCGCGCGCTGGCCGCCGGCGCCACCGAGCTGGCACTGGCGTTGCCGGCGCCCCAGGATCTGCTCCTGGTCAGCGGCGAGATCGATGCGCAGGGCCTGCGCCTGAATCCGGTGAAGTCGAGTACCGGCACACCACGCACACCCGGCGCTGGACCTTATCTGCTGCGCGTGACGCCCGAGCTCGGCGCGGTGCTCGAATACCGCTTTGCCGGCAAGGAGGTTGATCACCTGCCGCAGCACGAACGTTTCGCCTTCACGGTGCCGCACCCAGGCGCGATCGCCAGGCTGGAGGTGCTGCGCGACGGCCGCGTGCTGGTGTTGCGCGAGCCGCGCGCCCGCGCGTTGTCGCCAGCGGGCGAGGGTGTGACGCCGTTGCTTCAGGCCACCGAGCAGGCCGGCGTCCTGCAGGTGGCCTGGGACGTGCAGCGCCACGCCTACCTCACCGTCACCCATGTCGGCGTGGCCCGCACCGCGTTGGCGATCGATGCTCGGGGCGGACAGTTGACGCTGCCGCTGCTCGGCGTGCCGGCGGGCGGGCAGTTCGAGTTCGGCCTGTCCGACGGCCTCAACACGCAACGCCTGCTGCAGGCGCGCTGACGCCCGCGGCATCGTCGCGGCGTGTCAGATCACGCGCCCGGGGTTCAGCGTGCCCTTCGGGTCGAGGGCGAGCTTGATGGCGCGCATCATGCCGAGCGCCACCGCACTCTTGCGCACCGCCAGTTCGTCGCGCTTGAGCGCGCCGATGCCATGCTCGGCCGAGATCGAGCCGCCGCGCGCAGTGACGGCGTCGTAGACGATCGTGTTCACGGCGTGCTCGTGCCGTGCCAGGAAGTCCTGCGGCGGCACCGTGTCCGGGGCCTGCAGGTTGTAGTGCAGGTTGCCGTCGCCGAGGTGGCCGAAGTTGACCAGCCGCGCGCCGGGGAACGCCCGGGTCAGCGCCGCGTCGGTGTGGGCCACGAAGTCGGCGATGGCCGACACCGGCAACGCGATGTCGTGCTTGATGTTGGGGCCTTCCTCGGCCTGTGCCAGTGGAATCGACTCGCGCAGGTGCCACAGCGCGCGCGATTGCGCGATGCTCTCGGCCACCGCGGCGTCGAACACCAGGCCACGTTCGAGCGCGGTTTCCAGCAACGCCTGGAAGCGCGCGCGTGCCGCCTGCTCGCCGTCGCTGTCGCTGGCCTCGAGCAACACTGTCCACGGCGCCGGCGGCAGCGGACGCGGCAGCTGCGGGAAGTGGCGCGCCACCAGCGCCAGCGAAAACGCCTCCATCACTTCGAAGCCGGTCAGCGCCGGGCCGAGACGCTGCTGCGCCAGCTTGAGCAGCTCCACGCAGGCGCCCAGATCGTGGCAGGCGGCCAGCGCGGTGACGCCGCGCGGCCGGCTGCGGGAAGAGCTTCAGCGTCGCCGCGGTGATGATGCCCAGCGTGCCTTCGCTGCCGATCATCAGGTCGCGCAGGTCGTAGCCCGTGTTGTCCTTGCGCAGGCCGGTCAGGCCGTCCCAGACGTCGCCCTGCGCGTTCACGACCTCCAGCCCCAGGCACAACTCGCGCGCATTGCCGAAGCGCAGCACCTGCGTGCCGCCGGCATTGGTGGCCAGGTTGCCGCCGATCGTGCAGCTGCCTTCGGCGGCCAGGCTGAGCGGAAACAAGAACCCCGCGGCCTCGGCCGAGCGCTGCACCGCCTGCAACACGCAGCCGGCGTCGACGGTGATGGTCGAATTGGCGGCATCGATGCCGCGCACACGATGCATGCGCGCCAGACTCAGCAACACCTGCGTGCCGCTGGCGTCGGTGACGCCGCCGCCGACGAGGCCGGTGTTGCCCCCCTGCGGCACCACGCTGGCGCCGTGCGCCGCGCAGGCGCGCACGACGAGGGCGACCTCGTCGGTGGTCGCCGGCCGCACGACGGCGAGCGAGCGGCCGCGCCAGCGCCGACGCCAGTCGAGCTCATAGGCCGACAGGTCGCCGTCGGTCAACACCTGCGCGGCGCCCACCGCGGCGCGCAACGCCTCCAGCAGCGCGCCGTTCATGCGACGGCCGCCGCGGGCGCGGGCATGCGCGAGCGAATGTGCAGCACGCAGGCGGTGAAGAGCACCGCGCACAGCGCCAGCTCGAGCCACGCCAGCCGGGCCGAGACGCCGGCGTCGGTGACGGCGCGAAACGATCCTTCCGCCACGTACAGCCACACCAGCAGGCTGAGCACGCGGTAGCTCGACAGGCGCAGCTTCAGCACGCCGGTCAGTGGCAGCGCCAGCGGCAGCACCTTCAGCGCCAGCGAGCGAGCGCCGGTGGGTGCCAGCCACAGCTCCCAGGCCAGCCCGAGCACGATCAGGCCGAGCAGCGCGGCCACCACCACGGCGCGCGTGGGGCGCACCAGGCTCGAGTCGGCACGTGGAAGCTGCATGACGGCTGGCATGATAGACGCCATGAACACGGCAACCTCTCCGGGCGCGTGGCCCGCGCAACTGGCGGGCCTGTGGCGGTCGCTGCGCGCCTGGCCCTGGTTCGACACCTTGCGCACGCTGCGCCAGCGCTTCCGCGAAGACCGGCTCGGCCTCACCGCCAGCAGCCTGACATTCACCACGCTGATCGGCCTGGTGCCGTTGGTGACGGTGATGCTGGCGGCGTTCAGCGCGTTCCCGATGTTCGCCCGTTTCCAGTCCGCGCTGGAGACGTACCTGCTGCAGAGCCTGGTGCCCGACAACCTCGCCAAGCCGGTGCTGTCGGCGCTGACGCAGTTCGCGGCCAAGGCCAGCAAGTTGGGCAGCGTCGGCCTGATCGCGCTGCTGGTGGCGGCGCTGGCGATGGTGTTCACGATCGACCGCACGCTCAACGCGATCTGGCGCGTGCGCCGGCCGCGACCGCTGGCGCAGCGCCTGCTGGTGTACTGGGCCTCGCTGACGCTGGGCCCGCTGGTGCTGGGCGTCAGCCTGTCGCTCACCTCGTACGCGATCTCGGCGTCGCGCGGCCTGGTGGACACCCTGCCGGGCGGCGTGACGATGCTGCTGGCCGCCATCGAGTTCGCGCTGCTGGCCGGCGGCATGGCTGGCCTGTACCGATTCGTGCCCAACACCCATGTCAGCTGGGCCCACGCCTGGGCCGGTGGCCTGTTCGTGGCGGTGGGCATGGAAGTCGCCAAGCGGCTGCTGGCCTGGTACGTGAGCCTGGTGCCGACCTATTCGGTGATCTACGGTGCATTCGCCACGTTGCCGATCTTCCTGCTGTGGATCTACCTCGGCTGGGTGGTGGTGCTGCTCGGCGCCGTGGTCGCCGCCTACGCGCCCAGCCTGTCGATGCACGTGGCGCGGGTGCCCGACACGCCAGGCTATCGCTTCGCGCTGGCCGTCGCGCTGCTGCGCGAACTGAATCGGGCGCGCGGCAGCGCGAAGAAGGGCTTGACGGCGCACGATCTGGCCGGCGCCGTGCGAGTGGACCCGCTGCAGGTGGAGCCGGTGCTCGAAAGCCTGGTCGCGCTGGACTGGGCCGGGCGGCTCGACGAGGAGGGTGCCCGCCGTTACGTGCTGCTGGCCGATGCGCAGACCACGCTGGCCGCGCCGCTGGTGGACAGCATGCTGCTCGAACCGACGCCGTCGACGCAGAGCTTTCGTGCGCGCGCCGCATTCGGCAGCATGCGCCTGGCCGAGTTGTTCTGAATCACTGCACCACCGCGGCATCGCGCCGCACGAAAGCGAAATCCAGCATGAACCCCGCCACCCCGGACAGCTTCCACGCCCACCTGCAACGCGAGCTCGACGCGCTGCGCCAGGCCGGTTTGTACAAGAGCGAACGCATCATCACCACCCCGCAGGGCGCCCTGATCAGAACCGCCGACGGGCGCGAGGTGATCAACCTGTGCGCCAACAACTACCTCGGCCTGTCGTCGCATCCCAAGGTCATCGAGGCCGCGCACGAGGCACTGCGCACGCACGGCTACGGCCTGAGTTCGGTGCGCTTCATCTGCGGCACGCAGGACCTGCACAAAACGCTGGAGTCGCGCATCGCGCGCTTCGTCG
Organism: uncultured beta proteobacterium; assembly: GCA_963814435.1. Lineage (GTDB taxonomy): Bacteria > Pseudomonadota > Gammaproteobacteria > Burkholderiales > Burkholderiaceae_C > JAEUPI01. The sequence continues at coordinate 46,732 of CAWFCV010000006.1, forward strand.
GCACCGAGGACGCGATCCTGTACGCCGCCGCGTTCGACGCCAACGGCGGCCTGTTCGAGCCGCTGCTGGGCGAGGATGACGCGGTGATCAGCGACGAGCTGAACCACGCCTCGATCATCGACGGCATCCGCCTGTGCAAGGCCAGGCGCTACCGCTATCGGCACAACGACATGGCCGACCTCGAGCGCTGCCTTCAGACGGCCGCTGCCGAGGGGGCGCGCTTCAAGCTCGTGTTCAGCGACGGCGTGTTCTCGATGGACGGCACCATCGCCCAGCTCGACCGCATGCGCGCGTTGTGCGACGCGCACGGCGCGCTGCTCGGCATCGACGAGTGCCACGCCAGCGGCTTCATGGGCGCACGTGGGCGTGGCACGCACGAGCACCATGGCCTGTTCGGCCGCATCGACATCATCACCGGCACGCTGGGCAAGGCGCTGGGCGGTGCCTCGGGCGGCTTCACCGCGGCGCGGCGCGAGGTGGTGGAGCTGCTGCGCCAGCGCTCGCGGCCGTATCTGTTTTCGAACACCGTGGCGCCGGTGATCGTCGGCGGCAGCATCGCCGTGCTCGACCTGCTCGAGGCCAGCACCGCGCTGCGCGACAAGCTGGACGACAACACGCGCTGGTTTCGCCAGGCCATCCAGGCTGCGGGCTTCGGCATCCTGCCCGGCACCCATCCGATCGTTCCGATCATGGTCTACGACGCGGCCAAGGCGCAGCGGCTGGCCGCGCGGCTGCTCGAACTCGGCATCTACGTGGTGGGGTTCTTCTTCCCGGTGGTGCCCAAAGGCCAGGCGCGAATCCGCGTGCAGATGAGCGCGGTGCACGAGCGTGCGCACCTGGAGAAGGCGGTCGCCGCCTTCCAGCAGGCCGGCCGCGAGCTGGGATTGATCCAGTGACCGGTGCCCGCATCCTCGTGATCGGTGCCAACGGCCAGATCGGCACCGAACTCGCCGCCGCACTGGCCGAGCGCCCAGGCGTCGATGCCGTGATCACGAGCGATCTCGCACCCGAGGGTCGCGTGCGCGACCTGGCGCACGAGATGCTCGACGTCACCGATGCCGCGGCGCTGCGCACCGTGGCCCAGCGGCATCGCGTCACGCAGGTCTACCACCTCGCCGCGGCGCTGTCGGCCAGCGGCGAGAAGCACCCGCAATGGGCCTGGAACCTCAACATGGGCGGCCTGCTCAATGTGCTGGAGCTGGCGCGCGCGACGAAGCTCGAACGCGTGTTCTGGCCCAGCAGCATCGCCGCGTTCGGGCCCACGACACCGGCCACCGCGGCGCAGCACACCGTGATGGATCCGAGCACCGTGTACGGCATCAGCAAGCTGGCCGGCGAGCGCTGGTGCGCCTGGTACCACGCCAACCACGGCGTTGACGTGCGCAGCCTGCGCTACCCCGGACTGATCAGCTGGAAGACACCACCCGGTGGCGGCACCACCGACTACGCGGTGGAGATCTTCCACGCGGCGCTGAAGGATCGGCGCTACACCTCGTTCCTGCGCGACGACACGCGGCTGCCGATGATGTACATGGACGATGCCATTCGCGCGACGATCGAGCTGATGGAAACGCCGGCATCGAGCATTCGCGAGCGCGGCTCGTACAACCTGGCCGGCTGCAGCTTCACGCCGCGCGAGATCGCCGACGAGATCGCGCGGCACCTGCCGGGCTTCGTGCTGCGCTGCGAGCCCGACTTCCGGCAAGCCATTGCCGACAGCTGGCCGCAGGTGATCGACGACGCGCAGGCGCGGTCCGATTGGGGCTGGCAGCCTCGATTCGTGCTCGGCGCCATGGTGTCGGACATGCTCGAGCATCTGTCGAGCGTTCGGTCGCCGGCGAATCCCCCGCGATGATCAGTGCCGCGGCCCGATCGACCGGGTAAACACGGGTGCCGGTGCCGAGGTCCCCTGGGCACACCGGGGGTCGCCGTTGTCGTATCGTTCGCGCCATGCATGTTCCCCAATCTCTTGCAGGAGCTGTTTCCGTGTATCAACTGGCTCGCATCGTCACTCTCGCGCTGGTCGCCACCGTGTCGGCTCCGGCCGCCGTCTTGGCCGCCGACTATCCGGTCAAGCCGGTGAAATGGGTCGTGCCCTACCCACCGGCCGGCACCACCGACGTGCTGGCGCGCATCGTCGCGCAGTGGCTCACCGAAAAGATGGGCCAGCCCTTCATCGTGGAGAACAAGCCCGGCGCGGGCAACAACATCGGCGTGGAGTTCGTCGTGAACTCGCCGCCCGACGGCTACACGATGCTGCTGGTGAACCCGGCCAACGGCATCAACGCGACGCTGTACAAGAACCTGAACTACAACTTCATCCGCGACATCGCGCCGGTGGCGGGGCTGGTGCGCACGCCCAACGTGATGGAGGTGACGCCGTCGCTGCCGGTCAAGACGGTGAAGGAGTTCATCGACTACTGCAAGGCCAACCCGGGCAAGATCAACATGGCCTCGTCGGGCAGCGGCACCTCGGTGCACCTGTCGGGCGAGCTGTTCAAGTCGATGACCGGCTGCGAGATGCTGCATGTGCCGTACAAGGGCGCCGGCCCTGCGTTGACCGACCTGATGGGCGGTCAGGTGCACGTGCTGTTCGACAACCTGCCGTCGTCGATCGGGCATATCAAGGCCGGCAAGCTGCGCGCGCTGGCCGTCACCTCCGAAGGCGCGCGAACCCACGCTGCCCGGCGTGCCCACCGTCGGCGAGACGGTGCCCGGCTACGAGGCCACCGCATGGTTCGGCATCGGCATGCCCAAGGGCACGCCGCGCGACGTGATCGACAAGGTCAACGCCGAGATCAACCGCGCGCTGGCCGATCCGAAGATGCGCGAGCGCCTGGCCGAGCTCGGCGGCAAGCCGATCGGCGGCACGCCGGAGGACTTCGGCCGGGTCATCGCGGCCGAGACGGCCAAGTGGGAGAAGGTGGTCATCTCGTCCGGCGCCAAGGTGGAGTGACCTTCAGGCGCGGATGCCCCCGGTCTTTCTCGTCTTCGCGGTCTGCGCCTTCGCCAGCGGCTTCGCGCTGCGCATCATCGATCCGCTGATCCTGCCGGTGGCGGCGCAGTTCGCCATCACGCCGGCGGCCGCGGCGATGTTGAGCTCGGCCTACGCATTGCCTTATGCGCTGGCGCAGCCGTTCCTCGGCCCACTGGGCGACCGCTTCGGCAAGGCACGCTGCATCCGGGTGTGTGTGGCCGGCATGGCGGCCGCGTTGGTACTGGGCGCGCTGGCGCCGAGTTTCGAGCTGCTGATGGCCACGCGAGTCGCGGCCGGGGTATTCGCTGGCGGGCTGATCCCGCTGGTGCTGGCCGGCCTCGGCGATGCCTACGACATGCTCAATCGCCAGGTGATGATCGGCCGCATGTTGCTGGCCATCATCACCGGCCAGATGCTGGGCTCGGTGGTGGCGGGTTTCGCCAACTCGGCGTTCGGCTGGCGCAGCGCGTTGTGGATCGCCGCCGCGGCAGCCGTCGCGGCCTCGGCGCTTGCGTGGTGGGCGATCCGTCGGCCGCAGCCGCTGCCCGGCACCGGTGCGGGCGGCACGCACGCGTCGTTCGTGTCGTTGTATGGTCACGTGTTTGATAACCCGAAGGCGGCCTGGCTGTACGCCGCCGTGATCGCCGAGGGCGTGCTCGTCTTCGGTGTCTTTCCCTATGTCGGACAGCTGCTGATGGAGCGCGCCGGCAGCCCCGCAGCGGGCGCGCCGGCGCAGGCCGGTCTGGTGCTCGGCGCGTTCGGCATTGGCGGGCTCGTGTATGCGCTGCTGGTGCGCCGCATCATCGCGTGGCTGGGCGTGCGGCTGATGTGCCTCGCCGGGTCGACCGCGGTGGCGCTGCTCTATGCCGCGCTGGTCGTGCTCCCGGTCTGGTGGCTGTATGCGCTGGCGATGATGGGCACCGGGCTGGCCTACTACATGCTGCACAACTCGCTGCAGACCGAGGCCACCGAGCTCGCGCCGTCGGCTCGCGGTTCGGCAGTCGCGCTGTTTGCCTGCGGCTTCTTCGGCGGGCAGGGGCTCGGGCCGCCGCTGTTCGGCGCCGCCGTGCACGCGCTGGGCTTCCCGGCGGCGCTGCTGGCCATGTCGCTCGGGCTGCTCATGCTCGGTCAGCTCGTGGTGCGCAAGGTCATCGACTGATCCGCCAGCCGCCGGCGTTTCCCTTCTCGGGCTGGCGCGCGGGCGGTGCTCGCGCATCTTCGGTCACCGGCGCCTAGCGCTTCTGACGGGCCCCGGGCCGCGCCGGCAGCTCGGCCGGCACGGACGGGCCGGGCCGCGTGCTCGACGGAATCACTTTGCTGGGCCGCGCCCCGGTGGCCGCCGCGGCCCGCCCAGATCGCGCCGGGAGGGTGCCCTTGCAATGAGGGACAATACGCCCCAGATGCAGCAGATGAATCAGGACCCCCACCATGGCCAAGGTTGACGCCAAGACGGCCGTGCTGCCCGACGGCCTGCGATACAAGAGCAAGGTGTCCGGCTCGCCGTTCAAGGCGACCACCACCTTCGGTGCAGCCACGATGTCGTGTTTCCTGTGCGGCAAGCACAGGCCTCGTTCGATGATGAAGACGCGCAAGGTGCTGGGCAAGGCTCAGGCCGTGTGCTCGCCGTCGTGCAAGGCGATGGACGAAGCACTGGGCTGATCGGCCAGGCGCGGCATCAAACCGGCGACGGCGAGGGGCCGCCAGTTGGGCGGGTGCTCCGTTTCGCGCCCGCCGGCGATCGCCTGTCAGCAGCGCGCGCGACCTTTGTTGCGACAGATCAATATCGGTCGCAGTGCTCGGAGTAGCTTGCCACGCACGGTGGGTCTGCCAGGGCGGATGGCGACCAGAGCCACGGACGTGGCCGCCCCGGGCCGCCATTGAAGTGAAGGAAACATCATGAGCATGATGACGTTCCTGATCGTGTTGGCCATGCTCGGCGTGGTGGCGTCGCTGGCCTTCGGCATCGGCGCCATGGCCAATCATGGCGTGGTCGCACGCCACACCAGCGGCCAATGGATGACCCTGCGGGTGGCCTTCCAGGCGCTGGCGCTGGTGCTGATCGTGGTGACCTTGTTGACTTGATCGGCGCCGCGCCGCGTGGCACGGGCTTGGCGGCCTGTGCGGCTAGACTTTGGCGTCTTGTGACCCATCGAAACACGCCATGGTCCGCCTGATGCTCGCCGCCCTTGGCGCCGCGTGCCTGCTCGGATGCGGCACACCGGCCAGCGCACCGCCGGCCGCCGTTGCCGAACTCGCCCCGAACGGCACGCTGCGAGCGGCCATCAACTACGGCAATCCGATCCTGGCCACCCGCGATCCGGCCAGCGGGCGGCCGCGCGGCGTGTCGGTGGACCTGTCGCGCGAACTGGCAAAGCGTCTGGGCGTGGGGCTGGAGTTGATCACGTTCGATGCGGCCGGCAAGGTCGTCGAGGCCGCGCGCTCGGGCGGCTGGGACGTGGCCTACGTAGCGATCGACCCGGCGCGTGGGCAGGACATGCTGCAGTCGCCGCCCTACGTGATCATCGAAGGCGCCTATCTGGTGACCGCCGATTCGCCGATCCGGCGCAATGAAGACGTCGACCGCGACGGCGTGCGCATCGCAGTCGGCAAGGGCAGCGCGTACGACCTGTTCCTGTCGCGCGAACTGAAACGCGCGCGCATCGTCTACGCCCCCACGTCGCCGGCGGTGACCGACCTGTTCCTGGCCCAGCAGCTCGACGTCGCCGCGGGCGTGAAGCAGCAGCTCGAGGCCGACGCGCGCCGCCTGCCCGGCCTGCGCCTGCTGCCGGGCCGGTTCATGGTCATCAACCAGGCAATGGCCACGCCCAGGGGCCGCGAGGCCGGCGCGCGCTACCTGCACGAATTCGTCGAGGCGATGAAGGCCTCGGGCTTCGTCGCCCAAGCGCTGGCGCGCCACGGCATCGAAGGCGCTGCGGTGGCGCCCGCCGCGGCGGGTCGCTAAACGGCTGCGGCCGCGGGCGCGGCCAGCGCGTCGCGCACGGCCTTCAGCACAGCGTCGGGCGCCTCGGCCATCAGGTGGTGCCCGCTCGGCAGCGTGACGACCCGTGCGCGCAAGGCCTGCGGCGATTTCTTTTGCGGCGCGCTTGGCGGCGTCATCTGGTCGTCGCGCGCCCAGCACCAGGGTCACCGGGCAGCGCACGCGCGCGGCCGCCTCCAGCCCGCCGGCATAGCGGTTGCAGACCTCGAAACCGTGCAGGAACAGGTTGGCGCCGCCGCCGGCTGCCTGCACGCGGCGCATCAGCGCCAGCTTGCTGCCGTGCAACCAGCTGCCCGGGCCCGGGAAGCCGGGCTTGGTGGCGAGCGACGAGATCGACCAGCTGTTGACCATGTCCATCGCACGCAGCGGATGCTCGCGCGCGGTGGCCAGCAGCGCGTCGCTGACCTTCATCGGGTAGGCGGTGCCGATCATCACCAGGTGACTCGCGCGCTCCGGCGCGCGGGCGGCGGCCTCGAGCGCGATCAGCGAGCCCATGCTGTGGCCGACGAGCGTGGCCTGCCCGATGCCGGCCGCATCCAGCAGCGCGAGCACCCAGTCGGCGTGCGCCTGCACATCGGGCAGCAGCGGGCCGGCGCTGCGCATGTGGCCGGGCAGGTCGACCGCCAGCACGCCGAAGCCATGGTGCGCGAACCAGCGGGCCAGCAGCGTCCAGCCGCTGTGGTCGTGCAGCGCGCCGTGGATGAACACCACGCAGGGCAGCGGCGGATCGAGCGGCTTGCCGCCGGTGTAGGCATAGGCCTCGCGGCCGTTGACCATGCAGCTTCATGCCGCCACCTTTTCTGCCACCTTGAAGGCGCGCTTCAGGTCGTCGATCAGGTCGTCGGCATCTTCCAGCCCGATCGACAGGCGGATCGTGCCCGGCGTGATGCCGGCGTGCGGCCAGCGCGGCGTCGTCCATGCGGAAATGCGTGGTCGACGCCGGGTGGATCACCAGCGAGCGGCAGTCGCCCACGTTGGCCAGGTGCGAGAAGATCTTCAGCGCCTCGATGAAGGCCTGGCCCTGCTTGCGCGAGCCCTTGCAGGTCGAAGCTGAACACCGAGCCGCAGCCGCGCGGCAGCAGCCTCTTCGCCAGCGCGTGGCTGGGGTGGCCTTCGAGCTCGGGGTAGCCGACGTGGGCGACCATCGCGTGCGCGGCGAGGAAGCCGACGACCTTGCGCGTGTTCTCGACATGCCGCGCCATGCGCAGCGGCAGCGTCTCGATGCCTTGCAGGATCAGCCAGGCGGTGTGCGGGCTCATGCAGGCGCCGAAGTCGCGCAGGCCCTCGCGGCGCGCGCGCAGCAGGAAGCCGCCGACGCTGCTTTCCTCGCTGAACACCATGCCGTGAAAGCCGCTGTAGGGCTGCGCCAGTTCGGGGAAGCGTCCCGACGCGTCCCAGTCGAACAGCGCCGCTGTCCACCAGCACGCCGCCGATCACCGTGCCGTGGCCCGACAGGAACTTGGTGGCCGAGTGGAAGATCAGGTCGGCGCCGTGCTCGAAGGGCTTCATCAGCCACGGCGTGGTGAAGGTCGAATCCACCAGCAGCGGCAGGCCGGCGTCGTGCGCGATCGCGCCGACCGTGGGGATGTCGAGCACGTCGAGGCCCGGGTTGCCCAGCGTCTCGCCGAACAGCAGCCTGGTGTTCGGGCGGATCGCGGCGCGCCAGCCGTCGATGTCGCCCGGCTTGACGAAGGTCGTCTCGATGCCGAAGCGCGCGCAGCGTGTAGTGCAGCAGGTTGTGCGAGCCGCCGTACAGCGCGGTGCTGGCCACGATGTGCGAGCCGGCGCCGGCGAGCGTGGCGATCGCCAGGTGCAGCGCGGCCTGCCCGCTGGCGGTGGCGATCGCGCCCGCGCCGCCTTCGAGCGCGGCCACGCGTTCTTCGAGCACCGCGTTGGTCGGGTTGCTGATGCGGCTGTACACATGGCCCGAGCGCTCCATGTTGAACAGCGACGCGGCGTGCTCGCTGTTCTCGAACACGAACGAGGTGCTCAGGTGGATCGGCACCGCGCGCGCGCCCGTGGCCGGGTCGGGCGCCGGCGCCGGCATGCAGGGCCAGCGTGTCGAAACCGGGGTCGCTCGCTCCGGGCATGGGGGCCTCCGCTGTTGTTGCAGGGCATTGTGTGCTATGTTTTTCCCGGGGGCGCCGAATCCAGTCCAGGAGGCCAAGTCATGAAAGTCAGCGACATCCTGCGGGTCAAAGGCGGCACGCTGTACACGGGTCACCCGAGCAGCCGCTGGCCGAAGCACTGCAGACCATGGCCGAGCGCGACATCGGCTCGCTGGTGGTGATGAGCCATGGCGAGCTGGTGGGCATGCTCACGTTCCGTGAGGTGATCAACGCCATCGTGGCCAACGGCGGCATCGTGGGCCAGTTGCTCATCCGATCGGTGATGGACGATGCGCCGCTCACCTGCACGCCCGAGACCGAGATCGACGAAGTGCGCCGCATGATGCTGCAGCGCCATGCGCGCTACATGCCGGTGATGGACAACAAGACGTTGATGGGCGTGATCTCGTTCTACGACGTGGCCAAGGCGGTGGTCGACAGCCAGGATTTCGAGAACCGCATGCTCAAGGCCTACATCCGCGACTGGCCGGTCGATTCCGACGCCGACGCCGAAGTCGCCCGCGCGCCCAAGCTCTGAGTGCCCCCGGGGCCGGGCCGCGCCCGGCCCGACCGCCGGGCTGCGACAATCGCACGACGCGCGGCCGTTCGGGTCCGTGCGCAACTGCAGAGCCCGCACGATGTCCGGCAGCACCTTCGGCCACCTGTTTCGCGTCACCAACTTCGGCGAAAGCCACGGTCCGGCCATCGGCTGCGTGATCGACGGCTGCCCGCCGGACATGGCCCTGAGCGCGGCCGACATCCAGCCCGACCTCGACCGCCGCCGGCCCGGCACCAGCCGCCACGTGACGCAGCGCAACGAGAGCGACGCGGTGCAGATCCTGTCGGGTGTCTACGAAGGGCTGACCACCGGCACGCCGATCGCGCTGCTGATCCGCAACGAGGACCAGCGCAGCCGCGACTACGGCAACCTGCTCGACACCTTTCGCCCCGGTCACGCGGACTACACCTACTGGCGCAAGTACGGCCTGCGCGACCCGCGCGGCGGCGGCCGTGCCTCGGCGCGGTTGACGGCGCCGATGGTGGCCGCCGGCGCGGTGGCCAGGAAATGGCTGCAGCAGCACCACGGCCTGCGCTTCGTCGGCTGGATGAGCCAGCTGGGCGAGATCGAGATTCCGTTCGAATCGGAATCGCACATTGCCGGCAACCCGTTCTTCGCGCCCAACGCAGTCGATCGTGCCGCGGCTCGAAGCAGCACATGGATGCGCTGCGCAAGAGCGGCGACTCCTGCGGCGCCCGCCTGATGGTGGTCGCCCAGGGCATGCCGGCAGGGCTGGGTGAGCCGCTGTTCGACAAGCTCGACGCCGAGATCGCCTACGCGATGATGGGCATCAACGCGGTCAAGGGCGTCGAGATCGGCTCGGGCTTCGGCGTCGTGACGCAGAAGGGCAGCGAGCACGGCGACGAACTGAGCCCGGAGGGCTTTCGCAGCAACCACGCCGGCGGCGTGCTCGGCGGCATCTCGACCGGGCAGGATTTGGTGGTCTCGATCGCCATCAAGCCGACCAGCTCGATCCGGTTGCCGCGCGCGTCGATCGACCGGGCCGGCGCTGCCACCACCGTCGAAACCCACGGCCGTCACGACCCGTGCGTGGGCATTCGCGCGGTGCCGATCGCCGAGGCGATGCTGGCGCTGGTGGTGATGGACCATGCGCTGCGGCAGCGCGCGCAGAACGGCGACGTGTCGCTCGGCGTGGCGCCGATCCCGGCGGCGGCGCCGGGCGCGCCGCGCCGATGACCGACGACCGCGCACGCGCTCAGACCCTACGCGCGCGCCTGGTTCTGCTACTTCGCGGCGATGGGGGTCTACTCCCTGTACGCGCCGCTGTGGTTCCAGCAACTCGGGCTGTCGGCGCTGGCGATCGGCGCGATCGCGTCGCTGCAGTCGTGGACGCGCGTGTTCGCACCGTACGGCTGGGCCTGGCTGGCCGATCACACCAACCAGCGCCAGGCCCTGCTCAGGGTGTCCGGGGTGTCGTGCGCCGTCACCGCGCTCGCGCTGGCCCTGACGGGGCGCTTCGGCATCGCGGCGGTGAGCCTGTGCGTTGCGCTGCTGTTCATTGCCAACGGTGCGGTCATGCCGCTCACCGAGGCCTCGCTCGCGCACCACCTCAACATGGCCAGCGGCGGCGGAGGCGGCCGCTACGGCCGCACGCGGGTCTGGGGCTCGATCGGCTTCATGCTGTCGGTGATCGTGTTCGGCTTCGTGCTGCAACGACTCGGTCTGCCCTCGTGGCCGTGGATCGTCTGCGGCATGTGGGCGCTGCTCGCCTGGTCGCTGTGGCGCCTGCCGCAGGCCCGCGATGGCGCGCATGGCGAGGCCGCGGCGCCCGGTGCGATGGCGGTGCTGCGCCGGCCCGAGGTGGCCTGGTTCTTCGCCAGCGTGTTCCTGGTGGTGCTGGCGCACACCAGCATCTACGCCTTCTTTTCGCTGTTCGCCGCCTCGTACGGCATGAACGAGTCGGCGATCGGCCTGCTGTGGACGGTGGGCCTGCTGGTCGAGATCGCGTTCTTCTGGTACCAGGGCCACTGGTTCGAGCGCCTGTCGCTGCACCGCTGGCTGCTGCTCGCCGCGAGTCTGGCCGCGCTGCGCTTCGGCGTCATGGCGGCCAGCGGCGGCAACGTGGTCGCGCTGGTGCTGACGCAAGCGACGCACGCAGTCACCTTCGCGGCGCAGCACGCCGCCTGCATTGCGCTGGTGACACGCTACTTCCCGGGCCGGTTGCGCGGGCGCGGCCAGGCGCTGTACAGCACCATCGGCTATGGCGCCTCGGGCGTCATCGGCGGTGTGGCCGGCGGCGCACTGATCGAGCGCTGGGGGTTCCCCGCGGTGTTCGGCGCGGCCGCGGCGTCGGCGCTGCTGTCGGCGCTGTGCGTGCTGCGCTCGCAGCACCACGCCCTGAGAGCGCACGCCGCGCTCTGATGCCGCCGGCGGCCCCGCCGGGCGGGCTCGTCGCTCCGGATCGCGGTTCATCACAACGGCCCTGCGCTTCGTCGCAGATTGCCCCGCGCTGCGCACCATATGCCTAAACTGCCGAGGCTTCATGGGAGCGACCGAGCCGCAGGAGGGCCGTCCGCATGCGCACACACTGGTTGATCGGCCCCGGCGTGGCGATCGCGATCGGCATCGCCGCGGCGGTGGTGGTGGCGCGCGGCAAGATGAACGGGTCTGGCAAGGACGACTTGGCCACGGTGACGCTGGAGTTCCTGCCCGCCGAGGTGGTGCAGCCCGAACTGCGCACGATGGCCTCGCGGGTCGAGTTCTCGGGGCCGCTGGTCGCGCCGAACACGGCCATCGTGCGCGCCAAGGCCGCGGGCACGCTGGTGGCGCTGACGGTGCAGGAGGGTTCGCGCGTGAGGTCGGGCCAGCCGATCGGCCGCATCGACCTGGCCGAGCTGGCCAGCCGCAGCGCCGAACGCGGCGCCAACGTCGAGGCGGCGCGGGCCGCGCTGGCCCAGGCCGAACGAAGCCACGCGTCGAACGAACGTCTGGCCGCGCAATCGTTCATCTCGCCGATCGCGCTCGACGCCTCGCGCGCCCAGCTCGACAGCGCCCGGGCATTGTTCAACGCGGCGCAGGCCTCGCTGGACGTGTCGCGCGTCGGCCTGCGCGAGGCGGCGCTGGCAGCGCCGATCGGCGGCATCGTGGCCAAGCGCCATGTCGTGCCGGGTGAGAAGGTCACGCAGGAGCAGCCGCTGCTGACCATCGTGGACCTGTCGCGGCTGGAACTGGCGGGAACGGTCGGCACCCACGAGGTGGCGCGCCTCGCACCCGGCATGCCGGTGCGCCTGCGCGTCGAAGGCGTCGCGGCCCCGGTGCAGGGCCGGCTGGCGCGCGTCGCGCCGGCGGCCGAGCCGGGTACGCGGTCGATCGGCGTGACGATCGAATTGCCCAATCCCCACGAAGCGCTGCGCGCCGGCCAGTACGCGCTGGCCACGGTGGACCTGCCGGACAACCAGCCGCGGCTGGCGCTGCCGTTCGCCGCGGTGGGCAGCCAGGCAGGCCAGGACTTTGTCTGGCTCATCGACCACGGCGCGCTGCTGCGTCGCGCGGTCACGCTGGGCCGTCGCGACGAGGCCGGCGGCCACGTCGAGTTGGTCAGTGGCCTGGCAGCCGGTGCGCAGGTGCTGGCGGCGCGATTCGACAATCTGCGCGAAGGCAGGAAGGCGCGGGTCGTGGCCGAGCGTTCGCCTCGCGAGGGCGCGCCCGGTGCCTCGGTGCCGGCGCGCTGACCGGCAGCGGGCTCAATCCGCCACACGAAAGGGCCGCTGCGATGTGGATCACGCGCGTGTCGATCGCCAACCCGGTGTTCGCGACGATGGTGATGGTCGCGCTGTGCGTGCTGGGTGTCTTCTCCTATGCGCGGCTGGGCGTCGAACAGATGCCCGACATCACCGTGCCGGGCGCCTTCGTCGACATACGCTACCCCGGCGCGTCGCCCGAGGCGGTGGAGCGCGAGGTGACCAAGCCGTTGGAGGAGGCGCTGAACGCGATTGCCGGCGTCAAGCGCATCACCTCGCGCAGCTTCGAAGGCCGCAGCCAGACCAGCGTGGAGTTCACGCTGAACGCCGACATCAACCGCGGCATGCAGGAGCTGCGCGATCGCGTGGCGCTGGTGCAGGCGCAGTTTCCGCGCGACACCAAGGCGCCGACGATCGCGCGCTTCAACACCGATAACGCACAGCCGGTGGTGGTGATGGCGCTGCTGTCGCCGTCGCGCTCGCCGCGCGAGCTGTCGATCCTGGCCGAGCAGATCGTGGCCAGACGCCTGACCCGCGTCGAAGGGGTCGCGCAGGTCGACCTGTCGGGCCTGGCGACGCGGGAGGTGCGCATCGACCTCGACCCGGCGCGCCTGCGGGCCTTTGCGATCACGCCGGCCGAGATCACAGCCGCGTTGCGCGACGCGAACGCCGACCAGCCGGTGGGCCTGCTGTCGAACCGCACCACGGACGCGATCCTGCGCGTCGAGGGACGGGTGCGCGACCCGCGCCGCTTTGCCGAGACGGTGGTGGCACGGCGCGGTGCGCTGGCGTTGACGCTGGGCGATCTGGGCACGCTGGTCGAACGCGAGCGCGAACCCGATTCGCTGGCGCGCATCAACGGCCAGCGCGCGGTCAGCATCAACGTGTTCAAGCAGCAGGACGCCAACGTGGTGGCCACCGGCGAGGCTGTCAAGGCGACGATGCAGGAGGTGCGCAAGTCGCTGGCCTCCGACGTCGAACTGCGGCTGATCTATGCGTCGAGCGATTTCGTGCGCGATGCGCTCAACGGCCTTCAGCGCACGCTGATCGAGGGCGCGCTGCTGACCATCGCGATCGTGTTCCTGTTCCTGCACTCGTGGCGCTCGACGGTGATCACCGGGCTGACGCTGCCGATCGCGGTGATATCTAGCTTCATCGCGGTGAACGCCTTCGGCTTCACGCTGAACTTCATGACGATGATGGCGCTGAGCCTGTGCATCGGGCTGCTGATCGACGACGCGATCGTCGTGCGCGAGAACATCGTGCGCCACGTCGCGCTCGGCAAGGACCACCATCGTGCCGCGCGCGAGGGCACCGACGAGATCGGCCTGGCGGTGATGGCCACCACCTTCGCGTTGTGCGCCGTGTTCGTGCCAGTGGCGTTCATGGGCGGCATTGTCGGCAAGTTCTTCTATCCGTTCGGCATCACCGTGGCGGTGGCGGTGCTGGTGAGCCTGTTCGTCAGCTTCACGCTCGACCCGATGCTGTCGGCCGTCTGGCGCGACCCTCCGGCCGAGCGGCTGCGCCGGCTGCCGCTGCTTGGCGCACTGATGCGGGCCACCGACCGTGCGATGGACCTGCTGCACGTGGCCTACGAGCGCCTGATCCGCTGGGTGTTTTCGGGTCGCCGCTACGGCGTCATCGGGCCGCGCGGGATCGTGGTGGCGGTCGGTGCGCTCAGCTTCGTGGCGGCGCTTGCGCTGGCGCCGCTGGTGGGCAGCGAGTTCATCCCGCAGACCGACCAGAGTTTCACGCAGCTGGCGCTGCGCATGCCGGTGGGGGCGAGCCTGGAGCGCAGCGATGCCAAGGTGCGCCAGGTCGAGGCCATCGTCGCGGCGTTTCCCGAGGTCAAAACCCTGTCGACCAACGTCGGCGGGCAAGGGCAGGGTTTTTCGGTCGGCCGCAACCAGGCCACGCTGAACATCGCACTTGTCGACCGCACCGAACGGCGGCGCAGCCAGAAGGAGGTGGAAGACGCCATCCGCGCGGCGATCGCCAAGATCCCGGGCATCGAGGTGTCGGTGGGTTTCGACCGGCCGATCTACGTGGCCATCCTCGGCAGCGACGCCGAAGGCCTGGCACGCATCGCCACCGAATTCGCGGAGCAGGTGAAGGCCATCCCCGGCATCGCCGACGTCGAGCTGTCGGTGAAGCCCGGGCTGCCGGCCTATGCGGTGCGCCTGAAGCCCGATGCCGTGCGCGAGCTCGGATTGACGGCGACGCAGCTCGCGTCGTCGCTGCGCACCTACGTCAACGGCGAGGTCGCCACCCACTGGACCAGCGCCGACGGCGAACAGGTCGAGGTGCTGCTGCGCCTGAACGAGAGCCAGCGCGAGCGCATCGACCAGATGCGCGGCCTGCCGGTGGCCTTCGCGCGCGACGGCACGCCGATCGCGCTCGAGGCGGTGGCGACGATCGACGCCGTGGCCAACCCCGACGTGATCCGGCGCCAGAACCTGCAGCGCCGCGAGGCCATCTTCGCCGGCGTGCAGGGGCGCCCGGCCGGCGACGTCGGCGCCGATGTGCAAAAGCTGGTCGAGCGCACCACGCTGCCGCCCGGTTTCAGCTTCGACGTCGGCGGCCAGACCAAAGACCAGCAGGAGGCGTTCGCCGCGATGCTGGCCGCGATGGCGCTGGCGGTGATCTTCATCTACATCGTGCTGGCCAGCCAGTTCGGCAGCTTCGTGCAGCCGATCGCGATCATGGCGTCGTTGCCGCTGGCGCTGATCGGCGTGATGCTGGCGCTGCTGCTGTGGCGCAGCACGCTCAACATCTTCTCGATGATCGGCCTGGTGATGCTGATGGGGTTGGTGACCAAGAATGCGATCCTGCTGGTCGATTTCGCGAACCACGCCCGCAGGGGCGGTGCGAGCGTGCCCGAGGCGCTGCTGCAGGCCGGGCTGATCCGCATGCGGCCGATCATGATGACGACCGCCGCGATGGTCTTCGGCATGCTGCCGCTGGCACTCGCGCTCAACGACGGCGGCGAGATCCAGGCGCCGATGGGCCGCGCGATCATCGGCGGCGTGATCACGTCGACGCTGCTGACGCTGGTGGTGGTGCCGGTGATCTACAGCCTGCTGGTGCGCGACAGGCGGGCCGCCGCGTCGACGGCCGGCGGTGGATCGGCGATGCCGGTGCCGGCCGATCGCGCGTGAGTCTCTCGCCGCGCGCGCCATTTCGGGCGCGCGATCGACGGCCGTGGTATCGACGTTTCCACCTTGATCTATCGCGGAGCCCGGTGCAAACTCGCCACCCCGGAGGGGACGTCAACCAACCGTGCAAAACCGGGTGCGAATGGGCACTCGAAAACCAATGAGGAGACTCACGATGGAACATGTGCAAGCCATGCGCCTGGTCGACCTGACTGCGCCCGAGCCCGACGACGCGTCGCTCAAGATCCGGCAGCGCCGTGCGTTGCTGCGCACGGCGGGCCTGGCCGCATTCGCGGCCAGCACCTCCAGCACGGCATTCGCCCAGGCGATGGACCGCTATTCGCCGGACGCACCGCCGGTGCGTTACCCCGAGCCCGACGTCATCGGGCTCGACCCGCGCTTCAAGTACAAGCTCGGCAACACGCCGATCGTGCGCCTGCACCGCGGCACGATGTGGGCCGAGGGTCCGGCCTGGAACGGATCGGGCCGTTTCCTGGTGTGGAGCGACATCCCGAACAACGAGTGCCTGCGCTGGTCCGAAGAGGACGGGCACGTGGGTCGGCGCTTCCGCTATCCGTCGGGCAACGCCAACGGCAACACCTTCGACATGCAAGGGCGGCAGATCTCGTTCTGCCACGGCACGCGCAACGTGATCCGCTACGAGCACAGCGGCAAGGTCACCGTGCTGGCCGACAAGGCGGGCGGCAAGGAGTTCAACGCGCCCAACGACGGCATGGTGCATCCGGACGGCTGGATGTTCTTCACCGACCCGGGCTACGGCAGCCTGATGGAGTACGAGGGCAACCGGCTGCCGCAAAGCGCCAACAGCCCGCAGCCGATCCAGAAGGAGGCGGTCTACCGCATCGACGGCCCCGGCCAGGTGGAGAAGGTGGCCGATGAGCCGTTCAAGCCGAACGGCCTGTGCTTCTCGCCCGACTACAAGAAGTGCTACATCGCCGACACCGGTGTCTCGCACTACCCGAACGCGAAGAGCGTGATCTGGGTCTACGACGTCGACGGCAAGCGGCTGCGCAATCCGAAGGTGTTCGCCGAGATGGTGTTCAACGGCAAGACCGGCTTCGCCGACGGCATCCGCTGCGACGAGGACGGCAACGTCTGGGCTGGCATGGGTTGGGCCGGGGACGGCTTCGACGGCGTGCACGTGTTCGCGCCCGACGGCAAGCGCATCGGCTGGATCCGCATGCCCGAGATCATCTCCAACGTCTGCTTCGGCGGCAGCAAGCGCAACCGGCTGTTCATGACCGGCAGCCAGTCGCTGTACGCGGTGTACGTGGAGACGCGGGGCGGCACGCCGACCTGACGCGCTCGCTTTGCCCTGAGCGGTCGGCGTGCGAGGCTCGCCGATCGCTCGGCGAGCATTCGACCGCCCTGGGCGCGCGGCCCATCGTCCGCGCTCAGCACTCGACGATGTTGACCGCGAGACCGCCGCGTGCGGTCTCCTTGTACTTGGTCATCATGTCGGCGCCGGTCTCGCGCATCGTCTTGATCACCTTGTCGAGCGATACGTAGTGGGTGCCGTCGCCGCGCAGTGCCATGCGCGCGGCGTTGATCGCCTTCACCGACGCGATCGCGTTGCGCTCGATGCACGGGATCTGCACCAGCCCGCCCACCGGGTCGCAGGTCAGGCCGAGGTGGTGCTCCATGCCGATCTCGGCGGCGTTCTCGGCCTGCGCCGGCGTGCCGCCGAGCACCGCGCACAGCGCGCCGGCGGCCATCGAGCAGGCCACGCCGACCTCGCCCTGGCAGCCGACCTCGGCGCCCGACAACGACGCGTTCTCCTTGTAGAGGATGCCGATCGCCGCCGCGGTGAGCAGGAAGTCGTAGACGCCGGCCGCGCTGGCGCCGTGCACGAAGCGGCTGTAGTAGTGCAGCACCGCCGGCACGATGCCGGCCGCGCCGTTGGTCGGCGCGGTGACCACGCGGCCGCCGGCGGCGTTCTCCTCGTTGACCGCCAGCGCGTAGAGGTTCACCCAGTCGAGCACCTGCAGCGGGTCGCGCAGCGCCGCCTCCGGGTTGGCCGTCAGCGCGCGGTGCAACGCGGCGGCGCGGCGCTTGACCTTGAAGCCGCCGGGCAGCACGCCTTCGGCGCGCAGGCCGCGCACCACGCAGTCCTGCATCGCCTGCCAGATGCGCTGCAGGCCGGCGTCGATCTGCGCGTCGCTGCGCCAGTGGCGCTCGTTGCGGCGCATCAGCTCGGCGATGCTGCAGCCGTGCTCGGTGGCCAGCGCAAGCAGCTGCTCGCCGCTGTGGAACGGGTGCGGCAGCACCGTGGTGTCGGGCGCGATCACCTTCTGCTTGCTGCCGTCGGCCGCCAGCTCGTCGCTGACCACGAAGCCGCCGCCCACCGAGTAGTAGGTGCGGTTGGCCAGCTCGGCGCCGGCGCCATCGTGCGCGACGAAGCGCATGCCGTTGGCATGGAAGGGCAGGGATTCGAGGCGGTGGAACTTCAGATCGTCCTTCTCGGCAAAGGCCACCTCGTGGCGGCCGAGCAGCGCGATGCGGCCGGACTTGCGCATCGCCGCCAGCAACTGCGGCACGGCATCGACGTCGACGGTGTCGGGCTCATGCCCGGTCAGGCCCAGCAGCACCGCCTTGTCGCTGCCGTGGCCCTTGCCGGTGGCACCGAGCGAGCCGTACAACCCGATCTGCACGCGCGCCGTGCGCTCGAGCAGGCCGTCGTGCGCGAGGCGCTGCACGAACAGCCGCGCCGCGCGCATCGGGCCCACGGTGTGCGAACTGCTCGGGCCGATGCCGATCTTGAAGAGATCGAAGACGGAGACGGCCATCGTCTGCACAACCTTTTGACGACGAAGGCGCATTGTCGGGGCAAGGCACGCGCCGTGCCGAGGCGGCGAGTCATGAGCGAAGTCCATGCCCTGCTGCGGACCGGGGTCGTCGGACGCACGCGTCGGTCAGAGGCTCCTGACCGGACCTCTGGCCGATGCCGATCGTCGACGGCGGCAATCCTGCCTCGGGTAGCGGCCTGGCTCGGCGTTCACGACCGCCCGGCCAGCGGCAGGTTCGTTAGCAGGTTCTGCGGCTTCAGACGCATCAGGCCGGCGGCGTCCTTGGCGGCGCCGAGGTAGACGGGCGAGCCCGCAAGGTCGATGCGCATGTCGGCGGCGGAATCGAAGTCCAGGCGGAAGAGGCAGACCACGCGCTGAAGGCGTTCGTCGTCGTTGGCCTCATGGCCCTCGTACAGGTCGTTCAGCAGGGCCGTGGCCACAGCGTCGAGGCCGATGTGCCAGCGCCAGTTTGCGTCGTCGATGCGCGCCAGCGGCCGGATGCGCACCTTCACGCCGAGCAGGTGGGCCACCCAGCGTTCGAGCACGCGCGCCAGCCCCTTCTGGCCCGAGCGCGCGTTCGCGAGCCGCAGTGCGACGCCGTGCCCGAGGTCGCGTTCGAGTTCGGCCGTCAGGTCGAGCAGGAAGCGGTGCCGTTCCGCCTGCGCGAAGTAGGCGACGGCGTTGTCGTCGGACAACACCTCCAGCTGCAAGGCGCGTGGCGCCGCCCCGGCCTGCGACAGCAGCCGCCCGAGCTGGCCGAGGCCGCCGGTGTCGTTGAGCAGGTCCAGCGTGTCGCGGTCGCCGGCCAGCAGTCGGCCGTCGATCGACGTGCAGCGCTGCGGGCGGAACAGCATCTGCGCGGCCCGCCACTCGAGCGCATCGTCGCTCGCGTCGAGAAGGGCGCGCAGAATGGCTTGTGCCATCAGGTCGACGAACAGCGGTGCGATGTCGACGCCGGCACCGCCGAAGAGGCCGACGTAGGCCGCCTCGATCGAGCCGGCCTGCAACACGCGGTCGCGCAGGCGCAGGAAGACGCGGTAGTTGTCGCGTGCATCGGCGTCGGCCAGGCATTCGAGTTCGGACTCGGACACCGCGCGCGCTGGCGCCGCACTCAGCGCCGCATGCAGCGCACGCTCGGCCGCGCAGCTTTGCTCCAACGGCGCCAGTTCGGGCCGCGCGAGCTGGCGCCGCCACCAGGCGTCGGTAGGAACCAGCCAGCCGCGCGCGTCGCGGCCAAGTTCGTCGAAGCCGACCGACGGCCAGGGTTCCACGCCGCTCAGTCGGTTGCGTAGGCGCTCATCGGCACGCAGCTGCAGAACAGGTTGCGGTCGCCATAGACGTTGTCGACGCGGGCCACCGGCGACCAGTATTTCCCTCGGCGCAGGCTCTTGACCGGGAAGGCGGCCTCTTCGCGCGTGTAGGCGTGGGCCCAGTCATTGGCCAGCAGCGCGGCGGCGGTGTGCGGCGCGTGCTTCAGCGGGTTGTCCTCGCGCGGCCAGGCACCGGATTCGACCTTGCGGATCTCGTCGCGGATCGCCAGCATCGCGTCGCAGAAGCGGTCGAGTTCGACGCGGGGCTCGCTTTCGGTGGGCTCCACCATCAGCGTGTTGGCCACCGGAAAACTCAGCGTCGGCGCGTGAAAGCCGTAGTCGATCAGGCGCTTGGCGACGTCTTCGGCGGTGACGCCGCAGGTCTCCTTGAACTTGCGCAGGTCGAGGATGCACTCGTGCGCGACGCCGCCGCCCTTGATGCCGGCGATGTCGCCGCTGAAGTGGATGTCGTAGGCATCGGCCAGCCGCGCCGCCACGTAGTTGGCGGCCAGGATCGCGCATTCGGTCGCCGCTCGCAGGCCCTCGGCGCCCATCATGCGCATGTACATCCACGAGATCGGCAGCACCGCGGCGTTGCCCAGCGGCGCAGCCGACACTGGGCCGACCGGCGACTTCGTCGCATGCCCCGGCGCACCCGGCAGGAACGGCTTGAGGTCTTCGACCACGCACACCGGCCCGACGCCGGGGCCGCCGCCGCCGTGCGGAATGCAGAAGGTCTTGTGCAGGTTCAGGTGGCTGACGTCGCCGCCGAACTCGCCCGGCGCGGCCAGGCCGACCAGCGCGTTCATGTTGGCGCCGTCGACGTACACGCGGCCGCCGTGCTGGTGCACGATCGCGCACAGTTGCTTCACGCGCGGCTCGAACACGCCGTAGGTCGACGGGTAGGTGATCATGATCGCGGCCAGCTCGCTGCGGTGCTGGCTGCATTTGGCGCGCAGGTCGTCGAGGTCGACGCTGCCCATCGCGTCGCACTTCACGACCACCACCTGCATGCCGGCCATCTGCGCCGAGGCCGGGTTGGTGCCATGTGCCGATTCGGGGATCAGGCAGATGTGGCGCGCGCGGTCGCCGCGCGATTCGTGCCACGCACGGATGGCCAGCAGCCCGGCGTATTCGCCCTGCGAACCGGCGTTGGGCTGCAGGCTCACGCCGGCGTAGCCGGTGGCCTGGCACAGCCACTCGCACAACTGGTCGTTGAGCTGGCGATAACCCGCCAGCTGCTCGGCCGGTGCGAACGGGTGCACCTGCGCGAACTCGGGCCAGGTGATCGGAATCATCTCGCTGGTGGCGTTGAGCTTCATCGTGCACGAGCCCAGCGGGATCATCGAGCGGTCGAGCGCGAGATCCTTGTCCGACAGGTTGCGCAGGTAGCGCAGCATCTCGGTTTCGCTGTGGTGCGTGTTGAACACCGGGTGGGTCAGGAAGGCGCTGGTGCGTCGCAGCCCCGGCGGCAGGTTGGGTTCGATGCCGGACTCCAGCGCCTCGACCGTCGGCAGCGCTCTGGCCGGGCCTGGCGAACCACGACCACAGCGCCACGATGTCGGCGCGCGTGGTGGTTTCGTCCAGGCTCACCCCCAGCAGCGTGGACGAGACCCGGCGCAGGTTGGCGCCCGCGGCCACCGCGCGCCGGGCAATGGCATCGCAGTCGGCGCCGGCGTCCACCGTCACCATGTCGAAGCTGTGCGGATTGAGCACCTTATGGCCCATGCCGACCAGACCCTTGGCCAGGATCGCCGACAGGCACGCCACGCGGCGCGCGATGCGCGTCAGCCCGGCGGGCCCGTGGTAGACGGCATACATGCTGGCGATGACCGCCAGCAGCACCTGCGCGGTGCAGATGTTGGAGGTGGCCTTTTCGCGCCGGATGTGTTGCTCGCGCGTCTGCAGCGCCAGCCGGTAGGCCTTGTCGCCGTGCGCGTCGACGCTCACGCCGACCAGGCGACCGGGCATCGAACGCTTGAACTCGTCCTTGCAGGCGAGGTAGGCCGCGTGCGGGCCGCCGCATCCCATCGGCACGCCGAAGCGCTGCGTGTTGCCGACCACGATGTCGGCGCCGGATTCGCCCGGGGGCTTCAGCAGCGTCAGCGCCAGCAGGTCGGCCGCGACGATGAACGCCGCGCCCTTGGCATGCGCCGCGTCGACGAACGGCTGCAGGTCGTGGATCACGCCGACGGTGGACGGATACTGCGCCACCACGGCGAAGTAGTCGCTGCGCTGCATCAGCTGCGGCGCATCGCCCACCAGCACCTTGCAGGCCGAGCGGCGCGGCACGCGTCTGGATGACTTCGATGGTCTGCGGATGACAGTCGCCGGCGACGATGATCGTGTCGCTCTTGGCTCTGACGCTGCGCCTGGCCAGCGTCATCGCTTCGGCCGCGGCGGTGGCCTCGTCGAGCATCGAGGCGTTGGCTATTCGCATGCCGGTGAGGTCGCACACCATGGTCTGGAAGTTCACCAGCGCTTCCAGCCGGCCTTGCGAGATCTCGGCCTGGTAGGGCGTGTACGCGGTGTACCAGGCCGGGTTCTCGAGGATGTTGCGCAGGATGACGCCCGGCGTGTGCGTGCCGTGGTAACCCTGGCCGATGAACGACTTGAGCACCTGGTTGCGCTCGGCGATCGCGCGCAGCTCGGCCAGCGCCTGGGCCTCGCTCGCGGCCGGCGGCAATTGCATCGGCGTCGTGCGCGCGATCGAGCGCGGCACGATGGCCTCGATCAGCGCCTGCCGCGACGCGGTGCCGATGGTCGACAGCATGTGCTGCTGATCGTCGGGGGCGGGGCCGATATGGCGGGCCACGAACTCGGACGGGTTCTCGAGCTCGGCAAGGGACATGCGTGCGGACATCAACATGTTGTGGTGCGGAAAGTGGCGATGGCGATCAAAGGGTCTTCAGCAGCGCGTCGTAGGCGGGCGGATCCATCAACTGGTCGAACTCTTCCATGTGCGTGACGTGCACCTTGAAGAACCAGCCTTCGCCCATCGGGTCGCGGTTGGCCAGCGCCGGGTCGGCGCGCAGTGCCTCGTTGACCTCGACCACCTCGCCTTCGGCGGGCATGTACAGGTCGGCGGCGGCCTTCACCGACTCGACCACGCCGGCGACCTCGCCTTTCTTGTAGGTGCGGCCCACCTCGGGCAGCTCGACGAACACGATGTCACCGAGCGCGTCCTGCGCGTGCGGCGTGATGCCGACCACCGCGGCCTCGTGGTCTTCGATGTTGATCCACTCATGGTCGGGCGTGAACATGGTCGTCATGGGTGTTCTCCTTCGGGGTTCGCGGTCGGGGTTGAGTTGGGGCGCCGGCGCTGCTGCGGGGCGGCCGGCGTGCGAAATGATGCCGCATCGGGCGCGGCCTTCAGCCGCGGTGGTAGCGGTGCGGCGCAAACGGCATCGCGCTCACCCGCATCGGCAGGCGCTTGCCGCGCACCTCGGCGTAGACCTCATGGTGCAGCTGGGCATGGTTGGCGGCCAGGTAGGCCATCGCGATCGGCTGATTCACCGTGGGGCCCAGCGTGCCGCTGGTCACGTGGCCGAGCTTGCGGCCCTGCGCGTCGACGATCGGTGCGCCTTCGCGCACCGGCACGCGCTCCAGCCCGACCAGACCGACGCGCTTGACCGGCGAGCCGCTGGCGAGCTGCGCCTCGACCACCGCCGCGCCGGGGTAGCCACCGGCGCGAGCACCGCCCGGGCGGCGCACCTTCTGCATCGCCCAGGTGAGCGCGGCCTCGACTGGCGTGGTCTTGGTGTCGATATCGTGCCCGTACAGGCACAGCCCGGCCTCCAGGCGCAGCGTGTCGCGCGCGCCCAGGCCGGCGGGCTTGACCTCGGGCTCGCGCAGCAGCGCCCGGGCCAGCGCCGCTGCCCGCTCGGCCGCGACCGAAATCTCGAAGCCATCTTCTCCGGTGTAACCCGAGCGCGTCATGAAACACTCGATGCCAGCCAGCTCGAACGTGCCGCCGGTCATGAAGGTGAGCCGGGCCACCTCGGGGTTCAGCCTCGCGAGGGCGGTCACCGCCTTGGGGCCCTGCAGCGCGAGCAGCGCGCGGTCGGGCATCGGGATCACGGTGCAGCGCGCGCCGATGCTGCCGATCAGGTGCTGCGTGTCGGCGGCCTTGCAGGCGGCGTTGACGATCAGCAGCAGGTCGGCCTCGCGGCGCGTGATCATCAGGTCGTCCAGGATGCCGCCGCTGGGGCTCGTGAACAGTGCATAACGCTGCTTGTGCAGGCCGAGGTCGACCACGTCCACCGGCACCAGCGTCTCCAGCGCGCGGGCCGCGTCGTCGCCCACCAGTCGCAGCTGGCCCATGTGCGACACATCGAACAGCGCGGCCGCTTCGCGGCAGTGCTTGTGCTCGGCGATGATGCCGGCGGGGTAGTTCACCGGCATCGCGTAGCCGGCGAAAGGCACCATCTTGGCGCCGAGCTCGACATGCATCGCGTAGAGCGGGGTCTTTAACAGGTCGGCGGACATACACAACTCCCGAGGGCCACTTGACCACCCGCCTCTCGGCGGTGGGCTTGCCCTCGCTGTCCGCTTTACCTGAGAGATTGACGGCGCCGCTGGATGGCCGGCGGCCGCTTGCCCCTTCGGTGGGCGGGCTGCAAGCCCCGCCTCTCTCCAGTGAGGAAACGCCTCGTCGCCGAAGCGCTGGCCAGTCCTCTTTGCCTGAGCGTTCGAAGCACCCGTTGCCGGCTGCTCTTCGCCTTCGGCGGCCTCGAATTCGAGACTCTCTCCTGGCCGCAGCCAGTGTAGCAGCCACCTTCGCAATCGGGCCAGCCGGATCAAGCCGCGCCAAGCCGACGCCGCAGCGCCCGGATCGCGCTGTCCGGTGTGGTCAGCACCGGCAGCCCGGTGGCGGCGGCCAGCAGCGGGCGTGCCCGCGCGAGGCTGAATTGCGCCAGCGCAATGACGGTGCAACCCTGTGCCGCCAGGGCCTGGGCGGCGCGCAGCGCGGCCTGGTCGTGCGCCTCGACGTCGCCGCGATCGAGCGCGGCAAGCGCACCGTCGGCCAGCATGGTGCTGAGCGGCAGATCGCCCGGAAACTCCGGCCGCATCGACGCCAGCGTCGGCGCGAAGCTGGCCACGAGACCGACCTTGCCGCCGTCCGCACGCAGCGCGGCGGCGACCTCGTCGATCATTGCCTCGTTGGGCTTCAGCACCGTCAGCGGCGACAGCCGGAGCTTGACGGCGTCGATGCAGGGGCCGAATGCCGAGCAGGTGAACAGGATCGCGTCCGCGCCGGTGGCCGCGGCATAGTCGCCCAGTGCGACGAAACGGGCGGTCATCGCATCGTCGAGCGCACCAGCATGTGCCAGGTCGGCCGACAGGCTGTCGTCGAGCAGGTTCATGCGCCGGATTTCAGGCCAGTCGCGCGCCAGCGCGTCGTTGATCGGCGCGATCGAATGCGCAAGGGCGTGGATCAGGGCGACTCTCGGCATGCGGGGCTGGCGGCTGCGGGGACTGCAGGGTAAGTGTGGCACGGCCGTCCTGGCGCTACAGTGGGGTTCCCGCCGATTCCGCACCCGCCATGGCCGACGACATCGCCGAACTGCGCCGCATCCTGAGCACGAGCCGCACGCTGGCGGTGGTGGGCCTGTCGGCCGAGTGGCACCGGCCGAGCTACTTCGCGGCCAAGTACATGCAGGGCAAGGGCTACCGCATCGTGCCGGTGAACCCGCGCTATGAATCGATCCTCGGCGAACGCTGTTATGCCCGGCTGGAGGACATCCCGGTGCCGGTGGACATCGTCGACGTCTTTCGCCGCACGGAGGACGTGGGCCCGATCGCCGACAGCGCGATCCGCATCGGTGCCAAATGCCTGTGGCAGCAGATCGGCGTGAAGAAACTCGAGGCCGACGCCAAGGCGCGCGCTGCCGGCCTCGACTCGGTGATGGACCGCTGCGTGAAGATCGAGCACGCGCGCCTGTTCGGCGGGCTGCAATGGGTGGGCGTGAACACCCGGGTCATCTCGGCCCGCCGGCCGGCCTGAGGCGCACGATCGTGGCCGACCACCGGTTCAAGCCTGAAACGCTGGCCATCCACGCCGGCCAGATCCCCGATGCCGCCACCGGCGCCAGGGCGCTGCCGATCTACCAGACTACGAGCTTCGTGTTCGACTCGGCCGACCACGCGGCGAGCCTGTTCAACCTGCAGACCTTCGGGAACGTCTATTCACGGCTGAGCAACCCCACGGTGGCGGCTCTGGAAGAGCGGGTGGCCGCGCTCGAGGGCGGCCGCGCCGCGGTGGCCAGCGCCAGCGGCATGGCCGCCGAGGCAATGGCGCTGATGACCATCCTGCAGGCCGGCGACCATGTGGTCGCGGCCGGCGCCCTGTATGGCGGCACGGTCACGATGCTGGCGGTGAACCTGCGCAAGTTCGGCATCGAGACGACGTTCGTCGACGCCACCGAACCGCAGGCCTTCGCCGCCGCGATGCGTCCGCGCACCCGTGCGGTGTTCGCCGAAAGCCTGGGCAACCCGAGCCTGGTGGTGCTCGACATCGCGGCGGTGGCCGAGATCGCCCGCGCGCACCGCGTGCCGCTGGTGATCGACAACACGGTGCCCAGCCCCTTCCTGTGCAACCCGATCGCGCTCGGCGCCGACGTCGTGGTGCACTCGGCCACCAAGTACCTGGGCGGCCACGGCAGCACGCTGGCCGGCGTCGTGGTCGAGAGCGGCACGTTTCCGTGGGACAACGGCAAGTTTCCCGGCATGACCGAGCCTTCGCCCGGCTACCACGGCGTGAGGTTCTACGAGACCTTCGGCGATTTCGGTTTCACGATGCGCTGCCGCATGGAGGCGCTGCGCGTCTTCGGAGCGGCGCTCTCGCCGATGAGCGCCTGGCAGATCCTGCAGGGCGTGGAGACGTTGCCGCTGCGCATGGAGCGGCATTGCAGCAACGCGCTCGCGGTGGCGCAGTTCCTGCGCGCGCACCCCGCCGTCAACTGGGTCAACTACCCGGGCCTGGAAGACCATCCGCAACACGCGCTGATGAAACGCCAGATGCGCGGCGCCTCGGGGCTGCTGTCCTTCGGCGTCAAGGGCGGCATCGCCAACGGCGTGAAGTTCATCGAGTCGGCGCAGTTCATGAGTCACTTGGTGAACATCGGCGACACACGCACGCTGATCAGCCACCCGGCCAGCACCACGCACCGCCAGCTCGACGAAGCGCAACAGCTCGCCGCCGGCGTCAAGCCCGACATGATCCGCATCTCGGTGGGGCTGGAGCACATCGATGACATCCTGTGGGACATTGACCAGGCGCTGGCCAAGGCCAGCGCCTGATCGCGACGGAACCATGTCCACACAACGCATCATCTTCACAGC
Organism: uncultured beta proteobacterium; assembly: GCA_963814435.1. GTDB lineage: Bacteria > Pseudomonadota > Gammaproteobacteria > Burkholderiales > Burkholderiaceae_C > JAEUPI01. Next base: position 73,691 of record CAWFCV010000006.1, read on the forward strand.
GCTGTTGTTAGGTGCCGCGGCCCTTTCCAGCCGTGCCGCCGAGTATGTGGTGCTGGTGCAGGATCAACCGTCAGGCCATCTGAAGGTGCAGACCGCGGCGCAGGGCCGCATCGAGGCCGACTTCAGCTGGCGCGACAATGGCCGCGGCCCTGACATGCGCGAGAGCTTCACGCTCGACTCGCGCGGCGTGCCGCTGACCTATGACATCGCCGGCCGCTCCACCTTCGGCGCCGAGATGCGCGAAACCTATCGCCGCGAAGGTGGCCGGGCAAAATGGCAGTCGCGGGTCGACCAAGGCGACGAGGCGGTGTCCGACGACTTCGTCTTCATGCCCCTGGATGCCACCTTCGCCTATTTCGACGCCTTGGTGCGCAGGCTGCTGGCGAGCCCGGGTGCGAGTGCGCCGACGATTGGCGGCCTGAAACTGACCGTCGAGCGGCAGCTGCGCCTCACGCTGCCCGGAGCAAGCGGACCGGTGCCGCTCGCCCTGGCAGTGGTGACCGGCGCAGACGCGAATCCCTGGTATTACTGGGTGCGCGATGACGGCACGAATGCGTTTTTCGCGCAGACCTGGCCAGGCTGGTCGATCATTGAAATAGGCCACGAGGCCCTTGTGCCGGCGCTGCTGGAGCGGCAACGCCAGGCAGTCGACGAGCGGCTGGTGCTGCTGCGCAAGCGGCTGGCGATGCCGATGGACGGCGTGACGCTGATCCGCGCCGTGCGCTGGTTCGATGCGCCGGCCGCCCGAATGCGCGGCCCCAGCGACGTGTGGCTGTTCGACGGCCGCATCGGCGCGGTCACACCGCCCGGGGCGCTTCGCGCGAAGCCCGATCGCGTGGTCGACGGCGCCCACCGCACCTTGCTGCCCGGTCTGTGGGACATGCATGCGCACCTGTGGGCAGGCATCTGCATGGCGCACCTCGCCGCAGGGGTGACCAGCATCCGCGATCCTGCGAATCAGAACGATGAAATCCTGCGCCTGAAGGGCCGCGTCGAACGCGGCGAGCTGGCCGGACCGGCAATCCACATAGCCGGCTTCATCGAGGGCAAGAGCCCGTTCTCGGCCCGCAATGGCTTCGTTGTTGACACGCTAGAGGCTGGGCTTGAGGCGGTGGATTGGTACGTGGCGCGCGGCTTTCGCGGCATCAAACTCTACAACTCGATCAGGCCCGAGTGGGTCAAGCCGTTGGCCGAGCGTGCACACGCCCAGGGTCTGAGGGTCAGTGGCCATGTGCCGGCCTTTATGCGTGCCGAGGAAGCCGTGCGCTCAGGATATGACGAGCTCACGCACATCAACCAAGTGATGCTGAATTTCGTCGTGCGCCAGGGCGACGACACGCGCACGCTGATGCGCTTCGAACGCGTCGGGGCCGACGGGCAGGCGCTCGACCTGAAGAGCCCGAAGGCGCGCGCCTTCATCAAACTGCTGCGCGAGCGGGGCACCGTGGTCGACCCGACCGTTGGGGCGTTTGAGGCCATGTTCACGCAGGCGCAGGGGCAGTCGAATCCGTCACTCGTGGCGATAGCTGACCATCTGCCGGTGCTGTGGCGGCGCGGGCTGCGCGCTGCCGATATGGACCTCGAGGGCGCCAAGCTCAAGACCTTTCGCACGTCGTACCAACGCATGCTCGAATTGACAGTGGCGTTGCATCGAGCCGGCGTGCCGCTGGTGCCTGGCACCGACGGCTGGGCCGGCATCGGCCTGCACCGAGAATTGGAGTTGTACGTGCAAGGCGGCATCCCGGCCCCGGAGGCGCTTCGGATCGCCACGTGGAACAGCGCCAAGGTGGCCGGCGAGGCGGCATCACGCGGCCGCATTGAACGCGGATTCGCCGCCGACTTGATGCTCGTCGATGGCGACCCTTCGACGAACATCTCCGACGTGCGCAAGGGCAGCCTGGTGATTCAGGGCCGCTTTGCCTATGCGCCCGATCAGCTGTACGAAGCGATGGGCTTCAGGCCTTTCGTGCCCGGGGCGCGGTTCGAAACACCCGCCCGCTGAACAGGAGCTCGGATGTACCAGATCGACTTACTCAGAGGCCAGCGGATTCTGGTCACCGGCGGCGGCACCGGGCTCGGCCGTGCGATGGCCGAGCGCTTTCTTGCGCTGGGCGCCGACATCGCGATCTGCGGGCGGCGCCAGGCGGTGTGCGACGAGACGGCCGCAGTCTGGCGCCGGCAGTTTCCCGGGCGGCGCATCGACGCCTTCGGCGTCGACATCCGCGTCGCGCAGGCGGTCGACGAGATGGTCGATGCGCTGTGGCAGAGCGGCGGGCTCACCGGCCTCGTGAACAACGCCGCCGGCAATTTCATCGCGCCCACCGAGACCCTGTCGCCGCGCGCCTTCGACGCCATCGCCAACATCGTCTTCCACGGCACCTTCTACGTCACGCAGGCGGTCGGCAAGCGCTGGGTGGCCGCAGGCGCAGTCGGGCGCGTGGAAGCCGGGCGCGCCGTATCGCAGCGTGATGAGCATCATCGTCACCTGGGTCGACAACGGCAGCCCGTACGTGGTGCCGAGCGCGATGAGCAAGGCCGGCATCGAGGTGATGACCAAGTCGCTGGCGGTCGAATGGGCGCGCTACGGCATCCGGCTCAACGCGGTGGGGCCGGGCGAGATTCCCACCGAAGGCATGAGCAAGCGCCTCAATCCCGGCGAGGAGCCCGGCGCGCGCAGCCGCGAGCGCAACCCGATGGCGCGGCGAGGGCACGTTCGACGAGCTGCAGAACCTGGCGACGTTCCTGATGGCGCCGGGCCAGTGCGACTGGCTCACCGGCCAGAGCATCATGATGGACGGCGGCAACGCGCTGGCCACCGGCGGCAACTTCTACGAGCTGCGCGAGTGGAGCGCCGACCAGTGGCGCGAAGCGCGCGAGCGCATCGAGGCGCAGAACGCGAAGGACCGAGCGGGGCGATGAACTCGGCCTGCGCCGAGTTCATCGTCAGCGAGGGGCCGGACCGTCCTCGGTCCGGCCACGGGCGCCGCACCCCGTCAAGTGGACGCCGCGGAACCGGCTTCGCCGGTCCGCTGGCGTCGTCCCCTTGAGGGGGAGGCGGCCGCTGTACGGCCGCCTCGGGGGTGGGCCTAATTCCCCGACGGGTCGTAGACCTTGCCGAACAGCACCCAGGTCTTGCCGTCGAAGCGCGCCAGCTGCTCGCGCTCGATCGGGTAGAAGTCGTTCGGACCGGTCTTGACGTTGATGCCCGGCAGCGACATCGGCAGATCCATGTTGAGGCTGGCGGCCTGCTTCATCACGTTTTCGCGCGTCAGGTTGTCGCCGCATTGCTTGAGCACCTGCACCACGGTCATGCGCCACGCGCGTAGCCGTAGACGTTGCTGGCGTCCTTGACGTCGCCGCTCGGGTAGTACTTGGCCATCCAGGCCCGCCAGTCCAGCATGCCCTTGTCGTTGGCCCATTGCGGGTCGGTCGGGTCCTTGCCGTATTGCGTGGTGATGATGCCCACGCTGTTCTCCAGCCCCGCGGGCTTAGCGTCGAGCCAACCTGGGCCGACACGTTGTTCAGGTAGTGCGTCGGCTTCCAGCCGATCTCGGCGGCCTTCTTGATCGCCTGCGCCGCGAACTTGGGCGTCGTGATGTTGAAGAACGTGTCGGCGCCCGAGCGCCTTGAGCGACACCATCTGGCTGTCGACCGTCGGGTCGGTGACCTCGTAGGTGACCTTGGAGACGATCATCGTCTTGGCCTTGTCGCCCAGGCCGTCCTCGAAGCCCTTCAGGTAGTCCTTGCCGTAGTCGTCGTTCTGGTACAGCACGCCGATCTTGGCGTTGGGCTTGGTCTCCAGGATGTGCGCGGCGTAGATCTTGCCCTCGGTCTGGTAGTTGGGCTGCCAGCCCATCGTCCACGGAAGTTCTTCGGGTCGCCCCACTTGGTGGCGCCGGTGGCGACGAACAGCTGCGGCACCTTCTTCGTGTTCATGTACTTGTGGATCGCCGTGTTCGACGGCGTGCCCAGCGGGTTGAACACCAACAGCACCTCGTCTTCCTCGACCAGCTTGCGCACCTCTCGACCGTCTTGGCCGGGTTGTAGCCGTCGTCGAGCGAGATGAACTTGATCTTGCGGCCGTTGATGCCGCCCTCGGCGTTGATCTTGTCGAAGTAGGCGCCGATCGCCTTGCCGATGGTGCCGTAGGCCGACGCCGGGCCCGAGTAGGGCTTGGTGTCGCCGATCTTGATCTCCTTGTCGTCGGCGCCCGGGTCGTACTTCTTCTGCGCCACGGCCGGCAGCTGATCGCGGCCGCGGCGATGCCGATGCACGGCCAGACTTGAAAGGCTTGAGCTTCATGTCGTGGATCTCCTTGGTCAAATCGGGTGGAACAGAGAACGCGCAACGCCGGGATTAGCGTTGACTTGCAGGCGCGCGGCGCCCGGCCGCCAGCGCGCCCACAGTTTGCCGCACCATGCCCATCACCCCGGTGGGCATCAGGTACATCAGAACGATCAGCAAGATGCCGTAGATGGCCGCCGGCGCCGACTTGGACATCTCGTCGGCGATGTTGGGCACGAACTGGATGAAGAGGGCGCCGAAGAACGCGCCGGGGATCGATGCCAGCCCGCCGACGACCACGCCGACCAGCAGAAAGTCATCGACAGGCGACCGTGAAGCTGTCGGGCGACACGAAGGCCATCGCGACCGCGCCCAGCGCGCCGGCGACGCCGGTGAAGCCGGCCGACACGCCGAAGGTCAGCGACTTGAACACCGGCAGGTTGATGCCCATCGCCGCGGCGGCGATCGGATGGTCGCGAATCGCGATCAGCGCGCGGCCAACGCGGCCGCGCAGCAGGTTCCACGCCAGCAGGAACATCAGCCGGCGACGGCCAACGTGAAGAAGTACAGCCAGCGGTCGGAGTTGAAGGCCTGCCCGAGAAGCCGGAAGGTGAAGGGCGGCTCGGGCTTGACCAGCACGATGCCCTGCACGCCGCCGGTGCAGTCCTCGATGTGCTTGTACTTCAGCAGCTGCGGCACGGCGAGCGCCAGCGCGAAGGTCGCCAGCGCCAGGTAGTGCCCGCCCAGGCGCAGCGCCGGAAAGCCCATCAGGAAGCCGAGCACGAAGCACAGCAATCCGGCGACCGGCAGCGTGGCCCAGTACGGCAGCCCACGCGGTCCATCATCATCGCGGCGGCGTAGGCGCCGATCGCGTAGAAGGCGCCGTGGCCGAGCGAGATCTGGCCGTTGAAGCCGGTCAGGATGTTCAGCCCCAGCACGGCGATGGCATACACCATCACCAGGTTGAACTGGAAGACGCGGTAGTTCTTGACCAGGAACGGCAGCAGCAGCAGCGCCGCCACCAGCACCAGCGCCAGGCCGATCCAAGCCAGACGCGACGCGATCGGCGCTTGCTCATACCCGCGTCACCACCTGCTTGCCGAACAGGCCGTTGGGCATCAGCGTCAGCACGCCGACGATCAGCACCAGCGCCACCGTGAGCTTGAGCTCGGTGCCGATCACGTAGGCGCCGAGCAGGTTCTCGAGCACGCCGACGATCAGCCCGCCGATCACGGCGCCCCATGGGTTGTCGATGCCGCCGAGCAGCGCGGCGGCGAAGCCGTACAGCAGGATGCCCGACATCATGTTCGGATCGAGGAACACGATCGGCGCGACCATCATGCCGGCGATCGCGCCGATCGCCGCGGCCAGGCCCCAGCCGACGGCCAGCATCCACGACACGCGGATGCCGACCAGCCGCGCCGAGTCGGGGTTCTGCGCCGCCGCGCGCATCGCCAGGCCCACCGGCGTGAAGCGGAAGAACGCAGTACAGCGCCACCAGCACGCAAACCATCACCACGCCGACCGAGCCCAGCTCGTGCGCCGAGAAGAAGCGCGTGGCCAGCACCGACTTCTGCGGGAACGGGCTCGGGAAGGCCTTGATCGTGTAAGTCGAAGATCCAGCCGGCCAGCGAGTTGAAGATCACCAGCAGGCCGATGAACACGATCACGTTGGTCAGCACCGGCGCACTTCTCCACCGGCCGCAGGATGATGCGCTGGATGGCCAAGCCGGCGACGAACGAGATCACCACGGTGGCGCCGAAGGCCGCCCAGTACGGCCAGCCCGAGTTGATCAGCGCCCAGGCGATGAAGGTGCTGAAGGTGGCGATCTCGCCCTGCGCGAAGTTGATGTGGTGGGTGGCCTGGTAGATCATCACCAGCGCCAGCGCCACCGAGCCGTAGATGCAGCCATTGGCCAGGCCGGAGAAGATCTGGTGCAGCAGGGCGTCCATTCAGGTCAAAATCCCAGGTAGGAGCGGCGCACCGACTCGTCGGCCTTAGCTCCTCGCTGGTGCCGGACATCGCGACGCGGCCGGTCTCGAGCAGGTAGGCGTGGTCGGCCAGGTCGAGCGCCAGGCGCGCGTTCTGCTCGACCAGCAGCATGCTGACGCCGTCGTCGCGGTTGATCGCGCGCATGATCGCGAAGATCTCGGCCACGATCAGCGGCGCCAGACCGAACGAGGGCTCATCCAGCAGCAGCAGTTTCGGCCGCAGCATCAGCGCGCGGCTGATCGCCAGCATCTGCTGCTCGCCGCCGGACAGCGTGCCGGCCTGCTGGTGGCGGCGTTCGCCCAGGCGCGGAAACCGCGTGTAGGCCTTGTCGATGTCGCGCGCCACCTCGGCCTTGTCGCGCCGCACATGCGCGCCCAGACGCAGGTTCTCGTCGACCGACAGCGCGGTGAACGTGCCGCGTCCGTCGGGCACATGCGCCACGCCCAGCCGCACCACCGCCTCGGTGGCCTTGCCGACCAGTTGCTGGCCGTCAAACAGGATGCTGCCGCTGGTGCGCACCATCTGGCACAGCGCGCGCAGCGTGGTCGTCTTGCCCGCGCCGTTGGCGCCGAGGATGGTGGTGATGCGCCCGGCGTCGAGCGAGAAGTCGACGTCCACCAGCACCTGCGTGGCGCCGTACGACGCGCACAGGCCGCGCACCTCCAGCAGGCTAGGGTGTGTTGACATATGAATCACACCCTAGGCATGGGCACCGGCTCCCAGGTACGCTTCGATCACCTCCGGGTGGCTCTGGATCTGTCGGGGCGTGCCTTCGGCGATCTTGCGGCCGAAATTCAGCGCCACGATGTGGTTGGACACGGCCATCACCAGGCTCATGTGGTGTTCGACCAGCAGCACGCTGATCTGCAGCCGGTCGCGAATGTCGCGGATCAGGTCGGCCAGTGCCTTGAGGTCTTCGTGGTTCAGCCCCGCGGCGGGCTCGTCGAGCATCAGCAACTTGGGGTCGGCGGCGAGCGCGCGGCCGAGTTCGACGCGTTTCTGGATCGCGAACGGCAGTTCGCCCGCCGGCCGGTCGGCGTGCGGCGCCAGGCCCAGGTAATCCATGATTTCGCGTGCGCGCTCGCGCAGCCGCTGCTCCTCGGCCCCGACCTGCGGCAGCCGCAGTGCGCTGGCAACGAATCCGGCCGACGAACGCGAATGGGCGCCGATCATGATGTTGTCGCGCACCCGCAGGCGCTGGAAGATCGCGAGGTTCTGGAAGGTCCGCGCCAGCCCCAGGCCGGCGATGCGGTGGGTCGCCAGGGCGCCGATCGATCGGCCTTCGAACAGGATGTCGCCCGCCTGATACTGGTACAGGCGGCTCAGGCAATTGAACAGCGTGGTCTTGCCGGCGCCATTCGGCCCGATCAGGCCGCAGATGTCACCGCGCGCCACGTCGAAACTCACGTCGTCGAGTGCGACAATGCCGCCGAATCGAACGGTCACCTTGCGCACGCTGAGCAACGCGTCGGAAGTGGCTGCCATGCCGTTGAATCCCGTCTCGCTTGGATGGATCACGCGAAAGCCGGCCGGTCGCTGGTGTCGCGCGGCGGGCTGGCCGGTTTATAGGTGGCGGTGGGCGGCTCTGGCAATGCGAGCTTGCACTATCCTCTTGGTGACACCGTGGGCATGCAGGCCAACGGCGATGGGGGAAACGTGATGAGCATTTACGAGCAGGGCCTGGGTCGCAGGGCCGCCAACCACGTGGCGCTGTCGCCGGTGAGCTTCGTCGAACGCAGCGCCGAGGTGTTCGGCGACCTGCCGGCCGTGGTGCACGGCGCACGACGCTACAGCTGGGCTCAGCTGCGCGAGCGCTCGGCGCGACTGGCCGCGGCGTTGCGCAGCCTTGGCGTGGCCCGCAGCAGCACGGTCAGCGTGATGCTGCCCAACACGCCCGAGATGGTCGAGGCGCACTACGCCGTGCCGGCGCTCAACGCCGTGCTCAACACGCTGAACACGCGACTCGACGCACCCCTGCTCGCGTGGCAGATGAACCATTGCGAGGCGAGCGTGCTGATCACCGACCGCGAGTTTGCGCCGTTGGTGAAGCAGGCGCTGCACATCCTGCAGGCCGAGCACGGCCGGCGCGTGGCGGTGATCGACGTGGCCGACAGCGAATACGCCGGGCCCGGCGACAGGCTCGGAGCACACGAGTACGAAGCCCTGCTGGCGTCGCACGCACCGATGGCCCGGCTGGAAGGCCCGGCCGACGAGTGGGACGCCATTGCCGTCAGCTACACCAGCGGCACCACCGGCGACCCGAAGGGCGTGGTCACCCACCATCGTGGTGCCTACCTGAATGCAGTGTGCAACGCGGCCAGCTGGACGATGCCGCAGTTCCCGAAGTACCTGTGGACGTTGCCGATGTTCCACTGCAACGGCTGGTGTTTCCCGTGGACGGTGGCGATGCTGGGCGGCACGCACGTGTGCCTGCGCCGTGTCGAGGCCAAGGCCATCCTCGATGCGATGCGCGAGCATGCGGCGGATCACTATTGCGCCGCACCGATCGTCCACAACCTGCTCGTCAACGCGCCGGCCGAACAGCGTGCCGGCATCACGCAGAAGGTGCGCGGCATGGTCGCCGGCGCCGCGCCGCCGGCGTCGATGATCGAGGGCATGGCGCGCATCGGCTTCGACCTCACGCACGTGTACGGCCTGACCGAGGTGTACGGCCCGGCGTCGGTGGCGGTGAAGCGCGAGAGCTGGGCTGGCCAGAGCCTGTCGGAACAGGCGCGGCTGAACGGGCGCCAGGGCGTGCGTTATGTGCTGCAGGAGGGCATGACCGTGCTCGACGCCGACACGATGGCCGAGACGCCGGCCGACGGGCAGACGATGGGCGAGATCATGTTCCGCGGCAACATCGTGATGAAGGGCTACCTCAAGAACCCGGCCGCCACCGAGAAGGCGTTTGCCGGCGGCTGGTTTCACACCGGCGACTTGGGCGTGCTGGAACCCGACCGTTACGTGAAGATCAAGGACCGCAGCAAGGACATCATCATCTCCGGCGGCGAGAACATCTCGTCGATCGAAGTCGAGGATGCGCTGTACCGCCACCCGGCGGTGATGGCCTGCGCGGTGGTGGCCAAGCCCGACCCCAAGTGGGGCGAGACGCCGCTGGCGTTCGTCGAGCTCAAGCCCGGCTCGGGCGTCACGTCGGCCGAGCTGATCGCTCACTGCAAGGCGCTGCTGGCAGGCTACAAGGTGCCGCGCGAAATCCGCTTCGAGGAGATCCCCAAGACCTCGACCGGCAAGATCCAGAAGTTCCAGCTGCGCGAGCGCGCCCGTTCGGCCAGCGCGATCGAATAGGAGTGCACGCGATGCTGACCACCGACGATCCCTTGCTGCTCAGCCGGCGCGACGGGCGGGGCGTGGTGACGCTCACGCTGAACCGCCCGCAGGCGTTCAACTCGCTGTCCGAGGGCATGCTCGCCGCACTGCAAACCGAGCTCGACCTGCTGGCCAAGGACGACGGCGTTCGCGTGCTGGTGATCGCCGCGTCGGGCAAGGCGTTCTGCGCCGGACACGACCTAAAGGAGATGCGCGCCGCGCCGTCGCTCGATTACTACGAGCGCCTGTTCGCGCAGTGTGCGCGCATGATGCTGTCGATCCAGCGCCTGCCGGTGCCGGTGATTGCCAAGGTGCAGGGCGTCGCCACCGCAGCGGGCTGCCAGCTGGTGGCGATGTGCGATCTGGCGGTGGCCGCGAGCGAGGCCCGTTTCGCCGTCAGCGGCGTGAACCTCGGACTGTTCTGCTCGACGCCGAGCGTGGCGCTGTCGCGAAACCTTCCGCGCAAGCAGGCCTTCGAAATGCTGGTGACGGGCGACTTCATCGACGCCGCCGAAGCCAAGGCGCGTGGGCTTGTCAACCGTGTCGTGGCCGCCGAGCATCTCGATGCCGAGGTCGAGAAGCTGTGCACCAGCATTGCCAGCAAACCGCGCACGGCCATCGCGTTGGGCAAGCAGCTGTTCTATCGGCAGCTCGAGACCGGCATCGCCACGGCCTATGACGACGCCGGCAAGACGATGGCCTGCAACATGATGGATGCATCCGCGCTGGAGGGCGTGCAGGCCTTCATCGACAAGCGCAAGCCGAACTGGGATTGACGCTGGTCTGACGGCGATCGTGCGTCAGCTCGCGGGACCGGTGCGGGCCGTTCGCCTTGCGTCAGACCGGCCATTCGACGATCGAGCGAGGGCGCAGCCACGGGCGGGCAGCCGCCGGGGCTCATGCGTCCCTAAATCGCCCCATCGGCCGCCCACCCGCGGCTGCGCCCGAACCACCGCGGTGGTCCACGAACGGACGATCTCCGCACGGCGGCGATGCCATTGGCAACGCGGCAGGCCGAGGGCCGGGCGACGATTTAGGGACGCATGAGGAGCCCGGCCCTCGGCCTGCCGCGTTGCTGGCTCGGTCGTCGAACGTCTGCATTCAAGCCGCAGACCGAATGTCGGCACCGGGCCGACAGCGGCTGTCGGTCTCTTGCGTCCTTGGATCCTAGCCCTTCGAAGGTGACGACACTTTGTGTCGCATCAGTCTGCCCTTTTCGCGCTCCCAGTCGCGGGTCTTTTCGGTCTCGCGCTTGTCGTGCTGCGCCTTGCCCTTGGCCAGCGCAATCTCGGCCTTCACGCGGCCGCCCTTGTAGTGCAGGTTCAGCGGCACCAGGGTGTAGCCCTTCTGTTCCACCTTGCCGATCAGGCGGCGGATCTCGGCCTTGTGCATCAGCAGCTTCTTCGTGCGGTCGGCCTCGGGGTGCACATGGGTGGAGGCCGAACGCAGTGCGTTGATGCGGCAGCCGATCAGGTGCAGTTCGCCGTCGCGGATCACCACGTAGCCGTCGGTCAACTGCACCTGGCCGGCGCGGATGGCCTTGATCTCCCAGCCTTCGAGCACCATGCCGGCCTCGAAACGCTCTTCGATCAGGTAGTCGTATCGGGCACGACGGTTCTCGGCAATCGGCGCAGTCATGCGTGGGTGCAACCTAGAATCAGCCTGTCAATAGTTGCCTAGTATGAAGCGTGTCCACAAGTCCGTTCTGCTCTGGTACTCGCCGCGCGAGATGTACGACCTCGTCGTCGGCGTCGAGCAGTACCCGCAGTTCCTGCCCTGGTGCGAGCGCACGGAGGTGCTCGAATCCACGCCCGAGGCGATGACGGCGCGGATGCACCTGGCCTATGCCGGGGTGCGGCACGCGTTCACCACTCGCAACCGCCACGAGATCGATAAGTCGGTGCTGGTCGAACTGGTGGACGGGCCGTTCTCGGTGCTGGACGGCTTGTGGCAGTTCCAGCCGATCGGCCGGCCCGGCGGCGATGCGCAGGCGTGCCGCATCGAATTCGAGCTCAGCTATGCGTTCGCCAGCCGACCGCTCGAGACGGTGTTGAGCCCGGTGTTCGATCGCGTGGCCGACACCTTCGTCGATCGATTCGTGTTGCGTGCCGAGCAGGTGTATGGCAACCGATGAGCTCGACATCGAGGTGGTGTACGCGGCGGCGCCGCATCGGGTGACGCGCGTCAGCCTGCGGCTGCCGCGCGGCGCCACCGTGGCGCAGGCGCTGCAGGCCAGCGGCATCGTGGCCCAGCTGTCTGCTCCGGAGCTGGATCAGCTGCAGTCCGGCGTCTGGGGGCGCGTGGCGCCTGGCGGTACGCTGCTGCGCCAGGGCGATCGGGTCGAGCTGTACCGCGCGCTGACGGTGGATCCGAAGGAGGCGCGCCGCCAGCGCTACCGGCGCGACGGCGTCAAGCGCAGCCAGGTCAGCGGCAGTCGGTCGAAATGATCTGGCGCGTGCGCGCCATCTCTTCGGCGCGGGCCTTGTCGTCGAGGATCTCGCGCTCGCCCTTATCGTTGCTGCGTGCCAGCCGCATGCCAGATTCCAGCGAACCGAGGTGCGCGCGGGCGCGCTTGCAGTTCTCGGCGCGGCCGGCGGCGACCTTTTCTTCGTCGGCCTTCTGACGATCGGCCTGGTCCTGCTCGGCCTTCTTGCGCCGGGCCTCGAGTTCCGCGTCGACCTTGGGCTTGGCCGCCGCATCGGGCGCCGACGCACCGGACGCGGCCACCGGTGCGGCCACGGGGCGGCGCAGCACGAGCTCGGGTTTCTGCAGCACGTCGCGATCGGGAATGTCGCGCGGCGGCGGAATGTCGCTGACCACGACCTGGCCCCGCGCGTCCCTCCATTTCCATTGCGCCAGCGCGGGCGACGCCGCGAACAGCAGCGAAATCAGCAGGAAGATGAAGCCTTGCAGGCGCATCGCGCACTCCGTCACCCGACCATGAGCGGCCGGTGAAACGCCAGTGTAGCGGGGGCGTACGGCCGGGCAGACGTGACGGTTCGGCGGCCCGGCAATACCGCACAGTGCGATCCGTATAATCTGCTTTTGCGCCCGGAGCATTTCTCATGCGCCTACTCGGCAAAGCGCTCACCTTCGACGACGTGTTGTTGGTGCCGGCGTTTTCACAGGTACTGCCCCGCGACACGCGGCTGGCGACCCGACTGTCCCGCAACATCGCGTTGAACCTGCCCCTGGTGTCCGCCGCCATGGACACGGTGACCGAGGCGCGCCTGGCGATCGCCATCGCGCAGGAGGGCGGCATCGGCATCGTGCACAAGAACCTCGCGCCCAAGGCGCAGGCGGCCGAAGTGGCGCGCGTCAAGCGGTATGAATCCGGCGTGTTGCGCGACCCGATCACCGTGACGCCGGACATGCCGGTGCGCGAGGTGATGGCGCTGTCCAAGGCGCACGGCATCTCGGGTTTTCCGGTGCTGGTGGGCAAGAAGGTGGTGGGCATCATCACCGGCCGCGACCTGCGTTTCGAGTCGCGCATGGACGCGCCGGTGCGCGACATCATGACGCCGCGTGAACGCCTGATCACCGTGCGCGAAGGCGCGACCATCGACGATGGCAAGGCGCTGATGCACAAGCACAAACTGGAGCGCGTGCTGGTCGTGAACGACGCGTTCGAGCTGCGCGGCCTGATGACGGTGAAGGACATCACCAAGCAGACCAACTTTCCCAACGCCGCGCGCGATGCCCAGGGCCAGCTGCGCGCAGGGGCGGCGGTCGGCGTGGGCGAGGGCACCGAGGAGCGGGTCGAGCTGCTGGTGCGCGCCGGGGTCGACGCGATCGTGGTCGACACCGCGCACGGCCACAGCGCCGGGGTGATCGAACGCGTGCGCTGGGTGAAGCGCAACTTCCCGGGCGTCGACGTGATCGGCGGCAACATCGCCACCGGTGCTGCCGCGCTGGCGCTGTGCGAAGCCGGCGCCGACGCGGTCAAGGTCGGCATCGGGCCCGGGTCGATCTGCACCACCCGCATCGTGGCTGGCGTGGGCGTGCCGCAGATGACCGCCATCCAGAACGTGGCCACCGCGCTCAAGGGCAGTGGCGTGCCGCTGATCGCGGACGGCGGCATCCGCTACTCGGGCGACATTGCCAAGGCTATCGCCGCCGGCGCGTCCACCGTGATGATGGGTGGCATGTTCGCCGGCACCGAGGAGGCGCCGGGCGAAGTGATCCTCTACCAGGGCCGCAGCTACAAGAGCTATCGCGGCATGGGCTCGATCGGCGCGATGAAGTCCGGCTCGGCCGACCGCTATTTCCAGGAAAGCGACGAGAACGACAACCCCAACACCGACAAGCTGGTGCCCGAAGGCATCGAAGGTCGCGTGCCCTACAAGGGCTCGGTGGTGGCGATCATCGTGCAGATGGCCGGCGGCTTGCGGGCCGCGATGGGCTATTGCGGTTGTGGCTCGATCGACGACCTGCACACGCGCGCCGAGTTTGTCGAGATCACCACCGCGGGCGCGCGCGAAAGCCACGTCCACGACGTGCAGATCACCAAGGAAGCGCCGAACTATCGGATGGAATGATGGCGGCGGAAACCGGTTCCGCCGCAGTGCAGTCGCCCGGCCGGCGGCCCGCGGCGATGGTGTTCATCATGATCACGGTGCTGATCGACATGGTGTCGATCGGGCTCATCATTCCCGTGCTCGCACCGCTGGTGGGCACGTTCACCAGCGAGCCGGCCGAGCAGGCGCTCTGGTACGGCGCCGTGACCTTCACCTTTAGCCTGGCCAACTTCTTCGGCTCGCCGATCCTCGGCGCACTGTCCGATCGCTACGGTCGCCGGCCGGTGCTGCTGCTGGGCTTCTTTGCGCTCGGCGTGAGTTTCGTGGTGACCGGGCTTGCCAGCGCGTTGTGGATGCTGATCGTCGTGCGCATGTTCAGTGGCGCGATGCAATCCAACGCGGCGGTGGCCAACGCCTACGTGGCCGACATCACACGGCCGGAAGCCCGTGCCCGCAGCTTCGGGCTGCTGGGCGCGATGTTCGGCATCGGCTTCATTCTGGGCCCGGTGATGGGCGGGCTGCTCGGGTCGATCAACCTGCAACTGCCGTTCTTTGTCGCCGGGGCGATGGCCGCGGTGAACTTCCTGTACGGCTACTTCGTGCTGCCGGAGTCGCTGCACCCTTCGCAGCGTCGCGCGTTCGAATGGAGGCGTGCCAACCCGGTGACCGCGCTGAAGGCGCTGACCGATCTGCACGGCGTGGGCCCATTGGTGGCGGTGGTCGCCTGCAGCGCGTTGGCGCAGTTCGTGCTGCACACGAGTTGGGTGCTGTACACCACCTTCAAGTTTGGCTGGGGTCCGATGGAGAACGGCTGGTCGCTGTTTGCGGTGGGCGTGGCAATGGCGCTGTCGCAGGGCGTGCTGCTCGGCCGATTGCTCAAGCGCTTCAGCCCGCAGCGGCTGGCGGTGGCCGGGCTGATCTCGTCGGCCATCGCCTTCACGCTGTGGGGCGCCGCCACCGAAGGCTGGATGATGTATGCGGTGATCGCCGTCAATCTGCTCGGCGGCACGGTGACGGCGTCGATCCAGAGCATCATCTCATCGGCGGCCGATGCCCGGACGCAGGGCCAGACGCTGGGCGCCGTCAGCTCGCTCAACAGCCTGATGGCCGTGGTGGCGCCGCTGATCGGCGCGCCGCTGCTGGGTGTGGTGTCGCACCTGCCGAAGGGCGATTTCCGCATCGGCGCGCCGTTCTACTTTTGCGCGCTGCTGCAGCTGGTGTCGTTGCTGATCGCATGGCGCCACTTTCGTGCGATGCGCCTGCAGCGCGTGCAGGCCACCAGCGCACCGCTTGCCTGAGACTGCGACATGCACGACAAGATCCTGATCCTCGACTTCGGCTCCCAGGTCACGCAGCTGATCGCGCGCCGCGTGCGCGAGGCCCATGTCTACTGCGAGATCCACCCCAACGACGTCGACGACGCGTTCGTTCGCGAATTCGCGCCCAAGGGCATCATCCTGTCGGGCAGTCACGCCAGCACCTATGAGGAGCGCGACCTGCGCGCCCCGCAGGCGGTGTTCGAGCTCGGCGTGCCGGTGCTCGGCATCTGCTACGGCATGTTCACGATGACGGTGCAGCTCGGCGGCCAGGTCGAGGCGTCGGCGCACCGCGAATTCGGCTACGCCGAGGTGCGCGCGCGCGGCCATACGCGGTTGTTCGACGGCATCGAGGACTTCCGCACCGCCGAGGGCCACGGCATGCTCGAGGTGTGGATGAGCCACGGCGACAAGGTCACGGCGCTGCCGCCGGGCTTCAAGCTGATGGCCAGCACGCCGAGCTGCCCGATCGCCGGCATGGCCGACGAGGAGCGACGCTTCTACGCCGTGCAGTTCCACCCCGAGGTGACGCACACGCGCCAGGGGCGTGCGATGCTCGAGCGATTCGTGCTCGAGATCTGCGGCGCCAGGCCGGACTGGGTGATGCGCGACCACATCGGCGAGGCGGTGGCGCGCATCCGCGAGCAAGTCGGCGGCGAGGAGGTGATCCTCGGCCTGTCGGGCGGTGTCGATTCCAGCGTCGCTGCCGCGCTGATTCACCGCGCGATCGGCGAGCAGTTGACCTGCGTGTTCGTCGACCATGGCTTGCTTCGCCTGCACGAAGGCGACCTGGTGATGGAAATGTTCGCCGGCCGGCTGCACGCCAAGGTGATCCGCGTCGACGCCAGTGCACAGTTTCTCGGTGAACTCAAGGGCGTGGCCGACCCCGAGGCCAAGCGCAAGGTCATCGGGCGCGAGTTCGTCGAGGTGTTCCAGCGCGAGGCGAAGAAGCTGGTGCGGGCACGCTGGCTCGCGCAGGGCACGATCTACCCGGACGTCATCGAATCCGGCGCCGCGCGCACGAAGAAGGCCACCACGATTAAGAGCCACCACAACGTCGGCGGCCTGCCCGAGACGCTCGGCCTGAAGCTGCTGGAGCCGCTGCGCGACCTGTTCAAGGACGAGGTGCGCGAACTCGGCGTCGCGCTCGGCCTGCCGCACGACATGGTCTACCGGCATCCGTTTCCGGGGCCGGGCCTGGGCGTGCGCATCCTCGGCGAGGTACGCGCCGAGTACGCCGACCTACTGCGCCGCGCCGACCACATCTTCATCGAGGAGTTGCGCAAGACCGTCGACGAGAGAACCGGCAAGACCTGGTACGACCTGGTGAGCCAGGCCTTTGCGGTGTTCCTGCCGGTCAAGAGTGTCGGCGTGATGGGCGACGGCCGCACCTATGACCATGTGGTCGCGTTGCGCGCGGTGCAGACCAGCGACTTCATGACCGCCGATTGGGCCGAGCTGCCGTATGCGCTGCTGAAGAAGGTGTCCAGCCGCATCATCAACGAGGTGCGCGGCATCAATCGCGTCACCTACGACGTGTCGTCGAAGCCGCCGGCGACGATCGAGTGGGAGTGACGGGGCCCGAGAAAGTCATTATAAATCAATTGGTTGCGAGTGCTCATTGATGATTTGACTGTGTCGTCAACGAGCACCGACGCGTTAAAGACGCAGTCTCACCGACTGCAGCGCCGCTTCCGTGTCGTCTCCGCACACCCCCGACGCACCGCGATTCCCGGTGGATTGCCACGGTCAGCGGCGTCAGGCGGGTAGGCAAGTGCGGTCATTGCGGCGCGACATTGAATGTCCAGTCCCGCCGCCGACGAACTCACGCAGTCGAACCTGAACCGACATCCGTTGCCCTGAACTCGGCGCCCCGCAGCGGCCGGTCGGACCTGCATCGTCGCGCGCGGGGTGTTGCGCGGCGCTAGTTGGACCCAGAACGGGCACGCTGCGCGCTGGCCCGCGGCCACCTGCCTGGGCGCCCACGGTCTGAGCCAAACGCCCGCCCTGGCGCACCCCACGTCCAGTTGCAGTGTCGCTCAGCCACTCAAGCCTTCACTTCGACCACCTGCTCGAAGCCGCCAAAGATCATGCGCTTGCCGTCGAAAGGCATGGGCGGATTGCCGGGTGTGGACGGGTCCATGCGCGGGTCTTCAATCATCCTCTTCATGCCGGCATCGCGCGTAGCCTTGTCCGGCCACTCGACCCACGAAAAGGCTACCGTTTCCTCGGCCGTGGCCTGGACCGCACGGCGGAAATCGGTGACTTTGCCGTCGGGGACGTCGTCGCCCCAGCCCTCAATCACGCGGATCGCGCCCAGTTCGATGAATAGCGAGTCGAAATGACGCGCGTGCTCGATGAACTGCTGCTTGTTGGCCGTGGGAACCGCGATCACGAAACCGTCTATGTAGGACATGCCTCAACTCCTGTTAGGTTGGCCGGTCGACGCACCCGCCTGAGAGTGCCTCGTACTTTATCGACGAACGGAAGGAAGCCGATTGGACATGCCCTGTTCGGTGCGCGGGCGCGCGTCCTGTGGCCGCAATGGCTTGTTCGAGCACTGCCTTTCGACAACATCCACTACTGGCCGCATCAAGTCGATCCGGCAGCGTCGGGCGCGTCATGACAGACGGCCTCGATGTTGTGGCCGTCCGGATCCAATACATATGCGCCGTAGTAGTTCGGGTGGTATTGCGGGCGCAAGCCCGGCTCGCCGTTGTCCTCGCCGCCCGCGGCCAGCGCTGCGGCATGGAAAGCATCGACCGCTGCGCGTGAACACACACGGAATGCAATGTGAAGTGGTCGCGTCGGTTCGCCCTGGCTGATCCAGAGATCCGAGCCGTCCTCATGGCAGAAGCCCGCGCTCGGCTTGAGCCCGCCACCCACCATGATCTCCACAACTCTCGAATGTCCGATCGGCGCGAGCGCCTGGGCGTAGAAGGCCTTGCTCTTCGCGAAATCGCTGACGACGACTCCGATGTGATCGAACATGCAAACTCCTAATGAATGGTGTGTTGCGACATACCCTCTGGCCGACACTCGCGAGCGGCTGATTCTGGCCGGATCCGGGCACACGCCCATTTCACCATCAGCTGACAATGGCTGGCGCCGAAGCCGATTCGAACCCCAGCTTCGGGGCGCGATCGCATGCTCGCGTGACCGGCATTCCACCGTCTCCGATGACTCGACGCCCTCGATTCCTAAATGTGGCGCAATTGCGATACACTGCGCGGATGAAAACGACCACCATCCCGTCGATCCGCGTCGAGCCCGACTTTCGCGCCGAGGTGGAGGCGGTGCTGGCCGAGGGCGAGACGCTCTCCCAGTTCGTCGAAGCCTCGGTGCGCGCAAGTGTCGAGCGCCGTCGCATGCAGGCCGAGTTCATCGCGCGCGGACTTCGCTCGCGTGATGACGCTCGGCGCACGGGTGACTACGTCGATGCCGACGTGGTGCTCGGCGGACTGCAACGCAAGCTGGACGCCGCGCGCACGCGCCTGGCGAAGAAGGGCAAGTGACGTTCAGGGTTCGACTGACCCGGGACGCCGAGGCAGACCTGGAGCGGCTCTTCGACTTCCTGCTGGAACGTGAGCTGTCCCGTGACGGCGGTGACCTGAGCTTGCCGACGCAGGCCATCGCTGCGCTGCGGTCCGGCATCGCTACGCTTAAGACGTCGCCCTTCACCTGTCGCAAGGCCGGCCAGAGCCCTTTCCTGCGGGAACTGATCGTTCCTTTCGGACGATCGGGCTATGTGGCCTTGTTCGAGATCGAGGACGAATCCAATGTCGCCGTGCTGGCCGTGCGCCACCAGCTCGAAGACGACTACCACTGACGCCCGCCCCTCCGTTTGCGAGGGGCGGGCAGGCGAAGTCGTGATACCGTCATCTGGAGCGCGACTACCGTCATCGGGTCGCGGAACAGGCCGATCGATACCGTCAATGCCGCCAGCATTGATCCCAAGCGATCCCGAGCGCTGCGCCCGGACCGGGCATGCTGGCCCAGACCGACGAAATAGGGCCGCAGCAACAGCAAGAATGGCGACGGTCAGCATGTCGGTATCGCACTCTCATCGGGGTCCCGAAGCGACCGATCTACCTATGAGCGGCGCCCCGCTGTTGGCAATAGAGTGGGAGTGAGGGGCGTTGGTTTGTGGGGGTTCCGGGTCTCTCGGGAGCTATCGGGGCACCGAAAAGCGCCTTCGGATGTTCGTGAGTGGTTGATGACATACATCCGTCGCTGCAATGCGACTCCCGAGCAGTTGGGCGATCTTGCGGTGTTCCTGTGCTCGGGACGCCGCAGCCGATGTGCGCGGGCAGGCATGGGCCATGGATGGCGGCTGGACGGTGCAATAGGCGACCGCCGGCGGTCAGCCGTGAGGCAGACCTTCACGCGGCCACTTCGGTAGAGTGAACCCTGTCGCCAGTGCCAGTGCACGCAGACCGGTGGCCACGACTGCGGCGCCCAGCAATCCGATCCACGCTGACGCCTCCAGCGCCTGGGCGCCCACCACAACCCAGCCACCTGCGAAGGAACAAATGGCGTAGGGTCGGTGGTCCCGGAAGGCGCTCGGGATCTCGTTGCAGACGATGTCTCGCAGGACACCGCCGAACACCGCGGTGATCAAGCCCATCAGCACTGCGACGATGGCAGGCATGCCCTGCGACAGCGCCATCTGCGTGCCTCCGGCGGTGAATAGGCCCAGCCCGGCAGCATCCGGCCATTGCATCGCGCGTTCAGTCGGCGCGAAATGGCGGGCGCGCATGAAGAACATGGCGACGATGCCGAGCAGCATCAGCGCCCACAGCCAGCCGGCGTGCTCGACCCAGAAGAACGGGCGGCGGTCAAGAAGAATGTCTCGTATCGTGCCGCCGCCAAAGGCAGCGAGTCCGGTGACCATGCACACCCCCACGGCGTCGAGCTCCTTGCGCGCAGCTTCCAAGAGCCCGGATATCGCAAACGCGAGTATTGCCAAGGCTTCGACGACAACGAGAATGTCGGCGACAGAGATCAACGAGTCCTTCAACATGGCGTGAGTTGGCGCTCCAGGTCCTCGTCTTCAAGCAGGTCAGCGAAGCGAACTCGCGTGGCATCGATTGCAAACGCGCCGAGTGCGGCTTGGCGCGGCGAATGTCAAGGCCCTCGTCGCCGAGGCATAGCTCACTGTTCACATCCTATTCGAGAAGCCTCATCGCTCAGGCTGAGCGCAGGTACGCGCCCGCTGATCCCTCACGCTGGCCAGTCCGGCTGGGGCCCGCTGGCCCCGTGTGTGCCCGTCGGCGTCACTTCGTCGCACACGGCGCGCAGAAGCTGTTCGGCGCCTTCGGCGGCTACGGCCTGGAAGGCACCGGCCAGTTCATGGCGTCGCAGGGCCTCACGCCGGTCTAGCTGCGGCCCGCTGCCGCGGCGCTGGCCTTCGCGACGGCCGGGCCCAAGCACTACCATCATCCTCAAAGACCGCTCGTGCGCCGACTGGATGTCGGCGCGGCGCCACAAGAAAAACGGCTCGCCGGCGTCGGTTGGGAGTATCGAAAGGTTCGAACGGATGAGACAAAAGAACCGCACTTGCCCCGCGGACGCGGCGGTGAGAATGCATGCAGCTTCCACCAGACCAACGACGATGACGACGCGAAACGCCTGTGCATTCTCTCTATGCTTGGCCGCTGTGTCGGTGTTCGGGCAGCAGGCGCCGACCTTGCCCGCCGCGCCGGCCAGCGGCCCGGTCAAGGGTGCGCGCTACATGATCGATCCGACGCACACCTTCGTGCTGTACGAGATCGGTCACTACGGTACCAGTACCAATCGCGGGCGGTTCAGCACCAAGGACGGCGTCGTGCAGATCGACGGCAGTGGCCGCAGCGGGCGGGTTGACATCACGATGGACATCGGCTCGATCAACACCGGGGTCGAACTGCTCAACCGGCACATTCAGAGCAAGGACTTCTTCAACGTCGCCGAATTCCCGACCGGACGATTTGTCGCCGACCGAATCGTCTTCTCCGACGACCAGGTGCAGGAGGTCAGAGGCACGCTCACGCTGCTCGGCCGAACGAATCCAATCACCCTCAAGGCCAACCGCTTCGGCTGTTACACGAGCCCGTTGCTCAATCGGCAAGTCTGCGGCGGGGACTTCGAGACGACAGTGGCGCGAAGCCAGTGGGGCATCGACTGGGGCCTGAACTTCGGCTTCGAAGATCGGGTTCGGCTGCTGGTGCAGGTCGAGGCCGTGCACATACCCTGACGACGTCGGCAGGCAGCCCCCTCGCTACAGCAGGCTTTCCGGCGTCAACGGCGCCAGCAGTTCCAGCAGCAGGCGAGTCCAAAACCCGGAGTCGGGCTCGGAGTCGAGTACGCTCAATCCGTCGGACTCCTCGCTGACCCATTCGAGACGATCCGAGGCCGCGCCGATTCGCAAGCGATACGACCCTTGCTGCTTCAGCAGATCGATCAGCTTCAAGACCTGCTGCGCCATGTCCGGACTGAACACGATAAGCCCGATCTCGGTGTTGTGGTACTTGGAGCGCGGGTCGAAATTCATAGAGCCGACGAACAGCACGCGACGATCGATCACTGCGGTCTTCAGGTGCAGGCGGCCGACGGACGTACCGAAGACCCCCAAGCGCAGGCTGCGGCGGGCCCGGTTCGAGCTGAGCTCGTACAGGTCGATGCCCAGCCTGAGCATGTCTTCGCGGTAGCGCCGGTAACCGGTGTGCACCAGCGGCTCGTCGGTGGCTGCCAGCGAGCTGGTGACCACGCTCACCGACACGCCTTTGCGACGAATGCCCGACAGCACCTCGAGCCCCACCTCGCCCGGAATGAAATAGGGCGAGGCGATAGCCACCTCCGCTTGCGCGCGCCGCATCTGTTCGACGACGTTGTACCGAACGCCCTCAACGTCCAGCAGCGGCACGCCGCCATAGGAGACGGCACGTCCGATCACGCGGTCGGGCGAGTCGGCGTAGACCTCGGCAGTCGCCCAGATCAGCCCCAGACGCCCCGCAGCGAGATCGTCGCGGATCGGCCCGTAGCCCAGCACGTCGTTGGGCGGCGGAGGCGGTGGCGGCGGCGCCAAGTCGGGCGAAGTGAGCTGGTCGAATCGCTGCCGCAGCGCCTCGCGTGCATGGCCGCTGGTGGCGATCGACTGGATCGGGTAGACGTATGGACTGTTCCAGTACTGGTCGAACAAGTGCGCCAGTTTGGGAACGATGGCTCCAATGACAAAGGTGTCGAGGTCAATGAGGTTCTCGTCAGCCGAGCGCCGGAAGTAGCGGTTGGCAATGTTGCGGCCGCCGGCGATGGCCATTGCGCCGTCGGCCACCATCAGCTTGTTGTGCATGCGCCGGTTGATGCGATCGAAGTCGAACAGCGCACCCAGAAAGCGCGTGGCCAGGTGTCCACGGCCGGCGGTGAAGGGATTGAACAGCCGCAACTCGATGTTCAGGTGCGCCGCGAGGCTGAGCAACAACTCCTCGTCCCCAGCGGTATAGAGATCGTCGATCAGCAGGCGCACCCGCACGCCGCGCAACGCGGCATCGCGCAACTGTCGCAGCAGATAGCGTCCGGTCTCGTCGTTCTCGATCTGGTAGTACTGCACGTCGAGCGAACGCTCGGCACGCTTGATCAGCTCCAGCCGTGCATCGAGAGCGAACTGCCCTGCCGGCATCAACCGGAATCCGCTCAAGTCCGGGTCCGGGGACGCCCGCGCGGCCAGCCGGGCCAGTGACGAACCTGCATCGGCAGGCCGCGCCACCGACGGCGGGCCATGGCCGACGCTGGGCAGGCCGGCACATCCTCCCAGGAACGCGAGGACGCTCAGCGCGAACGCGGCGGCGGAACCTCGACGGTACCGCGCGGCCGCGATGGTGTTCATGCGTCCAAGTATAGAAAGCGTCGCCCCGTGCCGAGCGAAGGCGACATCGCAGGTACGCGCCATGAAAGCGGGTCCAGGCCGAATCGAGCGGTCAATCCCGCGCGCAAGCGGCATCGACGACCGTGATCGCCCGGTGGTCGAGGTGATGCATGAACTCACGCAGGATCAGCAGCGTTGCCGTCGCCTCGCTTGCGGCGGGGATGCCGGCGAGCGCGCCGGCATCCCCAACGAAGTCGAGGTCAGGCGCTCGAACATCTGTTCGATCGATTCATGCATCAACCTGGGGAACATGCGGCCGGCATGCCCTCGTGCGGCAATCAGATCTTGGTCGAATCCGACAGGTGGGGCGGCACGCCGCTTGACCAACTTCTGTGCCACGCGCGCAAGCCCTCGGGCGCCATCGGCACCGCGGTGGCGCAGCAGAGCCTGCGCGGGGTGCCGTGCTTCTGCAACGCGCCACGGATGAACACGGTCGAGGCCTGCATCCAGTTCAAGCCTGGGCTCGTCACCGCCGAGGGCGCTCAGCGAGCCGCTGCATCGCCCAGCGACAGACCCCGCAGCGCAAAGGCCAGCTCGCTGGCGTGCCAGACAGCGATGCTGTGCTCGGCGGCGAAGGGCTGAGCGGTGTCGGTGAGCGAACCCAAGCCGATGTACAAAGCATCCGGCGTGTCGGTGGTGTCGCGAGCTGCCTGCAGCGCGCGCAAGGCTTCCAGTCCCGTGCGGGCAGACTTCCATCTCCGCGCGCAGACCACCATTCGGCGGCCCTTGCGCTCCAGTTCGAAGTCCACAGCGGCCGTCTTGCCGATCTGCACGGTGTAGCCGTCGCGGCGGAAACTCTGCTCGAGCAGACCCGCGAATGCCGGCCACGGCATTGTGGTCAGTGCCTTGTGGGTCTCGGCAACGCGCGCTGGGCTGGGCAGGTGCCACTGGCGGCGTGCAGCGATTGCGCCGATCACGGCGAAGGGCAGGCCCGAGAGCGCGCCGACCGCGCGGAGCTGATCGGGCAGCAGGACCAGGCCCAGCAAGCCCAGTACCACCGCGATGGCCACACTGATCCACCAGGGCGAGCGCAAAAGCACCGCGAACAGCGAGTTCTTCGCCATTTCGAACTTCAAGCCGGTCTCCGGGGGGTGGGCACAAGCGGCGTTCTGATCACGAGCCACCCGTTCACACGATGGTCATCGCAGCCAACGACACGGCAGCGATGACGCTATTGAACACCGGGGGTTCGGCGCGCACCAGACGATCTTGAACAGGACCAGGTTGTACGGCAGCGGACAGAGTGTAGGGCAGCGGCCGTCCGATTGGCCACACCCTGGGACGCTGCCATCAAGGCCAGGAAGCTGGGCAGCAGGTTGATGACTGAGCCGATCAATACCAAAGGCGCTTCGCTCCCGCTCAATCATTGCCTGCGCCTCCAAACCGTTGCCGCCATTGGATGCGACCCGACTCCCGCGCCACTATTGCCCACTTCGCGTTGGAAGAGACGTCTAGAATTGCCCTGTGCCAGCACCCGAACCGAGGACAAGGGGCGACCTTCGGGCCGCCCTTTGCTCGTTCGGCGTCTTGATGGCCGTAGCGTTTCGGCGCCGCGCCGGCACTGAACCGAACGGCGCCCGCCGACGACTCTTGCGAAGATCGCGGTACCCCACAGACTCGCGCTGACAACAACACCCGGCCACTCAGGCGTCGCCCCACACACGAGAACTGAATGGACGAACCGCTCTTGCGCCCAGGCAGTTTGCCCGCGGGCACCGCCGAGGTCGGTGCCGACCCTGCCGACGCGCCGACCGGCGTGGCGATCACCCGCGCGCAGGTCGAGCGCAGCTACCGCCGCTACGCGCCGGTCTACGACCTGCTGTTCGGCGCCAGCCTGGGACCGGGGCGGGTCGCAATGACCCAATTGGTCAACCGGCTGGCGCCGCAGCATGTGCTGGAAGTCGGCGTGGGCACGGGTCTGACTCTGGCCCAATATCCGGCGACCGCGCGCATCACCGGCATCGACGTCTCGCGCGATATGCTGGCCGCGGCGCAGCGTCGCGTCCGGCCGCAGGACGCCGGGCGCATCGAGTTGCTGGCGATGGACGCCGAGGCGATGGACTTCGCCGACGCCAGCTTCGACTGCGTCACGCTGCCCTACGTGGTTTCGGTGACGCCGAATCCGGACCGCCTGGTGGCCGAGGTGCGCCGCGTGTGCCGCCCGGGCGGGCATATCGTGATCGTCAACCACTTCAGCGGTCAGCCGCAGTGGCGCTCGATCGAGGCGCTGCTGCGCCCGCTGGCCGCGTGGCTCGGTTTCCGTACCGAGTTCAGCCTCGAACAGCACGTGCTGCGTCACTCCTGGCAGGTGCAGTCGGTCGAGCCGGTCAATCTGCTGTCGCTGTCGCGCCTGATCCATGTCCGCAACCTCTGAGTGGCGGCGCGCCTGGGCCACGGCCGCGAGGCGGCTCGGCCTGGCGCTGCTGGCCTATGCGCTGCTGCCGGCGGCCTTCCTCGCAGGCTACTTGCTGGTCTTCGGCGCTCCCGGTTCGGCCGTGCTGCCTCACCTGGCGGTGCTGGCCGGCATCCTGGCCGGGCTGGCGGGGTTGCGGCTGTGGCTGCGGCTGGCCCCGGGCGGCGAGCGGGCGCGCCGCGCCGCGGCGGCCACGCTGCTGACCGCGACGGGGTTGGCGATGATCGTGTTCTATACCGCAGTGCTGCTCGGGCTGCTGTACTGGGGCCGGGTGACCACGCTGGCCCTCGTCGGCACCTACGTGCCGCAGACGGGCGAACTGATGCGCTCGCTCGGCCATCGCCCGGAATGGGCGGCCGCCGGCGTGGGCGTCGTCGCGGCGCTGGCGTGGTTCGGCGCCTACCGCTACCTGAAGGCGCACGACTGGATCGCGCCGCTGGAGCCGTTGCTGCCGCGTCCGGTCAGCGCGACGCTGGGCCTGCTGCTGATTGCGTTCGCCGCGGTCTCCACCGCCGAACTGCCCTACCGCGACTGGGGTGCGAGCGGTGAGCCGCTCAGCCTGAGCCTGTTCCCCGAGCGCGGCGAAACCGCGATGCAGAGCCACGCGATCAGCCAGTTCCGTTCGTCGAAGATCGACCGCACCGAGGACCAGGTGCGCGCGGCCTACCGGCCTGCGGCGAATCCGCGTCGCAGCAACATAATCGTGATCGTCGCCGACGCGCTGCGCGCCGACCACCTGGCGCTGCTAGGCTACGGGCGGCGCACGACCCCAGCGCTGGATGCGCTGGCAAAGGCCGGCGCGGTCCGGCTGGCGACCTCGGCGGTCAGCGTCTGCAACGAGTCGGCCTGCGGGCTGCGTGCGCTCACGAGTTCGCGCTACCTCGACGCGCAGGCGGCCCGCCCGATCACGCTGCCCGAGCTGCTGCAGCGGCACGGCTACGGCGTGCATTACGCCCTGTCGGGCGACCACACCAACTTCTACGGGCTGCGCGCCATCTATGGTGCGGCGGACAGCTACTTCGACGGCGCGTCGCAGAAGACGCGCTATTTCAACGACGACCGTCTGGTGCTCGACCGGCTGCGCAGCCTCGGCCGCTGGGACGGCAAGCCGATGATGCTGCAGGTGCACCTGATGTCCTCGCACGCGCTCGGCAAGCGTTTCGACGACGTGCCTGCATTCGGCCCGGACGAAAATTACGACCGGCTGCGCTGGACCGGCAGGGCCATCGAACGCGAGCGGGCTGTCAACTTCTACGACCGCGGCGTGTTGCAGACCGATCGCGTGGTGCGCGAGATGCTTGACGTGCTGCAGCAGGGAGGCTACCTCGAGGATGCCCTGGTCGTGGTGACCGGCGACCATGGCGAGGCGCTCGGCGAGCGCAGCCGCTACAGCCACGGCCACAGCGTGTGGGAGGAAGGGCTGCGCGTGCCCTTCGTGTTGCTCGCCTTCGGTGCCGCCGATCCCGGCCCGCTGCAGGCAGGGGCCGTGGTGTCGCAGGTCGACATCGCGCCGACGCTGCTGCGAGCGCTCGCGATCCCGATCCCGTCCACCTGGCAGGGCGAGCCGTTGCAGGCCGCCCCGCGCCAGCGCACGGTCTACTTCCAGCAGCAGCAGCAGATCGGACTGATCGACGCCCGCACGCCGGGACGGCTCTACAAGCACTGGCGCGACCTGCGACGGGGCCGCCAGTTCACGTTCGACCTGCTGGCCGACCGGGGCGAAACCACCGACGTGACAGCGAGCACGCCGCTTGCGCTGCGCCAGGAATGGCAACGGCTGCTGCTCGCGCGCTCCGCGGCAATGGGCACCGGGCACGACGCCGATGACGACCCGTTGCTAGCCCACGAGCCGGGGCGCCAGTAGAGCGGTCGGGTTGCATCGGGTTCGGTCAGCCCGGTGCCACGCTGACGCCGCGCACGCCGTGTTTCGCGATCAGTTGTGCCACCAGGCCGGCCTGGATGTCGCGCACGAATTCGCGCAGATAAGCCGCCGCGGCGCGGCGCTCGATCGGCACGCCGATCGCCTGCTGGACCGCGGTGAATTTGCCTGCCAGCACGCGTGAGCCCGGCAGCCGGGCCTGGTCGGCCGCCAGGCGCGGCTTCAGCCCCGCCAGTGCGTCGAGCTTCTCGTCGACGAACAGCTGGTACGAGGCCTCGAGGCCGGCGGCGCGGTGCAGCGTGGCGTGCTGCAGCGTGCGACGCAGGTACATGTCGTACGCGGTCTTGTCGCCGACGGCGATGCGCACGCCCGGGCGGTCGACGTCGGCGATGCTGCGGATCGGCGAGTCGGCGGGTACCAGGTAGCTGGCCTCGATCTCCAGGTAGGCCGGCGTGAACGCGATCTCGGCGGCACGCAATGGGTCGGCCCCGATGAGACCGACGTCCCACACGCCGGTCGATGCCGCCGCGGCCAGATCGCCAGGGCTCGGGTAACGCACGAACGCCACCGGCGCGCCGATGCGCCGCGCGATCTCGCGTCCGATGTCGGGCGCGATGCCGATCGGTTCACCGTCGGGCGGCGCGGCGCTGACGAGCAGAAAGTTCGACAGATTGAGCGCGACGCGCAGCGTGCCGGTGGGTGCGAGTTCGGTGCGCAGCGCGTCGCTGATGGTGTGGCTCATGGTGCTTCCGTGTGGTGCGGCCGGGGTGCAACGCCAGCGGCGTGGTGGAGTCCGAGCGAGCATTCTCGCCGCCGCGGCGCCATGGCGTGACGCGCGCCGGCTGACAAGCCCTGACAGCACCTGCGCATCCACACGGGTGCTTCGCGCTACGATCGCGCCCATGCGAATGCTCTTCAGCGTGGCGAGCCTGCTGGTCGTCGTCCTGGTCGTCCTGTGGCTCGCCAAGTCGCAGCTCAGGGCCGTGGCACCCGCTGCGGCGCCTGCGTCGCCGGGCGCGCCGGCGGCTACGGTACCGGAGCAATCGCGCCAGATCCAGCAGCAGATGAAGCAGGGCGTCGAACGTGCGCTCGAGCAGGGTGCCGCGCGCGCCTCCGAGTCCCAGCCCTGAGCGCGCGATGGGGCCGGAGTCCACCGACGAGATCGTGATGCGCCTGGCGCTGGACCAGGCGTTGAACGCGCAGCTGTCCGGCGAGGTGCCGGTGGGTGCGGTGATCGTGCGCAGCACGCCGGCCGGCCCGCAGGTGGTGGCCACCGGCTACAACCGCCCGATCACGACGAACGACCCGACCGCGCACGCCGAGATCGTGGCGCTGCGCCACGCGGCGCAGCTGCTCGAGAACTACCGGCTGCCCGACCTCGAGCTGTACGTCACGCTCGAGCCGTGCGCGATGTGCGCGATGGCGATCCTGCATGCACGCATCAAGCGCGTGGTGTTCGCGGCGTCCGATCCAAAGACGGGCGCCGCGGGCTCGGTGCTGAACCTGTTCACCCACACCGCGCTGAACCACCACACCGCCATCGCCGGCGGCGTGCTGGCCGAGCAGTCTGCCAGCCTGCTGCGCGAGTTCTTTGCCGAGCGTCGCGCCGAGGCGCGAGCCGACCGACCGGTGGAGGACATGACAGGGTCATCGGACGCATCCGCCGATGACCCGATCCCCACCGGCGACGTGATCGAGCCGCCCGCCGGGCGAGGATCGATGACGGCGATGACGCTGCTGCAGATCTTCACCTCGGCCGGCGTCGAGTTGCGCGCCGACGCGCTGCGGCGTGCACGCGAGCGCCTGAGCGCACTGGGTTACACCGTGGTGCTCGACCCCAGTGTTCGCGCGCGGCACCAGCGCTTCGCCGGCGACGACGAGACGCGCCTGGCCACGCTGGTGCGCATCGCCGACGCCGCGCCGTCGATCGCGATGGCCTGCCGCGGCGGCTATGGCATGACGCGGCTGCTCGATGCGATCGACTGGCGGCGCATCGCGCGCAGCGTCGCGCGCGGCACCCGCTGGGTCGGCTACAGCGACCTGACGGCGCTGCAGATCGGCCTGCTCGCGCACACCGGCGCGTCGAGCTGGGCCGCTCCGATGGCCTGCGACGACTTCGGTCGCGCCGACGATGAAGGCGGTGTCGACAGCGTGTCGCGCGACTGCTTCGTCGAGGCGATGTCGGGCGCGCTGCGGGCGGTGGGTTTTCGCACCGAGGCGGGGTTCGACGGGCTGCAGGCGCGAGGCGTGCTGTGGGGCGGCAACCTGACGATGCTGTGCTCGATGCTCGGCACGCCGCACTTTCCGGCGGTGAAGGGCGGCATCCTCTTCGTCGAGGACGTCAACGAGCATCCCTATCGCGTCGAACGCTGCCTGCTGCAGTTGCACCAGGCTGGCGTGCTGAAGCAGCAGAAGGCCGTGCTGCTGGGCGCGTTCAGCGGCTGGCGCAAGTCGCCGCTGGACCGGGGCTATGCGTTGAAAAGCGTCGTCACGCGGCTGCGCGCTGCGACGCGCACGCCGGTGCTCACCGGGCTGCCGTTCGGCCACGTGCCGACCAAGGTGACGCTGCCGATCGGCGTGCGGGTGGAGCTGGTGGTGCAGGGGCGCGATGTGCTGGTGGGCTGGTGACGATGCGCCGCGCCGGATTCATCGTCGCCGGATGGCTCGCGCTGGCTGCGGGCTGCAGCAACAGCCCCTATCCGGCGGAGATGAGCGCGACGAACACGCTGTTCTATTCGTTCGACGAACGCTCGCCGCGCTACCTCGATCCGGTGGCGTCGTATGCCAATCCCGAATCGGCGTACACGTTCCAGATCTACGAGCCGCCGTACTCGTACCACTACCTCAAGCGGCCCTACGAGCTGATTCCGAGGTTGGCCACCGCGGTGGTCACACCGCAGCTGCTGGACCGGCAGGGGGCACGCTTGGCCGACGACGTGCCGGCCGATCAGGTGGCCGAAAGCGTCTACGACGTGCCGATCCGCCGTGGCGTGCTGTTCCAGCCGCACCCCGCCTTCGCCAAGGACGCAAACGGCAGGTACCGCTACCACACCGACCACGCGCTGACCCGTGCCGAGCTCGGCGATCGGCGCTCGCCGTGGGCGTTCGAACAGCAGGGCACGCGCGAACTGGTGGCCGACGACTTCGTCTATGCGCTCAAGCGCCACGCCACCACCCGCATCGAGGCGCCGGTGTACTCGGTGTTCGCCGAGTACGTGATCGGCCTGAAGGACTATGCCGAGTTCGTCAAGCGTGAGGACGCCAAGCTGCTCGCGAACCTGCCGCCCGATTTGCAGGACAAGCCGTTCCTCGACTTCCGCCAATGGCCGCTGGCCGGCGTGCAGGCGATCGACCGCTACACCGTTCGCATCCGGCTGAAGGGCAAGTACCCGCAGTGGAAGTACTGGATGTCGATGCCGTTCACCGCGCCGGTGCCGTGGGAGGCCGACGCCTTCTATGCGCAGACCGGGATGAACGAGAACGGCCTGTCGCTCAACCAGTGGCCGGTGGGCACCGGCCCGTACATGATGCGCGAGTTCGTGCGCGACCGGTTGCACGTGCTGGAGCGCAACCCCAACTTCCGCGGCATTCCGTACCCGTGCGAAGGCATGCCCGAGGACCAGCAGGCCGGCCTGCTGGAGGATTGCGGCAAGCCGATGCCCTTCATCGACCGGCTGTACGTGACGATCGAGAAGGAGCGCACGCCGCGCAAGGAAAAGTTCAAACAGGGCTACCTGGACGTGCCCGAGATCGAGCGGCCCGAGTGGGGCGTGGCGTTCCAGGCCGACATGGACGACTCCGATGAGGTGAAGCGCCTGTTCGAGGAGCGTGGCTTCAAGCTGCCGCTGATCGCCGACATCTCGAACTGGTACCTCGGCTTCAACATGCTCGACCCGGTGGTGGGCAACATCGGCCCGCCCGAGCAGCGCGAGCGCAACCGCAAGCTGCGCCAGGCGATCTCGATCGCCATCGACTGGGAGGAGGGCTACGGCCGCATCTTCCGCTACAAGGGCGGCGTCGCGGCGCAGGGGCCGATACCGCCGGGGCTGTTCGGCTCGCGCGAGCAGACGCCGGGCTTCCACAACCCGGTGACGCACACGCTGCAAGACGGCAAGCCGGTGCGCCGCCCGATCGAGGACGCGAAGCGGCTGCTCGCCGAGGCCGGCTACCCCGACGGTCGCGACGCGAGCAGCGGCCGGCCACTGGTGCTGAACTACGACTTCCAGCGCGCGATCACGCCGGAGTTCAAGTCGGAGAACGACTGGATGGTCAAGCAGTTCGCCAAGATCGGCGTGCAGCTCGAGATCCGCGCCACCGACTTCAACCAGTTCCAGGACAAGACGCTGAAGGGCAAGCACCAGATCTTCTGGGCCGGCTGGCTGGCCGACTACCCCGACGCCGAGAACTTCCTGTTCCTGCTGTACGGGCCCAACGCGAAGAGCAAGAGCAACGGCGAGAACATCGCCAACTACGAGAACCCGCGCGTCGACGCGCTGTTCCGCGAACTGCAGTCGCTGGAGGACACGCCACGCAAGCGCCAGGTGGTCGACGAAATGGTGTCGCTGATCCAGCAGGACGCACCGTGGTCGTTCGGCTACATCCCCTGGGGCGGGCTCGCGTTCCAGCAATGGGTGGGCAACGGCAAGCCCAGCCTGCTGATCCGCGACATGGCGATGTACTACAAGGTCGACCCGGCGCTGCGCGTGCAGCGTCAGGCGCAATGGAACCACCCGATCGTCTGGCCGATGGTGTTGCCCGCGCTGGGGCTGCTGGCGATGCTGCTGGTGGCCTGGCGCGGCTGGCGCGCGCGCGAGAACGCCACCGCGCGCGGCGCGGCCCCCGCCAAGGCCGCCGGTTGACATGACCGGCTACCTGCTGCGACGGCTCGGCTACAGCCTGCTGATCCTGCTCGGCGTCAACCTGTTGACGTTCTTCCTGTTCTTCACCGTCAACACGCCCGACGACATGGCGCGGCTGAACATCGGCGGCAAGCGCGTCACGCAGGAGCAGATCGACAAGTGGAAGTCCGAGCGCGGCTACGACCGGCCGCTGTACTGGAACGCCGCGCAGCAGGGCACGGCCAAGTTCACCCGCACGGTGCTGTGGGAACGCTCGGTGTCGCTGCTGGCGCTGGACTTCGGCCGCTCCGACTCGACGCGCAGCGTCGACATCGGCCACGAGGTGCGCACGCGCATGTGGGTGAGCCTGCAGCTCGCGCTGCCGCTGTTCATCCTGCAATTGATCGTCAGCGTGGCGTTCTCGCTGCTGCTGGTGTTCTTTCGCCACTCGCGCATCGACTTCTGGGGCGTGGTGCTGTGCGTGGTGATGCTGTCGATCTCGAGCCTGTTCTACATCATCGTCGGCCAGTTCCTGTTCTCGCGGGTGCTGAAGCTGGTGCCGATCTCGGGCTACGCCGGCGGGCTGGACGCGGTGCGCTTCCTGCTGCTGCCGGTGCTGCTGTCGCTGCTGTCGCGCCTGGGCACCGAGGCGCGGCTGTACCGCGCGATGTTCCTCGAGGAGATCGGCAAGGACTACGTGCGCACCGCCCGCGCCAAGGGCCTGACCGAGGCGCGCGTGCTGACGCGCCACGTGCTGCGCAACGCGCTGATCCCGATCATCACCAGCGCCGGCTCGTACCTGCCGTACGTGTTCCTCGGCAGCCTGGTGTTCGAGAGCTTCTTCGGCATCCCGGGCCTGGGCGCGTTCGTCATCGAGGCCATCAGCGGCCAGGACTTCGCGATCGTGCGCACGATGGTCTTCCTCGGCGCGGTGCTGTACATCGCCAGCAACGTGCTGATCGACCTGATGTACACCTGGGTCGACCCCCGGGTGCGATTGACCTAGAGGCGGGCGGCATGGGCTTCAAGCCGGTGTGGCTGTGGACCGACGTGGCGCTGTGGATCATGCTGGCCGCGGCGGTGGCCTATGCGCTGCGCGCGACGCGGCATCCGCACCTGCGGGCGGCCTGGCGCAAGGCGTTTCGCGAGCCGGCCACGATGGCCGCCGGCGCCGTGCTGGCGCTGTTCCTGATCGTGGCCGGGCTCGACAGCGTGCATTTCCGCCGCGCGCTGGTGGCGGCGCCGGGCCAGGCAGCCGGCACCACGTTCTACGGCACGCAGGCCGAGTCGCTGCTCGACCTGGCGTTGGCGCGGCCGCTGTCGATGCGCGAATCGAGTTACTCCGCGCCGCTGGCCACGCACGGCCTGATCAAGCAGAACCTCGAGCGCGACGGGCGCTCGGTGCGCGAGGTGCCCCGGCTCGCGCACGGCGGCGCGCACCTGCGCGATGCCGCAGGCCGACTGGGCCGGCGACGTGCCGACGCGCGTCGCTGCGGGCTGCTGCTGGCGCGGCCTGGCGTGGGCCGCGCTGTCGGCGGCACTGGCCTGGCTGGTCGGCCGTCGCCACGGCGGCACCTGGGCCGCCTGGCGTGCGATCGCCGCGGCGCGCACCGAGTACCCGTGGCGCGCGCTGCTGCTGACGCTGGGCATCGTTGCGCTGCTCGCCGGGCCCACCGTGGCGCTGATGGCGCACTACCACGTGCTCGGCACCGACCGCACCGGCAACGACGTGCTGGTGCAGGCGCTGAAGAGCGTGCGCACGGCGTTCGTGATCGGCTCGCTGGCCACCGTGGCGACGCTGCCGCTGGCCGTCGGGCTGGGGGTGCTGGCCGGCTACTTCAAGGGCTGGGTCGACGAGGTGGTGCAGTACCTCTACACCACGCTGACCTCGGTGCCCAACGTGCTGCTGATCGCCGCCTGCGTGCTGATGGTGCAGGTGTTTCTCGACACCCACTCCGAGCTGTTCGACACCGGGCTCGAGCGGGCCGACCTGAAGATGTTCCTGCTGTGCGTGATCCTCGGCCTGACCGGCTGGGCCACGCTGTGCCGGCTGGTGCGCGGCGAGACGCTGAAACTGCGCGAACTCGAGTTCGTGCAGGCGGCCGAGGCCTTCGGCGTGTCGCCGGCGCGCACGATGGCGCGCCACATCCTGCCCAACGTGATGCACCTGGTGCTGATCACCACGGTGCTGAACTTCTCCGAGCTGATTCTGTACGAGGCGGTGCTCACCTACGTCGGCGTCGGCGTCGACCCGAGCATGAACAGCTTCGGCGGCATGATCAACCTGGCGCGCAACGAGATGAGCGGCGACCCGCTGGTGTGGTGGTCGTTCGCCGCCGCGTTCGGCTTCATGCTGGCGCTGGTGCTGGCGGCCAACCTGTTTGCCGACGGCGTGCGCGATGCGTTCGATCCGCGCGCACGCCTGTTCCGCGCCGCGACCCGCTGGCGCGGCGCGCGTCGTGACCCGCCATGCTGAGCATTGACAACCTGAAGGTCGAGCTCGACTCGGACAGCGGCCTGGTGCGCGCGCTCGACGGGCTGAAGCTGTCGATCGCGCGCGGCGAGACCTTCGCGCTGGTGGGCGAATCCGGTTGCGGCAAGAGCATGACCGCGCTGGCGCTGATGCGGCTGCTGCCCGAGAGCGGCGCCATCGTCGACGGCTCGATCCGCATCGACACCACCGACGTGCTGGCGCTGCCCGAGAGCGGCATGCGCGCGGTGCGCGGCGGCAAGATCGGCATGATCTTCCAGGAGCCCGGCACCAGCCTGAACCCGGTGATGCGGGTGGGCGACCAGATCGTCGAGGCGATCGAGACGCACACCGAGCTGCGCGGCGCCGCAGCGCAGAGCGCAAGGCGCTCGACTGGCTGCGACGTGTCGGCATCCCCGAGCCGGAGCGCCGGCTCGACGACTACCCCTTTCGCATGAGCGGCGGCCAGAAGCAGCGCGTGATGATCGCGCTGACGCTGGCCGCCAAGCCCGACTACCTGATCGCCGACGAACCCACCACGGCGCTGGACGTCACCATCCAGGCGCAGATCCTGGATCTGCTGCGCGATCTGCAGCGCGAGCAGGGCATGGGCATGCTGCTGATCACGCACGACCTGGCGGTGGTGTCGGGCATGGCGCACCGCGTGGCGCTGATGTACGCCGGGCAGATCGTGGAAGTGGCATCGACGCGAGCAGTTCTTTGCGCAGCCGCGTCATCCCTACGCGAAGGCGCTGCTGCGCGCGCTGCCCGATGCGACCCGCCGCGCCGAGGCGCTGGAGGCGATCGGCGGCACGGTGCCGGCGCTGACGCAGGCGTTCCCGGGCTGCCGCTTCGCGCCGCGCTGCGCGCAGGTGATGCCGCAGTGCGCAGTGCATCCTCCGCAGCTGCTCGAACATGGACGGCCGACTGGTTCGCTGCGTGCTGTACGCGGAGAGCGCGCCGCACGCGTCCGCGCTGCAGACGCCCGAACCAACGCCGCAGACGGCGCAGCCGCGCGCTGCGCGACCGAGCCGGGCCGCGCGAAACGCTGCTCGACGTGCGCGACCTCAGCGTGCACTTTCCGATCCGCACCGGCGTGCTGCGCCGCGTGCATGCGCACTTCGAGGCCGTGCAGCAGGTCAGCTTTCAGGTGGGCACCGGGCGCACGCTGGCGCTGGTGGGCGAGTCGGGCTGCGGCAAGACCACCACCGGCAAGGCCATCGTGCAGCTGCTGCGGCGGCAGGCGGTCATCGAGGGCCAGGCGCTGTTCGGCGGGCGCGACCTGTTCACGCTGCAGGGCGACGCGCTGCAGGCGGCACGGCGCGACATCCAGATCGTGTTCCAGGATCCGTTCGCCTCGCTCGACCCGCGCATGCGCGTGTTCGAGATCCTCGAGGAGGGCCTGATCGCACTGCACCCGTCGATGACGGCGGCGGACCGCCGCGAGCCGTGTCGAGCGCATGACCGACCGCGTGGGGCTGCGGCGCGACGCGCTCGACCGCTATCCGCACGAGTTCTCCGGCGGCCAGCGCCAGCGCATCGCGATCGCGCGCGCACTGGCCGTGCAGCCCAAGCTCATCGTCTGCGACGAACCGACCTCGGCGCTCGACGTGTCGGTGCAGGCGCAGATCCTCAATCTGCTGCGCGAGTTGCAGGCCGACCTGGGCGTGTCGTACCTGTTCATCACGCACAACATCGGCGTCGTCGAGTACATCGCGGACGAGGTGGCGGTGATGCAGGGCGGGGGCGATCGTGGAGTTCGGGTCGTCCGATCATGTTTTGCACGCTTCCCGTCACGAATACACGCGGTCGCTGCTGGCCGCGGTGCCGCGGGTCGCCGCCGGGCCGCTGTAAGGCGCTGGGCAGCGAGGGGTCAACGGTCTTCTTTCACCGTCTGTTGCCGTGTACCAACGAATGTCACCTCGTTGATCACTAGGACAAGGGCTAACCCCAATCTGACAGCGATGCTGTGTCTCCTCGGCGCGACTGACACTGGTCATGGGCACGTTTTCAATCACGCGGTGAGCTCGGCCGTAAAACGCTTTCCGTCGACTGGGGCGCATACGGGGACTTCCCCTCGTGCACTTCCCACGGCGGGCACAGAGAATTGTTCTTCCCATTCATAGGCGAGACACCGCTCCTACCCGGAGTCGGTCGCCGCACGTCGCTGGATCGGGTCTACGGAACAACCGTTTTCAGACAGGAGCTCGGAGATGTTCGGGCATCCGTTTGCTGCCGCTGCCGTTCAGAAATCCGCTGTGGCGATGTTGGTTTGGTTTGGACCCTGCGTTGCGGCGCCGCTTCCACCTGGCCGACGAGCTGGCCATGATGCAGGCCGGCCGCATCGTCGAGCAGGGCCCTCGCGAGGCGCTGTTCGCGCGCCCGCAGCACGACCACATCCGTACACTGCTCCCCGCGGTGCCACGGCTGGCGCCGGTGCCGTGATGCCCGGCTGGCTGGCCACGATGTTGCATCGAGCCAACGCCTTCGTTACAGCGACATAGGGGTCGGACTCTAAGAGCGGGGGGCGGCGAACGCACGCAAGCCTTCGGCCCGATGCGCTGCAATGGGGCGCGAAGCCAATGAATACGCCATTTTGCGGAGGATGCGCAGCGCAGAGCGTGCGCGCCACGCCGCGATGGCGGCGGGGCTTTCCCGGCCTTGACTACGGAGTTTCCCGGGACATCGATCGGCTGACACGCACCGTGACAATTCGTTCACATGCTCCAGAGAAGGAGACGCTTGCGCGGACCACAAGACCGGCGCAGTCCTTGCTTTGTGGCTAGGGGTCTATCGATCAACATTCTTAGGAGAGTCCATGTTCAAGCGAACAAGAATCAGCAGCGGCGTGCTGGTTGCGCTGGGCGGTGATTGCTGGTGCCCGCGGCACCGGTCGTCGCGCAGGAAGCGCAGCGCGTCGAGATCACGGGCACGAGCATCCGCCGCGTTCGACGCCGAAACGGCGTCACCAGTGCAGACGATCACACGTGAGGAAATCGCGAAGTCGGGCAAAAGCTCGGTCGCTGAATACCTTCAGAACCTGACGGCCGACAACCAGGGCTCCGTGCCGATGAGCTTCGGCAGCGGCTTTGCTCCGGCGCGTTCGGGCATCTCGCTGCGCGGCCTCGGCGCCCATGCGACCCTGGTGCTGATCAACGGCCGCCGCGTGCGCGCCGTACGGCTGGCCGACGACGGCCAGAACAGTTGGTCGACCTGAACGCGATTCCGCTGGAAGCCGTCGAGCGCGTCGAGGTGCTGAAGGACGGCGCCTCGGCGATCTACGGCTCGGACGCCATGGCCGGCGTGGTGAACATCATCCTGCGCAAGAACTCATGGGCACCGTCGTCAAGGCGACGGCGCACTCGCGATACAGCGACGGCAACGAGAGGGAAAGCAGAGCCATCACCCACGGCTTCGGTGACATAAGGCCGGGCTTCAACGTGCTGTTGAATTTTGAGCTGACAGAGAAGGAAGCCATCTGAACGAGACCGGAAGGGCCGTGGCCTGATCGGCGAATCCGACCTGCGGCGCATCGGCTACGACTACACGGGCGGTACCGGCGCCGTCGCGACCGGTGGCACGGGCGTCATCATCGACACCAACCTGGCTGGCAGCTCGATCGTCGGCAACGTGCGCAACCCCACCACCAACGAGTACTACAGCCGCACAACCTGGATACGGCACAGACCGGCTTCACGCAGAACTTCCCTGGCATCAACTGCGCGGCGCTGTCGAACGACTATCCCGCAAGGCGGCGACATCAACGGCGGCGGCTGCCTGATCGACGCCACGCAGCAGTACACCCAGATCCTGCCCGAGCAGCAGACGTTGAACTTCTTCGGTCGCGCGAGCAAGATGCTCGGCGCGAACACCGAGCTGTACGGCGAATTCACGCTCGTACAAGGGTGAATCGACTTCGTCCGGCACGCCGTCGACCGTCAGCGCCTCGGTCGGTTCGCCGGTCGGACCCGTCAGCAACGCCGCCGTGGCGCTCGGCGCCGCGCACCCGGACAACCCGTATTTCGGGAGCACCGCACGCCTGCGCTACCTGGCTGCGGACGTCGGTCCGCGCGTCAGCAACACGGATTCGACCTTCACGCGCACCCTGCTGGGCATGAAGGGCATGTTTGGTACGTGGGACTACGACGCCGGCCTGTTGCACTCTGAGACTAAGCTCACCAACGACCGCACAGGCTTCCTGGTCCGTAATGTGACGTTCGCA
Organism: uncultured beta proteobacterium; assembly: GCA_963814435.1. GTDB lineage: Bacteria > Pseudomonadota > Gammaproteobacteria > Burkholderiales > Burkholderiaceae_C > JAEUPI01. The sequence continues at coordinate 112,853 of CAWFCV010000006.1, forward strand.
ATGCTCAATCCGAGCGCTGCCAACGTGGCTGCCGCGTCGGCGACCAGCCCCGCGTATGCGGCGCTGGTAGCGGCCAACGCCGGTGTACCGCCGGTGTGGCGCATCGGCGAGAACGCCGGCTTGAACTCCGCTGCGTTGTACAACGTTCTCTCGCCCACCATCGGCAGCGACAGCAAGACCAAGCTCACGCAGGCCGACATGAAGGTCTCGACCGAACTCGGCAAGTTGGATGGCGGCCCAATCGGCTTTGCAGCGGGCGTCGAGGTGCGCCGTGAATCGGCCGTGCTTAATCCGACGGACTTCACCGACCAGGGCCAGATCATCGGGCTTGGCTTCTCGGGTTTCAGCGCTTCTCGCACCGTTGGGGCGGTCTTTACCGAAGGCGTCTTCCCAATCACCAAGCGACTCGAAGTCAGCGCCGCTGCACGCTACGACCATTACAGCGACGTCGGCAATTCCTTCACTCCGAAGCTGGGTGCCAAGTGGCGTCCGCTGGACAACCTCGCGATTCGCGGGACCTTCTCCAAGGGCTTCCGCGCCCCGGGCGCGGCCGAAATCAGTGCCGGCGGCGTGTCGGTGTCGGCTTTTTCCGCGGCTGCCGACCCAGTGCGCTGCGCGGCCGGTGTCGTGGCAGCCTGCTCGGCCGGCACAGTGGCCCTGCTAATCTCGGGCAACCCCAACTTGGAGCCAGAGAAGGCGGATAGCTTCACGGTCGGCGCGGTGTGGGACATCACGCCCAAAACCGGCCTGACCGTCGACTACTGGCAGACCAAGCGCAAGGGCGAAATCGGTACCGAGCCAACCGACGCCGCCATCGCGGCGGGTCGCGTGGTGCGTGACCCGTCCACGTCGACCGGCCCCGGCGACCCGGGCGCGATCATCTCGGTGCTGGAGCAGTTCGTCAACGCCTCAAAGACCACCGTCAATGGCGTCGATCTCGACCTGAAGCATCGCTTCGATCTCAGTGCCGGCATGGGCAGGGTCAGTCTGGGCTTGACCTGGACTCACATCCTCAAGTCCGAGCGCGTCGATCCGGACGGTACCGTGCGCGACTTCGCTGGCTCGCATGGCAACTGCGACGTGACCAACTGCATCGGCACCCCGCGTGACCGAGTCAGCTTCACATCGGGCTGGGAAAATGGACCGTGGCGCGTCGGCCTGTCGGCCAACTATCGCGGCTCACTGTCTGCCACGAACTTCAAGAATGACCCGGCGGGCTGCGCGACGAGCTTCCCGAGCGGTGCCGAAGCCCCGACGGGCTGTCGCGTCGGTTCGTTCATCACGTTCGACCTGGGTGGCCGTTACACGATCGGCACCAAGACCGAGATCTATGGTTCCATCCAGAACCTGTTCGACAAGATCCCGCCGTGGGATCCGGTCACGTACGGCGCCATCAACTACAACCCGCTGGATTACAGCGGCGCTGTCGGCCGCTTCTACAAGATCGGTGTGCGGCACCAGTTCTGATCTCTGCAGTGCGGCGGGTGCAAGCCCACTGCACAGGCCATCAGAGTAAACCCGCCGGGGCCCGTACCCGGCGGTTTTTTTGATGGGTGCGACCGCCGCATGCGAAGAAGGGCGCCTGGCCCCGTGCTGCCGCCGCAGCCGCCCCGCGCAGCCGTGCTTGCCCAATCTTGGCGCCAACCATCGGCATGCTGAAGATGCTGCCCTCTGCTGGCAGAGCACGTGGCTTGGCCGATCTGGTCTTTGTCGCCTCTTCAGATCAGCGATGCTTGCAGGACCGCGCCCCAACGAGGCGACAGATTCATGTCGATCAGAATGCGCACGCGAGCTCAGCTTGGCGCCAGCGCAACCTCACGCTCCTCGGCACGCCAAGCGGCGTAGCGTAGTGCTTGCAGGATGTCCTCACGTTCCAGATAGGGGTAGTCGGTCAGAAGCTCGTCGAGGCTGCGTCCGGCGCCGATTTGACCCACGATCATGCCCACCGTCAGACGCATGCCGCGGATGCAGGTCCTTACCGCCCATGATTTCAGGCTGCTGGGTGATGCGGTCGAGATCTGCCATGTGCGCTCCTACTGCAGTCGCCACCAAAAGGCGGACCACTGCGATTATCGGCGTCAATGACGATGGCGTGGTGGAGCGAAAGATCGGCCCGCTGGCGAAGCTGTCGTGGGAATCGTCGGCGCGTTCACTCGGGGCGCGGCGCTGGCGCGCTGGGAGCACCCTGGTTGCGCCCGCTACTTCGGCGCCATCCGGATCGCCCCATCCAGCCGGATCACCTCGCCATTGAGCATGTCGTTGGTGACGATCTGGTGCACGAGCTTGGCGTAGTCCTCGGGCTTGCCCAGGCGCGACGGGAAGGGCACCGACGCGGCCAGCGCGTCCTGCACCTCCTTGGGCATGCCGAACAGCATCGGCGTGCCGAAGATGCCCGGCGCGATGGTCATGTTGCGGATGCCGTTGCGTGCCAGGTCGCGCGCGATCGGCAGCGTCATGCCGACGATGCCGCCCTTGCTGGCCGAATAGGCGGCCTGGCCGATCTGGCCGTCGTAGGCGGCCACGCTGGCGGTGGAGATCATCACGCCGCGCTCGCCGGTGGCTTCGGGCGCGTTCTTGCTCATCGCCTCGGCGGCCAGGCGGATCATGTTGAAGCTGCCGATCAGGTTGATCGTGATCACCCGGGTGAACAGGTCGAGCGCGTGCGCGCCGTCCTTGCCCACCGTCTTGGCCGCCGGGCCGATGCCGGCACAGTTGACCAGGCCCATCAGCTTGCCCATCGTGGTGGCCTTGGCCACCACCGCCTTCGCGTCGGCTTCCTGGCTGACGTCGCAGCGCACGAAGGCCGCCTTGTCGGCGCCCAGTTCGGCGGCAACCGCCTGGCCGCGCTCGGTCTGCAGGTCGGCGATGACGACCTTGCCGCCTTCGCGCACGAACATGCGCGCCGTGCCTTCGCCGAGCCCCGAGGCCCCGCCGGTGACGATGAAGACCTTGCCTGAGATGTCCATGGCGCAACTCCTTCGCGTGTGTCAGTTCTTCAGTGCCGCCAGCGCGCGCGCGGCGATCTGCTCGACGCTGCCCACGCCTTCGATGCTGCGATGGCGCGGCGCCTGCGGGTCGCCGGTGGCCGACCAGGCCGCGTAGTACTCCACCAGCGGGCGTGTCTGGCTCTGATAGACCTGCAGGCGCTTGCGCACGGTGTCTTCCTTGTCGTCCTCGCGCTGGATCAGCGGCTCGCCGGTGACGTCGTCCTTGCCGGCCGCCTTGGGCGGGTTGAACTTGACGTGGTAGGTGCGGCCCGAGGCCATGTGCACACGCCGGCCGCTCATGCGCTCGATGATCGACGCGTCGGGCACGTCGATCTCGAGCACCACGTCGATCTTGACGCCGGCGGCCTTCATCGCCTCGGCCTGCGGGATCGTGCGCGGGAAGCCGTCGAACAGAAAGCCGTTGGCGCAATCGGGCTGGGCGATGCGCTCCTTCACCAGGCCGATGATGATGTCGTCGCTGACCAGCGAGCCCGAGTCCATCACCTTCTTGGCGGCCTGCCCGAGCGGCGTGCCGGCCTTGACCGCCGCGCGCAGCATGTCGCCGGTGGAGATCTGCGGGATGCCGTAGGCCTGGCAGATGGTGGCGGCCTGCGTCCCTTTGCCCGCACCGGGCGGCCCCAGCAGAATGAGTCTCATGGTCTCCTCGATGCGAGTTGTGTCTGGCGCAATCGAGAATAGCACGCGACCCCTTGCGCCACGCTTGCGGCGCTGCGACGCGTCAGGCCATCAGCGCGCGCACGCGCTCCAGGTCGGCCGGCGTGTCGACGCCGGGGCCCGGCCGTTCGGGGCTCACGTGCACCGCGATGCGTTCGCCGTGCCACAACACGCGCAACTGCTCCAGCGCTTCGAGCCGCTCGAGCGGCGAGGGCGGCAGCGCAGGAAAGCGGCGCAGAAAGCCGGCGCGGTACGCGTACAGGCCCACGTGCCGCAGCGGCGCCAGGTCGGCCAGCGTCTGTGGGCCTGGCCTGTCGCGCCAGTGCGGAATCGGCGCTCGGGAGAAGTACAGTGCGCGCCGGTCGGCGTCGAGCACGACCTTCACCACGTTCGGGTTGGCGAACTCGGCGGCATCGTCGATCACGTGCGCCACCGTGCTCATCACGCAGTCGGGCCGCGCCACCAGCAGCTCGGCGCAGGCGTCGATCATCGCCGGCGCGATCAGCGGCTCGTCACCCTGCACGTTCACGACCACGTCGTCGCCGTCCAGCGCCAGCTGCTCACAGGCCTCGGCCAGTCGGTCGCTGCCGCTCGGGTGGTCCACCCGCGTGAGCAACGCCGCCACGCCATGGGCCTGGCAGGCCGACGTGATGCGGGCATCATCGGCGGCGACCACCACGCGCTCGGCGCGGGACATCGCGGCACGACGTGCCACGTGCACCACCATCGGAACGCCGTGGATGTCGGCCAGCGGCTTGTCGGGCAGGCGCGTCGATTGCAGCCGTGCCGGGATCAGCACGACAAAACTCATTCCAGCGCCGCAGGCGTCGATGGCGCATCCAGCGAGCGCGCCTCGCCCTCCAGCATCACCGGAATGCCGTCGCGGATCGGGAACGCCAGCTTGTCCGCCGGGCACACCAGCTCGCGGGTCCGCGTGGTCGTGTCGTGCTGCATCGTCAGCGGCCCCTTGCACAGCGGGCATACCAGCAGATCGATCAGGCGATGGTCCAGCGTCATGGTGTCGGCTTCGGTGGTGGCAGCAGGCCCGTCAGGGCAGGGCCGAAATCGGCCTCGAAGCGCAAGTCTAGCGGCGCTACCCACACCTGCGTGCCGCCCGTGCGGTCGGGGCGCAGTTTCACGGCGTCCTTTTCGGTCACCACCACGTCGCGCGTGCGCGCCGGCCACGGCAGCCGGTCGTACGGGTCGTGGTCGGGCAATGCGATCCGCTGCACGCGCAGGCCCTGCTGCTCGAGCATGTCGAAGAAGCGATCCGGGCGCGCCGTGCCGGCGCAGGCCACGACCTCGCGATCGCGCAGACGCGTGCAGCGCCTCCAACGTCGCCGGTGCGCCCGCCCACCATGCCGTCAGACTCACCGCGCCGGCGAGGTGCCGCGTGGCCTGGTAGCCCGGCAGCGGCGTGCTCGGTGGCCCATCGGTGTACAGCACCAGCGTTCTCGGCGGCGCGGTCACCGGCAGAGGCTCGCGCAGCGGCCCGGCCGGCAGCAGCAGGCCGTTGCCGGTGCCACGGGCGTCGAACACGATCAGCTGCAGGTCGCGCGCCAGCGCGTGATGCTGCAGGCCGTCATCGGCGACCAGCACGTCGATTTGCGGCGCGTTGGCGCACAGCGCCCGTGCCGCATCGATGCGCTGCCGTGCCACGGCCACCGGCACGCGGGCGCGACGGTGGATCAGCAGCGGCTCGTCGCCGACCTCGGCGGCGCTGCTGCGATCGTCGACGACACAGGTCGAGCGGCCGTGGCGGCCATAGCCGCGCGAGATCACGCCCGGTCTGCGGCCATGCTGGCGCAGCAACTCGACCAGCGCGATCACCGTCGGCGTCTTGCCGGCACCGCCGGCCAGCAGGTTGCCGACGACGATGAGCGGCCGCGGTGCCTGCTCGCGCCGCCGCAGCCCCGCATCGAACAGCCCTCGATCGATTGCCGCGGCAGCGCCGTAGATCCACGACAACGGCTGCAGCGCGCGGCTCAGCAGGCTCGGCTGCGGCCGCTGCCAATGCGCGACCAGCGTGGCACGCCAGTCACTCCTGGTTGCTACCACGCGCCAGTGTCAGCCGCCGCCGGGCCGCCCCAAGGCGGCTGAGCGCCCCCTCGGGGGGCAGGAGCGCAGCGACGTGGGGGCGGTCATTCAGCGCGTGCCGCCTTCGCCGGGCACCTGCGCGGCGAAGGTCAGGCGCCCGAGCCCGGCGCGCCGCGCAGCATCGAGCACGTTGATGACGGCCTGGTGCGCCGTCATCGCATCGGCGGAGACGATCACCACCGCATCGGTGCGGCCGGCAGCTGCCGACACGAGCTCGAGCGCCAGGATGTCCACGCTGCGCCCTTCGACCGGTTTGCTGTTGACCAGGTAACGGCCGTCGGCCGTCACGTTGACGATCACCTCGACCGGGCGCTCGCGCATCCGTTCGGCGTCGGCCGTCGGCAGCGTGATCTGCAGTTCCGAATACTTCGAGTAGGTGGTCGTCAACATCAGGAAGATCAGCACCACCAGCAGCACGTCGATGAACGGGATCAGGTTGATCTCCGGTTCCTCGGCGCGGCGGCGGCGAAAGCGCATGGCGTGGCCGGGCGATCAGGCCGGCGGCGTGCCGCGCACCGCGAAGCGCATCAGGTGCGGCACCAGTCGCTCGGCAGCCTGCTCCATCGTCAAGGCATATTCGTCGACGAGGCGGCGGAAGTAGCGGTAGAACATCAGCGCGGGAATCGCGATGATCAGGCCGAACGCGGTGTTGTACAGGGCCACCGAGATGCCGTGCGCCAGCTGCGCCGGGTTGGCGCCGCTGGTGCCGGGCGTCTGCGAGCCGAAGATCTCGATCATGCCGATCACGGTGCCGAACAGGCCCAGCAGCGGCGCGGCCGACGCGATCGTGCCCAGCGTGTTCAGGTAGCGCTCCAGCCGATGCACCGCAGTGCGTCCCGCGATCTCGAATGCCTGACGCAGCGAAGACTCGAGAATGCGCGGCTCGGTCATCACGGCGCGCAGCCCCGCCGCGAGCACCGCGCCGAGCTCGGAGTTGCCGGCGAGCTTGGTCACCACGTCGGGCGCGGGCAGGCTCTGCCGGGTGACCGACAGCACCTCGTCGAGCAGCTTCGGCGGCGCGATGCGCGGCAGGCGCAGGCTGACGAAGCGCTCGATCACGAGCGCGAGCGCCACCACCGAACACAGAATCAAAGGCCAGATCGGCCAACCAGCCGCTTGTATGATCGAAAACAAGGATGTCCCGCAGGTTGATGCGATGCGTCGGCGCCGCGGCAACGCCTGCGGCGACGCACGATTATGGCCGAGCCACGGGCCGCAGCCGTATCAAGGCGTCGCCGCATGGCATCCATGCAACGCTACGGCAAGCCAGTGATTTGACAGTGAACCAACAATCCACCGCTTCTGTGGAAAAGCTTGTGGGCAAACCGCTGCCGCGGCCCCGCAGGGCGCGCATTTGCGTGCTCTGCCTTGGGTTGCCTGAGTTTTGAGCAGCCCTCGTCCGATGCCCTGGCATGGCTGACGCCGCCGCAACGATTGCGCCGCCGCCGGCGCTGAGCGTCGCGGCATTGCTGCTGGCAGCCAGCGACGCGCTGCGGGCGCGCCTGGGTGCGGTGACGGTGCGTGGCGAGCTGTCGGGTTTCATGCGTGCCGCCAGCGGGCATTGCTATTTCACGCTGAAGGACAGCGACGGTGCGGCGGCGGTGCTGCGCTGCGCGATGTTCCGGCGGGCAGCGTCGCTGCTGGACTTCGATCCGCGCGACGGCCAGCAGATCGAGGTGCGCGGCCGCATCGCGGTCTACGAGGCGCGCGGCGAATTGCAATGCGTGGTCGAGGCGATGTCGCCGCAGGGCGCGGGCTCGCTGTACGAGTTGTTCCTGCGTCAGAAGGCGCGCCTGGAGGCCGCCGGGCTGTTCGACCCGGCGCGCAAGCGGCCGTTGCCTCGGTATCCGCGCACCGTGGGCGTCGTGTCGTCGCTGGCGGCTGCCGCGTTGCGCGACGTGCTCACCGCGCTGCAACGACGTGCGCCGCAGGTGCGGGTGATCGTCTACCCGAGCGCGGTGCAGGGCGCTGAGGCGCCAGCGCAACTGGTGCAGGCGATCGCGCTGGCCGGTTCGCGTGGCGAGATCGAGACGCTGATCGTGTGCCGGGGCGGGGGATCGATCGAAGACCTGTGGGCTTTCAACGACGAATCGCGTCGTGCGCGCGATCGCCGCCTGCCCGGTGCCGGTGGTCTGCGGCGTGGGCCACGAGACCGACGTGACGCTGGCCGACCTGGCGGCCGACCTGCGTGCGCCCACACCCACCGCGGCCGCCGAACTGGCCGCGCCCGCGCGAGCGCAGCTGCTTCTCGAGCTCGGCGTGCTGGCGCGGCGCGCGCAGCGCGCGAAGCAGCAGCGGCTGGATGCGTTGGCGCAAGGCCTCGACCTGATGGCTGCCCGTTTGGCGCACAGCGCGCGCTCGATGCAACCGCAGCGGCAACGCCTGGACCTGCTGGCTCAACGCGCGCAAGCCAGCCTGAGGCAGCGGCTTCAATGGGCGCGACAGGCGCTCGCGCACGGCGCCCAGCGCTGGGATCGTGCGCGGGCGGTGGCCGGCGCCCAGCGTCGCGACCGATTGGGAGCCCTGGGTGACCGGCTGGCGCTGCTCGATCCGCAGCGCGTGCTGGCGCGCGGCTACGCGTTGATCGAAGACGCCGACGCCGAGCTGGTGCTCTCGCCCGAGCAGATGCAGGTGGGCGAGCCGTTGACCATCAGCCTGGCCCGAGGCCAGGCCGAGGTCGTGCCGCAACGCGTGCGGCCCCGCAAGGCCTGAACTACAGGCCGGCGTTCTGCTGCGCCACCATGCAGTACAGCATCGGGATCGACAGCATCGTGTTGGCGCGCGAGGTCAGCATGGCCAGCCGCGCGGCCTTGGCCTTTTCTTCCGGCGTCACGGTCACGATGCCCAACGCCTTCTTCTGGTTCGGCCAGATGATGAACCACACGTTGAAGGCCATCACCAGCGCCAGCCACATGCCGATGCCGATGGCGGTGAAGGGCTTCTGGAACGACAGGGCCGGCAACAGGTAGGCGTTCATCAGCGCCAGCAAGAGCCCGGTCACGACGGTGGCCAGCGCCGCCCAGCGAAACCAGAACAGCGCGGTCGGCGCGATCACCTTGCCGATGGCGGGTTTCTGCTCGTCGGGAATCTTGGGCATCGACGGAATCTGCACGAAGTTGAAGTACCACAGCAGGCCGATCCACATCACGCCCGACATCACATGCAGCCAGCGCATCGCGAAGGCGCCCCAGGCGTGGTCGTACTTGCCCGAACCGAGCGCCAGCACCAGCAGCACCAGCAGCACGAAGCCGGCAGCCACCGTGCGTCCCAATGATTGAAATACGGCACCCATTTGTTTTCTCCTCGCGTCGGGAAGGTCCGAGTGTTTGACTATAGCTAACTGCGGCGGCCCGTCGACGTGATGAGCCTGCTCGCGGCCGGGCCTTGGCCGCGGCCGCCGGACAAACCGAGCGGCCCTACTTGGCGAAGGGCGCGCCGCGGATGCGTGACCCCGGTTTGACGCCGCGCTTGGCAAACCAGCCCTGGTTCATCTCGAGCGCAAAGCGCACCGGCTGCGCCGAGCAGTGCGAATCATCGCTGCGCGGCTTCATGTCGGCGATGTTGACCACCGTGCCGTCGTCGGCCAGGAAGGCGATCGACAGCGGGATCAGCGTGTTGCGCATCCAGAAACACTGCGGCGACGGCGTGTCGAACACGAACAGCATGCCCTCCTGGGTCGGCATCTGCGCGCGGTGCATCAGGCCGATCTGCCGCTGCTCGGGCGAGACGGCCAGCTGCGCCCGGATGTTGTGCATGCCGACGCTGAGCGTGGTGGTGGGCAGGCTCTGCGGCTGCCCCTGCGACCACAGCGCCGAGCACCACAGCGCAAGGGCCACGCACAGGGCCCGGCGTGCAGCCACGCCGAGTGTGCTCAAATTGATGAGAGTCATGACTCGGTCCCTGTGAATCACCGACATTATCGAGCGCATCGTTGGGCCGGCAGGCTTGCGGCGATGCCCGCGACAAAGTGACCAGCGCCGCCAGTTCCCATCCCCCCGTGGCATCCAACGGCGACACCGACGCCTGGGATGACCCGCTCGAGCGTGCGCGCAGCACGCGCTGGCTCGAACCGCGCGACGGTTCGCGAGTTGCCGAATCGGGCCTGAAGTTGTCGGGCATGCACTGCGCGGCGTGCGCAGGCCTGATCGAGGCCGCATTGGGTCGGGTGCCGGGCGTGGTGCAGGTGCAGGTCAGTGGTGCGTCCGAGCGCGCCACCGTGCAGTGGTGGCCCGACCACACGTCGCTGCGCGCGATGATCGATGCGGTGCGCGCGGCCGGCTATGACGCGGTGCCCGATGGCGCGGCCAACGAACGCGAGCTGCGGCGCCGCGAGCACCGCGCCGCGCTGTGGCGCTGGTTCGTGGCCGCGTTCTGCGCGATGCAGGTGATGATGCTGGCGACGCCGAGCTACCTGGTGAGCGGCGACGAACTCTCCGCCGACCTTCGGCTGCTGCTCAACTGGGGCAGCTGGGTGATGTCGCTGCCGGTGATGGCGCTGTCGGCCGCGCCGTTCTTCGCCGGCGCGTGGCGCAGCGTGCGCCAGCGGCGACTCGGCATGGACGTGCCGGTGGCCCTCGGGCTGCTGGTCACCTTCGTCGCCAGCAGCGCGGCGACCTTCCACCCCGGTGGCTTGTTCGGTTCGGACGTGTACTTCGACTCGCTGACGATGTTCGTCAGCTTCCTGCTCGGCGCACGCTATCTCGAGCTGCGCGCCCGGCACCGCGCCGCCGAACAACTGGAGTCCGCCCTCGAGGGCGTACCGCAGACGGCGCTGCGCATCGGCGACGACGGCGTGCCGCAACCAGTGAGTGCCCTTCACCTGCAGCGCGGCGACCGCGTGCTGGTGCCGCTGGGCCAGGCGTTTGCGGCCGACGGTGTGGTGACCGACGGTGCAACCGCAGCCGACGAATCGCTGCTGACCGGCGAGTCGCGCCCGGTGGACAAGGCGCCCGGTTCGCACGTCGTCGCGGGCAGCATCAACGTGGCCGCTCCGGTGAAGATGCGGGTGGAGCGCGTCGGCCACGAGACCACGCTGTTCGCGGTGATGGCACTGATGCGCGAGGCGAGCACGCAGCGCCCGGCGCTGGCGCGTCAGGCCGATCGCTGGGCGGCACCGTTCCTGTGGACGGTGCTGTTGCTCGCGGCCGGCGCCGCCGCGCTGTGGAGCATCTGGGATCCGGCGCGCGCAGTCTGGGTGGCGGTGTCGGTGCTGATCGTCACCTGTCCATGCGCGCTGTCGCTGGCCGTGCCATCGGCGCTGCTGGCCGCCGCGGGCCGCATGGCCCGCCGCGGCGTGCTGCTGCGGCGGCTCGACGCGCTGGAATCGCTGGCCGAGGTCGACACCGTCTACCTGGACAAGACCGGCACAGTGACCGAAGACACGCTCGGTCTGCGTGGCCAGTGCCGACTCGACGCGACGGAGGGTGCGGCGCTGAGCGACGAAGCGCTGCAGGCCAAGGCCGCCGCACTGGCGCGCTGGTCGGCGCACCCGTTGGCACGGGCTTTGGCGCGCGCGACGCCGGCCGCCGAGGCCGTATGGGTCGATGTCACGGAGACGCCCGGCGCCGGACTTCAGGCGCGCGACACCCAAGGCGTCGTGTGGCGCCTGGGTTCGGCCCGTCATGTCGGCGCCGACGCGGAGGACGATGCGGCCGCCGCATCGCTGTGGTTCGGTGCGTCGGGGCGTGCCATCGTGCGATTCGATTTCGACGAATGCCTGCGCGGCGATGCGATGGCCGCCGTGGCCGCCCTGCGCGCGGCGGGGCTGCGCGTCACGTTGCTGTCGGGCGACCGCAGCGCGCGTGCCCAGGCCATCGGCAACCAGCTGGGCGTCGATGCCGTGATCGCGCAGGCCACGCCGGCGATCAAGCTCGATGTCGTGGCTGAAGCGCAGCGCCAGGGCCATCGGGTCTGGATGGTCGGCGACGGCGTCAACGATGCGCCGGTGCTGGCGCGGGCCGATGTGTCGATGGCGATGGGACAGGGCGCCGCGATCGCCCGGCAGCAGGCCGACGCGGTGATCATGGGCGATCGGCTGGGTGAGCTGGTCTTCACGCGCACGCTGGCGCGCCGCACGATGGCGGTCGTGCGTCAGAACCTGTGGTGGGCGGCGATCTACAACGCGGCCAGCGTGCCGTTGGCATTGGCGGGATGGCTGCCACCCTGGGCTGCCGGCCTGGGCATGGCGGGCAGCTCGCTGGTGGTGATCATGAACTCGGTGCGCCTGGGGCGCTGAGCAGCGGCACGACATGGACATCCTGTACCTGTTGATTCCGATGTCGGCCGTGCTGGTGCTGTTGATTCTCGGCGTATTTGCCTGGGCCACGTACTCGGGCCAGTTCGACGACATCGAGGCCGAGGGCCGTCGCATTCTGACGTCAGACGAAAACGGGGTTGACAATCATCAAGCCGAACAGGCGGCCGGGGAAAAATAATGACCAGGTTGTCCAACGACTCGAACTCGGGTTCACTATGAAGGAGGGCTCACATGGCAAGCCTTGCGCGATCTGACGCGCCGGTCTACAGCGACGACGTCATTCGCGGATTCGCGCTGATGACCGTGGTCTGGGGCATCGTCGGCATGCTGGTCGGCGTGATCATCGCCGCGCAGTTGACCTGGCCCGAACTGAACTTCGGCATTCCGTGGTTGAGTTATGGTCGCCTGCGCCCGTTGCACACCAACGCGGTGATCTTCGCGTTCGGTGGCTGCGCGCTGTTCGCCACCAGCTACCACGTGGTGCAGCGCACCTGCCAGACCAGGCTGTTCCTGCCCGGGCTCGCGATGTTCACCTTCATCGGCTGGCAGGTGGTGATCGTGGCGGCGGCGATCACGCTGCCGCTGGGCATGACGCAAGGCAAGGAGTACGCCGAACTCGAGTGGCCCATCGACCTGCTGATCGCGGTGGTCTGGGTGGCCTACGCCGTGGTCTTCTTCGGCACCATCGGCATGCGCAAGGTGCGCCACATCTACGTGGCCAACTGGTTCTTCGGTGCCTTCATCCTGGCTGTGGCGCTGCTGCACATCGTCAACAGCGCGGCGATCCCGGTCAGCCTGACGAAGAGCTACTCGGCGTACGCTGGCGTACAGGATGCGATGGTGCAGTGGTGGTACGGTCACAACGCGGTGGGCTTCTTCCTGACCGCGGGTTTTCTCGGGATGATGTACTACTACATTCCCAAGCAGGCGGGACGGCCGGTGTACAGCTACCGGCTGTCGATCGTGCACTTCTGGGCGTTGGTTTTCACCTACATGTGGGCCGGCCCGCACCACCTGCACTACACGGCCTTGCCCGACTGGGCACAGAGCATCGGCATGATCTTCTCGCTGGTGCTGCTGGCGCCGAGCTGGGGCGGCATGATCAACGGCATCATGACGCTGTCGGGCGCGTGGCACAAGCTGCGCGACGACCCGATCCTGAAGTTCCTGATCGTCTCGCTGTCCTTCTACGGCATGTCGACCTTCGAGGGGCCGATGATGTCCATCAAGACAGTCAATGCACTGTCGCACTACACCGACTGGACCGTCGGCCACGTCCACTCCGGTGCGCTCGGCTGGGTCGGGCTGATCTCGATGGGCGCGATGTACCACCTGATTCCGCGGCTGTTCGGCCGCAAGCAGATGTACAGCGTCAAGGCGATCGACCTGCACTTCTGGATCGCCACGATCGGCATCGTGCTCTACATCGCGGCGATGTGGATCGCCGGCGTGATGCAGGGCCTGATGTGGCGCGCGGTCAACGCCGACGGCACGCTGGTCTACACCTTCGTCGAAAGCGTGAAGGCGACCTTCCCGTTCTACGTGATCCGTCTGCTCGGCGGCCTGCTCTACCTGAGCGGCATGATCGTCATGGCCTGGAACGTGGTCATGACCGTGCGCAGCGGCAAGGCCGAGGCCGCGGTGATCCCGCAGGTCCTTCCAGCCCACGCTTAACAAACCGCAGTCGGGAACCAACATGGCCAAGACGCATGTCGCAACCGGTCACGAACGAATCGAGACCAACAACTTCCTGATGATCGTGCTGATCCTGCTGACGGCAGCGGTCGGCGGCATCGTCGAGATCGTGCCGCTGTACTTCCAGCGGTCCACCACGCAACCTGTGGCCGGACTCAAACCTTACGACGCGTTGCAGCTCGCGGGGCGCGATGTCTATGTGCGCGAGGGCTGCTACAACTGCCACTCGCAGATGGTGCGCCCGCTGCGCGCGGAGACACTGCGCTACGGGCCGTATTCGGTGGCCGGCGAATTTGTCTACGACCATCCGTTCCAGTGGGGCAGCAAGCGCACCGGCCCCGACCTGCACCGCGTCGGCGGACGCTACAGCGACGACTGGCATCGGCTGCATCTGCGCAACCCGCGCGACCTGGTGCCCGAGTCGAACATGCCGGCGTACCCCTGGCTCGAGAAGAGCGTGCTCGAGCCCGAGTCGATCGCGCCGCGCATGAAGGCACTGCGCGTGGTGGGCGTTCCGTACACCGACGACGATGTCGCCAAATCGGCGGAGGCCGTGAAGGGCAAGACCGAGCTGGACGCGCTGGTGGCCTATCTGCAGGTGCTCGGCACCGCACGCAAGTGAACCTGGAGCGAACACATGGACCTGAACGATCTTCGCAGCCTGGTGACGGTGGTCTTGTTCCTCGTTTTCCTGGGCATCGTGGTCTGGGCCTGGTCGGCGCGACGCCGCCAGTCGTTCGAGGCCGCCGCACACCTGCCGTTCGCCGAGGAAGCGCGTGACGGCCAACCCGTCAAGGAGGGAGCATGAGCGACTTCGTCAGCAATGGCTGGTCGGTATTCGTCGCCGCGGCGACGGTGCTGTCGTTGATCGCTTGCCTGGTGCTGTTGGCGATCGCCAGCAGGCGCAAGGTCATTCCGAACGACCCGACCACCGGGCACATCTGGGACGAAGACCTGCGCGAACTGAACAACCCGCTGCCGCGCTGGTGGATGGGGCTGTTCATCATCACGGTGCTGTTCTCCGGCGCGTACCTCATGCTGTATCCCGGGCTCGGCTCGATGGCCGGCTCGCTGAGCTGGAGCAGCACCGGCCAGTACGAAGCCGAAGAAAGGGCGGCGCGCGCGACCATGGCGCCGGTGTACGCCAAGTTCGCGGCGATGCCGGCGGCCGCACTGGCCAAGGACGCGCAGGCCATGGGCATCGGTGAGCGCCTGTTTCTCAACAACTGCTCGGGCTGTCACGGTTCGGACGCCCGCGGCAGCAAGGGCTTCCCCGACCTGACCGACAACGACTGGCTGTGGGGCGGGGCGCCGGAGACCATCGCGTTGACGATCGCCAAGGGGCGCACCGGGATGATGCCGCCGATGGGGGCCGCCGTGGGCAATGCCGACGACGTGAAGAACGTCGCCCAGTACGTGCTGAGCCTGTCGGGCAGCCCGCACGACAGCGTGGCGGCCCAACTGGGCAAGGCCAAGTTCGGCGCCTGCGCCGCCTGCCACGGCCTGGACGGCAAGGGCAACCAAGCGCTGGGCGCGCCGAACCTCACCGACAAGGTGTGGCTGCACGGATGGGGCGAGGAGGCCATCGTCGCCCAGATCAACAACGGCAGGACCAATATGATGCCGGCGCACGAACAGCGCCTGTCGCCCGAGCAGATCCAGGTGCTGGCCGCCTACGTCTGGAGCAAGTCCAACTCGGGCACAGCGGGCGCAGTGGCGCCCAAGCAGTAGCCGACAATCCGATCCGACATGTCCGATCCCGCCGTGCGGGCGCTGCCCGCCGGCGCCGCCCAGACGACCGCCGACGCTGCATCCGACGATGCAGCCACCGCGGTCGTTTCGCTGTACCAGAAGCAGCAGAAGATCTACCCGCGCTCGGTGCAGGGTCTGTTCTCGCGCTGGCGCTGGGCGCTGGTGTGGGCCACGCAGCTGGTGTTCTACGGCCTGCCCTGGCTGCAGTGGAACGGGCGCCAGGCGCTGCTGTTCGACCTGGCGGCGCGCCGCTTCTACATCTTCGGCTCGGTGCTGTACCCGCAGGACTTCATCTACCTGACGGGGCTGCTGGTCGTCTCGGCGTTGTCGCTGTTCCTGTTCACCGCGGTGGCCGGACGCCTGTGGTGCGGCTATGCCTGCCCGCAGACCGTGTACACCGAGATGTTCATGTGGATCGAGCGGCGCATCGAAGGCGACCGCGTCGCCCGCATGCGCCTGGACGCCGGCCCGTGGAACGCCAACAAGATCTGGCGCAAGACGGCCAAGCAGACGGCGTGGATATCGCGCTCGCGCTGTTCACCGGCTTCACCTTCGTCGGCTACTTCACGCCGATCCGCACCCTGTGGGCCGAGGCCTTCACGCTCGGATTCGGACCGTGGGAGTGGTTCTGGGTCAACTTCTACGCCTTCGCCACTTATGGCAACGCCGGCTTCATGCGCGAGCAGGTGTGCAAGTACATGTGCCCGTATGCACGTTTCCAGAGCGCGATGTTCGACCGCGACACACTGATCATCGGCTACGACGCCGAACGCGGCGAGCCGCGCGGCTCGCGCCCGCGCAAGAGTGCGATCGCGCCACGGGAACGCGGCCTGGGCGACTGCATCAACTGCGGTCTGTGCGTGCAGGTGTGTCCCACCGGGATCGACATCCGCAAGGGGCTGCAATACGAGTGCATCGGCTGCGCCGCCTGCGTCGACGTGTGCGACGACGTGATGGACAAGATGAACTACCCGCGCGGACTGGTGCGCTACGCCACCCAGAATGCTCTTCGCCAGCACTACACCCGCAGCGACATCGTGCGCCACGCGCTGCGCCCGCGCGTGCTGGTCTACAGCTCGATCCTGGCCACGGTGGCGATCGCGTTGCTGGTGGGCATGGCGCTGCGCAGCCCGTTCCGTGTCGACGTCGTGCGCGACCGCGCGTCGCTGGCGCGCATCGTCGGCGAGGGCGAGGTGGAGAACCTCTACCGCCTGCAGATCATGAACGCCGCCGAACAGGGCCAGCGCTACCGCGTCAACGTGGCCGGTCTGCCCGGGCTGGTGCTGGCGGCGCCGGTCGACGTGACCCTGGGCGCTGCCGAGGCGCGCTGGGTCACCGTGGCGCTGCGCATGGACGCAGCCGCCGCGCGCAGCGCCGGCCCGGGCGCGCACCCGATGGCCTTCCGCGTCGAGTTGCGCGACGATCGGGGCGCCGGCGACTGGGGCGCCGCGCAGCTGGAAAAGTCGACCTTTGTGATTCCTCGCTGAGCAGGAGACCGCCCATGACCGATTCCGGCAACCCGAGCGACGCCGCACCTCAGGCCACGCCGTGGTGGCAATTGCCCATCGTGTGGCTGGTGATCGGCGGGCCGGCGACGGTGGTGGTCGCCGCGCTGGCCACCGCCGTCGTGGCGTTCCGCGGCGCCGACCCGGTGGTGCTCGAACGGCCCGCCGCACAGGCCACCGGCACTGCCGCCGAATTGCCGGCCCTCCAGGCCCGCAACCAGGGCGCCGCCGCCGGACGGCCGGTACCCAAACCCTGAACCGGCGCCGGCGATGGACAATCCAGCACGCGGGCCGGACATGAAGACACGGATCGTGACCGTGTTGTGGCCGGCGTTCCTGATGGCAGGGGTGCTCGAAATGATGGTGTTCGCGGTCGTCGACCCGCACCAGCTGCATGGCTGGGGCATGGATTCGGCGCAATGGTCGGCCAGCGCGGTCTATACCGTGGCGTTTCTGATGTTCTGGGTCGTCATCGCGGTGGCGGCCGGCATCGCGGTGTGGCTCGGGCAGGGTGCGGCGACGGTCCACCCGGTCCGCGATTGATCCGCGTCAAGCCGACGGGCATCCTCGACGACCAGAGTTCGACCCCATGGACATGCCCACTTTGGAATCCGCTCCGCGCCTGACGGAGCCCATGCTGCGGCGCCTGGATACGCCGGGCCCGCGCTACACGTCGTATCCGACCGCGGACCGGTTCCACACCGCGTTCGTCGACACCGACTATTCGAACGCGCTCGGGCAAGTCGCCGGGCGCGGCGACCGGCCGCTGTCGGTGTACGTGCACATACCGTTCTGCGAGTCGCTGTGCTACTACTGCGCCTGCAACAAGGTGATCACGCGCCACCACGACCGGGCGGAACGCTACCTTGACAACCTGCTGCGCGAGATCGACCTTCACGTCGCGAGGCTGGGCGGCCGGCGCGCGATGTCGCAGCTGCACTTCGGCGGCGGTACGCCGACCTTCTTGTCCGACGACGAGTTGAAGCGCCTGGTCGGTGCGCTCGACCGGGCGTTCGAGCGCACCGGCGACATCGAGGCCTCGATCGAGGTCGATCCGCGCACGGTCACGCCCGAGCGGCTGCTGGCGCTCAAGCGCCTCGGATTCAACCGCATCAGCTTCGGTGTGCAGGATTTCGACGCCGAGGTTCAGCAGGCGGTGCATCGCATCCAGCCCGAGGCGCAGGTGCGTCAACTGATGGCGGCCGCGCGGGAGCTGGGCTACCAGTCGATCAACGTCGACCTGATCTACGGCTTGCCCAAGCAGACCGGCGAATCGTTCGCGCGCACCGTGGCCCAGGTGGTGGCGCTGCGGCCCGACCGCATCGCGCTGTACGCCTACGCTCATTTGCCGCAGCGCTTCAAGCCGCAGCGCCGCATCCACGAGGCCGACTTGCCGATCCCGCAGGACCGCGTCACGATGCTCGCCACCGCGATCGACCGCTTCACCGCGCAGGGCTACGACTACATCGGCATGGACCACTTCGCGCTGCGCGACGACTCGCTGGCGGTGGCCAAGCGCGAAGGTCGTCTGCATCGCAACTTCCAGGGCTACACCACGCGGCCCGATTGCGACCTGCTCGGCCTGGGCGTGTCGGCCATCGCCAAGGTGGGGCCCACCTACGGCCAGAACGCGAAGACGCTCGACGAGTACTACGCGGCCATCGAGGCCGGCCGGTTCTCCACGCAGCGCGGCTATGCGCTGACGGCCGACGACCTGATGCGCCGCGACGTGATCATGGCGCTGATGTGCCAGGGCCGCGTGGAGTTCGCGGCCATCGAGGCCGCCCACGGCGTCGAGTTTGCCGACACGTTCGCCACTGAGCTGGGCGACCTGCGCAGCCTGGTCGACATGCAATGGGTGCAGATCGAGCCGCGGGCGATCCAGGTGACTGCGCTCGGTTGGTACTTCGTGCGCTCGGTCGCGGCGGTGTTCGACGCCCACTTGCGCCGCGACCAGTCGCGGCGCGGCTATTCGCGCATGGTGTAGTGCGTGGATCTGGCGCTGATGCTCAGCGCGGCCTTGCTGGGCCTGGCCGGCATCCCCCACTGCGCGGTGATGTGCGGCGCCGCCTGCGTGGCAGCCGGGGGTGGCGCGAGCGCCGGGTCGACCGTCGCATTCCAGACTGGTCGGCTGCTCAGCTACTGCGCGGCAGGCGCCGTCGCCGCCGCCAGCGTGACGACGCTGGGCCGGCTCGGCCAGTGGACGCCGGCGCTGAAGCCGCTGTGGATCATGGTGCACCTGGCGGCCTTCGGCCTGGGTGCCTGGTTGTTGTGGCGCGGCGCGCAGCCGCGCTGGGTATCGGAGTTGGCGCTGCTGAGCCGCGTGCGCGGCGCACCGGCCGGGGCGCAGCCGATCCGCTGGTCGCCGGCAACCCAGGGCGCGCGCGCGGGCATCGCGGGCCTGGCCTGGGTGGCGTGGCCCTGCGGCTTGCTGCAGTCGGCCCTGGTGGTGGCGGCACTGGGCAACCATGCCGTGACGGGCGCCGCAGCGATGGCGGGATTCGCGCTCGCCTCATCGCCAGGCCTGCTGGCCGGGCCCTGGTTGCTGCGCTCGGCCGCCCGGTTCGGTGGCGACCGCGAAGCGGCGCAACGCTGGCTCACGCGCAGCGCCGGCGCGTTGCTGGTGCTGTCGTCGGGCTGGGCGTTGGGCCACGGACTGTGGGAGCGATTTGCCGCCTGGTGTTTCGCCTGACGATGACGCAAACCTCGGCTGCGCATCGGACCCCAGGACTTAGAATTCCGCTCCCGGGAGACGCTCCTGGGCACCCTCTCGAAAGAACGCGCGGAGCGAATCAACATGTACCAGCACGTCAAAGTGCCCACCGGCGGACAGAAGATCACTGTCAATGCCGATTACTCGCTGAACGTCCCGACCAACCCGATCATTCCCTACATCGAGGGTGACGGCACCGGCTTCGACATCACGCCGGTGATGATCAAGGTGGTCGACGCCGCAGTGGCCAAGGCCTACGCCGGCAAGCGCAGGATCCACTGGATGGAGATCTACGCCGGCGAGAAGGCGACCAGGATCTACGGCCCCGACGTCTGGCTGCCCGAGGAGTCGCTGAAGATCCTGCGCGAGTACGTGGTCTCGATCAAGGGCCCGCTCACGACGCCGGTGGGCGGCGGCATCCGCTCGCTCAACGTGGCGCTGCGCCAGGAGCTCGACCTCTACGTCTGCCTGCGCCCGGTGCAGTACTTCAAGGGCGTGCCATCGCCGGTCAAGGAGCCGGAGAAGGTGAACATGGTGATCTTCCGCGAGAACTCGGAAGACATCTACGCCGGCATCGAATACGAAGCCAAGAGCGACAAGGCCAAGAAGCTCATCAGATTCCTGATCGACGAGATGGGCGTCAAGAAGATCCGCTTCCCCGAGACCTCGGGCATCGGCATCAAGCCGGTCTCGATCGAGGGCACCGAGCGGCTGGTGCGCAAGGCGATCCAGTACGCGATCGACAACGACAAGCCCAACGTGACCATCGTGCACAAGGGCAACATCATGAAGTTCACCGAAGGCGGCTTCCGCGACTGGGCCTATGCGCTGGCACAGCGCGAGTTCGGCGCCCAGCTGATCGACGGCGGCCCGTGGTGCAAGTTCAAGAACCCCAAGACCGGCAAGGACATCGTCATCAAGGACTCGATCGCCGACGCGTTCTTGCAGCAGATTCTGCTGCGGCCCAGCGAGTACTCGGTGATTGCCACGCTAAACCTCAATGGCGACTACATCTCCGACGCGCTGGCGGCGCAGGTGGGCGGCATCGGCATTGCACCGGGCGCCAACATGTCCGATTCGGTGGCCTGCTTCGAAGCCACCCACGGCACCGCGCCCAAGTACGCCGGCAAGGACTACGTGAACCCCGGCTCGGAGATCCTGTCGGCCGAGATGATGCTGCGCCACATGGGCTGGACCGAAGCGGCCGACCGGATGATCAGCTCGATGGAGCTCGCCATCCAGAGCAAGAAGGTGACCTACGACTTTGCCCGCCTGATGGACGGCGCCACCCAGGTGTCGTGCTCCG
The DNA here is from genome assembly GCA_963814435.1 of uncultured beta proteobacterium. GTDB lineage: Bacteria > Pseudomonadota > Gammaproteobacteria > Burkholderiales > Burkholderiaceae_C > JAEUPI01. The sequence continues at coordinate 133,839 of CAWFCV010000006.1, forward strand.
GTTTCGGCCAGGTGATGATCGACCTGATGTGACTGCGTTCCAACGGCGTCCGCGGATAGCTCGCGTGGACGTACGAAAACACCGGATCGTCGCTCCGTCCGGGGTCCGTTCCGGTCGCTGAAGCCTCATCCTCTCCCGCGCGGCCGGTTGTCAGGCCGACGTCATCTTCGGCCGCGATGGTCGGGTAGAGTGGCCACGCCCGGAATCGACGCCGGTGCTGCGGGCGGCGCTCCTGGATCCGGGCGCTGCGCGTGTCGCCTGAGGCGTCGGTCCGCAGTTTCGAGGAGACACCGTCATGAACACCCAGCCGACCATCATCTACACACTGACCGACGAGGCGCCGCTGCTGGCGACCTGCGCCTTCCTGCCGATCATCCGCCGGTTCACCCGGCCGGCGGGCATCCACATCGCCAAGGCCGACATCTCGGTGGCCGCCCGCGTGCTGGCCGAGTTCCCCGAGTACCTGACCGAGGAGCAACGCGTGCCCAACACGCTGGCCGAGCTGGGCAAGAAGACGCTGGAGCCCGATGCCAACATCATCAAGCTGCCCAACATCAGCGCCTCGGTGGCGCAGTTGATCGCCTGCGTGCGCGAGCTGCAGGCCAAGGGCTACAAGATCCCCGACTACCCCGAGGACGCCGAAGACCGACGAGGACAAGGCCCTGAAGGCGCGCTACGGCAAGTGCATCGGCAGCGCCGTGAACCCGGTGCTGCGCGAGGGCAACTCCGACCGCCGCGCCCCGCGCGCGGTGAAGGAGTACGCGCGCAAGAACCCGCACTCGATGGCCGAATGGGCGCAGGCCTCGCGCACGCATGTCTCGCACATGCACAGCGGCGACTTCTATCACGGCGAGAAGTCGATCACGCTGGACAAGGCGCGCGACGTCAAGATGGAACTGCTCACCCGAAGCGGCAAGACGCTGGTGCTCAAGCCCAAGGTGGCGCTGCAGGCCGGCGAGGTGATCGACAGCATGTTCATGAGCAAGAAGGCACTGTGCGCCTTCTACGAACGCGAGATCGAGGACGCGCGCAAGTACGGCGTGATGTTCTCGCTGCACGTGAAGGCGACGATGATGAAGGTGTCGCACCCGATCGTGTTCGGCCACTGCGTGAAGATCTTCTACAAGGAAGCGTTCGACAAGCACGCCAGGCTGTTCGAGGAACTGGGCGTCAACGTCAACAACGGCATGGTCAACCTGTACGACAAGATCGCCGTGCTGCCGCAGTCGCAGCGCGACGAGATCATGCGCGACCTGCACGCCTGCCACGAACACCGGCCCGAGCTGGCGATGGTGGATTCGACCAAGGGCATCACCAACTTCCATTCGCCCAACGACGTGATCGTCGATGCGTCGATGCCGGCAATGATCCGCAACGGCGGCAAGATGTACGGCGCAGACGGGCGGCTGAAGGACGTGAAGGCGGTGATGCCCGAGAGCACCTTTGCCCGCATCTACCAGGAGATGATCAACTTCTGCAAGTGGCACGGCAATTTCGACCCGAAGACGATGGGCACCGTGCCCAACGTGGGCCTGATGGCCCAGCAGGCCGAGGAGTACGGCTCGCACGACAAGACCTTCGAGATTCCCGAGGACGGCGTGGCCAACATCACCGACCTGGCCACCGGCGATGTGCTGTTGACGCAGCACGTGGAAACCGGCGACATCTGGCGCATGTGCCAGGTCAAGGACGCGCCGATCCGCGACTGGGTGAAGCTGGCCGTCACGCGCGCCCGCAACTCGGGCATGCCTGCGGTGTTCTGGCTCGACCCGTACCGCCCGCACGAAAACGAGCTGATCAAGAAGGTCAAGACCTACCTCGAGGACCACGACACCTCCGGGCTCGAGATCCAAATCATGTCGCAGGTGCGGGCCATGCGCTACACACTCGAGCGCGTCGTGCGCGGGCTGGACACCATCTCGGTCACCGGCAACATCCTGCGCGACTACCTGACCGACCTGTTCCCGATCATGGAGCTGGGCACCAGCGCCAAGATGCTGTCCATCGTGCCACTGATGGCCGGCGGCGGCATGTACGAGACGGGCGCCGGCGGCTCGGCGCCCAAGCACGTGCAGCAACTGGTGGAGGAGAACCACCTGCGCTGGGACTCGCTGGGAGAGTTCCTGGCGCTGGCCGTGAGCCTGGAGGACCTGGGGCTGAAGACCGGCAACGCCAAGGCCAAGATTCTGGCCACCACGCTGGACGCGGCCACCGGCAAGCTGCTGGACAACCGCAAGTCGCCGTCGCCCAAGACCGGCGAGCTGGACAACCGTGGCAGCCAGTTCTATCTCGCGATGTACTGGGCGCAGGAACTGGCGGCGCAGAAGGACGACGTCGCGCTGGCTGACCACTTCGCACCGTTGGCCCGGGCGCTGGCCGGCCATGAAGCCAAGATCGTGGCGGAATTGAGCGCCGTGCAGGGCAAGCCGGTGGACATCGGCGGCTACTACAAGGCCGACGCCAACAAGGTCAAGGCGGTGATGCGCCCCAGCCTGACGCTCAACGCGGTGCTGGCGGCAGGGGGCTGAGCCGCACGCCGCATGGCGCTCATCGCCACGGTCGCGCGCCTCGTGCTTCGCGGCGGGCGGCGGCTCAGTCGGTTTCCGGACCGTCCACCGGTTCGATGCCTTGCGCCAGATTGCCTTTGGGGCCTGCGACCAGCTCGTAGCGCACACGGCGACCCTGCTCCAGCGTGCGGTAGCCGTCCATCCGGATGGCCGAAAAATGGGCGAAGACGTCCTCGCCGCCACCCTCGGGCTCGATGAATCCGAAGCCCTTGGCGTTGTTGAACCACTTCACTGTCCCGACCGGCATGATCGCCTCCTCCCCGAAGTCTTGTTGTGGGTGGCGCGGGCGAGGTCTGGGCACCCAGTCTCGCGCCGGAAATTCTGCGAGGCCGTCTGCGAGGCTGTCAAGGCAAACCCGGCGCCGCGTGGGCCGGCCGACACGCCCGTGGCCAGACAAGGAAGCCACCCGTCACGCCCGCTATTTCACGCCTTGACAACCTGTGCAATGGCGCAACATAGGCTTGCAACACGACTCAGAAGCCAACTCGATAGAATGAGACATGCCGTCCGACCCGTCCAAACCGACCCCGCCTGCACCGCCGGTGATCCGGCGCGACGGCAGTCAGGGTGCGGTCGTGGCCGAGCGGCAGACGGCACGCACCAAGCCGCCGCGGATGTTCCAGGTGGTCATGCTCAACGACGATTTCACACCGATGGAGTTCGTGGTGATGGTGCTGCAACACTACTTCAAGCGTGACCTGGAAACGGCCACGCAGATCATGCTGAAAATCCATCACGAGGGCCGGGGTGTCTGCGGCGTCTATTCCAAGGACGTCGCCGCCACGAAGGTCGAACTGGTCCTGGCCGCAGCGCGCCGTGCCGGGCATCCCCTGCAGTGCATTATGGAGGCTGCATGATCGCGCAAGAGTTGGAAGTCAGTCTGCACATGGCGTTCGTCGAGGCGCGCCAACAGCGGCACGAGTTCATCACCGTCGAGCACCTGCTGCTGGCGCTGCTGGACAATCCGTCGGCCGCCGAGGTGCTGCGCGCCTGCGCCGCGAACATCGAGGATCTGCGCAAGAGCCTCACCGGCTTCATCAAGGAAAACACGCCCACCGTCGGCGGCACCGAAGAGGTCGACACCCAGCCCACGCTGGGCTTCCAGCGCGTGATCCAGCGCGCGATCATGCACGTGCAGTCCACCGGTTCGGGCAAGAAGGAAGTCACCGGCGCCAACGTGCTGGTGGCCATCTTCGGCGAGAAGGACTCGCACGCCGTGTACTACCTGCACCAGCAGGGTGTGACCCGGCTTGACGTGGTGAACTACATCGCCCACGGTATCAAGAAATCCGACCCGCCCGAGCCGACCAAGTCGAACGAAGGCAACGCCGAGGGCGAGAAGGAAGAAGCCGCCGACGGCAAGGGTTCGCCGCTGGAGCAGTTCACGCAGAATCTCAACCAGCTGGCGCGCGACGGCAAGATCGACCCGCTGATCGGTCGCGAGGCCGAGGTGGAGCGCGTGATCCAGGTGCTGTGCCGCCGGCGCAAGAACAACCCGCTGCTGGTCGGCGAGGCCGGTGTCGGCAAGACCGCGATCGCCGAAGGCCTGGCGTGGCGCATCACGCAAAACGAAGTGCCCGAGGTGCTGACCGGTTCGACCGTGTATTCGCTCGACATGGGCGCGTTGCTGGCGGGCACCAAGTACCGCGGTGACTTCGAGCAGCGGCTGAAGGGCGTGCTCAAGTCGCTGAAGGACCAGCCGCAGGCGATCCTGTTCATCGACGAGATCCACACGCTCATCGGCGCCGGCGCTGCGTCCGGCGGCACGCTGGACGCGAGCAACCTGCTCAAGCCCGCCTTGTCCACCGGTGCGATGAAATGCATCGGCGCGACCACGTTCACCGAGTACCGCGGCATCTTCGAGAAGGACGCGGCGCTGTCGCGGCGCTTCCAGAAGATCGACGTCGTCGAGCCGACCGTCGAGCAGACGGTCGAGATCCTCAAGGGCCTGAAGACTCGCTTCGAGGATCACCACAGCGTCAAGTACGCGCTGGGCGCGCTGCAGGCCGCGGCCGAGCTGTCGGCCAAGTTCATCAACGACCGGCACCTGCCCGACAAGGCGATCGACGTGATCGATGAGGCCGGTGCCGCGCAGCGCATCCTGCCGGTGGCCAAGCGCAAGAAGACGATCACCAAGACCGAGGTCGAGGAGATCGTCGCCAAGATCGCGCGCATTCCGCCGGCATCGGTCTCGAGCGACGACCGCGGCAAGCTGAAGAGCCTGGAGCGCGACCTGAAGAGCGTGGTCTTCGGCCAGGATCAGGCGATCGAGGCGCTGGCCGCCGCGATCAAGATGGCGCGTTCGGGCCTGGGCAAGCCCGACAAGCCGATCGGCTCGTTCCTGTTCTCGGGCCCCACCGGCGTCGGCAAAACCGAGGTCGCCAAGCAGCTCGCCTACATCCTGGGCATCGAGCTGATCCGCTTCGACATGTCGGAGTACATGGAGCGCCACGCCGTCAGCCGCCTGATCGGCGCGCCGCCGGGCTATGTGGGTTTCGATCAAGGCGGCCTGCTGACCGAGGCGATCACCAAGAAGCCGCACGCCGTGCTGCTGATGGACGAGATCGAAAAGGCACACCCGGACGTCTTCAACGTGCTGCTGCAGGTGATGGACCACGGCACGCTGACCGACAACAACGGGCGCAAGGCCGACTTCCGCAACGTGATGATCGTGATGACCACCAATGCCGGCGCCGAGACGATGAACCGCGCGGCGATCGGCTTCACGAACTCGCGCGAACGCGGCGACGAGATGGCCGACATCAAACGCCTGTTCACACCCGAGTTCCGCAACCGGCTCGACGCGATCGTCAGCTTCCGCTCGCTGGACGAGGAGATCATCCTGCGCGTGGTCGACAAGTTCCTGCTTCAGCTCGAAGGCCAGTTGGCCGAAAAGAAGGTCGAGGTCACCTTCACCGACGCGTTGCGCAAACACCTGGCCAAGAAGGGCTTCGACCCGTTGATGGGCGCGCGCCCGATGCAGCGCCTGATCCAGGACACGATCCGCCGCGCGCTGGCCGACGAGTTGCTGTTCGGGCGCCTGGTCGACGGCGGCCGCCTGACGGTGGACATCGACGACAAGGGCGAGGTGCTGCTCGACATCCAGCCGCCGCGCAAGAGCGACAAGCCGAAGACCGAGACCACCTCGGCATAGCTTTGCCCACCCCCGAGGCGCCTGCGGCGCCTCCCCCTCGAGGGGGCACCGCCAGCGGACCGGCGGAGCCGGATCCGCGGCGGTCGCTTAGAGCGCCTGTGGTGCGTGCGGATGGCGCTCAGTCCTCGAGCGCCGCAGGGTCCTGTTGGAAGTAGCCGGTGAACAGCGCGTACAGCGCCGGGTGTTCGTCGCGCATCGCTGCCGGCGCCACGAAGAACGCCTCGACGGCGACCGCGAAGAACTCGTCGATGCCGGTGGCGCCGTAGGGGTCCAGCACGGTGTCGATGCCGTCGTCCACGGCCCGGCAGAAGGCCTCATACTCGGCTGCGGTCGTCTCGCCCCACTGGCGGCGCGCCGCTGCGCTCGGCAGCGGCGGGATGCCGTCGGCCAGGCCATCACCCATGTCGATCACATGGGCGAACTCGTGGATCACCACGTTGTAGGCCCAGTCGGCGCTTTCGCCGGCATCGCGCACGTCGGTCCACGAGAGCATGAGCGGGCCGCCCTCCATGGCTTCGCCGGTGAGCACCTCGTCGTACTCGTGCACGATGCCGTCGTCGTCGACCACCTCGCGTGCGGCCACCACCTCGTCCGGGTGGACCACGATGCCGACGAAGCCACGATAGGGCGCCAGGCCGATGCGCAGTACCGGCAGACAGGCTTGCACGGCGATGCGCACGGCGATGGCGTCGTTGACCTCCAGGCCGCCGGCGCCGCTGAACTCCTTCTCGTCGAGGAACAGGCTGCTGAGCCGCCGCAGCTCGGCCAGGTCGGACTCGCTGCGCTGCGCCACGAACGGCAGCGACGCCAGCGCCTGCGCCCACAGCGTGTCGGAGATCGCCCGGCGCGCGACGATGCGCGCCTCGCGGTGTGCGCGCCAGCGTGCGAGCCAGCGATTCATGCTCGGCCCGTGGCCGCCAGCGCGAGCGCCGGCTGAGCCTGGAGGCCTTGGGCGCTCAGGCGCAACACGTCGCCACGCGGCACGCCGCCGTCGAAATCCCAGTCGCTCAGCACATGGCGCGAGGCCGTGGCCGACAACTGCACCCGCCCGGGCCGGTGCGTGTGGCCGTGCACGAGGGTGCAGGAACCCGCGGCGTCGAGCAACTGCAGCGCGGCGGCCGGGTCGACGTCGGCCCACAACGCGGCCGACCTTTGCGCCTGGTGCGCGGTGCTGGCATCGCGCATCGCGCGCGCGATCCGGCGCCGGTCGTCCAGCGATCGCGCCAGGAATTCGCTCTGCCAGGCCGTGCTGCGCACGCTGGCTCGAAAACGCTGGTACTCGGCGTCTTCCAGGCACAGTGCATCGCCGTGCGTCAACACCACGGGGCGTCCGAACGCGTGCAACACGGTGGCGTCGGCCAGCGCCGTGAGCCCGGCCGCTGCGCGCATCTCGTCGCCGAGCAGGAAATCGCGGTTGCCCGGCATGAAGCCCAGCACGCGCAGCTTCGATGCCTGGTGCATCACGTCGGCGCAGCGGCGTTCGAATTCGCCGTGGCGCGCATCGTCGCCGACCCAGACCTCGAACAGATCACCCAACATCAAGATCGCGTCGGCCTGGCTGTGCAGCAGTTGCGTGCGCCACGCCTCGAACGTGCGCGGCGCGTCGGCCTGCAGGTGGACGTCGGAGAGGAACTCGATCGTTCGCCAATCGGCCGGCGCCTGAAACGGGTGCAGCGCCAGCGCCGCGGTGGCCGTCACGTCACGGCCCGTGCGCGTCAGAGCACCTCGGTGGCTTTGATGATCAGCACGTCTTCGAGCGGCACGTCGTCGTGTCCACCGCGGCTGCCGGTGGTCACGCCTTCGATGGCGTCGACCACGTCGTTGCCAGCGACCACCTTGCCGAACACGGCATAGCCCCAGCCCTGCGGCGTTTCCGACTTGAAGTTGAGGAACCCGTTGTCGGCGGTGTTGATGAAGAACTGCGCACTGGCCGAATGCGGCGCCGACGTGCGCGCCATCGCCACGGTGTAGTGGTTGTTCTTCAGACCGTTGTTGGCCTCGTTGGTGATCGGCGAGCGCGGCGTCTTCTGCTTCATGCCGCGCTCGAAACCACCGCCTTGGATCATGAAGCCCTTGATGACCCGGTGAAACACCGTGCCGTCGTAGTGCCCCGCCCGCACGTAGGCGAGAAAGTTCTCGCTGCTGATCGGTGCCTTGGCGTCATCGAGTTCGATGCGCAGCGCACCCGCGCTGGTGGTCAACTCCACGGTCTTGCTCATCAGTTCTTCTCCAATGTGGCCTTGCGAATGACCACGGGTTGCTGCGGCACGTTCTGGTGGCCGCCCTTGTCGCCCACCGGCACTTCGCGGATCTTGTCGACGACCTCCATGCCGGACACGACCTTGCCGAACACGGCGTAGCCGTTGCCGTCGGGCGCATTGGCGGCGTCCAGGCGCTGATTGTCGACGACGTTGATGAAGAACTGCGACGTCGCCGAGTCGGGCACCATCGTGCGCGCCATGGCCAGCGTGCCGCGCTGGTTGGACAGGCCGTTGCGGCTTTCGAGCGCGATCGGCGCCCGGGTGGGCTTCTGCTTCATGTCGGCGTCGAAGCCGCCGCCCTGGATCATGAAGCCGGCGATCACGCGGTGGAAGATCGTGCCGTCGTAGTGGCCGTCCTTCACGTACTGCAGGAAGTTGGCCACCGACTTGGGCGCCTTCTCGGCGTCGAGCTGCACCACGATGTCGCCCTGGCTGGTGGCCAGGCGCACCTTCTGCGCCCAGGCGGCCTGGACACGCCAGCGCGGCGATGGCCAGTGCAACGAAGCTGCGGGTGATACCTGACATGGGAAACGCTCCTGTTTGCGATGGATGGTGAAATGGGCTCAGGGCTTCACGCCGGCGAGTTCGCGCGCCAACCGCAGCTTGCGCTGCAGCGAGGGTTCGTTGCGCCCGGACCCGGCGGCGCGTTCGTACGCCCTCTGGGCCAGGCGGACGAACACGTCGCCCAGATTCTCGTGCGCCGTGTAGTAGGCCGGGTCGTGACGCAAGGCCGACTCGAGCAACTCGCGCGCCCGGTCGATCTGGCCCTGCGCTGCATGCAGCACGGCGAGGTTGTTGTACGGCTCGGGCAGGTCGGGGAAATCCTCGATCAGGCGATTCAGGGCCTCCATCGCATCGGCGGTGCGGTGCAACTCGGACAGCATCACCGCGCGCAGGAAGCGCATCGACGCGTCGCGCGGGCGCTCGGCGATCGCGCGATCGGCCTTCTGCAATGCCTGCTCCGAATCGCCACTGCGAAACAGGCGCTCGACGTCGCGGGCATCCTGTGCCGACGACCAGCCGGTCAGCCCGGAGAGCAGCGCGGCCAGTATGCAGTGGCGCCAGGTGGGTTGCACGGGTCGATGGGCTCTTTTCGGGCGTGGCACGCCGCTATACTTTGTCGATTGTATCGAGCTGAGCGCGCGCGCCCTGGGCTCATGAGCCTCAAGATCTACAACACCCTGACGCGCCGCGTCGAACCCTTCGTACCGATCAACCCCGGCCACGTGCGCATGTACGTGTGCGGCATGACGATCTACGACCTGTGCCACATGGGCCATGCGCGCATGATGATGGCTTTCGACGTGGTGTACCGCTGGCTTCAGGCCTCGGGCTACCGCGTCACCTACGTTCGCAACATCACCGACATCGAGGACAAGATCATCAAGCGCGCGGTCGAGCGAGGCATCACCATCCGTGCGCTGACCGACGAGATGGTCGCCGCGATGCGGCACGATCTCGCCGCCATCGGCACCGCGTCGCCGACCCACGAACCGCGCGCGACCGACTACGTGCCGCAGATGCTGTCGATGATCCGAACGCTCGAGGACAAGGGTCTGGCCTATCGCGCCAGCAGCGGCGACGTGAACTACGCGGTGCGCAAGTTCCCCGGCTACGGCAAGCTGTCGGGCAAGAGCCTGGACGAGTTGCGTGCCGGCGAGCGGGTGGCCGTGCTGGAGGGCAAGGACGATCCGCTGGACTTCGTGCTGTGGAAGGCCGCCAAACCGAGCGAGCCGGCCGACGCGCAGTTCCCGAGCGACTACGGACCGGGACGCCCGGGCTGGCACATCGAGTGCTCGGCGATGAGCTGCGCGCTGCTGGGCGGACTATTTCGACATCCACGGCGGCGGCATGGACCTGCAGTTCCCGCACCACGAGAACGAGATCGCCCAGAGCGAGGGCGCGCTGGGCAAGCCGTTCGTCAAGTACTGGCTGCACAACGGCTTCCTGAACGTCGACAACGAGAAAATGTCGAAGTCGCTCGGAAATTTCTTCACCATCCGCGATGTGCTGCAGAGCTACGACGGCGAGACGCTGCGCTTCTTCATGCTGCGCACGCACTACCGCAGTCCATTCAACTTCAGCGATTCGAACCTGGACGACGCGCGCAGCGCGCTGCGGCGCCTGTACACCGCACTCGATGCCGTGCCGGCGGCGCCAGCCGCGCTCGATTGGTCGGCGGCTCCGGCGGCGAGCTTCCGTGCGGCGATGGACGACGACTTCAACACGCCGGGCGCGCTGGCCGTGCTGTTCGAACTGGCCAACGAGCTCAACCGGTCGCACGACCCGAAGATCGGTGGGCTGATCAGGGCCCTGGGTGCCACGCTGGGCATCCTGCAGCAGGTGCCGCGTCAGTACCTGCAGGGCGGGAGCGCGCTGGACGCGTCGGCGATCGAAGCACTGATCGCCGAGCGCGCCAAGGCCAAGGCCGAGCGCAATTTCGCCGAGGCCGATCGCATCCGCAGAGAGCTGGCCGAGCAGGGCATCGAGCTCAAAGACTCGGCGCAGGGCACCACCTGGGTCAAAGGTTAGGGTCCGACGATGGCCACCCGCACCCCGATTGCCGTGCCCGAGTACTGGGATGACGCCTGCAAGCACCTGGGCAAGCGCGACCGCGTGATGCGCAAGCTCATACCGAAGTTCGGCGAGGCGCGCCTGCAAAGCCGCGGCGATGCCTTCACGACGCTGGCGCGCTCGATCGTCGGCCAGCAGATCTCGGTGAAGGCCGCGCAGTCGGTGTGGAATCGATTCGTCGAGGCCCTGGGCACGCCGTCGACGCGCATCACGCCGAAGGCCGTGCTCGGCGCCGAGGTCGCGGCGCTGCGCGGCGCCGGCCTGTCGGCGCGCAAGAGCGAATACCTGCGTGGACCTGGCGCACCACTTCGAGGACGGCAGCGTGCACGTGCGCCAATGGCAGCAGATGGAGGACGAGACCATCATCGAAGAGCTCGTCGCGATCCGCGGCATCGGGCGCTGGACGGCCGAGATGTTCCTGATCTTCCACCTGATGCGCCCCGACGTGCTGCCGCTGGACGACCTGGGCCTGCTCAAGGGCATCAGCGTCAACTACTTCAGCGGCGAGCCGGTGTCGCGTGCCGAGGCGCGTGAAGTGGGCGACGCCTGGGCGCCGTTCCGCTCGGTGGCCACATGGTACATTTGGCGCAGCCTCGACCCGCTGCCGGTGGACTACTGAATAGCCTGATGAGCAAGCGACATTTTCTCGAGTTCGAGCAGCCGATCGCGGAGCTCGAATCCAAGATCGAGGAGTTGCGGTACGTCTCCAACGAATCCGCCGTCGACATCTCCGAAGAGATCGACCGGCTCGACAAGAAGAGCCTGCAGCTCACCAAGGAAATCTACTCCAGCCTGACGCCGTGGCAGGTGACGCTGATCGCGCGCCACCCGCAGCGGCCCTACACGCTGGACTACGCCAACGAGATCTTCACCGAGTTCGCCGAGATGCACGGCGACCGCTCCTATGCCGACGATGCCTCGATCGTCGGCGGGCTGGCGCGCTTCAACGGCCAGCCGTGCATGGTGATCGGCCATCAGAAAGGGCGCGACACCAAGGAGCGCGGGCTGCGCAACTTCGGCATGTCGCGTCCCGAGGGCTATCGCAAGGCGCTGCGCCTGATGAAGACGGCCGAGAAGTTCGGCCTGCCGGTCTTCACCTTCGTCGACACGCCGGGCGCGTACCCCGGCATCGGCGCCGAGGAGCGCGGCCAGTCCGAGGCGATCGGCCGCAACATCTTCGAGATGAGCCAGCTGCAGGTGCCGATCATCACCACGATCATCGGCGAGGGCGGCTCCGGCGGCGCGCTGGCGATCAGCGTGGGCGACCAGGTGCTGATGCTGCAGTACGCCATCTACTCGGTGATCTCGCCCGAGGGCTGCGCGTCGATCCTGTGGAAGACGGCCGAGCGCGCCGCCGACGCCGCCGAGGCGCTGGGCATCACCGCGCACCGCCTCAAGGCGCTGGGCCTGATCGACAAGATCGTCAGCGAGCCGGTGGGCGGCGCGCACCGCGACGTCAAGCACATGTGTGCGCAGCTGAAGCGCGGCCTCGCCGATGCGCTGCGCCAGGTGTCCGACCTGGACACCAAGGCCCTGCTCAAGCGGCGTTACGAGCGGCTGATGTCCTACGGCCGCTTCTCCGACACCAAGGAGCGTTGAACACGCGCGGCGCCGCAGCGCGCGGCACGGTGGCGGTCGCCTACAGTGCGGGTCGCGATTCCACGGCCCTGTTGCATGCCACCGCGCACGCCGCAGCCGGTTTCGGCTTGGCAGGTGGTAGCGTTGCATGTGCACCACGGCCTGATGCCGCAGGCGGACGACTGGCTTGCCACGCCGAGCGGCAAATCGGCCGCTGGCGCAAGTCGGGCCTGCCGGTTCGTCTGGTGTCGACGCGACTGATCGGTGCGCCGGCCCAAGGCGACAGCGTCGAAGCCTGGGCGCGGCGCGAACGCCGCAGCGCACTCGCCCGCATGGCCCGCGACAACGGGGCGGGCGTGATCCTGCTGGCCCAGCACCGGCGCGACCAGGCCGAGACGGTGCTGCTGCAGGCGTTGCGCGGCGCCGGCCCGGCCGGCTTGGCGGCGATGCCGCGCGCGGTGCGACGCGATGGCATCCTGTGGCTGCGGCCGTGGCTCGATCAACCGCATGCGGCGATCGAGGCGTATCTGCGAGCTGCACCGCCTGCGCAGCGTGGACGACCCGTCGAATGCCGACGCACGTTTCGCGCGCAGCCGCCTGCGCCAGCAGGTGTGGCCGGCGCTGACCGCCGCGTTTCCCGATGCCGAGCAGGCGCTGGCCGCGGTGGCGCGGCATGCCCAGCGCGCCGATGCGTTGCTGGCCGAAGTGGCCACGGCCGACCTCGCGCGCGTCGTCGAGGGTGACCGCCTGCGCGTGCCCGACTGGCGGGCCCTGAGCGCCGCGCGGGGCGCCAACGTGCTGCGCGCGTGGCTGCACGACCGGCTGGGTCGCGGTGCACCCGACAGTCTCATCGAGCGCCTGCTGGCCGACCTGCCGCACCGCGCATCGGGGCGCTGGCCGGTGGATGCCGCGCACGACGTCGCGCTGTACCGCGGGCTGTTGCGCACGCTGCCGGTCAAGTTGCCGGTGGCGGCGCCGCGTTCGATGTCGATGACCGTGGACCTCTCGCGTCCAGGACTGCATGCGTTGCCGCAATGGGGCGGCGCGATCGAGGTGCGCCGCGCCAGGCAGGGCGGTGTGCCCGCCTCGGCCTTGCGGGCGTGCGAGTTGCGGCGGCGGCGCGGCGGCGAGCGGTTCCAGCAACGCGCCGGCGGCACGCCGCGCAGCCTGAAGAAACAGTTCCAGTCCGCCGGAGTCGCGACCTGGGAGCGCGACGGGCCGCTGGTGTGGGTCGATGGCCGGTTGTTGTTCGTGCCGGGGCTCGGCGTGGACGCGCGCTGGCTCGACGCGACTCGCGGCGCGGGGCTGCATCTGCGCTGGCGCCCCGACGCCTGACGGAGCGCGGCATCGCTCCCGCTAAAATCGCTCGTTTCCGCATTCCGAACCGATCGGCAACGTCGCCGCAGCGCGTGGCGCATCGACCCTCAGCAACGCCATGGCATTGATCGTCCACAAGTACGGCGGCACGTCGATGGGCTCCACCGAGCGCATCCGCAACGTCGCCAAGCGCGTCGCCAAATGGGCGCGTGCCGGCCACCAGATGGTGGTGGTGCCCTCGGCCATGAGCGGCGAGACCAATCGCCTGCTCGGCCTGGCCAAGGAGGTGTCGCCGGAGAAGACCACGGCCGATTCGATGCGCGAGCTCGACATGATCGCCGCCACGGGCGAGCAGGTGTCGGTGGGTCTGCTGTCGCTGGCGCTGCAGGCCGAGGGCCTGCAGGCGGTGAGCTATGCCGGTTGGCAGGTGCCGATCGTGACCGACAGCGCCTACACCAAGGCGCGCATCGAGCGCATCGACGACGCCCGCGTGCGTGCCGAACTCGCCGCCGGCAAGGTGGTGATCATCACCGGGTTCCAGGGCATCGATGGCGACGGACGCGTCACCACGCTCGGGCGCGGCGGCTCGGACACCTCGGCGGTGGCGGTGGCCGCGGCGATGAAGGCGGCCGAGTGCCTGATCTACACCGACGTCGACGGCGTCTACACCACCGACCCGCGCATCGTGCCCGAGGCGCGTCGCCTCAGCACCGTGAGTTTCGAAGAGATGCTCGAGATGGCGAGCCTGGGCTCCAAGGTGCTGCAGATCCGCAGCGTGGAGTTCGCCGGCAAGTACCGCGTCAAGCTGCGCGTGCTGAGCAGCTTCACTCCGTGGGACATCGATCTGGCCGAAGAGGCCGCATCGGGCACCCTGATCACTTTCGAGGATGACGAAAAAATGGAACAAGCCGTGGTGTCGGGCATCGCCTTCAACCGGGACGAGGGCAAGATCAGCGTGCTGGGCGTGCCCGACAAGCCGGGCATCGCCTACCAGATCCTCGGCCAGGTGGCCGATGCCAACATCGACGTCGACGTGATCGTGCAGAACGTCAGCCACGACGGCCGCACCGACTTCAGCTTCACCGTGCACCGCAACGACTACGCGCGCACGATGGACCTGCTGAAACAGAAGATCGTGCCGGCGCTCGGTGCCAAGGACGTGACTGGCGACCCGAAGATCTGCAAGGTCTCGATCGTCGGCATCGGCATGAAGAGCCATGTCGGCATCGCGGCCAAGATGTTCCGCACGTTGGCCGAGGAGGGCATCAACATCCAGATGATCACCACCAGCGAGATCAAGACCTCGGTGGTGATCGACGAGAAGTACATGGAGTTGGCGGTGCGCGCGCTGCATCGCGCCTTCGACCTCGAAGCGCCGCCGGTGGCGTGAGGCGGGCATCGGGCGAACCCTTCGACCAGACCTCTCGATCGCTGCGGGGCGAGGCGATAGAATCGCGCCTCGAAGGCCAGGAGACGTGACCGAGTGGCCGAAGGTGCTCCCCTGCTAAGGGAGTATGCGCCAAAAGCGCATCAAGGGTTCGAATCCCTTCGTCTCCGCCAATCCGAATGCCCCGCTCGCGGGGCATTTCAATTCTTGTCTGGTGAAGCCGCCGCCTGCACGCCAGCCGTTATCCTGGCGCCCATTGATCGAGGAGGTTGCCTGTCCATGAAACGCATCAAGACGTGGCTGTTGATCGTCGTCGGCCTGGCGTTCCACACGCTGGCCCTGTCGGGCGAGGTGTTGCTGGAGACGTTCAAGTCCGACGCGATCGGGCGTGACTACAAGTACACCGTCTACCTGCCCGATGCGTACAAGACCGGCACGCAGCGCTTTCCGGTGCTGTACCTGCTGCATGGCGCCGGCGGCGACGAGGTGGAGTGGCTGCAGAAGGGCGGCGTGCGCGAGACCATGGATGCGCTGATCGCCCGCAGGGTGATCAAGCCGATGATCGTGGTGATGCCCGGCCACACGCAAGGTTGGTGGGTCGACGGCAACAAGGAGAAGGCCGAAACCGCCTTCATCAAGGAGGTGATGCCGCATGCCGAGGGCAGGTACCGCATCGACGCGCAGCGCGCCAACCGCCTGATCGCCGGCCTGTCGGCGGGGGGCTACGGCACGGTCAACTTCATCTTCAAGTACCCGCAGCTGTTCGCCGCGGCGGCGATCCTGAGCCCGGCCATCTACGACCCGGCGCCGCCGAGCCATTCGTCGGCGACGCGCAATCCGCCGTTCCAGAAGGACGGCAAGTTCGACCCGGACACCTGGAAGTCGTTGATGTACACCCAGCACATCGACAAGTACAAGGCCGGCGGCACCGTCGTGCCGCTGTACATCAATTCGGGCGATCACGACACCTTCGGCATTGCGCTGCAGGCGGCCATGCTGTACGAGAAACTGCGGCTGCACCAGCCGGGCCAGGTGGAACTGCGCGTCGTCGATGGCGACCACGAGTGGGCCGTGTGGCGCGACACACTGGGGGACGCGTTGCAGTTCATGAATGCGCGCATCGCTGGGTCGCAGTGACAGCTCCCGCGCCCATCGATTCGCACCTGCGATGCCGCCGGGGCGGCGTGGTGCGGGCTTGCGGCGTTCCGGCGCCGGGCTGATCCCGCCGACTCGACCGAACGACTACATCCCCGCGTAGTTCGGCCCGCCGCCGCCCTCCGGCGTGACCCAGACGATGTTCTGCGTCGGGTCCTTGATGTCACAGGTCTTGCAGTGCACGCAGTTCTGCGCGTTGATCTGCAGCCGCTCGCCGCCGCTCTCGGCGGCGACGAACTCGTAGACGCCGGCCGGGCAATAGCGGCTCTCGGGTCCGGCGTAGCGCGCGAGGTTCACGTTGACCGGCACCGACGCGTCCTTGAGCGTCAGGTGCGCGGGCTGGTCTTCCTCGTGGTTGGTGTTGCTGACGAACACCGATGACAGCCGGTCGAAGGTGAGCTGGTTGTCGGGTTTAGGGTATTCGATGCGCGGGCACTGGTCCGCCGGCTTCAACGCGGCGTGGTCGGGCTTGCTGTGATGCAGCGTCCAGGGCGGCGACTTGATGCCCAGCTTGGGCATCAGCCACTGCTCGATGCCGGTCATCAGCATGCCGATCGTCGACCCCTTCTTGAACCAGGCCTTGAAGTTGCGTGAGCTCTGCAGTTCGTCGTGCAGCCAGCTCTTCTCGAACGCGGCGGGGTAGGCGGTGAGTTCGTCGCTGGAGCGGCCCGAGGTCACCGCGTCGAACGCCGCGGCCGCGGCCAGCATGCCGCTCTTGATCGCCGCGTGGCTGCCCTTGATGCGCGCCGCGTTCATGAAGCCCGCGTCGCAGCCGATCAGCGCGCCGCCCGGAAACACGGTCTTCGGCAGGCACTGCGGCGTGCCGTTGTTGATGGCGCGCGCGCCATAGCCGATGCGTTTGCCGCCTTCGAGATGCGCACGCACCGACGGGTGCGTCTTCCAGCGCTGCATCTCCTCGAACGGGCTCATCCACGGGTTCTGGTAGTCCAGGCCGAGCACGAAGCCGCAGGTGACCTTGTTGCCGTCGAGGTGGTACAGGAACCCGCCGCCGAAGGTGCCGCGTCCGATGGGCCAGCCGCTGGTGTGCACCACCAGGCCGGGTCGGGCCTTGGCCGGGGCGACTTCCCACAGCTCCTTGATGCCGATCGCGTAGCTCGGCGGGTCGCGGCCTTCGTCGAGCTTGAAGCGAGCGATCAGCTGCTTGCCCAGGTGGCCGCGTGCGCCCTCGGCGAAGACGGTGTACTTGCCGTGCAGTTCCATGCCGAGCTGAAAACCGCCGTGAGGCTCGCCGTTCTTGCCGATGCCCAGGTTGCCGGTGGCCACGCCCTTGACCGCGCCGCCGTCGTGGTACAGCACCTCGGCCGCGGCGAAGCCGGGGAAGATCTCCACGCCCAGCGCCTCGGCCTGCGCGGCCAACCACTTGACCAGCGCACCCAGGCTGATGACGTAGCAACCGTCGTTGTGCAGGCATTCGGGCACCAGCCAGTCCGGCGTGCGGCGCGCACCGGTGGCGCTGAGGAACAGCACGTCGTCGGCGGTGACCGGCTGGTTCAGCGGTGCGCCCTGCGCCTTCCAGTCAGGCAGCAACTCGTTGATCGCCCGCGGGTCCATCACCGCGCCCGACAGGATGTGTGCGCCGGGCTCGGAGCCTTTTTCCAGCACCACCACCGACACGTCCTTGCCGGCGGCGGTGGCAAGCTGCTTGATGTGGATCGCAGCGGCCAGGCCGCCGGGGCCGGCACCGACGATCACCACGTCGTACTCCATCGCCTCGCGCGGGCCGTACTGGTCGAGGATTTCCTTTGGCGACATCGTGGCGGCTCTGGTCAAGGGATGGCGAGGCTGCGGCGCAGCACTTCGATTCTACGAGCGCGCACCCATCGTCCATGACGCTTGTGCGTCACCGCCATTTGCGAGAGGCAAGCCCCCGTGGGTCTTGGGCGGCACGGCAACGCCCGTCGCTTTGCCGAGCGCCGCAGGGCGGGGCGCATGCTATCTTTGCCGCATCGGGAGTGTTCAACGACGAGAGGAGTCTGGCGTGAGCTACCGCATCGATCTGTCCGGCCGGGTGGCCTTCGTCACCGGTGCCTCCAGCGGCCTGGGTGCGCAGTTCGCCCGCACGCTCACGCAGGCCGGCGCCGCGGTCGTGCTGGCGGCCCGCCGCATCGAGCGCCTGAAGACGCTGCGCGCCGAGCTCGAATCCACCGGTGGCGATGCCCATGTCGTGCAGCTCGACGTCACCGACACCGACAGCATCAAGGCCGCGGTCGCGCATGCCGAGACCGAGATGGGCGCGATCGACATCCTGGTCAACAACTCGGGCGTCGGCGCGACGCAGCGCTTGACCGAGGTCACGCCGGAAGACTACGACTTCGTGATGAACACCAACACCCGCGGCGCGTTCTTCGTCGCGCAGGAGGTGGCCAAACGCATGATCGCCCGCGCGCAAGGCGCCGCACCCGGCACGTTCACCGGCGGGCGCATCGTCAACATCGCGTCGATGGGCGGCCTGCGGCCGATGAGCAAGATCGGCGTGTACTGCATGAGCAAGGCCGCCGTGGTGCACATGACGCGCGCGATGGCGCTCGAGTGGGGCCGCTACGGCATCAACGTGAACGCGCTGTGCCCCGGCTACATCGACACCGAGATCAACCACCACCAATGGGCCACCGAAGCCGGCCAGAAGCTGATCGCGATGCTGCCGCGCAAGCGCGTCGGCCAGCCGCAGGATCTGGATGCCGCGCTGATGATGTTGTGCGCCAACGAGAGCCACTTCGTCAACGGTGCGGTGCTGGCGGCCGACGACGGCTTCGGCATCTGAATGCGGCGTGCACTGACACCGCTGGAGGCCCGCGTGCTCGGCGTGCTGGTCGAGAAGCAGGCCACCGTGCCCGACACCTATCCGCTGTCGCTCAACGCGCTGGTCGCCGGCTGCAACCAGAAGACGGCGCGCGACCCGGTGATCGAGGCCAGCCAGGCCGACGTGCTGGTGGCGGTGGACACGCTGAAGGCATTGAGCCTGCTGGTCGAATCGAGCGGCTCGCGCGTCGCGCGCTACGAGCACAACGTGCCGCGGGGCTTCGGCGTGCCGGGCCAGGCCGTGGCGTTGCTGGCGGTGCTGATGCTGCGTGGCCCGCAGACCTCGGCCGAACTGCGTGCCAACTGCGAGCGCCTGCACCGCTTTGCCGACGTGTCGTCGGTCGAGGGCTTCCTCGACGAACTTGCCGCCAAGCAGCCACCCTTCGTGGTGAAGCTGCCGCGCGCAGCCGGCTCGCGCGAGGCCCGCTGGGCGCACCTGCTGTGCGGCGACGTGGTGACGCCGATCGCCGCCGCGGCGGCCGCGGCCATGCCCAATGAAGACACCGTCACGCTGGGTGAGCTGGCGGCGCTGAAGGCCGAGCAGGCGCGCCTGGCGGCGCGTGTGGAGGCGTTGCAGGCGATGGTCGATCAGTTGAGCGCCGAGCTCGGCGTGGGCGGCGCGCCCAAGGTGAACTGATGCGATTCCACGTGCCCGAGAAGAAGAAGCTCGTCTACGAGATGACGATCCCGATCCGCTGGGGCGACATGGACGCGATGGGCCACATCAACAACACGCTGTACTTCCGCTACATGGAGACGGCGCGCATCGACTGGTGCGAGAGCCTGGGGATCATGCCCGAGCAGTCGAAGCAGGGCATCGTCATCGTCAACGCCTATCTGCACGTTTCGGCAGCAGCTGCGCTATCCCGGCAATGTGCTGGTGAAGATGTACGTCACCGACGTCGGGCGCACGAGTTTCGGCACTTACGTGACGATGGAACGCGCCGACGCGCCGGGTCCGGTCTGGGCCGATGGCGGCGCCAAGATGGTCTGGATCGACTACTCGACCAACAAGTCGTTGCCGTTGCCCGACTGGCTGCGCGAGCGCGTCGGCTGACCCGGGCGCGCCAGCGGCTCAGGCGCCGAGCAGCTTGTGCACCAGTTCGGGCGTCGTGGCCGCGCCCATCTTGCGCATCAGCCGTGCGCGATACACGTCCACCGTGCGCGGACTGATCGTCAGGCGCTTGCCGATCTGCTTGCTGGTGAGGCCGTCGATCAGCAGCGCCGCGATCTCGCGTTCGCGCGCGGTGAAATCCACCTTCAGCTTGCGTCGGGACGACAGATCCTCGAAGGCCCAGATGCCGGCGGCGTGCGGCTCATGCGGATCGAGCGCGCGCCCCGACACGTGGCACCAGAACAGCTCGCCGCGCCGGCTGCCGTCCAGCCGCTTCATCACCCGGTCGTCGGCGTACCAGCCTTGCTCGTCCAGGCTGGCGACGATGCGCGCGCCGGTGCGCTCGAATTCGTCGTGGGTCGGGTACAGCACCTCGAACGACTGGCCGATGAGCTGCGCACGTTCGGCGCCGAACATCGACAGCAGCCGTTCGTTGCAATCGACGATCTGGCGCTGCCGCGACAGCACCAGGCCGATCGGCGCGAGGTGGAACGCGGTGCGATAGTCCAGCGCCGGCAGCGCCTGGGGGTTCGGGCGTGCCGTCACAGCAGCGCATAGGTGGTGGTGGCGTGCGCCGCCAGCTCGCCGTTGGCGTCGACGACTTCGATTTCGCCGAACACCAGGCTCTTGCCCTTGCGCAGCACGCGGGCTGTCAGCTGTGCCGCGCCGGAGTCGCCGGCGATCGGCCGCAGAAAGCTTGTCTGCAGGTGCACGGTGGTCATCGGCTTGAATCCGCCGCTGGCAGCGCTGATCGCCAGCACCATCGCCGTGTCGGCCGCGGCCATCAGGGTCTGGCCGCACACCACGCCGCCGCCGTGCACGTGCCGGGGCGCGACGGGCAGCGTCAGCAGCACCTCGCCTGCGCCCACGGTGTCCACCCGCAGGGCCAGCTCGCGCACCCAGGGGGCGAACAGCTCGCTGTCGAGCAGCGCTTGCAGTTCGGCGGCGTCGATGGCGCGCGTCGTATCCATAGTCGGGTGGTTTGCGGCGATTAGGCGATTTTACGTAGCGCCTACCTAATCGATTAAGTAGTACGCTCGCGGGCTGCACTCGTCTAGGAGACATCTCGCATGAACAAGCTCTACCCGAGCGCCGCCGCGGCGCTCGACGGGATCGTGCGCAGCGGCCAGTTGATCGCCGTCGGCGGCTTCGGCCTGTGCGGCATCCCCGAAGCGCTGATCGACGCGCTGCAGCACAGCGGCGTGAAGGACCTGACCGTCATCTCGAACAACGCCGGCGTCGACGGCTTCGGTCTGGGCAAGCTGCTGGCCACGCGCCAGATCAGGAAGATGATCTCCAGCTACGTGGGCGAGAACAAGGAGTTCGAGCGCCAGTACCTGGCCGGCGAACTGGAGCTGGAGTTCACGCCGCAGGGAACGCTGGCCGAGAAGCTGCGCGCCGGCGGCGCCGGCATCCCGGCCTTCTTCACGCGCACCGGCGTGGGCACCATCGTCGCCGAGGGCAAGGAGATCCGCGAGTTCGACGGCAAGCAGTACGTGATGGAGCGCTCGCTGCTGCCCGACGTGTCGCTGGTCAAGGCCTATCTGGCCGACCAGAGCGGCAACCTGCAGTTCCGCAAGACCGCGCGCAACTTCAATCCCAACGTGGCGATGGCCGGCAAGATCACCGTCGTCGAGGTCGAGAAGATCGTCGAGGTCGGCGCGATCGACCCCGACCAGGTGCACCTGCCGGGCATCTTCGTGCACCGCATCGTGCTGAACGCCAAACCCGAAAAGCGCATCGAGCAACGCACCGTGCGCGCCAAGGCCTGAGGAGAACGCAGATGGCATGGACCCGCGATCAAATGGCAGCGCGCGCTGCCAAGGAACTGCAAGACGGCTACTACGTCAACCTCGGCATCGGCCTGCCGACGCTGGTGGCCAACTACGTGCCTACCGGCATGGAGGTCTGGCTGCAAAGCGAGAACGGCCTGCTCGGCATCGGCCCGTTCCCGACCGAGGACGAAGTCGACGCCGACATGATCAACGCCGGCAAGCAGACCGTGACCACGCTGCCCGGCAGCAGCATCTTCAGCAGCGCCGACAGCTTCGGCATGATCCGCGGCGGCAAGATCAACCTCGCGATCCTGGGCGCGATGCAGGTCAGCGAGAAGGGCGACCTCGCCAACTGGATGATCCCGGGCAAGATGGTCAAGGGCATGGGCGGCGCGATGGACCTGGTGGCCGGCGTGGGCAACGTGGTCGTGCTGATGGAGCACGTGGCGACCAAGAAGGACGGCTCCACCGACCTGAAGATCCTGCCGCAGTGCACGCTGCCGCTCACCGGCGTGGGCGTGGTCGACCGCATCATCACCGACCTGTGCGTGCTCGACGTGACGCCGCACGGCCTGAAGGTGGTGGAGCTGGCGCCCGGCGTCACGATCGACGAGGTGCGTGCGAAGACCGGCGTCGTGGTTCACTAGCCTGCCGCGTCGCACGCCGGCAGCAACGGGGCTTCCCGGCATGCAGCCTTCGATGCGGAGATGGGTGTTCCGCGGGTTCGTCGCGCTCGGCCTGCTGGCCGGGTGCGCCGGCATGCCGCCCGGCGGTGGCGGAGACTCACAGCAGGTCCCGGCGCAGCCCGAAGGTCCGTCGGGCTACACCGACAAACCCGGCTGGTCGACGAGGCGATTCGCGGTGGCGGCGGCCAACCCGCTGGCCACCGACGCCGGCTATCGGATGTTGAAGTCCGGCGGCAGCGCCGTCGACGCGGCGGTCGCGGTGCAGATGGTGTTGACCCTGGTCGAGCCGCAATCCAGCGGCATCGGCGGCGGCGCCTTCATGCTGCATTGGGATGGCGCACGAGTCGAGGCCCTCGATGGCCGCGAGACCGCTCCGGCCGCGGCCGACGAGCGTCTGTTCCTGCAGGCCGACGGCAAGCCGATGCCGTTTGCCGAGGCCGTGGTCGGCGGCCGCTCGGTCGGGGTGCCGGGCACGCTGCGCATGCTGCAGGCGGCTCATGTCCGGCACGGCCGCCTGCCCTGGGCGCGCCTGTTCGAGCCGGCGATCGAACTGGCGCAGCGCGGGTTTCTCGTCAGCACGCGGCTGCACGCCGCGTTGGCAGGCGAACAGCGGCTGCGTGATCAGGCCAACGCGGCGTCGTTCTACTACGACGCTGACGGCAAACCGTGGCCGGTGGGGCATCTGCTGAAGAACCCGGCGTTGGCCGCCGTGTTGCGCGACGTCGCCGCCAACGGCAGCGATGCCTTCTATCGCGGGCCGATCGCAGCGGACCTGGTCCGCCGCGTGCGTGGACACACCGGCAACCCGGGGCGCATCAGCGATGGCGACCTGCTGCACTACGAAGCGAAGTCACGCCAGCCGATCTGCACCGACTGGAAGACGCTGTATCGGGTGTGCGGCTTTCCACCACCGTCGTCGGGTCACCTCGCGGTGATGCAGATCCTCAAGTTGATCGAATACACGCCCGCCGTGGCTTCGCCGCTGCAGGGCGGCCTGCCCACGCCGGACTGGCTGCACCGGTACCTCGAGGCATCGCGCCTGGCGTTCGCCGACCGCGCGTTGTATGTGGCCGATCCCGATTTCGTCGCGCCGCCCGCGGGTGATTGGACAAGCCTGCTGGGCGAGGCTTATCTGCGCGAACGCGCCAAACTGATCGGGCCGCGAAGCATGGGCCGGGCCATGCCCGGGCTGCCCGGTCCGAGCCGCGCGGTGCGTGCGCCGATGGCCACGCAGCCCGAGTCGGGAACCAGCCACATTTCGATCGTCGATGCACAAGGCCACGCGATCGCGATGACCACCACCATCGAGGCGGCATGGGGCTCGCGCATCCTGGCCGACGGCGGCACCGGGCTGCCCGGTGGCTACCTGCTGAACAACGAGCTCACGGACTTTTCACTCGCAGCGGCCGACGGCGAAGGCCGGCCGATCGCCAACCGGGTGCAACCCGGCAAGCGCCCGCGTTCCAGCATGAGCCCGACGCTGGTGTTCGACCGGCGCAACGGCCAGCTGTTGATGAGCCTGGGGTCCCCCGGTGGGGCCGGCATCATCCACTTCACCGCGAAGACGCTGATCGGCACGCTGGAATGGGGTCTGGACGCGCAGCAGGCGATCGACCTGCCCAACTTTGGCAGTTTCGACGGCCCCACGCTGCTGGAACGGCAGCGCTTTCCCGCATCGACACTCGACGCGCTGACTGCGCGCGGCCACGTCGTGCTCGAGACCGACCTGACCAGCGGACTGCAGGCGATTCAGCGCACGCCCACCGGCTGGTTCGGCGGCGCCGACCCGCGGCGCGAAGGCGTCGTGATGGGCGATTGAGGAGCGCCGGTGCGGATGGTTCGCCTCAGCGCCGACGCAACGCCTGCGCGCATTCGCGCACGAGTTCCGGCCCGCGGTAGATGAGCCCGGTGTACAGCTGCACCAGATCGGCGCCGGCGTCGACCTTGGCCTTGGCGTCGGCGCCGCTCAGCACACCGCCGACACCGATGATCGGATAGCCCGGCCCCAGCGCGGCCCTCAGCCAACCGATGACACGGTTGCTCGCCTCGCGCAACGGTGCGCCGGAAAGGCCGCCGGCTTCATCGGCATGCGGCAGCGCCTTGACCGCCGTGCGGGACACCGTGGTGTTGGTGGCGATGACGCCGTCGATCCGGTGTCGTTGCAGCGCGGCGGCAATGTGTTTCACCTGCGCCTGGTCGAGGTCCGGCGCGATCTTGACGAAGATTGGCACCGCGCGACCGTGCTGCTCGTGCAACCGCAGTCGTTGCCTGTGCAGCGCTGCGAGCAACGTGTCGAGCGCGTCGTCGGACTGCAGCGTTCTCAGATTCTGCGTGTTCGGACTCGAGATGTTCACCGTCACGTAGTCGGCATGGGGGTAGACGCCGCTCAGGCCGAGCAGGTAGTCGTCCAGTGCGCGCTCGATTGGGGTGCCGGCGTTCTTGCCGATGTTCAGGCCCAGGATGCCGCCGCCGGCGCGAAAGCGGCGCGAGCGCGACACGTTCGCGACGAAGGCATCGAGCCCTTCGTTGTTGAAGCCCAGCCGGTTGATCAGCGCCTGGGCCTCGGGCAGGCGGAACAGCCGCGGCTTGGGGTTGCCGGGCTGCGCCTTCGGCGTGACCGTGCCGACTTCGACGAAGCCAAAGCCCAGCGCACCGAGCGCGTCGATGCAGCGCCCGTTCTTGTCCAGGCCCGCCGCCAGCCCGATGCGGTTCGGAAAACGCAGCCCGGCCACCGTGACCGGATCGTCCACGCGCGCCGTCATCCACAGCAGTCGCGCCGGTGTGGCCTGCAACCTCGCGAGGGCTTCGATCGTCAGGTCATGGGCGCGTTCGGCATCGAGGCCGAACAGAAAAGACCTGGCGAAGCCGTACGGAAGCAGGGACATGAACGCGGCGCAGTTGGGCGCCGCATTCTGGCAGAGCCGGACTCAGGCGCCGCCGCACTGGCGCCGGTGCTCATCCTCGATCTGGCGCAGGGCCTGGCGTTCAGCGTCGCTGGTCGCCGCTTGCTTGCGCCGATCGGCCACTCTTTCCTTCGACTCGCGGCACGCCTTGGCCGCGGGCTTGGCCGACGCGGGCAGCGACGCAGCGCTGGCGGCGGCCTTGGCCGCCTCCGCCTTGGCCTGCGGGTCGTCTTCCGGGCAGCGGCGGTCGGACAGCGTCACCTTGCCGTTCGCGCCGGTGCACCGGTACACCTGGTTGGACGCCGCCGAAGCCGCGGCGCACGCCAGGCCGAGCAGCAGCGCGGCAAGCAGGTTCGGGCGGCAGGTGGCAACGGCGGTACGCAAAACGGGTCCCAACAAGGCCTCGACGCTTTCGACGACCCGATTCTGCCGGCCGAGGGCTGACTTGTCGTCGGCGGGATGCCCCGCAAGCCGGGGTTGCGCGCGGCCATAATTCACGCCTCGCGGCGCCGACCCGGCCGCGGCGCATTCATCAACCCAGCAGAACCGCCAATGACCGCTGACGAACTCAAGGCACTGGTCGGCCGTGCCGCGCTCGACCAGGTGGTGGACGGCGCGGTGGTCGGCGTCGGTACCGGCTCGACCGTGAATCACTTCATCGACGCGCTGGCCACCGTGCGGCACCGCATCGCCGGTGCGGTGTCGAGCTCGAACGCCAGCAGCGCGCGCCTGCGCGGGCATGGCATCGAAGTGCTCGAGGCCTGCCAGGTGGAGCGCATTCCGGTGTATGTCGACGGTGCCGACGAGATCGACGGGCATGGCTGCATGATCAAGGGCGGCGGCGCGGCGCTGACGCGCGAGAAGATCGTCGCGGACCTGGCCGATCGTTTCGTGTGCATCGCCGATCAGTCCAAGCTGGTCACGACGCTCGGGCGCTATCCGCTTCCGGTGGAAGTGATCCCGATGGCCGTGGCCCAGGTGACGCGCCGGTTCAAGACGCTCGGCGGCAGGGCGGCGCAGCGGCCGGGCCTGATCACCGACAACGGCAACGTCATCGTCGATGTCTCGGGACTCGTGATTGCCGAACCGCTGGCGATGGAAATCGAGGTCAACCAGTGGCCCGGCGTGGTGAGCGTGGGTATCTTTGCCCGGCACCGGGCGCAGTTGTTGCTGCTGGGCACACCCGACGGTGTCAGGCGCCTGAGCTTCTGAAGCGCCAGGCGCGTGCCAGGTGGCGCGCGACGTCCATCGCATCGAGCGTGCTGCCGCCCACGGGCATCGGCGATCCGCTGATCCAGCTGGCGACGATCTCGCCGGCCAGCGCCGATTGCGCAATGCCGCGTGAACCCAGCGCGCCGAGCACGTGAAGGCCCGCGCGGCGTGGCACGAAGCGGGGTTGATCCGGGCGCACGGATGGATTCCCATCGTCGCAGGGCAATCCGCCAACCAGCGGCAAGCGGTCGCTCGTCGACAACCGCCACGCGACCCGCCCGGTCAGCTGCCCGGGCACCAGGTCCAGCGGCCGGCCGATCGTTGCGCCCAGGGCGTCCAGATTGCGCCGGTGATCGCTGTCGCGAACCGCGGGATCAGGGTCGTCGACGTCGCTGGTCGCGCCGCACAGCACGTCGCCGCTTGGCAGCGTGAGCGCATAGCCCGAGCCCGCGAGTGGTAGCGCCGTTTTCGGACAACCCGCGGCCGACGCGGGGATCACCGTGACCTGGCCACGCGTCGAGCGCGTCGGCCCCAGCGACACGCCGGCCAGGCGCTGCGCGTCCTGTGCATTGGCCAGCACCACGTGATCGGCCTCGGTCAGACAACGGCCCCGGGCATCGATCAATTGCCATCGGCCCTCGGATGTTGCCTGCAGGCGCTCGACCCGCGCGCCACAGCGGGTTTCGATGGCCGGGTCGGCCAGCCAGGCGCGCACGACTGCGCCGGCGTCGACCCATCCACCGCCCGGGTAAAGCCAGGCCGGGCGGCTGAGCGCGATGCCGGCGCGCTCACTCGCCGAGGCGGCGTCGACGGCGATCACGTAGTCGCTGGGCAGGGCCAGCCGTTCGACCCGCTCGCACATCGATTCGAATGACATCGACTGCTCCAGTCGCAGCAGGCCACTCAGCGCGCCCGCTACGGCGCGGTCGGCCAGCGGCGGGCCGAGCAGCCGGGCGCGTGCAAAAAGGCGGCTCGGTGCCAACGCGCATAGGGCCCATCGTCGGCGTGCACCACGCCATGCAGCAGCCCGCCGGGGTTGCCCGAAGCGCCGGCGGCGACGGATGGCGCCTGCTCGAACACCACGGGGTGTACGTCCGTGACGACGCAGCGCGCGTGCGGCGGCCGCGCCGGCCAGACCGGCTCCGACGACCGCCGTGATGCCGGTGCGCCCGAACTGCCGGCCCGGCGGCACGCGCAGCGCGTAGCGCGGCGCGAAGCGCGCCGTCAGCATCTCCCGCTTGGTGTCGAAGCCGCCGTGCCGTTCTACTGCAAAGCCGGCGTCGACAAGGCCGTCGCGTACCGGACGCGCCACGCTCCAGGTGGATGCCGTGGCGTCGGGCGCGGCCAGGTGCCGCAGCCGGCGCAGCACCTGCGGCGACCACATGGCCGGATTCTTGGACGGCGCAAAGCCGTCGAGAAAGAAGGCATCCGCGAACACCATGAGTTCGGGCAGCCAGTTGCCGATGTCGCCCAGCGCGAGCCGCAGCGACACCCGGCCATCCGCGAACTCCAGCGCGTGCAGATCGGGCGTCAGCGGTGGCCAGGCGTCGATCAACGCCGCGGCAAGCTCCGGCAGCGGCGAGTCGGCGTGGGCTCGGCGCAGGTCGGCCGACGACGGGCGGGTGTTTCTCGATCGACACGAACCACAGGTGCTCGCAGCGCTGGGGGTCGTCGCGCCAGGCGGCCCATGCGGCCAGGAAGTTGTGGCCGAGGCCGAAGCCGGTTTCCAGGATGACGAATCGCGCGCGGTGCGACCAGCGCGCCGGCAGACCATTGCCAGCCAGGAACACGTGCCGCGCCTGTGCCGATGCTCCGGCGCGCGGGTGGTACACGTCGTCGAAATCGAGCGAGCGCGGACCGCGCGCATCGCTGAAGTCGATGCGGGCAGGGCGCAAGCGCCTCGCTCATGCGCGCTCGCGTGTGGCGAGCCAGCACAGCAGCCCGTCCCTGACGGGCGTGAGACCGCGGTACTCGAGCGCCGCGGCGCTCATCGCAGCGCGAGCTTGTCGCGCAGGTGGCGCGCCGGGCCGCGGCTCGGGGCCACGGTTGGGGTCAGCTGCGGCGTGCCCGGCGGGAGCTTGCGCGGGCCCGGCATGCGTAGCGGCGCCCTGACTGCGGCATGGAAGACGAAATCCATACCCGAACTTACCAAAAAACCCGCGGCACTGCGCCGCAAGGCACGCCGTGAACGCCGAGGGGCGCCCGCGGGCGCCCCTCGTGCACCGCATGGCGCTCGATCACACGCGTTTGCGGTACTCGTGCGTGCGCGTGTCGATCTCGATCCTGTCGCCCTGGGCGACGAAGATCGGCACCGGAATCTCGAAGCCCGTGGCGATCTTGGCCGGCTTGAGCACCTTGCCCGAGGTGTCGCCCTTGACGGCCGGCTCGGTCCAGGTGATTTCGCGCACCACCGAGGTCGGCACTTCCACCGAGATGGCCTTGCCGTCGTAGAACACCACTTCGACCGGCATGCCGTCTTCGAGGTACTGGATCGCGTCGCCCATGTTCTCGGCCTCGACCTCGAACTGGTTGTAATCGGCATCCATGAACACGTACATCGGGTCGGCGAAGTAGGTGTAGGTGCATTCCTTCTTGTCCAGCACGATCTGGTCCATCTTGTCGTCGGCCTTGAAGACGACCTCGGTGCCGGAGTTGTTGAGCAGGCTCTTGAGCTTCATGCGCACGGTGGCGGCGTTGCGGCCACCGCGGCTGTACTCGGTCTTCAGCACGACCATCGGGTCCTTGCCATGCATGATCACGTTGCCGGCACGGATTTCCTGTGCGATCTTCATAATGAACTTCCCACTTGCGTTGCTGCACAGCCCACTCGGCCGCGCAAAGCCTGTGATTCTACCGCCTGGCGGCCACGAATCGAAGCAGCTGGGTGACCAGGTCGGCCTGGCCGGCCAGGCTGCCACGCCAGGCGCGGACCTGCATCCGCCAGGCCTGCGCGTCGGGCCAGGTTGGCGGCTCGGCCGACGCAGGCACCCCGGCGTTCCACCAGCGAAACACCGAGCGCACGGCCGTTTCGAGCGCGGCAGGCGCCGTCTCGAGCAACCGATCCAGAAACGCTTCGAGTTTGTCGCGGTGGGCGTCATCGGACTGCGGATAGATCTGCCAGACGAACGGCGCGCCGGCCCACAACGCCCGCACGAGCGAGTCTTCGCCGCGCACGAAGTTCAGATCGGCGCTCCACAACAGGCGGTCGAACTCGTCTTGCGACAGGTAGGGCAGCGGCGCGACCCGCAGCGCCTGCGCTCGGCGGCCGTCGTTGCAGTACCTCGAGCGCTTGTTCACGGGCGGGGCCTCGCGGTAGCAGGAGCAGCGTCGGTTCGCGCGCCAGCCGATCGAGCAGCTGCGGCAGTGCCGGATTGCGGTAGCCGAACAGCACCACCACCCGCTCGCCCGGCCGGCGAGCCCAATCGTTGTCACGCAGCCAGGCGTCGCGCGCAAAGCCGTCCACCTGGCGCAGCAGGTCGGGCTCTCTGAGCAGGCCGCCGCTGCCGGGCGTGAAGCCGGGGTAGAAGAAATGTTTCACCAGCCCGCTCGCGGGACCTTGCAGTTGCGGCGAGGGCAATCCGTGCGAGCGTTCGACATAGGCCTGCGCGCTCAGGTACTCCAGGTTGATCCAGCACGGCGGCGGCGTGGTGGCGGCCATCCGGCTGCAGGTAGGCCGGCGGCGGGTCGCAGCCGAAGGCCTCGATCACCAGGTCGGCCACATCGCCGGCGTGCGCGGCGTTCCAGTCGCGGACCTCGACGTTGCGGGCGCCCCGGGGTGCCATCCAGGCCAGCGCCGACGCATCGTCGACGTGCAGGCGCACGGCAATGCCGCGTGCGCCCAGTTCGCGCGCCAGGCGCCAGCACACGCCGATGTCGCCGAAGTTGTCGATGACCTTGCAGAAGATGTCGCAACGCACGGCGCCATTGTCGGACGTCCACCAGATAATCCGATCGACATGCCCGACACGACGCCCCCAGCGGATGCCACACAGGCCACACGCGAGCGACTGCTGATGGAGGTGGCCGCCCTGCGGCCGCTGCCTGGCGTCTACCGGTTTCTCGACGCCGCCGGACAGGTGCTGTACGTCGGCAAGGCGCGCAACTTGAAGAAGCGCGTGTCGAGCTACTTCCAGAAGGACCATGAGGGCACGCGCATCGGCGTGATGGTCGGACGCATCGCGCAGCTGGAAACCACCGTGGTGCGCAGCGAGGCCGAGGCGCTGCTGCTCGAGAACAACCTGATCAAGGCGCTCGACCCGAAGTTCAACATCCTGTTCCGCGACGACAAGAGCTACCCGTATCTGAAGCTGGTGTCGCACGAATTCCCGCGCGTGGCCTACTACCGCGGCAGCGTCGACCGCAAGCACCGCTACTTCGGCCCTTACCCTGGCGCGTGGGCGGTCAAGGAGACGATCCAGCTGCTGCAAAAGGTGTTTCGCCTGCGCACCTGCGAAGACACGGTCTTCGCGCACCGCTCGCGGCCGTGTCTGCTGTACCAGATCCGACGCTGCTCGGGGCCTTGCGTGGGCCTGATCGACCAACGCGACTACGCGCGCGACGTCGCCGATGCCGAGCGCTTTCTGCTCGGCGAGGCCGACGCGGTGATCGAGGCGCTGCAGGCGCGCATGATGAGCCTTTCCGCTGCGATGGAGTTCGAGCGCGCCGCCGTGGTGCGCGACCAGATCGGGGCGCTATCGCGGGTGCTGCACCAGCAGTCGGTCGACGAGAGCAGCCTGTCGGCCCGCGATCGCGACGTCGACATCATCGCGGTGAAGGTGCAGGGTGGGCATGCCTGCGTCAACCTGGCCATGGTGCGCGGCGGGCGACATCTGGGCGACCGGGCCTACTTTCCAGCGCATGTCGAAGAGGCCGCGGCGGTGGTCCGCGACGACGAGCGCGAGATGCCGCCGGTCACTGAACAACTGGTGCTGGAAGCGTTCGTCGCGCAGCACTACCTGGCCAGCACGCCGCCGCCGGCACTCGTGACCAGCCATGCGCTGGACCCGCTGCTGGTGGATGCGTTGATCGAGCAGAGCGGCATCAAGATCGTCGTCCAGCACCAGCCACGCGAGCAGCGCCGCGTGTGGCTCGAAATGGCGATCCAGGGTGCGGACATCGCTTTGGCCCGCTTGCTGGCGGAAGAGGGCTCGCAGCGCGAGCGCACGCGCGCACTGGTCGACGCGCTGGACCTGGCGGTGAACGACCTCGACAGCTTTCGCATCGAGTGTTTCGACGTCAGCCACACCGCCGGCGAGGCGACACAGGCCTCGTGCGTGGTGTACCAGCACCATGGCATGCGCAGCGCCGAGTACCGTCGATTCAACGTCGAGGGCATCACGCCGGGCGACGACTATGCCGCCATGCGACAGGTGCTGATGCGCCGCTACGCCAAGCTGGCCGAGCAGGTGAACCGGGCGGAGCCGGGCACGGGCGATGGCCAGGCGCGGCTGCCGGGTCTGGTCTTGGTCGACGGTGGGCGCGGGCAGGTTGCCGTCGCGCGCGAGGTGTTCGAGGAACTGGGGCTCGACCTGTCGCTGATCGTCGGCGTCGAAAAAGGCGAGGGCCGCAAGGTCGGCCTGGAGGAATTGGTATTCGCCGATGGCCGGTCCAAGGTGCAGCTGGGGCACGACTCCGCGGCATTGATGCTGGTGGCGCAGATCCGCGACGAAGCACACCGATTCGCGATTACCGGCATGCGCGCGCGGCGTGCGAAGATCCGCACCGGCGGCAGTCGGCTCGAGGACATCACTGGCGTCGGGCCGAAGAAGCGTGCCAGACTGCTGCAGCGTTTCGGCGGCGTGCGCGGCGTGTCGTCGGCAAGCGTGGACGACCTGGCCAGTGTCGACGGCATCTCGCATGATTTGGCCGAGGAGATCTATCGTGCATTGCATTGAATCGACCCGGCTGGGCAGTCTGGCGGCGGCGGTTGCCGCTCTGGCGATCGTGTCCGCGTGCTCGACGCGCCCCACATCGGCACCCGCACCGGCCCCGATACAACGATCGAGCCCGTCGCCGGCGGCGGCCCTGCCGGCGCCAACGAGCAGTGCGCGCAACTGGGAGGAGTACCGTGTGCAGGCTGCTCGCCGTATCGTCGCCGCCAACCCGCAGGTCACGCACAACGGGGCGGTGGTTCAGCCGCTGCTCGCGATCCCGGTGCTCGAGGTCGAGCTCAACGGCGATGGCAGCGTGCGCAACATCAGCGTGATGCGCGAGCCTTCGCAGGCCAAGGAGACCACGCGCGTGGCCATCGACGCCGTGCGGCGCGCCGGCCCGTTCGGCGATGTCTCGCGCCTTCCGAAGCCGTGGCGCTTCAGCGAGGCCTTCCTGTTCAACGACGACGGTCGCTTCAAGCCGCGGTCGCTCGATCAGTAGTCTTCGCATCGCGGGGGTTGCCGGAACCGGCACAATCCCCCCCATGTTCACGACGCTGCCGACGCTGCTGACCTGGGCGCGGATCGCTTCGATTCCGTTGCTGGCCGGTGTCTTTCACCTGCCATTCGACGACCCGACGCGCAACCTCGTGGCCACCTGTTTGTTCGTGGTCTTCGCGCTGACCGATTGGCTCGACGGCTGGCTGGCGCGCAAGCTGAACCAGACCTCCGCGTTCGGCGCCTTTCTCGATCCGGTGGCCGACAAGTTCCTGGTCTGCGCGTCGCTGCTGATCCTGGTGTGGCTGCATCGCGTGGACACGTTGGTGGCCTTGGTCATCATTGGCCGCGAGATCGCGATCTCGGCGCTGCGCGAATGGATGGCTCAGATCGGCGCCTCGCGCAGTGTGGCGGTTCATATGCTGGGCAAGGTCAAGACCGTGACCCAGATGGTGGCGATTCCGTTCCTGCTGTACGACGGCACGCTGCTTCGATTCGTCGATACCCGCATATGGGGCACGGTGCTGATCTACGTGGCCGCGGTGCTGACCATCTGGTCGATGGTCTATTACCTGCGCAAGGCGCTGCCCGAAATCCGCGCCAAGGTGCGCTGACATGCGCCAGCGCCTCGGGCCCGCGCTGATCGGCGCGATGCCGGTGGTGTTCGTGCTGATCTGGAGCACGGGCTTCGTGGTCGCCCGCCTGGGCATGCCGCACGCACCCGCACTGACCTTTCTGGCCTGGCGCTTCGCGCTGTCGATCGTGGCCATCGGCGCCTGGGTGCTCGTCAGCCGAAACGTCGTCTGGCCGCGCACGCGCAGCCAGTGGCTGCATCTCGCATTGGTGGGCACGCTGATGCATGGCGGCTACCTGGGTGGCGTGTGGCTGGCCGTGAAGGCCGGCATGTCGGCCGGCCTGGCGGCGCTGATCGTCTGTCTGCAGCCGGTGCTCACCGCCACCTGGCTGTCCTGGCGCGGCACCGCGCACCGCGTGGCGCCGCAGCAGTGGGTCGGCCTGGTGCTCGGTCTGGGCGGATTGACCTTGGTGGTGTGGCGTCGCATGCAGGGCGGCGAAGTGACGATCGGGCAACTCGCGCCTGCCGTTGCGGCCCTGCTCTCGATCACGGTCGCGACGCTGTACCAGAAGCGTTTCGTGGCGCCGGCCGACGTGCGGCCGGCCAACCTGATTCAGCTGGCTGCGGCATTGGTGGTGACGATGCCGTTGAGCTGGTTCGAGGCCGGCAGCATGCAATGGGGCACAGAGCTGGCCGTGGCGATGGCCTGGTCGGTGCTCGGCCTGACGCTGGGGGGCAGCTCGCTGCTGTACCTGCTGATCCAGCGCGGTGCGGCCACCGAGGTGACGAGCCTGCTGTACCTGGTGCCGCCGTGCACCGCGCTGCTGGCATGGCTCGGTTTTGCCGAACCGATCACCGCCGTGATGCTGACCGGCATGGCGCTGTGCGCGATCGGCGTGTACCTCGTTCGGCGCGGGTAGGCCTGTGACAAGGCGTTGTCAATCGGGGTGACACCATGCGCTTTCGACGGCCGCGCACCAAGCGATTGGGCCTAGAATTGCCCTGACGCGCTTGACACCACCGAAGGCGGTCGCTGTAATCCCTCCACGTGTCGCGCACCGCTCGCGAAACGCAAGACGCAATCAAACCAATTCATGAGACATCGTTGAGAGGGGGTACCTTCGTGAACAAGTCCGAGCTGATCGAGCACATCGCCAAACAGGCCGACATCTCCAAGGCTGCAGCCACGCGAGCGCTCGAAGCGCTGATCGGAGGCGTGAAATCAACGTTGAAAAAGAGCGGCAGCGTTTCGATCGTCGGGTTCGGCACGTTCGCCGTCAGCAAGCGCGCCGCGCGCAGCGGGCGCAATCCGCGCACCGGTGCAGCCATCAAGATCAAGGCGGCCAAGGTGCCGAAGTTCCGTCCTGGGAAGGCGTTGAAGGACTCGCTGAACTGATCGGTCGGACGAACCCGCCGGTGACGAGCGGGTGCTTAGCTCAGCTGGTAGAGCGGCGCCCTTACAAGGCGTAGGTCGGCGGTTCGAACCCGTCAGCACCCACCAAGGTTTTAGAATGCGACCTTAACGCGCTGCCGATCGAAGTCGAGCGCGCCGGGAAGGTGCAGGCGCCACAGGGCAGGCAAGGCGAACCGCGGTTCGCCTTTTTCATGTGGCACTGCGCCAGGTGGTCAGGCCAAAGGAGCGTCATGTTCGAATTCGTCCGCAAGCACACCAAGCTCCTGCAGTTCGTGCTGGTGTTGCTGATCTTCCCGTCGTTCGTGTTCTTCGGCATCCAAGGCTACAGCCGGTTCAGCGAAGGCGGCGCCAGCACGGTGGCCAAGGTGGACGGGCGCAACATCTCGCAGGCGGAGTGGGACCAGGCCCACCAGCGGCAGGTGGATCGAATGCGCCAGCAGATGCCAAACATCGACGTCAAGCTGTTCGACAATCCGGCCGCGCGGCGCGAGACGCTCGAGACACTGGTGCGCGAACGTGTGCTGCTGTCCGCGGCGGTGCGCCAGAACCTGATGGTGACCGACGAGCGGCTGCAGCGCCTGTTCCTCGAAGACCCGCAGTTCGCGGCGCTGCGCAATGCCGACGGCAGCGTCAACCAGGCGCTGCTGGCGGCGCAGGGCATGACCAGCCAATCGTTCGTGGCCCAGCTGCGTCAGGAGCTCGGCATGCAGCAGGTGCTGCGCGGCGTGGCCGGCACGTCGCTCGAACCCAACGCCGTCGCCGACCGCGCGCTGGACGCCCTGCTGCAGCGGCGCGAAATCGCGATGGCCCGCTTCGACGCCAAGACCTATGCGGCGAAGATCCAGCCCAGCGACGAGCAGATCGATTCCTACTACAAGACGCATCAAGCCGAATTCAGCGCGCCCGAGCAGGCCAACATCGAGTACGTCGTGCTCGACCTCGAGACGTTGAAGAAGGCCATCGCGGTGCCCGAGGACGAGCTGCGCGCCTACTACAACAACAACGCGAGCCGCTACACGGTGGCCGAAGAGCGTCGGGCCCGACATATCCTGATCCAAACCGACAAGGACGCCGGCGCCGACGTCAAGCAAAAGGCCAAGGCCCGTGCCGACGCCTTGCTGGCCGAGGTGCGCAAGGCGCCGGGCAGCTTCGCCGACCTGGCCAAGAAGAACTCCGCCGATGCCGGCTCGGCTGCGCAGGGTGGTGATCTGGAGTTCGCGGGCCGCGGCGGCATGGTGTCCAAGGCCCTGGAGGACGCGGTCTTTGCGATGAAGGTCGGTGAAGTCGGTGAAGTGGAGACCGAGTTCGGTTACCACGTCGTGCGCCTCGAAGCCGTGCGCGGCGGTGACAAGAAGCCGCTCGAGGCCGTGCGCAGCGAGATCGAGGAAGAGATCCGCAAACAGATGGCCACCAAGCGCTGGGCCGAGGCCGCCGAACAATTCACCAACACCGTCTACGAGCAGGCCGACAGCCTGCAGCCGGTGATCGACAAGCTCAAGCTCGAAAAGCACACCGCCAGCGTCAAGCGCCAGCCGGCGCCCGGCGCCACCGGCGCGCTCGCATCGGCCAAGTTGCTGGACGCGGTGTTTGCCAACGACGCGGTGCGCAACAAGCGCAACACCGACGCGGTGGAGGTCGCGCCCGAACCAGCTGGCGTCGGCGCGGGTGCTGCAGCACCAGCCGGCGCGCACCGTGCCGCTGGCCGAGGTGCGCGACCGCGTGCGCGAACGCGTGATCGCAACCGAGGCGGCGGCGGCAGCGCGCAAGGACGGCGAGGCGCGGTTGGCTCAATTGCGGCAATCCGGTCAGGGCGATTTGCCGGAGAAGCTCACCGTGTCGCGCATCGAGGCGCAGGCCTTGCCTGCGCAGGTGCTCGATGCCGTGCTGCAGCTCGACAGCGGCAAGCTGCCGTCCTACAGCGGCGTCGATCTCGGCAACCAGGGCTACGCCGTGGTGCGCCTGGACGCGGTGCTGCCGCGCGAGACCAAGCCCGACGACAACACGCGCCTGCGCTCGCAGGTGGGTCAGGCCTGGTCGACCGCCGAGACGCGGGCGTACCTCGATGCGCTGAAGTCGCGCTACAAGGCCGAGACCCGCGTCGCGGCAGCCTCCGAGCCGGTGCGGTAGCGGGTGCTCCGAAAGGGCGCGCCGCTATAATCAAACGCGTCGGTGGTGGCTGTAGCTCAGTTGGTAGAGTCCCAGATTGTGATTCTGGTCGTCGTGGGTTCGAGTCCCATCAGCCACCCCACTTCGGCGACCCGATGCCGGATCGTCAGCGATCCTGACGCTCGCCCAGATCGGGCACCCGGATCTCGCACACCACGCCCTGCGGCATGTTGTCGCGCCAGCGCACTTCACCGCCCAGCAGCTTGACGCGCTTGCGGATGCCGCCGAGCCCGAGACCATGCGCCCAGGTCTGCGGATCGCGGCCGATGCCGTCATCGGCCACCATGAGCGTGAAATTACCACGCTCGTAATGACCGGCGACGTCGACCCGCGTGGCATGCGCGTGGGTGATCACGTTGTTGATCAGTTCGCGCAGCATTCGGGTCAACGCGGACCACTGCACCACCGACAGATTGATCTCGCGGTCGAGGTCGAACGTCCAGTGCAGTTCGCAGTGCGCGGCATGCAGCCGTTGCGCGATGTCGGCCTTCCACTCGGCGGCGGCATGCGACAAGGCGGTGCGACGACGCCGCGAGGCCCGCGCGTCAGTGTCTTCAAGTCCTGCAGCGTGTGCCGGACGTAGTCTTCCATCTCGGGGCTTTGCGCCTTGTACATCAGCGTCAGCAGGCGCGCACCGATGTCGTCGTGCAGGTCCTGCGCGATGCGCGCGCGCTCCTCGTTGCGGCCCTGTTCCACGGCGCGATCGAACGCGATCGCACGCACGAGTTGCTCCAGCACCCGGTCGGTCAGCCGTGCGTCTTCGCGCGTGAACAGGCGCTGGCCGCGACGTGCAAAGCGCAGCACCAGGGAGCCGCGGTCGTCCGCGCTTTCGTCGATGCCCGGCAGCTGCGGCACCGGGACCAGCAGCGTCGAGCCATCGCCGATGACGCGGCTGCTGGTCACGAGTCGGGTCGAGTGGGCGATCTCCAGCGGTTCGAACAGTTCACCGAGCAGTTTGGACAAGTGGTCGACACCTCGCGTACCGGCTGTTTCCACCTCGCGCGCCACGCGGTACAGGCTTTCGAACATGCGCTCGGT
Source organism: uncultured beta proteobacterium (assembly GCA_963814435.1). Taxonomy (GTDB): domain Bacteria; phylum Pseudomonadota; class Gammaproteobacteria; order Burkholderiales; family Burkholderiaceae_C; genus JAEUPI01. The sequence continues at coordinate 171,902 of CAWFCV010000006.1, forward strand.
GGTGAGCATGTTCGAGCCGACCAGCTGGTTCAGGATCCATTGCCGCGCACCGGCGTACACGCCCAGCGCGACAAACAACGCGAGCGTCAGCGACGTGAACTGGCTGAACGCGAAGACCGCCACGAACAGCAGGTCGAGCGACGTGGCCACCGTGCTCACGCCGGCGAGCAGCGTGAACTCGCGCATCACCTGCTGCGAGCGCGACAGGAAGGGGATCAGCATCACCGTGGAGGCGAAGAACACGTACCAGATCACCGGGCCGACGCTGGCGATGGTCTGCTGCACACCGGGCTCGTGCCCGGCCAGCGCGATGGCCACCGTCAGCAGGCCCAGCGTGCCGCCGAGCAGCAGGCCCATCCGCCGCATGACGGTCGTGAACGGGTGGGGCAGCAGCCGGAACGACCAGCTGAGCACGACGGTGATCGCGATGCCATAGGTCAGCAGCAGCACCTGCGTCCACCACCACAGGCCGCTGGCATGGCCGGTGGCGGCGGTGGCGACGAAGCCCAGCGCCAGCAGCCAGCCGAAGGTCGCGATCTTCTTGCGGTGCGGCACGTGCCGAGGGTGCACGGTGATCGCGTGCAGGATGGCCGCACAGCTGATGACGTCGCAGCCCAGCCGGATCAGGCTGTTCAGGTCGCCCAGCGGTCGCGGCAGGCCGAAGCCTTGCAGCGATTCCAGACCGATCAGCAACAGGTTGGTCGTCTGGCACAACGCGATCAGGCCGTACAGCAAGTTGCGCTCATCCGGCCTTACCAGCACCACCACGGCGCCAATGAGGTAGAGCACGAGCGACAAGGCAGTCAACAACCAGAACGGCACGCCCAGGCCGGCGTAACCGCGCGCGATCGGCTTCACGTCGATCGGCGCGACGCCATCGAAATGCAGCCGCACACTGGGCTGATTCATCGCGGCGGCCAACTGTGCTTCGAGGGCGACCTGCTGCTCGCGCTCCTCGTCGTCGACGATCCAGCGCGGTGACGGCCGGATGACGAGCGTCTGTGCCGGCAGCATGGCGCCGTTGGCGGCCTCGAGTCCACGCAGGTACTGCCCGGCGCGCAGGCGCAACATCGGGTCGCCCGCCGAGAGCAGCTCGATCTGCTCGGTGGAACTGACCCGCCAGGTGACATCGAGGTAGTGGGTCCCGGCCAGGTAGCGCAGCAGGGCGAACAGGCCCACGCAGCCCACCAGCGCCAGAGCGACCATCGCGCGGCGCCGCCATCCCAGCCAGCGCCCGGCGGCCAGGCCGCGCGACAGGGCGTCGGCGTGCGGCAGCGCGTGTGACGAATCCGGCGCAGCGCTGTCGAGACTCGTGCTCGAGTCCACCGGCAGCCTGCTGGAATCGCCGTACGCCGACGGCGGCGTTACGCCCGCCTGGCGAGCAACCGACACGTCACACCAGCCCTTGCTTGGTGGCCAGCACCGCGGCTTCTGCGCGGCTGGAAACGTTCAGCTTCTTGTAGATCGACTTGATGTGGTCGTTCACGGTGAACCACTTGATGCCCATCAGGCTGGCGATTTCCTTGATCGTGAAGCCCTTGCTCAGGTAGGTGAGCACCTCGCTTTCGCGCGGCGTCAGCCGCTCGTGGTCAGCGGGTTTCTCGATCGGCACCGGTCGGCTGGAGCCGAACTCCACTGGACGGCTGAAGCCCGAATCGGTGGAGCGCAGATCCGTGCGCGTGCCGTCGCGAAAGTGCGTCAGCAACCGGCGCGCGATCGCCGGCGACAGCGGTGGCTGCCCGCGCACGATCTTCTGCAGCTCCTCGACCAGCACCTCGAAGCGGTCTTCCTTCAACAGGTAGCCGTCGGCGCCGCGCTGCAGCGCAGGGAACAGATGATCATCATCCGAGTACAGCGTGGTGACGATCTTCGTTGCCGGGTACTGCGACAGTTCGGACAGCAACTCCATGCCGTTGCCGTCGGGCAGTTCGAGGTCGACCAGGATCAGCTTGAACGGGTCGACCCCGTGCAGCCCCTGCGCGCCGCCGGTGAGGTTGATCTGGCGGCGCGCGGTCTCCAGATCACCGGCTTCGGTGATGGCCAGCGTGTCGCTGAAGCTCTCTCGCACCACGCGGCACAGGAAGCTGCGGGCAACCGGGTTGTCTTCAAGGATCAGGACCTTGACGGCCATAGTCTTCCTCCGAGCGCGTGCATCGTAGCGCAGAAGGGGCGACGCGCAGTCGATCGGCGCGGCCACGTGCCGGTCGTGGCCGACCGACCGTTACGAGTTGACCATCACCAGCTTGCCCAGCGCCTCGCGCGCGTTCATGCGGGCGTAGGCATCGTGCAATCGCGCCATCGGCAGCACCTGATCGATGACCGGTTTGACGCGGCCTTCGAGATACCACGCCACCAGCGCCTGCAGCGACGCGGCGTTGGCCTTGGGTTCGCGGCGCACGAATTCGCCCCAGAACACGCCGACGATCGAGGCGCCCTTGAGCAAGCGGCAGGTTCCACGGCAGGGCCGGGATGCCGCCCTGCGCAAACCCCACCACCAGGTAGCGGCCGCGCCAGGCGATCGAGCGCAGGCACGGCTCGGCGAGGTCGCCGCCGACGGGGTCGTACACCACGTCGGGGCCATTGCCGTGGGTCAGGTTCTTGAGTGCGTCGCGCAGGTTGTCGTGGCTGTAGTTGATGGCGGCGTCGGCGCCCAGGCGAAGGCACAACTCGCACTTGGCGGCCGTGGACGCGCCCGCGATCACCCGCGCGCCGGCGGCCTTGGCGATCTGCACGGCCGCCGTGCCGACGCCGCCAGCGGCACCGAGCACCAGCACGGTCTCGCCCGGCTGCAGCGCCGCGCGATCCAGCAGCGCGTGGTGCGAGGTGCCATAGGTGAAGGCGAATGCGGCACCGTCCTCGAAACTGAATGCCTGAGGCAATGCGAGCACGCGCGCCGCGTCGACACAGGCGTGGGTGCCGAATCCGCCGGTTCCGGCCAGCGCGGCGACCTTGTCGCCAGCTTTGAGGTGGGTGACGCCCGAACCGACGGCGTCCACCACACCGGCGAACTCGGAACCGGGAACGAAGGGCAGCGGTGGCTTGAACTGGTACTTGTTCTGCACGATCAGCAGGTCCGGAAAATTCAGACTCGCCGCGCGGATGGCAATGCGCACCTGGCCAGCAGCAGGCTCCGGCGTCGCAATCTCGGTCCAGCGCAGCGCATCGACACCGGTCGGTTGTTCGCAAAGCCAAGCGTGCATGCGGTTCTCCAATTCAGGGCGCCGATGATACGCAGCGCGATGAAGCCCTGTGATCCGCCGGGTGCTGCCTACAATCGCCGCAGCCATGCGCATCCTGATCGCCAACGACGACGGTTACCTCGCCCCCGGGCTGTCCGCGCTGGTGCAGGCCTGTCAGGGCCTGGCGCAGATCGACGTCATCGCGCCCGAGAGCAACGCCAGCGGGACGTCGAATTCGCTGACGCTGAATCGGCCGCTGAACGTGTTTGAGGCCAGCGGCGAGGCGCAGCTTGGGTTTCGCGTGGTCAACGGCACGCCGTCCGACTGCGTGCACGTGGCGCTGACGGGGCTGCTGGAGCAGCGCCCCGATCTCGTGCTCTCGGGCATCAACAACGGCGCCAACATGGGCGACGACACCCTGTATTCGGGCACCGTGGCCGCGGCGATGGAGGGTTTTCTGTTCGGCATCCCGGCGGTGGCGTTCTCGCAGGTCGACAAGGGCTGGTTGCACCTGGATGCGGCGGCCCGCGTGGCGCGTGGCCTGGTCGAGCGGCTGCTGCCCCGGGTGCAGGCCGGCGGCCCCGCCTGGCTGCTGAACGTGAACATCCCGAACCGCGCGGATGCATTCGCATTGCCGCGCACGATCACGCGGCTGGGACGCCGACACGCCAGCCAGCCGGTGATTCGCCAGAAGAACCCGCGCGGCGAAGCGATCTACTGGATCGGGCCCGCCGGCGACGCCCGCGATGCCGGCGAAGGCACCGACTTCCATGCCGTCAGCCACAGCCAGGTGTCCATCACGCCGCTGCAGGTGGACCTGACCGACCATGCGGGTCTGGCGCCGTGGCGCCAGCTGATCGGCGGCATCGCGTGACCGAATCGAAACGCGGGCGCGGATTCCCGTTGCCCCTTGAACGCGTGGCCGGCCAAGCGTCGTCGTCGCGCACGGCGGTGCTGCGGCCGCAGCGGCCGCTGAGCGAGGCGGTGCGTGATGCGCGGACGCTCGATGCGCCCAGCGGCGTGGGCCTGGATTCGGCGTCGGTGCGCGCGCGCATGGTGGCGCGGCTGCGCGACGACGGCGTCCGGGATGCCGGATTGCTGCAAGCCTTTCAGGCAGTGCCCCGGCACCTGTTCATCGAAACGGCCTTGGCGGCGCAAGCCTACGAAGACACGAGTCTGCCGATCGGCCACGGGCAGACGATCTCGAAACCCTCGGTCGTCGCGCGCATGATCGAATTGTTGTTGCAGGGGGCGGCCGCGCGCGCGCGTGGCGGCCTGCAACGGGTGCTCGAAATCGGCACCGGCTGCGGCTATCAGTGCGCGTTGCTGGCGCAGCTGTCGCACAGCGTGGTATCGATCGAGCGGCTGCGCCCGTTGTTCGATGATGCGCGTGAGCATCTCGCCGGCATGCGAGCCGATCGGGTGCGCCTGATTCACGGCGATGGTGCACTCGGGCACGCGCCGCTGGCGCCGTACCAGAGCATCATCGCCGCTGCGGTCGGCGCCGAACTGCCACAGGCGTGGCTCGAGCAGCTCGACGTCGGCGGCCGGCTGGTGGCGCCGGTGCAGATCGACCATCGGCAGATGCTGGCGGTTGTGGACCGCGAGCCAAGCGGGTACAAACGGGTGCACCATGAGGAAGTTCGTTTCGTCCCCTTAAAATCCGGCCTCGTCTGACAAGCTGGTCATTCACCTATGCGAAGGCTTCATGCGCGGCGCGCGATGTCCGGTACCTTGTCGATGCTGGCGGTGTGCCTGCTGGCGGCGTGCGCGTCGTCGCGCTACCCAGCGCCGGTCGAGGAGCGGGCACCCTTTGGCCAGCGTGCCAGCCCCGTGGCGCCGGCCCCGGCCCCGGCCCAGGCCCCTGCGCCCGGCACCGTGCCCGCTGTCGCGAGCATCGGCGACCCGAGCCTCAAGCCGGGCGCCGAGAACGCCGGCAAGCCGGGCTACTACACCATCAAGCCGGGCGACACGCTGCTGCGCGTGGGCCTGGAGACCGGTCAGAACGCGCGCGACATCGCACGCTGGAACAGCATCGACAACCCGAACCTGATCGAGGTCGGTCAGGTGCTGCGCGTGGCACCCCCAGGCACCGACCCTGGTGCGCCGGCGGCGCGCGGTGTCGCGGCGGCCAAGGTCGAAGCGCGGCCGCTGGACAGCAGACCCGCGCCGGCAGCTGCCTCCGGCGTCGCCGGTAGCGTGCTGCCACCCATGCCGCCGGCACCCGCCATCACGCCGCCGGTCGTGCCCGTGCCCGCCAATGCCGCAACGACAGCAGCCCCGGCGCCGGCAGTCACCACGCCGGCCAAGACACGAGAGCCTGACGATGACATCACCTGGGCATGGCCGGCCACCGGCCCCGTGGCAATGGGGTTCGACGATGTGAAGAGCAAGGGCCTGGCCATCACCGGCAAGGCCGGCGACCCGGTGCTGGCCGCGGCCGATGGGCGGGTGGTGTATGCCGGATCAGGGCTGCGCGGCTACGGCAACCTCGTGATCTTGAAGCACAACAACACCTACCTCACCGCCTACGCGCACAACCAGACGTTGCTGGTGAAGGAAGACCAGGTCATCCGCCGCGGGCAGAAGATCGCCGAAATGGGCGCCAGCGACGCCGAGCGGGTGCAGCTGCACTTCGAGATCCGGCGCCAGGGCAAGCCGATCGACCCGATGCGGTTGCTGCCACCGCGCTGAACACTGCGCCCAACGTCGAGCAAACACCCGTGAACCCGCGACGCATCAACGGCCTGGGGCATCGGGGTGTGCACACGAGCGCGCCGCCGCTGACGTTCGAGGCGGGCGATGCCGAAACCGGGGCCAATCTGCCGTTGTCGCTGGCGGCCGAGGCCGGCGACGGTGAGGGCGGCAACGCGCTGCAAGCTTATCTACGTGGCATCCGGCGCACATCGTTGTTCTCGCCCGAGGAGGAGTTCGCCGCGGCCAGCAGCGCGCGGGCGGGTGACTTCCAGGCACGCCAGCAGATGATCGAGCGCAACCTGCGACTGGTGGTGTCGATCGCCAAGCACTACCTCGGGCGTGGATTGCCGATGCAGGACCTAATCGAAGAGGGCAACCTGGGCCTGATGCATGCGATCGAGAAGTTCGAGCCGGCGCGCGGGTTCCGCTTCTCCACCTATGCGTCGTGGTGGATCCGCCAGAGCATCGAGCGCGCCATCGTCCATCAAGCCCGACTCGTGCGACTGCCGGTGCACGTGGTGCGTGAATTGAACCTGGTGTTGAAGGCGCGGCGCACGATCGAGTCCGGCCCCGCGCGCGCCGGCGGCCGCGCCGTGTGTGCCGAGGAGGTGGCCGCGCTGCTGGGCAAGGATGCCGGGCACGTCAATGCCTTGCTGGCGATGGCCGAGCAACCGACGTCGTTGGACGCACCGCTCGAATACGAGGGTGCGGAGACGGTGATCGACACGGTGGCCGACGAACAGTCGAGCGACCCGTTGAGCCTGACGCTCAGCCACGAGGTCGCCGATCTGCTGGCGCGCGGGCTCACGCAGCTCAATGCGCGCGAGCAGGAGGTGCTGTCCGGCCGCTACGGACTGGCCGACCGCGAGCCCGAGACGCTCGAGGATCTGGCGGCGCGGCTGAAGCTGACGCGCGAGCGCGTGCGCCAGATCCAGCAGGAGGCGCTGGTCAAGCTCAAGCAGCGCATGGCGCGCCAGGGGCTGGACCGGGATTCGGTGTTCTGACCATGAGCGCGCTGCGCGTCGGCTGAGGTTCATGTCGTCCTGGCCGGTGCTGGTGTTCGATATCGAGACGATTCCCGACGTCGATGGTCTGCGCCGGCTGCGCGCGGCCGGTGCGGCCCTGAGCGATGACGAGGTGCTGGCGCAGGAACTCGCACAACGCGCGGCAGACGGGCGCAGCGATTTCCTGCCGCACCATCTGCAGCGCGTCGTGGCGATCTCCTGCGTCTTTCGCGGCGCCGACGGCTTGCGCGTGCACTCGTTCGTCGACCGCTTGCCCGGCGGCGTCAGCGAAGAAGGGCGCATCGTGCAGCAGTTCTTCACGACGATCGAAAAGCGCGTGCCGCAGCTGGTGAGCTGGAACGGCGGCGGCTTCGACCTGCCCGTGTTGCACTACCGTGGCCTGATGCATGGCGTGGTCGCCAGCAAGTACTGGGATTTCGGCGAAGACGACCGCGAATTCAAGTGGAACAACTACATCTCGCGCTACCACCACCGCCATCTTGATCTGATGGATCTGCTCGCGCTGTACCAGCCGCGGGCCAATGCGCCGTTGGACGCGATGGCCAAGCTGTGCGGCCTGCCCGGCAAGCTGGGCATGGACGGCTCGGCGGTGCACGCCGCGTGGCGCGGCGGGCGCATCGAGGACATTCGCCGGTACTGCGAAACCGACGTGATGAACACCTACCTGCTGTATTGCCGCTACCAGCAGATGCGCGGCGGACTGACCACGTCGGAGCATGCCGCCGAGGTGCAACTGGTGCGCACGGCGCTGGGCGCGATCGACGAGCCGCACTGGGCCGAGTATCTGGCGGCCTGGCCCGAACCATTGCCCTGAGGCGCCGCCTCGCAGGCCGCGCTTTCGCGGGGGATGTCAGCGTTTTCGAGGGGTGGCGCTCGACGGGACCGGACGCTAGCATCCTCGCGCCCAAGCCCCGCCCCGTTCAAGGCACGATGCCCAACCTGTGGAATGTCAGCGACCTGCAGCCCGGCCCGGAGTCTTTGATTCCGGGCGACACGCTGCCGGCGATGTTCTGGAACGCGGTGGCCCGACGCGGCGACCAGGTCTGGATGCGGCAGAAGGAATTCGGCGTCTGGCGCAGCTGGACCTGGAACCAGACCGCGCAGGCCGTGCGCGAGATCGCCCACGGGCTGATGGCGCTGGGCTTCGAGCGCGGCAACACCGCATCGATCCAGTCGAACACCGTCATCGAGTGGGTGTTGGCGGATCTGGCGGTGCTGTCGTGCGGCGGCGTCTCCAGCGGCATCTACCCGACGGATTCGCCGGTCCAGACGCAGTACCTGTGCGAGGACTCGCGCAGCGCGGTGCTGTTCGTCGAAGACGACGAGCAGCTCGACAAGGCGCTGGAGGCGCGTGCCCATTTGCCGCTGCTGCGCAAGATCGTGGTCTTCGACATGGAGGGGCTGTCCGATCTGGCCGATCCGATGGTGATCAGTCTGGAGGCATTACGAGCACTGGGCGGCGAGCATCTGGCCCGGCACCCGCATGCCGTGGCCGAACGGGTGGCCACGGTGTCGCCTGACGACCTGGCGATCCTGGTCTACACCTCGGGCACCACCGGCAAGCCGAAGGGCGCGATGCATCTGCACCGCAGCCTCACGACCTGGCTGCGTGCCATCAATCAGCTGGTCGGGCAGACCGAAGACGACGAGCGCATGTGCTTCCTGCCGTTGTGCCACGTGGCCGAGCGCACCGGCGGCGAGTACTTCGCAATGTACACGGGCGCCAAACTCAACTTCGTCGAGAACCCGGACACCGTGCCCGAGAACGTGCGCGAGATCGCGCCGACCGTCTTCACGGCCGTGCCGCGCGTGTGGGAGAAGTTCTATTCGGCCGTCACCATCGCCGTGCGCGAGGCCTCGCGGGTGCAACAGCTCGCCTACGCCTGGGCACTGCGCGTGGGCCACCAGGTGGCCGAACGGGTGCTGGCCGAGAAGCCCGTGCCGGCCTGGTTGAAGGCGAAGTTCATGCTGGCGCGCTGGCTCTCGCTGAACAACGTGCGCAAGCTGATCGGCATCCACCGCGCACGCTTCCTGATCACCGGCGCGGCGCCGATCTCGCCCGATCTGATCCGTTGGTACCTGGCGTTGGGCGTGCCGATGTTCGAGGTCTGGGGCATGACCGAGACGGCGGGTCTCTCGACCTCGATGCAGGGCGCCCGGATCAAGCTGGGCTCGATCGGCAAGGCCGCGCCGTTCAACGAGGTGCGCATCGATCCGGCCACCGGCGAGATCCTGGTGCGCGGGCCGAATGTCTTCGCCGGCTACCTGAACCAGCCCGAGAAGACCGCCGAGACGATCGACCGCGACGGCTGGCTGCACACCGGCGACGTCGGCACCGTCGACGAAGAAGGCTACTTCCGCATCACCGACCGCATGAAGGACATCATCATCACCGCCGGCGGCAAGAACGTGACGCCCAGCGAATGGGAGAACGAGCTCAAGTTCTCGCCCTACGTCACCGACGCGGTGGTCATCGGCGACAAGCGCGCCTACCTGACCGCGCTGGTGATGATCGACCAGGAGAACGTCGAGCGCTTCGCGCAGGAGCGCGACATCCCGTTTTCGAACTACACCAGCCTGACACGTGCGCCCGAGGTGCGTGCGCTCATCCAGGCCGAGATCGACAAGGTCAACAAGAAGTTCGCCCGCGTCGAGCAGATCAAGCAGTTCCACCTGCTCGAGAACCAGCTGACCGCCGAGGACGAGGAGCTCACGCCGACGATGAAGCTCAAGCGCAAGCTGGTGCAAGTGAAATACGCGCCCCAGATCGAGGCCATGTATCAGTCGTAAGCCCAACCAGGAGACCCGAACCCATGAAGACCATTTTCAAGACCGTCGCGATCGTTGCCGCCCTGGCGGCACCAGCCGCGTGGGCGCAGAACCAGGGCGTCAGCAAGGACGAGATCGTGCTCGGCTCGATCCAGGATCTGTCGGGCCCGATCGCCGGTTTCGGCAAGCAGGTGCGCCTGGGCATGATGCTGCGCGTGGACGAGATCAACGAGCAGGGCGGCATCAACGGCCGCAAGATCAAGCTGATCGTCGAGGATTCGGCCTACGACCCCAAGCGCGCCGTGCTGGCCGCGCAGAAGCTGGTCAATCAGGACAAGATCTTCATGATGGTGGCCCACATCGGCACCGCGCAGAACAACGCGGCGATGCCAGTGCAGTTCGAGAAGAACATCATCAACTTCATGCCGGTGACGGCGGCGCGCGAAATGTACGAGCCGTTCCACCGCCTGAAGTACTCGTTCGCAGTGCCGTACTTACGAGCAGATGCGCGTGATGCTGCCGAAACTGGTGAAGGAGAAGGGCGCAAAGAAGGTGTGCTCGATCTACCAGGACGACGAGTTCGGCCTCGAGGTGCAGCGCGGCGCCGAGGCGGGGCTGAAGTCCATCAACGTCGAGATGGTCGAGAAGACCACCTACAAGCGCGGCGCGACCGACTTCTCGTCGCAGGTGGCCAAGATGAAGGCAGCCGGGCTGTGATCTGGTGGTGCTGGGCACCATCATCCGCGAGACCATCGGCACCATCGGCGAGTCGCGCAAGACCGGATTCAACCCGATCTTCCTGGGCTCCAGCGCTGCCTACACCGACCTGATCCACAAGCTCGGCGGCCCCGCGATGAACGGGTTGTATGCCGCGATGACCACGCAGCATCCGTACCTGGACGAAGCGTCGCAACCGATCCGGTTCTGGGCCAACAAGTACAAGACGAAGTTCAACGAGGACCCGACGGTGTTCTCGGCCTACGGCTACACCATCATCGACGCGTTCTCGCGTGCGGCCAGCAAGGCGGGCCAGAACCTGACGACCGACAGCTTCATCAAGGCCATGGACACGATGGTCATCCCGCCGGACATGTTCGGCAGCGCCGAGGCCACATTCGGTCCGAAAAAGCGCCTGGGCAGCGATGCCGCGCGCCTGTCGCAGATCACCGACGGCAAGTGGAAGGTCGTCTCTGACTACGTGAAGCCGTAACCCCGGTCCGCCGCCTGTTATCGCCGGCCGCCTTCGGGCGGCCTTCTCGTCTGGTTGGCGCCGGGATAATGGCCGTATGGCACCCCAGGAGGAATGGCTCGACAGTCGAATCACTCGATCTGGATGCCCAGGGCGTCGCGCATCGCGCCGACGGCAAGGTGGTGTTCATCGAGGGCGCGTTGCCCGGCGAGCAGGCGCAGGTCAACGTGTCGCGGCGCAAGAACCAGTGGGAGCAGGGCACATTGGCCGGGCTGCGGCGCGAGAGCTCCCAGCGGGTGCGGCCGGCCTGTCCGCATTTCGGACTGCACCCGGGCGCCTGCGGCGGCTGCAAGATGCAGCACCTGCACCCGCTGGCCCAGGTGGCGGTCAAGCAGCGGGTGCTGGAGGACAACCTGCGCCACCTGGCCAAGGTGACGCCGGAGCACATCCTGCGTCCATTGCAAGGACCAGCCTGGGGCTACCGGCATCGCGCCCGCCTGTCGGTGCGGCATGTGGCCAAGAAGGGCGCGGTGCTGGTGGGTTTCCACGAGCGCAAGTCGCGCTACGTGGCCGACATGACGACCTGCCCGGTGCTGCCGCCGCATGTCAGCGCGCTGCTGCCCGCGCTGCGCGCGCTGATCGGGGCGATGGACGCGCGCGACCGCTTGCCGCAGATCGAGCTGGCGATGGGCGACACGACGTGCGCACTGGTGCTGCGGCATCTGGAACCGTTGAGCGACGCCGATCGCAGCCGGCTGCGCGACTTCGCCGGCGCACACCGGGTGCAATGGTGGCTGCAACCGGGTGGACCCGATACGGTATTGCCGCTGGACGACGCCGATCAGGCGCTGGCGTACGCATTGCCGGAGTTCGGTCTGACGATGCCATTCAAGCCCACGGACTTCACCCAGGTCAACTCCGCGATCAACCGCGTGCTGGTCACGCAGGCTGTGCGCTGGCTGGCCCCGAACAACACGGACCGGGTGATCGACTGGTTCTGCGGGTTGGGCAATTTCACGCTGGCGCTGGCCACACAGGCCCGCGATGTGCTCGGCATCGAAGGCAGTGCCGTGCTGGTCGGGCGCGCACGTGACAACGCCCGCGCCAACGGGCTGGCCGGCCGGTGCACGTTCTCGGCGCGCAACCTGTTCGAGTTGACCGCCGATCAACTGGCCGGCCTGGCGACCGCGCAGCGCTGGTTGATCGATCCGCCGCGCGAAGGCGCGTTTGCGCTTGCCAAGGCGCTGACCGACTTGTCGGTGGCGCCGCCGCACGGTTGGTCACCGCCGCAACGAATCGTCTACGTCAGCTGCAATCCGGCCACGTTGGCCCGCGACGCCGGGCTGTTCGTGCACCAGGCCGGCTACCGCTGCGTCGCGGCCGGCGTCGTCGACATGTTCCCGCACACAGCGCATGTGGAGAGCATGGCGGTCTTCGACCGCGATGCCCCGGCTTAGGGCCGCATCGCGCGGTGATGCGAGCCGTAGCCGGGCGGCATTCGGCCGAGCTTGAAACGACGAGGCCCCGCTGCGCGGGGCCTGGTTCAGTCCAGCGAAGCGCCCCGGCTACTCGCGATCACCGCCGAAGATGCCCAGCAGTGCCAGCAGGCTCTGGAACACGTTGAACATGTCCAGGTAGATCGCCAGCGTCGCCGAGATGTAGTTGGTCTCGCCACCGTCGATGACGCGCTTGATGTCGTACAGCATGAAGGCCGAGAAGATGCCCAGGCAGACGACCAGCAGCGTCAACATCAGCGCAGACGACTGCACGAAGAAGTTCACCAGGAAGCCGACGAAGACAATCAGCGCGCCGACGAACAGGAACTTGCCCATGCCCGACAGGTCGCGTTTGATCACCGTGGACAGCGACGCCATCGCGAAGAAGATGACGGCCGTGCCACCGAACGCCGTCATGATGAGCGAACTGCCGTTCTTGAAGCCCAGGATGGTCGCCAGCAGGCGCGACAGCATCAGGCCCATGAAGAACGTGAAGCCGAGCAGCACGGCGACACCGGTCGAAGAGTTCTTGGTCTTCTCGATCGCGTAGATCAGCCCGAACGCGCCCCCCAGAAAGACGATCAGGCTGATGCCCGGGCTCATCGCCGCGGTGATGCCGGTTGCCACGCCGACCCACGCGCCCAACACGGTGGGCAGCAGCGACAGCGCGAGCAGCCAATAGGTGTTTCTCAGGACGCTGTTGCGGTCGACCGCCAGCGCGCCGGAACCGGCATAGCCGGGAGTGGTTTGCAGGCTTTGGTTCATGAAACCTCCATGGTTGTGATGTCGCGGGCTCGGACCCGACAGCTGCATTCTAAGTTCCCTTGGTCCGAAGGGGTATCGGCGACGCACTCGCGACCAAAGCAGCGCATCGACTGGCAGCTTTGCGTCATTTGCACCCCTTGGACCCCTGTTCGCGGGTATCGTTCACCCGATCCGCTTGACAAGACAGGAAGACCAAGCCCATGCGAAACCGACCGACCTTGACCGCCGAAGATGCCCGCAAGATCGCTGCCGCGGCCGAGGCCGAGGCCCGCTCCCACCAGTGGGCGGTGACCATCGCCGTGGTCGACGACGGTGGTCACCTGCTATGGCTGCAGCGCCTGGACGGAGCCCCGCCGATCTCGGCCGAGATCGGCCTGGCCAAGGCGCGCACGGCGGCGTTGGGTCGACGCGAGAGCAAGGTCTACGAAGACATGATCAACCAGGGCCGGGTGGCGTTTCTCAGCGCACCGGGTTTGCAGGGCATGCTGGAGGGTGGGGTGCCGGTCGTCGTGCAGGGTGATTGCGTTGGTGCGGTGGGGGTCAGCGGTGTCAAGTCGGCCGAGGATGCGCAGATCGCGCGTGCCGGGATCGCCGCGCTGGGGCTCTGAATCGCCGGCCGGGCAAGGGGCGGTACCCGGCCTCGTTATAATTCGCCCGATCACAGCCTCAACCGCAGCCTAGCGAAACTCCGATCGTCGGTTTCCCCTCGGCCTTCGACCTGACCGCAGGAGCGAAGCTGGGCGCGCGCAAACCGGAGACTTCCTTGCTGCCCGTCCAGCCACCTGCCTTGCTCGCGCTCGCGGACGGCACCGTTTTCACAGGCTACTCGTTCGGCGCAACCGGCTCGACCGTCGGCGAGGTGGTCTTCAACACCTCGCTCACCGGCTACCAGGAGATCCTCACCGATCCGAGCTACTGCCGCCAGATCGTCACGCTGACCTACCCGCACATCGGCAACTACGGCATCAACGACGAAGACGTGGAGGCGGTGAAAGTGCATGCCGCCGGCCTGGTGATCAAGGACCTGCCGCCACGCTTGTCGAACTTTCGCGCGTCGCGCACGCTGGCGCAATACCTCGTGCAGCAGAACACCGTGGCCATCGCCGGCGTGGACACGCGGCGCCTCACGCGCTTGCTGCGCAGCCAAGGTGCGCAGAATGGCTGCATCGTCGGCTTTCCGGCCGGCAGCGTGATCGGAGCGACCGAGGTCGATGACGCGGTGGCCCGTGCGCGATCGGTGCCGAGCATGGCCGGCCTGGATCTGGCCCGTGTGGTCACGACCCCCACGCCCTACGGCTGGACGCAAACCGAATGGGCGCTGGGCGTTGGCTATGGCCAGCGGCAGGGCGGCCGCTTCCACGTCGTGGCCTACGACTTCGGCGTCAAGCACAACATTCTGCGCATGCTGGTGAGCCGCGGCTGCCGCGTCACCGTGGTGCCGGCGCAGACGTCGGCCGCCGACGCGCTGGCGTTGCGGCCGGACGGCGTCTTCTTGAGCAACGGCCCGGGCGATCCCGAGCCGTGCGACTACGCCATCGCCGCGTCGCGTACGCTGATCGACAAGGCGATCCCCACCTTCGGCATCTGCCTGGGGCACCAGATCATGGCGCTGGCCTCCGGCGCCAAGACCTTCAAGATGAAGTTCGGCCACCACGGTGCCAACCATCCGGTGAAAGACCTCGACAGCGGCCGCGTCTCGATCACCAGCCAGAACCACGGTTTCGCGGTGGATGAGGAGCACGCTGCCGGCCAATCTGCGCGCCACGCACGTGAGCCTGTTCGACGGCACGCTGCAGGGCCTGGCGCGCACCGACCGACCGGCTTTTTGCTTCCAGGGCCACCCCGAGGCGTCGCCCGGCCCGCACGACATCGCCCACCTGTTCGACCGATTCACCGCGCTGATGGCGCAGAAGACCCATGCCCAAGCGTCGTGACCTGAAGAGCATTCTCATCATCGGTGCCGGCCCGATCGTCATCGGGCAGGCCTGCGAGTTCGACTACTCCGGTGCGCAGGCCTGCAAGGCGCTTCGCCAGGAGGGCTACAAGGTCATCCTCGTCAACAGCAACCCGGCGACGATCATGACCGACCCGGAGATGGCCGACGTGACCTACATCGAGCCGATCACCTGGCAGATGGTGGAGAAGATCATCGCCAAGGAGCGGCCGGACGCGATCCTGCCGACAATGGGCGGGCAGACGGCGCTGAACTGCGCACTCGAGCTGCATCAGCACGGCGTGCTGGCCAGGTACGGCGTGGAGATGATCGGCGCCAACGAAAAGGCCATCGAGAAGGCCGAGGACCGGCTGAAGTTCAAGGACGCGATGACGTCGATCGGCCTCGACTCGGCGAAGAGCGGCATTGCGCACACGATGGCAGAAGCCTGGGGCGTACAGAAGCGAATCGCCGGTGATACCGGTGGGCCGGGTTTTCCGGTGGTGATCCGACCCAGCTTCACGCTCGGCGGCACCGGTGGCGGCATCGCCTACAACCCCGAGGAATTCGAAGAGATCTGCAAGCGCGGCATCGACCTGTCGCCAACCCATGAACTGCTGATCGAGGAATCGCTGATCGGCTGGAAGGAGTACGAGATGGAGGTGGTCCGCGACAAGGCGGACAACTGCATCATCGTCTGCTCGATCGAGAACCTCGACCCGATGGGCATCCACACCGGCGATTCGATCACCGTGGCGCCGGCGCAGACGTTGACCGACAAGGAATACCAGCTGATGCGCAATGCGTCGATCGCGATTCTGCGCGAGATCGGCGTCGACACGGGCGGCTCGAACGTGCAGTTCTCGATCAACCCGAAGAACGGGCGCATGACGGTGATCGAGATGAATCCGCGCGTCAGCCGCAGCTCGGCGCTGGCCTCCAAGGCCACCGGGTTCCCGATCGCCAAGATCGCCGCCAAGCTGGCGGTCGGCTACACGCTCGATGAGTTGCGCAACGACATCACCGGTGGCGCCACGCCGGCCAGCTTCGAGCCAAGCATCGACTACGTGGTGACGAAGATCCCGCGCTTCGCGTTCGAGAAGTTCCGCGAGGCCGATCCGCACCTGACGACACAGATGAAGTCGGTCGGCGAGGTGATGGCGATCGGCCGCACGTTCCAGGAGAGCCTGCAAAAGGCCTTGCGCGGGCTGGAAACCGGCATCGACGGCCTGAGCGAGCGCCACGAGGTGCATGGCGGCGACCGCGAGGAGATCGTCGAGGCCATCGGCAACGCGGGGCCGGAGCGGATCCTGTTCGTCGCCGACGCATTCCGAATCGGCTTGTCGCTCGAGGAGATCTTCGACGAGACCGCGATCGATCCGTGGTTCCTGGCGCAGATCCAGCAGATCGTCGACACCGAGCGCCAGATCGCCGGCCGGCAGCTGGCGGGGTTGACGGCAGCGGAGCTGCGCTACCTGAAGCAAAAGGGCTTCTCGGACCAGCGGCTCGCCCGGTTGATGTCGACCAACCAGCATGAGGTGCGGCGCGCGCGCCAGCGTCTCGGGGTGCGGCCGGTCTACAAGCGCGTGGACACCTGCGCCGCGGAATTCGCAACTCAGACGGCCTACATGTACTCCACCTACGACGAGGAGTGCGAGGCCGAGCCGACCGACGCCAGGAAGATCATGGTGCTCGGTGGAGGCCCGAACCGCATCGGCCAAGGCATCGAATTCGACTATTGCTGCGTGCACGCCGCGCTGGCGATGCGCGAAGACGGCTACGAGACCATCATGGTCAACTGCAATCCCGAGACCGTGTCGACCGACTACGACACCAGCGACCGCCTGTACTTCGAACCGGTGACGCTGGAAGACGTGCTCGAGATCGTCGACAAGGAGAAACCCGTCGGCGTGATCGTGCAGTACGGTGGCCAGACACCGCTGAAACTCGCGCTCGACCTCGAAGCCAACGGCGTGCCGATCATCGGCACCTCGCCCGACAGCATCGACATCGCCGAGGATCGCGAGCGCTTCCAGCAGCTGCTGCACACGCTGGGGCTGCGCCAGCCGCCCAACCGCACCGCGCGCACCGAGGAGGCGGCGCTGCAGATGGCGCACGAGATCGGCTATCCGCTGGTGGTGCGGCCGAGCTACGTGCTCGGCGGCCGGGCGATGGAGATCGTGCACGGCGACAAAGACCTCGAGCGCTACATGCGCGAGGCCGTGCGCGTGAGCGAGAAGTCACCGGTGCTGCTCGATCGCTTCCTGGACGATGCGATCGAGGTCGATGTCGACTGCATCAGCGATGGCACCGACGTGATGATCGGCGGCATCATGGAGCACATCGAGCAGGCCGGCGTGCACTCGGGCGACTCCGCGTGCTCGCTGCCTCCGTACTCGTTGTCGCCGCGCCTGCAGGATGAACTGCGCCGGCAGACCAGGCAGATGGCCAAGGCGCTGAAGGTGATCGGGTTGATGAACGTGCAGTTCGCGATCCAGGGCGAGGGCGACGAGGCCGTGGTCTTCGTGCTCGAGGTGAACCCGCGCGCGTCGCGCACGGTGCCATTTGTCAGCAAGGCCACCGGCCAGCCGCTGGCCAAGATCGCGGCGCGCTGCATGGCCGGCCAGCGCCTGAACGACCAGCGCGGCCCCGACGGCCGGGTGCCTGGCGAGGTGATCCCGCCGTACTTCAGCATCAAGGAGGCGGTCTTCCCGTTCAACAAGTTCCCGGGCGTGGATCCGATCCTCGGGCCCGAGATGCGCTCCACCGGCGAGGTGATGGGCGTGGGCCGCAGCTTCGGCGAGGCGATGCTGAAGAGCCAACTCGGCGCCGGCTCGCGCCTGCCGACCAAAGGCACGGTGGTGATCAGCGTGAAGAACAACGACAAGGACCGCGCGGTCAAGGTGGCCTCCGATCTGGTCGACCTGGGTTACCAGATTGCCGCGACCAAGGGCACGGCCGCGGCCATCGGCGCTGCTGGCGTGCCGGTCAAGGTGGTCAACAAGGTCAAGGACGGTCGGCCGCACATCGCCGACATGGTCAAGGCCGGCGAGATCCAACTCGTCTACACGACCGTCGACGAAACCCGCACCGCGATTGCCGACTCCCGGCACATCCGCACCGCCGCCATCGCCAACCGAGTGACCTACTACACCACGATGGCCGGCTGCGAGGCGGCCACCGAGGCATTGAAACACCAGGACGGCCTCACGGTCGTGTCGCTGCAGCAACTGCACGCGGAACTGCACTAAACTGAAACCGTTTCTCGCCCAGCCGCTGGCAGCAGCGGCGCGACGCGACGTATGACCTCCGTATGAGCCGGCCCGCCGACGCGCCGGATGCAACGCGCCAACGGCGCGTTTCGCTTTTCACAGGAATGAGACCATGGCCACCGTACCCCTGACTCGGCGTGGCGCCGAACTGCTGAAGAGTGAGCTGCAGCGCCTGAAGACCGTGGATCGCCACGCGGTGATCCAGGCCATCTCGGAAGCGCGCGGCCAAGGCGATCTGAGCGAGAACGCCGAGTACGAGGCCGCCAAGGACAAGCAGGGCTTCATCGAGGGCCGCATCGCCGAAATCGAAAGCAAGCTCGCGGCGGCACAGATCATCGATCCGGCCAAGCTCGACGCCGAGGGTCGCGTCGTGTTCGGCGCCACGGTGGACCTGGAAGACGAAGCCAGCGGCCAGGTCGTGACCTACCAGATCGTCGGCGACGACGAGGCCGACCTGAAGAAGGGCCTGGTCTCCATCAGCTCGCCGATCGCGCGCGCGCTGATCGGCAAGGAACCGGGCGACGTGGCCGAGGTGCAGGCCCCGGGCGGCCTGAAGAGCTACGAAATCGTCGACGTTCGCTACGAGTGAGCGCGGTGGTCGACCGGGTTCGGCAGCTGCTGCCCGGCCTCTGGCTGGGTGCACTGCTGTGCATCGCCGGCATTGCCACTCCGGCTCCGTTTGCCTTGCTGCCGCCAGTCGATGCCGGTCGCGTGGCCGGCCGTATGCTCGGCCAGGAGGCCTGGCTGAGCCTGATACTCGGCTTGATGGTGTTCGCGCTCGAACGGCGCGAGGCAGTCCGGCGATCGCAGGCTGGCTCGGGCAGCCTGTTCAGCGCCGACATGGTGCTGGCGCTCGGCACGGTGTTCTGCACGCTGGCCGGCTACTTCGCCGTGCAACCGATGCTGGCCCAGGCGCGGGTGGCGCCGGGATGGTTCAGCTTTGGGCAGTTGCATGCGGTGAGCCTGGGCTTCTTCGCGCTGAAGGCGGCTCTGGTGGCGGTGCTGACCTGGCGCCGCACGGGCTTCTGGGTCAGGCCAGCGTCTTCTTCTTGACGCTCGTGGCCCGGCGCTTGACGCGCTTGATCGAGCCGCCCGCGGTGACGCGCTCGTTGCCGAACACGCGCACCTTCTTCACTGTCGGCCGGTGATGGGGGCTCTTGGAAAACTTGATCAGTTTGACCACCCGAGGGCCGGGCTGGCGGTCTTCGCGCACCGCCTTTTCCTTCGGCGGCATTGGACGCCACAACACCAGCAACTTGCCGATGTGCTGCACCGGCGCCGCGCCCAGCCGATCCGACAGATCCCCCAGGAGCGCCTCGCGGGCGTCGCGCGAGTCGGAGAACACCCGAACCTTGATCAGCCCATGCGCGTTGAGCGCGGCGTCGGCTTCTTTGAGGACCGAGGGCGTCAGACCGTCGTTGCCGACCAGCACCACCGGGTCGAGGTGATGGGCCAGGCTGCGCTGGGCCTTGCGTTCGGCCGGCGTGAGTTGAAGGGCAGGCATGCCCGTATTATCCCCGCGCGATGAACTCACGAGCCAAGAGCAGCAAGGTCAATCGGGCGTGGTTGCACGACCACATGACCGACCCCTACGTAAAACTGGCGCGCAAGGAAGGCTATCGGGCCCGCGCAGCCTACAAGCTCAAGGAGATCGACGAGTCCCTGGGCCTGCTGAAACCCGGCCAGGTGGTGGTCGACCTCGGCTCGACGCCCGGTGCGTGGAGCCAGTACGTGCGGCGGCGTTTTGCGCCGCGCTCGATCGGCATCGGCGGCGCGGCGGCCGGTGAGCTGGATGGCACCATCATCGCGCTGGATGTCCTGCCGATGAAGCCCATCGAGGGTGTGGAGTTCTTCGAGGGCGACTTTCGTGACGACACCGTGTTGGCGGAGCTGTCGCGGCGGCTGTCCGGACGGCGGGTCGACGTGGTGTTGTCCGACATGTCGCCGAATCTTTCGGGCATTGAATCGTCGGATTCGGCGCGTATCGCCCATTTGGTGGAGCTTGCGATCGATTTCGCCCGAACCCACCTGAAATCCGATGGTGCGCTGGTCGCAAAGGTCTTTCATGGCAGTGGCTACAGCCAGTTGGTGGAGCAGTTCAAGCGAGCCTTCCGGGTGGTCAAGCCGATCAAACCGAAAGCGTCACGAGACAAGTCATCTGAAACCTTTCTCGTCGGAGTGGGTCCGAAATGAAAGTGAACTTGGCGCCAGCCACTGATTGGTGCGCACGAATTGGCGCCGCGTACTGGGTCGCCAGCGATGTTTCTCCCCGGGCGGCAGGCCTTGTGTGGACTAAAATCACACCCATATGCCGAGTTGTCGTAACACGGTAGGTGCGCGGGCCCCGAGGATGCGCATCGGAGTTGGCACAAGGAGCCACGGTGAACAATCAATGGTTCTCTAAGGTCGCTGTTTGGCTCGTGATCGCACTGGTGCTGTTCACGGTGTTCAAGCAGTTCGACCGCGGCGTCGCGCAGGGCGCGTTGATCGGATACTCCGATTTCCTGGAGGAGGTCCGCGCCAAGCGCGTCAAGGCCGTGACGCTTCAGGAAGGCAACGGCGGCACCGAAATCCTGGCGGTCACCACCGACGACAAGCGCATCCGCTCGACGGCCACCTACCTGGATCGTGGACTGGTGGGCGACCTGATCGCCAACAACGTCAAGTTCGATGTCAAGCCGCGCGAAGAGCCGTCGATCCTGATGAGCATCCTGATCAGCTGGGGCCCGATGCTGCTGCTGATCGGCGTGTGGATCTACTTCATGCGGCAGATGCAAGGCGGAGGCAAGGGCGGCGCGTTCAGCTTCGGCAAGAGTCGCGCGCGCATGCTCGACGAGAGCAACAACACCGTCACCTTCGCCGACGTCGCCGGCTGCGACGAGGCCAAGGAAGAAGTCAAGGAGCTGGTCGACTTCCTGAAGGACCCGCAGAAGTTTCAGAAGCTCGGCGGCCGCATCCCGCGCGGCGTACTGATGGTCGGGCCTCCGGGCACCGGCAAGACGCTGCTGGCCAAGGCCATCGCCGGCGAGGCCAAGGTGCCGTTCTTCAGCATCTCGGGCTCTGACTTCGTCGAGATGTTCGTCGGCGTCGGCGCGGCCCGTGTGCGCGACATGTTCGAACAGGCCAAGAAGAGCGCGCCGTGCATCATTTTCGTCGACGAAATCGACGCCGTGGGCCGTCACCGTGGCGCGGGCCTGGGCGGTGGCAACGACGAGCGCGAGCAGACGCTCAACCAGATGCTGGTCGAGATGGACGGCTTCGAGACCAACCTCGGCGTCATCGTGATGGCGGCCACCAACCGGCCCGACATCCTGGACCCCGCGCTGCTGCGCCCGGGCCGATTCGACCGCCAGGTGTATGTGACGCTGCCCGACATCCGCGGCCGCGAGCAGATCCTCAACGTGCACATGCGCAAGGTGCCGATTGGCCAGGACATCCGTGCCGACGTGATCGCGCGCGGCACGCCGGGCTTCTCCGGGGCCGATCTCGCCAACCTGGTCAATGAGGCGGCGTTGTTCGCCGCGCGTCGCAATGCGCGCGTGGTCGAGATGGTCGACTTCGAGAAGGCCAAGGACAAGATCATGATGGGCGCCGAGCGCAAGTCCATGGTCATGGACGAAGAAGAGCGCCGCAACACCGCGTACCACGAGTCGGGCCATGCGCTGATCGGCCGCATGCTGCCCAAGCTCGACCCGGTGCACAAGGTGACCATCATTCCACGCGGCCGCGCGCTGGGCGTCACGGTGTCGCTCCCCGAGAAGGACCGCTACAGCTACAACCGCGACTACATGCTGGCGCAGATCAGCATGCTCTTCGGCGGCCGCATCGCCGAAGAGGTCTTCATGGGCCAGATGACCACCGGCGCGTCCAATGATTTCGAGCGTGCCACACAGCTGGCCCGCGACATGGTCACGCGCTACGGCATGAGCGCGGCCCTGGGCCCGATGGTGTATGCCGAGAACGAGGGCGAGGTTTTCCTCGGCCGCTCGATCACCAAGACCACCACGATGTCGGAAGCGACGATGCTGAAGGTCGATGCCGAGGTGCGGCGCATCATCGACGAGCAGTACGCCGTGGCGCGCAAGCTGATCGAGGACAACGCCGACAAGATGCACGCGATGGCCAAGGCGCTGCTCGAGTGGGAAACCATCGACGGCGAGCAGCTCGACGACATCATGGCCGGCAAGCCGCCGCGGCCGCCCAAGGACTGGACGCCTCCGACGTCCAAGCCGAGCGGGGGACCGGGCACCCCGGTCAGTCCCGACGGCGCACCGGCCACTGCGGCATGATGGCGGCCGGCTAACCCAGGACACGGGGCCGATTCGGCCCCGTTTTCATTGATGCAGTGGCAGACCTCGCGATTCCTGCTCGATTTGAGCCTGCCCCGCGTGATGGGCATCGTCAACGTCACGCCCGACTCGTTCTCCGACGGCGGTTTCTTTGCGTCGTCCGGCGCCGCCCGCGCGCACTGCGACCGGCTGCGGGGCGAAGGTGCCGACTTGCTGGACATCGGGGGCGAGTCCACCCGCCCAGGCGCGCGCACGCCGGGCTTGCAGGAGGAACTCGATCGTGTGATGCCGGTGCTGGAGCATGCGGTGACGCTGGGCGTGCCGGTTTCGGTCGACACCAGTCAACCCGAGGTGATGCGCGCGGCATTGGCCATCGGCGTCGACGTGATCAACGACGTGCGGGCGCTGCAGCGTGCCGGCGCTTTGGTGGCGGTGGCGGCGCATTCGACCTGCGGCGTCTGCCTGATGCACATGCGCGGCGACGACCCGGCCACCATGCAGGCGGCGCCGAGCTATGACGACGTGGTGGCCGACGTGGCGTCGTTTCTGGGCCGGCGCCTGCAGGCCGCGACCGCCGCCGGCGTGCAAAGTGTGCGCGTGATACTCGATCCAGGGATCGGCTTCGGCAAGACGCCGGCGCACAATTGGGCGCTGATGCAACGCCAGTCTGAACTGTTGTCGCTGGGACGGCCCATCCTGGTGGGCTGGTCGCGCAAGTCCACGCTCGGCGTGTTGACGGGGCGGCCCGTCGAACAGCGATTGCCTGCCAGTGTGGCGGCCGCGCTGTGCGCCGTGCAACGCGGAGCGCGCGTCGTGCGGGTGCACGACGTTGCGGCGACCGTCGATGCGCTGAAGGTGTGGCAGGCCGCGAGCGGACCTGCGGATTGACTGGGAGGAAACCGAAAACATGGGACGACGCTACTTCGGCACCGATGGCATTCGCGGCACGGTGGGCCAATCGCCGATTACGCCGGATTTCATCCTGCGGCTCGGCCACGCGGTCGGCCGCGTGCTGCGGCAGCAGACCGATCGTCCGACGGTGGTGATCGGCAAGGACACACGCATCTCGGGCTACATGATCGAGTCGGCACTCGAGGCGGGGTTCGCATCGGCGGGCGTCGATACCTTGCTGAGCGGTCCGATTCCGACACCGGGCGTGGCTTACCTGACGCGCGCGCTGAGGCTCGACCTGGGTGTTGTGATCAGCGCGTCGCACAATCCGTACGCCGACAACGGCATCAAGTTCTTCTCTGCCGCAGGCGAAAAGCTGCCCGATGAATGGGAGATGGCGGTCGAGGCCGCGCTGGGTGAGTCGGCGCAATGGGTCGATTCGGCCGGTCTCGGCAAGGCGCGCCGCATCGACGATGCGCAGGGACGCTACATCGAGTTCTGCAAGAGCACGGTACGGCACGACCTGTCGCTGCGGGGCCTCAAACTGGTGGTCGACGCCGCGCACGGCGCCGCGTACCACGTGGCGCCCGACGTGTTCCACGAACTGGGCGCCGAGGTCATCGCGATCGGCTGTTCGCCCGATGGACTGAACATCAACGACGGCTTCGGTGCCACCGCACCGGCCGCTCTGGTGAAGACCGTCGGCGAGCACAAGGCTGACTTCGGCATCGCGCTCGACGGCGACGCCGACCGGCTGCAGATCGTCGACGCCGAAGGCCGCCTGTACAACGGGGACGAATTGCTCTACGTGATCGTGGCCGATCGACTGGCGAAGGGCCACAACGTCGACGGCGTGGTCGGCACCCTCATGACCAACATGGCGGTGGAGTTGGCGCTGCGCGCGCGCGACGTGCCGCTGGTGCGGGCCAAGGTGGGTGACCGCTACATCCTGGAAGAGCTGAGCGCTCGCGGCTGGCTGCTGGGCGGCGAAGGCTCGGGCCACCTGCTGGCGCTGGACAAGCACACCACCGGCGACGGCATCATCAGCGCACTGCAGGTGCTGCAGGCGGTGTGCGACAGCGGCCGCAGCCTGGCGCACATGCTGCTCGACGTGACGCTCTTTCCGCAGACGCTGATCAACGTGCGCCTGGGCACGGACGTCGACTGGAAGGCCAATCGCACCCTCGCGGCCGAGCAGGAGGCCGTGCAGCGCGAACTGTCCGACAGCGGGCGCGTGCTGATTCGCGCGTCGGGCACCGAACCGTTGCTGCGCGTGATGGTTGAAGCGAGCGACGCGGACATGGCGCGCCGGTGCGCCGAACGTCTGGCGCGCGCCGCGCGGGCCTGACGAACCGGCCATCGTCGCGGCGGCGCGGCGCCCGCATCGCGGGCTTGCCGGCGTGCGTGCCCCACCACTGAGGCAGCGTGCCATGTATCCTCGGCGACCATGACCGAAGGCCACCTGCTCGCCGCCATCGACCTGGGCTCCAACAGCTTCCGGCTCGAGATCGCGCGACACGAGAACGGCCAGGTCGTTCGCACCGAATACCTGAAGGAGACCGTGCGGCTGGGCGCAGGACTGGACGAGTCGTCCAAGCTCAGCACCACCGCAATGCGGCGCGGCTGGGAATGCCTGGCGCGGTTTGCCGAGCGGCTGCACGGCTTCGAGCCGAACCAGGTGCGCGTCGTGGCCACGCAGACGCTGCGCGAGGCCCGCAATCGCGCCGAGTTCGTGGCGGGCGCCGAGGCCCGGCTCGGTCATCCGATCGACGTGATTTCCGGTCACGAGGAGGCGCGGCTCATCTACAGCGGCGTGTCGCACCACCTGCCGCAGGACGACGAGCAACGGCTCGTGTTCGACATCGGTGGCCGTTCGACCGAACTGATCGTGGGTGTGGGCAGCGATCCGCGCAAGTTCGAGTCGTATCCGGTCGGCAGCGTGGAGCTCTCGCTGCGTTTCTTCGGCGACGGGCGCCTGACGGCACGCGCACTCGAGGGGGCGCGCATTGCGGCCGAGGCGGTACTGGAAGGGGCGCCGGCCTTGTTGTCGGACGAACCTTGGCAGGCGGTCTACGGGGCGTCGGGCACGGTGGGCGCGGTGAGCGACATCCTGCGCGCGGAGCAGTGGAGCGACGGCGCGATCACGGCGCAGGTGCTCGACCGGTTGCACGACCGGCTGGTTTCCGCCGGCCATGTCGACCGCGTCGCGCTGGCGGGATTGAAGGACGATCGGCGCGCCGTGATCGGCGGCGGTCTGTCCATCCTGCGCGCGCTGTGCAATGTGCTGCACATCGATCGCATCGAGCCTGCCCGCGGTGCCTTGCGGCACGGCGTGCTGTACGAGATGATCAGTCGCGACGCGCCGCAGCAGGACGTGCGCGCCGCCACCGTGGCCCGGCTGCAGCAGAAGTTCCGCGTCGACACGGTGCAAGGGCGGCGCGTGGCCGATATGGCGGGCTGGCTCTTTGCCGCGCTGCACCCACAGCCGACCGCCGACGTGCTGCGCGCCAGCACCAAGCTGCGCTGGGCCGCCGAACTGCATGAGCTGGGCATGGCGGTCTCGCACGATGGCTTCCACCGCCATGGCGCCTATGTGGTCGAGCATGCCGATGCGGCGGGTTTCGCCGAGCACCAGCAGCAGCGTCTGGCCACGCTGCTGCTGGCCCAGCGCGGCGGGCTGCGCAAGGTGGAGCCAGCGATGTCGGATCCGATGCTGCGCGAACAGACGTTGGCGCTGCGCATCGCATTGGTGCTGTGCCACGCCCGGCGCGACCCTGCACCCGGCCGCCTCGAAATGCAGCGCACGGACCACGGCTACCGGCTCGTCGTCGAGCCGGCATGGGCGCAGGCGCACCCGCAGACCATGTTCCTGCTGCGCGAGGAACAAAAGGCGTGGTCGCGCCTGTCGTGGACCTTCGAGGTGTCGCTCGCCTGAACAACGCGTCCGGTCTACATCGTGTCGGGCGACTGCACGCACAGCAGGAAGGTCTCGGAACGCGTTTCGGCATCGGCGGCGCGGTTGCGCAGCCACCAGACCGCGCCCTTCCGAACGGTCCAGGGCGCCGTGGTGCCGGTGAGCAGGTACGCGGCCAATTGACCGAGCGCGGGCTGGTGCCCCACCAGCAGCACGGTGCGTTTGCCGTGCGGCCAGCCCGAAACGTCAAGCAGGGCCTGCACGTCCGCGTCGGGCCCGATCGATGGCACGACGCTGAACTTTCGCTCGAGCTTGGCCGCCGTGCGCTGCGCGCGTTCGGCCGGACTGACCAGCACACGTACCGCGTCAGGCATTTGCCGATGCAGCCACAACGCCACCCGCGTGGCCTGGCGTTCGCCTCGTGCGGTCAGGCGACGCTCCAGATCGTCTTGACCAGAGGTCGCTTCTTCGGCATCGGCATGACGCCAGAGGATCAAGTCCATGACGGTTTCGTGCCGGACGGCAGATCCGAGCCATAACGTTCGGCCAGGGCTCGCTGAGCCGACGCCCCCGATGACCTTCTTCCGGCGACAGCGACGCGGTGGTACTCGCCCTCAGCGTTCATGATCCAGGCATCGCGTCCGTCGTGCAGGTACGAGGTCAGTGTCTCGTCGATCAGGCGCTGGCGCTGCACGGCGTCGCGCACGGGCCAGGCCAGCTCGATGCGGCGAAACATGTTGCGCCCCATCCAGTCGGCACTGGACAGGTAGAGCTTTTCCTGTTCATCGATCAAGAAGTAGAAGACGCGCGAATGCTCGAGGTAGCGTCCGATGATCGAACGTACGCGCACGTTGTCGCTGAATCCCGAGCGCGCAGCGGGTACGACGCAGGCACCACGGACAATGAGGTCGACGCGTGCGCCGGCACGCCCGGCTTCGGCCAGGGCCATGGCCAGCGACTCGTCGGTGAGGGCATTCATCTTCAGCACGATGCGGGCTGGCTTGCCCATGCGCGCCGCCGCGGTGACGGCATGCACGTGCTCCATCATGCGTCGGCGCAACAGGAACGGCGCCACCACCAGCGACTTCAGTCCGATGATGCGGCTCTGGCTCGCCAGATGCTGGAAGACCTGCTCCATGTCGGACGTGATGTGGGCATCGGCGGTCAGGTAGCCGATGTCGGTGTACAGGCGCGCAGTGCGGGTGTTGTAGTTACCGGTCGACAGGTGGCCGTAGCGCATCAGCTGCCGCCCTTCGCGGCGGGTGATGAGCAGCATCTTGGCATGGGTCTTGAGCCCGACGATGCCGTAGACCACCTGGGTACCCAGCGACTCCAGGCGCTCGGCCCAGTTGATGTTCGCCTCCTCATCGAAGCGAGCCATCAGCTCGACCACCACGATGACTTCCTTGCCACGGCGTACAGCTTCGAGCAGCAACTCCATCAACGCCGAATCGGCGCCCGTGCGGTAGATGGTCTGTTTGATGACCAGCACCTGCGGGTCCTGCACGGCCTCGCGCAACAGTGCCACGACCGGCTCGAACGACTCGAAGGGATGGTGCAGCAGCAGATCGCCCTGGCGCAGCCGTTCGAACATCGAGCCGTTGGGCGGCAGGGTGGTCGGCCATGCCGGCTGGTGGGGCGAAAAGTGCAGGTTGGGTGCCTGCACCAGCTCGATCAGCTGGGCCAGCCGCACCAGATTGACCGGCCCGTTGACCCGGTACAGCGCCTGCTCCGGCAACTGGAACTGATTCAGCAGGAAGTTCGCCAATGGCTCCGGGCACGAAGTCGCCACCTCGAGGCGAACGGCCATGCCGAACTGGCGTTGGGTCAGCCCCTGGCGCAAGGCCCGGCGCAGATTGGTCACCTCCTGGTCGTCGATGGCCAGATCGGAGTCCCGGGTCAGCCGGAACTGCGAAAAGCCATCGAGCTTGCGCTCAGGGAACAACTCTTGCAGATGGGCGCGAATCACGCTAGACAGCAACACGAAGGTCTGGCGCCGCCCGGACAGGTGCACAGGCAGCCGGATCACGCGCGGCAGCGCACGCGGCACCTTCACGATCGCGATGTCGTTCTGTCGACCGAAGGCGTCGCGTCCACCCAGTCGCATGATGAAGTTGAGCGACTTGTTCGCCACCTGGGGAAACGGATGTGCCGGATCCAGGCTCACCGGCACCAGTAAGGGCCGCACCTCGCGCGCGAAGAAACGCGCCACCCAGGCGCGTTGTGCAGGACTGCGCTCGCCGTGCGCAACGATCACGATGCCGGCCCTGGCCAGCGTGGGTGTCAGGGCGTCGTTGTAAAGCGCGTACTGCTCGTCGACCAGGCGGTGCGCGATCTGCGACGTTTCCTCCATCGCTTTCGCGGCGGCCGTGCGAGCGGCACCGGCCGAGGCGCTGGCCAGCTCCTGCATCGTGTCGGAGACGCGGATTTCGAAGAATTCGTCGAGGTTGGACGACACGATGCACAAGTAGCGCAGCCGCTCCAGTACAGGCACCTCGGGTCGGCGCGCCATGTCGAGCACTCGCGCATTGAAAGCCAGGGTGCCCTGGTCGCGGTGCAACAGAGCCGCAGTCGAGTGTGACTTCACCGCGGCTAGTTTGATCGGCCTCTATGACAGTTGAATGACAACCTCGCGACAGGCCGTTGTCACTTGGATGAGGCTCCTAGCTGGTCTCGCGGGCCGGGGACTGCCGGCGATAACGCGCCGGCAGGTCGGCGGTGTGCAACAGGACCGGCAGATCGGCGCAACCGAAATCCGTGTCCCACGCCGGCGGCCCGGCCAGCCTGGCACCCAGGCGAAGGTATCCGCGAAGCAAGGGCGGCGGCTCTGCGCACGGGTTGTCTTGGTAGGCGTCCAGGGGAAACGGCAGGTGCGGCCGGACCGACCATGAAGGGTCGGCGGGATGGTCCCGACTGAGCTGACGCCACAGCGCAGCGATCGTGTGCAAACCTTGGCTCAGCGGCAGGCTGCAGGAGCCGATCATCCACTCGATCCGCCGAGCCACCATGTAGTCGGCCAGGGCAAACCACAGCGCCAGGATCACACCCCCGTGGCGGAATCGGGCATCGACGCATGCGCGCCCCAACTCGGCCAGCTTGGTTCGCAGTGGCGCCAGATGGGTCAGGTCGAACTCATGATCACTGTAGAGTCCGCCGGCCGCCAGGGCCTGGTCGGGCGTCAGCACGCGATAGGTGCCCACGACCTCACCGCCGCAGGGTCCGCGCACCAGCAGGTGATCGCAGTAGGCGTCGAACTCGTCCGCGTCCAGGCCGTGACGACGCGAAGGCACGCGGGCGCCCATCTAGCCGGCGAACACGCGGTAGCGCAGCCGCTGCGCCTCGCGCACCTCGGCCCAGGTTGTAGCCCAACTCACCTCGAAGCCTGCGCCGGCCGGGGTGTGGGCACCTGGGTCGCGGCGCCGGCGGGTCCGGGAAGCCGTAGCGTTCAGATCCTGATCCAGCTCCAGCATGCAGTCTCCTTGCCCGGCCATCGTCTTGGCCGGCGGACCGACTGTGGCGGCGGTCGATGATTCCATCGTGGCAGCGCGGTGGCGAATTCATGACGGTCTCCCGCCCATGGCGCTCAGCAGCCCGTCACGAAGTAGCCATGCAAGCGTCACGAAAACGTCACGAACGCCTCCTAGAGTTGGGTGTACCACCATAACCATGAAAGGACACGACATGCACGCAGCCCTCACGCTCACCCGGCGCCCAGTCCAAATCGCTGTAACGTTGCTCGGCTTGGCCAGCGTTGCCATCAGCGCACAGGGCCAAGTGGTCAAGATCGACGGCTCATCGACCGTCTACCCGGTGACGGAGGGTGTGGCTGAGGACTTCCAGAAGTCCAAGAAGGGCGCCATCAAGGTGACGGTCGGCATTTCGGGCACCGGCGGCGGCTTCAAGAAGTTCTGCCGCGGCGAGACCGACATCTCCAATGCCTCGAGACCGATCCAGAAGAAGGAAATGGACGATTGCAAGGCCGCGGGCATCGAGTACTTCGAGCTGCCGGTGGCCTTTGACGCGCTGACCGTCGTTGTCAACCCCAAGAACACTTTCATCAAGCAGCTGTCCGTCGAAGAGCTCAAGACGATGTGGGAGCCGGCCGCGCAGGGCAAAGTCACCCGCTGGAAGCAGGTGAATCCGGCATTCCCCGATGCACCGCTGAAGCTGTTCGGCGCGGGCGCCGATTCAGGCACCTTCGACTACTTCACAGAGGCCGTCACCGGCAAGTCGAAATCCAGTCGGGGTGACTTCACCGCGTCAGAGGACGACAACGTGCTCGTCCAGGGCGTGGCGCAGGACATCAATGCGCTGGCTTTCTTCGGCTATGCCTACTACGCGGAGAACACCGGCCGGTTGAAGGCGGTACCGATCGCCGACAAGGCCGGCAATCCGGCGGTGATGCCGAGCGAGAAGTCGGTGCTCGACGGCAGCTACCAGCCGCTGTCGCGCCCGATCTTCATCTACGTGAACGCCAAGTCGCTGGCCAAGCCCGAAGTCAAGGAGTTTGTCGAGTACTACATGAAGGAGGGCGCCAAGCTGGCCAAGGAAGTGAAGTACGTGCCGCTGCCCGCCAAGGCCTACACGACGAACCTCGAACATCTCGCAAAGGGCAAGAAGGGCACCGTGTTCGGCGGCGCCTCGGAAGTCGGCATCACCATCGAGGCCCTGCTCGCGCGCGAAGCCAAACTCTGACCGCCAGCGCAAGGGCGCCGGGCGGTGGAGACCTAGAATGACCATGACAACCACGACCCCGGGTGTTGCAGTGACCACCGAACCGCCCAGCGGCGCGTCCAAGCTGGCCGAGTACGCGCGCCTCAAGCTGCAACGCAAGCGGCGCGAACGCCTGATCGAGGGCGTGCTGCTGCTGGCGGCCTGCGTGTCGGTGTTGACCACAGTCGGTATCGTCTACATCCTGCTGAAGGAGTCGGTGCTCTTCTTCACCCATGTGTCGATTTGGGCGTTCCTCACCGACTCGCAATGGACCCCGCTGTTTGACGATGCGCATTTCGGCATTCTGGTGCTGCTGTCGGGCACCGTCAGCAGTTCCATGGTGGCCCTCATGATCGCCATCCCGCTGGGCACGATCATCGCGATCTACCTATCCGAATTCGCCGGCCACAAGACGCGCGAGACGATGAAGCCGCTGCTGGAACTGCTGTCCGGCGTGCCGACCATCATCTACGGCTACTTTGCGCTGCTGTTCGTCACGCCGCTGCTGCAGAAGGTCTATCCCGGCCTGCCGGGCTTCAACGTGCTTTCCGCAGGCATCGTGATGGGCATCATGATCATTCCTTACGTCTCCTCGCTGGCCGAGGATGCGATGCGCGCGGTACCGATGAGTCTGCGCGAAGGCTCGTATGCGATGGGTGCCACGCGCTTCCAGACCGCCACCAACGTTGTGGTGCCCGCGGCGCTGTCGGGCATTGCCGCGGCCTACATCCTGGGCATCTCGCGCGCGGTCGGGGAGACCATGATCCTGGCGGTGGCCGCCGGCATGCAGCCCAACCTGACCTTGAACCCGCTGGAACCCGCGGCCACCATCACCTCGTACATCGTGCAGGTGGCCCTGGGTGACCTGCCGCATGGCAGCGTGGGCTACCAGACGATCTTCGCCGCCGGCTTGATGCTGATGCTGCTGACGCTGTTCTTCAATCTGGCGGGCTACTGGATGCGCCGTCGGTTCCGGGAGGCCTATTGATGAGCATGGCCATATCGTCACGCACGCGGACGCTGCGCGCCATCATCCGCAGCCACAAGCGCTGGGACGCTGCGTTCGGCGTGCTGGGGCTGCTGGCGATGATGGTGGGTGTGCTGACGCTGGCGGCGCTGTTCACCAACATGGCCGTCGACGGCATCCCGCGTCTCACGGGCGACTTCTTCACGTCGTTTCCGTCGCGCCGTGCCGGCCAGGCCGGCATCCTCTCGGCCTGGGTCGGCTCGGTGCTGGTCATGCTCGTCACCGCCTTGTTCGCGGTGCCGGTGGGCATTGCCGGCGCGGTCTATCTCGAAGAGTATGCGAAGAAGAGTTGGTTCACGGACGTGATCGAGATCAACATCACCAACCTGGCCGGCGTGCCTTCCATCGTGTACGGGCTGCTGGCGCTGGGCTTGTTCGTCTATGTATTCGGGCTCGGGCAGAGCATCCTGACGGCCGGGCTGACGCTGGGGCTTCTGATCCTGCCGATCGTGATCGTGACCACGCGCGAATCATTGCGGGCGATTCCCCAGCATGTGCGCGAGGGTGCCTACGCCTGCGGCGCCACCCAATGGCAGGTGATCGGCGATCATCTGTTGCCCTATGCAACGCCTGGCATCCTGACCGGCGTGATCATCGCGCTGTCGCGCGCCATCGGCGAAACGGCGCCTATCATCACGATCGGCGCGCTGACCTTCATTGCGTTCCTTCCCCCAGTGCCGTTCACCGGCGAACCGCCGGCCGGGATGTTCGATTGGCTGTTCTCGCCTTTCACGGTGATGCCGATCCAGATCTTCAACTGGACGTCGCGGCCCGACCCGGCCTTTCAGCAGAACGCCGCCGCAGCCAGCTTCGTGCTGGTGTTCATGACGCTGGGCATGAACGCGATCGCGATCTGGCTGCGCTACCGGCTGCGCAAGAACATCAAGTGGTAGACGGCCAAGCCGCCAGCTGCCGACAAGGATCAACCACACATGACCGCGACCATCACGCTGCCGCACAGGGCGCCAGCGCTCAAGGCCGAGTCGACCGACCTCGACTTCTACTACGGCTCGTTCAAGGCGCTCAATTCCGTGTCGATGCCGCTGTACGAGCACAAGGTCACTGCGCTGATCGGCCCCAGCGGCTGCGGCAAGAGCACCTATCTGCGCTGCTTCAACCGCATGCACGACCTGTATCCCGGCAATCGCTACGACGGCAGCATACGTTTGCATCCCGATGGCGTCGACGTGCTGCATGATTCGGTCGATCCGATCGAGGTGCGCATGCGCGTGTCGATGGTGTTTCAAAAGCCCAATCCGTTTCCGAAGTCGGTCTTCGAGAACGTGGTGTACGGCCTGCGGGTGCGCGGCGAGAAGTCGCGCAGTTTTCTGCAGGACAAGGCGGAGGCCGCCCTCAAGGGCGCGGCGCTGTGGGACGAGGTGAAGGACCGCCTCGACGAAGTGGCCGTCAACCTGTCCGGCGGCCAGCAGCAGCGCCTGTGCATCGCCCGTTCGTTGGCCACCGATCCGGAAATCCTGCTGTTCGACGAGCCGACCTCGGCGCTCGACCCGATCGCGACGGGTAGCATCGAGGAGCTGATCGGTTCGATCAAGGACAAGGTGACAATCCTGATCGTCACGCACAACATGCAGCAAGCCGCCCGGGTATCGGACTTCGTGGCCTACATGTACCTTGGCGAGCTGATCGAGTTCGGTGAAACGCGCGACATCTTCATGAAGCCCAAGCGTCGCGAGACCGAGGACTACATCACCGGGCGCTTCGGGTGAGGATGCGGATGATTCGGCAACGCACGGCAGTCAGCCGCCTGGCGGCGAGCGGAGCTACGACATGAACGACAAACACATCTCGACCCAGTTCGACGCTGAATTGAGCGACATCTGCACACGGGTGCTCGAAATGGGCGGCATCGCCGAGGCCCAGGTGGCGCAGTCGATCTACGCACTGATCCACTTCAGCGGCGAGACCGCGACACAGGTGCTGGCCCGGGAGGAGCAGGTCAACCAACTCGAGATCGTGATCGATCGCGATCTGTCGACCATCATCGCGCGCCGCCAGCCGACGGCGCGCGACCTGCGGCTGCTGATCGCCGTGTCGAAGACCATCGCCAACCTCGAGCGGGTGGGCGACGAGGCGGCACGCATCGCCCGCATGGTGCAGCGCCTGCTCAATGCCGGCGTGTCCAGCCGCATGCGGCTGCCCGTGACAGACTTGCAGTTCGCATCCGAGCTGGCGATCCGCCAGCTGCGCAAGGCGCTCGATGCGTTCGCACGTCTGGA
Source organism: uncultured beta proteobacterium (assembly GCA_963814435.1). GTDB lineage: Bacteria > Pseudomonadota > Gammaproteobacteria > Burkholderiales > Burkholderiaceae_C > JAEUPI01. The sequence goes on from CAWFCV010000006.1 coordinate 206,298, forward strand.
CGTCGAATCGGCACTCGAAGTGCTGAAACAGGACGACCAGATCGACCGCGAGTTCGACGGCCTGCTGCGCAAGCTGATCACCTACATGATGGAGGACCCGCGCACCATCTCGCCCAGTATCGACCTGGTGTTCGTGGCCAAGGCGATCGAACGCGTCGGCGACCATGCCAAGAACCTGGCCGAGGGCGTCATCTACATCGTCAAGGGCACCGACGTTCGGCACAATTCGCTCGAGACCGTCGAGTCGATGGTCCGCTAGCGACGGGCGCCCAACGTGTGCCGCATCCTGGTGGTCGAAGACGAGGTGGCCATCGCCGAACTGATCTCGATCAACCTGCGCCACGCCGGGCACGAGGTGGCGATGGCCGCCTCGGCCGAGCAGGCGCAGGCCGAGGTCGATGCGATGCTGCCTGACCTGGTGGTGCTCGACTGGATGCTGCCGGGCCAGTCCGGCTTGGCGCTGGCGCGCCGCTGGCGCGGTGACGCGCGCACGCGCGCGCTGCCGGTCATCATGTTGACGGCCCGCGGCGAAGAGTCGGACAAGATCGCCGGGCTGGATGCCGGTGCGGACGACTATCTGACCAAGCCGTTCTCGACGCAGGAGCTGATGGCGCGCATCCGCGCGGTGCTGCGTCGCAAGGCACCCGAAGCGCTGGAAGAAGCGGTCGAGGTCGCCGGCCTTCGCATCGACCCGGTCACACGCCGGGCGGTGGCCGGCGAACGCGAGATCCGGCTCGGTCCGACCGAGTTTCGATTGCTGCATTTCCTGATGACGCATCCGGAGCGGGTGCACAGCCGCAAGCAGCTGCTCGACCGGGTGTGGGGCGACCACGTCTTCATCGAGGAACGTACGGTCGACGTGCATGTCAAGCGGCTGCGCGACGCGCTGGCGCCGGCACAATGCGCGTCGATGATCGAAACCGTGCGCGGCGTCGGCTACCGTCTGGTGCGCCAGCCCAACCACATGCCGGCCTGAATTGACCAGCCGCCATGGACTGGCTGGTACCGCGCGTGTTGATGGTGATCGCCGCAGCCTTGATGGGCGCGATGATCGGCTATGCAGCCGGGTCGCTGCTGGATGCGCCGCGCGCCAGTCTGGCGCTGGGCACCTTGTGCGGGGTCGGGCTGGCGGTCGCGGTCGATGTGCTGCGCGCGCGGCGCCTGCTGGTCTGGTTGCGTGGCGCGCAGGCCGACGAGGCGCCGCGGCACACCGGGTTCTGGGGCGAGCTGGGCTACCGCATCGAACGCGCGCTGCGCAACCGTGAGCGCGACCTCGAGCAGGAGCGTCGCCGCATCGGGCAGTTTCTCTCGGCGATCGAGGCGTCGCCCAACGGCGTGGTCATGCTGGACAGCCGAGGCCACGTGCAGTGGTGCAACTCCACCGCGGCCGACCACCTGGGGCTCGACCCGATGCGCGACTTGCAGCAACCCCTGACCAACCTGGTGCGCGCACCGGACTTCGTTGCGCACCTGCAATCGGGCAACCTGGACGAGCCGGTCACCTTCTCGATGCCCGGTCGGCCCGGCACCCTGTCGGTGTCGGTCCGGCCCTATGGTGACGGTCAACGCCTGCTGCTGACTCAGGACATCACCGAACGACTGCGTGCGGACGAGATGCGCCGCGACTTCGTGGCCAACGTCTCGCATGAGATTCGAACGCCGCTCACGGTGCTTTCGGGCTTCATCGAGACCATGAGCCAGATCCAGCTGACGGAGGCCGAGCGCCGGCGATCGCTCGCACTGATGCGCCTGCAGACGGACCGCATGCGCACCCTGGTCGACGACCTGCTCAGCCTGGCCCAGCTGGAGGGCGGCCCACGCCCGCCCACCGATCACTGGGTTCCCGTCGAACCCTTGATGCGCCGCATCGTTGGCGACGCCAACACATTATCCGGGGGGCGCCACGAGATCGTGATCGACGCTGGCTCGGGCGCTGCGATCGCCGGCAACGAGGATGAGCTGTTGGGTGCCTTCAGCAATCTGCTCACCAACGCGGTGCGCTACACCCCGACTGGCGGGCGCATTTCTGCAACCTGGACGCGGCGTCGCAATGGCTCGGGTGTGCTGGAGGTTCGCGACACCGGTCCCGGCATCGCGGCCGAGCACTTGTCGCGGCTGGGCGAGCGTTTCTATCGCGTCGACACCGGCCGCTCGCGCGACAGTGGCGGCACCGGTCTTGGCCTGGCCATCACCAAGCACGCGGTGATTCGCCATGGCGGCGAGTTCGAGGTCGAGAGCGAAGTCGGCAAAGGTTCGACCTTCAGACTGGTATTTCCGCCGGCGCGGGTGCGCTGACACGGTCTCAAGGTCGCCGGAACACCACCGTCACGTCGTCCTTGTCGGTGGGTCGCTGCGCGACGGCGACACGCTGCCAGCCGGCGGGAGTGGGCAACGGAGCATTGACCTTGGTGTTCATCACCAGCACTGCGCAGGGGCCCTGGGCGGCGTTTGCGGATGCGTCCACGCGCCAGCGTCCGTGGTATTCGAGCGCCGCCGACAGCGCATGCGGTAGATTGGGCGCGGCAATGCAGGACCCCGCCGGGATGTGTATGTACTGGGCAAGCAACGCCACGTGGGCCCGGTAGCTGCGGGCATAGTCGAGCATCGGCAGCCACAAGGTCATCAGCAGGATCCAGGACAGCGCCACGCCGCCGGCCGGCAGCACCAGGCTGCGCCACAACGCCGCACGCTGGCGCGTCGTGCGCCAGCGCACCAGCCACAGCCAGGCCGCCGTAGCCGCCACCGCGACGCCCAGCGCCCAGGCTGAGAACACCGGCACATAGCCCGGCGCCAGGCGAGCCACGTTGGCCGCCGGTTTGGCCGGAATGCCCGCATGCATCGAGACATAGATCACCCAGATGATGATCGCGGCCAGCGTGAAGAAGAAGACCGAGAACCAGTCGATGGCTGACCCGGTGCTGCGTCGCAGAGTGGGCAGCGCAAAGGCGGCCAGCACGGCGATGCCGGGAAGGCCGAGCATCAGCGCGCGGTCGGAGCCGCCCATCGCCACGTTGGCGCACAGCGCGGTCACGAGCACGGCCAGCGGCACGGCGATGTGCCGGCGTGTCAGATGATGACGCCAGCGCCAGAGCGTCCACAACGCCAGCGGCCACGCGGGCCACAGGAACCAGGCCCATTGGCGCGCAATCAGCAGCATCGCCTGAAGGCCGAAGTCTTGGCCAAGGCGCCAGGACCACGCGCCCAGCGCCGATGCCAGGGCACCGGCCAACACGGTGGCCGAAGCAACCCACCAGGCGAATCGGCGCACCTGATCGAAGCTCGATTGAAGGCAGATTGCCGTTCCGGCCACCCCGAGCAACATCGCCATCGTCGGCGCGCCGCTACAGGCCAGCGCTGCCATCGCCAGCAGCACCGCCAGCCTGGCTGGTGCGACGCGATACGGCGCCGCGGACAGCGCCCACTGCAACGACGCCACCGACGCGAGCTGAACCAGCTCCGGGGTGGTCTCGTGCCCGAGCTGCAGCAAGCCGAGCGTCGCGATCAGCGCCAGGATGGACGCGTCGGCGATGGCGCGCGCATAGTCCACGGCCCGGGCCTCGCCGCCGAAGGCAAACGGCAACGGTTGGGCCGCCTCGGTGCGCGCCAGCGCAAAGCATGAGTACCACAACGCCGTCATCGCCAGCGCCAACACCAGCGCAAACGGAATTCGCGCCGCGAGCGCCGGATCGAGCCAAGGCGAGGTGAGGGCGATGAACGCGGCACCGATCCAGTGCGGCAGCAGCGCGGTGTCGGCGGGCACACCGCCGAGCGTCGGTGCCAGCCAGGACGAGCGTCCCTCGGCCATCGACAGCATCTGGCCGAAGGCCGTGAGGTCGGCGTTCTTCCAGGGGTCGCGGCCGAAGACGCCGGGCAGCACGTAGGCGGCGCACAGCAGCAGCAGCGCCGCGCGCGGCAAGCGGCGCGCGGCGTCGCGGCTGACGAGGGCGGGAATCGGTGTCGCTGTCACAGGCGAATCATGCCGCAGGCCGACAACAAAAAAAGGCAGCCGAGGCTGCCTTGTCCGGAATGCCGCGCAGGTCTACTTCTTCAGACCGACGCGGGCGAACTTGTTGCGGAACTTCTCGACCCGACCGCCCAGGCTGTCGATGCTCTTCTGCGTGCCGGTGTAGAACGGATGCGACTCGCTGGTCGTCTCGAGCTTCACCAGGGGCAACTCACGTCCGTCGTCCATCTTCACCGTCTCCTTGGTCTGCACGCAGGAACGGGTGACGAACTTGAAGCCGTTGGACAAATCCACGAAGCACACTTCGCGGTAGCCGGGGTGAATGCCTTCTTTCATGGGAGCCTCGCGCTGGGTTGGTCGGTAGCCACGCCGCAATGCGGTCGCACTTGCCGGGGCGGGAAAACGCGCATTATAGGCCGGGCGAAGCTTCAGCCCCCTCTGCGCATCATGTCGAAGAAGTCGAGGTTGTTCTTGCTCGATTTCATCTTGTCGAGGATGAACTCCATCGCCTCGATCTCGTCCATCGGGTACAGCAGTTTGCGCAAAATCCAGGTCTTTTGCAGGATTTCGGGCTTCAGCAGCAGTTCCTCGCGCCGCGTGCCGCTCTTGTTGAGCAGGATCGACGGGTAGACGCGCTTTTCGGACATGCGGCGGTCGAGGTAGATCTCGCAGTTGCCGGTGCCCTTGAACTCCTCGTAGATCACCTCGTCCATGCGGCTGCCGGTGTCGATCAGCGCGGTGCCGATGATGGTCAGGGAGCCGCCTTCTTCGATATTGCGCGCGGCACCGAAGAAGCGTTTCGGGCGCTGCAGCGCGTTCGCGTCCACGCCACCGGTGAGCACCTTGCCCGAGGATGGCAGCACGTTGTTGTAAGCACGGGCGAGACGGGTAATCGAGTCGAGCAGGATCACCACATCCTTCTTGAGTTCCACCAGCCGCTTGGCACGCTCGATCACCATCTCGGCCACCTGCACGTGGCGGGCGGCCGGCTCGTCGAATGTCGAGCTGATGACCTCGCCGCGCACGGTGCGCTGCATCTCGGTGACTTCCTCGGGCCGCTCGTCGACCAGCAGCACGATCAGGTGCACCTCCGGATAGTTGGCGACGATCGCGTGCGCGAAGTGCTGCATCATCACCGTCTTGCCGCTCTTGGGCTGCGACACCAGCAGCGCACGCTGGCCTTTGCCCAGCGGCGCGATCAGGTCGATGATGCGGCTGGTGATGTTCTCTTCGGTCTTGATGTCGCGCTCGAGCTTGAACTGCTCCTTCGGGAACAGCGGTGTCAAGTTCTCGAACATGATCTTGTGTTTGCTCTCCTCGGGCGTCAGGCCGTTGACCTTGTCGACCTTCACCAGCGCAAAGTAGCGCTCGCCGTCCTTGGGCACTCGAACCTCGCCTTCGACCATGTCGCCGGTGTGCAGGTTGAAGCGGCGGATTTGGCTGGGCGACAGGTAGATGTCGTCGGTGCTGGCCATGTAGCTGGCCTCGATCGAGCGCAGGAAGCCGAAGCCATCGGGCAGCACCTCGAGCACGCCGTCGCCGAACACCTGCTCGCCGGCCTTGGCGCGCTTCTTCATGATCGCGAACATCAGCTCCTGCTTGCGCAGGCGGGCGACGTTCTCGATCTCCAGCGCCTCGCCCATCGTGATGAGTTCGGAGACGTGGATCGCCTTCAGTTCGGACAGATGCATGGTCAACCACAGGTGGAAGGCTGTGCCCTTGCCATGGGCTTGCAACCGGGCTACCGGCCGTGTTCCGCAGCCAAGGCCCCGCGCTTTGCGAGGGGTCGATCAGGGCGCTGGGGTGGGGGCCGGAGCCACGCGCCGATCAGGCGTGCGTGGCGGCAGATTCTTTGGCGGCGCATCGCCCCGTAACGGGTGACGCGCCGCGATAAGCGAGATTATAGATGACCGTCGAGGAACGCGGTCAATTGCGATTTGGACAGGGCGCCCACCTTGGTGGCGGCCAGTTGCCCATCCTTGAACAGCATCAAGGTCGGAATGCCGCGGATACCGAACTTGGCCGGCACGTCGTGGTTCTCGTCGACGTTCATCTTCGCGATCTGCAAACGCTCGCCGTAGTCCTTCGCGGCTTCGTCGAGGATCGGCGCAATCATCTTGCACGGTCCGCACCACTCGGCCCAATAGTCCACCAGCACCGGCTTGCCGGACTTGAGCACATCGTTGTCGAACGACGCATCGGAAACATGTTTGATCAGGTCGCTGGTCATAAGGGCTCCTCAGCCGACGGTCATGTGGTCCGGCCGGTCGGAACGATTCTGACACATCGAGGCCGGGTCGGCAGGCGGCCGCACAATGCGATTCGCCTATGGCAACGATAGATACGCTGGCAATTGACCACCATTGCGGGCCTGCGCACCTGTGGGCGCAGGTGGCAGCCCTCACGCGCGATTGGCTGGCCAGGCATGCCGTTGCGGCGGTCGACGCGTGCCTGCTGGTGCCGTTCGCGGAACTGCTTCCGTCTGCCAGACTGGCATTTGCGCGCACACCGGGTTGGATGCCTCGAATTCATACGACACAGACGCTGGCGCGCGAGTGCGCGCCGCCCAGATCGGCCGACGAGGACGCCACGGGGCCGACAGGCGACGCCGCATGGGACGAGCTGATGGCCACGCGGCTGTTGCGTCAACAGGGCTGGGCCGACGCGTGGGCCCGGCGCGACCGGCCGGCGTTTGCCCATGCCGTGACGAGGCTGGTGCGCACCGCCCACCTGCTGATGCACGGGGCGGCTGCGTTGCCGCCCGCGCAGAGGCCCGGTATTCTGGGAGCACTCACGCCTGGCCGCCGGCGGTCCGGGACCCATCGTTGCCGACCGGGCCCTGTTGCGCACGGCGATCGAATGGGTGGCGGTGTCGAACGACTCGACGTCGGACCCGCTTTTCGCGCTGCATCCTTCGGCCTGGATCGTCGTCGAGTGCGGTGGCCAGGACGCGTTGTCGACCAACCTGCTGGCCGTCGCGGCGCAATCGGGGCAGCCGGGGTTGTGCCTGCAGGTGGACAGTGGCGGATGCGACCCGTTCGACACCCTGCCTCGGCGCGCCGAGGTCGACCTGGTGCACGCAGCCGACGGCGAGGAGGAGGCCGCCACCGCGGCCTTCGAGGTCCTGCAGGCCGTCTCGCGTGGCGCGACACCGGTTGCGCTCATCACCGAGGATCGTGGCCTGGTTCGTCGCGTCAGGGCCTTGCTCGAGCGTGCCGGCACGATGATCGACGATGAAACGGGCTGGTCGCTGGCCACCACGCGCGCGGGCGCCCACGCACACACGGCCCTTCGCGCAGCACATCCAGCTGCCAACCAGGACGATTGGCTCGACTGGTTGAAGTCGCGCGCGGAACCTGGCGAAGACCAGACGCTGGCCGCGCTGGAGGCGTCTTGGCGCGGCAGCTGCGCCGTCGGCGCGGCGCAGCAGGCAGCGGTCGACGCGATGTGGGCGCGCGAGCGTGCCCGACTGGCCGACTTTTCGGCGCCTCGGTACCAATCGCTCACAGGCTGGTTGCTGGCGTTCGACGAACTGCTGTTCGGTGCCGGCACGACATCGTCGTGGCGCACGGATCCCGCAATGGTTCAGCTGCGCAGCGAATTGCGACTGGATCAACGCAGCCACGACCCGGCGTTGTCATCGGCACTCGGTCAATCGCTGACGATTGATGAATTTTCCGCGTGGGTCGACCGATGCCTGGAGGGAGCTCGCTTCGTGCCTTCGGGCGGCGACACCGGCGCGCAGGTGATCCTGACGCCGCTGTCGAGGGCGATCGCCCGGCCGTTTGCGACCGTCGTGCTGCCGGGGGCCGATGAACGCCGGCTCGCCGCGAACGGTCCGCACGACCTGCTGCTGGGCGAAGCCGCCTTGCGGGCGCTGGGCTTGCCGGGGCGACAGGTGCGCCAGCGGCGGCAGGCACTGGCGTTCGCGCAATTGTTGCGCGTGCCACGTCTGGTGCTCGTTCGCCGTCGCGCGGACGGCGACGAAATGCTGGCGCCGAGCCCGCTGGTCGACCGGTTGATGCTGGCGCGACAGGGCGACGCTGCGCGCGCGGTGCAAGAGCGTGACGCGACCTTGCCTTGTCGGACGGTGACGGTTCGCGTTCCGGCACGGCCCAGGCCGGTCGCGGCCGGGCATTTGCCCCATTCGTGGAGCGCCAGCGCCGCGGAGGCGTTGCGTCAATGCCCATATCGGTTCTTTGCCCGAAGCGTGCTGCGGCTCAAGGAGCAGGACGAACTGGACGACGAGGTTGACAAGCGCGACTACGGCCGCTGGCTGCACGCCACGCTGGAGCAGTTTCATGTGGCGCGCGCCGGTCCCGGAACGCGCGAGCAGGACATGGCGCATCTGCAACAAGTGGCCAGGCGCGTGTTGCGTCGCATGACGGATGCCGGGGAATTCGCCGAATCCGCGCTGTTGCCTTACTGGGCAGGCTTCGACGCGTTTGCGCCGCGCTACATATCGTGGCTGCACGCGCACGATGCGCAAGGCTGGCACTTCGACGCGGGCGAAGTCGATCGCCGGCTGGTGGGCACCGATCCGGGCGGCCTGCACCTGCACGGCCGCATCGACCGTGTCGATCGCATGGGGCGACATGCCGTGATGCTGATCGACTACAAGACCAGCGCGCGCGCCAACCTGACCCAGAAGGTCGCGCAGCCGCTCGAAGACACCCAGCTCGCGGTTTACGGTGCGTTGATGCTCGACGGCTTGCCGCCGGACACGGCCTTGTCGGCCGCGTACCTGGGCCTGGACGATGCCGATGCCGTGTCCGAGGTCAGGCATCCAAACGTGGCCGAATCGGCCCGTTGCCTGCTGCACGCGCTGGCGGCGGAGCGCGAGCGAATCGACGCCGGTGCAGCCTTGCTGGCGCTGGGGCAGGGGCCGGTGTGCGACACCTGCGAGGCCCGCGGACTGTGCCGCCGCGACCACTGGGCGTTGCAGCGCTGGGAGGCTGCTTGAGCGAGCCGGCCTATCAAGTCGACGGTCGCGCCTGCAGCGAACACGAGTTCTACGCCTGGGCGTGCGATCCGGCGCGCAGCGTCATCGTCGAGGCCTGCGCGGGTGCAGGCAAAACATGGATTCTGGTGTCGCGCATCGTGCGCGCCCTGATGGACGGTGCCAAGCCGGGCGAAATCCTGGCGATCACCTTCACACGCAAGGCCGCTGGCGAGATGCGCGCGCGACTGCACGAATGGCTGCGCGAATGGACCTTCGCAGATGCCGCATCGCGCATCCAGGCGCTGGTGGCTCGCGGCGTCGAACCCGACCGGGCGCGCGCAATCGAGCCGGAGCTGGGTCGATTGCACGCGCGCATCCTTGCCGGCGGTGAAACGCTGCAGGTCAGTACGTTTCATGCCTGGTTCGCGCGCCTGCTGCGCCTGGCGCCGACTGAATTGCTCGGCGCTCTCGGACTGCACGCGGGCATGGCGCTGATCGAGGAGATCGACGATCTGCGTCCCGAGTTGATGCAGCGGTTCCAGCAGGCGGTTGTCCAGTCGGAGGGTCTTCTGGCGGACTACCAGGTGCTGAGCACGCGCCATCGCCGGACCAAGCTCGCCGCGTGGCTTGCCGCCGTGCTCGACAAGCGCATCGAGATCGATGCCGCTGACGGCGCCGGCGCCCTGGAAGGCGCGGTTGAGCCGGCGTCGCGCCGATGGCCAGCCTTGACAGGCCTGCACCATCCTGCGCAGCGCTTGCTCGACGATGCGGTGTTGCGCACGACGACCCAGGTCGCGGCGGCAGTGCTGTTGACGCAGAGCGGCAGACACGCGCAGAAGGCCGGCGCCAACCTCGGCGAAGCGCTCGAGCAGCCCGACCCGTTGCGAGCGTGGCAGCTTGCGCAATCCGCGATGTTCACGAAGGCCGGCTCGCCGCGCGTCGCCGCCGACCTGCCGCAGCTGCGTCCGATCTTCGAGGCCTTCGACGAGCTGGCCCGGCAGATCGTGCAACACGACGCCTGGGACGACCATCAGCGCATGTGCCGTCTCGCGCGTACCCTGCTGGAGCAGTGGGCCTCGCTCAAGCGCGAACGATCACTGGTGGACATGCCCGACCTGGAGCGGTGTGCGCTGGCGGTGTTGTCCGACTCGGCTGCAGCAGGCTGGGTGCAGGAGCGTCTGGACATGCAGACGCGGCACGTACTGATCGACGAGTTCCAGGACACCAGCCCGCTGCAATGGCATGCGCTGCAATCCTGGCTGTCGTCGTATGCCGGGGCCGGCGGCGGTGCCAGTGGACAACGGCCACCATCGGTGTTCATCGTCGGTGACCCGAAGCAGAGCATCTACCGGTTCCGCCGTGCCGAGCCGCGTGTCTTCGAAGCGGCGCGCGAGTTCGTCGTGTCGGGCCTCGACGGTCACTCTCTCAGCTGCAACCACACGCGGCGCTGTGCGCCGGCGGTGGTGGGCTGCCTCAATGCGGTGTTCGGCGCGGCTGCGTCGTCGGGCGACTATGCCGGCTTTTCAGCGCATAGCACGGCGGCGCAAACTGGGACGCCCGGTCACGCGTGGCGCCTGACCGAGCCAGCAGGATCGTCAATGCCCCCTGCGCCCAAGCCGCCGGCGGACGCCTGGCGCGATTCGCTCACGGTGCCGCGGCTTCAAGCCAAGGAGCCGCGCGCGGCCGACGAGGCACGACGGGTGGCTCGGGCGGCCGGGCACCTGGTCCGAACGCAGGGTTTTCGGCCGGCCGACCTGCTGGTGCTGGCGCGACGGCGGGTGACGCTGACGCTCGTGGCGGACGAACTGCGGGCATTGGATCTGCGCTGCGTTGCGGCCGAGTCGTTGCGCTTGTCGGATCTGGTGGAGGTGAACGACCTGGTGGCGGTGTTGGACATCCTGGCCTCGCCTGGGCACGACCTGTCGCTGGCCCAGGCACTGAAGAGTCCATTGTTCGGCGCCAGCGACGCTGATCTGCTGGCACTGTCCACACGCGCCGCGCTCATCGACGGCAGCACCCGTTGGTGGAGCGCTCTGCAGCAATGGCACGACGCGCCGGCGGCAATGCTGCGGGCGCGCACCCTGCTTGCAGGCTGGGCGGTGCAGGCGCGGCGTTTGCCACCACACGACCTGCTCGACCGCATCGTCAGCGAAGGCGACTGTCTGGCGCGCCTGGCCGCTGTGGTTCCACCCGAGCGGCGGGTGCTGGCGTTGTCGGCGGTCGATGCGCTGCTCGAACAATCACTGTCCCTGGAGGGTGGTCGCTACCTCAGCGTCTATCGATTCGTCAGGGCTTTGCGTCAGCGGGCCCTGAAGGTGTCAGCGCCGGCGCGCGACGACGCGATTCGGCTGCTGACGATTCATGGCGCCAAGGGGCTGGAGGCCCGCGCCGTGTTCGTCTTGGATTGCGACGCGAATCCGGCGCGCGACTCAGACCCGACGGTGATGGTCGATTGGCCGGTCGACAGAAGGGAACCGCGTCGCGCGGCCTTCGTGGCCAACGCGCGACGGCCTCCGTCTCCTTTGGCGGCGCTGCAGGCGCAGGAGCTGCAGGCCGGTGCCCGTGAGGAGCTGAACGCGCTGTACGTCGCGATGACGCGCGCCCGAGAGATCTTGGTATTCAGCCGAACCGTGGCGCTGCGCGAAGGCCGCGCAGCCAGTTGGTGGTCGCGCGTGCGGCCGCACCTCGACGAGCCGCGCTGGACCGATGCCGGCATCGCGGCGGGCCCTGGTGACGGGCTCACGGCGCTGGTGCCCGATCTGCCGCGAGCCGATCGCGTGCCAGAACAAGCCACGGACCCGCTGGAGCCTCGGGACGACGGCGTCCGGCGCCTGGGCCTGGCGGTGCACCGGGCACTGCAGTGGATCTCGAAGGAGCACGGCCCGTTGCGCGGCCTCGAACACGCTGCGCGGGCGGCGGCCCGCGAGTTCGGGTTGGATCTGCAGGTCGCAGCGTCCGTCGCGACCATCGTGGCCCGAATGCGCGCCAGCGCGGAACTGGCCCGGTTTTTCGATCCCCGCCAGCTGTTGTGGGCCGGCGACGAGGTGGAGCTGGCATACGATGGCACGGTGATTCGTATCGACAGGCTGGTGCGCCTGGGTCCGGTCGAGCATGCTGCATGGTGGGTGCTGGACTACAAGCTCGAATCGGACGCCAGCGACGACCCTGCCTACCGCGGACAACTGATGCGCTACCGCGATGCCGTGCGCAGCGTGTCTGGCGGTGAGTCGGTGCACGCCGCGATCGCCACGGCCGACGGGCGCCTGCACCTGTTGAACTGACGGGTCAACCGCGCCCTGTTCGGGTGACCGGCCGGACCGCACATTGGCTCCAATCGATCCAGTGCCGGCATCGCGCGCCGCGACGCGGGCCGCCCACATCGTCACATGAGTTCCCTCGACCACCACCGCGACGATCGCAACGGCACTTCGCAGCCCTCCGCGGCGCCGGCGTTCGGCCGCTTCCAGCTGTTGCGCCTGCTGGGCAAGAGCGCTCGCACGCTGATCTGGCTCGCCATCGACCCGTCGAACGACGAGGAGCGCATGCTCGTCATGCCTCGTGCACAGTCGGGCGATCGAACCGTCCTGGAGCAGCAGCTGCACGCTGCGCGCAAGGCGCTGCGTGTGACGCATCCGGGCCTGGCGGTCCCCACCGAGGTGGGCGAAGTCGATCGTTGGCCCTATGCGGCCTATTTGCGCGGCGACGCGGTCACGCTCGCCGAACGGGTCGGTTCGAAGGGGTTGCCCGCGCAGGAGGTGGCGCAGGCCAGCGTTCAGGTGCTCGATGGTTTGGCGTTTGCCCATGAAGCGGGCCTGGCGCATCGTGACATCCAGCCCGCGATGGTGTTGTTGAGCGAATCCACCGGCGCCAGCCTGATCGGCCTGGAGGTCTCGCATACGCCCGCTGAGCGCGCCGTGGCCTACAACGATGGCGCGCTGAGTTCGCGCGGCCTGCAGGCCCAGCGGCGTGATGCCGAGCGCGACGTGCTTGCGTTCGGCCTGGTGCTGCATTTCGCACTGACCGGGCAGCACGCACTCGAGCGCGACGACACCGGCGGCGTGATCGCCGCGATGCCGCCGCACGGACGTGAAATCGTGCGCCTGCCCTGGAGTACTGGACGCACGATTCCTGAGCCGCTGCGCATCATCGCCAACCGTGCCACGGACCGGCAGGAGCGGCAGCGTTACCGCAGCGCACGCACGTTGGCGCGTGCGCTCGAAGGGTGGTATCGCGTCGACGCGCAAACCGACGGTGGGCCCCTGGCCCTGCTGCTCGATCGATTGCGCCAGATCGGACCCTTGCCGTCACTGCCCGGGGCCGCCCGCCGCGCGGCGCGGCTGGCCCTGATGGAACGCGAGCGCACCAACGAGCTGGCCGACACGGTGCTGCAGGATCCCGCCTTGGCATTCGAGCTGCTGCGAATGGTCAATACCGCGCAGGTGCGCGGCTCGATGGGCTCGGGCAGCGGCCCGGTGCTCACCGTCCGCAGGGCGATCGCATTGCTTGGCCTGGATGGGGTGCGCCGCGCGGCCCTGGCGTTGCGGGACTGGCCCGGTCCGCTGTCGGAAGGGCACGCCGCCCAGCTCAAGCAGGCGATCGAACATGCGCAGAATGCGGCTCGAATTGCCCAACTGCTGCGACCGGCCGGTTACGACGCCGAGGTGATCAACCTGGTCAGTCTGCTGCAGAACCTCGGTCGGCTGGTGGTCCACTATCACTTTCCGGACGAGGCAGCGCAAGTTCTGCGCCTGATGCGCGCCGTGCCGGCCGACGAGCCCGGGCGGCCCGACGAACCCGGCATGAGCGAGGAAGCAGCTTCGTTTGCCGTGCTGGGTGTCGACATCGAGACGCTGGGCGCCGCCGTCGCGCGGCATTGGGGCCTCGATGAGTCGGTCCTGCACATGATTCGCCGTTATTCGCCCGACGCGCCGGTGCGGGCGCTGGAAAGCGACGACGATATGTTGCGTGCCACGGCCAGTTGCGCCAACGAGGTGGTCGATGCGCTGGCGATGGATGCCCGACATGTGGCACAGGCGCTGCAGCACGTCGCTCAGCGATATGCCCGCGCATTGGAACTCAGCCTGCGTGATCTGCAACTGGCCGCGCAAGGCCAGTCGCCGCAGGTCCGCGATCCGGCGCCCGACGTTGCGGTACCGCCCGGCACCCGACATGCCGCATGAGCCAGACGCCGTGCGAGTACCCGACCGACTCACCAGCGCACCCCGGTAGCCATCGACTATCGTGTAGCCACTTGAACGAGGGGCTCTGAACGTGAAACGGCCACCCGAGGGCGGCCGTTTCACGCACCAAGCGCCACCTGGGCGCCGGGTCTTACTTCTTCTGGGTGGCTTCGCCGGCGGGCAGCGAGGTGCCTTCCTTGACGGCCTTCTTGGTCTCGGCCTTGACGTCGGCGCGGGCCTTGTCGGACTTGGCGCCGGCCTTTTCCGTCGGCATGCCTTCACCGGCCTTGGGGGTGGTGCCCGCCTTTACCGCCGTCTTGGTTTCCGCCTTGACATCCGGGCGAGCCTTCTCGCCCTTCGCGGCCTTCGCAGTCGGCACACCTTCGCCAGCCTTGGTTTCGCCAGCCTTGACCGCAGCCTTGGCTTCGGCCTTGACGTCGGCGCGCGTGGGGGCCGATGCGGCCTGGGCAAACGCACCTTGGGACAGCGTGGCAACAGCGGCGGCGACCAGCGACAGAGCAATCTTCATCTTCATTTGGGACTCCTAGTTGGATGTGAGGGAACGGACACTACGCGATGGAGCCACTACGCCCGGACCATGAACCCTCATCTGGTCCAAAGCGCCTTCATGGCAAATCCGCCGAAGGGAGCGAGGCCTCAATCAATCATCTTAACGTTGCACCCCCACGGGGGTTGACGTCGGCCGGTTGATGTCGCGGCCCGAACGTGTCAAAGCGTTGCGCCAAAGCCGCATCGGTCGCGCTGACCGGGTCGGCGCCAAATTGGTTTGGACGACTCACGGGCGGATCTGCCGCGCGAAAAGTGACGAGCCTTGCCCTCGGCACTGGTTGCCACGGTTAGGGCTGCTTGGTTCCCCACCTGACCCGGTTGGCCGCGCTTCCATGCGAGGAGGCCCGTCGCGTAGCATTGTAGGGCCGGCGCCTCAGCGAAGCAGCAGGTCCGCCGCTTCGAACCGCAATCCGAGCGGCTCGATGATCAACTGCTTCGGCCCGGCTTGCACCACGCCGGCGCGCCGGGCACCGAATCCGAGCGAGCATGCAACGGCGACGACCCGGTCCGCCTCGGCCGAGCCGACAAACAGCGCGAACCCGGCGCCCATGTTGAACGTGCTGTAGGCCTCCCGGTCGTCCATGGCGGCGTGGCGCTGGACGAACTGGAGCACTTCGGGCACCGGCGGCAGTGTGTGAATGCGGTAGCGCAGCGCCTTCGGGTGCCGCAAGATCTTGCGCCAGCCATGTCCCGTGATGTTGGCACTGTAGTGAGGCACGATGCCCGCACGCCATAGCCCTTCGAGCAGGGAAGGGTACAGCACCGTGGGCGCAAGCAGCGCATCGCCAAAACACAAGCCCGGCGCCACCTCGGTGAGCCAACCCTGCGGCATGCGATCCACCAGCCGGCGTGCCAGGCTGAGCCCGTTGGCATGGATGCCGCTGGAATCGATCAGCACGATCACGTCGCCAGGCGCCAGCCGATGGCCCAACGACAGACGTTCTTTCGGGTTGATCAGTCCAGTGCAAGCCGCCGCCAGGTCAATGCGCCCGCTCTCGACAATGCCGGCTAGCGCTGGCGTCTCGCCGCCACCCCAGGCCACGCCGCAGGCCTCGCATGCCCGCTTCCAGCCTGCGATCAAGGCCTGCGCACGCACCGAGTCGCCAAACCAGTCTGACCCCCCCGCGGCCCAGTAGGCCTGCACCACCAGCGGGGTCGCGCCCACCGTGATCAGGTCATTCACCGCCATGGCGATCGTGTCCTGTGCCAGGGCGTCGTAGTAGCTTCGTCCCGTCAGACGGGCCATTTCGTCAGCCACCAGAGCTTTTGAACCCAGGCATTCGACAATGCTGGCCAGATAGAACGGTCCGACGTCGACCACGTAAGCCGATTCGCCCCGGGATTCGGCCACTTCGGCAAAACCGTGCGCCGCGAGCTGGCCCGCCGTTTCGGCCGCGGCGCGCTGGGCCCCGACCTTGAGCGGATCGATCAGCGAGTAGTCCACGCCCGATTGTTCGTAGCTGAGCGACTCGGTCGGGGCATCGGGACGGTGAACATGCATGCGTGGATTATCGGGGAGCCGTCGCGGCATGGCCTCGTAGAATCAACTTCATGGGCGATGTGGTTCTTGCACGCAAATACCGGCCTCGTCGCTTCGACGAGATGGTCGGACAGGACCACGTGGTGCGCGCGTTGTCCAACGCGCTGTCCAGCGGGCGACTGCATCATGCGTACCTGTTCACCGGTACGCGAGGCATCGGCAAGACCACGGTGTCGCGCATCCTGGCCAAGAGCCTGAATTGCACCGGCCCGGACGGCACCGGCGGCGTCACGGCCACTCCGTGCGGCCAGTGTCAGGCCTGTACCGAGATCGATGCCGACCGATTCATCGACTACATCGAACTCGACGCCGCGTCGAACCGCGGCATCGACGAGGCCCGGGAACTGATTGAACGGGCGGCCTACAAGCCGAGCATCGGGCGTTTCAAGGTCTTCATGATCGACGAGGCGCACCAGCTGACCAAGGACGCGTTCAGTGCCCTGCTCAAGACGTTGGAAGAGCCGCCCGACTATCTCAAGTTCGTGCTGGCGACGACCGACCCGGACAAGATGCTGCCCACCGTGATCAGCCGTTGCTTGCAGTTCAACCTGCGCCCGATGGCGCCGGAAACCGTGCAGGAGCACCTGGCGCGGGTGCTGGCGGCCGAGCAGGTCGGCCACGACGCCGGCGCGCTGCGCCTGCTGGCGCGGGCGGCCCGGGGTTCGATGCGTGATGCGTTGTCGCTTGCCGATCAAGCCATTGCCTTCGGCGCCGGACGACTGGAGGAATCCGGCGTGCGGGCGATGCTGGGCAGTGTCGACGGCAAGCATGCCGCGGCCCTGGTTCGCGCGCTGGCGGTCCGCGATGGCGCCGCGGTGCTGGCCACGGTGGACACCCTGCGCCAGCAGGGTTTGTCGGCCAGCGGAGCGCTCGAAGCCCTGTCCGGCCTGCTCCAGCAGATGGCCATTCTTCAGGCTGTGCCCGCTGCGCTCGACGACGGTGACCCCGACGCTGCCGAGGTGGCAGAGCTGGCTGCGCTGTTGCCCGCCGACGAGACCCAGTTGCTCTACAGCATCGCAGTACACGGCCGCGCCGAACTGGCGCTGATGACAGATGAATATGGCGCGCTGACGATGGTGCTGCTGCGCCTGCTGGCCTTTCCACCGGCCGGGGGACCAGCAGCTTCCACCTCTGCGGGTGTCGCAGCGCGCAGCGGTGCCGCTGCCGCCGCGCTGGTGGCCCGTCCAACTGCGTCGACACGTTTGGCGACGCCGCGTCGCACCGGCGCCGAGCCTGCGCCCTGGGTCGACGCCGTGCCGCCGGAAATCGACGACCGGCAGCCGGTCGGCACTGCCGCCCGCGCGCCGGCCTCCGCCCCGGCTGCGGCGCTACAGCCCACCGAACTCGGCAGCCGCTGGGCCGACCAGGTGGCCGCGCTGACCCGTCAAGGGTCGATCGCCGCGCTGGTGCGCGAGCTGGCCATGCAGGCCGAGTGCGTCGATTTCGGGTCCAAGGAGGGTCGCACCCTGTGGCGGCTGCGCGTCGAGCGCGACTCACTGCGTGTGCCCGCCCTGCGCGACAAGCTGCAGGCGGCGTTGGCCACGATGGGTGAATCGACCGTCGAGCTCGAATTGATTCCGGGCGTGGCGACGGATTCGCCGGCATTGCGCGAAGCCGCCGCGCGAGCCCAGGCGCTGCAGCGGGCGGAGCAGACGATCCAGGTCCGACCCGGTGGTGCGCGATTTGATGACACAGTTCAAGACGGCGCGTATCGTGCCCGGTTCGATCAAACCGGTTTCCAGGAACACCACACCATGATGAAGAACCAGCTTGCGGGCCTGATGAAACAGGCCCAGGCCATGCAGGAGAATCTGCGCAAGGCGCAGGAAGAACTCGCGACCATCGAGGTCGAAGGCCAGTCGGGCGCCGGTCTGGTGAAGATCACCATGACCTGCAAGCACGACGTCAAACGCGTGGTGATCGACCCGAGCCTGCTGGCCGATGACAAGGACATGCTCGAAGACCTGGTGGCCGCCGCCTTCAACGACGGCGTACGTCGTGCCGAGGAGACGTCGCAGGAAAAGATGGGCAAGCTGACTGCCGGCATGCCGCAGATCCCCGGCATGAAATTTCCGTTTTGATGCCCGCCCATCGACGTGTCTGAACATGCGCTCGAGCGCCTGATCGACGCCCTTCGCCACTTGCCCGGGGTGGGTCTCAAATCGGCTCAGCGCATGTCGTTCCACCTGTTGCAGCATGACCGCGAGGGCGCGCAGCAACTGGCCCGCGCGCTGCAAGCGGCCGTCGAGCATGTCGGCCATTGCCAGCGCTGCCACACATTCAGCGAGACTCCGGTCTGCGCCACCTGTCTGGACCCAGGTCGCGACGCTCGGCAGTTGGCCGTGGTCGAGACACCGACGGACCAGGCCGCGCTCGAGCGAAGCGGTGGCTATCAGGGGCTGTACTTCGTGCTCATGGGGCGCTTGCGTCCGCTCGACGGCGTGGGTGTGCGTGACATCGGCGCCGCCGAACTGATCGAGCGTGCCGCTGACGGTGTGGTGGAAGAGGTCATCCTCGCCACCAGCTTCACCGCCGAGGGCGAGGCGACCGCGCACGTGTTGACGCAGGCGTTGGTTGCGCGCGGACTCAAGGTGACGCGTCTCGCGCGCGGCGTGCCAGTGGGCAGCGAACTCGAGTTCGTCGATCTGTCGACGATTGCTCAGGCGCTGAACGACCGCCGCTGATCGTCGCGAGCGCTATTGGCGGCGACGGGCCACCACGGCGCCCTTCGACGCGGACCGTGTGGGCGCTGCGGCCCGGGCCGCAGGGGCTTTCGCCCGCGCGGCCGGGACCATGACCACGATGTTCTGTCCGGCGCGAAATGACGCATCCACCGCCACGTCGTTCCAATGGGCCACCTGGGCGGCGCTGACGCCGTAGCGGCGCGCCACCGCCGCCACGCTGTCGCCACGTCGGCTGGCGCGGAACGACACGCGCCGTACGGACCGTCCCTCCGGTGACAACGACAGCTGGCCGTTGGTTGCCATGCGCTGCGACACATCATGTTCACGATCGTCGGGGCGCGGCACCACCAGCGCCGAACCTGCCTGGATCAACATGCTGGGAGGTATGCGGTTCACGTCGCGCAGCTCGGCTTCGCTCATGCCAACCTGTTCCGCCGCATCGGCCGGCTTCAGGGTCTTCGGTGCGATCCACACGGTCCAGCTGGCCAGCGGTCCCGCGTGGCGCGGCAGGTTGCGGACGAAGGCGTTGGCACCGTCGTATGGCAACAGGATCTGCGGCGTCAGCGTGGCCAGAATCACTGGCCGGTTCATCTGCGGATTGAGTTGCTGAAACTCCTCCAGCGAGATCTGCGCCAACTTGGCGGCCAGCTCCACGTCGATGTCGCGCTCGATCGACACGCTCAGAAAATACGGGTGATTCTCCAGTGCAGGCAGCGTGACATCGAACGCCTGCGGCCTGGCCACGATGTTCTTGATGGCCTGGAACTTCGGCAGGTAGTTGCGCGTCTCCACCGGCATGCCCGTCAGGCCGAGGTACGGCGACGCAGCCTTCTTGTCGCGCTTGCGGCTGAGCGCGCGTTTGACATTGCCTTCGCCCCAGTTGTAGGCGGCCAGGGCGAGCTGCCAGTCGCCCTTGAACATCTCGCTGAGTCGCTGCAGGTAGTCGAGCGCGGCGCGAGTCGAGGCCAGCACATCGCGCCGGTCGTCGCGGAACACGTTCTGCTTCAGATCGAACGCCCGCCCGGTCGACGGCATGAACTGCCACATGCCCGCGGCCCGAGCCACCGACATCGCCTGTGGATTGAACGCGCTCTCGATGAAAGGCAGCAACGCCAGGTCAAGCGGCATGCCGCGCTTGCGCAGTTCTTCGACCACGTGGAACAGGTAGCGACCTCCGCGCTCGGTCATGCGGGCCATGTAGTCCGGGCGCTCGAGGTAGTACTGCTCCCATTTGCGTACCAGGGCGTTGTCGACGTCGGCGACGCCGTAGCCCGCGCGCAACCGCGACCACAGGTCGATGCGCGCGCCCGGGTCGTCGAAGTCGACACGAGTCTCGGGCCGCAGCGGATCCACCGCTTCAGCGGCAACCGCCGCTGTGTCGTCAGTGCTTGCAACCGTTGCGCCCACCGAAGCCGGTGGCGCGAGGGCAGCGGTGGACGTCGGAGCCGCAACGCTCTCCGGCCGCGCGGCGGGCGCGCTGTCTGCGGAAGAAGTGGCGGGCGGGACCTGTTCCGATAGCGCGCCCGCGGTCGGCGACGTGGCGCACGCCAGCATCGCGGTGGCAACCAGGACGCAGGCGGTCAGCCGCAACATCCGCCGAGCGACGTGCAGGCAGGGGCTGTTCACCGTTTTGAATCCGTCGTCGATCGAATCGATCGGGTCATTTCAACACTCCCAGAATCAAGAGACTGGCCGATGGCAAGCGTAAGCGGCGACGCCCGTCAGCGGTGCGTGGCGCCCTTCGCCGGCCGGCGACGCGGGGCCCGACTCGTTGCGTAGTTCACGGTCCAATGCGGGATTCGCCGGCCGTGCGAACAACAACGCGACGTGCCTCACCGGATCGTGCGGCGAACCCGATGAGCAGACATGGTCGATCACGCGGTGGGTCAGTAGAATCCTTCGCAGGCCGTGGTGGTGTGCTGGGGACAGCCCGAAGGCTCCAGTTGGTTCGACCGCCGATGCTGAATGGACGCGGTCTTGGACGGCGCGCTCAGGCGCCCTATGTCAGTGCAGGCCGATTGAACCTACCCATGACCACGCGAGACGAGGCGATTATAGAGTTCGCACAGTGGCTGCAAAGCCCGGCCGGGCGCTATCTCCTCGATTGGGAACAGCACCGGACCGACCGCATGGTCGCCGACATCTTCGGCTATCACGCCGTCCAGCTGGGATTGCCGCAGCTCGATGCCCTGCGCGCCAATCGCATGCCGCATCGCTGGGTTGCGCACGATTCGCTGCTGGTGCCCGACCCGATCGAACTGCCGCCGCCGGCAGGTTCAATCAGCACGCAATCGCGCGACATGCCGGTGGCGCTGCAATGCGACTTCGACGCGCTTCCGTTCCCGAGCCAGAGCGTCGATCTGCTCGTGCTGCCGCATGTGCTCGAGTTGTCGCGCGATCCACACGAAACCTTGCGCGAGGTCGAGCGCGTGCTGGTACCCGAGGGCCGGGCTGTCATCGTCGGCTTCAATCCGGCCAGCCTTTGGGGTTTGCGCCAACGCTTCGGTCGTGTGCGGCAACGCCTTCAACTGTCGGTGCGACCACGCTTTCTGCCGGCCTCGGGCGAGTTCGTGGGCTATTGGCGTTTGCGCGACTGGTTGCGCCTGCTCAGTTTCGAAGTCGAGCATGCCCGATTCGGCTGTTGGCGCCCGCCGCTGCGTTCGCAGCGCTGGCTCGATCGGTTTGAATGGGTGGAATCGGTCGGCGAGCGTTGGTGGCCCGTACTGGGCGCGCTGTATTTCGTGGTGGCGGTCAAGCGCGTCCGTGGCATGCGGCTGGTTGGACTGGCCAGGCGGGAAAAGCTCAAACCCAAGGCTGCACCAGCTGCCGTGGCCCACAGCCGGCGCGAGCCAGCGGAGGTTGAATGAACGAAACCGTGGTCGTCTATACCGACGGTGCCTGCAAGGGCAATCCGGGGCCCGGCGGGTGGGGCGCGTGGATCCGCTGGGGCGAACACGAGCGCGAGATGTTCGGCGGCGAAGCCCTGACCACGAACAACCGGATGGAGCTGACCGCCGTCATCGAGGCACTGGCCGCCCTCAAGCGCGGCTGTCGAGTGGCCATCTACACCGACAGCGAATACGTGCGCAACGGTATCACCAGCTGGATCCACAACTGGAAGTCGCGCGGCTGGCGCACCGCCGACAAAAAGCCGGTCAAGAACATCGAGCTGTGGCAACGCCTCGATGCGTTGGCTGCCCAGCATGAGGTGCAGTGGCACTGGGTGCGAGGTCACAACGGCGACCCCGGCAACGAGCGGGCGGATCAGCTGGCCAACCGCGGCGTCGAACAGCGCGCGCGCCGCATCGTCGAATTGATAGTCCCCGACGCCAGTCACGCACAACCGCGCGCAGGGTGGCACGCTCAGCCGCCGATGTAGTGCATTTCCACCCGCCGCTCGCCGCTGCCCGATTCGGCGGCGTGTGCCGCGCGCAGCTCGGAGTATCGGTCTTCGCGGTCCCGCCACAGCACAGCGAGCGCTGCGGCGATTTCGGCATCGCTGCGACCGCCACGCAGCAGTGCCCGCAGGTCATGGCCGCGGCTTGCAAACAGGCAGGTGAACAGCTTGCCCTCGGTGGACAAGCGGGCCCGATTGCAGTCGCGGCAAAACGCCTGTGTCACGCTGGAGATCAGCCCGATCTCGCCGCCGCCGTCGGCATAGCGCCAGCGCTCGGCCGTCTCACCGCGCACGATCGGATCCATCGGCTCGAGCGGCCAATGGGTTTGCAGCATCGCGAGCACCTCGGCAGACGGCACCACCTCGTCCATGCGCCATCCGTTCGTGGCGCCAACGTCCATGTACTCGATGAAGCGCAGCACCACGTCGCTGCCGCGAAAGTGACGCGCCATCGCGACGATTTCGTGGTCGTTGGTGCCGCGCTTGACAACCATGTTGACCTTAATCGGGCGAAAGCCCTCAGCGAGCGCCGCGTCGATGCCGGCCAGCACGTCGGCGACCGGGAAATCCACGTCATTCATGCGCCGGAACACCGCGTCGTCCATCGCATCGAGGCTCACCGTCACGCGCGACAGCCCGGCGGCGCGCAGCGCCCGCGCCTTGCGCGCGAGCAACGACCCATTGGTGGTCAAGGTGAGGTCCAACGGCGGACCCTCCGCGGTGCGCAATCCGGCCAGCATGCGCACCAGATCTTCCAGGCCCTTGCGCAGCAGCGGCTCACCGCCGGTCAAGCGGATCTTGTTCACGCCGTGGGCCAAGAACACGCCAGACAGGCGGGTGATCTCCTCGAAGCTCAGCAGCGATGACTGCGGCAGGAACTGGTAATCGCGCGCGAACACTTCCTTGGGCATGCAATAGCTGCAGCGGAAGTTGCAGCGATCGGTCACCGAGATGCGCAGATCGCGCATCGGCCGCGCGAGCCGATCCACCAACCGTCCAGTGGGCACGTCAAGCCGATCGGGAATGCGCGGCACCGGCGCCAGGTAGCGGTGGTCGGCCAGCGGGATAATGGTTTCGCCCATCAGGCGATTGTGCCGGCTGAGC
Organism: uncultured beta proteobacterium; assembly: GCA_963814435.1. Taxonomy (GTDB): domain Bacteria; phylum Pseudomonadota; class Gammaproteobacteria; order Burkholderiales; family Burkholderiaceae_C; genus JAEUPI01. The sequence continues at coordinate 229,679 of CAWFCV010000006.1, forward strand.
AGGGCGCCTGCCGCCCCCTGAATGCCCTATGGGCTTTGCTCCAGAATGTCGGTGCGACGCGCGCCGGTGAAACGCTGCGACCAGTAGCTGGCGGCCAGGCTTTCCACTCGCACGTTCGCGCCTGCACGTGGCGCGTGGATGAACCGGTCGTCGCCCAGGTAGATGCCGACGTGCGAGAAAGTCCCTCGCAATGTGTTGAAGAACACCAGGTCGCCGGCGCGAAGCTGTTCGCGCGGCACCGGCTGCAACCCGGGTGCATGCGCCTGGGCGTCCGCCTGGCGTGGGAGATGCATGCCAAGGGCCTGCGCGAACACATGGCGGGTGAAGCCGCTGCAATCGAACCCGTCCTGCGCAGCTTGCCTGCCCGACCGGTAGGGCGTGTCAAGGAAGTTCAGCGCAGCGATCACCAGGTTGCCTGCATTCGAGCGCGAGCCGACCGACTGGCGCTGGGCAACTGCAGCCTGACTGCGTTGCGCGAACCACGAGTTCGCCGGGTCGTCCTCGCCGCCACCCGGCGCGGCGACGGCCGGCAGGCAGGCGGATGTCGCGACGAGAACGGCGAACAAGAGCCATTTCGACATGCCGCCACCCTACCACGCCGCACCGCAGTGTCAACCAATCAGTTTTCTTATCAATGGCTTGGAGGTTGAAGTTAAAGTAATTTGGAGATCGAGTGCGCGCGTGGCGTGTTCTGGGGCCCAGCCTGACGCCGATCAACCGCGCTGCGGGCGTCTGTCAGCGTGCAGCAAGTGCGAAGTAGAGAATCGCGACCACAACGCGCCGCGCCGGTCGACACGACGGGTCAGGTGGCACCGGTCAAGCCCCAGGAGACAGACATGCGCTACGACGACTTCCACCGCCAGTCAATCGAACAGCCCGAGGCATTCTGGGCCGAGCAGGCCAAGCTGATCGACTGGGATCGCCCGTTCGACAAGGTTCTGAACTACAGCAATCCGCCATTCGCCCAGTGGTTCGTCGGTGGTCGTACAAACCTGTGCCACAACGCGGTGGACCGTCACTTGAAGACCCGCGCGAACCAGAACGCGCTGATCTTCGTATCCACCGAAGTCGACCGCGAACAGATCTACAGCTTCGCCCAATTGCATGCCGAAGTGCAGCGCATGGCCGCCAGCCTGTTGGGGCTGGGCGTGAAGCAGGGCGATCGCGTGCTGATCTACATGCCGATGATTCCCGAGGCCGCATTCGCGATGCTGGCCTGCGCGCGCATTGGCGCGGTGCACTCGGTGGTTTTCGGCGGATTTGCCAGCGTCAGCTTGGCCAGCCGAATCGAAGATGCGCAGCCGACCGTGATCGTCAGCGCCGACGCGGGCAGCCGCAGCGGAAAGGTGGTGCCCTACAAGGGGTTGCTCGACGAGGCGATCCGGCTGTCCAGCCACAAGCCGGCGAAGGTGCTGATGGTCAACCGCGGTCTCAGCGACATGCCGATGACCGCCGGACGCGACGTCGACTACGCCACGTTGCGCGAACAGCACCTCAACACCCAGGTGCCATGCGTGTGGGTCGACGCCACGCACCCGAGCTACACGCTGTACACCAGCGGCACCACCGGCAAGCCGAAGGGGGTGCAGCGCGATACCGGCGGCTACGCGGTGGCGCTGGCCGCCAGTATGAAACACATCTTTCTCGGCAATGCGGGCGAGACCTACTTCTCCACCAGCGACATCGGCTGGGTCGTCGGCCACAGCTACATCATCTATGGCCCGCTGATTGCCGGCATGGCCACCATCATGTACGAGGGCCTGCCGATCCGCCCCGATGCGGCGATCTGGTGGAGTCTGGTCGAGAAGTACAAGGTGACCTCGATGTTCAGCGCGCCCACCGCCGTGCGTGTGCTGAAGAAGCAGGACCCGGCGGCGCTGAAGAAACACGACCTGTCGTCGTTGCGGGCGTTGTTCCTGGCCGGTGAGCCCCTCGACGAGCCCACGGCCAAGTGGATTGCCGACGCACTGGGCCGCCCCATCATCGACAACTACTGGCAGACCGAGACGGGATGGCCAATCCTGAGCCTGTGCAACGGCGTCGAGGTGACACCCAGCAAATTCGGTTCACCTGGCAAGGCGGTGTACGGCTACGACGTGAAGCTGATCGACGAAGGCACGGGCGAGGAACTCAAGGGCGCGAATCAGAAAGGCGTGGTGGCCATCGAGGGTCCGCTACCGCCAGGCTGCATGCAGACCGTCTGGCGCGACGACGAGCGCTTCGTCAAGACCTACTGGAAGAGCATCCCCGGCCGGCTGATCTACAGCACCTTCGACTGGGGCATCCGCGACGAGGACGGCTATTTCTTCATCCTCGGCCGCACCGACGACGTGATCAATGTCGCCGGTCACCGCCTGGGCACGCGCGAGATCGAGGAGAGCATCTCCAGCCATGCCAATGTGGCCGAAGTGGCCGTGGTGGGGGTGGCCGACCAGTTGAAGGGGCAGGTCGCCATGGCCTTCGTGGTGCTGAAGGATCCGTCGAAGGCGGCCACGCCGGCCGAGGCGCTGAAGCTCGAGGGCGAGATCATGAAGGTCGTCGACGAGCAGCTGGGGGCCGTGGCGCGGCCGGCGCGCGTGCGCTTCGTCACCGGCTTGCCGAAGACGCGCTCTGGCAAGCTGTTGCGCCGCGCCATCCAGGCAGTGTGCGAAAGCCGCGACCCGGGCGACCTGACGACGATCGAGGATCCGACCGCGCTGCAACAGATCAAGGATCTGGTCGCAGCGAAATAGCGCCTCGCTCCTCGACTGAGACACCCAACCCCGTCGTTCGTCGCATCGGCGCCGGCATCGGCGAGGCGCGGGCACAATGCGCGCCTCTGGCACTTCCACGACGAAGCATGCGCATTCGCACCGCCCTGTTCGCGCTTGTTCTGGTCGCGACCCAAGTCGAGGCAGCTGCGCGGCCGGCCGAGTTGCCCGGCCCGGCGTTTCCGACATTCGCGTCGCCCGCGGCGCTCGATGCCGCCTGCCAGCACAACGTGGCGACGGTCGGCGCAGCGATCAAGGCGCTGGAGCGACGGCCGCCCGGCCCGGACTGGCTGGCACGGTACGACGACATCAATGCGCTGGCGGAAGACCTCTCCGGGCCGATCTTTCTGCTGTCCAACGTGCATCCGGACAAGCCGATGCGCGACGCCAGCGAAGCCTGCGAGCTGCGCTGGCAGGACCTCTTGTCGTCGCTGGCCCAGAACGAAAGGCTCTACCAGGCGGCACGCAGGCTCAAGCCGCGCGACGCGATCGACCGCGAGTTCCTGAGGCTCACGCTGGAGTCGTTCGAGGATTCAGGCGTCAGCCTGACCAAGGACAAGCGTGCCCGGGCTAAGGCGATCGTCGACCGAGTGACCGAGCTGGATCAGCAATTCAGCAAGAACATCCGCGACGAGAACGTCCGCGTGGCCTTCAGCGAGGCCGAACTCGCGGGCGTGCCGGACAACGTCTGGAAGAGCGCCAAGCGCGACGACCAGGGCCGGGTGCTGCTCGGCCTGGACTACCCCACCTCCGTGCCCGTGCTGCAGGCCGCCCAGAATCCGAGCACCCGCGAGCGGATGTGGCGGGCCAAGAATAACGAGGGCGGGCAAGCCAACCTCGCTCTGCTGGCCGAGATCGCGCAGCTGCGGCGCGAATATGCCCGGCTGTTCGGTTTCGCCAGCTACGCCGACTTCACGCTGCGACGGCGCATGGCGGAGAACACCGTCAACGCCAAACGATTTCTCGAGGACGTGCGATTGGCGGTGACTGAACGGGAGAAGCGCGAGCTCGGGGAACTGCGCGAGGCCAAGGCACGCGACCTGGGTCGGTCGCTGGCCGATGTCAAGCTGGAGCGCTGGGACACCAGCTACTACACCGAACGCGTCAAGCGCGACCGCTACAGCGTCGATCAGCACCAGTTCCGTCCGTACTTTCCGCCGCAGGAAAGCCTGGCGCTGGTGATGCGGGTGATCGAGAAGGTGATGGGCGTGCGCTACACGCGCGTGACCGGCGTGACGTTGTGGCATCCCGACGCGCAGGCGTACGTGGCCAGCGATGTCAAGACAGGCCGGTCGCTGGCGACGCTGTATGTCGACCCGTATCCGCGCGACGGCAAGTACAACCACGCCGCGGTGTGGCCGATCCGCAGCGGGTCGACGCGCCTGCATCGCGCGCCGCAGGCGGCGCTGGTCGTGAACTTCGACCGCCAGGGTCTGAGCCTGGATGAGATGGAGACGCTCTTGCACGAGTTCGGCCACGCGGTGCACAACAACCTGTCGACCACCCGGCACTCCTCGGGCAGCAATGTGCTGCGCGATTTCGTCGAGGCACCGTCGCAGATGCTGGAGGAATGGGTGTACGACCCGCGCGTGCTGGCGCTGATGCGCGAGGTCTGCCCGGTCTGCAAGCGTGTGCCCGACGATCTGCTGGCCAAGGCCAAAGTTTCCGAGCGCTACGGCAAGGGCGCTCAGTACGCGCGCCAGCACCTGTTCGCGAGCTTCGACCTCGCGCTGTACGACGCCGATGCGCCCGAACCGATGGCGCTGTGGCAGCGCATGGAAGGCGCCACGGTGCTCGGCCATGTGCCTGGGCACCATGTTGCCGGCTGGGTTTTCGCACGTCGCTGGGGGTTATGCGGCCGGCTATTACGGCTACCTGTGGAGCGAGGTCGTGGCAGCCGATCTCCGAAACGGCGTTCGGCGAAGACAAGCTCGACGCGAGGGTCGGCCGGCGCTACCGCGACACCGTGCTGGCCCAGGGCGGACAGCGACCACCGCAGCGCCTTGGTGCGAGCGTTCCTCGGTCGCGACAGCAACGCCGAGGCCTTCTTCGAGGACTTGAAGCGCTGATCGCGCGGCTGCGCCGCTGGCCGAATGTGGCCGGCGAGCCTCAGAGCGCTTCGCTGGCGAAGTCGGCCAGGCGAGAGCGCTCGCCGCGGGCCAGCATCACGTGGCCCGAGTGCGGCCAGCCCTTGAAACGATCCACCGCGAATGTCAGGCCCGAGCTGCCTTCGCTGAGGTAGGGCGTGTCGATCTGCGCCAGATTGCCCAGGCAGACGATCTTGGTGCCCGGCCCGGCGCGCGTGATCAATGTCTTCATCTGTTTGGGCGTGAGGTTCTGCGCCTCGTCGATCAACACGTACTTGTTCAGAAAGGTGCGGCCGCGCATGAAGTTCAGGCTCTTGATGCGAATCTTGCTGCGCACTAGGTCCTGTGTCGCCGCGCGGCCCCAGTCGCCGGCCGAACCGTCTCCGCGCGCCAGCACCTCGAGGTTGTCGTCGAGCGCACCCATCCACGGGCCCATCTTCTCCTCCTCGGTACCGGGCAGAAATCCGATGTCCTCGCCCAGCGGCACGGTGACCCGGGTAACAATGATCTCGGTATAGCGCCGGTCGTCGAGAACCTGGCTCAGGCCCGCCGCCAGCGTCATCAGCGTCTTGCCGGTGCCGGCCGTGCCGGTCAGGGTGATGAAGTCGACCTCCGGATCCATCAGCAGGTTGAGCGCGAAGTTCTGTTCGCGGTTGCGAGCCATCACGCCCCAGACCGCGTTCTTTGCGTGGGTGTAGTCCTTCAGCGTCTTGAGCACCGCGGTCTTGCCGGTGATCTCGCTGACGCGCGCATACAGCGGCGTCGCCCCAGGTGTCTCGAGGTAGACGAACTGGTTGATCATCAGCGCCGGAACCAACGGGCCGGCGATGCGGTAGTACGTGTGGCCGCCCTGGCTCCAGCTCTCCATGGTCTTGCCATGGCGTTCCCAGAAATCCGCGGGCAGCGCGAGCACGCCGGTATAGAGCAGGTCGCCGTCGTCGAGCGTCTTGTCGTTGAAATAGTCCTCCGCCGGCAGGCCCATCGCACGCGCCTTGACGCGCATGTTGATGTCCTTGGACACCAGCACGACATCGCGCTCGGGGTACTGGGCGCGCAGCGACTGCACCACACCAAGGATCTGGTTGTCGGCCTTGCCCTGCGGCAGTCCCACCGGCAGCTTGATGTCGTACAGCGTGGTCTGGAAGAAGAGCCTGCCGCCGGCTTCGCGCTTGCCGGTCTTGCTCAGCGGGATGCCGTCCTTCGGGTCGAGCTGGGTGTCGGAGGCCAGCGCGTCGAGCTCGCGACTCGCCTGGCGGGCATTACGCGCGACTTCGCTCATACCGCGCTTGTGCGTGTCGAGCTCTTCCAGCGTGATCATCGGCAGGAAGATGTCGTGTTCCTCGAAGCGGAACAGGCTCATCGGGTCGTGCATCAGCACGTTGGTGTCGAGCACGAACAGGCGCGCCGGGCCGGTGCCGCGCGGCGTGCGCACACGCGGTTTCGGGCTGACCGACTCGGGCGTGCGAGCGGCTTGCGGCTCGATGCGTGGCGCGGCCACCGGCGCGGCTGTGTCCAGCAAATCCAGCGGCGCCTTGCCCGACTCGGTCTGGCCGTGCAACGACCGCTTGGCCGTGCGGGCCGCAGCCTGGGTGTCGTAGTCGGTGGCAGCGAGCAGGGCGGCTTTGGCGGTGGGGGGCTTTGGCAGTGGCATAGGCGGCGCGTCGGTGCAAACAAAAAAGCCGCACAGTCGGCTGTGCGGCTTTAGCTCAACGGGTGAAACGCTGTGGGCGACTCACGGGCATGCGCCGAATTATGCCCCACCGCCCCGCCGCGAGTTCAGCCTGCTTTCTTCAAGTCTTTCACGGCCTTGAGCACTTCGTCGACATGACCGGCCACTTTGATGCCGCGCCACTCGGCCCTGAGCACGCCCTTGGCGTCGATCAGGAAGGTGCTGCGCTCGATGCCTTTGACCTTCTTGCCATACATGATCTTGTTCTTCACCACACCGAACATGTGGCAAAGCTTCTCTTCGGTGTCGGCGATCAGATCGAACGGCAGTTCGAGGTTCTGGCGGAATTTCTCATGTGACGCCATGTTGTCGCGCGACACGCCGAACACCACCGCGCCTGCCTTCACGAAATCCTTGTGGCGGTCGCGGAACTGCATCGCCTCGGTCGTGCAGCCGGGGGTGTGGTCTTTCGGATAGAAGTACAAGACAACCAGGCGACCCGCCTGCGCCTGCGGGGTGAATTTCACGCCGCTCGTCGCGGCGGCTTCGAACTCAGGCAGGGGTTTGTTGAGGACGGGCGTCATGACAGCGGCTTTGTCGTTGGCGTGGGTGCCCGGTCAGGCACAGCCGTTCATTATAAAGTTTCGCGGCAGGCCGCCCGACAATGGGGTCGGGAAGGCCCGAGCGGAGCCAGCGGGAGCGCCGCCATCGGCAACCGATTCAGCGCGGTGGCGCATCGATCAGCAGCGCTGCGACCACCGAACGACCTTCGCTGACCAGCACGTTGAACGTGCGACAGGCCGCAGCCGTGTCCATCGCCTCGAATCCAATGCGGCGTTCGATCAGGCCCCGAATCATCGGCGCCGCGACGAAGCGGATGCGCTCGCCCGCTGCCGAAAATCACCAGCTCCGGCTCGAGCTCGAGAATCTCGTCGAAGTGCGCCGGCGCCAGTTCATCGAATGCGCGTGGCGACCAAAGCCGGACTTCACCTACCCAGGGCACGAGCACGCTGCCGGAGTACTGCCGAGATGCCACCCAGATCCCCGCGCGGTCGTGGCGCGCGATGGTGTTCACGCCATCAAGGTAGTCGGGCTGGAATTTCACGGGCTTCGTGCACGCCGAGCTCGGGCAGGCATTGGCGAGGACACGCTGTCGGGCGCTATGGTTAAATTATAGATATTGCGGCGCAGCAGGCGTCCCACCACCCACGACCCGCCAGGAGCGCGCGCTGTGAAGCCGATCGCCAAGTCCAGCAAGCTCGCCAACGTGGCCTACGACATCCGAGGTCCCGTGCTCGACAAGGCGCGGCAGATGGAGGAGGAGGGCTACAAGATCATCAAACTGAACATCGGCAACCTCGCCGTGTTCGGCCTCGATCCGCCCGACGAGATCGTGCAGGACATGATCCGCAATCTGCCGTCGAGCGCCGGCTACACCGACAGCAAGGGGCTGTTCGCGCCGCGCAAGGCGGTGGTGCACTACACGCAGGAAAAAGGCATCGCGGGCGTCGCGGTCGACGACGTCTATCTGGGCAATGGTGCATCCGAGCTGATCGCCTTCGGCCTCAATGCGCTGCTCGACGACGGGGACGAGGTGCTGGTACCGGCGCCCGACTACCCGTTGTGGACCGCGGTCGTGGGCTTGTCCGGTGGGCGCCCGGTGCACTACCTGTGCGACGAGGGTTCCGGCTGGCTGCCCGATCTGGCCGACCTGAAACGCAGGATCACCTCCCGCACCCGCGCGCTCGTGGTGATCAACCCGAACAACCCGACCGGTGCGCTTTACCCGGCCGATCTGCTTCGCGAACTGGTCGACATCGCGCGCCAGCACCAGCTGATCATCTTTGCCGACGAGATCTACGACAAGACGCTGTACGACGGCAATACGCACACCAGCATCGCGTCGCTGGCCGACGACGTGCTGTTCGTCACCTTCAACGGGCTGTCGAAAAACTACCGTTCATGCGGCTACCGTGCCGGATGGATGGTCGTGTCGGGCAACAAGCGCGACGCGCGCGACTACATCGAAGGCCTGAACATGCTGGCCTCGTTGCGGCTGTGTTCCAACACGCCGGGTCAGTTGGCCATCCAGACCGCGCTGGGTGGCTACCAGAGCATCAAGGATCTCGTCGCACCCAGCGGGCGGCTGTGCCGGCAGCGTGACCTGGCGTATGGGCTTCTGAGCGCGATACCGGGCGTCAGCGTGGTCAAGCCCAAGGCTGCCCTTTATATGTTCCCGCGGCTGGATCCGAAGGTCTATCCGATCACCGACGATCAGCAGTTCGCCTACGACCTGCTGGCCGAAGAAAAAGTGCTGATCGTGCAGGGCACCGGATTCAACTGGCCTGCGCCAGATCACTTTCGCCTCGTGTTCCTGCCCAATGCCGACGACCTGACCGAGGCGATCGGGCGAATCGACCGCTTCCTCGCCCACCTGCGCAAGCGGTACACGACATAGCGGCAACGCTGCAGAAGGCCTCTCATGAAACCCATTCAAGTCGGTCTGCTGGGCATCGGCACGGTCGGCAGCGGCACCTTCAAGGTGTTGCAGCGCAACCAGCAGGAAATCCGCCGGCGCGCAGGCCGTGGCATCGAGATCGCCATGGTGGCCGACCTCGACGTGCAGCGCGCGCGCTCGATCGTCGGCGACGCGGTTCGCGTCGTCGGTGATGCCCGTGCGGTGATCGCCGACCCGGCCATCGACATCGTCGTCGAGCTCATCGGCGGCTGCGGCATCGCCCGGACCCTGGTCCTCGAGGCCATCGCTGCGGGCAAGCATGTGGTCACCGCCAACAAGGCGCTGCTGGCCGTGCATGGCAACGAGATCTTCAAGGCTGCACATGCCAAGGGCGTGATCGTCGCCTTCGAAGCCGCCGTGGCCGGCGGCATCCCGATCATCAAGGCGCTGCGCGAGGGCCTGACCGCCAACCGAATCGAATGGGTGGCCGGCATCATCAACGGCACGACCAACTTCATCCTCAGCGAGATGCGCGACAAGGGGCTGGACTTCCAGGTCGTGCTGAAGGAGGCGCAGCGCCTGGGTTATGCCGAGGCCGATCCGAAGTTCGACATCGAGGGCATCGACGCTGCCCACAAGGCCACGATCATGTGCGCCATCGCCTTCGGCGTGCCGATGCAGTTCGAACGCGCCCACGTGGAGGGCATCACCACGCTGCAGGCCACCGACATCCGTTACGCCGAACAACTGGGCTATCGCATCAAGTTGCTTGGTATCACGCGGCGCACGCCGCAGGGCATCGAGTTACGCGTGCACCCGACGCTGATACCGTCCAAGCGCCTGATCGCCAACGTCGAGGGCGCGATGAACGCCGTGGTGGTGCAGGGCGATGCCGTGGGCACCACGCTCTATTACGGCAAGGGTGCCGGGTCGGAACCGACCGCCTCGGCCGTCGTGGCCGACCTGGTGGACATCACCCGGTTGCACACGGCCGACCCGGACCATCGCGTGCCGCATCTGGCGTTCCAGCCCGATGCACTGGACGACACACCGATCCTGCCGGTGGAGCAGGTGGTGACGTCGTTCTACCTGAGGCTGCGCGTGGCCGATCAGACCGGTGTGCTGTCGCGCATCACCACCATCCTGGCCGAACACGACATCTCGATCGACGCCGTGCTGCAGCGCGAATCGGCCGAGGGTGAGCGCCAGACCGACCTGATCATCCTGACGCACGACACGCCAGAAGGGCGCATGAACCAGGCGCTGGCCAAGATGCAGGCGTTGGCCACGGTGCTCGGCCAGATCGTTCGGATCCGCAAGGAAGAGCTGAACTGAGATGCGCTACGTCAGCACACGCGGCGACGCGACGCCGCGCCGTTTCTGCGAGATCCTGCTGGAGGGCCTGGCGCCCGACGGCGGCCTCTATCTGCCCGAGCGCTATCCGCAGGTGGACTCGGCCCAGCTTGCGCGCTGGCGTGGCTTGCCCTACGCCGACCTGGCCTACGAGATCCTCGCGCTGTACATCGACGACATTGCGCCCGGCGACCTGCGCGCGTTGTGCCGGCGTACCTACACGCGTGAACGCTTCGGCACCGACGCCATCACGCCGTTGCGGCCGCTCGAGCCGGGCTTGTGGATCGAAGCCCTGTCCAACGGGCCGACGCTGGCCTTCAAGGACATCGCGATGCAGATGCTCGGTGGCCTGTTCGAATACGAACTGGCCCGGCGCGGCGAGCGCTTGAACATCCTGGGCGCCACGTCGGGCGACACCGGCAGCGCCGCCGAGTACGCGATGCGCGGCAAAGCCGGCGTGCAGGTGTTCATGCTGTCGCCCCACGGTCGCATGAGCCCGTTCCAGCAGGCTCAGATGTACAGCCTGCCGGATGCCAATATCCACAACATCGCCATCGAAGGTGTCTTCGACGACTGCCAGGACATCGTCAAGGCCGTCAGCGCCGACCTGGAGTTCAAGCGCCGGCACCACATCGGCAGCGTCAACTCCATCAACTGGGCGCGCCTGCTGGCGCAGGTCGTGTACTACTTCGCCGGCTGGTTTCAGGCCACCCGCAGCGACGAGCAAGTCGTGAGCTTCGCCGTGCCGTCGGGCAACTTCGGCAACGTGTGTGCCGGCCATGTCGCCCGCATGATGGGCCTGCCGATCGGCCGGCTGCTGGTGGCAACCAATGAGAACGACGTGCTCGACGAGTTCTTCCGCAGCGGCCGCTACCGTGTGCGCGTGGCGGCCGAGACCCATGAAACCTCCAGCCCGTCGATGGACATCAGCAAGGCGTCGAATTTCGAGCGTTTCGTCTTCGACCTGCTTGAGCGTGATGCGGCTCGGATCCGCGACCTGTTCGCCACGCGCCTGTCGCGCGACGGCGGATTCACGCTCGACAGTGCGGCCCATGCGCGCTGCGCCCGGCTCGGCTTCGTGTCGGGCCGCAGCACCCATGCCGACCGGTTGGCCACCATTCGCGACACCTGGCACCGATTCGCGACGCTGGTTGATCCGCACACGGCCGATGGCTTGCAGGTGGCGCGCCAGCTGCGCGGGCCGGGTGAGTCGGTGGTCGTGCTGGAGACGGCGCTGCCGGTCAAGTTCGCCGCCACCATCGTCGAGGCCCTCGGTCATGAACCGCCGCGACCGGCGGCGCTGCAGGGTCTGGAGTCATTGCCCCGGCGCTGCGAGGTCCTGCCGGCCGATGCCGAGCGCGTGAAGGCGTTGATCGCCGCACGCGACATGGGATGATCGACCGATGAAGGTTGCCGGCTTCTTCGGGCCTTCGGGCGCCGGCAAGACAACGCTGATCGAGCGGCTGCTGCCGATGCTGCGTGCGCGGGGCCTGTGTGTGTCGTTGATCAAGCACGCGCCCGGTGGATTCGAGCTCGACCAGCCGGGCAAGGACAGCTGGCGCTACCGCCAGGCCGGCGTATCGGAGGTTCTGATCGCCTCAGACCAGCGACTGGCCAAGCTGCGCGACTACCAGGTAACGGGCGCACCCAGCGTACACCAGCTGGTTGCCGAGTTGATCGACTGCGACTGGGTGCTGGTCGAGGGTTTTAAACACGCCGACATCCTGAAGTTCGAGTTTCTCGATCCGGTGGGTGGCGCCCAGCCGCTGTACCCGGACGACCCGTTCGTGGTGGCCCTGGTCAGCGATACTCCGCAGGCGCTGCCGGTACCCACGCAGCGACCGGTGTTCGCGCGCGCCGATGTCGAGTCGTTGGCACAATTCCTTCTTGAACAAGGTGCCCGACATGAGTACCAGCACGAGCAACGCGGCTGACCGGCCGCCGTTGATGAGCCTGGACGAGGCCGTGCAGCGCCTGCTTCACGGCGCCGCGGAGCACGCGCCGACGCACACCGAGGTCGTGTCCACCTTCGATGCGTTGCACCGCGTGTTGGCCGAGGACGTCCGATCGGGCCTCGACGTACCGCCCGAGGACAACAGCGCAATGGACGGCTACGCCGTGCGGTCTGCCGATGTGACGATCGAAGGTGTGGTCCTGCCGGTTTCGCAGCGCATACCGGCGGGCGTGGTCGGCCAGCCGCTGCAAGCCGGCACGGCCGCGCGCATCTTCACCGGTGCCCAGGTGCCTCAGGGTGCGGATGCCGTGGTCATGCAGGAGCTTTGCGAGGCGGTGAAGCCCACGGGCGCCGGATTCGGCGGCGTTCGCATCCGCTGCGTGCCAACCGCCGGCCTGGAAATCCGTCGGCGCGGCGAGGATGTTCGGCGCGGCGCCGTGGTGCTGCACACGGGCGCGCGCGTCACGCCGCAGGCGATGGGCATGGCCGCGTCGGTCGGCGTCGGCAGTCTGAAGGTATGGCGCCGGCCGCGCGTGGCGCTCTTTTCGACCGGCGACGAACTCGCGATGCCGGGCGAGCCGCTCAAGCCCGGTGCCATCTACAACTCCAACCGTTTCACGCTGCGCGGCGCTTTTGCAGGCCTGCAGGCTGCGAAGCGATCGACCTCGGCATCGTCGCCGACCGGCTGGATGCCACGCGAGAAGCGCTCAGGCAGGCGGCCGCGCAGGCCGACCTGGTGCTCAGCTGCGGCGGCGTGTCGGTCGGCGAGGAAGACCACCTGAAGCCCGCACTGCAGGCCGAGGGCCGGCTCGACCTCTGGCAGATCGCCATCAAGCCCGGCAAGCCGCTGGCCTTCGGCGCCGTGCGGCGTGCAGCGGACGGCGAGTCGCTGTTCGTCGGTCTGCCGGGCAACCCGGTGTCCAGCATGGTGACCTTCCTGCTGGCCGTGATGCCATTGCTGCGAATGATGGCCGGCGCTAAGGCCGACCCTGCCGCGGCCTGTGCCGATGAAGGCCGGCTTCGACTGGCCCCGGCCCGACAAACGGCGCGAATTCTTGCGGGCGCGGGTGGCCGCAGACGGAACGCTGGAGATCTACCCGAACCAGGGCTCCGGCGTCCTGACGTCGCTGGTCTGGGCCGAAGGGCTGATCGACAACCCGCCATCACGCGCCATCGCGCGCGGCGACACCGTGAGCTTTCTGCCGTTGCCGCAATTGATGACATGAGCGCTGGCACTATCCGCATCGAGGTACGTTACTTCGCGTCGCTGCGCGAGGCGTTCGGCCCTGCGGAGCTCTTTGAAATTTCGGCTGACGCGACGGTGGGCGAGTTGCGCGACGCGCTCGCGGCCCGTGGCGGCGAATACGCCCGGCTGTTGGCACGAGGCCGTGCGGTGCGCTATGCGGTCGACCAGCTGATGGCCGATGACTCCGTGCGCTTGCATGAAGGTGCGGAGGTCGCGTTTTTCCCTCCGGTGACCGGCGGGTAAGGCCCCATCCCAATGGCCCGCGGCCGACACCGGCCCGGGCCGCATGACAGAATTGCGCGCATGCAGCGCCCCAGCGTGACGATCCAGCAGGCCGATTTCGACCTCGGCGAGGCGGTGGCTTCGCTGCGCGAAGGCGACGCGCAGGTGGGCGCCGTGGCGTCATTCGTAGGCACCGTGCGCGACCGCAGCGACGGCCAGCCGGGTGCAGGCGATGGAGCTCGAGCATTACCCCGGCATGACCGAGCGGGCGATCGAGGCCATGATCGAGCAGGCCCGCCGGCGCTTTGACATCCGTGGCGTGCGGGTGGTCCACCGCGTCGGACCGCTGTTGCCGGGCGACCAGATCGTGCTCGTGGCGGTCAGTTCCGGGCATCGGCACGAGGCCTTTCTGGCCTGTGAGTTCCTGATGGACTATCTGAAGACCCAGGCCCCGTTCTGGAAGAAGGAAACCACCCCCGATGGGGCACATTGGGTCGACGCCCGCCAGTCCGACGACGCCGCGCTGTCGCGCTGGGGGCTGAGCATGGGCAACGCGGCATGACGCGCCCTAGGCTGGGGTCGGCGGGTCCTGTCGTGGCCCGTGGCGCGATGCTCCGGCCTCTGCTGCGAGGCTGAAACTTGCGACGCAGCGGCACTCGAGTGCACCTTCTCGCACCCTGTCACGGCGACGCCCGGACCGTCGGGGCCGGCCGGTGACCACCCGAGGCCCGTTCGACCCATCGGCGGGTTCTGCGGCCCTGCGTTCGGCACTTGGGCGTTTCGCCACCGGTGTGACGATCGTCACCTGTCGCGACGACAACGGCGTGCCGGTCGGCTTGACCGTCAATTCGTTCGCGGCGTTGTCGCTCGAGCCGCCCCTGGTGCTGTGGTCGCTGCGCGCCGAAAGCCCGAGCCTGGCCACCTTCGAGGCAACCCATCATTTCGCCGTCAATGTGCTGGCCGAGACTCAACTGGAACTGTCCCGGCGCTTCGCCAGCACCTCGACGCACAAGTTCGAACTCGGGCGCTGGAGCGCCGGCCACAGCGGCGTTCCCGTGCTGGCCGGTGCGGTGGCCGTGTTCGAGTGCGATGCGCACAGCGCACACTCGCAGGGTGACCATCGCCTGTTCATCGGCAAGGTTCGACACGCCGTCACGCACGGGGGGCCGCCGCTGCTGTACCACGCCGGGCGTTACCGGCGCTTGGGCGAGCCGCTTTAGTCCGAAGTTCCTGACGCCCGTTGACGGCGCTGCTTGATTCGCCGCAAAGGCCGGGCCGCCGGGCTTGAAACGATGCGGTTCGCCCCTAACTCCGACGCAATCGAAAGGATTTCCCGATGCGATTCGACAAGCTCACCACCGCCTTTCAGCAGGCCTTGGCCGACGCACAGAGCCAGGCGGTTGCGCGCGACAACCCGTACATCGAGCCGGCGCACCTGTTGAGCGCCATGCTCGCGCAGGACGACGGGCCGAAGGCGCTGCTCGAGCGCGCGGGCGCCAACATCGCTGCGTTGCGCACCGCCATGGACACCGCGATCGGTGCCTTCCCGCAGGTGAAAGGCGGGGGGCAGCCGGTGCAGCCGGGTCGTGACCTCGTGATGCTGCTGCAAACCGCAGAAAAGGAAGCGGGCAAACGCGGCGACCAGTTCATCGCCAGCGAGATGTTCCTGCTCGCCCTGGCCGACAGCAAGACCGACCTGGGCGGCATCGTGCGCGGCCACGGCCTGACGCGCAAGTCGCTCGAGGCCGCGCTGGAAGCCGTGCGCGGCAACTCGACAGTGGATTCGGCCGAGGCCGAAGGCCAGCGCGAAGCGCTGAAGAAATACACGCTCGACCTCACGGAGCGCGCGCGCCAGGGCAAGCTCGATCCGGTGATCGGTCGCGACGACGAAATCCGCCGCGCGATCCAGGTGCTGCAGCGGCGCAGCAAGAACAACCCGGTGCTGATCGGCGAGCCGGGTGTCGGCAAGACGGCCATTGTCGAAGGGCTCGCGCAGCGCATCGTCAACGGCGAGGTGCCCGAAACGCTGAAGGACAAGCGGGTGCTGGTGCTCGACATGGCCGGCCTGCTGGCCGGTGCCAAGTACCGCGGCGAGTTCGAGGAGCGCCTGAAGGCCGTGCTCAAGGAGGTGGCGGCCGACGAAGGGCGGATCATCCTCTTCATCGACGAACTGCACACGATGGTCGGTGCCGGCAAGGCCGAAGGCGCCATCGATGCCGGCAACATGCTCAAGCCCGCACTGGCGCGCGGCGAGCTGCACTGCATCGGCGCCACGACGCTGAACGAATACCGCAAGTATGTCGAGAAGGATGCTGCGCTCGAGCGGCGCTTCCAGAAGGTGCTGGTCGAAGAGCCGAGCGTCGAGGCCACGATTGCCATCCTGCGTGGCTTGCAGGAGAAGTACGAGGTGCACCACGGCGTGGAGATCACCGACCCGGCCATCGTGGCCGCGGCCGAGCTGAGCCACCGCTACATTACCGACCGCTTCCTGCCCGACAAGGCGATCGACCTGATCGACGAGGCCGCAGCCAAGATCAAGATCGAGATCGACTCGAAACCCGAGGCGATGGACAAACTGGATCGCCGCCTGATCCAGCTGAAGATCGAGCGCGAGGCGATGAAGAAGGAGCACGACGACGCGTCACAGCGGCGTCTGGGCCTGATTGGCGAGGAAATCACCAAGCTCGAGCGTGAATACGCCGACCTGGAGGAAATCTGGAAGTCCGAGAAGGCCACGGCACAAGGCTCGGCGCTGGTGAAGGAAGAGATCGACCGGATGCGTTTCCAGATCGAGGAGCTCAAGCGCAAGGGCGACTTCAACAAGGTGGCGGAGTTGCAGTACGGCAAGCTGCCCGAGCTGGAAAAGCGCCTGAAGGAAGCGCAAGTCAAGGAGGCCGGCAAGGGCAAGGGCGGCAAGGGTTCTGCGCCGCAACTGCTGCGCACGCTGGTCGGCGCCGAGGAGATCGCCGAGGTCGTCTCGCGCTCCACCGGCATTCCGGTGTCCAAGCTGATGCAGGGCGAGCGCGACAAACTGCTGCAGATGGAAACCAAGCTGCACGAACGCGTGGTCGGGCAGGACGAGGCGATCGTGGCCGTGGCCGATGCGATCCGCCGTTCACGTGCCGGTCTGTCGGACCCGAACCGGCCGTTGGGCTCGTTCCTGTTCCTGGGCCCCACCGGCGTGGGCAAGACCGAGTTGTGCAAGGCGTTGGCAGGCTTCCTGTTCGACAGCGACGATCACATGGTGCGCATCGACATGAGCGAGTTCATGGAGAAGCACAGCGTCAGTCGGCTGATCGGCGCGCCGCCGGGCTACGTGGGCTACGACGAGGGCGGCTACCTCACCGAAGCCGTGCGGCGCCGCCCCTACAGCGTGCTGCTTCTCGACGAGGTGGAAAAAGCGCACCCGGACGTGTTCAATGTGCTGCTGCAGGTGCTCGACGACGGCCGGCTGACCGACGGGCAGGGTCGAACCGTCGACTTCAAGAACACGGTGATCGTGATGACCAGCAATCTGGGCTCGCAGATGATCATGCAGATGGCCGGGCAACCGAGCGAAGACATTCGCGACGCGGTGTGGACGGAGGTCAAGGCACATTTCCGACCCGAGTTCCTGAACCGCATCGACGAGACGGTGGTGTTCCATGCGCTCGACCAAAAGCACATCGAATCGATCGCCCGCATCCAGCTCAAGGTGCTGGAGGCGCGCCTCGAGAAGATGGACATGAAGCTCGACGTGTCGCCCGAGGCCGTGATCGAGATCGCCAAGGTCGGCTTCGACCCGGTGTTCGGCGCGCGGCCGCTGAAGCGGGCCATTCAACAGCGCATCGAGAACCCGGTTGCCAAGCTGATTCTGGAAGGCCGTTTCGGCCCGAAGGACGTGGTGCCGGTGGACGTGAAGAAGGGCGAGTTCACCTTCGGCCGCGTCGTGCACTGACTGCGGATGCGCCGCCGCGCTCCGGCGCGTCGGCGGTTCGTCGCGCGCGGTGTCAGGCCGTCGCCGGCTCGGGGTCCAGACGTTGCAGCTTCAAGCGCACCAGCGTCAGGTTGGCGGCGTGGCTGTCGAGCACGGCGTGCAGCGCCAGGCCGGGATGGCCCGGAATGCCGCGCAACACCAGGTGATGGGCGCTGTAGGTGACCGCAACGTCTGGCGGGCCCGCGGGTAGCCCCATGGCCTTGGCCGCCTCGATCGTCGCCTGATACAAGGCCGCGCCCTGGGTGGCCAACGACGCCGGGCCAGGTCGCGCGCCGGCGTGAGCCAGCGTGCGTTGGCTGCCGAGCTCGAAGACGCAACAGCTGATCATCCCGGTGATCTCGATGCACTGGCGCACATAGGCCTGCCAGGGATTCTGGCTTTCCGCGGGTGCAGACGCAGCTCGTGCGGTGGGCGGCATCGGCTGCATCGGCAGCGGCGCGACCGCGGCCGGCGCCACCGGGCGTATCGGAGCGGGAAACGCGATGCTGCTCGGGCTGGCTGCAGCCGCGGCGGGTGCAGCAGCGGGAGCGGCACCCGAGGTGCCCCCGTCGCGGACACGATTCCACGCGTCACTGATGTAGGCCCAGGCGTCGGATGGCTTGACCGCCTGCGCGGTGGTCGTGACCTGTACCCCGGAGCGTCCGGCCAGGTGGGTTGCCTGCTGCGCTACGGGTCCGGCTGCGGCCAAGGGCACGACCAGGAGTTGGCGGCTCGGCCAAGGGCCACGGCCAATGCCTTCGCGCAGCGGTTGCAGCGCGGACTCGAGCGCGTGCGGTGGCAGGTCGCCGATCATCACCACGCCGAGCCGCGCGAAGGCCAGCAGCACGCGCGCCAGGGCCTGGCGCTGCTGTGTGTCCGCGTCCACCCGGGTTGAATAGACGCGCAGCGCCTGGCCATTGACGCCCGGCAGTTCGGCGAAATCCAGCGTGGCCAACGCCACGCCATGGCCTTGGCGTCGGATCACCAGCTTCTGCACCTTGCGTTGCGTGGCGGCGGCCAAGCCAGCCAGGATGCGCAGCGACGAATCGCTGGCGATATCGTGAATCGCGATGAAATCGGGCGAGTTCTGCTGGAACTGCTGCTGCATCGCCTCCGACGGGTCGCAGACCACGAACATCTCGTGCTGCTGGTCGCCGATGCGGCGTCCGATCTCGTGCCGATCGGGGGCCAGGTATTCCTCGCGGTTGGTCAGGATCTGCGTGGCCACCTGGGTCAGCTCGCGCGTCGCCTGCCAAGCCTCCTCCGGAGTCCGGGAGTTGTGGACCGAGGCGTCCCATTGGGACATCTGATGGATCGGTTTTGGCATGGTCGTGCTCCTCGGAAGGCCGTGGCCTCGCGCGGACCTGCTCGCAGTGTAGGCGCCGCATGCGCGCCGGTCGTCGGGATTTCGTCACAATGCTCGCCAGACTGAGTCGGTCGTCTGATCGCCGCCGATAGCACGCGTGACAACGGTCCGCCTTCGTAGAATGCCCGCCCAGCCAACCCTTGGACCATTGATGCCAAACACACTGTCCCCGGTTGTCGTGATCGGCGCCGGACTCGCCGGGTTGACCGTGGCGCTGGAGTTGGCGCAGCAGCGCCAGGTCATCGTGCTGGCCAAACGCGACCTCGACGAGGCCGCCACGGCCTGGGCTCAGGGTGGCATCGTCGGCGTACTCGGCAGCGACGACAGCATCGAATCACATGTGCGCGACACCCAGGATGCCGGTGCCGGGTTGGTGGACGAGCACACGGCGCGATTCATCGCCGAGCACAGCGCCTCTGCCGTGCAGTGGCTGGTCGACCAAGGTGTGCCGTTCTCGCCCGACCCGAGTGGTCCGCTGGGTCTGCACCTCACACGCGAAGGTGGCCACGCCGTGCGGCGCATCGCCCATGCGGCCGATGCCACCGGGCGCGCGATCCACGAGGCCTTGTTGGCCAAGGCGCGCGCTCACGCCAATGTCGTGATGCGCGAACGCTGGATGGCGATCGACCTCATCACCTCCCGCCACCTCCGGCGAGCCGAGACGGCACGCTGCTACGGCGTCTACGCGCTCGACATCGATGCGCGCCGGGTCGAGACACTGCCGGCTGCCGCGGTGGTACTGGCAACCGGTGGGGTCGGCAAGGTCTACCGGTACACCAGCAACCCCGACACCGCCACCGGCGACGGCATCGCGATGGCGTGGCGGGCCGGCTGCCGGATCGGCAACATGGAGTTCATCCAGTTCCACCCGACCTGCCTGTACCACCCGCAGGAGCGCAGCTTCCTGATCACCGAGGCGATGCGCGGCGAGGGTGCATACCTCAAGCTGCCCGACGGCACGCGTTTCATGCCGGCCCATGACCCGCGCGCGGAACTCGCACCGCGCGACATCGTGGCCCGGGCGATCGACTTCGAGATGAAGAAGCATGGCGTGGATCACGTGTGGCTCGACGCCACGCACCTGGGCGAGGCGTTCTTGAAGGAGCATTTCCCGACCATTCATGCCCGCTGCCTCAGCCTCGGGATCGACATCGCCAGGCAGCCGATCCCGGTGGTGCCGGCGGCACACTACACCTGCGGCGGCGTGGTATCGGACCTCAATGGTCAGGCCGACGTGGCCGGGCTCTACGCCGTCGGCGAGACCACCTATACGGGGCTGCATGGGGCGAACCGGCTGGCCAGCAATTCGCTGCTCGAGTGCGTGGTGCTCGGCCGCACCTGCGCGACCCACATCCTGGCGACAAAGCGGCTGTCGACTCCGCCGGTACCGCCGTGGGACGAGAGCCAGGTCGAGGACGCCGACGAGCAGGTGGTGATCGCGCACAACTGGGACGAGCTGCGACTGCTGATGTGGAACTACGTCGGCATCGTGCGCACCACCAAGCGCCTGGAGCGGGCGCTGCACCGCATCGAGCTGCTGCGGAGCGAGATCGACGACTACTACGCCAACTTCCGCGTCACTCGCGACCTGCTGGAGCTGCGCAACCTGGTCGAGTGCGCCGAGCTGATCGTGCGCTCGGCGCTGGTGCGGCACGAGAGCCGCGGCTTGCACTTCAGCCGGGATTTTCCGGCCACGCTGCCGGTGAGTCTGCCCACCGTGCTGACACGCCCCGCGCACAGCCGAAGCTGAATCAGCTGCTGATCACACGCATCGAGAAATCGATCGCGCGCACGTCCTTCGTCAACTTGCCGATCGAGATACGGTCGACGCCCGTGGCGGCGACCTCGCGCAGCTGCTCGAGCGTGACGCCGCCCGACGCTTCCAGCACCGCGCGGCCGGCCGTCAGGGCGACGGCCTCGCGCATGCGCGGCAGCGTGAAGTTGTCCAGCAGCACGCTGGTGGCGCCGGCCGCGAGCGCCTCCATCAGCTGATCCAGCGTTTCCACCTCGATCTGGATCTCCACGCCGGCTGCGCAGCGCCAGCGCCTGGTGAAGCGCCGCCGTCACGCCGCCGGCGGCCGCGATGTGGTTTTCCTTGATCAGGATGCCGTGCCACAGCGCCAGGCGCTGGTTGCCGCCGCCGCCCACGCGCACCGCGTACTTCTGCGCCTGGCGCAGGCCGGGCAAGGTCTTGCGCGTGTCGAGCACGGCGCAGCCGCGCGGATTCGGCGACGCCCCTGCCATCGCGCGCACGAACGCCCGGGTCATGCTGGCCGTGCCCGACAGCAGCTGCAGGAAGTTCAGCGCCGGCCGTTCGGCCGTGAGCAACGCGCGGGCGTCGCCGGCCAGCTCGCAGACCACCGAGTCGGCCTGCATGTCGGCGCCCTCCGCATAGCGCCAGTCGACGCGTGCTGCGGCTGTCCACGGCCTGGACGACGCCGTCGAACCAGTCGCGGCCCGCGAGCACCGCCGCCTCGCGCACCCGCACCTGGGCTTTCACGGTGCACCCCTCGGGATGAGCTGTCCGGTCCAGTCGCCGCGGCCCACGTCTTCGAGCAGCGCGTCGCGAACGTTGCGCTCGCGCGCCTGCTGAAGCGTTTCGTTGAACTCGAAGTGCAGCATCAGGCCACCCCGATGTCGCGTACGAAGCCTCGTTGTGGTTGGACAATGGCCGACGGGTTCTTGGCCACGAAGTCGAGCATCCGGTCGATGCAGCCGAGGGCCTGGCTGCGCGTGGGCTCGGGCACCAGAATCTCGCCCTGGCCCTGCTCCAGGCAGGCCAGCACGCCGCCAAGTGCGTTCATCGCCATCCAGGGGCAATGCGCGCAGCTCTTGCAGGTGGCGCTGTGGCCCGCGGTGGGTGCTTCGATCAGCGTCTTGCCGGGCGCCAGCTGCCGCATCCGATGGAACATGCCGTTGTCGGTGGCCACGATGTACTCGCGCGCCGTGCCGTCGACCACGGCCTTCAGCAGCTGCGAGGTCGAACCCACCACATCGGCCTGTGCGATCACCGGCTCGGGCGATTCGGGGTGCACCAGCACCGTCGCCGCCGGGTGTTCCTGCGCAGCAGCTCCAGCTCGATGCCCTTGAACTCGTCGTGGACGATGCAGGCGGCGTCCCACATCAGCATGTCGGCGCCGGTCTCGCTGCTGGATGTAGCGACCGAGATGCCGGTCGGGCGCCCACAGGATCTTTTCCCCTGCGCGGTGCAGGTGTTCCACGATGGCCAGCGCGCACGAACTGGTCACCATCCAGTCCGCCCGCGCCTTCACCGCGGCGCTGGTGTTGGCATAGACGACGACCTTGCGGTCGGGATGCGCGTCGCAGAAGCGCGCGAACTCGTCGGGCGGGCATCCCAGGTCGAGCGAGCAGGTCGCATCGAGGTCGGGCATCAGCACGCGCTTGTGCGGCGACAGGATCTTGGCCGTCTCGCCCATGAAACGAACGCCGGCAACGATGAGCGTCTGCGCCGCATGGTCGCGGCCGAAACGCGCCATCTCGAGCGAATCGGCCACGCAGCCGCCGGTTTCCAGCGCCAGGTCCTGCAGATCGCCGTCGACGTAGTAGTGCGCGACGAGCACCGCCTGCCGAGCCTTGAACTCCTGCGCGATGCGCGCCTTCAGTTCGGCCCGGCGCGTTGGCGTCAACGGCTCGGGCACCTTGGCCCAGGCATGGGCTACGCAACTGGCGCCGCTGGAATCGGCTCGCGTGTAGTCGTACAGCACTTGGCTCATGCGCGTGGCCGCCGTTCCCGGCGGCATCCTGTCGAGGGGCTGGGCAGGAATCGTAGCCCAGCCGCGATCACGCGGTTAGGCCAGGTGCTTTTCGGCCTGCGTCAGCTTGAACCGGATCAACGGCAGATTGGCGAGGCGGCGGTCCAGCACCAGCAACATGCCGAAGTTGCTCGGGCCGGGCTGCACGGCGCGCAGCAACTCGATGCGCCCGCCTTGGGTCACCATCAGTTCTTCACTGCCGGCAGCCGGATCGGCCTGGCTGCTGAAGACCCGGCGCGCCGCGGTCAACCGCCGCGCGCGCGCGGCGAGATCGATGTTCAGGCTGTCACGGCTGTCATGCGCCATCAGATCACCGGTGGTCAGGTCGACGACGCCGCTGGCGATCACACCCTCGGTGCGCACCAGGGAGAACAGCGCCTTGCTCAGGCCGGCGTCGTCCACCAGCCTGCCCGGAGCACTGGGCGAGAAGGTGGGCGCGTTGGCGCAGGCTTCCCAGGCCGAGAGCACGGTGTTCCACACCGTCGAGGCGCCGTTGAGCGTTTCGGCCAGTGCCGTGGCGCGCACGCCGCTGGGCCATTGCTGGCTGAGCACGCGGTGACGCAGCATCGCCGCGCCAGGAGGCAGCAGGAACACCAGCCAGGGGCAATGCCAATCGGGCTGCTGCGTGGCCATCAGCAGCGAGCGCAGCAGTGCGTCCACTGCATGCGGTTGCAACGCGCCGACGATCACTGCCGTCATGTGCGAACGCTCGGCCAGCGCGTTGACGATCTCATCGTGTTCGAGACCGGACGCGCGGACGTCGGCGTGGTAGATCTTCAGCGGGCCCCCGGTGCGCCGCGGGACCGCGGTGCGCTCGACGACGGCCAGTGTGCGCAGCGTGCCGCGTTCGCGCAGGTGCAGCTTCTCGACCGGCTGGCCGCTTGCGTCGGACAAGGCCTTGACAACCGCGGGCGCCCACAAGCGCGACGGATCGAGCAAGGTGATCATCGACGGCGCCTGGCCAAGGTCGGCGCGCGAGGTCGTGAAGTGCTCGCGGATCGTGACCGCGGGCGAGCCGGCCACGAACACGTCCACCACGTGCGGGTCGTGCTCCCGCGGCAGGGCGGCCGGCACCTTCTCGTCGAGCACCGCCGTGGCAGCAAAAACCACTTCGGTCTCGCCGTAGGACGGGCCTTCCAGCGGTTTCGGGCCGAGGTCGCCGAACAGGGTCTTGAGCATGTCGATGCTTGTGCAAAGCCAGGGGGTCAGGGCACTCTAGTGACCGAGCGTCGTCTTTGAGTCGAAACGGTGTTGGGGGATGTCAGGCCCGGTCGCCACCACCAACATTGCGTGACAATTCTTGCAATTGGCCAGGCCCTCGGGCCTTGACCGCCGGGAATGTCACACACCAAGCCAGCCGCGCAGACAATGGCAGCCGCATGAGCACGCTGACCAGCCCCATGCCGTTGCGACACGATGCACCGACCATCGGCGCGGTGAGTCTGGCGCACGGCCTGTCGCATTTTTGCCAGCTGATCGTCCCGCCGCTGTTTCCGTGGATTGGCGCGGCGATGGCGCTCAGCAATACCGAGCTCGGCGCGATGCTGACCGTGTTCTATGTCGTCTCGTGCGGCGGACAGGCGATGGCTGGGTTCGTGGTCGATCGCTGCGGCGCGCGGCGTGTGTTGTTCGGCGGTCTGACGTGTCTGGCTGTCGCCACGCTGGGGCTCGCCGTCAGCCCGAACTATGCGGCGCTGCTGTTGTTCATGGTGATCGCTGGAATTGGCAACTGCGTGTTCCATCCGGTGGACTTCTCGATCCTGAACCAGCGCGTCAGCACGCCGCGGCTGGGCCACGCCTATGCGGCGCACGGCATCTCCGGCAATCTGGGCTGGGCGCTGGCTCCGGTGTTCGTGGTCGGCGTGACGCATGCAACCGGGTCGTGGCGCTGGGCGCTCGCGGCGGCCGGTGGCGTCATCGCGTTGATTCTGGCCGGCCTTGTGCTGGCCCGCGCCAGCCTCGATGTCCGGAAGCCTGCTACGCGCCCCGGGCCGGTCGACGCAGCGCGAGGGCAGCTTCGACTTTCTGCGCCTGCCGGCCGTGTGGTATTGCTTTGCGTTCTTCCTGATCTTTGCTTTCGCCCTCGGCGGCCTGCAGAGTTTTGCTCCGGCTGCAGCAGGAAAGCTGCACGGCGATGGCGGCCGAGCAAGTAGCGATCTGCCTGTCAGCCTACATGGCCGCATCGGCAGTGGGCATGGTGTTTGGCGGGCAGTTGGTGCGCGACCCGCAGAATAGTGCGCGCATCGCCGCTTGCGGCTTCGGTTTTGCCGCGTTGATGGCGCTGATGCTGGGCGTGGGCCACTGGAGCGCTGCGGTGGTTCCGCTGCTGTTCGGCGCGATGGGGCTCGGCTCCGGCATCGCCGGCCCGTCGCGCGATCTGCTGGTCAAACAGGCCACGCCGGAGGGCGCCACCGGCCGCGTCTACGGCGTGGTCTATTCAGGCCTGGATGTCGGCATGGCCTTCTCGGCGCTGCTGTTCGGCGCACTGATGGACGCCGAGCAGTACCGCTTGGTGTGGCTCGGCGTGGCGCTGGCCCTGGTGCTGCTGATCGTCAATGCCTTCAACGTCAAGCGCCGATGGCGCAAGCCGGTACTGGCGCCGGCCTGAGCGCGCTGAATCAGACGCAGCGGCGATGGCGCTCGATGCAGGTGTCGAGCACCTCGCCGGCAGGCCGCTGCCACCAGTCGGCGGCCGAGAAGATCTCGACCTCGCTGTAGCCGGCAAATCCCTGGGCTTCGACCCAGCCGCGGATGCGCCGAATGTCGATCACGCCGTCGCCCATCATGCCGCGGTCGTTGAGCAGGTCGCGCGTCGGCATGAGCCAGTCGCAGACATGGAAGGCCAGCAGCCGGTCGCGCGCCCGCGCGCTCGATCTGCTGCTGCAGCTTCGGGTCCCACCAGACGTGGTAGACGTCGACCGCCACGCCGAGCGCGCCGCTGTGCGCTGCGGGTCGAGCGCATCGCACAGGTCCAGCGCCTGTTCCAGCGTGTTGATGCAGGCGCGGTCGGCGGCGTACATCGGGTGCAGCGGCTCGATGGCCAGCGGCATGCGGCGCTCGCGCGCATCTTCCAGCAGCGCGGCGATGCCCTCGTGCCACCTGCTCGCGCGCGCCGGCGATGTCGCGGTGCGCGGCCTGGCCGGCCAGCGCGCCGGGCAGGCCGCCGACCACCAGCACCAGGCAGGGCGCGCCCAGCGCGCAGGCCTCGTCGAGCGCGCGCCGGTTGTCGTCGCGGGCGGCCTGCTGCCCGGCGGCGTCGACGTAGGTGAACATGCCGCCGCGGCAGTAGCCCGACAGCGCCAGCCCCAGCGCGCG
Organism: uncultured beta proteobacterium; assembly: GCA_963814435.1. Classification (GTDB taxonomy): domain Bacteria; phylum Pseudomonadota; class Gammaproteobacteria; order Burkholderiales; family Burkholderiaceae_C; genus JAEUPI01. The sequence continues at coordinate 255,827 of CAWFCV010000006.1, forward strand.
CAGTTGCCGCGCCGTGGCATCCAGCCCGGCCGCGGCCACCTGGTCGCGCCAGGGCGACACGGCGCGGATGCCGCGCGCCGCGCAGGCGTCGAGGATGTCCGGCAGCGGCCAGTCCTGCGCCGCGCTGCCGGCGCACCGTGGCGGTGTTGATCGACAGCCAGCGGTGGTCGGCCGAGAAGTCGCGCATCGGCTCGATCTGCGGGTTGCCGTTCAGGCCGGCACGCCATGCAGCGCCAGCAGCGTCTTCATGCGCGCCAGCGGCCAGCTCGGGCTGCTCGATCAGCCCGGCCGCATCGGCCAGCCGGAACAGCTCGGCCAAGTGCGGCAGCGAGCGCGTGCTCTGCTGGCCGCCGACCATCACGAAGTGGTTCTGGTGGCCGTTGAGCCAGGCCATGAACACGACGCCGGTCTTGTAGAAGCGCGTCGGCGCCTGGAAGATGTGGCGCGACAGCGGCACCGTGGGCTCGAGGATCGCGTGAAAGCGCGCTGTGTCGCCGCCGGCCAGCGCCGCCAGCGCCGCACTCGCCGCCGGCGCGATGGCGTCGAAGATGCCGAGCAGCGCGTCGCTGTGCTGCTGCGTCGGCGCGGTGCCGACGCCGTCGCCGGCGATCAGCTCGGCGTAGTTGAAGTCGTCGCCGGTGTACATGCGCACGCCGCGGCCGTCAGCCCCCGGTGGCGGCAGCCGGCGGCGCATCGCGATCTCCTGGTCCTTGTCGAGCAGCGAGATCTTGATGCCGTCGACCTTGGCCGCATGCGCCGCGATGACGCCGAGCGCGGTGTCCATCGCGCGGGCGGTGTCGCTGCTGCCCCAGTAGCCGCGCAGAGCCGGGTCGAACATGTCGCCCAGCCAGTGCAGGATCACCGGCTCGCGCGCCTGGCGCAGCACGCGGTCGTAGACGCGCTCGTAGTCGGCCGGGTGAGCGCGCCACGCGGGCCAGCGCGCGGCTGGCCATCACGATCAGCCGGCCGCCGAGCGTCTCGATCGCCGCCATCTGCTCCTCGTAGGCGCGGATCACGTCGTCGACCGACTTCGCATCCTCAGGCGCCAGATGGTCGGTGCCGCAGCCGCTGGCGATCAGCGCGCCGGGCACGTCGCGCGCCGCGTCGATCGAGCGGCGGATCAGCTCCAGCGACGTCGGCCAGTCCAGCCCCATGCCGCGCTGCGCGGTGTCCATCGCCTCGGCCACGCCCAGGCCCATGCGCCACAGGCGCTGGCGGTAGGCGATGGTCGCGTCCCAGTCGATCGCGCACTGCAGCCAGGGGTCGATGGCGGCGCGCGCGTCGGCCACCACGTGCGCGGCCGAGAAGGCGATGCGGTTGAAGCTCGTGCCCGGGCGGCGGCGCGAAACGGCCCGGGCCGCGCAAGCGTGTAGTCGGCTCAGCGTGCCGTCGGCGGTGGGCAGGGTGATCTTCATGTCCGGGGCCTCAGAGGGCCAAGCGCCGGCACGTCGATCCAGCGCCGCTCCTGCCAGCTGCGCAGCGCGGCCTCGACCAGCTGCACGCCCTTGGCGCCTTCGGGCAGCGTCCAGCGGTACGGCGCGTCCTCGACCACGTGGCGGATGAAGGCCTCCCACTGGATCTTGAAGCCGTTGTCGTAGGCCTGCGCGTCCGGGATCTCCTGCCACTGGTCGAAGAAGTTCATCGTCTGCCTGACGTCGGGGTTCCACACCGGCCGCGGCGTGGCCACGCGCGACTGGGCGCGGCAGTCCTGCAGCCCGGCCACGGCCGAGCCGTGCGTGCCGTCGACATGGAAGGTCACCAGGTCGTCGCGCCGCACGCGCGTGGCCCAGGAGCTGTTCACCTGCGCGATCACCGGCTCGCCGCTGTGGCCCTTGAGCTGGAAGGTGGCGTAGGCGGCGTCGTCGGCGGTGGCGGCGTAGGGCTGGCCGGCTTCGTCCCAGCGCTGCGGGATGTGCGTGGCGCCGAGGCAGGACACCGACTGCACCTCGCCGAACAGGTTGTCGAGCACGTAGCGCCAGTGGCACATCATGTCGAGGATGATGCCGCCGCCGTCTTCGGCGCGGTAGTTCCAGCTCGGCCGCTGGATCGGCTGCAGGTCGCCCTCGAACACCCAGTAGCCGAACTCGATGCGCACGCTGAGCATGCGGCCGAAGAAGCCGGCGCGGCGCAGCATGTCGAGCTTGCGCAGCCCGGGCAGGAACAGCTTGTCCTGCACCGCGCCATGCTTCAGGCCCGAGGCCTGCGCCAGGCGGCAGACCTCGACCGCTTCGTTCAGGTTGGTGGCGATCGGCTTCTCGCAGTACACATGCTTGCCGGCGCGCAGCGCCTGCGCCAGCAGGGTCGGGCGCATCTGCGTGGTGCCGGCGTCGAAGAACACGCTGTCGTTCTTGTCGGCGAGTGCCGCATCGAGGTTGGTGCCGAAGCGCGCGATGCCGTGGGCGCGGGCGAGCGCCTCGATCTTCTCGGCGTTGCGGCCGATCAGCACCGGGTCGGGCATCACCTTGTCGCCGTTGGCCAGCGCTCACGCCGCCCTGGTTGCGGATCGCGACGATCGAGCGGATCAGGTGCTGGTTCATGCCCATGCGGCCGGTCACGCCGTGCATGACGATTCCAAGCCGTTGTGTGCTCATGCCTCGGCGTCGATGCTGATCATCGATTGATCTCCATTTGGTGAATTACTCTAAGCCGCGAACCCCGCAGCGTCAAGCCGCAGGCGTCCCTGTCCTTGGGTATGACGCGCGACCTTGACGCTCCGGGACCGACGCCCTAGCATGCTTCATCACCAAATGGTTAACGTGACGGAGTCACCATGTCGAGGATCAAGACCACCGTCGTCGGCTCCTACCCGATTCCCGACTGGCTGCGTCGCCAACCCGTCCGAGCAGGCGCTGATCGACGCGACGCGCGTCGTCATCGGCACACAGGAGCAGGCCGGCATCGACCTGGTGTGCGACGGCGAGCTCTACCGCTTCGACATCAACCATCCCGAGACCAACGGGATGATCGAGTACTTCGTGCGGCCGATGGACGGCATCACGCAGCGCTTCTCGTTCGATGAGCTGATCGCCTATCGCTCCAGCAGCGGCATGAGATTCCGCACCCGGCCGCCGGGCACCGTGGTCGGCCCGATCGGCCATGGCAACCTCGACCTGCCGCTGGCCTGCGCGCGCGCCAAGGCCGCTGGCCACGCGCACCTTCAAGTTCACCGTCACCGGCCCGCACATGCTGGCCAAGACGCTGATCGACAGGCACTACCGCGACACGCCGGAGCTCGCGCACGCCATCGCCGACGCGCTGGCGGCGCAGGTGCGCCACCTCGATGCCGACATCGTGCAGATCGACGAAGCCAACCTGCCCGGCCACCCCGACGAATGGCAATGGGCCGCCTCGGCGATCAACCGCGTGCTCGACGCCGTGAAGGGCACGCCGGCGGTGCACCTTTGCTTCGGCAACTACGGCGGGCAGACGATCCAGAAGGGCAGCTGGGACCAGCTGATCAACTACCTCAACGCGCTGCACGCCGACCACATGGTGATGGAATGCGCGCACCGCCCGCCCGAGGAACTGCAGGCGTTCAAGGAGCTGAAGCCCGAGATCGGCTTCGGCCTCGGCGTGGTCGACATCAAGGCCACCGACGTCGAAAGCGCCGACCAGGTCGCGCGCGCGATCGAGCGCGCCGAGAAGATGCTGGGCGCCGGCCGCGTGCGCTACATCCACCCCGACTGCGGCTTCTGGATGCTCAAGCGCTCGATCGCCGATGCGAAGATGCGCGCGCTGAGCCTCGGGCGCGACCGCTTCGAAGGCATCACGCACTGACCTCTGCGAAAGCCCCGCCATGGCCACGCTGCCCTCGCACTTCGACGACGTCGAGGCGCTCGAAGACTTCATGACCGAGCCGAGCCCGCGCTGGTCGCCGACCTCGCGCGCATCGACGGCGACATCCTGGTGCTCGGCGTCGGCGGCAAGATGGGGCCGACGCTGGCGCGCATGGCCAAGCGCGCCGCGCCGGGCAAGCGCGTGATCGGCGTGGCGCGCTTCTCCGAGCCGCGGCTGCAGCGAGTCGCTCGAACGCCACGGCATCGAATGCATCGCCTGCGACCTGCTCGACCGCGCGGCGCTGCGAGCGCCTGCCCAACGTGGGCGACGGCGTGCGCAACCTCGTGTTCATGGCCGGCCACAAGTTCGGCGCGCGACCGGCAACGCGTCGCTGACCTGGGTGATGAACGTCGGCGTGCCGGTGATGGTGGCCGAGACGTTCACGCGAGCCGCGCATCGTGGTGTTCTCGACCGCCTGCGTCTATCCGTTCGTGCCGGTGGACGGCCCGGGCGCGGACGAGCAGATGCCCGCCACGCCGCCGGCCGGCGACTACGCCAACTCCTGCGTCGGCCGCGAGCGCATGTTCGAGTACGGCTCGCGCACAGCACGGCACGCCGGGCCGCCTGGTGCGGCTGTCGTACGCGATCGACATGCGCTACGGCGTGCTGCACGACGTGGCGAGCGAGCGTGTTCGCCGGCCAGCCGATCGACCTGACGATGGGCCACGTCAACGTCATCTGGCAGGGCGATGCCAACGAGCAGGCGCTGCGCCTGCTCGCGCACTGCACGGCGCCGACCTCGCCGCTCAACGTCACCGGGCCGCGCCACATCGTCAGCGTGCGCTGGCTGGCCGGCGAGTTCGGCCAGCGCTTCGGCAAGAGCCGATCTTCACCGGCACGGAGGCGCCGACCGCCTGGCTGGTCGACACGCACGCAGGCGCAGCGCGCTGTTCGGCCCGCCGCGCGTGCCGCTCGGCGACGATGATCGACTGGGTGGCCGACTGGGTGCGCGCGCGGCGGGCCGAGCCTGGGCAAGCCGACGCACTTCTCGACGCGCGATGGCAAGTACTGAAGCTCGCACGCCGGCAGCCGCGCGCCGACTCGACATGGCCGACCTGGCCGGCGCGCTCGCGCTGTCGGCGTCGGCGAACTGGAACCAGAACGAGGCCGACTGGCGAGCGATGCTGGCGCTCGGTCGCGGCCTGGGGCATCGAGCCGACGCTGCCGACGGCCGCCGGCAGCTCGCCGCGTCGACGCTGATCGCTGCCCTATGGCGCGCTTTCGCCTGGATCAGCATGGTGCTGGTGTTGCCGGAGCATTCCGGCGCCGCGGCTATGCCACCGAACTGCTGCGTCACGCGCTGGCCGTCGCTGCGCGCAGCGTGGCCTGAACGCGGTGCTCGACGCCACGCCCGCCGGCCACGCGGTGTATGTGCAGGACGGGTTCGTCGACACCTGGGGCTTCGCGCGCTATCGGCGTGATCGTGCGCCGGATGGCCGTCGCGCGGCCTGCGCCGCCCGTGACGCGTGCGCTGCGCGGGTCGGACTGGCCGGCGATCGTGCGCTCGACGCGCCGGCCTTCGGCGCCAGCCGGCTGCCGCTGCTGCGCCACCTCGCGCTGCGCTGGCCGCAGCGCCGCGCGCGTGGTGCAGCAGGGCGGCCGCCTGCGCGGCTTCGTCTTCGGCCGCGACGGCCGCGAGGCGCATCAGATCGGGCCGCTTGTTGGCCGACGACTGCCAACGGCGCGATGAGCCTGCTCGCCGACGTATTGCGGCGCCGTGGTGGGTCCGGTGCGTCCTGGATCTGCTCGACAGCCGCAGGGCCTTGCTGCCCTGGCTGCAGGAGCAGGGCTTCGCGCTCCAGCGCCCGTTTACGCGCATGGTGCACGGCGCGACGCTGGCCCCCGGTGATCCGCGGCCGATCGTGCTCGTCGCGGGCCCGGAGCTCGGTTGAAGACATCTCCCGGCGCGGTCCCGAAACGGCTGTGAACCCGCTCTAGACTTCGGCTTGTCAGTGCCACTTCGTCATGACCTACGATTTCATCATCATCGGCGCCGGCCACAACGGCCTCGCCTGCGCCGCCTATCTCGCGAAGGCCGGCGCCAAGGTCCTCGTCCTCGAGCGCAGCAACGCGGGTCGGCGGCGGCTGCCACACCGCGGAGGCCACGCTGCCGGGCTTCAAGCACAACATCTGCTCGATGGTGCACACCAACATCCCGCTCAGCCCGGTGTACCGCGACCTCGAGCTCGAGCGAAACGGCGTGCGCTACGTCTACCCCGACCACCTGCGCGGCACGATCTTCCCGGACGGCAAGAGCCTCGTGATGTACCGCGATCCCGCGCGCATGGCCGCCGAGATCGGCAGGTTCTCGGCGCGGGACGCGAAGACCTTCACGCAGCTGGTTGAGGACTACGGCGAATTCATCGACTCGACCTACCTGCCGCTGATGTACTCGCCGCCGTTGCCGCCGTCGATGCAGAGCGGCCGAGCTGGAGAAGTCGGAGGAGGGGCGCGCGCTCATGCAGTGGCAGGCGAGCACGCCGGTGCAGCTGCTCGACGAGCTGTTCGAAAGCGAGCAGGTCAAGGTCCACTTCCTGCGCGGCTGACCGTGCTCGGGTTCCCGCCGGATGCCTTCGGGCAGGGCTGGATCTGCCTGTTCCGCATCCTGAAGGCCGAGGCGCCGATCTGCGTCGGCGGCTCGCAGCAGCTGGCGGAGGGCCTGCGGCGCGTCGTGGAGGGCGCCGGCGGCGTGGTGAAGACCGGCGCTGGGCGTGAAGCGCATCCTCCTGCGCGGCAACAGGGCGTTCGGCGTGGAGCTGAGCGACGGCACGCGGCATCGAGGCCGCGAAGGCGGTGATCACCAACGTCGAGCCGAAGAAGAGCTTCCTGCAGATGGTCGGGGAGGAGCACCTGCCGCCCGCCTTCGCGACCCGGGTGCAGGAACTACCATTCGCGCGGGCGCTCGCTCTTCGTGCCTGCACCTCGCGGTGTCGGAGCCGCCCCGATACCGGGCGGCGCACGACAACCCGCATGGTGAACCGGGCTTTCAGCCAGGAAATGTTCTGCGGCACCGTCGCCGACCAGGTCCAGGCCTACCAGGAAATCGCGATCGGGCCGGCCGCCGCGAAGGGAGATGCTGCAGATCACGCTGCCGACGCTCTTCGATCCGTCGCAGGCGCCGGCGGGCAAGCACACCGCCTCGTATGGCAGTACGCGCCGTACGCGCTGGCGCAGGAAGGGACCGCAGGGATGGAGCGAAATGCGCGACGAATATGCCGCGCATCTGCTGGAGCTGTGGCGATCCTACGCGCCGAACATGACCGAGGACAAGATCCTCGCCATGACGATCCAGGATCCAACCGACACCGAGCGGCACAACGACAACATGGTCAATGGCGTCGACGTCGTCGGCGACATGACGCCCGACCAGATGGGCTATTTCAGGCCCTTCGCCGGCTGGTCGAGCTACCGCAGCCCGGTGGAAGGCCTGTACATGTGCGGCGGCTACTGCCACCCGGGCGGCGGCGTGCATGCCGGGGCGGGGCACAACGCGGCCGGCGTGATCGCGGAGGACTTCAAGCTCAAGAGATGGTGGCAGTGAATGCCGCAACGCGAGACGCGGTTCACCGTCAACGCCCAGCCGCCGGAGCTGTGGAAGTTCATCCGCGACATCGAGTCGTTGTGCACCTGCATCCCCGGCGTCGAGAAGATCGCACTGCTGGACGAGCGGACCGCCGACCTGACGGTGAAGGAGAAGGTCGGCGTCATCCCGATGGTCCTCACGCTCAGGCGCAAGCATCGATTCGGAGGAGCCGCCGCGCCGGCTTCACGCCACCGCCAGGGCGGAGCATCTCACCATGGACGATCGATGTCAGCATGGAGAAGACGGCCGACGGGACCGAGCTGCGCGGGCTGTTCGAGGTGAGCGGGAACGGGACAGCTCAAGCCGATCGTCGACCGGCTCTTCGAGAAGCGGGCGACCGAGCGGGCCGCCCAGTTCGCCGACCAGTCTCGAACAACGCTTCGGCGCCGTTGCGCCGGCAGGCTTGTCGCAACCCTGTCGCGATGGGCATCACCCGGCCGAAGCCAGCGCCGGGTCGACGCAGCGCTGGCTCGATCGGCTATGGCAGCGCATCCTGCGATGGTTCGCGCCGCGCGAGCGATAGCCTCTACTTCGTCATCTTGATCGAGCGGTCGAGGAACTCGTTGGTGTAGGTGCTCTTCACGTCGAACGGCTTGTCGATGCCGATGTACTCGTTCACCAGCTCGTAGTCGGCCGCCATGCGCGCGTCGTCGTGGATGCCGAGCGCGACCTCGCGCGAGGACTTGTCGCTCATCAACTTCTCCACCAGGCTCCAGTTGGTCAGCTCGTTGTCGAACTTCAGCGCGCCGTTGGCGTCGATCAGCGCCTGCACGCAGGGGTTGGGCTCCTTCACGCAGGCGGCGAACGCGCGCTGCGTGACCTTGACGAACTTGTCGACCAGCGGCTTGTTGGCTTTCAGGTACTCGGCGTTCACGATCACCGAATTGCCATAGGGGTTGAGGCCCGCGTCGCGCCAGGCCAGGAAGCCCATGTCGTCGCCGAGTTCGCGCTGGAAGACGTGGTGGATGTTGTAGAACGACGTCGTGACGTCGATCGACTTGGCCTTCAGCGCGGCGAGCTTGGCGTTGGCGTCGATGTTGACCCAGGTCACCGATTTCGGGTCGAGCTGTTGGCCTTGGCCAGCGCCGGCCACATCACGCGCGCGCCGTCGCCGGCCGGGTTGCCGATCTTCTTGCCGGCGAAATCCTTCACGCCGTTGATGCCCGAGCTCTTCAGCCAGTACATGCCCTGCGGCGAGTTGGCGTAGACGTTGAACACCGCCACCGTGTCGGCGCCCTTGCCTTGGCCACCAGCACGCCGCCCATGTCGGCCAGGCCGAACGGCTTGGCGCCGGCGCCGACCTTTGTGTCGACAGCGCCGAGCCCTTGCCCGGCTCGAGATTCAGCTCGATGCCTTCCTTGGCGTACCAGCCCAGCTTCTTGGCGTAGTAGTAGGGCGCGTGGTCGCCGCCCGGCACCCAGTTGAGGATGAAGTCGACCTTCTGCTGCGCCTGGGCAGCGCCGGTCGCCAAGCTGGCCGCCAGTGCGGCGCTGAGTACGAGTCGATTCATCATGCTGTCTCCTGAACTCATCGGGTTGGGACGGGAGCGGCGGCGTGCTCGACCGGATGCCGCGTGCTCGCAAACGCCACTCGCGTTGACGGGTCTAGACGGGTACGCTACAGTAAATTCACCATCTAGTGATATCGGGCCAAAGTATAAGTCAGGCGCTGCCGGACACGCGATGGTGCGGCTCGGCGCCGGTACAGAATTTCCCTTATGCAAACACACTGGTCCGAGATTCCCGGCGGCGTGCTGGCCCTGTTTCGGCGCGGCACCGTGATCCCGGCGCACCCGCTGGCGCTCGATGCCATCCGCCGGCTCGATACCCGGCGCCAGCGCGCCCTGACCCGCTACTACCTCGACGCCGGCGCCGGGGGCTGGCGGTCGGCGTGCATTCCACGCAGTTCGCGATCCGCGACGTCGGCCTGTACGAGCCGGTGCTCGAGCTGGCTGCTCGCACCGCGCGCGAGTGGACCCGGCGGCCGCTGGGCCTGATCGCCGGGCTGGCCGGGCGCACGGCGCAGGCCGTAGCCGAGGCCCGGGTGGCGCAGGCCCATGGCTACCACGCCGGCATGCTGTCGCTGGCGGCGATGAAGGGCGCGTCGGTCGACGAACTGATCGACGCATTGCACCGCGGTGGCCGACGAGATTCCGCTGGTGGGCTTCTACCTGCAGCCGGCCGTCGGCGGCATCCACTTGCCGCCGGCGTTCTGGCGGCGCTTCGCGGCGATCGAGAACGTCGTCGCGATCAAGATGGCGCCGTTCAACCGCTACCGCACGCTCGACGTGATCCGCGGCGTGGTCGCGGCCGGCGCCGAAGACCGCGTCACGCTGTACACCGGCAACGACGACCACATCGTGCTCGATCTGCTCACGCCGTTTGCCGTGCGCCGGGGCGACGAAGAGGTGCAGGTGCGCATCCGCGGCGGGCTGCTCGGCCACTGGAGCGTGTGGACGCGCAGCGCGGTGACGCTGCTGGAGCGCATCCACCGGGCCGTGCAGGCCGGTGCCATCGAACCGATGCTGCTCGCGCTCGACTCGCGCGTCACCGACTGCAACAGCGCCTTCTTCGACGTGGCGCAACGACTTCGCCGGCTGCATCGCCGGCTGCCACGAGGTGCTGCGCCGGCAGGGCTTGCTCGAGGGCATCTGGTGCCTGGATCCGAACGAAGGCGCTGTCGCCCGGACAGGCGGCGGAGATCGACCGCGTCTGCCGCGAACACGCCGACCTGTCCGACGATGCCTTCGTCGCCGCCGGGTTGAGCCGTTGGCTGTCATGAACGCGTCGAGCAGCAACGACCGGCTCGGCTCCAAGCTCGGGCACTACGCGCTCGGTGCGCTCGCGCACCTGCTGCTGCTGCTGGCGTGGTACCTGTTCGTGCGCCTGGGCAACGTGCCGAAGTTCGTGATGCCGTCGCCCGGCCGACACCTGGCGCGCGCTGATGGTGCCCGACTACGGCTGGTGGACCAACATCGCCGTCACCGCCACCGAGATCTTCGGCGGCTACGTCCTGGCGCTGCTGGTGGGCGTGCTGCTGGCACTGCTGTTCACCTGGTCGAAGACGCTCGAATCGCTGATGCTGCCGCTGCTGGTGACGCTGAACATGATCCCGAAGGTGGCGCTCGGGCCGCTGATCATCGTGTGGTTCAAGTACGGCGTGTTCCCGAACTCGCTGATGGCGTTCTCGATCGGCGTGTTCCCGATCCTGCTGACCACCGCGCGCGGCCTGCGCGAGATCGAGCCCGAACTGCTGGACCTGGTGCGCTCGCTGCACGGCTCGCGCTGGCAGCTGTTCACCAAGATCCAGCTGCCGGGCGCGCTGCCGTACATCTTCTCGGGCATGAAGGTGGCGGCCATCCTGGCGGTGGCGGGCGCCATCGTCGGCGAGTTCCTCGGCTCCGACCGCGGGCTGGGCTATCTGATGCTGCAGGTGCAGGTCACGCTCGACACGCCGGCGATGTTCATGGCGGTGATCCTGATCACGTTGCTCGGCATGCTGCTGTACGGCATGGTGCTGCTGCTCGAACGCCTGCTGGTTGCGAAGGACGCGCGCGTCTCATGAGTTCAACCACCATCGAAACCGTGCGCGTCTCGCCGCAGGCGCGGCGCGAGCCTTTCATCCACCTCGCCGGCGTGACCAAGGTCTACCGCAGCGGGCGCAAGGAGCATCTCGCGATTTCGGATGCGACCTTCGACGTCTAGCCCGGCGAACTGGTCTCGCTGGTCGGGCCGTCGGGCTGCGGCAAGTCCACGCTGCTCAAGGTGCTGGCCGGCCTGCATGGCCACGACCGCGGCGAGGTGCGCATCGGTTCGCCAAGCCATCCCTTCGATCCGTCGCGCGACATCGGCATGGTGTTCCAGGCACCGCTGCTGCTGAAGTGGCGGCGCATCCTCGACAACGTGCTGCTGCCGGCCGAAATGCTGGGCCTGCCGATGGCCGCGGCGCGCGAACGCGGGCGTGCGCTGCTGGCGCTGGTCGGGCTCAACGGCTACGAGGACAAGTACCCCTACGAGCTGTCCGGCGGCATGCAGCAGCGCGCGGCGATCGCGCGCGCGCTGGTGCACGACCCCAAGCTGGTGCTGATGGACGAGCCCTTCGGCGCGCTCGACGCGCTGACGCGCGAGAAGATGAACCTCGAGCTGCTGCGCATCTGGAAGGAATCCGGCAAGACCATCATGTTCGTCACGCACGGCATCTCCGAGGCGGTGTTCCTCGGTACGCGCGTGGTGGTGCTCACCGCGGGCCCGGCGCGCATGGCCGACAACTTCGAGATCGAGCTGCCGTATCCGCGCACGCTCGACATGAAGACGCAGGAGCAGTTCGGCGACTACACGCGGCGCATCTACCGGCTGCTGGGCATGGAATAGCGGTGCGACGCAAGGCCAGGCAGCCATCGACATGACAGCGCCCCCGCAGCTGACCGTGGAAAGCATCGACCTGTTCGAGCGCGCGGTCAGGCTGCGCATGCCGTTTCGCTTTGGCGTGGTCACGCTGACGCAGGCGCCGCAGGCGTTCGCGCGCGTGCGCATCCGCCTGGCCGATGGCCAGCATGCGGTGGGCGTGGCCGCCGAGCTGCTGGCGCCGAAATGGTTCGACAAGAACCCGGCGCTGAGCAACGAAGACAACTTGGACCAGCTGCGCGTGGCCCTGGACATCGCACGCTCGCTGTACCTTGGGGGCGCCACCGACACGGCGTTCGGCCACTTTGCACGCCACTACCGCAGCCAGATCGAGCGCGCCGGCGCGCGCCAGCTCAATCGGCTGGTCGCCAACTATGGCCCGGCCCTGATCGACCGCGCGGTCCTCGACGCGTTGTGCCGCGGCCTGCAGCTGCCCTTCCACGCGGTCGTGCAGGCCAACTTGTGCGGCTTGCGCTCCACCGACCTGTGCCCCGACCTGGCGGGCCACGATTTCGCCGGCTTCCTGGCCGGCCTGAGGCCAGCCGAGCAGATCGCCGCACGCCACACCGTCGGCCTGGTCGACCCGATCGTGCGTGGCGATCAAACCGAGCGCGTCGGCGATGGCCTGCCCGAGACGCTGGAGGAGGTGGTCGCTGCGTACGGCCACCGCTGGTTCAAGCTCAAGGTGGCGGGTCGTGTGGACGCCGACATCGAACGGCTGGCGCGCATTGCCGCGGTGCTCGACCGCATCGCCGGCGGCTACCAGGCCACGCTGGACGGCAACGAGCAATACGACGATGTCGACGGCGTGCTCACGCTGTGGCAGCGCATGCGCACGGATGCGCGGCTGACGCAGCTGTGCCGCAGCGTGGTGTTCATCGAACAGCCGATCAAGCGGCAGACCGCGTTGTCGCAAAGCGTCGAGGCGATCTCGGCGGAAAAGCCGGTGATCCTCGACGAATCCGACGACGCGCTCGATGCCTTTGCGTACGGCCGTGCCATGGGCTACCGGGGCGTCTCGTCGAAGACCTGCAAGGGCCTGTACAAGTCGATCATCAACCGGGCCCGCTGCGCGCAGTGGAACTTGGCGGCGCGCGCCGGGCAGGGCAGGGAGCCCTTCTTCATGAGCGCCGAGGATCTGACCATCCAGGCCGGCATCGCGTTGCAGCAGGACTTGGCGCTGGTCTCGCTGATGGGCATCCAGCACGTCGAGCGCAACGGGCATCACTACGTCAACGGCATGGCCGACTTGCCGGCGGCCGAGCAGCAGGCGTTTCTGGCTGCCCACCCGGATCTGTACGAGCGCAGCCACGGCGCGGTGCGGGTGCGCATTCGCGACGGCATGTTGGCGATCGGATCGTTGGCCGGGGTGGGCTTCGCGAGCGGCGCCGTGCCCGATTGGCAGTCGATGACGCCAATGCGGCTGCCGGCCGCTCCGGCGCCAGGCACCGCAACACGCGGCCGCTGAGAAGAGGCAGCAGGCCATGAGCGACCCCGGCGCACGCGACGATCTGCCAGCGCAGGCCGGCCTGCGCAGCCGTTTGGCCGCGGGAATAGCCTACTACGCGCCGAGCCTGCTGGTGATGCTGGCGCTGGTGTTGCTGTGGCAGGTGGGTGTCACGGCGCTCGGCGTCAAGGAGTACATCCTGCCGACGCCGCTGGCCGCGCTGCGCACCTTGGGCGACCCCAATTACCGCTGGACGGCAAACCTGATCGCCACGCTGTATGCGGTGCTTGGCGCATTCGCGCTGTCGGCCGTGCTCGGCGTGCTGCTGGCCATCGTGATCGTCTGGAACGACCTGCTGCTGCGCACCGTGATGCCGGTGCTGATCCTGTTCAACACGCTGCCGAAGATCGCGCTCGCGCCGCTGTTCGTGATCTGGCTCGGCTACGGCATCTGGCCCAACATCGTGATCGGCACGACGATCGCGTTCTTTCCGATGGTGGTGAACACCGCCGTCGGGCTGGCCAGCGCCGAGCCCGAGATGCTGGATCTCGTGCGCACGCTGCGGGCCAGCCGCTGGCAGGTGCTGCGCAAGATCCGATTCCCCAACGCCGTGCCCTACATCTTCGTCGGTCTGAAACTGAACGCCACGATGAGCGTGATCGGCGCGCTCGTCGGCGAGTTCGTCGCCTCGGAGCGCGGCCTGGGCTCGCTGATCATCACCGGCGGCGTGACGATGCAGACGGCGTCGATCTTCGCGTCGCTGATGCTGATTTCGGCGCTGGGCCTGCTGCTCTACGGCCTGGTGGTGGCCGTGGAGCGACTCGTCGCGCCCTGGGCCCATCGCGACGACGCCACCGCATAGACCGGCCGACCCGACCACGGCGATCGACAATCCACCCACCTGAGGAGACAAGACAATGAACCACGCATGGCACCGCTTTTGCACCGTGCTCGCCCGGGCGGCGATGGCAGCGGGCGCGCTGACGCTCGCGCTGCCCGCCGCGGCGCAGGACAAGGTCCCGCTGCAACTGAACTGGTTCCACCTCGCCGACCACTCGCCGATCTACATGGCGCTGAAGAAGGGCTACTACAAGGAAGAGAACCTCGACCTCACGGTGCTGCGCGGCTCGGGCTCGGCCGACAGCGCGAAGAAGATCGACCTAGGCAGGGCGACATCGGCATCTCGGACGCGCCGACGGTGCTGACCGCGATCACCAAGGGCGCCAACCTGCAAGATGGTGGCGGTGGTGTTCGACAAGGCCGGCAACAACATCTTCTTCAAGAAGAGCGCCAACATCCGGACGCCCAAGGATCTGGTCGGCAAGAAGATCGCCGTGCCGCCGGCCGACTCGCACCGCGTGCTGTGGCCGGCATTTGCCGCGATCAACAAGCTCGACCCCGCGGCGTGACGCTCGTCAACGTCAAGCCCGAGGGCAAGCAGGCGATCGTCGCCGCCGGCGAAGTGGACGCCGCGTTCGACCTGTACACCAGCTATGCCATCTGGGAGAAGGTGCTCGGCAAGGGCAACGTGGGCCACCTGCTGTGGGCCGACTACGGCCTGCCGATCTACGGCCACACCTACTTCGTCAACAACGAGACGATCGGAAGAACCCGAAGCTGATCGAGCGCTTCCTGCGCGCCACGCACAAGGGCTGGCGCGACGCGCAAGGCCAATCCGGCTGAGGCGATCGACGCAATGGCCGAGCAGGTGCCCGGCCTGGACGCGCGCGACGCTGCTGGCCACCATGCCGCAGATCATGGACCTGTGCATCACCGAGCGCTCGGGCAAGCACGGCATCGGCTGGATCGAGAACCGAGCTGATGCAGAAGACGATCGACATCACCTTCGCGAAACGCCAAGCCCGACCGGCCGCTGACAGTCGCCGACGTGTTCACCAACGAATTCAACAGCAAGATCAAACCCTGACTCGATCCAGCACCTACGCAGGCATGGGCATGAGCATCAATTGGCTGGTCAATGAACCGACACGCGCCGAGATCGACGCTGCCAGTGGGCTGGTGCTGCTCGAGTTCGGCAGCCCGACCTGCGGCCACTGCCGCGCGGCGCAGCCGCTGATCGAGCAGGTGCTGGCCGAGCAGGCGCCGGTGCGGCACCTGAAGGTCGCCGACGGCCCCGGTCAAGCACTCGGCCGCTCGTTCAAGGTGAAGCTCTGGCCGACGCTGGTGTTCCTGCGCGATGGCCGGGAGGTGGCTCGGCTGGTGCGGCCGAGGGAACTGGCGGCGCTGCGCGAGGCGATGTCGAGCATCTGGGCCGGCGGCTGAGATCTCTTGCGCCGTTCGGGCCGAGCGGCGGCTTCGGTCGAATGTGGCGCGGTCAGCGGCGACGGACGAACAGTCGTTTCGACTCACAACCCGCGCGCCACCGAGGGCTCAGGTGCGTGAGCGGATGCCGCTGCAGGCCACAGCCAACGCATCACCGTTCAGGCGGCCCGGCGCCCAGGGCCGCGGGGACCGCCTGCGCCCGGGCGCCGCAGGACAGCAGGGTCAGATCTGCCGGGTAAACCCGTGACCCAGCCCGCTGAAGTGCATGTTCGGCCCGGGTCCGTCGGCACGCGCCCCTCCCACCGTCGACCACAAAGACAGCGATCAGAGCCTCGACTGGCAGGCCTGTCGACTCTGTCGCCAAGGGGAAAGGGCGTCTTCTATCGCGATGCCGTCGCCGGCGTTGCGCGGCCGCCATGGCCGTGGGTTTCCCCGTCTGCCGTTGGGGCGGCAAGCTGGGCACGCTGGGGGCCTCGCATTTCAAGCCAGCGGGCGGGCGGCCCAGGTCGACATCGGCATCGTCGTGAGCGTGCCTTTGACCCTTTCGAGTCTAGCCCGCTGGCGCCGGCGCCGCTGCCGTCGCGACCCGTTCAAGAAACTGCAGACCCGATCTGCACAACCGCAAGGAGTATCGACCTCATGAAAGCGTTGAGCCATCTGCTGCGCAGCGTGCTGTGCGCCCTGGCGCTGTTCGGTGTTGCCTTGACCGCCACCGCGCGACCCTTCGACGAGATCAAGAAAGACGGCACGCTGCGCGTGGCCACCGAAGGCGCGTTTTCGCCGTTCAACTACTTCCAGGGCGCCAAACTCACCGGCTTCGAGATCGAGATCGCCGAGGCTGTGGCGGCCAAGATGGACCTGAAGGTGGACTGGAAGGCGCTCGGCTTCGACGCCCTCCTGGCCGGGCTGCGCCAAGACCGCTGGGACCTGGTGATCGCCTCGCACGGCATCACCGACGAACGTTCCAAGGCCGTGACGTTCACCGAGCCGCACTACTGCTCGGGCGGCATGATCGTGGCCAAGGACCCCGCCATCCGTGCCGCCAAGGACCTGGTGGGCAAGGTGGTCTCGGTGCAGACCGGCACCACCTACCTCGAGAACGTGAAGAAGCTTGCGGGCGTGAAGGATGTGAAGAACTTCCCGCAAGACACCGACGCGCGCAGCGCCCTCGTTACCGGCCGCGTCGATGCCTGGGTCACCGACCGCTTCGTGGCGCTGAACTCCATTGCCGCCAACCCCGGCGCGGGCATGAAGCTCGGCGACTTCCTGTTCGTCGAGCGCATCGCCGCCGCCGTGGGCAAGGGCAACAGCTCGCTGGCCGGTGAGTGGAACAAGGCGCTCGCGGCGGTGATGGCCGACGGCACCTATCAGAAGATCTCGGCCAAGTGGTTCAGCGAGGACATCCGCTGCAAGTGAGCCCGCGCTGAACGCGCTGGAAGGTAACGAGCATGGCGAACTGGGCGCGCATCCGCTCTCCTTGGCCCGAGGCTTGGTCGCGTCAGCAGCGCAGCAGCGCGACGATGGTCTCCGCCGCGCTGGCGATGCTGCTGCTGCTGTGGCTGCTGGCCATCCCGCTGGCGTGGGCGCCGGAGCCGATTGGCAGCAACGCGCATTTCTTCGCCGAGGGCAGCCGCGTCACGGTGCAGCTCACGCTGGTGGCGGGCCTCGCCGGGGTCGTGCTCGGGGTGTTGGCCGCGCTGGGCAAGGTGTCGCCGTTGCCGCCGCTGCGCTGGCTGGCTTCGGCCTATGTCTGGGCCATTCGCGGCACGCCGCTGCTGGTGCAGGTGCTGTTCGTGTTCTTCGCGCTGCCGACCCTGGTGCCGGCGCTGCAGATGACCGATTTCACCTCGGCCTGCGTGGCGCTCGCCTTCAACGTCGGCGCCTACAACGCCGAGGCCATCCGCGCCGGCCTGCTGGCCGTGCCCAAGGGCCAACTCGAGGCGGCGCGTGCGCTCGGGCTGTCGCGCTGGCACACCTTCGTCGACATCACCTTCCCGCAGGCCTTCAAGATCTCGCTGCCGCCGCTGGTCAACAACATCGTCGCGCTGCTCAAGGACAGCTCGCTGGCCTACGCCATCGGCGTGGTGGAGCTCACCAACGTGGGCAACCGCATCCAGGCCGCCACCTTCCAGCCGCGTGCCCATTCTCGCCACCACGGCCACGATCTACCTGCTGCTCACGACGGTGATGACGCAGTTCTCCGATGCCGTCGAGCGCCGCTACGACATCGAGGGCAAGCTGAAGTGAATGCCGTTACCACCGGGGTCGCCGCGCCGCTGATCACGGTCGACAAAGTCAACAAGCACTTCGGCGCCGCGCACGTGCTGCGCGACGTGAGCACGTTCTTCAACGCCGGCGAGGTGACGGTGATCATCGGTGCCTCGGGCTCGGGCAAGAGCACGCTGCTGCGCATGCTCAACCGGCTGGAGACGCACGACAGCGGGCGCATTGTCGTCGACGGCATCGAGGTCAGCGACGACGCGAGGGCGCTCCAGAAGCTGCGTGCCGAGGTCGGCATGGTGTTTCAGCAGTTCAACCTGTTCCCGCACCTGACGGTGCTGGAAAACGTCGCGCTGGCGCCGCGGCGCGTGCGGCGACTGGTGCGCGCGCAGGCCGAGCAGCGTGCGATGGAGCTGCTCGAGCGCGTGGGCATGAAGGCTCATGCCCACAAGCACCCGTTCCAGCTCTCGGGCGGGCAGCAGCAGCGCGTGGCCATCGCGCGCAGCCTCGCCATGCAACCCAAGGTGATGCTCTTCGACGAGCCGACCTCGGCGCTCGACCCCGAGATGGTCAAGGAAGTGCTCGACGTGATGAAGACGCTGGCCCGGAGCGGCATGACCATGCTCGTGGTCACGCACGAGATGGGCTTCGCACGCGAGGTCGGCGACCGCATCCTCTTCATCGACAAGGGCTGCGTCGCCGCCGACGCGCCGCCCGAGCACTTTTTCGGGGCCCAGGACAACGAGCGCATTCGCGCCTTCCTCGGGCAGATCCTTCACTGAACCTGCATCCTCACCGGACCACCCGTTCACAACGCCAGGAGAGAAAGACCATGCCATTGCACAAGAACCCGGTCGCATCCGCCGCCACGATGGTCGCGACGATGCTGCTGGCCGCCGCGGCGGCCGTACCCGCGCACGCGCAGAGCCCCACCGAGCGCATCGAGCAGCTCGAGCTGAAGACGAAGGACGCGGTGGTCGGCGGCGACATCGCCGGCAGCTTCCGCCTGCCGGGCTCGGAAACGTCGATTCGCATCTACGGCTACGCCGAGGCGCACTTGATCCACGACATCAAGGCCCCGGGGCCGAGCGACCTCTTCACCGATCTCATGTTTCAACCGCTGGACAACTCCGGCGCGCAAAAGGGCAAGACCAAGCTCACTGCGTCGACATCGCGCTTCGGCTTCGAGACGTCCACACCGACCAAGCTGGGCGCGCTGGCCACGAAGGTCGAGGCCGACTTCTACTCCTACGGCTCGGACAACCGCAACCGGCTGCGCCTGCGGCACGCCTATGGCGAGTACGGCGGCTTCCTGGTCGGGCAGACCTGGTCGACTTTCATGGACCTGGACGATCTGCCTGAGACGGTGGACTTCAACGGCCCCATCGGCGCGCCGTTCTCGCGCCGCACGATGATCCGCTACACGTACGGCGACGCGAAGGCCGGCTACAAACTCACCGCCGCGCTCGAGGATCCTGAAGACCAGTTCGGCGGCGGCAGCGCCAACGAACGTTTGCCGCAGGTCGTGCTGCGCTTCGACAAGAGCTTCGACTGGGGTGCGGTGAACGCGCGCCTGCTCGGGCACGAGAAGCGCTCGGCGACGAAGACCAAGCGCGGCGGCGGCGTCGGCGTGGGTGGTTCCTACAAGCTGACCGACAAGGACCTCTTCATGGGGCAGTACACGCGCGTGGACGGCGACATCGACCAGCTCTACGGCTCCAACGGCTATGCCATCGATGCCGCCGGGGCCATCACCTTCGACAAGAATCAGGGCCTGGTGCTCGGCTATGCACGGACCTTCAGCGACCAGCTGCGCGGCACGTTGGTCTACGGCCTGAACAAGGGCAAGACGGCACAGGCGGTGGACAACCGCAGCCTCGGGCAGTTCTTCGTCAACCTCATCTACACGCCGATCAAGAACGTCGAACTTGGCGCCGAAGTGATCCTCGGCAAGCGCAAGACCTTCGCCGGGGATACCGGCACGATGCAACGGCTGGACTTCATGGGGCGCTACTCGTTCTGATCAACGGTTCCTGAAGGGTGGACCACAGCTTCGGCTCTGCGTTGATCCTGCTGTTGCTGGTGCTGGATCCGCTGGGGAGCCTGCCGATCTTCGTCTCGGTGCTGAGCGGTGTCGCGCCGCAACGGCGCACGCGGGTGGCCTTGCGTGAGGGGGCCATCGCCTTCGTGGTGCTGGCCGCCTTCATGCTTGGTGGTCGATGGTTCCTCGACGGCATGCGACTGTCGGAACGCTCGCTGGAAGTGGCCGGCGGCGTCATCCTGCTCATCATCGCGTTGCGCATGGTGTTCGGCGGAGGTGCCGGCCTCTACGCCAGCGAGGGCACGGCGCGCGAGCCGCTGATCTTTCCGCTCGCCGTGCCGCTGCTGGCCGGGCCGTCGGCGATGGCCACCGTGCTGCTGCTCGCCTCACGCCAGCCCGAACGCATGTGGCACTGGGCCGCGGCGCTGACCGTGGCGATGGCGGTATCGACGTCAGTGCTGCTCTCGGCCGATCGCATCCGGCGCTTCCTGGGCGACGCGGTGGTGGCTGCCATGGAGAAGCTGATGGGGCTGGTGCTCACCGCCATCGCGATCGAGATGATGCTGGCCGGGCTGAAGCGCTACTTCCTGGGCTGAGCGAAGGAGGTGGCTCGGCTGGTGCGACCGAGGGAACTGGCGGCATTGCGCGAGGCGATGTCGAGCATCGGGGCCGGCGGCTGATCTCTTGCGCCGTTCGGGCCGAGCGGTGGCTTCGGTCGAATGTGGCGCGGTCAGCGGCGACGGACGAACAGTCACCTCCGACCCACAACACGCGTTCGGATCAGGCGGCTCACTCAGGCGCGGTCAGTCGGATCGCGACGCCATCGCAAGGCCCTTGAGCAGTCCGGCCGCTGGCGTCGAACGCGAAAGCGACGTCACTACGCCATGATCTCCCGCAGGTCTGCGCATGTCGTGAGCAGCATGTCAGCGGCCCCAGCGCAAAGCCGCCGTGTGCACCGGTGCATCCCAGAGTGCGAGCGCGGCGTCGTCCACCGCACTGACGGTGATCGAGCAGCCCGCCATCTCGAGCGATGTGACGAAGGGGCCGGTCAGGTGCCGCGCCACCTTCACGCCGGCGCCGGCGAGCACCTTGTGCGCGGCGTTGACCATCACGTACAGCTCGAGCAGCGGCGTGCCGCCGAAGCCGTTGACGAGCAGGATCACCTGCTGGCCGCGGCCTGAGCGACAGGTCCTTCAGGATCGCGCCGCTCAGCTCGGCGGCGATCTCGTCGGCGGAGGTCAGCTGCACGCGGCGCCGTCCCGGCTCGCCGTGGATGCCCACGCCCATCTCCATCTCGTCGATGCCGATCTGGAAGGTCGGCTTGCCGGCGGCAGGCACGGTGCACGAGGTCAGCGCCACGCCCATCGACGCGGTGGCCGTGTTGACGGCGTCGCCCAGCGCCTTCAGCGCCGCCAGGCCGTCGCCACGCTCGGCCGCAGCGCCGACGATCTTCTCGACGATCAGCGTGCCGGCGACGCCGCGCCGCCCGGTGGTGTAGGTCGAGTTCTCGACCGCGACGTCGTCGTTGACGATCACGGTCGCGTTCTCGCGGTCGAGCATCTCGGCGGCCATCTGGAAGTTCATCATGTCGCCGGAGTAGTTCTTGACGATGAACAGCACGCCCGCCCCGCCGTCGACCGACTCGGGCGGCAGCGAGCATCTGGTCCGGCGTCGGCGAGGTGAACACCTGGCCTGGGCAGGCGGCGTCGAGCATGCCGTGGCCGACGAAGCCGGCGTGCAGCGGCTCGTGGCCCGAGCCGCCGCCCGAGATCAGCGCCACCTTGCCGGGTTTGACTTGGCGGCGCCGCACGAACTGGCGTTCGTCACCGAGCGTGACGATGTCGGCATGGGCGGCCGCAAAGCCGTCGAGGCTCTCGGCCAGCACGGTCTCGACGTCGTTGATGAGCTTCTTCATGGCACTGCTCCTTATTGCGCAGCGCGTCACGCGCGACGCCGAAACTAAATGGATGACCGAGCGACCGCCGCGGAACTGGCTCCGCCAGGCCGCTGGCGGTGCCCCCTGGGGGGAGGCGCCGCAGGCGCTTCGGGGAGGTCATACAGCGTGTCACACACCGCGGCGATGATCAATGCCATCGAACGCGAGCCGGGGTCGACATGGCCCAGCGCACGCTCGCCGAGGAACGAGGCGCGGCCCTTGATCGCATCCATCTGGGCCGTGGCCTGGGCGCTGTCGTGGGCACACTGGCGCACGCGGGCGACCAGATCGTCGCCGCTGGCCGGGTCGTGACTGGCCAGCACCTTCTGCACCGGGTCGAGCACGTCGAGCAGCGTCTTCTGGCCGACCTCGACCTTGCCCAGCCGGCTGAGCGCGGCGATGCCGGCCGCCAGCGCGCGCGCCAGGTCGGCGGCCTGCGGTTGCGGCGGCAGCTCCTTGCCGAGCGTCACCATCAGCGTGCCGAACACCGGGCCCGACGAGCCGCCGACGGTGGACAGGCAGGTCATGCCCATGGTCTTGAGCGCGTCGTTGAGCGACTGGCCCTCCAGCTCGCCGAGCTTGGCCTGGATCGCCAGCGCGCCGCGCCTCATGTTCAGGCCGTGGTCGCCGTCGCCGGTCGCGGCATCGAGGTCGGTCAGCTCCTCGACGTGGTCGACCAGCGTCTTCGTGCCGGCTTCGATGATCTTCCTCAGCTCCATCATGGGGCTCCGTGGTTCAGGCCGTGATGCGTTGTCCGGCGGCGTCGAAGAACAACGGCGCGGTGAACTCCACCAACACCGCCCGGCCGGGCTCAAGGCCGTTGACGTCGTGGCACAGCGTGATCAGCTCGAAATCGGCCGGGCCACCGCCGAGCGCCACGTGCACGTGCTTCTGGTCGCCCAGGTGCTCGATGCGGCGCACCAACGCCTTGACGTGGCCACCGTCGTGGCCGTTGGCCTGGGCCAGCCGCATCGCCTCTGGTCGCACGCCGACCGTGGCGGCGGCCGCCGGTGCCTCGAGGTTGCCGACCACGGCACGCGGCAGCAGGTTGATGCGTGGCGAGCCCAGGCGCGCGGCGACGTAGCTGCTCACCGGATCGCGGTAGATCTGCTGCGGCGTGCCCACCTGCACCAGCGCGCCGCGCTCGAGCACGCCGATGCGGTTGGCCAGCGTCATCGCCTCGGTCTGGTCGTGCGTGACGTAGAGCATCGTCGCGCCGAGGTCCTGCTGGATGCGCTTGAGCTCCAGCCGCAGGTCGTTGCGCAGCTTGGCGTCGAGCGACGACAGCGGCTCGTCCATCAGCGTCACGGCAGGCTCGCGCACCAGCGCGCGGCCGATCGCCACCCGCTGCATCTGGCCGCCGGAGAGTTTGGTGGCCGGGTTGGCGAGCTTGTCGTCGATGCGCAGCACCTTGGCCACGCTGGTGACCTTGCGCCGCACCTCGTCCTCGCCGAGCCGGCGCATCGGCGAGCGCAGCGGGAAGGCGAGGTTGTCGTACACGCTCAGGTGCGGGTAGAGCGAGTACTGCTGGAACACGAAGGTCACGTCGCGCAGCGCCGGCGCGATGCGTGTCACGTCGCGCCCGCCGATGTGAACCTGGCCGGCGTCGGCGGCTTCGAGGCCGGCGACCAGGCGCAGCGTCGTCGTCTTGCCCGCGCCGCTCGGGCCGAGCAGCACGATGAACTCGCCGCTCGCCACCTCGAGGGTCAGGTCGCGCACGGCGGTCACCTCGCCAAAGCGCTTGAGCAGGCCACGCAGTGCCAGTTCAGCCATGGGCGGCTCCCAGGGAGGCAGCAGGGCGAGCCAAGCGTGGCGGTGCGCCGCCGTCGTGCCGCGCGGTGCGCAGCGCGCGGCCGGTGGCCTGGTCGAACAGCGAGACCTGCGACGCCTCGAAGGCCAGGCCGACCTGGTCACCGCGCTGCGCCGGCACGTCCACGCCGACCTTGGCGCGCAGGTCGCGCCTTGCGCCGTCGTGCAGGTGACGATCTGGCTGGTGCCCAGGTACTCGGTGCCGAGCACTTCGGCGCGCAGCGCCGAGGCGGGCGCCAGGCGCACATGCTCGGGCCGCACGCCGAACAGCAGCGCCTCGGCCGGCGCGTCCTGGCGCAGCGCCGGAACGGGCAGCACAGCTGCGCCGATGCGCACCTGGTCGGCGCCGGCGGCATAGCCGCCGTCGAAGGGCAGGAAGTTCATCGCCGGCGAGCCGATGAAATCGGCCACGAACACGCTGGCCGGCCGGTCGTACACCTCCTGCGGCGCGCCGAGCTGCTCGATCACGCCCTGGTTCATGATCGCGATCGTGTCGGCCATCGCCATCGCCTCGAGCTGGTCGTGGGTGACGTACACGGTGGTGGCGTGCAGCCGGTCGTGCAGAGCGCGCAGCTCCTGGCACATCAGCTCGCGGAACTCGGAGTCGAGCGCACCGAGCGGCTCGTCCATCATGAAGGCGAGCGGCTGGCGCACGATCGCGCGGCCGAGCGCGACACGCTGGCGGTCGCCGCTGGACAGGCCCGACACCGGCTTGTCGATCAGGTGCTCGATGCGCAGGATGCGCGCCGCCTCGGCCACCTTGGCGTCGATCTGAGCGCGCGCCACGCCCTGCGAGAGCAGCGGGAAGGCGATGTTTTTGCGCACGCTCATGTGCGGATAGAGCGCGAACAGCTGGAACACGAAGGCGATGTCGCGGTGCGAGGCGCGCTTGAAGCTGACGTCCTCATTGCCCAGGAAGATCTGCCCCGAGGTCGGCAGCTCGAGCCCGGCGATCATGCGCAGCGTGGTGGTCTTGCCGCAGCCCGATGGCCCGAGCAGGCAGAAGAACTCGCCGTCGCGCACGGTGAAGCTGGAGTCCTTCACCGCGGTGAAGTCGGCGAAGGCCTTGTGCAGGTTCTGGACGCGGATCTCGGCCATGGTCAGTGCCCGCCCGGCCGCCCGAAGGGCACTGGCGCCCCCTTGGGGGGCAGCGAACGAAGTGAGCTTGGGGGCTTCATGTCAGCTCGGGAATTTGGAGACGATGGTGAACATCGCGACGCCGGCCAACGTGGTGACGAAGGACCAGGTGTAGAGCACCAGTGCGAAGGGCTGCAGCATCATGAAGATGCCGAGCGCGATGACGATGCAGGCGGCCATCTCCATCGGCCCGCGCCGCAGCCACTTCGGCCAGGAACCCGTGCTCATTTCCGCACCGCTCCGAAGGTGATGCCGCGCAGCAGGTGTTTGCGCAAGAGCACGGTGAACACGAGGATCGGGATCAGGAACAGCATGGTGCCCGCAGCAACCGCCGGCCAGTCCTGCCCACCCTCGCCGATGATGATCGGAATGAAGGGCGGCGCCGTCTGCGCCTCGCCGCTGGTCAGCAGCACGGCGAATGCGTACTCGTTCCAGGCGAAGATCAGGCAGAAGATCGCGGTGGCCACGATGCCGGTGGTGGCCTGCGGCAGCACCACCTTGCGGAAGGCCTGCAGCCGCGTGTAGCCGTCGACCATCGCGGCCTCTTCGTATTCGCGCGGGATCTCGTCGATGAAGCCCTTGAGCAGCCACACGGCCAGCGACACGTTGACGGCGCTGTACAGCAGGATCATGCCGAGCCTGGTGTCCGACAGCCCCAACTCGCGGTACATCAGGTAGATCGGGATCGCCACCGCGATCGGCGGCATCATGCGCGTGGACAGGATGAAGAACATCAGGTCGTCCTTGCCCGGCACCTTGAAGCGCGAGAACGCATAGGCCGCCATCACGCCCAGCCCCACCGACAGACAGTCGAGCCGATCGCGATGATCAGCGAGTTGGCAAAGCGCGGCAGGTAGTTCGAGCGGCTCACCACCACCATGCTGTTGGCGCGCGCGCTGCGCTCGCAGGCGTCGGCCGCCGGCGGCAGGCTGGCGATGTACTCCTGGGTCTGGCGCGAGCGCGTCGTGAAGAGGTTGCAGTAGCCCTCGATCGACGGCTCGAACACCACCTTCGGCGGGTAGCTGATCGAATCCGGCGGGCTCTTGATGCTGGTGAGCAGGATCCACACCAGCGGCACCAGCGTGATCAGCGCGTACAGCACGACCACGGCCATCGCCACGCGCTTGGACGTGGCGGTGGGTTCGACCACCGAGTGCGCGGTGCTGATGCCTTTGTTGCTCATCGATTCTTCACCGCGTTGAGCGCCTTGACGTAGATGTTCGCGAGGCCGAACACGGCCACGAACAGGATGATGGCCAAGGCCGACGAGTAGCCGGTGCGCCACTTCTCGAACGCCTCGCGTTTCAGCGTGATCGAGACCACCTCGGTGGTCGAGCCCGGGCCGCCGTTGGTGAGCAGGTTGACGAGGTCGAACATCTTGAAGTTCTCGATGCCGCGAAACAGCACGGCCAGCATGATGAACGGCAGCACCATCGGCAGCGTGATGCTCCAGAACTGGCGCCACGCCGACGCACGGTCGACCTCGGCCGCTTCGTAGATGTAGTCGGGGATGCTGCGCAACCCGGCCAGGCAGATCAGCATCACGTAGGGCGTCCACATCCAGGTGTCGACGATCACGATCGCCCAGGGTGCGAGCTTCACCGAGCCCAGCATCTCGAAGCTCGACGGCGGTATGCCGGTGAAAAAGCTCACCGCGTAGTTGAACAGGCCGATCTGCGGCTGGTAGAGAAAGGCCCAGAAGTTCCCTACCACCGCGGGCGACAGCATCATCGGGATCAGGATCAGCGTGGTCCAGAAACCGTGGCCGCGGAACTTGCGGTCGATCAGGTAGGCCAGCGCGAAGCCGATCAGCGTCTGCAGCGTGATGGTCCAGAACAGGAAGTGCGCGGTCGCCTGCATCGGGCCCCAGACGTCGGGGTCGGTGAGGATCGACACATAGTGGTCGATGCCGATGCCGAGCACCTCGGCGTTGGGCCGGTTGGCGCGGAAGTTGGTGAACGACAGCCGCACCGTCCAGATCAGCGGGAAGATGTTGATCGCCAGCAGCAGCAGCATCGTCGGCGCGATGAACAGCCACGCGATCGCACGGTCCGACAGCCCGCGCATGCGCTGCGCCATCGGCGGCGGCGTGGCCAGCGCGGCGCGTTCGGCGATGCTCGGTGGGGCATTCATGGAATCGATGTGGATGAGTGTGTTGCCAAGCGGCCGCCGCGGATCCGGCTCTGCCGTTCCGCCTGCGGCGCCCCTCGAGGGGGAGGCGCCGCAGGCGCTTCGGGGGTGGGCCTACTTCACCTTGCCGTCTTCCTTGAACACCTTCTTCCAATCGGCCACCATGCCGTCCAGCGCTTCCTTCGCGGTGCCCTTGTCGGCGACGACGAAGTCGTGCACGCGCTTCTGCTCGGCCAGCAGCAGCTGCGCGTAGCTGGGCTCGGCCCAGAAGTCGACCACCTGGTCCATCGCGTCGAGGAACTCGGCCGCGAACGGCGCGCTCTTCTTGAAGCCGGCGTCGTTGAGCACACCCTTGTGGCACGAGTAGCCGCCGAGCGCCCACCACTTCTTCTGCACGTCGAGCGAGGCGAACCACTTGATGTACTGCAGCGCCTCGTCGCGGTTGGGCGAGTACGACACCACCGAGATGCCCTGGCCGCCGAGCTGCGAGCCCTTGCCCTTGTCGCTCGGGTTGACGAAGAAGCCGATCTTGTCGCCGCCGACGTTCGGGTCCTTGTACAGGCCGGGGAAGAAGGCGAACCAGTTCATCATCATCGCCACCTGGCCCGACTTGAACGCGTCCAGGCCCTCGCCCATGTACGAGTTGGTCAGTCCCGGCGGCGTGCAGCACTTGTAGAGCGACTTGTAGAACTCCAGCCCCTTGATGGCGTCGGGCCCGTTGACGAAGCCGTCCATCGCGTACGGCTTCTTCGGATCCTGGTACTTGAAGCCCATCGGGTACAGCACGTTGCTCACGCCCATCGTGATGCCTTCGGAGCCGCGCTCGGTGAAGAGGTAGGTGCCGTAGACCTTCTTGCCGTCGATCTGGCGGCCGGAGAAGAACTCGGCCACCTGCTTGAACTCGGTCCAGGTCTTGGGCGCGGCGAGGTCGCGGTTGTGCTTCTTCTTGAACTCGGCCTGCAGCTCGGGCTTGGCGAACCAGTCCTTGCGGTAGGTCCAGCCGAGCGCGTCGCCCATCGCCGGCAGCGCCCAGTAGTTGGGCGTGCCCTTCGGCCACTCGGCATAACCGGTCACCGTGGCGGGTGCGAAGTCGCTGATCTTGATGCCTTCCTTGGCGAAGAAGTCGTTCAGCTTCACGTAGTGGCCGCTCTCGGCCGAGCCGCCGATCCACTGGCTGTCGCCGATGATCAGGTCGCACAGCTTGCCCTTGGAGTTGAGCTCGTTGAGCATGCGGTCGGCAAAGTTCGGCCAGGGCACGAATTCGAACTTCATCTTCACCTTGGTCTTGGCGGTGAAGTCCTTGGACAACTCGACCAGCGCGTTGGCCGGGTCCCAGGCTGCCCAGCACAGCGTGATGGTCTTGTCCTGCGCAAGGGCAGCGGTGCTGCCCAGGCTGAGGACGGCGGAGGTTGCCAGCGCCGACAGCGCAGGCAGCTGGGTCAGTAGCGATTTCATGACGGGTCTCCTAACGTTGGTACAGGTCTCGGGCACACACATCCGACCGCCGTTCAGTGCAGGTTTTCGGCCGTCAAGATTTCGATTCGCGGCTGCACCACGTTGAGCGCGCCGCGCACGTTCTCGCACAACGCGCGCAGCGCACGCGCCGCCGCCGAGATGCAGTAGTGGATGTCCTGGTGCAGCACATAAGCCAGGCCGTTGGCGCCGAGCAGCGCGCGGTGTTCGTCGGTGAAGTCGTGCGCAACCACGCCCACGCTGCCGGTCAGGCCCAGGCTCTCGATCGCGCGCGCCACGCCGGCGCTGCCCGAGCCGACGTTGTAGATGCCGGCGATGCGCGCGGCATCGACGCTGTCGCTGCGCGCGAAGCGCAGCAGCGCGCGGCATGCTCCGGCGTCGCCCGGCGGCAGGTCGGGCGTGCGCTGCACCTTCAGCTTGGGAAAGCGCTCCTCGATCACCTGCGCGAAGCCGATGCGCCGCTCGATCTCGCCCGACAGGCGCGTGGCCTGCGAGCTGAGCAGCAGCGTGTCGCGCCCACCGCCTGCGGCCATGCGGCCGAGCAGCAAACCGGCGGTGCGGCCGGCGGCGCGGTTGTCGGCGCCGATGTGGGCCTCGCGCATCGAGCCGGCCACGTCGGAGAACAGCGTCACCACGTGCACGCCGGTGCGCGCCAACTCGTTGATTGCCAGCTTGACGGGCGGCAGGTCGGGCGCCATCACGGCCACGCCGTCGCAGTCGGCCAGCTGCGCCAGCTCGGCCGCAAAGGCCGCGGCGTCGCCACTGTCGATGCGGTGAGTGACCTCGGTGATGTGCTGGTGGCGAAACTCGCCCGCCGCCTGGGCGATCAGCCGGTCGACCAGCTCGTTGAATGGCGCCGCGTCGGCCGGCAGCACGAAGGCGAAGCGGAAGTTCTCGCCCTTGCGCGGGCGGCCACGCTGCGGCGGCGCGCCGAGCTCGGCCACCACCTGCAGCACGCGCTGCACCGTCTCGGCATTGACCCCCGGCCTGCGGTTGAGCACCCGGTCGACGGTGGCGGTGCCCACCCCGGCCTGGCGGGCGATGTCGGCGATGGTGGCGTTGGTGGACATCGATTCCGGCGGACTGATGTGATCATGGTAGACCGTCAAATAAATAAATCAATCAATTACACATCGGGGTTTGTACGGGGTGCGGTGCGCTGTTCTGCGCTCAGGGCAGCAGAACAGCGCACAAAGCAAGCGAGCGGATTGCCCCACGGACAGCCTGTTATGTCTGCGGCAAGAGACTGCCCACGTGTGGCTCGGAAGGGTCTGTAAACTGAAACGCTCAGATGCAGGCGCAATCAATGCCAGGGTTCAATCCAGAAGTGTTTCGATGGGCGCGAGAGACCGCCGGCCTTGAGCAGGCGGAAGCTGCTCACGCGATCGGCATCGTGCCCGTATCACTGGCGGCTATCGAGTCGGGAGAGAAGGAGCCCTCGCGCAGTGTGTTGTTGTACATGGCGCGGGCGTACCGGCGTTCGTTGCTAACGCTGTACTCCCGGCGCCACCGCGTAAAAGTGACGGTCGAAACCGCGGAGCCTAAGAAGCAGCGCCAGAACCGCAAGATTCCTGACGTGTGCACGACAGTGGGGGTTCCCTGCTGCAACCCCTTCGAGTTCACTCGCGCGCTCGGATTCCGCACCCAGTGGAAGCAGGAAACTCTGAAGACTCAGCGCTCGACCAAGCCATAGCGCTAGTCGAAGGGGCGGCGGAATCGTTGCGGCGAATTCTCGCAGTTCTGACCACGTGACATTGGCACGGTGCCAGCTTCTCCAGGTCCGACGGCGGCTGCGCTTAGCGCGCCAGCCTTACCCATCGCCCCCCGCGCGCCGACGACTTCACCACCGCCTCGATGAACTCGACACCTTTCAGCCCGTCGGCCAACGTCGGAAAGTGCGCCGCCTTGTCGGCCTTGGGCCCACCAGGCCGCGCGGCGCGGATCGCCTGCGCGATCTCGGCATAGAGCGTCGCAAAACCTTCTAGATAACCTTCCGGGTGGCCCGACGGGATGCGCGAAACCCGCGCCGCGGCGGTGTTGGCCGCACCGGTCGCGCGGCCGATCACCTGCGTCGACTGGCCGAACGGCGACCAGTGCAACTGGTTCGGTTGCTCTTGCCGCCAGTCGAGTCCACCCTTGCTGCCGTAGACACGCAGACGCAGGTTGTTCTCATTGCCCGGCGCCACCTGGCTTGCCCAGAGCATTCCTCGCGCGCCGCCTGCGTAGCGCAGCATCACCTGCGCGTTGTCGTCGAGCGCGCGGCCCTTCACGAAACGGCTCAGGTCGGCGCAGAGCTCTTCGAGTTCGAGCCCGGTCACGTAGGTGGCCAGGTGGTGGGCGTGGGTGCCGATGTCGCCGATCGCGCCGCCCGCGCCGCTGCGCGCCGGGTCGGTGCGCCAATCGGCCTGCTTCTGGCCGGTGGTCTCCAATGCCTCGGTCAACCAGTCCTGCGGGTACTCGACCTGGACGACACGGATCACGCCGAGCACGCCCTCGCGCACCATCTGGCGCGCGTGCCGCACCATCGGGTAGCCGCTGTAGTTGTGCGTCACGGCGAAGATGCGTTTCGTCTTCTTCACCAGCGCGAGCAGCTTCTTCGCGTCCTTGCTCGTCGTCGTCACCGGCTTGTCGCAGATGACGTGGATACCGGCCTTCAAGAACGCCTCGGCCACCGGCGCGTGCAGGTGGTTCGGCGTGACGATGGCCACCACCTCGATGCCGTCGGGCCGCGACGCCTCGGCCTGGGCCATCGTGGCGTAGTCGCTGTAGATGCGGTCGTCGGCCAGGCCGAGCGCACGGCCCGAGCGCTGCGCCTTCTGCGGCGTGGCCGACAACGCGCCGGCCACCAACGTGTAGTGATCGTCCAGGCGCGCGGCGATGCGGTGCACCGCGCCGATGAAGGCGCCTTCGCCGCCGCCCACCATGCCCAGGCGGATGCGCGTGGTCATGCGAGCCCCTCGCCGGCCGAATACAGCCGTCGATCCCCCGGGGGGATGCTCGCTTGCTTGGGGCGGCCCGGCGCTGCGCTCACAGCCCGAGCATGCGCTTGAGTTGCGCGGCGTCGTGCGCCGCACCGGCAAAGTCGTCGAACGCCTTCTCGGTGACGCGGATGATGTGGTCGCGGATGAAGGGCGCGCCTTCGGCCGCACCCTGCTCGGGGTGCTTCAGGCAGCATTCCCACTCCAGCACGGCCCAGCCCTGGTAGCCGTACTGCGCCATCTTGGAGAAGATGGCCTTGAAGTCCACCTGCCCATCGCCCAGCGAGCGAAAGCGCCCGGCGCGGTCGATCCACGGCTGGTAGCCGGAGTACACGCCCTGGCGGCCGCTGGGCCGGAACTCGGCGTCCTTGATATGCAGCGCCTTGATGCGCGTGTGATAGATGTCGATGAAGGCCAGGTAGTCGAGCTGCTGCAGCACAAAGTGCGAGGGGTCGTAGTTGATGCAGCAGCGCGGGTGGTTGTTCACCCGCTCGAGCAGCATCTCGAAGGTCACGCCGTCGAACAGGTCCTCGCCCGGGTGCAGTTCGAAGCACACATGGCAGCCGGCGTCTTCGAAGGCATCGAAGATCGGCCGCCAGCGCTTGGCCAGTTCGTCGAACGCGGCCTCCACCAGGCCGGCTGGGCGCTGCGGCCAGGGGTACAGGTAGGGCCAGGCCAGCGCGCCCGGGAAGCTCACGTTCGACGTGAGCCCGAGGTTCTTCGAGGCGCGTGCCGACAGCAGCATCTGCTGCACCGCCCAGCGCTGGCGCTCGGCGGGCTTGCCCTTCAGCGCCGCCGGTGCGAAGGCGTCGAAGGCGTCATCGTAGGCCGGATGGACGGCGACGAGTTGCCCCTGCAGGTGCGTGCCGAGTTCGGTGATCTCCACACCGTTGGCGCGCGCGATGCCGGCCACCTCGTCGCAGTAGGTCTTCGATTCGGCCGCATTGGCCAAGTCGAACAGGCGAGCGTCCCACGTCGGAATCTGCACGCCCTTGAAGCCCAGCGCGCCGGCCCACTGGGTGATTGCCGACCACGAGTTGAACGGTGCAGCGTCGCCCGCAAACTGCGCCAGGTAGATGCCCGGGCCCAAGATGTTGGTTGCCATGAGTCACTCCTTGGCCCGGGTTGGTTGCGGGGCCCTGGGTGCCATGATGCCTCGATTGCACGTCGGCTGCCTCGCAGACGATCTGGCAATTCGCCATCCGCCGCAGGCGGTACACCGCGCTCACGTGCCGGCCGCACTACTGGATCACTTCGTCGGCGCTCAACAGAACGGTTTGCGGCAGCGTGATGCCCAAGGTCTTGGCAGTCTTCAGGTTGATCACCAGTTCAAACTGCGTCGGCTGGCTGACCGACATCTCGGCTGGATTGGCCCCGGTGGCGACCTTGCCGATGTAGGTCGCCAGGCTCCGGTAGGCCGTGCGCATGCTTTCGCCGTAGCTCATCAGGCCTCCCTCATCCACGTATTCCCTGAGTCCGTAGAAGGCGGGCAGTCGGTGCTGAGCCGCCAGCGCCACGATGTCGCCACGCTTGGCGACAAAGAATGGCTCATCCGGCAAGACAAAGATGCCGGTCGCACGCTGGCCGACGACGGCGTCGAACGCGGCGGGCAGTGATGTGTCCCCCGGCTTGCGCCCGGCCTCCACCTTGACCAGCTGGATGTTCAAGCGTTGCGCGACCGGGCCCAGCGCCCGCCACATGCGCGGATGCACCGCGCTGCCGCTGTCGACCAGCACTGCGACCGTGGTCGGCTTGGGCAGAACACTGGCGAACAGATCCAGCATCCTGGGCATGATGTCTTCGGCCTGGCTGGCGAGCCCGGTGATATTTTGATGATCGGTGTCGAGCCGGGCGTCGAGCCGAATGCCTGGCGCGCCACACGCGTGGTGGGCGTGCAGGTGGAGATGACGGCGTCGAGGTTCATCGCCGCGAGCTCACGCGCGTAGCCTGGCACGAGCTGCACTCGGCCCTCGGCGTAGCGGCGTTCGATGACGAGATTGCGGCCCTCGACATACCCCAGTTCGCGCAGACCCTCGCGCAGTGCCACTTCCTCGTGCGGCATCGGCGCGTCCCCGAACAGGATGCCGATGCGGACCTTCTTTTGCGCCGACTGCGCCAGCGCGAACGCAGGCACAGACAGCAGCAAGGAGCTGATCAACAGGGCGGTTCTGCGTTGCATGTGGTCTCCCGGGCCGGGGTGCGATGGTCAGCGCGTCAATGCACCGTTCGATCCGCGGATCGAAGCATAGGGCCAAGCGCGCTACACCGCCAGCCGCAGCCGCCGAGTGCCGGGCTGCAAAGCGAGATGGCGGCTTTCCAGCCGCGATGTCATGACGTCGCAGGACCGCGTGGGGTCGGGTCCTGCAACCGACGTCGCACGGCGAGCAACCGGTCCCGGCCATCTTGCTGGCCTTCACCCAGAGCCGCTCGAAGGTAGCGCCGGACTGAAGCCGAGCAGCCCCACGCGAGCTGGCGCTGCCGTGCACTCGCGCCGATCCGACAAGGATCGATCCGGACCCTCGGCTGCGCCCGGTCAAACAACCCGGTACCCGATGAACTCTTGAGGTCTTGGCTCGATCAGCGGTCTCTCGCCAGTCCGGCGAACTGCGCGAGCATGAAGTCCAGGAACGGCGCCACGCAATTGCGGTGGCTCGAGGGCACGGCGGCACAACTCGTCAGGCTGACCCGTGCCGCGCCGCGCGAGCGCATCGCAAGCAGCGCGTTCACCGCGCTGGCGTGCGGCACCGTCTGGTCGTCACGGCCGTGGAACAGGCTCACCGGCGCCTCGGGCTTCCAGTCGTGCACGTTGCTCAAGCGCTCAATGGTGGCGTGATCGCCATCGAAGTGATGGTCGAGGAAGCTGGTCTGCAGGCTCACGTCGGCGTACGCGGGCACCAGGCGCCGCACCAACAGGCGGCGCGCCTCGCGACGCAGCGCATGGCCCATCCATTTGAGCATCGCGGGCCTGAACAGCGTGCCGATCACGGGCACGCGCGCGCTGATCCGTTGCAGCTGTTCGCTCACCGTGGCGTCGACGTCGTACGGCCCACCGCCTGCCACGCTGGCGACCAGATGGCGCAGGTGAGGGCTGTCGGCGGTCTGCATCGCCCGGTGCGCGGCCAACGTGACATAGCCGCCTTCGGAATAGCCGGTGAGAAAGAGCTGGCCGTTGTCGGCGATGCCCGCCTGGTGCCGCCAGCTCAGCGCGGCTGTCAGCAGGTCCAGCACGGCCGCGGCGGAGGGTTCGGCCAGCAGATACGGGTGGGGTGCGCCGCGCGACGCGCCGTAGCCCACATAGTCAGCGGCGACGACGATGTAGCCGAGCGAGGCCATGACCACCGCCACTTCAGAGGCGACGGCGTGGTTGCTCGGCGCCCGGGCGTCGTTGAACAGCGTGCCGTGCTGGTAGCTCAGCACCGGGCTCGGTGCGCCGGGCGGCTTGACCGGCACGCTGATCAGTCCCGACGCCCTGATCGGCCGCCCTTGTCCGTCGGTCGTGTCATAGATCAAGCGGTAGTTGGTGACGTCGTAGCGCGGCGTGATCGCCGGGGCCTTGCCGCTCGGCGCATCGATGGCCCGCTCGATCTCAGACGCGGCAATCCGGTTCAGCGTGACGGCGTGCTCGAGGCGGCCCGGCGAGCCGGCATCGGTGCGCTGAAGCGCCACAGGGGCGGTGGTCTTCGGGGCGGCATTGGCCTGGCTCCAGCTGTCGCGCACCGATCCGGCAGCCAGCAGCGCCGCCAGCGCGATGGATCCGAGTCGCAGTGAACGCTTGTTCATGACCGACGCTCCGCTTGCACGGTAACGCGCCGCGGCCCGATTCGCGCTCCCCGATTCACGCGTCTGGACCGCTGATTCGCGGGGTCGCGCGCAGCGTGCACGGCGCGAATCGTCCGGCCCCGGCGAGCGGCTTCGCCTGTGGCGGGGCGCATTGACTTCGATTGCGGCGCGCTGGCTTGGCTTCGTCGGTAGACAGTCAGCCCTTGTAGTCCATCAGTCGGAACAGAAACCGCACGAGCTCTGGGAACAGCGTGTTCAGTGCCGGCGCGCCGATCATCACGTAGCGGAACGACATGCCCTCGACAAGCGCCGTCCGGGTTGGGCGCAGAACTGAACGGGCGAGTCGTCGAGACTGCTACGGTCGTCGTGGCGCGGCGTCAACGCGCCACTTCGGCGCTCCGTGCAGCGCCGCTCGGGCGGCCCGCGCGGATCTCACCTCGTGCGCGAGCGAGCAGGTAGGCGTAGATCGCGTTGAGTTCGGCGACCACCAGCGGCTGGCTGCGGTAACCCGGCATGCCGCGCCCAATATCGCCGTCGAGCACCCAGCGGTCGAAGCGCTCACGTGGCGCGTCGCGCGCCGAGGCGATGAGTGACGGTGCCGCCCAGCCTTCGTAGTCGCGGCCGTGGCAGCGCGCGCAGTCCATCGTGCGCAACGCGCTCCAGCCGCGTGCCCATTCGATCGCCTGGTCCGGGCCCGCCGCGCCCACGTCGGACGCTGCCAGGACCAAAACCAGGAGCGGCGCCATCGTCGCCACGCGGCCCGACATGACAGCGCCTTGCGCGGCTCAGCGCTCGACGCCGGCGACCCGCTCCGGCTGAGGCCTCGCCGCGGCCGCGAGCGCTTCCTGCTGATGACGCTTGAAAACGATGACGGCCGGGTGTTCCATCATCGGGCGCGGTGCTTCGGCCGCCAGATAGAGCCACGCCGGATGCGGGTAGAACTTCGACGCGTAGTCGTAGCCCTGTTGCGCATGCAGACGTTGGACGACGACCGCCGGGTGGTCGCCCGGACGATGGTCGGTTTGCTGCGCCCATGCCGGAGCAGAAAGGGCAACCGCGAGAAGGGCCGCCGTGGTGCGGAGTGTGGTCATCGTGTACTCCCAGAACATGCATCAAGCCTACGTGCCGCAGGCCTCGGGCGACAGCGGCAGGTGCTGCAACGGCAACGTTGAATAGTGAACGTGACCCGGCGTCCGATCGCGCGACACCGAATGCGGGCGCCGAATCGACGCCTCGCTCGCAACCATCGAGGTCCGACCGCTGGCCGATTCGGCGCGCAACAAGCGCGAGTTCAGATCGGTGAAAGGGGTTGCGGGTGGAAAGTGGGGCCGCGTGAGTTGAATCGAGGCATCAGCAATGCATGCGAAGGGCGCAGTCCGCCCGGCCGGGCGATCGTTGAGACGAATCCAGTTCAATCGGGGTGCAACCCCTCCAGCAGCCCCCGCACATAGCCGATTGAAAACGCGGCGCAGCCGGGGCCATCGGGCTGGTAGTCGAACGGCTCCATGGCCAGCCAACCGGTGTAGTGCTGGCGCTGCAGCGCCGCCAGGATCGGCCCGAAGCGGTCGTCGCCTTGGCCGGGGCCGCGCCGGTTGCGATCGTTCAGTTGCACATGGGCCAGGTGGCCGCTCGGCCACCAGCGCTCGATCAACACCGGCAGCGGCTCGACCTCGGTGGCGCCGGCCGAGCTGGCATCGAGCATCGTCTTCAAACCCGGCAACGCGGCGGCCTCGACGATGGCCACCGCCTCGGCGACGGTGTTGACCACCTGGGTCTGGTCACGCGCCAGTGGCTCGATGCAATAGTGCAGGCCGAGCTGGCCGGCGCGTTCGCCCGCGAAGACCCACGCCTCGGTGGCGCGGGCGAGTGCATCGGCGTGGCTTTGCCCGGATTGCGGATGACGTTGCGCGGGCGAACCGTGCACCAGGTAGTCGCCACCCATCAACGCGCAGAGTTCGATCAGCCGCGCGATCGCTTCCCGGGTGCGCGCCGTCACGGCCGCATCGGCGCTGCTGATCGACAGGCCCTTGGGCGCCACCAGCAGCCAGTGCAGCCCGCTGATCGCCAGGCCGTGGTCGGCGGCGATGGCCGCGAACGCCTTCGCCTGGGCGTCAGTGAGGGTCAAGGGATCGTCGGCCAGCGTGTATGGCGCCACCTCGAGCGCACAGTAGCCAAGGTGGCTCGCATAGGCGCATTGCTGCGCGAAGCCCCACGGGGCGAGCACTTCGTTGCACAGGGCCAGCCGCTCGAGCATCATGTCTTCCTCCATTCGACCAGGCGCCGCAGCGCCGAGATCTGCGCCAGCAGCATCACCAGCACCAGCAGCGCCAACACGGCGCTGATCGGCCGCGTGAAGAAGGGCCACAGGCTGCCGTCGGACAGCACCAGGCCGCGGCGCAGCGACTTGTCGACGATGTCGCCGAGCACCAGCCCGAGCACGAACGGCGCCACCGGAAAGCCGCGCCGGCGCAGCAGGAAGCAGACGATGCCCACCACCAGCATGGTCCAGACGTCGAACAAACGCTGCGTGATCGAGTACGAGCCCAGCACGCACAGCACGAACACGATCGGCATGATGATGTCGCGCGGCACGCGCAGCACCCACAGGATCGGCCGCACCAGCACCAGGCCGAAGATCAGCATCGCCAACGTGGCGACCAGCGTGATGCCCACCACGTCGTAGATGAATTGCGGCTGATTGATCATCAGCATCGGGCCCGGTTGCGCGCCGTGGATGATCATCGCAGCCATCAGCACGGCGGCGGGCGCCGAGCCCGGAATGCCGAGCGCTAGTGCCGGAATCAGCGCGCCGGGGATCGCCGCGTTGTCGCCGGTCTCGGCGGCGATCAGCCCATCGATCGATCCCTTGCCGAACTGCTCGCGCTCGCGGCTCGCGCGCTTGGCGGCGGCGTACGACGACCAGGCCGCCATGTCTTCGCCCACACCCGGCAGGATGCCGATGAACACGCCGATCAGGCCGGAACGCAGGATCGTGCGCCAGTAGCGCAGCAGGTCGGCGATCTTGGGCAACACCGAGTCCACCGAGTTCAGCATCGCCTTGAGTTTGGGCTCGCCCATCACGGTGAGGATCTCGGCGAAGCCGAACGCGCCGACCAGCGCAGGGATCAACCCGATGCCGCCGGAAACCGCGTTCTGCTCGAACGTGAAGCGCGCATGCGCATGGATCGGGTCGAGCCCGATGCTGGCCACGAAGATGCCCAGCAGCCCCATCAACCAGCCCTTGAGCGGGTTCGAACCCGTCAGGCTGCCCGACATCATCACGCCCGCCATGCCGAGCCAGAAGAACTCGAAAGCACCGAATTTCAGTGCCGTTTCGGCGAGCAGCGGGGTGAACATCGCCAGGCAGACCACGCCGAACAGCGAGCCCGCCACCGAGCCGGTGGTGGCGATGCCCATCGCGCGGCCGGCCTTGCCCTGGCGCGCCAGCATGTTGCCGTCCAGGCAGGCCGCTGCGTTCGCGGCGGTGCCGGGAATGTTGAGCAGGATGGCGGTGCGGCTGCCGCCGTAGATGGCACCGACGTAGACGCAGATCAGCACCAGGATGGCGTCGGTGGGCGCCATCTTGATGGTCAGCGTGGTGAACAGCGCAACGCCGAGCGTGGCCGACAGGCCGGGCAGCAGGCCGATCATGATGCCCGCCAGCGTGGCACCGAGCGCGTAGGCGATCTGCCACGGGCCGGCAAGCGTGAGCAGCGCGGCGCCGAGGTGGTTCAGCCCGTCCATGCGGATCGCGCTGCGGCCACGGCTCGGGATGCCCCGCCGACGCGGCGCTGCGTCACGGCAGGCGAACCAGGAACACCGACTCGAACAGCCAGGCGATTGAAACGCAGGAAAGCACGGCGACCACCAGCGCCTGCGCGACGCCTCGGGTGACGCGCCGCTCTTCGCGCCACGCGGTCCAGCTGAAGATGGCCGTGAAGACGAAGACGAAGACAGCGCCCTCGACGACGAATGGCAGGCCGCGCCCCAACGTGAGGCCGGCGAACAGTACACACAGCACGGCGGCGGTGAAGGTTCGGCGCACCGAACCGGCCGGGGGTGCTGGCTGGGCCGGGTCAGTCGTTGCGACGCGCCGGGTCTGCAGCGCGAGTGCCAGCGCCAGCAGGATCATCAGCGCGCCGACCACGCCCGGCGTGAGCCCCGGCGCGGACCAGGGGTTGATGTTCAGGCTCTCGAGCCGGTCCATGCGCCAGGAGGCGATGACGATGCCGCTGCCCAGCACCGCCCAGATGGCGGCGTCGACGAGCTCGCCGCGACGCGACACGGGTTTCAGCGCCGCCTGCTGCGCGGATCGGCCGGCAAACGTGGGCAGGGCGTCGGCATCGAATCAGCGCTTGATGCCCAGCGATTCCGGTGACACCTTGGCCATGCCCGCGTCCTGCAGCAGGTAGGCATCGGTGATCACGGTCGGCCACACTGCATCGAAGGCGGCCTGGCCGTACAGCGGTGTGAACAGCGCGCCCTTGTCGTTGGCGTACTTGCGCAGCTTCTCCGACGTGACGATGCGCTCGGCCCAGAGCTTGTCGACGGTGCTCACCACCTCGGCCGGCACCCCCTTGGGGATGAAGATGCCAAAGCCGGTGGTCACCTTCGGGAAGTTCTGGATGAACTGGGTGATCGGCGGGATCGTGCCGTAGCCCTCGATCACCAGCGGTTGATCGCCCACCACCGCGAGCGGCCGCAGGCGCTTGCCCTTGATCATCTCGGCCTGCTCGGGAGCCAGCTGCGTGGTGACCTCGGTTTCGCCGGACACCGTGGACACCACCGCCGGGTTGCCGCCGTCGTAGGTGACATGGCGGTACTTCACGCCGGTGGCCTTGGCGATGGCTTCCATCGCGAAGTGGCCCGACGAGCTGTTGCCGGCGGTCGACACCGACACCTGCTTGGCCTTCATCGCGTCGAGCAGTTGCGGGAAGGTCTGGTAAGGCGACGACGGGTTGACGCTGACGATCGAGACGTTGGTCACCGCGAGGTAGAGGTTGAAGTCGTCGACCTTGCTGTTGATCATGCCGAGCACCGGGTAGGTGCCGAGTTGCTTGGCGGCACCGGCAGTCCAGGTGTAGCCGTCCTTTGCGGCGTCCATCGCGGCCTTGGTGCCGATCGAACCGGCACCACCGGGCTGATTGACGACCACGATCTTCTGGCCGAGTCCGGCTTCGATTTCGGACGCGGCCAGGCGCGTCACCTGATCGGTGGCGCCACCGGCGGCCCACGGCACGATGATGGTGATCGGCTTGGTGGGTTTCCATTGCGCCTGCGCCAGCGCGGGCGCCAGCGACAGCGTCCCCAGCAGCAACGCCGCGGACACCTTGGCACCCGCGCGGACGATCGGTGTGAATCCCATGCCTGTCTCCTTGGTGGGGGCCCGCACGCCGCGGCGACCCGTGTTAACCGTATGGTGAATCATATTCGCGCTCGGGCCGCTCCACAATCAATGCGACCCTGGGTTGGATCAGTCGCGCACCAGATAGCCGAGCACCAGGTCGGTCATGTGCGACAGGCGCTCGACCTTGGCCTTGGCGCCGAGCAGGTCACGGTCGAAGATGGTCGACAGCGTGTGGCAGTTGCCAAGGTAGAAGTACGCGAGGCCGGCGATCGAGATGTACAGCTGCACCGGGTCGACCGCGGCGCGGAACACGCCCGCGCGGTGGCCGCGTTCCAGCACGTCGGCAATGGTCTGGACCAGCGGCGAATGCATCGTCAGGATGTTCTTCGACTGCTTCAGGTGCCGCGCGCGATGCAGGTTCTCGCTGTTGAGCAGCGTCAGGAACTCCGGATGCGCGAGGTAGTAGTTCCAGGTGAACGAGATCAGCCGCCGGATCGCCTCGGTGGGCTCCACCTGCGACAGGTTGAGCTGCCGCTCCTCGGTGCGGATGTTCTCGTACGCGCGCTCCAGCACCGCGAGGAACAGGCTCTCCTTGCTGTCGAAGTAGTAGTAGATCAGCCGCTTGTTGACGCCGGCGCGCTCGGCCATGCGGTCCATCCGTGCGCCACCGAGCCCGTGCGCAGCGAACTCCGCCAACGCGGCATCCAGGATGTCTTTCTGTGAGCGGTCGGCGTCGCGTGCGCGCGGTTCGACACTCGGGGTCAGGTTCTTCTTGATCATCCGGGGCCCTCGGACAGTCGCGCGAGTATCAGGCCAGCGCGGCAGGGCGGGCAAGGCTTCGCATAATGCGGTCCTGCCCCACGCTGGAGTGCCATTCATGAGTTCCCGAGTTGCCGGCCACGTACTCGTCGAGGCGTTGGTTGCGCAGGGCATCGACACCTGCTTCGGCGTGCCCGGCGAGAGCTTCCTCGCCGTGCTCGACGGTTTTCACGAACACCGCGACCGCATCCGCTTCATCGCCTGCCGCCAGGAGGGTGGGGCGGCCTTCATGGCCGACGCGCAGGGCAAGCTCAGCGGTCGCCCGGGCATCTGCTTCGTCACGCGCGGGCCCGGCGCCAGCAATGCCGCGGTCGGGCTGCACACCGCGCTGCAGGATTCGACGCCGATGGTGCTGTTCGTCGGTCAGGTGGCCAGTGACCAGCGCGACCGCGAGGCCTTCCAGGAGGTCGACTACCGCCAGATGTTCGGCCCCGGCACGCTGGGCATGGCCAAGTGGGCGGCGCAGATCGACAGTGCCGATCGGGTACCCGAATACGTGGCGCGCGCGTTCCACACCGCGCTGCAGGGCCGTCCGGGCCCGGTCGTGCTGGCCCTGCCCGAGGACATGCTGGTGACGCCGACATCGGCATCGGTGTTGCCGCGGTCGGTGACGGCAGCAGCGTGGCCAGCGCCGGGCCCGTTGCGCGACCTGCGGCCACTGCTGCTCGCCGCGAAGCGGCCGCTGGTGATCGCCGGCGGCAGCGGCTGGGATGCCGAGGCCTGCGCCGCACTGCAGCGCTTCGCCGAGAACTGGCAGTTGCCGGTGGCCTGCGGCTTCCGCTTCCAGGACACGTTCGACAACAACCACCCGCTGTATGCCGGCGACGTGGGCATCGGCATCAACCCCAGGCTGGCGGCGCGCGTGCGCGAAGCCGACCTAATCGTCGCGCTCGGCGTGCGCCTGGGCGAGATGACCACCGGCGGCTACACGCTGCTGAGCGTGCCGCGGCCCGCGCAAAAGCTGGTGCATGTGCACGCCGGCCCCGAGGAGCTCGGCCGCGTGTATGACGCCGATCTGCTGTTGCAGGCGTCGATGTCGCTGGCCGCCAAGGCGCTGGAAACGCTGTCGGCCCCGAACGAGCTGCCGTGGCGCGCCTGGGCTGAGGCGGCGCAGGCCGACTATCGCGCCAACCTCGAGCCCACGCCGATGAGCCCGCTCGACCTGGCGCAGGTGATGAAGACCGTGCAACGCCTCGCGCCGGCCGACACCGTGTACACCAACGGCGCGGGCAACTTCAGCGGCTGGCTGCACCGCTACGTGCAGTACGCCGGGCTGCAGCAGCACGGCCGCACGCAACTCGCGCCGACCTCGGGCGCGATGGGCTACGGCCTGCCGGCCGCGGTGGCGGCGTCGCTGCTGCACCCCGATCGCACGGCGGTCAACGTGGCCGGCGACGGCGACTTCCTGATGACGGGGCAGGAGCTGGCCACCGCCACTGCATACGGCGCCGGGCGCGGCACTGGCAAGCTGGTCTCGATCGTCGTCGACAACGGCAGCTACGGCACGATCCGCATGCATCAGGAGCGCGAGTACCCGGGGCGTGTCAGCGGCACGGATCTGTTCAA
The DNA here is from genome assembly GCA_963814435.1 of uncultured beta proteobacterium. Taxonomy (GTDB): domain Bacteria; phylum Pseudomonadota; class Gammaproteobacteria; order Burkholderiales; family Burkholderiaceae_C; genus JAEUPI01. The sequence continues at coordinate 298,616 of CAWFCV010000006.1, forward strand.
TCCGGACTTCGTGCAGTTCGCGCAGGCGTTCGGCTGGCGCGGTGCACGCGTGGAGCGCACCGATCAGTTCGAGCCGGCCTTTGCCGAAGCGATGGCCGCCGACCGGCCGACGTTGCTGCACCTGTTGCTCGATGCTGACGTGATCACATCGCGCACCAGCCTGAAGGCGATTCGCCGGTCGGCGATCGAACGCGGGCGATAGGCGGGCAGGGGGCTCCCCCCAGCGCAGGCCGGCGTGCGCAGCTTCTGGTCGAGGTAGTACGACAGCAGCGATCGCGCCACCCGCCTGCCCGGGCCGCGCCCCGGGTGCGCCCGCTAGAATCGCGCCCATCGGGGTGTAGCGCAGCCTGGTAGCGCAACTGCTTTGGGAGCAGTGGGTCGAAGGTTCGAATCCTTTCACCCCGACCATTCCCACCGTGTCCCGCCCGTCCGGCGATGAATCTCAAGCACCTCGAATCGTTCGTGCGGGTGGCGGAGCTGGGCAGCTTCAGCAAGGCGGCCCGGGTGCTGGACGTGGCCCAGCCTGCTCTGAGCCGGCAGGTACGCCAGCTCGAGACCGATCTGCGCGTGACGCTGCTGCTGCGCAACGGCCGTGGCGTCGCACTCACCGACGCAGGAAAACGCTTGTTCGAACACGGCGTGCAGATCCTGCAGCAGGTGGCACTGGCGCGCGAGGACCTCGGGACGCAACGCGACGCGGCGGTTGGCCACATCACGATCGGCATGCCGCCCAGCATCGGGCGCCAGCTCACGTTGCCGCTGATCGAAGGTTTCCGTGAGCGCCTGCCGCGCGCACGGCTGACCATCGTCGAGGGCCTGAGCGCGCACATCGCCGAGTGGATTGCCGGTGGGCGGGCCGATCTGGGCCTGCTGTACAACCCCGACGCCCAGCCGGCGCTGGAGATCACGCCGCTGCTCACCGAGCGGTTGTGTCTGGTGCAGGCCGCCGGCTCACGCAAACGGCGGCAGCCGGTGCGGCTCGCCGAATTGCCCGATTACCCGCTGATCCTGCCCGAGCGTCACCAGGCGATCCGCCGCCTGCTCGAGACGCACGCCGTCCAGGCCGGCGTGAAGCTGCACATCGCGTGGGAGGTCTCCAGCGTGCCGGCGATCATCGACCTCGTGTGTGCCGGCACCGGCTGCGCCGTGCTCAACGCCAGCGCGGTGACGGCCTCGGGCCGGGCGCGCGATCTGCTGGTGCGGCCGATCGTCGAGCCGGAGCTGCCGAGCGTGTTGTGCCTGGCGCAGTCGGCCACCAAACCGCCGACGCCGCTGACGCGGCAGGCAGGCGTCTTGCTGACCGAGCTGGTCAAGCATCTGGCTCGGCCGGCGTCGGCGCGTCGCGCTGCGCCTAGCCAGGACCGTCATGGCTGAGTGCATCAGCCCATGCCCAAAGGGTATAGCAGCTAGACGAGCAACACCCTTGGCGCTGCCCCGTATCGCTGCGCACAATCGAGGCTGACGCGGCCCCGGCGGCGCCAGAAAGGACATCGGCTCAATGATCATCGACTGCCACGGCCACTACACCACCGCACCAAAGGCGCTGGAGGACTGGCGCAACCGGCAGATCGCCGGCATCAACGACCACTCGATCAGCCCCAAGGCCGCCGACCTGAAGATCAGCGACGATGAGCTGCGCGAGACGATCGAGGCCAATCAGCTCGAGCTGATGCGTCAGCGCGGCTGCGACCTCACGATCTTCAGCCCGCGCGCCAGTTTCATGGCGCACCACATCGGCGACTTCCAGGTCTCGAGCACCTGGGCGGCGATCTGCAACGAGCTCTGCTACCGCGTCAGCCAGCTCTTCCCGGACCACTTCATTCCCGCCGCGATGCTGCCGCAGTCGCCCGGCGTGGCGCCCGAGACCTGCATTGCCGAGCTGGAGAAGTGCGTCAGACAGTACGGCAACGTCGCCATCAACCTGAATCCGGATCCTTCCGGCGGACACTGGAACTCGCCGCCGCTGTCCGACCGGCACTGGTACCCGATCTACGAGAAGATGGTCGAGTACGACATCCCGGCGATGATCCACGTGTCGACCAGCTGCAACGCCTGCTTCCACACCACCGGCGCGCACTACATCAACGCCGACACCACGGCCTTCATGCAGTGCCTGACGTCGGACCTGTTCAAGGAATTCCCTACGCTGCGCTTCATCATTCCGCACGGCGGCGGCGCGGCGCCTTACCACTGGGGCCGCTACCGCGGGCTGGCGCAGGAGTTGAAGAAGCCCCTGCTGAAGGACCACCTGCTCAACAACATCTTCTTCGACACCTGCGTCTACCATCAGCCGGGTATCGACCTGCTGACCCGGGTGATTCCGGTGCACAACATCCTGTTCGCCAGCGAGATGATCGGCGCGGTGCGCGGCATCGATCCGGAGTCCGGTTTCCACTACGACGACACCAGGCGCTACATCGAGGCGTCCACGCAGCTGAGCCCGGCGCAGAAGCAGCAGATCTACGAAGGCAACGCGCGCCGCGTCTTCCCGCGGCTGGATGCCGCGCTCGCAAGCAAGGGGAAATGACCATGTACGAACTCGGCGTCGTCAAACGCAACATTGCGCGAGCCGACCTCGCGGCCGTCGACCGGCTGGCCGGCTTCGGCGTGGCTACCGTGCACGAGGCCCAGGGCCGCGTCGGTCTGATGCAGCCGTACATGCGGCCGATCTATCCCGGCGCACAGATCGCCGGCACCGCGGTGACCGTGCTGCTGCAGCCCGGGGACAACTGGATGCTGCATGTGGCGGCCGAGCAGATCAGGCCGGGCGACATCGTGGTCGCGGCCTGCACCGCCGACAACACCGACGGCTTCTTCGGCGACCTGCTGGCCACCAGCTTCCGCGCCCGTGGCGCGCGGGGTCTGATCATCGACGGTGGTGTGCGCGACGTGAAGGTGCTCACCGAGATGGGCTTTCCGGTCTGGAGCAAGGCGGTCAGCGCCAAGGGCACGGTGAAAGCCACGCTCGGCTCGGTGAACATTGTGCTGGTGTGCGCCGGTGCGCTGGTGCATCCGGGCGACGCGATCGTCGCCGACGACGACGGCGTGGTCGTGGTGCCGGCGGCGATGGCCGGCAAGATCGCAGACGCCGCGGCGGCGCGCGAAGCCAACGAAGGCGACAAGCGCTCGAAGCTCGCCGCCGGCGTGCTGGGCCTGGACATGTACAAGATGCGCGAGCCGCTCGAACGCGCCGGCCTGCGCTACATCGACTGACGCGATGCACGTCGCCCTGATCGGTTATGGCGAGGTCGGCCGCATCCTGGCCGAAGACCTGCGCGCCGCCGGCGTTGCAGTGTCGGCCTACGACTTGAAGGTCGACACCGCCGCGGGTGATGCGATGCGCAGCCACGCACGCCAGCATGGCGCCAGGCTTGCCGAAGCGCACGCCCCGGCGGTCCGCGACGCGGATCTGGTGGTATCCGCGGTCACCGCCAGCCAGACCGTGGCAGTCGCCGAGGCCTGCGCGCCGGCACTGCGGCGCGGCGCCTTCTTCGTCGATTTCAACTCCGCATCGCCCGGCGCCAAGGTCCGCGCCGCCGCCATCGTCAACGCGACCGGCGCGCGTTATGTCGAAGGCGCGGTGATGACCTCGGTGCCGCCGTACCGCATCAAGGTGCCGCTGCTGCTCGGAGGTCCCGATGCGGCGGCGCTGCTGCCGATGCTGAGTGATCTCGGCTTCGTGGCCAAGATCGCCAGCCCGCGGCTCGGCGTGGCCTCGGCCACCAAGATGTGCCGCAGCGTGATGATCAAGGGGCTGGAGGCGATGGTGATCGAGAGCTTCACGACCGCACGCCACTATGGCGTGGAAGACGCGGTGATCGCCTCGCTGCAGGAGACGTTTCCCGGCATCGAGTGGGAGAAGCAGGGCGCCTACTTTTTCCAGCGCGTGATCGAGCACGGCCGGCGCCGCAGCGAAGAGGTGCGCGAGGTCGCGGTCACCGTGCGCGAGGCGGGGCTCGAACCCTGGAGCGCCGCGGGCACCGCGCAGCGACAGGCCTGGGTCGCCGACTTGGCCGACCAGGGATTGTTCGGAGCCAGAGGTTCGCCCGGGTTCGCCCGCAGCGCCGACTGGCGCAACGAGGCGGACCGCATCCTCGGTCAGATCAAGTCAAAGGCAGCCTGACGTGAAATTCCAGAAGACGCCCGGGTGGCTCGACTGGTACGCCGGCCCGAGCAAGCCACGCTTCCAGCTGCCACCGGGCAGCGTCGATGCGCACTGCCACGTGTTCGGTCCGGGCGAGCAGTTTCCGTATGCGCCCGAGCGCAAGTACACGCCGTGCGATGCCAGCAAGCAGCAGTTGTTCGCGCTGCGCGATCACCTGGGCTTCGCGCGCAACGTGATCGTGCAGGCGACCTGCCACGGCGCCGACAACCGCGCGATGGCCGATGCCTGTGCCTCATCGGACGGCAGGGCCCGCGGCGTGGCCACGGTCAAGCGCAGCGTGACCGACCAGGAATTGCAGCATCTGCATGCCGCTGGCGTGCGCGGCGTTCGCTTCAACTTCGTCAAACGGCTGGTGGACTTCACGCCGAAGGACGAGCTCATGGAGATCGCCGGACGCGTGGCGCAGCTCGGCTGGCACGCGGTGATCTACTTCGAGTCGGTGGACCTGCCGGAGCTGTGGGACTTCTTCACCGCACTGCCCACCACCATGGTGGTCGACCACATGGGCCGGCCCGACGTCAGCAAGCCCCTGGACGGCCCGGAGTTCGCGCTGTTCCTCAGGTTCATGCGCGAGCATCCCAACGTGTGGAGCAAGGTCAGTTGTCCCGAGCGGCTGTCGGTCACCGGCCCGAAGGCCCTGAGCGGCGAGCGCGCGGCCTACCGCGACGTGGTGCCGTTCGCGCGGCGCGTGGTCGAGACGTTTCCCGACCGTGTGTTGTGGGGCACCGATTGGCCGCACCCGAACCTGTTGGATCACATGCCCGACGACGGTCTGCTGGTGGACTTCATTGCGCAGATCGCGGTGACGCCGGAGTTGCAGCGCAAGCTGCTGGTCGACAACCCGATGCGGTTGTACTGGCCGGACGAAGCCACGCGGTCACACGGCACGCCTGCCCCATGACACCGGAGACGCCATGCGTTTGATGCTTTCCATCGTGACAGCCGCCACAGGCCTGCTGGCGGGATGCTCGAACCCGGGCCCGCTGCGCGCGGGTGATGCCAAGGCCGGATGCGCCACGCTGGCTGCGGCCATCGATGCCACGAGGATCGGGCTGCCGAACGGTGGCGCGACCGTCGATTCGGCCACGCTGGTGGCGCCCAGCGCGCTGGCAGTCGCCGAGCGTGGGCCGACGCCGGCCGCGACCATCACGCCCGCTGCACCCGAATACTGCAAGGTGCTCGGGCGCATTGCGCCGGTCGACCCCAAGGCACCACCGATCCTGTTCCAGGTGAACCTGCCGACGAGCTGGAACGGCCGCTCGGTGCAATACGGCGGTGGCGGCTTCAACGGCGTGCTGATCACCGGCCTCGGCCTGGTGCCGGCTGCGCCCTATCGACAAGCCGTCGCCGCTGGCGCAGGGCTTCGTCACCGTCGGCACCGATTCGGGCCACCAGAATCAACCGAACCAGCCGCCGCAGACGTTCGCGCTCAACGACGAGGCACTGCTCAACTTCGCGCATGCGTCGTACAAGAAGGTGCGCGACGTCTCGGTCGACTTGATGAACGCGCCTATGGCCGCGGCCCCGAGAAGCTGTATTTCGTCGGCAGCAGCGAAGGCGGCCGCGAGGGCCTGACGATGGCGCAACGCTACCCCGACGCGTTCGACGGCATCTTCAGCCGCGTACCGGTGATCCACTGGACAGGCCTGCAGCACGCGGGATTGCGCGACGGATTCGCAACGATGGGCGATGGCTGGATCCGGCCGCCGCAGGTGAAGCTCGTGCACGACGCGGTGCTCGTGGCCTGCGATGCAGCCGATGGACTGGCCGATGGCATCGTCTCCGACCCGGTGGGCTGCCGGCAGCGCTTCGACGTGACCAGGCTGCAATGCAGCGGGGCCGCGAGCGACGCGTGCCTGAGCGAGCCGCAAGTGCGCGCCGTGCAGGCGCTGCATTCGCCGTTTCGCTTCGACTTCGATCTGGCCAATGGCCTGCGCGAGTACCCTGGCCGTGGCCCGAGTGGCGAGAACCTGCCGTCCTTCGGCCCCACCGGCGGCTGGACGGCCTGGTGGCTGGGCGCGGCGCCGCCGGCCATTCCGCCGCAGCCGAACAACAGCATCGCCTGGTTCTACGGCGCCGGCGCGATCCAGTACTTCTACGCGCGCAACCCGACGGCCGACCTGCGCAGCTACAAGCCCGCCGACCATGCGGCACGCATCCGCGAGGTCTCGGCGCTGATGGATTCAACCAACCCCGACCTCGTCGGCCTTCCAGGCACGCGGCGGCAAGCTGCTGATGCTCGAGAACTTGGCCGACTATGCGCAGAGCCCGTATGCCGGCATCGGCTACTACGAGTCGGTGGTGCGGCGCCTGGGCCAGGCCAACGTCGACCGCTTCCTCCATCTGTACACCGCGCCCGGCGTCGACCATGTCGGCACCGGCGCGCCGGCCAACGTCGACATGCTGGCCGCGCTGGTCGACTGGGTCGAGCGCGGCCAGGCGCCGCAGGCGCTCACGCTGGTGGAGCAGGCGCGCCAAGCCGCCGTTCGCGACCTCGCGCGCGCGGCCGCTGTGCCGCTGGCCGGCCTTGCCGCGCTACAAGGGCGGCGATGCGGCCAGCGCGTGCGAGCTTCGCGTGCGAACGCTGAACGACGAGAGGAGCATCGCAGCCGTGGCACTGAGCAAGCCCTACCAGGACGTTCCCGGCACCACCATCTTCGACGCCGAGCAGTCGCGCAAAGGCTACTGGCTGAACCAGTTCTGCATGTCGCTGATGAAGGCCGAGAACCGCGCGCGCTTCAAGGCCGACGAGCGCGCCTACCTCGACGAGTGGCCGATGACCGAGGAGCAGAAGCAGGCCGTGCTGGCACGCGACCTGAACCGCTGCATCGCAGCCGGCGGCAACATCTACTTCCTGGCCAAGATCGGCGCCACCGACGGCAAGAGCTTCCAGCAGATGGCCGGCAGCATGACCGGCATGACCGAAGACGAATACCGCGACATGATGATCAACGGCGGGCGCTCGGTCGAGGGCAATCGCCGGGTCGGCGAGGGCGGCGACGCGCAAGCGCACCGTCAGCCGCAAGGCAAGGCCGGCCGGCCAGCGAAGGGCTGACCATGGCGCGCATCACCGCATCGGTCTACACCAGCCATGTGCCCGCGATCGGCGCTGCGCTGGACCTGGGCAAGACCCACGAGCCGTACTGGCAGAACGTATTCGCAGGCTACGACTTCAGCAAGCAGTGGATCCAGGATCACCGGCCCGACGTGATCTTCCTCGTCTACAACGACCACGCCACGTCGTTCAGCCTGGAGATCATCCCGACCTTCGCGATCGGCACCGCCGCCGAGTTCGCGGTGGCCGACGAAGGCTGGGGACCGCGCCCGGTGCCCAAGGTGATCGGGCATCCCGACCTGGCCTCGCACATCGCACAGAGCGTGATCCAGGACGACTTCGACCTGACCATCGTGAACAAGATGGACGTCGATCATGGCCTGACCGTGCCGCTGTCGCTGATGTTCGGCCAGCGCGAGCCGCAAGGCGCCTGGCCGTGCCCGGTGATTCCGTTCGCGGTGAACGTCGTGCAATACCCGGTGCCGTCGGGCCGGCGCTGCTTCGCGCTCGGCCAGGCCATCCGCAAGGCCATCGAGTCCTACGACGAGCCGCTGAACGTGCAGATCTGGGGCACCGGCGGCATGAGCCACCAGCTGCAAGGGCCGCGCGCCGGGCTGATCAACAAGGAGTGGGACAACCGCTTCCTCGACCGCCTGATCGCCGACCCGGCCGACCTGGCGCAGCTGCCGCACATCGACTACGTGCGCGAGGCCGGCAGCGAAGGCATCGAGCTGGTGATGTGGCTGATCGCCCGCGGCGCGATGGCCGACGTGGCCGGCGGGCCCAAGCCGCGCGTCGCGCACCGCTTCTATCACGTGCCGGCATCGAACACCGCCGTGGGCCACCTGATTCTGGAGAACTGACATGACGATCAACGTAGCCCTCGCCGGCGCCGGCGCCTTCGGCATCAAACACCTCGACGCGATCAAGCAAGATCGACGGCGTCAAGGTGGTCTCGGTGATCAGCCGCGAGCTCGACAAGACCAAGGCGGTGGCCGAACAGTACGGCATCGAACACGTCACCACCAACCTGGCCGACAGCCTGGCGATCAAGGATGTCGACGCGGTCATCCTGTGCACGCCGACGCAGATGCACGCCGAGCAGACCATCGCCGTGCCTGAAGGCCGGCAAGCACGTGCAGGTGGAGATCCCGCTGTGCGACGTGCTGAAGGACGGCCAGGCGGTCGTGGCGTTGGCCAAGAGCGCGGGCAGGGTGGCGATGTGCGGCCACACCCGGCGCTTCAACCCCAGCCACCAGTGGGTGCGCAAGCGCATCGTCGCCGGCGAGTTCAACATCCAGCAGATGGACGTGCAGACGTATTTCTTCCGCCGCACCAACATGAATGCGCTGGGCCAGGCGCGCAGCTGGACCGACCATCTTCTCTGGCACCACGCGGCCCACACGGTGGACCTGTTCGCCTACCAGGCGCGCTCGCCGATCGTGAAGGCCAACGCGATCCAGGGGCCGATCCACCCGACGCTCGGCATCGCGATGGACATGAGCATCCAGCTGAAGACCGCCAGTGGTGCGATCTGCACGCTCTCGTTGAGCTTCAACAACGAGGGTCCGCTGGGCACCTTCTTCCGCTACATCGGCGACACCGGCACCTACATCGCGCGCTACGACGATCTGTTCAACGGCAAGGACGAGAAGATCGACGTCTCCAAGGTCGATGTCTCGATGAACGGCATCGAGCTGCAGGACCGAGAGTTCTTTGCCGCGATCCGCGAAGGCAGAGAGCCCAACGCCAGCGTGGCGCAGGTGCTGCCGTGTTATGAGGTGCTGCACCGGCTGGAGCAACAGCTGGCGTGAAGACCGGCCGCGTCGGCAAGTTCAATGTCGCTGCGACGGCCCGCGTCGCTTGTCTTGCTGTCGGGCGAACAGCCGCGCCAACGCAAAAGGCCCAGCGTCTGCTGGGCCTTGGTTTCGGTTCGCGATCGCCCAGGCGCCCATTCGATGATTAGTTTACATAATATACATTGTCGCGTGTTTAGGCGTTGACCGGCGCCTCGAACAAACACATCTCACCGCGCTCAGAACTGCTGCGGATCGGGCTCTTCAGCGCCTTCGATCGATTCATCGATGGCCCGCTGGCCTTCGCCGTCGCGCTTGGGAATCAGCGGCTTGTCGAGCGGCCGGCAGATTCTGCTGGCCAGCGCGCCCAGGCGTCCGGATTGCTCGATGGCCTGCAAGACGGCCTCGGGCTGGATCAGCATCGCGAACGGATCGGCGAGTACGGCGTACTGTGAGTTGGTCATGACGCTTCCGTGATGTGGCTGTTGCGATGGCTCCGACTGTAGAGAGCCTTGCACCAACACGACAGAGCGCCGCGGTGCGATCTTCGTGTCGGAATTCCTCGGACAACCCAACACCGCGACCCGGTGTCGCGTGCTGTCAACGCTGCATCGAGTCGAGGCGCTGCGCGAGCTTTTCGCGCCCGATCAAACGTGCGAAATCTGCCGCATTCAGACCACGCTCATTGCGCACACGGGCATCGGCCCGGTGCGCAAGCAACAGCGTGACCGATTCCTCGGCGCCGTATTGCGCCGCCATCATCAGCGGCGTGGTGCCATTGGGTGATCGCGCATCGATCGACGCGCCCCGCTGCAACAACAGGCGCACGATACCGGGGTTCGGCCCGGTGGCCGCATAGTGCAGCGGGCTCCAGCCTTCCTGGTTCACCGCAGCGCCGCGCTCGAGCAGACGCGACACCAAGTCCTCACGACCCTTCAGCGCGGCGAGCATCAGTGCGGTCTCGCCGGCGCTGTTCTTCGCGTCGGGCTTCAGTTGCGGATGTCGAAGCAGGAGCGTCCACACTTTCACGGAGCCTTCGCGGGCTGCCAGCGCGAGCGCCGGTTGGCCAGCCTCGTCGGTCGAATTCGGGGTCGAATCCACGTCGCAGGAGATCCTCCACCGGCGCGGCGTTGTCCAGCCGTACGGCTTGGAAGAAATCTTCGTAGCTGCCAGCAGCTGCAGGAAACACTGCAATGCTGACAATGATGTAGATAACTATCTTAAAGTACTTTGTCATGATGTCGGTGCCAACCTGGCAGGCTGCGGCAGCCCAAACAAGCGCTCGAAATTCCGACTCGTGGCATCGGCCGTCTCCTCGAGGGAGATACCTTTGACCTGCGCCAACTTGACTGCCACGTGCGGCACCCATGAGGGTCGATTGACCTTGCCCCGATGCGGCACCGGGGCCAGGTAAGGGCTGTCGGTTTCGATCAGGCAGCGGTCCAGCGGCACGAAGCGCGCCACGTCGCGCAGCGCCTCGGCATTGCGGAATGTCAGGATGCCGGAGAACGAGATCATGAATCCCATATCCAGCGCGCCGCGGGCCACATCCATCGTCTCGGTGAAGCAATGGAACACGCCGCCGACGCGGTCGGCGCCCTCCTCGCCTCAGCACGTCGAGCGTGTCGTCGGAGGCCGCGCGCGTGTGCACGATGAGTGGCTTGCGCACCTGCCGCGCGGCGCGGATGTGATGGCGGAAGCGCTCGCGCTGCCATTGCATGTCGTGGTGTGACGCGTGCCGATGCGGTAGTAGTCGAGCCCGGTTTCGCCGACCGCCACCACGCGCGGCCGCTGGGCCAGATCGATCAGTCGCTCGACGGTCGGCTCCTCGACGCCCTCGCTGTCCGGATGCACGCCCGCGCTGGCCCAGAAGTTGTCGTACGCGACGGCCAGCGCCTGAACGCTGGCGAACTCCTCCAGCGTGGTGCAGATCACCAGCGCGCGGTCGACGCGCGCGTCGGCCATCTCGGCGCGAATCGCGTCGATGCGGCCCTGGAAATCTCGGGAAAGCGAGGTGGCAGTGCGAGTCGACGAACATGGCGGCGGCAGGTCGCTGCAGACCTGCGAGCTCAGTGCCCGACCGAGGGCGCTCAGATCGTCTGGGTCGGCTTGGCAGACTGTAGCTGCGTGCCGAGCATTTCTTCGATCTTGGCCTTCAGCATGCGGGTCTTTTCATCGTTGGGGAACCGCACGCCCACGCCCTGGGTACGCCCACCCGACGCATTGGCCGGCGTGATCCAGGCCACCTTGCCGGCCACCGGATAACGCTGCGGATCGTCGGGCAGCGACAACAACAGGTAGATGTCCTCGCCGATCCTGTACTCGCGTGTCGTCGGCACGAACAGACCGCCATCCATCAGCAGCGGAATGTAGGCAGCGTACAGCGCGCCCTTCTCGCGGAAGACGAGCTGGATGACGCTGGGACGCGATACGGGGGATCCCGTGGCGGCGGATCGACCGGAGGCCTCGCTCATCGGGTTGAGTGTAACGAATGCCCTGTCCGGCCGGCGCGTCGTGCGGGCGCGACGCCGGCCAGCAGCGCGCGCCATTCGTCACGAGCGCACTCCACCAGCAATGCGGCATTCCACGGATGATCATCGTGGCGCGCCACGCGCAGCAGTTCCAGCCGCCACGCCTGCAGGCGCGCCAGATCGGCGCGACCGCAGGCATGCGGTCCGCGCCGAAGTAACGCGGCGTGGCGCCCACCGGCCTGCGCCATCGCGTCGTGCGCGATCTTGAGCAGCGAGATCGACGACGCGGGCAATCGGGTTTGCCGTTCAGGGACGCGGCATCGCCGCGCGAAACCCGCATCGGCAATTCCCGCAACGCCTGCGCATCGATCCCTTCGCCGACCAGCGTCAGGGCCTCGATCGGGCTGCCGCCAGCCGCTGCCAGCGGCTCGGCCGCCTCGGCCACGCCCTGCTGCTGCAACCACGTCGTCGCAGTCGCAGCATCGGGCACCGGCAATCGCACGCGCTGCACTCGGCTGCGCAGTGTCGGCAGCAAGCGTTCCGGGTCGGTGCCCGTGAGCACGATGCGCAGACTGCCAGGAGGTTCCTCCAGCGTCTTCAGCAAGGCGTTGGCGGCGGCGTGGTTGAGCGCGTCGCCCGGATGCAGGACCAGCGCGCGACCCCGCGCACTGCCGCGCGCTGCGCTGCGACCATTCGATGGCCTCGCGCACCTGCTCGACCCGGAACTCGCGGCTCGGCTTTCGCGCCGGCGCGTCAGCACAGCGGTCGTCCTCGGTCAGCCACCCGTACGCGCAGCCGCATCGCGTCGGGCACGACGACCTGGTGATCCGGGTGCGCGCGCTGGCGCGATCGGCGGCAGGCCGGTGCACTGCCCGCATGGCGCCGGATCGGCGTCTCGCACAGCCAGCCCTGCGTCAACGCCAGCGCCAGTTCGAACTGGCCCACTGCCACGCCGGCATGCAGCAGCAGCGCGTGCGAGTTGGCCAGCCGCTGCGCATGGTCCAGCGGCGCGCGCAGCCATGGCAGCTGCAGGCGGCCGTCTTCGCCCACGCCAACCGGCAGCGGCTCACCACCAGCCACGTCGACGCACCTCATGCTCCACCAGCGCCCAGACAGCGTCACGCGCCCCGCTGGCATCGATCCGCGCCATGCGGGCCGGTGATGCGTCGTGCCGAGCGCGGTAGCCGTCCCGCACGCGGGCGAAGAACTCGCCGTCCATGCGTTCGAGCCGGTCGGGTCGACGCGCTGCGTGCGCGGCGCTCGTGCCGCCACGTCGGCCGGCAGGTCGAACCACAGCGTGAGGTCGGGCTGCACGGCCCTGCTGCACCCAGGCTTCGAGCTGGCGCAGCACGCGCAGGTCGAACCCGCGCCCGCCGCCCTGGTAGGCAAAGGTGGCGTCGGTGAAGCGGTCGCAGAGCACCGCTGTCGCCGCGCGCCAGCGCCGGCTCGATGCACTGGCGCAGATGGTCGCGCCGCGCGGCAAACATCAGCAGCGTCTCGGTCAGCGGGTCCATCGTCGTCGTGCAGCAGCAGCTCGCGCAGCTGTTCCGCCAGCGGCGTGCCGCCGGGCTCGCGCGTGCAGCACCACCTCGTGCCCGCGCGCGCGCAGCCAGGCTGGCCAGCGACGCTCGATGTGCGTCGATCTTGCCGGCGCCGTCGATGCCTTCGAAGGTGATGAAGCGGCCCGTTCATCGACTGCCGCCTGCCGCTGGTACTGGTTCACCGCGCGATTGTGGTCGGCGAGCGTTTCGCTGAACTCGCTGCTGCCGTCGCCGCGGGCCACGAAGTACAGCGCCTCGGTCGGGTCCGGGCCTGACCGCCGCGCGCAATGCGCCGCCAGGCCCGGCATCGCGATCGGCGTCGGCGGCAGGCCGGCGCGCAGTGTAGGTGTTGTACGGCGCGTCGGTCAGCAGGTCGCGCTTGCGCAGATTGCCGTCGAAGCGCTCGCCCAGGCCGTAGATGACCGTCGGGTCGGTCTGCAGCGGCATGCCGATGCGCAGCCGGTTGACGAACACGCCGGCAATCAGGCCGCGCTCGCGCCGGCGGCCCGGTTTCCTTCTCGACGATCGAGGCCAGGATCAGCGCCTCGTCGGGCGACTTCAGCGGCAGGTCGGGCTGCGCTCGGCCCAGGCCGCGTCTAGGCGCGTCTGCATCGCGTCGTAGGCGCGCGCGCAGCACCGTGAGGTCGCTGACGCCCGGCTGTACACGTAGGTGTCCGGAAAGAACCGGCCTTCGGCAGGCTTGCCAGGCGCGCCGAGGGCGGCCATCAGTTGCGCCTCGCGTCATGCCCGCGCTGGATTGCTTCAGGTGGGGCGATTTGGCCAGCTCCGCGCGAAACTGCCGCAAGGTCCAGCCCTCGAGCAGGCGGACACGTTCGAACAACTCCTCGCCCTGCACCATCTTGGCCAGCAGCTGGCGCGGCGTGACGTCAGCGCCGATCGCATAGCTGCCGGCGCGGATGCGCCGCGCGTCGCCCGACCAGCGAAACCACTCGTACAGCAGAATCGGCGGCGTGCGCACACCGGCACGCACCCAGGCGTTGGCCACCTCGCGCGGCGAGGCCCCGGCTTCGATCGACAGTTCAACCGCGGGCGCAGCCAGCGGCAGCGGCCGATCCAGCCAGGACCAGATCGCCGCTGCGGCGCCGGCCGCGGCCAGCATGAGCAACACGATCAGCACGCGCAGCAGCCGCATCATTCGCCCGTCCCGTTCGCGCTACGAGACCCTCTTGCCCGACCGACCATGACAGTGATGATAATCGGGCGACATGCACCCTACCCTCGAAGTGACCGGCGGCGTGACGCAGTTGACCGATTGGGGATTGCTGCGTGTGAGCGGCGCCGATGCGCTGACTTTCCTGAACAGCCAGCTGACGCAACAGGTCGCCGATTTCCCGCCCGGTCAGGCCAGGCTGGCAGGCTACTGCTCGGCCAAGGGTCGGCTGCTGGCCAGCTTTGTCTCGTGGCGCGCTGCCGATGACGCGGTGCTGCTGGCTTGCAGCGCTGATCTGATGGCCATCACGGCCAAGCGCCTGTCGATGTACGTGCTGCGGGCGAAATGCAGGGTCGAGGACATCAGCAGCCAATTCACGGTGATGGGCTTGGCGGGGACGCGCTGCCGGGCCGTGCTGGGCGACAGGTTGCCCGCGCGGCCCTGGCAGGTGCACGCCGATGCCGACGGTTGGTGCGTGATGCTGCCGGGTGCCGAGGGCATCGACCGTTTCCTGATGATTGCTTCCAAGTCGTCAGCGAAGCCCGATCTGCCTGCGCTGGCTGCGGACGTGTGGACATGGCTCGAAGTGCGCAGCGCCGTGCCGCGCATCGTTGCCGCGACGGTGGAGCGGTTCGTGCCGCAGATGATCAACTTCGAGCTGGTTGGCGGCGTCGATTTCCAGAAGGGCTGCTATCCGGGCCAGGAGGTCGTGGCCCGCAGCCAGTACCGCGGCACGCTGAAACGACGCATGTTCCTGTTCGACAGCGATGCGCTGGCTGCGGCGCCCGGCCAGGAGATCTTCCACAGCGACGATCCGGACCAGCCCGCCGGCATGGTCGTCAACGCCGCCGCGCTGCCCGGCCGACCCAGCGCGGTATTGGCCGAGGTCAAGCTGTCGGCGTTGGAATCGGGCACGCTGCATCTGGGCTTGCCGGACGGCGCTGCGCTGCGGCGAGCAGCCCTGCCCTACCCGATGCCGGAGCCTGCCACGACGTGACGACCGCGCAACGCCACCTGTACGTCTACTACCGCGTGGAAGAAAGCGCGTGGCAGCAGGCCAGTGCCGCAGTCGTCGAATTCCAGCGTCGGCTGTGCGAGGCCCATCCCGACCTGACGGCCCGCGTGCTGCGACGGCCCGAAACCAAGGGCGGCCAGGTGACCCTGATGGAGGTGTACCTGGTGGATCCGGCCGCCAACCCCGAAGGCATCGACATCGCCTGGCTGTCGCGCATCGAGTCGGCTGCAGTGGTGATGCGCCGCTGGCAACAAGGCGAACGGCACGTCGAGTGGTTCGACGCCATCAACTGACCACGCTTGGCGGCTACAGCGTGCGCACCATCTCGATGTGCGGAATGCCGGCCTCCTCGAACACCGGCCCGCGTTCAAAAAAGCCGGCACGCGAATAGAACGGCGCCGCGCTGCACTGCGCGTGCAGCAAGGCCTCGCGGTCGCCACGTTCGCGCGCATGCTGAATCAGCGCGTCGAGCACCGCGCGTCCGATCCGGCTGCCGCGCATCGACGCCAGCACCGCCATGCGGCCGATCTTGGCCACCCCCGGTACGTGTTCGTGCAGACGGCCGGTGGCCAACGGCACGCCGAACCGGTTGCACGCCAGCGCATGCACGCAGTCCGGATCGACCGCATCCCACTCCATCTCGGCCGGGATCTGTTGTTCCTCGAGGAAGACCTGGGTACGAATCGCCCGCGCGGCCGTGCCGAGATCCTGCCACGTGCCCAGGCGTACATCGACCATCGGCTTGCCGCCCTCGAATGCTTGCAGCACCTCGCGTAGCTGTTGCGGCACCGGACGGGAGCTCATCGATGCCGGGTCGGCGAACACGTAAACCAGCTCGCCACTCACCAGCAGCGTTTCACCGCGGAACGCGGCACACGACAGCACCATCGACGAATTGCCGACGCGCTGGGTACGGATGCCGATGTCGAGTTGCTCGTCGTAGCGCGCCGAGGCGTTGTATTCGACCGTGGCCTTGCGCACGTACAGGTCGCCGCCCAGGTATTCCATCGTCTCGTGGTACGGCATGGCCATGGCGCGCCAGTAGCCGGCGATGGCCGTGTCGAAGTACATCAGGTAGTGACCGTTGAAGACGATGCGCTGCAAGTCGACCTCGACCCATCGCACGCGCAGGCGGTCGAGGAAACGATAGTCCGAGCGCTTGTGGGTCATGGCATCCTACGGTCGCGGGTGTCGCCGTCTTAGGCGCCCGCGAAGCATAACCAAGCCCGAGAGCATCCGATGGCACGCATCTTCTACCTGACCCAGATCGAGCTCGAGTTCGGCGCCATCCGCTGCCTGCCGCAGGAGTGCGATGGCGCGGGCATCCGCCGGCCGCTGCTGGTCACCGATGCGGGGGTGCGCGCCGCGGGCGTGTTCGATCGGGTCGCGGCCGCCCTCGGAGAGCGCGCGCACGCCGTGTTCGACCAGACGCCCAGCAACCCCACCGAAGCCGCGGTGCGGGCGGCCGCCGACGTCTTTCGCACGAACGCCTGCGACGGCCTGATCGCCGTGGGCGGTGGCTCGAGCATCGACCTGGCCAAGGGCGTGGCGATCGCCGCCACCCACACCGGTGCGTTGAAGACCTACGCCACGATCGAAGGCGGCAGCCCCAGGATCACCGCGGCGGTGGCGCCGCTGATTGCCGTGCCCACGACGGCCGGCACCGGCAGCGAGGTGGCGCGCGGTGCGATCGTGATCGTCGACGATGGGCGCAAGCTTGGTTTCCACAGCTGGCATCTGCTGCCCAAGATGGCGATTCTCGATCCCGAACTGACGCTCGGGCTGCCGCCGCTGTTGACTGCCGCCACGGGCATGGACGCGATGGCACACTGCATGGAGACATTCATGGCGCCGGCGATCAATCCGCCCGCCGACGGCATTGCGCTCGACGGCCTGGAGCGCGCCTGGTCGCACATCGAACGTGCCACGACCCATGGCGACGATCGCGAAGCGCGCTGGAACATGATGAGCGCCAGCATGCAAGGCGCGATGGCGTTCCAAAAAGGTCTGGGCTGCGTGCACTCGCTCAGCCACAGCCTGGGCGGCGTGAATCCCCGGCTGCACCACGGCACGCTGAATGCGCTGTTTCTGCCCGCGGTGATCCGCTTCAACGCATCCAGCGATTCGATCCGGCGTGAGCGAAGGCTGCAGCGCATGGCCCATGCGATGGGGCTGTCGGGCTGCGACGACGCCGGCGAGGCGTTGGCCGCCGCGATCCAGGCGATGAACGCACGACTGCGCTTGCCCAAGGGCCTGGCGGATCTCGGCGTCGGCGCTGAGCACTTTGACCGCGTCATCGCCGGCGCCATGGCCGACCATTGTCACAAGACGAACCCGCGCCTGGCCTCCCCCGACGACTACCGGCGCATGCTGCACGAGTCGCTGTGACGCGGTCGTCAACGCGAGAAAAAGGGCCCGGTGACTTGTGGTCACCGGGCCCGCTGGTTGGCGACTGTTCGGTCGCCAGACATTCAGTACTGCGAAATCAGGAGCTCAGGCGTGCTTCTTGTCGAAGAACTGCTCGTCCTCGGTGGAGCCCTTCAGCGCGGCGGTTGAGGCTTCGCGCTCGATGGTCGTGGTCACGGCGTCGAAGTAACCCGTGCCCACCTCGCGCTGATGCTTCACCGCGGTGAAGCCCTTCTCGGCCGCAGCGAACTCCTTCTCCTGCAGCTCGACGAACGCGCTCATGTTGCTGCGCGCATAGCCGTAGGCCAGGTCGAACATGCTGTAGTTCAGGCTGTGGAAGCCAGCCAGCGTGATGAACTGGAACTTGTAGCCCATCGCGCCGAGCTCGCGCTGGAACTTCGCGATCGTCGCATCATCCAGATTCTTCTTCCAGTTAAAGCTGGGACTGCAGTTGTACGCCAGCAGCTTGCCGGGGTACTTGGCATGGATCGCATCGGCGAACGCCTTCGCGAACGCCAGGTCGGGCTTGCCGGTCTCGCACCACAGCATGTCGACGAACGGCGCATACGCCAGACCGCGGCTGACGGACTGGTCCAATCCGTTGCGCGTGCGGAAGAAGCCTTCCACCGTGCGCTCGCCGGTGCAGAAGGGCTTGTCGTTCGCGTCCACGTCGCTGGTCACCAAGTCGGCGGCTTCGGCGTCCGTGCGCGCCAGCAACACGGTGGGTGTTCCCATGACGTCGGCCGCCAGACGCGCGGCCACGAGCTTGGCCACGGCTTCGCGCGTGGGCACGAGCACCTTGCCGCCCATGTGGCCGCACTTCTTCACCGACGCCAAGCTGGTCCTCGAAGTGCACGCCCGCGGCGCCAGCCTCGATCATGGCCTTCATCAGTTCGAAGGCATTGAGCACGCCACCGAAGCCAGCCTCGGCATCGGCCACGATGGGGGCGAAATAGTCGATGTCGTTCTTGCCTTCGCTCCACTGGATCTGGTCCGCACGGGCGAAGGTGGCGTTGATCTTCTTCACCACCTTGGGCACCGAATCCACCGAGTACAGCGACTGGTCGGGGTACATCTCGCCGTTGCTGTTCGCGTCGCCGGCGACTTGCCAGCCGGACAGATAGATGGCCTTCAGGCCGGCCTTGACCTGCTGCATGGCCTGGTTGCCCGTCAGCGCGCCGAGCGTGTTGACGAACGGTTCGGTGTTCACCAGGCTCCACAACTTCTCCGCGCCGCGCTTGGCCAGCGTGTGCTCGATGGTCACTGAGCCGCGCAGGCGCACGACGTCGGCTGCGCTGTAGCCGCGCTTGATGCCCTTCCAGCGCGGGTTCTCTGCCCAGTCACGCTCCAGCGCGGCGGCTTGTTGTTCACGGGTGGTTTTGGTCATCTCGGGCTCCTGTTGCGTGGATGGCGGAAGGTGAGGAACTGATGCGCCCAAGGCTACCGCCAACGCACGCGCTGTTGTTCACTTATGTCATACATAAGAGTATATTTATTATTGAAATAAATCAATCACTTACGAGTTGCATCTCCCAATACGGAATCATGACCGCCATAATGGAAACTGCCGCTCCGTGATTGGTTTCGCGGCTTTCACATCGTGAAACGCGGAATTTTCATTATGAAAACCGCCCTCAGCGAGACGTCAGCCAGCGCGCATAGATGCGGTCGGCCAAGCGCTGTTGTGCGGCCAGGTGGCCCGGCGTGAGCCGGCGGATCGTGGCAGGGCTTTGAGCCGTGGCGTGCTGTCGCTGCGCATCGTCATAGGTCGCGCCCAGCACGCCAAGCCAGTCCTCGATCTTCCGGTCATCGACTTCGACGTGAAACTGCATCGCCAGATGCGGGCCGATCGAGAACGCCTGGATCGGACAAGTGCTGCTGCTGCCCAGGGCCACGGCGCCTGACGGCAACTCGAACGCCTCGTAGTGCCAGTGGAACACCTCGCGCGTCGGTACCCTCCCGAACCATGCGTGGGCCGCTTCGTTCTCGAGCACGTCCATGCGGTGCCAGCCGATCTCGGGGGCGCGCGACGGGCCCACCCGCCCACCCAGCGCGCGCGCCATCAGTTGCCCGCCAAGGCAATGTCCCAGCACGGGCACGTCGGTCTTCATGCCGTGCAGGATCAGCCGTTCCGCGTCGCGAAGATGGGGCAGATCGTCGTTCGCGCTCATCGCTCCGCCCAGCACCGCCAGCGCGCGAAAGCCGTCGATCCGGGTCGGAAAGGTCTGCCCATGCGCGGCACTCAACACCACCGCGTCGATGCCACGGCGCTGCAGCCAGGTACCCAGATAGCCCGGGCCATCGTCCCGCATGAATTGAAGCACCAGCACCGGTGGCATCGGGGCCGCCCTTTCGTTCAACGCTCAGTCCGTATGATGCCGTGCAGATGCGCAACGCCACCGATCAGGATCACTTCGCGTTTCACACCGATGCCACGTTCCTGCGCGTCGGCCGACCGCATCCGCAGGGCCGGTTCGTGATCGCCGGCGTGGCCTGGGACGGTGCCACCACCAACCGCCCCGGTGCGAGGTTCGGGCCGCGTGCGATTCGCGATGCCAGCCACATGCTGTGCGATGGCAGGCACCCGTTGTTCGACGTGTCGCCGCGTGATCACCTGGGCGACGCCGGTGACCTGAGCTTGCCCAATACCGATCTGCGCGGCATGCGCGCCGCAATGGTTGCGCCGGTGAACCGGTTGCTGACTGAGGGCCACACGGTCTGGCTGGGGGGCGACCACTCAATCACGCTGCCGTTGCTTCAGGCCCACCGCCGGCGCTCCGACGTCCCGCTGGCGGTGATTCACTTCGATGCGCATTGCGACACCTGGACCGACCACTTCGGCGAACCCAGCGGCCACGGCACCTGGGTCTACGAGGCGATCCAGGCCGGCCTGGTGGACCCGCGGTGTTTCGTGCAGATCGGCATTCGCTCGCCCGGTCAGCGCGCAGCGCGCGAATATGTTCGCGACCAGGGCGGCCTGATCTTCGCCGCCCGCGAGTTGCGTGGCCTGGATGGCCCCGCCCAGCTTTCGCCGGTGGTGCGAGCGATCCACGAGCGACATCGACAGGCAGGCAGGCCGCCGGTCTACCTGAGTCTGGACATCGACTGCCTCGATCCGGCGTTCGCGCCGGGCACCGGAACGCCGGAGCCTGGCGGACTGAGCACGACGCAGGTGTTGACGCTGATCGAGGAACTGGCGCCTCTGCCGTTCGTGGGCATGGACTGCGTCGAGGTGGCGCCGGCGTACGACCATGCCGAGATCACCGCGCAGGCCGCGGCCATCCTTGTGTGGACGTATCTCTGCGGCCAGATTCACCGAAGCGAGGCCGAGCCCGCCTAGCTGCGTCGCGCTTGACCTGGCGCAAGACGTGTCCGACGTGCCGCCGAAGAATCGCTCATCTGCCATCGAGACCCATCGCCATGTCCACCGCACCGTCGAGCCGCAAGCGTCCTCAGACCGCCTCGAGACCCACACTCGACTCACTGGACGCCGTGCATCGCGAGATCCTGGCCATGCTGATTCAACTCGATCGGCTGATGGCGCATCTGGCGAGCCAAGGCTGTGACGGAGTGGCCCAGGCCACTGCGGCGACGATTTGCAATTTCTTTGCCACCACGGCGCGGCAGCACCACGAAGAAGAAGAACAGATCGTTTTTCCGCAACTGCTGGCCCGCGACGACGCCGAGCTGGTGCAGCAGATCCAGCGTCTGCAGCAGGATCATGGCTGGCTCGAGGAAGACTGGCTCGAGCTGGCCCCGCTGCTGCAGGCCATCGCGCAGGGACAGAACTTCTACGATGTCGAAACGCTGCGCGAAGGCGTGAATGTATTCACCAACCTGTACCACGAGCACATCGCGCTCGAAGATTCGCTGGTCTACCCGGCCGCGCGCCGGCAGGCGTCACAGGGTCAGTGAGGTCGTGCGCTTCACCGTGCGCAGCACCAACATCGAGTTGGAGCGCACGACGCCGGGCAGGCGCATCAGCAGTTCGCCGTGCAGCCGCTCCAGATCGGCCGCATCACGATAGGTGAATCGAATGAGGTAGTCATTGCTGCCCGCGACATAGAAGCAGTCGAGGATCTCCGGTTCGTCGCGCACGGCCGACTCGAACGCTTCGATCGACGCCGGCGTGAGCCGCTCCAGGTTGACGATGGTGTAGCTGGTGCCGGGTTGTCCCACCGCACGCGGATTGACGAGTGCGACATAGCGGTCGATGACGCCGCGCTCCTCCAACTGGCGCACGCGGCGCAGGCAAGCCGATGGCGACAGGTGCACGCGGCGCGGCGAGGTCGAGATTGGAGAGGCGGCCGTAGGCCTGAAGCTCCTGCAGGATCGCGCGGTCGATCGCATCCAATTGCACCGATTCGTCCTTCTGCCGCATGTTGTGCTCCGAAGCTGGCTGATTTTCGCATCGAGTTGCGAGTTCAAGGGTCAACCCTGATCGAATGCGCAAGCTCATTGCGTGCCGGCCTCTCTAGACTGGCGCATCCGCGCGTTCGACCGAACGGCGATGCACGAAAGGCCCACCGATGAAGCTCGATGCGTTTTGGATGCCGTTCACGGCGAATCGGCAGTTCAAGAAGGCACCTCGCCTGCTGGCGCGCGCCAGCGGCATGCACTACTGGACCGCCGAGGGCCGCAAGATCCTCGACGGCGTCGCAGGTCTGTGGTGCGTGAACGCCGGCCATACCCGACCCAAGATCGTGCAGGCCATCCAGGAGCAGGCCGCCGAGATGGATTACGCACCGCCGTTCCAGATGGGGCACCCGAAGGCGTTCGAGCTCGCCGAGCAGGCGGTCAAGCTCGCACCGGCGGGCATGACCAAGCTCTTCTTCACGAACTCCGGCTCCGAGGCGGTCGAGACGGCGCTGAAGATGTCGCTGGCCTATCACCGCGTGCGCGGCGAGGGTCATCGCACACGGCTGATCGGCCGCGAGCGCGGCTACCACGGCGTGAACTTCGGCGGCATTTCGGTGGGCGGCATGGTTGCCAACCGCAAGATGTTCGGCAGCCTGCTGGCCGGCGTCGACCACATTCGCCACACGCACGACCCGGCCCGAAATGCGTTCACCGTCGGTCAACCCGAGCACGGCGCCGAACTCGCCGACGACCTCGAACGACTCTGCGCGTTGCATGATCCGTCGACGATCGCAGCCGTGATCGTCGAGCCGATCGCCGGCTCGGCCGGCGTGTTTCTGCCGCCCAAGGGCTACCTGCAGCGGCTGCGCGAGATCTGCGACAAGCACGGCATCCTGCTGATCTTCGACGAGGTGATCACCGGTTTCGGTCGCACCGGCTCGCCGTTCGCGGCGCAGACCTTTGGCGTCACGCCGGATCTGATGACGGTGGCCAAGGGCATCACCAACGGCGCGGTGCCGATGGGCGGGGTGTTCGCCAAGCAGGCGATCCACGACGCGTTCATGAACGGTCCGGAGCATCTGATCGAGTTCTTCCACGGCTACACCTACTCGGCGCATCCGCTCGCCTGCGCGGCCGCGCTCGGAACGCTGGCCACCTATGCCGAAGAAGGACTGCTCACACGCGCGTCCAAATTGCAGGGCTACTTCGCAGAAGCCGTGCACTCGCTGAAGGGCCAGCCCCACGTGATCGACATCCGCAACTTCGGCCTGGTGGCGGGCATCGAGTTGCAGCCGATCGCCGGCGAACCTGCCAAGCGTGCCTTCAGCATCTTCCTCGACTGCTTCGAGAAAGGCGTGCTGGTGCGAACCACCGGCGACATCGTGGCGCTCTCGCCGCCGCTGATCGTCGAGCGCGAGCAGATCGACCAGATGGTCGACACGCTCAGGGGCGCGATCCAGCGCGCCGCCTGAGGCGCCGCCGGGCGAGCTATGCACGATTGCGAGGACATGCCTAGCGCATAACGGTCATGAACCTGCTCAGCGCCGACCGCGACCTGATGCGCCGTTCCTACTACGCTGCCACGTCGCCGCGCGAACGGGAGTACCCGGCGCTCCAGGGCGGCCGCGACTGCGACGTGGCGGTGGTCGGTGGCGGGCTGGCGGGGCTGTCCGCTGCCATCGAGCTGGCGCTGCGCGGACACGAGGTGACGCTGCTGGAGGCGCGCGAGATCGGCTCCGGCGCCAGCGGTCGCAACGGCGGCCAGGCGATCCACGGGCTGGCCTGCGACGTGGCGGTGATCGAGCAGCAGTTGGGGCAGGCCGACGCGCGCAGGGTGTGGGCGATGACGATCGAGGCGCTCGACCTGCTGCGCCAGCGAATCGATCAGTTCGACATCGACTGCGAGTGGCGCGACGGCTACCTGGGTGTCGCCACGAGCGAGCGCAAGGCTCGGGCATTGCATGCCGGTGCCGAACGGCTGGCGTCCGCGTACGACTTCCCCATGCGGCTGATCTCGCGCGCTGAACTGCCGCAATGGATCGACAGCCCGCGCTATTGCGCAGCGGTCCACGACCCGCGCTCCGGCCATCTGCATCCGTTGAAGTACACGCGGGCCCTGGCCCGCGCCGCCAGCCGACCTGGGCGTGCGCATCCACGAGTCCACGCCGGTGCAGCGCCTGATCGAAGGCGCCCGCCCGCAGCTGACCACGCCGTCGGGCAGCGTGCGCGCGCGCCAGGTGCTGCTGGCCGGCAACGTGTACCTGCAGGGCATCGCGGCACAGATCGAGTCGCGCATCATGCCGGTGGGCACGTATATCGTGGCCTCGTCGTGCCTGGATGCCCAGCGCGCGCAGGCGTTGATCCCGTGCGGCGCCGCGGTCTGCGACAACAACTTCGTGCTCGACTACTTTCGATTCAGCGCCGACCACCGGCTGCTGTTCGGTGGGCGCGTCAGCTACAGCACCGTCACGCCGAAGCATCTGGCCGAGACCATGCGCCGGCGCATGTTGGACGCGTTCCCGCAGCTGTCCGATGCAACGGTCGAATTCGCCTGGGGCGGATTCGTCGACATCTCGATGAATCGCGCGCCGGATTTCGGTCGGCTTCCCGCGCGGGGCTACGCACCGAATGTCTATTACCTGCAGGGCTTTTCGGGCCACGGCCTGGCATTGACCGGTCTGGCCGGCAAGTTGGTGGCCGAGGCGATCCACGGCGACGCCTCGCGCTTCGACATCTTTGCCCGCCTGTCGCACCGGCGCTTTCCTGGCGGCCGCTGGTTGCGGACGCCCGCACTGGTGCTGGGCATGGGCTGGTATCAACTCAAGGATGCGCTGACATGAACCGGATGCGCACGACGAGACCCACGCGGCTGCCGCGCCTGAGCCTGGGCGAACTGGACGACCCACCGGACACCTGCGACCATCGACAATAACCGGCCCTGCGCGGATGCAGGCAACAACCTCGAAGACGATGACAGGTGTTTCATGGTGACGCGAGACAGTTTCAATTTTTCCGAGCTGGAGCAATGGCTCAACCAGCATCGGGTGACCGAGATCGAGTGCCTGGTGCCCGACCTCACCGGCGTGGCCCGCGGCAAGATTCTGCCGCGCGAAAAGTTCACCGAGGACCGCGGCATGCGGCTGCCCGAAGCGGTGGTGGCAATGGGCGTGACCGGAGAGTTCCCCGAGGAGGGGCCGTACTACGACGTGATCAGCCCCAACGACATGGACATGCATCTGCGTCCGGACCCGTCCACGGTGCGGATCGTGCCTTGGGCCGTGGACCCCACGGCGCAGGTGATCCACGACTGCTACAACAAGCACGGCGAGTTGGTGCCGTTCGCGCCGCGCTCGGTGCTGCGGCGCGTCTGCGAGCTGTTCGCCGCCGAAGGCTGGGACCCCGTGGTGGCACCGGAGATCGAGTTCTACCTCGTCGCGCGCAACACCGACCCGGACATCCCGCTCAAGCCACCGGTCGGCCGCAGTGGCCGCGCCGAAACGTCGCGCCAGGCCTACTCGATCGACGCGGTGAACGAATTCGACCCGCTGTTCGAGGACGTCTACGACTATTGCGAGAAGATGGAGCTCAACGTCGACACGCTGATCCACGAGGTCGGCGCGGGTCAGATGGAGATCAACTTCTTCCACGACCACCCGCTGGGCCTGGCCGACGAGGTGTTCATGTTCAAGCGCACGGTGCGCGAAGCGGCGCTGCGCCACGACATGTTCGCCACCTTCATGGCCAAGCCGATCGCCGGCGAGCCGGGCAGCGCGATGCACGTGCACCAGAGCATCATCAACAAGGCCACGGGCAAGAACCTGTTCAGCAACGAGGACGGCACCGCGAGCCAGGAGTTCTACTGGTACATCGGCGGCCTGCAGCGCTACATTCCGGCCGCGATGGCGCTGTTCGCGCCGTACGTGAACAGTTACCGGCGCCTCGCCCGCTTCACCGCCGCGCCGATCAACATCCAGTGGGGAACCGACAACCGCACGGTCGGCATTCGCTCGCCGCTGGCCGAACCGCAGTCCCGGCGCATCGAGAACCGCGTGATCGGCGCCGACGCCAACCCCTACGTCGCGCTCGCGGCCACGCTGGCCTGCGGCTACCTCGGCATGAAGAATCGCATCGAACCGGCGCCCGAGTGCAAAGGCGATGCCTACCTCGGCGACTACCAGCTGCCGCGCAGCCTCGGCGAGGCCCTGCAACTGCTGCGCGACGAGAAGGACCTGGCGGCCGTGTTGGGAGAGTCGTTCGTCACGGTCTACACCGAGGTCAAGGAGATCGAGGTGGCCGAGTTCATGAAGGTGATCTCGCCCTGGGAGCGCGAACACCTGTTGCTGCACGTGTGAGGAACCCGACATGACCCCAACCAGCTCGACGCGCAGCACGGCGCAGTGGCAGGCCGCCGATTCGGCCCACTTCCTGCACCCGTTCACCGATTTCAAGAGCCTGGCGACGAAGGGCTCGCGCATCATCACGCGCGCCGACAACATCTACCTCTGGGACAGCGATGGCCAGAAGATTCTCGATGCGATGTCGGGCCTGTGGTGTGTCAACGTCGGCTACGGCCAGAAGGCGCTGATCGAAGCGGCGGCCCGGCAGCTCGGCGAGCTGCCGTTCTACAACGCGTTCTTCCAGACCGCCACGCCGCCGGCGATCCGCCTGGCCGAGTTGCTGAGCGAGGTCTCGCCGCCGCAGTTTCAGCACGTGTTCTTCTCGGGCTCGGGGTCGGAAGGCAATGACACGGTGGTGCGCATGGTGCGCCGCTACTGGGACGTGCTTGGCCAGCCGCAACGCCAGGTGATCATCAGTCGGCGCAATGCGTACCACGGCTCGACGATGGCCGGCGCGTCGCTGGGCGGCATGAGCGGCATGCACGCGCAAGGCGGCTTGCCGATCCCCGGCATCGTGCACATCGAGCAGCCCTACTGGTGGCAACACGGGCGCCATCTGACGCGCGAGGCGTTCGGCCAGGTCGCCGCGGGATGGCTGGAGGCGAAGATCCAAGAACTCGGCGCGGACAAAGTGGCCGCATTCATCGGTGAACCGATCCAGGGCGCCGGCGGCGTGATCATCCCGCCGTCGACTTACTGGCCCGAGGTGCAGCGCATCTGCGACCGGCACGGCATCCTGCTGGTCAGCGACGAGGTCATCACCGGCTTCGGCCGCACGGGCCACTGGTTCGGCTGCGAGCGTTTCGGCTTCCGGCCCGACCTGATGACATTCGCCAAAGGCGTGACCAGCGGCTATGTCCCGCTCGGTGGTGTGATGGTCGGCGAACGCGTGGCCCGCGTGCTGATCGAGCAAGGCGGCGAGTTCGAGCACGGCTATACGTACTCCGGGCACCCGGTGGCCTGTGCCGTGGGCGTCGCCAACATCGAACTCATACGCTCACTCGGGCTGGTGCAGCGTGTGCGCGACGATGTGGGGCCTTATCTGGCCGAGCAGTTCCGCGGCCTGGCCGAGCATCCACTGGTGGGTGACGCCGAGACCTGCGGCCTGATGGGCGCGCTGCTGCTGGTCAAGGACAAGGCGCATGGCGCACCGTTTCCGGGCGAGATTTCGATCGGCATGGTCTGCCGCGGCCACTGCTTCGCCAATGGCCTGATCATGCGGGCGGTGGGTGAGCGCATGATCATCGCGCCACCGCTGGTGATCACCCGGGCGCAGATCGACGAGATGGTGGCGCTAATCCGGCGCTGCCTCGATCTGACGCTGGACGACGCACGGCGCAACGGCTGGCTGTAGCGCTGCGGCACGGGCCATGGCTTCCCCCAATCGGATTGCCACGCGATCGTGACTAGACTGGCCCGATCGCCCGGCTTCAGAGCCCATTCACTTCTGCAGCGCAAAGGAAAACCCATCATGCCGACCTCACGTCTTCGCATCGTCGCTTCGTTGTGCCTGGCTGCATTCGCCGCGCTGGGCGGCGGCGCCCTGGCGCAGGAAGAGGAGAAGGTGCTGAATGTCTACAACTGGTCCGACTACATCGCCGACGACACGTTGAAGAATTTCGAGAAGGAAACCGGCATCCGGGTGCGC
The DNA here is from genome assembly GCA_963814435.1 of uncultured beta proteobacterium. Lineage (GTDB taxonomy): Bacteria > Pseudomonadota > Gammaproteobacteria > Burkholderiales > Burkholderiaceae_C > JAEUPI01. The sequence goes on from CAWFCV010000006.1 coordinate 326,640, forward strand.
TACGACATCTTCGACAGCAATGAGATCCTGCACGCCAAGCTGGTGGCCGGCAAGAGCGGCTACGACATCGTCGTGCCGTCGTCGTACTGGGCCAAGCTGCAGGCCGACGGCGGTCTGCTGCGAAAACTCGACAAAGCCAAGCTGCCCAACCTGAAGAACCTGGATCCGGACATCCAGGCCACGCTGGCCAAGCTCGACCCGGGCAACCAGTTCATGGTCAACTGGCTGTGGGGCTACACCACGGTGGGCATCAACACCGAGAAAGTCAAGGCCGCACTCGGCGGCATGCCGATGCCCGACAACGCCTGGGATCTGGTGTTCAAGCCCGAGTACATGGCCAAGCTCAAGTCGTGCGGCGTGTCGTTCCTGGATTCGCCCACCGACATCATTCCGGCGGCGCTGCACTACCTCGGCAAGCCGGCATTCAGCCGCAATGCGGCCGACTACCAGGCGGTGCCCGATCTGTTGAAGAAGGTCCGCCCCTATGTCACGCTGTTCAGCTCGTCGGGCTACATCAACGACATGGCCAACGGCTCGATTTGCGTGGCGCTGGGCTGGTCGGGCGACATCAACATCGCGCGCAACCGCGCGATCGAAGGCCGGACCGGACAGAACATCGAGGCGCTGCTGCCCAAGACCGGCGGCGTGCTGTTCTTCGACACGATGGCGATCCCCATCGACGCGCCGCACCCTGACAACGCGCACAAATTCATCAACTACATCCTGCGCCCCGAGGTCCACGCGAGCCTGACCAACAAGGTCTTCTACGCCAATCCGAACAAGGAATCGCGCAAGTTCATCAAGCCCGAGGTGGCAAGCAACCCGACGGTGTTTCCGAGCGAAGCCGAGATGAAAAAGATGGATCTGCCGGAGGCGGTGACCAACGACGTGCGGCGCACGATGACGCGCATCTACACCGCCTTCAAGACCGGCGTCTGACGCCGATCGGCACGGTGCCGGCCGGCGACGGTAGCGCGGAGACTCCATGACGGTTCAACAGAACCCGGCGTTCCTGCAGATCCAGGACGTCGTCAAGGACTTCGATGGTGTCAAGGCGGTCAACCACGTCAGCATCGATATCGCCAAGGGCGAGATCTTCGCCCTGCTCGGCTCGTCCGGTTGCGGCAAGACCACGTTGTTGCGCATGCTGGCCGGCTTCGAGGTGCCGACGTCGGGCCGCATCGTGCTGGACGGCAAGGACCTGGCCGACATGCCGCCCTACGGCCGGCCGATCAACATGATGTTCCAGTCGTACGCGTTGTTCCCTCACCTGACGGTGTGGGACAACATCGCCTTCGGGTTGCGGCGCGACGGCATGCCGAAGGCTCAGATCGCCGCGCGCGTCGAGGCCATGCTCAAGCTGGTGCAGCTCGGCGCCTACGCCAAACGCAAGCCGCACCAGTTGTCCGGCGGCCAGCAGCAGCGCGTGGCTCTGGCGCGCAGCCTGGCCAAGAGCCCGCAGCTGCTGCTGCTCGACGAGCCGCTGGGGGCGCTGGACAAGAAGCTGCGCGAGGAAACGCAGATCGAGCTGGTCAACATCGTCGAGGCGGTGGGCGTCACCTGCGTCATGGTGACGCACGATCAGGAGGAGGCGATGACGATGGCCTCGCGCATCGCCGTGATGAGCGAAGGCCGCGTGCTGCAGGTCGGCGCGCCGCACGACATCTATGAGACGCCAGCCACGCGTTTCGTGGCCGACTTCATCGGCAACGTCAATCTGATGGAGGGTCGCGTGCTGGTCGACGAGAGCGATCATGTGGTGATCGAGTGCGCCGATTGCAGCCACTACGTCGGCCACGGCATCACCGGCACCGCGGGCATGTCGGTCGCGGTGGCCGTGCGCCCCGAGAAGATTCACCTCGCGCGCGAGATGCCCGACGGCGAATTCAACCGGGTCAAGGGCGTGGTGAAGAACCTGGCCTACTTCGGCAGCTTCACCGTCTACCACCTGCAACTGCCCAGTGGCGCGATGCTCAAGGTCAGCCAGAACAACGTGCAACGCCACCGCGACGACGCGCTGAGCTGGAACGACGAGGCCTGGGCGCACTGGTCGCGCTCGTCTCAAGTGGTCCTGACCCAATGAGGCGATCTTGACCGCAGCCGGACAAACCCGCTCATGGCGCCCGCGCTGGTTGCGCGGGCGCACGCTCGTCATTGGCGTCCCGTTCGCCTGGCTGTTGCTGTTCTTTCTGGCGCCGTTCCTGATCGTGCTGAACTACAGCGTCTCCGAGATGGGCAGCGTGCGCCCCGAGAACATCTACGCGGTGGTCGACGGTGCGATCAAGTTGACGCTGAAGTACGGAAACTACGTGTCGATCGCCGGCGATGGCTTGTATTTCAAGGCCTATCTGTCGAGCCTGAAGTACGCGGCCATCACGACCGTGTTGTGCCTGACGATCGGCTATCCCTTCGCCTACTTCATGGCACGGGCCAGGGCCACGCTGCAGCCGGCGTTGCTGATGCTGGTGATGCTGCCGTTCTGGACCTCGTTCCTGCTGCGCGTGTACGCCTGGAAGGGCCTGCTGGAAGAAGGCGGCTGGGTCGCCCGCCTGCTGCAGGCGCTGCAGCTGGATGGGCTGCTGCTGCAGACCGGCATGATCGCCGCGGCCGGCAAGTACATGAACACGCCGTTCTCGCTGGTGATCGGCATGACCTACACCTACTTGCCGTTCATGATCCTGCCGCTGTACGCCGCGCTGGCCAAGATGGACCTGCGCCTGCTCGAGGCGGCCGCCGACCTCGGCGCCACGCCATGGGAGGCGTTCTGGAAGATCACGGTGCCGTTGTCCAAGGCCGGCATCATCGCCGGCTCGATGCTGGTGTTCATCCCCTGTGTCGGCGAGTTCGTGACGCCGGAGCTGCTGGGCGGGCCGCAGACGCTGATGATCGGCCGCGTGCTGTGGGACGAGTTCTTCAGCAACAACGACTGGCCGATGGCCTCCAGCGTCGCGGTGGTGCTGATTCTGCTGATCGTGGTGCCGCTGGCCGTATTCAACAAGTACCAGGCCGAGACGCAGGAGCGCAGCCGGTGAGCACGCGCCGCGCCCTGTTCTCGCCCTCGTTCGCGATCGGCTTCGGCCGCGGCTGGCTGACGGCCGGGTTCGTGTTCCTGTACCTGCCGATCCTGACACTGGTGATCTACTCGTTCAACAAGTCGCCGCTGCCCACAGTGTGGGGCGGGTTCACGCTCGACTGGTACGTCAAGCTGGCGAGCGACCAGGAAATGCTGGGTGGCCTGTGGCTGTCGCTGCAGATCGCATTCATGTCGGCCACGACGTCGGTGGTGCTGGGCTGCCTGGCGGCCTTTTCGCTGGTGAAGTACAGCCGCTTCACCGGTCGCACGCTGTTCAACGGCATGGTCAACGCGCCGCTGGTGATGCCGGAGGTGATCGTCGGCCTGTCGCTGCTGCTGCTGCTGGTCGCGCTGCAAAGCGTGTTCGGCGCACGCGGCATGATGACGATCTGGCTCGGGCATGTGCTGCTGGGCATGTCCTACGCAACGGTCGTCGTGCAGGCCCGCCTGCAGGACATGAACCCGCAACTGGAAGAAGCGGCGATGGACCTCGGCGCCCGTCCGCACCAGGTGTTCCTGCTGGTCACGCTGCCACTGATCTCGCAGGCACTGGCATCGGCCTGGCTGCTCACGTTCAGCCTGTCGCTCGACGACGTGGTGGTCTCGGCCTTCCTGTCGGGGCCCGGCTCGACCACCATGCCGCTGGTGATCTTCTCGCGCGCGCGTCTCGGGCTGAATCCGAGCGTGAATGCCGTGGCCACCGTGATCATCGCCATCGTGGCCGTCTTCGTCACCGTGGCCAGCGTGCTGATCGCCCGTGCTGAACGCCGTCGCGCCGAGGAAGTCAACGCCGCGCTGCGCGCCAACCCCTGACCCAACGAACAACCGTCCCAGGAAACCGAGGAGAACCCGATGACCGTCCGCCACCTCACCCCGCTCGCCCTCGCAGCCGCCGTCCTGTGCGCGCCCACTGCGCAGGCTCAGTCCAATGCCGATGTGCTGAAGGAGCTCAAGGCGCTGAAAGACCGTGTCGCTGAACTCGAGAAGAAGCTCGGCGAGGGCAAGCCCGCCGAACCGCAATGGGGCATGACGCCGGAGCAGGTGCGCGACTTCAACCGCATCTCGGTCAAGACCGAGGCACTGGAAGATGCCATCGAGACCCAGGGGCTGAAGACCTTGAAGATCTCCGGCTACGCCGACCCGACCTACGTGTTCAACCGGCGGCAGCACCGGGCGGGTTTCCAGTTCCTCAATCCGGTCGCCAGCGATGGCTACAACTACGACAACTCCTACTTCGGCGCCGCGAGTATCGATTTCCAGAAGGAGATGGAAGGCGGCACGAAATGGCGCCTGACGTTGGTTCCGAACCGCGGCACCGGCTCGGTGATCGGTGACGCATCGGTGGTCCACGAGGCCTCGGTGATGGTGCCGCTGGGTAGCCTGCAGACGCGTTTCCTCGCGGGCCAGATTCCGGACTGGTCGGGCTACGAGTACCTGCAGCCGACCCTGAACAAGCTGATCACCCACAACCTGCTGTTCGACTTCACGTTGCCCACCGCCTACACCGGCGCCGGTCTGGAGTACATCCGCGGCAAGTGGGACACCAAGTGGCTGTTGGCCAACGTCAACACCAGCAAGCGCAACGCCGACGAGAAGACCCCAGCGCTGGTGTACCGCGTCGATTATTCGCGCGGCGAGTTCCAGGGCTTCGGTTTCGCCGGCGTGCATGGCAAGGCGGCCAATTTCCGATCGGACGACGTCAACCCAGTCACGACCCTGCCCTACGACACCCACGACACGCGCGTCGACCTGTTCGAATTCGATGCGTACTTCATTCGCGGCGATTTCACCTGGCAGGGCCAGCTCAGCTACGGAAAACAGAAGAATGCGGCGATCACCGCCGACGCTGCGACGGGCAACCTGCGCGATGCGAGCTGGTACGGCTTCTCGACCCTGCTGGCCTACAAGTTCATCCCGCGCTGGGAGGCCATTGCGCGGCTCGACTATGTCAACAACAAGAAGAACGGCGGCGGACTGCTCGGGTACACGCTAGCTGACGATCGCAATGGCATTGGTCCCGACCCGAACGGCAATCCCGAACAGGGCGCCAATCGCACCGCGCTGTCGTTCGGCGTGAGTTTCCTGTACAACCTGAACACCACCTTCAAGGCCGAGTACCGCCTCGACCGTGCATCGCAACCGGTGTTTGTCGACGTGCGCGACGGCTCCTTCAGCAAGAGCAACCAGCTGCTCGGCACCTCGGTGGTCGTGAGCTTCTGACGCGGTGCCGACGATGAGCGGACCTGCCGTCGACTGGCGTGCCCGTGCCGCCGCGGCGCCGGTGGATGGCCGCATGGTCATCGATGGCGATCGGCGGGCGGCGCAGACTGGTGAGACCTTCGCCTGCATCTCGCCGATCGACGGCCGGCCGATCGGTGAAGTGGCGCGCGGGCGCGCCGTCGACGTCGACGCCGCGGTGCAGTCGGCCCGCCGAGCGTTCGACGACGGTCGCTGGGCACACATGGCGCCCGCGGTGCGCAAGCGCATCCTGCAGCGTTTTGCCGAGAACATCCTGGCGGCTCGGGAAGAGCTGGCGCTGCTCGAGACACTCGACATGGGCAAGCCGATCCAGTATTCGCTGAGCGTCGACGTGCCGGCCGCGGCGCGCTGCATCCAGTGGTATGGCGAAGCCATCGACAAGGTCTACGACGAGATCGCGCCCACCGCGCGCAGCGCGCTGGCGCTGATCACGCGCGAGCCGATGGGCGTGATCGGTGCGATCGTGCCTTGGAACTATCCGATGATCATGGCCGCGTGGAAGCTCGGTCCCGCGCTGGCGACCGGTAATTCGGTGGTCCTCAAGCCGAGCGAGAAAAGTCCATTGACCGCGCTGCGCCTGGCCGAGCTGGCGATCGAGGCCGGCCTGCCGCCCGGTGTGTTCAACGTGGTGCCCGGCCTGGGCGCCGAGGCCGGCGAGGCGCTGGCGCTGCACATGGGGGTGGATGCGATCGGCTTCACCGGCTCCACCCGCACCGGCCGGCGCATGCTCGAGTACGCGTCGAAGTCCAACCTCAAACGCGTGTACAACGAGCTCGGCGGCAAGTCCGCCTTCATCGTGTTCGACGACTTCGCCGACCTGCCGCGCGCAGCGCGCACCGCGGCGGGCAGCATGTTCTTCAACCAGGGCGAAAGCTGCAACGCGCCATCGCTCGTGCTGGTGCACGAGCGGGTCGCCGACGAGTTCGTGCGCCTCGTCGCTGCTGAAGTGCCGAAATACCTTCCGGCCGACCCGCTGGATGCCAGCACCGAGCTCGGTGCCATCGTCGACGAGGTGCAGATGCGCACGGTGCTCGGCTACATCGAGGCCGGCACCGCCGAAGGTGCGCGGCTGGTGGCCGGTGGTCGCCAGGCGCGCGCCGACAGCGGCGGGTGTTATGTCGAACCCACCGTGTTCGACGGCGTGGACAACGGCATGCGCATCGCGCGCGAGGAGATCTTCGGCCCGGTGATGAGCGTGATCCGCTTCAAGACCGAAGCCGAGGCGATCGCGCTGGCCAACGGCTCCAGCTACGGCCTGCAGGCCGGCGTGTGGAGCCACCAGATCGACCGAGCCCATCGTGTGGCGCGCGCGCTTCGCGCCGGCACGGTGCACGTCAACCAGTACGACGAGGACGACATTACCGTGCCGTTCGGCGGCTACAAGCAAAGCGGCAACGGCCGCGACAAGTCCTTGCATGCGCTGGACAAGTACACCGAGCTCAAGACCACCTGGCTGCGCATAGACTAGGGGCCGCCCTTGCACGGGAGCCTGCGATGAAAGACCTGCGCGACCGCCTTCAAAGCCAGGGCGTGCACACGCTGTTGGCGCAATTCACCGACATCCATGGCGTGGCCAAGGGCAAGCTGGTGCCATTCGCGCACCTGGACGACCTGTTGACCGACGGCGTGGGCTTCTCGGGCCCGTCGATCTGGGGCACCGGGCTGCCCCGCACCGGTCCGCGCGCCGAGTACTACGCGCGCGGCACGGCCAGCACGGTGCAGCCGATGCCGTGGATGCCCGGCTGCGCACGTGTGGTGTGCGACGGCTTCGTCGCCGGTGAGCCGTTCGATGCCTGTCCGCGCCAGGTGCTCAGGCGTGCCGTGGCCCAGCTGGTCGACCGCGGCTGGCAGCTGCGCACCGGCATCGAGCCCGAGTTCTTTCTGCTGCGCCGGCTGCACAACAAGCTGGGTGGCTGCCGACGCTGACGACTTGCTCGACAAGCCCTCCTACGACCTGAAATCGCTGCCGCGTCAGCGCGAACTGCTGCACGCGCTGCAGGCCAGCCTGCTCGCCTGCGGGCTGGACGTGCTGCAGATCGACCACGAAGACGCGCATGGCCAGTATGAAGTGAACTTCGGCTTCGACGACGCGCTGGCCAGCGCCGACCACCTGATGCTCTTCAAGCTCGCGGCCCAGGCACTGGCCGAACAGCGCGCCATGGTGTTCTCGATGATGCCCAAGCCATTTGCGGATCAGCCCGGCAGCGGCATGCATTTCCATGTGTCGCTGTGGCGCGGCAATGGGGAGGATGCGCAGAACCTGTTTGCGCCACACCACCGCGACGGCTCGCTCGATCGCGACCACCAGCAGTCGCCGCTCGGGCGGCATTTCATCGCCGGCGTGCTGCACCATGCGGCGGCGCTGTGCGCGGTGGCGGCGCCGACGGTGAACTCGTACAAGCGGCTGGTCGTCGGCGAATCGCTATCGGGCACCAGTTGGGCGCCGGCCTTCGTGGCGCATGGCCCGAACAACCGCACCGCGCTCGTGCGAACATTGCATTCGCGATTCGAGTGGCGGCTGCCCGATTCGAGCGCCAACCCCTACCTGGCGACGGCAGCGCTGATCGCAGCCGGCCTGGACGGCATCGACCGCAAACTCGATCCCGGCCCCGACTGCACGGAAGACCTGTTCGACATGCCGCTGGCGGAGATCGCTGCGCGCGGCATCAGCACTTTGCCACGCGACCTGAGCCATGCGCTCGACGCGCTGCAGGCCGACGAGGTGGTGTGCAACGCGCTGGGCACGACGCTGACCGAGCAATTCATCCGCCTCAAGCGCTCGGAATGGCTCGAGTACGCGCACCATGTGAGCGATTGGGAACTGCAGCGCTATGCCGCGGCCTTCTAGGGCCGCATCACCCTGGTGACGGCGCGCCCGCCGCTGGCGGCTTATGCCTGCCTGGCGACCAGCATGGCGCTGGTGGGCAGCTATGTCGGCTTGTCCAAGCTGCTGGTCGCGGCATTTCCGGTGTTTCTGCTGGCCTGGTTGCGATTCGGCATTGCTGCGCTGGCGATGCTGCACTGGCTGCGGCCGGCGCCGGGGGATGCGCCGCTGTCGGCGCACGACCGGGTGCTGCTCTTCTGGGAGAGTTTTCTCGGCAACTTCCTGTTCTCGATCTGCATGCTGTTCGGCGTGGCGTTGAGCTCCGCCGTTTCGGCCGGCGTGGTGATGGCCGCCATTCCGGCGGTGGTCGCGATCCTTTCACGCGTGTTCCTCGGCGAACGCGTCACTCGCCGCGTGGCGCTGGCGATCGCCTGCGCCGCGGCAGGCATAACGCTGCTGGCGCTGGTTCGCGCCGCCGATACGGCAGACGCGTCGGCGCGTCCGGCCTGGCAGTCGGCGCTGGGCCACCTGCTGCTGTTGGGCGCGGTGATTTGCGAGGCCAGCTATGTGGTGATCGGCAAGCGCCTGGCCACGCGGGTGTCGCCGAGCCGGATCAGCGCGCTGATCAACCTCTGGGGGCTCGCGCTGGTGACCCCGTTCGGCCTCTGGCAGGCAGCCTCCTACGAGTTCGTCCGCGTGCCGGCGTCGACCTGGGCGCTGCTGGTGTTCTACTCGCTGGCTGCCAGCGTGGCCACGGTGTGGCTGTGGATGCGTGGCCAGCGCCACGTGCCAGCAGCCCGCGCCGGGGTCTTCACTGTCATGCTGCCGATTGCCGCTGCACTGGTGGGTGTCACCGTGTTGGGTGAGCCATTCGGCGCAGCGCACGGTGCCGCGTTCGTGCTGGCACTGGCCGGGCTGCTGCTGGCCACCTGGCCGGATCGGGGCGGACGACCGGCTTGCGCTGCATGAAGACTGACCGGCCTTGGAGGCAAACCGGGGCCGGCCGACCGGTGTCCTCAGTTCGCTGCAGCGTCGCGCAAACCGACCGGCAGCAGCTCGGGATGGTTCGCATAGGTGGGGTACAGCAGGCGGTCGGTGAGCGCATAGGCCACATCGGCCACCGCCAGTTTTGTGGGCACGCGGCGATCGGTGGCCTGCGTGACCAGGGCCCGGTCCATCCATGCGAACAGGTCGTCCGAGAACCGCGTGCACAACGCCACCAACTCCTGATTGAGCGAAGCGGAATCGACCAGCGCGGGGGGGTGGTCGTGCGAAGCAGCGGCTGTCATGGCAGGGCCTCCATTTGCTCGACCGAAGCTTAGCGCCGTCGCCGCTGGTCGTACAAGAAAGACTCCAGATCGCGATTCGGCCGGGCCAGCACGCCGGCGCGATCCAACCCGCGCAGGTGTTGGTCGAAGAAGGCGGTGGCATAGGCCACGATCCAGTGCGGATTGCCCGAGCGCACCGCCGCGCGGCTGTCGACCCCGAGCGAGGCGAGATTGGTCCAGCCGAGATGATGCCCTCCCCTTAGAACGAGCAGGTACTTCGGCGCAACCAGTCGGGCATACAGGGCCGGCAGGTCCGGCGTGATGCCGATATCGAGCGTGCCGCCCTGAAGCATCACCGGCACTTCGGCGGGGTTGACCGGATCGCGCAGCAGCAGCGGCGCGACGTAGGGCGACAGGGCCACGACGGCACGCACCCGGCGATCGCGCCAGGCCGGTCGTGCGCCACCCAACCCCAGAACCGAATAGCCTCCCAGCGAGTGACCGATCGCGCCGATCCGCTCGACGTCGACGTGGCTGTAGAGAAACGACGCGATTGTGCCGTGCTCGGCGATCAGGTGATCGAGCGTGGCCAGCAGGTCCTGCCGGCGATCGGCATGGGTGGCGTCGGTCCACGTCTGGGGTCGCGCGAATTCGCCGGCCCCGCTCAGTCCCTCGCGACCGCGGGCGTCGCCATGCTCGACTGCAGCAACCAGGTAGCCCATGCGAGCCAGGTGTTCAGTCACGAAGATCGACTGGTCGGCGGCGCCCAGGTAGCCGTGCGAAAAGAGAAGGAGCGGATGGCGCCCGGGCGCTGCAGCCGCGTTCGCCGCCACGAGGCCGATCTGGCCGTCGTAGTCGAACCGCTGTTCGCTCGCCGCGGTGGGGTACCACAGCAACAGGTGCCGGGTGCGGGGCGTGCCGTCGGCAGCCGTGTAGCGCAACTCGCTGCTGCGATAGCCCACCGCGGAGGCACGCGCTGGTTCTCCTCCGAATGACGCAGCCATCGCCCCGGCCGCGCCGGCGGTGGCGATACCGATCAGCAGTTGCCGGCGCCCCTGTTGCATGGACCGGTTCGCGATCAGTCCACCTGCAACGGCTGTGCGTCAGGCTGCCCGACGCCCAGCGACACCGCCGAGCGCGCCTTCGCCATCACGTCGCGCGGCGACAGATCGCGCAGCCGATGATCCGACCAGACCTGTCGCCAACGCCGCGCTCCGGGGGTGCCCAGGCGCAGGCCCATCATGTGGCGCGCGATGACCAGCCAATGGGCACCCGAGCGGTCGGCCTCGCACTCCATGTACGACACCATGGCCTCTTCGACCTGCTCGCGATTCGATGCGGCGTTGAGCGTCGCGCCGAGGTAGTGCGTGTCCCACTCGGCCATCGACCAGGGGTCGTGATAGGCCGAGCGGCCGAGCATCGCGCCATCGACATGGGCCAACTGCGCCTGGATGTGTTCCGACGTGCAGATGCCGCCGTTGGCCACGATGGTGAGCGCCGGGAAATCGCGCTTGAGCCGGGCCACGACGTCGTGGCGCAACGGCGGTACTTCGCGGTTCTGCTTGGGGCTCAGCCCGTGCAGCCAGGCATTGCGCGCGTGAACGATGAACACCGTGCATCCAGCCGTTGCCACGGTACCGACGAAATCGCGCACGAACTCGTAACGTTCCTCGCGGTCGATCCCGATCCGGTGCTTCACGGTGACGGGCAATGAAGCGGCGTCGCGCATTGCCGCCACACAATCGGCGACCAGGCTCGGCTCGGCCATCAGGCACGCCCCGAATGCACCGCGCTGCACCCGCTCGCTCGGACAACCGCAGTTCAGATTGACCTCGTCGTAACCCCAGGCCTCGGCCAGCTTGACGCACCGCGCCAGATCGTCGGGCTCGCTGCCGCCGAGTTGCAGCGCGACCGGATGCTCCTCGGCGCTGAAATCCAGGTGCCGAGCCAAATCGCCGTGCAGCAACGCACCCGTGGTGACCATCTCGGTGTACAGCCGCGCGCGCCGAGTGATCAGGCGATGAAAGTACCGGCAGTGCCGGTCGGTCCAGTCCATCATCGGCGCGACGCACAGACGCCATGAATTAACTTGTTGATCAGGAACGATTTTGCAGTCCAAGTATGTAAGAAAGTCAGGTCGTGTGCAGAACGCGGTGCACACAAGTTGCACATAGAGTGCTCGGGTCGTGTCGGTCAGGTACACGATTGGACGCACACATGCTGCACACAGGCGTGTGCATTCTCGCAGTGCACACGGAGCCCCGATGCCCACATTCACCCAACTACCGAGCGGCCGATGGCGAGTGCAGGTCCGTCGAGGTGGCGCCTACAAAGCTGCGACATTCGACAAGAAGCGGGACGCTGAGGACTGGGGGCGCGAGGTCGATGCGCAATCAAAGCTTGTGTCCGTCAAGGGCTTCGTGCCGCCACCGGTTGACGCGACCCTGTCGGACCTGATCGACAGGTATCAGGATCTGCGCGCGCGGGAGCCCCGGAAGACGAGGCTCGCCACGCTCGCCAGACTCAAGGCCGACCCACCGGGCAAGATGCGGCTGCGGGCGTTGAGCGCCCTGCACTTTCGAGACTTCGTCGATCGGCGGCAAGGTGACGGCGCGGGCGGCGTGACCATCGCCGGTGACTTGTCGACAATCTCGGCGGTGCTCAAGTGGGGGCGCCACGTGCGCCGGCTAGATCTGCCTGTCGAGCTCGCCACTGATGCGCGCCGCGACCTGCCGTATCGCGGTCTGAAGACCCGCGGCACCGAGCGCGATCGCGAGCCTACTGACGCCGAGTTGTCGCGCCTGTATGCGCATTGGCAGAACGATCGACAGCGCATCCCGATGGAAATGCTGTGCCGCTTCGCGCTGGCCACCGCGATGCGCCAGGATGAGATCTGCCGCATCGAGATCGAAGACGTCGATCACATCGCGCGCACGGTCGTCATTCGCGATCGCAAGGACCCGCGAGAGCGCGAAGGCAACGACCAGACGGTCCCCCTACTGCCCGACGCATGGGCGATCGTGCAGCCGATTTTGCGGGAGCGCACGAGCGGTAACGTGTTTTCGTACCGCGCGGCATCGGTGTCAACCGCCTTCACGCGCGCTTGCAAGGCACTTGGCATCGAGGGCCTGCATTTTCACGACTTGCGCCACCGTGCGACAGCGGACCTCTTCCGCATGGGGCTCGATATCCCGCGTGTTGCGCTGATGACGGGCCACAAGACCTGGACGCAGCTAAAGCGCTACACGAACATCAAGCCGGCTGATGTGCATGCTGCGGTTGTGAGGACCATTGGCGGGAAGGTGATTCCGATTCGAAAGAGAAACCGCGCCGCCCGGTAGTTGACGTGGTTGCCGGCAAGCAATGCGAAGTCGGGAGGCAGGGTAAACGATTGGCGTGAATCGCGCTTGATGGTGCCGAACGCCACGCTACACAGTGACCGCGCGGCTGCGGTGGGCGCCCGTGCTATGAATTCAACGCCAACACCACCGCACAAGCGATGAGCGCGGCTTTCAGCAGTAGCATCAAAAGGAGAGCCCGTCTGTCTTGCGACCGACGCGCGGGGTCCAGTAGCATGACCCCAACGAAGACCATCTTGGTTGGTTGATCCTGCGGCCCGAGCACGGGCTCCAATTTGACAGGGTCGCTCCTGTGGAGCGCGCAGTGCTCGTTGACGCTGTCCAACCAGACCGCGGGCGCAGTGGTTGAATCGACAAAGTCGGATCGACCGTAGTCGGTCGCGAACGTGCTGCGCGCCATGTCGCAATTCTTCGTCGCTTCAACAGGTACGCAGAACCCACTGGTCAGCGGCTCACGTCAGGGGCCAAATCCGGGCGTGAACGATTGCCCAAAGTGCAGGCGGTGGTAGGCAGGAGCTGCGGTAACGCCGACCAGCCCGACAGCCTTCGCCCTACGCGACTGTTCTGAGCGGCTGTCGAACCGGCGCGCGCGCGCCTCAACGCTGGACGATTCGTGCCAATTCGAAGATCAGATATGCGGCGCCGCCAAGGATGGTCAGCAGCACCACGCCGACCGGCAGCTCGTGAAACCGCGGCTTGGTCTTGACGTGCTCGCGCGGCAGTGGGCTCGGACGGGTGAACGCGGAGTCGCCCAGTTCGGCAACGCAGGATTGCTGCGTGGCGAAGAAGCCGCCGTATTGCGAGCTGTACACCCCATCGTGTTGTGTGCTGTAGAGCCCACCATAGCCGGTGGATCGCGTGAACTCGCTCGGACGCTCGTCCGCGGGTTCTGCGTCCCAGTCGTAGACGTGGAAATCTCGTCGCATGGCGCAATTGTTCGCTCGCCCGCCGCGCGGCGGCAGCCCGTGTCCGAAGGGGCACGCACACTTTCGGTTACTCCAGGCGTGATGGATTGCGCACTCCGCGCCGGCGCCCATCGATACCGCGAAACGGATGCCCTATTCGTGCGCGCTGCCGACGAGGAATCCGGTGGTCACTAGAATCGCGCCGAACCCCCTTGTTTCGATCCGATGAGCAGCCCGCCCTACCCGTCGCCCGCCAGCCAGGGATTGTTGATCGTGGACGACGATCCCCAGGTGGCCGAGTTGCTGGAGGGTTACCTGGAGTCGCACGGCTTTCGCATCGCCACGGCGGCCGACGGCAGCCAGATGCGACAGGTGCTTGCGCGGCAGACGATCGATCTCGTGCTGCTGGACCTGGGCCTGCCGGGTGAAGACGGCCTGAGCCTGATGCGCTGGCTGCGCGAACAGTGGGATGGATCGGTCATCATTCTCACCGGCCGTGGCGAAGCGGTCGACCGCGTGGTCGGCCTGGAACTGGGCGCCGACGACTACATCGCCAAACCGTTCGACCTTCGCGAGCTGCTGGCCCGGGTGCGCGCCGTGCTGCGCCGCGCGCATGTCGGCAACGGCGCGCCGTCGGGCGCCGTGCTGGCGTTCAACGGTTTTCGCCTCGACACCAGGGGCCGGGCGCTGCTTCGCGAGGATGGCACCGAGGTGCCGCTGACCAATGGCGAGTACGCGTTGCTGCTGGCCTTCCTGCTGTCGCCGCACAAGGTGCTGTCGCGCGACGAACTGCTCAACGCCACGCACGGCCGCGACGCCGGCCCCTACGACAAGACCATCGACGTCCAGGTCGGCCGGCTGCGCAAGAAGATCGAGCGCGACGCCACACAACCCGAGCTCATCAAGGCGGTACGAGGCGCAGGCTACCTGCTGACGGCCGACGTCCGGCGGCTCGCGACCTAGGCCACGGCTGCGTGAACGACATCCATCGCCAGCTGGTTGATTCGTCGCCCGACGGCATCGTCGTGGTCGACAGCCGCGGTCGGATCATCCAGGTCAACGCCAGGGCGGAGGCCATGTTCGGATACGGCGAGGGCCGCATGGTCGGATTGCCGCTGGAGTCGCTGGTGCCACAACGTTTTCGCGCGGTGCACGACAAGCACCGTGCGCATTTCATGGCGCACGCCGACGCGCGATCGATGGGCATCGGCATGAGCCTCACCGGTCTGCGGCGCGATGGCAGCGAGTTCCCCGTCGAGGTCGGCCTGGCGCCGCTGCAACACGACGCCGGCCCGCCGCTTGCCGCAGCCTATGTCCGCGACATGTCGCCCACCGACCGCGGCCAGGCCTCGTTCAAGCAGGTGCGATACCACGAGGTGGTGCGCCGCTTCAGTCAGGAGGCATTCACCGAGCTCCACCTGGAGCGCGTGCTGCAGCGTGCGCCCGAGCTGCTGGCTGCCGCGCTGGAGTGTGACGCGAGCGAATTGTTCATGCTCAGCCGCGATCGGCGCGAGTTCCAGCTGCGCGCAGCCTTCGGCGTGGACGGCCAACTGGCCGAGCAGCTGCGTGCGCCCAACCGTGCCGACAACCTGCCGGGTTATGTCACCGCGCACGGCGAGCCGCTGGTCGTCGAGGATCTGCGCACCGAAACACGCTGGCCTGTCAATCCGCGCGTCGTGGCCGAGGGGTTCCGCGGCGCGCTGGCGGTTCCATTGCAACTCCGCGGCCAGACCGTGGGGGTGCTGACGGCACGGTCCAGGCAGGTCAAGCGCTTTGCCCACGACGATGTGAGCGTGTTGACATCGATTGCCTATCTGGTGTCGGTGGTGCTCGAGCGCCAGCAGAGCGAAGAGCGGCTGGCGCAAGGACAGAAGATGGAGGCGCTGGGCCAGCTGACCGGCGGTGTCGCACACGATTTCAACAACATCCTGACCGTCGTGCTGGGCAACCTGCAGCTGCTGGACGATCTGCTGCAGGAGGCACCCCGCCCGCGCAAGCTGGCGTCGGCCGCGGCCCGGGCGGCGGCGCGTGGCGCCGATCTCACGCGCAAGCTGCTGGCCTTCGCCCGCAAACAGCCGCTGATGCCCAAGCCGGTGGCGGTGGAATTGTTCTTCCGCAGCTGGACCGATCTGCTGGGCCACACACTCGACGAGTCGATCCAGCTCGTCACGTTCGTCGGCGAGCCCGGGCTGGTGCTGAATGCAGATCCGGGGTTGCTGGAAACGGCGATGCTCAACCTGGCCCTCAACGCACGCGACGCGATGCCCGACGGCGGCACGCTGACGGTCAGCGCCCAGGCGGTGTCGGTCTCACGCGATGACCCGGTGGACGCGCGGGAACTTGCCGCCGGCCCCTATGTGCTGCTGTCGGTCAGCGACACCGGTCACGGCATGGACAGCAACGTCATGCGGCACGTTTTCGAGCCCTTTTTCAGCACCAAGGACGGCCGCGGCAGCGGCCTCGGTCTGGCGATGGTCTACGGCTTCGTCAAGCAGACCGGTGGAGGTATCGCGGTCTACAGCGAGCCCGGGCGCGGCACCACGTTCAAGCTGTACCTGCCCCGCGTGGCCAAGACGCCCCGTGGCCGGCGACATGGAGGTCGAAGTCCGCCGGGGTGGTCACGAGCGCATTCTGCTGGTCGAAGACGACGACGATGTGCGTGCGCTGGCCAGTGCGTTCCTCGAACAAATGGGCTATCGGGTGGTCGGCGTGTCCAACGCCGCCCAGGCGGTCGAGCTGCTGGCCGCGTCCGGGCCGTTCGACCTGCTGTTCTCCGATGTGGTGCTGCCGGGGGGGATGAACGGCCCGCAGCTGGCTCAGCATGCGATGCAGCGGGCGCCGGGTCTGCGCGCGCTGCTCGCGTCGGGCTACCCGCGTGATGCGCTCACCGGGCTGAACGGCAATCTGGAGCGGGTGGCGCTGCTGACCAAGCCGTACTCGCGCGACGACCTGGCGCGCTCGGTTCGTCGCGCGCTCGACAACGGCTGATCGTCAGGCGGCCTCGGCCGCGGGCCACGAGCCGGCAGGATCGGCACATGCCGCGACCGTGCGCAGCGCGTTGATCTCGCGCAGCTCGATCTCGCGCAGATGCACCTTGATCAGGCCTTCGTCTTGGAAGCGCGAGAACAGCCGGCTGACGCTTTCCAGCGTCAAGCCGAGGTAGGAGCCGATCTCGGCACGGCTCATGCGCAGGTTGAACGCCCGCGGCGAATAGCCGTTGGCGGCGAACCGACCCGACAGGTCGAGCAGAAACCGCGCCAGACGCTGCGCCGCCCGCATGCCGCCCAGCCGCATCAGGTGTTCGCGCTCGCGCCGCAGCGCCGAGCCGAAGTGCCGGTACAAGTCGTTGCGCAGGCCCGGTACGCGCGAGCAGGCGCCTTCGAAATCGGCGATCGGCAGCACGAGCACCTCGCTGTCCTCCAGCGCCTGGACGTCGGTGGCGCAGGGCTGACCGGCCAGGGCGTCCGCGCCCAGCAGGTCGCCACGCATCGGGAAGTCCAGAACCAGCTCCTCGCCGTCATCGCCCGGCAACGACGACTTCAGGCAGCCGAAACGCACGACGAACAAGGCCGTCGACGACGTGCCCGCCCGGTACAGGTAGGTACCCCGCCGGATGCGGCGCGGCGTCCATTGCGCGCCGGCGTCGCCGACCACGATGCTGGGGAAGGCAATCTGCTGGCAGCCGTCCTGAACGGCGCGTTGGGTGTTGAGAGCGGGCACTTCGTGTCGCAGGCTGGCCGACGGAATGGTTTGGACGTTCATGATTTGCTTTCGATTTGCTTGACCCTGAGCAAGACTTTAGGCATTGCCCCGCCCGTTCCGGTGAACACTTGACATCGTTCGGCAACAGTCGATAACAAGCACGACCGGGCCGGGCGCGCCTTGCGCCAGCGCAAGCGCAGCGGCCGGCGGGCGCCACCCGGGCGCGCGCAGCGTTGATCCCGGGTAAGTCGCGGCCGCATGGCGCCTGAATACTGCAGCCATGTTGAAAGGCAGCCGCTCATGATTCGGCGCCCGCAACCGGCATCGATCAGCCGGCCCGCCGACCAGCGCCAGCTGTTGGAACTGCTGCAGCAACGGCAGCGCGCCCTGCGCCGCGAATGGCAGATCTGCGCCCTGCCGCTCGCGGTGGACGACGACCTGCTGCCGGCACGCCAGCGGCTCGAAGACGCCCTGGTCGAAGTCGACCAGGCGATCGTTCGCATCAAGACCGGGCGTTTCGGCCGCTGTGTGGCTTGCGCGCGCCAGATCGACTTCCAGCGCCTGCTGGCACACCCGAGCGCGACCCATTGCTGGCCGTGCCAGCAATCGCTCGAACAGGTCGAACCCGACCCGCTGACCCACTGACCGGCCCCGGCGATCCGGCTGCGCCCGGCTCGCTGCAATGCCGGGCCACCACGCGGTGCCCGATCGGCCGCGCCGGTAGGGCGTCGAGCTCGATTTGACGCTGCGATGCTAAGGGCGGCCGGCGCGCTTCGGATCGTGAGCCAGCAACGCCTCGGCGCAATCGGCGAGGTCGTCGAACACCGCATCGGCGTGTGCAGCGGCGGCGTCGTCCAGACGGTGCCCGCAGCGCACCAGCCAACATCGCGCCAGCCCCGCCGCACGCCCGGCCTGAACGTCGGAGATCTTGTCGCCCACCATCACGCATTGCGACAGATCCAGGGCCAGCGTCCTGGCGGCCTCGAGCAACATACCGGGCTTGGGCTTGCGGCATTCGCACACCACCCGATAGCGCGCGATGTCGGCGTCCGGCAGGTGCGGGCAATGCAGCACCGCATCGAGCTCGACCCCCGCGCCGGCGAGTTCGCTTCGCATGTGGGCGGTGAGCAACCGGTAGTCCTGCTCGCTGTAGTAGCCCCGCGCAATGCCGCTCTGGTTGGTGACCACCACGAGGCGCCAGCCGGCGGCCTGGAGCCGGCGCAGCGCCTGCACCGCGCCCGGCAGGAATTCGAATGCGTCGATGCGTGACACGTACTCGCGCTCGACGTTGATCACGCCGTCGCGGTCGAGAAACACCGCGCGATCAGCCATCGCGCACGCGCTCGACCAGGCTGGTGGTCGAGTAGCCCGGCACGAACGGCAACGCGACGGCGCGCCCGCCCCAGCTTCGAACCAACGCCGTCTCGCGCAACGACTCGATGTCGTAGTCGCCGCCCTTCACATAGACGTCCGGACGCAGGCGCTCGATCAGTTCGCACGGCGTGGGCTCGTCGAACAGCACCACGAAGTCCACCGCCTGCAACGCGGCGATCACCGCGGCACGGTCGACATCGCGGTTCAATGGTCGGTCGGGCCCCTTGCCGAGGCTGCGAGCCGAGGCGTCGCTGTTCAGGGCCACCAGCAGCGCCGCGCCCAGTCGTCTGGCTTCAGCCAGATACGTGACATGGCCTCGGTGCAGCAAGTCAAAGACGCCGTTGGTGAACACCAGCGGCCGCGGCCAGTCGCGGCGCGTCGACAGCTCCGCGGCGCTCAGCAGCTTGGAAGACGCATCTGGCGTCACAATCGGGTTCGCGGTCGTCATTCGAGGTCGAATTGAGTCTACCCTTCAGCGGCCACCTGGCCGAACATCATGCCGTCTTCTCGCGGCTCGACGCGCTGGTGCCCGACGTGACGCGCGCGGCCCAGCGCATGGCCGACTGTCTGCGGCAGGGCGGCAAGCTGATGTTCTGCGGCAACGGCGGGTCCGCGGCCGACGCGCAGCACCTCGCGTCCGAGCTGACCGGCCGCTTCGTGGCCGACCGCCGGCCTTTGGCTGCGATGGCGCTGTCCACCGACAGCTCGGCGTTGACCAGTATCGCCAACGACTACGCCTTCGATCAGGTGTTCGAGCGCCAGCTGCGCGGCCTGGGACGCGCGGGCGACGTGCTGATCGCCATCTCCACCTCGGGCAACTCGGCCAACGTCGTGCGTGCGGTGGCCGCGGCGCGCGAACTCCGCATCGACACGATCGGTTTGCTGGGACGCGACGGCGGCATGCTCAGGCCGCTGTGCGACATCGCGCTGGTGGTGCCGAGCGACACGACCGCGCGCATTCAGGAAGTGCACATCTTCCTGGGTCACACGCTGTGCGCGATGGTTGAGCAGACGCTGGGCCTTTGATCGGGCAACGACGTCAAGACACCTTGGGTTGGCCCGCCAGCCACTGTACATAGCGCGACACGCCGGCCTGCACGTCGGCAAACTCGTGCGCGCACCCGGCGCGGCGCAACGCACCAAGCTCAGCCTGGGTGAAGCACTGGTACTTGCCCACCAGCGCCGATGGAAAGTCGATGTACTCGATCTGCCCGCGTGACACCAACTCGTCCAGCGTCAGCGCTGAGTCACCGGCCAGCAGGCGGCAACCGTTCACCACCGCCCTCGCCACGTCGTTGAACGGCTGCGCACGGCCGGTGCCGACGTTGAAGATTCCGCTGACGCCGCCGCATTGCAGGAACCACAGGTTCATGGCCACGACATCGTCGACGTGCACGAAGTCGCGCACCTGCTGGCCGGGACCGTAGCCGCCGTACGCGCCGAACAGCTGCACCTTGCCGTCGCGCCGGTACTGGTTGAACTGGTGGAACGCCACCGAGGCCATGCGGGCCTTGTGCTGCTCGCGCGGCCCGTAGACATTGAAATAGCGCAACCCCGCCACTTGCGCGCCAACGCGGCCCAGCTGGCGGCGCACGACCTGGTCGGTGAGCAATTTGGAGTAGCCGTAGACATTGAGCGGCGCCTCGCAGGCCGACTCCTCGCGGAACGCGGCACTGCCGCCGTACACCGCGGCCGACGAGGCGTAGATCAGGCGCACGCGGCGGGCCTGGCATGCATCGAGCAGGTCCTTGGTGCAGCGGTAGTTGCGCGCCATCATCAGGCGGCCGTCGTGCTCCATCGTGTCGGAGCAGGCGCCCTGGTGCAGAACGGCGTCGATCGCCCCGAATTCGTTGCGCGCGAAGCGTTCGTAGAACTCGTCGCGGTCGAAGTAGTCGGCGATGCGCGCCCCGGCCAGGTTGCGGAACTTCGCACCGTCGCCGAGGTCGTCCACCGCGATGATGTCGTCGACGCCCGCGGCGTTCAGGCCGTGCAAAAGGTTGCTGCCGACCATGCCGGCCGCGCCGGTGACCACCAGCTTCATGCGAACAGTTCCTCGTAAGTGACCGCGGCCGTGCCGAAACGGCTGACGACGATGCCCGCCGCGCGGTTGGCGACCGGCACCGCGTCGCGCAGCGGGAGACCGGCCGCGAGCAGCGCGGCGATCGTCGCGATCACCGTATCCCCAGCACCCGTCACGTCGAACACCTGCCGCGCGAGGGCCGGCACGTGCAGGTGGCCCTGCGCGTCGAACAGCGACATGCCCTCCTCCGAGCGCGTGACCAACAGCGCGTCCAGGCCCAGATCGGACCGCAGCGTGTGCGCCCGCCGCTCGAGGTCTGCGTCATCGGCCCATGCCCCGACCACCTGCGCCAGCTCGCTGCGATTGGGCGTGATCAGCGTCGCCCCGGCGTAGCGCTTGAAGTCACTGCCCTTGGGGTCGATCAGCACGTGCTTCGCAGCCGACTTGGCCCGCGCGATCATCTGCACGATGTGCGTCAGCCCGCCTTTGCCGTAGTCGGAGAACAGCACCGCGTCGTGCTGCGTGACCGCTTGATCGTAGTCGGCCAGCATTTGCGCGAGCAACTCATGGTCGGGGCGGTTCTCGAAGTCGATGCGCAACAGCTGCTGCGAACGCCCGACGACACGCAGCTTGACGATGGTGCGCAGCGAGGCGTCACGACCAAGCACCGACTGGATGCCATGCGCCTGCAGCAGCCGACGCAGGCTGGCGGCAGCCTCGTCCTCGCCCACCACCGTGAGCAGCGTCGAGCGGGCACCCAGGCACTGCACGTTCAGCGCCACGTTGGCGGCGCCGCCCAGGCGCTCCTCCTCGCGCTGGACATGCACCACCGGCACCGGTGCCTCGGGTGAAATACGTTCGACGGCACCGAACCAGTAGCGGTCGAGCATGGCATCGCCAACCACCAGCACGCGGGCGTCGGCAAGTTGTTCGGCACTGGGTTGCATCACGCTCGGTCACCTGTCAACGGGTCGAGGATAAGCCCGGCGCGCGGCCTCAGCCGCCGCCAAGCCGAAATGACTTCGCCCGCCGGCAAATCCATCAGCTTTCGCCCTGGGGTCGGATCGCGCAAACCCAGCGCGATCACGTCGGACGTTGCCGCGCGCGGCAGCCATCGCCCCCAACCGGCCTCGCCGTACAGCACCACCATCGGGCAGTCCATCGCGCCGGCCACGTGGGCCGGACCGGTATCGACCGAGATCATGCTGTGCGCCCGGGCGGCGAGGCTCACCAGGCGCTGCAACGACGGGTTGCGGGCGATGTTCACCACTTGCGCCGGTGCAGGCACCGGCCGGGCGGCGTCGACGATCTCCTGCACGAGACCGGCCTCCCGACTCGAACCGCACACCAGCACCGCGGCGCGCGTCAGGTCGGTGATCACGGCGCGAATGACCTCGGCCCAGCGTTCGGCGGGCCAGTGCTTGTCGTGGGTGACCGTGCCGACGCGCCCGCGCTTGAACGTCTTCTTGTGACCGGGCTGCACCAGCACCAGCGGCCGGTCCTGCAGGCCCTGGGCCTGGAGCCAGGCCTGCGTGTCGCGGTGCCAGGCCGCATCGGCGTGCAGGCGCGGGCGCGCCGACAGCCCGGGGGGCAACGGCGGTCCGGCGATGCCGGGGGCGTCGAGCGCGGCAATCTGCAGCCACCAATCGGCCCAGTGCACCGAATTGCCCGGCCATTGAGTCCAGGCGTCGACCAGCCGTCCGGGCGGCACGCCGGCGTGGCGCAGCAGCTGTCGACCGTACGCGTCGCGCTCGCAGAAGTACACCGGCCCGCGGTGGGCGCGCAGCCACCGCGCAGCGGCCCACTGCGACGGCATCAGCCAGTACGGCGCACGGCGGCTGTACACCAGGCGCAGCTCGCCGACGTCGGGGTCATTGGCCAGGAGGACGGGCGTCCACTCGCCCGATGCCAACACATGCACCGGGCGCCGATAGCGTCGCGCCAGCGCATCGATCAGCGTCGTCAGCAGCACCGTGTCGCCGACGGCGGGAAATCGAATCACGACCGGGGCGTCGGGGTCCAGCGTGTGCGCAGATGTCAGGTCACGGGCGGGGGTCGGCATGGCGCGGGGGCTATTCTTCCATGCCGCAACGAGCCGCCGCGCCTCACGCCACCACGCGCGCCCGGCGCGAGCGCTCGCGCAGCGCGAGCGCTTCGTTGGCCAACAACGCCGTCAGCACCAGCGTGCCGCCGGACACCGCACCCGAGCTTGGTGCCTCGCCGGCGCCGAGCCAAGCCCAGGTGACACCGAAGAGCACCTCGAGCAACGCCAGCAGCGCGATCTCGGGCCCGGGCAGCACCCGGCTGAGGCGCACGACCAGCAGGCACGGAATGGCCAGCTGCACCACGCCGAGCAGCCCCAGCAGCGACAGGTCGTGCGCCGACGCGCGCAGCGGCCAGGCCAGCGGCAACGTCACGGCACTCGAGATCAGCGCCCCGATCAGCACCGCCGGCAGCATGTCCGGCGCGTCGGCGTGTTCATCGGGATCACCGCTGCCATGCGAGATGTGCTGCAGCAGCGTCCAGTTGATCGCGCCGGCAACGGGCACCGCCAACGCGACGCCCATCCCGGCCAGAGCACCCGAACCGAGCTGCATCTCGTGCACGAACATCCAGGCGATGCCGGCACCGGCCGCGGCGATGGCGATCCACGTGCGGCGCGGCAATCGGTGATGCAGCGCGAACCTGGCGAACACCGCCGTCACCAGGGGTGCGATGGCCAGCGTGATGAGCACGTTGGCCACGTTGGTCAACGTGATCGCGACCATGAAAGCGGTGAACATCACCGACCAGCAGACGCCGGATACCCATTGGGGCCAGGTCGACCGGGCCATGTCGCGCCACAGTGCGGCGCCCCGCATCGCGGTCAGCGCGACAGACAGCGCCACCGAAGTGAACGCACTGCGCCAGAAGGTCACCTCGAAGCTGCGCGCGGCGTCGAGATGGCGTGTCACGACGCCCGCGATGCTCCACATCAGCGTGATGAGCACCATCAACCCGACCGCACGCGAATGATTCATCACTGTTCTGCAGAGTGCCGCACGGCTATCCGGGGTCCTTCGAGTTGGCGCCACCCATCGGGTGGGGCTCATGAGCGGTGTCGTGCGGCCGGCGCGACACAGGCGCGCCCGTCAGGCGGCCTCGCGCGCCGCCTTCTTGCGGTCATGCTCCTTGAGGTAGCGCTTGCGGACACGGATCGACTTGGGCGTGATTTCGCACAGCTCGTCGTCGGCGATGAACTCCACCGCGTACTCCAGCGTCAGGTCGATGGGCGGCGTGATCTTGATGGCGTCTTCCTTGCCGCTGACGCGGAAGTTCGTCAGCTGCTTCTGCCGCACCGCGTTGACCACGAGGTCGTTGTCGCGCGAATGGATGCCGACGATCATGCCCTCGTACACCGGATCGCCGGCGCGCACGAACATGCGGCCGCGGTCATCGAGTTTGCCCAGCGCGTAGGTGAAGATCTCGCCGGGCTCGTGGCTGATCAGCACGCCGTTCTTGCGGCCGTCGATGTCGCCCTTGTAGGCCTCGTAACCGTCGAAAATGTGGCTCATCAGCCCGGTGCCGCGCGTCAGATTCAGGAACTCCGTCGAAAACCCGATCAGGCCGCGCGCCGGAATGCGGTATTCGAGCCGCACCCGGCCGCGCCCGTCGGGCTGCATGTCGGCCAGTTCGCCCTTGCGCGCGCCGAGTTCCTGCATCACCGCACCCTGGTGGGTGTCCTCCACGTCCACCGTCAGCAGCTCGATCGGCTCGTGTTTCTCCGGACCGTTCGGCCCTTGGACCTCGCGCAGCACCACGCGCGGCCGCGACACGGCAAGCTCATAGCCCTCTCGGCGCATGTTCTCAAGCAGGATCGTCAGGTGCAGCTCGCCGCGGCCCGAGACTTCGAAGATGCCGTCTTCGTCGGTCTCCTTGACGCGCAGCGCCACGTTGCTTTGCAACTCGCGATCGAGCCGGTCGCGAATCTGGCGGCTGGTAACGAACTTGCCTTCGCGGCCGGCCAGCGGCGAGGTGTTGACGCAGAAGTTCATCGTCAGGGTCGGCTCGTCGATGCGCAGCATCGGCAGCGGCTGCGGCGACTCCAGGCTGGTCAGCGTGACGCCGATGCCGATGTCCTCGATGCCATTGATCAGCACGATGTCGCCGGGGCCTGCGCTTTCGGCCTGGATGCGCTCGAGCCCGTCGAACTTGAGCACCTGGTTGACCCGCGCCCTGCGCGGTTCGCCGTCCAGCCCTTCGCAGACGGCCACTTCCATGGCCGGCCGGATGGTGCCTGAGTTGACGCGCCCGATGCCGATCCGGCCGACGTAGCTGGAGTAGTCGAGCGAGCAGATCTGCAGCTGCAGCGGCGCGTTCTCGTCGCCCTCGTGCGGCGGCACGTGGCGCAGCACGGCGTCGAACAGCGCCGACAGGTCGCTGGTGACATCGTGCTCCTTCAGGCTGGCCCAGCCGTTCAGTCCGGAGGCGTAGACCACCGGGAAGTCGAGCTGGTCCTCGCTGGCGCCGAGCTTGTCGAACAGGTCGAAGGTGGCGTTGATGACGTAGTCGCAGCGCGCGCCCGGCCGGTCGACCTTGTTGACGACGACGATCGGCTTGAGCCCCAGCGCGAGCGCCTTGCGCGTGACGAAGCGGGTCTGCGGCATCGGCCCCTCGACCGCGTCGATCAGCAGCAGCACGCCATCGACCATCGACAGCACGCGCTCCACCTCGCCGCCGAAGTCGGCGTGGCCCGGCGTGTCGACGATGTTGATGTGCGTGCCTTGCCACTTCACGGCGCAGTTCTTGGCCAGAATGGTGATGCCGCGCTCGCGCTCGATATCGTTGCTGTCCATCACCCGCTCGGCAACTTGCTGGTTCTCGCGAAACGTGCCGCTCTGGCGCAGCAACTGGTCCACGAGCGTCGTCTTGCCATGGTCGACGTGGGCGATGATGGCGATGTTTCGGATCTGCTGGTTCATGGGGTCTCTTCGCGCTCGGCCACCGCGGGCGTGCAGGCCTGCACCTCCAGCGGGCTGAGCAGACGGTCGGCGATCAGTTCGCCGGCCGTGATGTGGGCGCTGCCGAGGAACGCGCCCGGCTCGGGGCCGTACACGCGCACGGCCGGCAGGTCGGTGGCTGCCACTCGCCGGCGCAGGCCGGTGAGGAATCTTCCAGCCTCGTCGGCGTCGAGCCGGATCTCGGGCCAGCCCGCCACCAAGCTGTCGGAGCCGAGCAGGCAGGCGTCGCGCTGATCCTCGGTCATGGCTGCCAATGCGGCAGGCGTGAGCGCCTCGCTCACGCGCAGTGCGCCTGAGCCGGTGCGGCGCAGCGCCGCCAGGTGAGCGCCACAACCCAGCGCCAGCCCGATCTGGTCGGCCAGCGTGCGGATGTAGGTGCCCTTGCTGCACACGACGTCGACCACCAGGCCAACCTGATCGAGGGCCACGACGTCGATGCGATGAATCGTGATGCGGCGCGCCTGGCGCTCGATTTCGATGCCGGCGCGTGCGTAGTCGTACAGCGCCCTGCCGTCCTTCTTCAGCGCCGAGTACATCGGCGGCAGTTGCTCGCTCTGGCCGACGAAGCGCTGGCACACCGCGACAGCCTGCGCCCGATCGACCTCGACCGGCCGCTGCTCGATCACCGCCGTCTCGCCATCGCCCGACGCGGTACGCTGGCCCAGGCGCAGCGTGGCCCGGTAGCCCTTGTCGGCATCGAGGCCGACCTGCGCAAATTTGGTGGCAGCCCCGAAACAGATCGGCAGCAATCCATCGGCGAGCGGATCGAGCGTGCCGGTGTGACCGGCCTTTTCGGCCCGGAACAGCCGCTTGACCTGTTGCAACGCCTGGTTGCTCGACAGCCCCGAGCGGCTTGTCGAGCAGCAGCACGCCGTGCACATGCCGGCGCGACGTCGAACGGCCCGCCGGCTTCATGTGTCGTCCTCCCGCGCGCGCGTGGCGTTCGCCTGGTTGATCAGCGCGCTGAGTTCGGCCGCTCGCTCGGTGCTGCGGTCGAACTGGAAGTGCAGCGTCGGCACGGTGTGGATCGACAGCCGCTTGAACAGGCCGTTGCGCAGGAACCCGGCCGCCTCGTTGAGCGCGGCTTCGCAGGCCAGCGGGTCGCCCACCAGCAGCGAGAAGAACACCTTGGCGTGCGCGTAGTCGGGCGTCACCTCGACGCTGTTGATCGTCAGCAGCCCACGCGCGGATCCTTCAACGCACGGATCAGCTCGGCCAGATCGCGCTGGATCTGGTCGGCGACGCGGTAGCCGCGGTTTGGGGATGGACTTCTTGTGGCGCATATGGTTGTCAAAGCGACAAGCCCCGCCGATGCGGGGCTCCCTAGAAAGGCCATGCGCGGATCCGGCTCTGCCGGTCCGCTGCATGAGCCCCCTCGGGGGGCAGCGACCGGAGGGAGCGTGGGGGCTTCATAACGTGCGTGCGACTTCCTTGATCTCGAAGAACTCGAGCTGGTCGCCTTCGACGATCTCGTTGTAGCCCTTGATGTTCAGGCCGCACTCGAAGCCTTCCTTGACTTCACGCACGTCGTCCTTGAAGCGCTTCAGGCTCTCCAGCTCGCCGGTGAAGACCACGACGTTGTCGCGCAGCACCCGCACGCGCGCCGAACGCCGCACGGTGCCCGCGGTGACCATGCAGCCGGCGATGGTGCCGATCTTGCTGATGCGGAACACCTGGCGGATCTCGGCGTTGCCGATGATCTCTTCCTTCTGCTCCGGCGCCAGCATGCCGGCCATCGCGGCCTTCACCTCGTCGACTGCGTCGTAGATGATGTTGTAGTAGCGGATGTCGATGCCGTTGTTCTCGGCCAGCTTGCGCGCGCCCGCGTCGGCACGGGTATTGAAGCCGATGATCACCGCCTTGGACGCGATGGCCAGGTTGACGTCGCTCTCGCTGATGCCGCCCACCGCCGCATGCACGACCTGCACCTTGACCTCGTCGGTCGACAGCTTGAGCAGCGACTGGCCGAGCGCCTCCTGCGAGCCCTGCACGTCGGCCTTGATGATCAGCGACAGCGTCTGCACGTCGCCGCCGCCCATGTTCTCGAACATGTTCTCGAGCTTGGCCGCCTGCTGCTTGGCCAGCTTGACATCGCGGTACTTGCCCTGCCGGAAGGTGGCGATCTCGCGCGCACGTCGCTCGTCGGCCAGCACCATGAACTCGTCGCCGGCCTGAGGCACCTCGGTCAGGCCCTGGATCTCGACCGGAATCGACGGACCGGCCTCGTTGGTGGGTTTGCCGTCCTCGTCGAGCATCGCGCGCACGCGGCCGTAGCTGGCACCTGCCAGCACGATGTCGCCACGCTTGAGCGTGCCCGACTGGACCAGCACCGTGGCCACGGGGCCGCGACCCTTGTCGAGCTGGGCTTCGATGACCAGGCCCTTGGCCATGGCCTCCGTCGGCGACTTCAGCTCCAGCACCTCGGCCTGCAGCAGCACCTGCTCGAGCAGCGCGTCGATGCCCTGCCCGGTCTTGGCCGACACCGGCACGAACGGCGAATCACCGCCGAACTCCTCGGGCACGACCTGCTCGGCCACCAGCTCGTTCTTCAGCCGCTCGGGGTTGGCCTCGGGCTTGTCGATCTTGTTCATCGCCACGACGATCGGCACGCCGGCCGCCTTGGCATGGTGGATGGCCTCCTTGGTCTGCGGCATCACGCCGTCGTCGGCGGCCACGACCAGGATCACGATGTCGGTGGCCTTGGCGCCGCGCGCACGCATCGCGGTGAACGCGGCGTGGCCCGGTGTGTCGAGGAAGGTGATCATGCCGCGTGGCGTCTGCACGTGGTAGGCGCCGATGTGCTGCGTGATGCCGCCGGCCTCGCCCGCGGCGACCCGCGTCGTGCGGATGTAGTCGAGCAGCGACGTCTTGCCGTGGTCGACGTGGCCCATCACCGTGACCACCGGCGCACGCGGCTGGCCCTCGCCGGTCTGCGCGGCCTGCTCTTCCTCGCTGAACGCCTCGGGATCGTCGAGCTTGGCGGCGAGCGCCTTGTGGCCCATCTCCTCGACCACGATCATCGCGGTCTCCTGGTCGAGCTGCTGGTTGATCGTGACCATCTGGCCGAGCTTCATCAGCTGCTTGATGACCTCGCTGGCCTTGACCGACATCTTGTGCGCCAGGTCGGCCACGCTGATCGTCTCGGGCACGTGCACTTCCTGGATCACCGACTCCGTCGGTGCCACGAAGGCGGGCGCGTCGTCGTTGCGGTCGCCCTTGCGCGCGCCGCGCGGTGCACGCCAGCCCGAGCGCGAGCCACCGGTGTCGCCGCGGGTCTTGAGCGTGCGTTTTTTGGCCGCATCGTCGGCCCAGCTGGACGAGAGCTTCTCGGATTTGACCGATTTCTTGTCGCCCGGTTTGGCCCCGGCAGTACCGGGCGCCGCCGGTGCACCCGGGGCACCCTTGGGCTTGTGGATCGTGCCCTTGATGCCCTCGGCCGCGGGCTTGGCCTCTTCGGGCTTCTTGGCGGTCAGCACCTTCTTGGGCGCCGCCATCATCGCGCGAATGGCCGCAGCCTCCGCCTCGGCGGACTTGCGACGGTTCTCGGATTCGCCCTGGCGTGCCTTCTCGGCGGCCTCGGCGTCGGCGGCCTTGACGACGCGCAGTGCCGGTTTGGCCGGTGCGGCTGGCGCCACCGGCGCCGGTGGCGCGGCGGGCGCAATGCCGTCGGCGGCCGGCGCGGCGGCCTTCGCGGTCACATGGGCGGCTTCACGCGCGGCAGCTTCGGCCGCGGCGCGTGCGGCGGCCTCGCTCGCCTCGCGATCGCGACGATCCTGCTCTTCGCGCTGGCGGCGCAGCTGATCTTCCTCTTGGCGGCGCACCAGCTCGGCTTGACGCGCCGACTCCGACTTCGCGGCGCTGCTGTTCGGCCTCGTCGATGACCGGCGCAGCCGGCTCTTCCACCGCGGCGACCGGCGAATCCTCGCGCTTGACGAAGACACGCTTCTTGCGCACCTCGACCTGGATCGTGCGCGCCTTGCCCGATGCGTCGGCCTGCTTGATCTCGCTGGTCGACTTGCGCGTCAACGTGATCTTCTTGCGTTCGCCGCCCGCCGTTCCGTGCGATGTGCGCAAGAAGTCCAGCAGGCGTTCCTTGTCGGCATCGGTCAGCTTGTCGTCGGGCGACTGCTTGGCGACGCCGGCGGATTGCAGCTGCTCGATCAATGCCCCGGCCGGCCGATTCAGCTCGGCGGCGAATTGGGCAACTGTGGTCACGGCCATTGCTGCGGTTCCTTGGCTTTAACTTCTAGCGTTCTTGCGTTTCAATTGCCTGATCAGGCCGTGAACCAGTGTTCGCGAGCCTTCATGATCAGGGTCTTCGCCTGCTCGTCGCCGATGCCGGTCAGCTCCTGCAACTCGTCGACGGCCAGGTCGGCCAGGCCGTCACGGGTGTGCACACCGCCATCGGCCAGCTTGGCAATCAGTTCCGGCGTCAGGCCTTCGAGGTCGCGCAGGTCCTGCGACACCTCGTCGACCCGCTCCTCGCGCGCGATCTCCATCGTCAGCAACGCATCCTTGGCGCGGGTGCGCAGCTCGCTGATGGTGTCCTCGTCGAAGGATTCCATCTCGAGCATCTCCTGCAGCGGCACGTAGGCCACTTCCTCGAGGCTGGTGAAGCCCTCGGCGATCAGGATGTCGGCGACTTCCTCGTCGACGTCGAGCTTGTCGACGAACAGCTTGCGCACCGAGTCGGACTCCTGCGCATGCTTGGCGCTGGACTCCTCGGCCGTCATGATGTTGATGCGCCAGCCGGTCAGCTCGGAGGCCAGGCGCACGTTCTGCCCGCCGCGGCCGATGGCGATGGCCAGGTTCTCCTCGTCGACCACCACGTCCATCGCGTGCTTCTCCTCGTCGACGACGATCGACTGCACGTTGGCCGGCGCGAGCGCGCCGATCACGAACTGGGCCGGGTCTTCAGACCACAGCACGATGTCGACCCGCTCGCCGGCCAGCTCATTGGTCACCGCGTTGACGCGCGAGCCGCGCACGCCCACGCAGGTGCCGATCGGATCGACACGCTTGTCGTGCGACTGCACCGCGATCTTGGCGCGCGAGCCGGCGTCGCGGGCGCAGCTCTTGATCTCGAGCAGCCCCTGCTCGATCTCGGGCACCTCCTGGGCGAACAGCTCGATCATGAAGCCGGGCGCCGAGCGCGACAGCATGATCTGCGGCCCGCGCGCGGTGGGGTCGATGCCGGCGATGAACACGCGCACGCGGTCGCCGGTGCGCAGGTTTTCCTTGGCGATCATCTCGCTGCG
This sequence comes from uncultured beta proteobacterium, assembly GCA_963814435.1. Classification (GTDB taxonomy): domain Bacteria; phylum Pseudomonadota; class Gammaproteobacteria; order Burkholderiales; family Burkholderiaceae_C; genus JAEUPI01. Next base: position 357,682 of record CAWFCV010000006.1, read on the forward strand.
CTTCAGGCGCCCTTCGACGCGGCCCGACTCGATGATCAGGTCGCCCTTGTCCATGCGCTTGACCGTGCCGACGAAGATCTTGTCGCCGCGCGCCAGGAAGTCGTTGAGCAGCTGCTCGCGCTCGGCGTCGCGGATCTTCTGCAGGATCACCTGCTTGGCCGCCTGGGCACCGATGCGTCCGATCGGCACCGAATCGATCGGCTCCTCGATGAAGTCGTCGACCTCGATGTCAGCGATCTGCTCCTTCGCCTCGAACAGCAGGACTCTCCGAGTCGGGCAGTTGCAGGCCCGCCTCGTCCGGCACCACGTGCCAACGGCGGAACGTCTCGTAGTCGCCGGTATCGCGGTCGACCGACACCCGGATATCGACCTCGCCGCCGTGCAGCTTCTTGGTGGCCTGCGCCAGCGCCGACTCCACCGCGCCGAACACGACATCGCGGTCCACGCTCTTCTCACGTGAGATGGCGTCGACCAGCATCAACATTTCGCGATTCATCGCCTGTTCGCCTTTCGTCAAACTTCGCCGCGCGGCCTCAAGCCGCGGCGGGCCGTGCGCGACGACCCTTGAAATCAACCTTCGGAACCAGGCGCGCCTCGCGCACCTCGTCCAGTTCGAAATCCAGGGCCTGTTCGGGCTTTCCATCCTGCGGCAGCACCAGCCGCCATCCGCTGTCGCGCGGCGCGAGCGTGCCGCGCCACTTCTTGCGCCCCTGAAACGGCAGGCGCAAGGTCAAGTCCACTTCGCTGCCGGCAAATCGGGCCCAGTCTGCGGGCTTGCGCAGCGGCCGGTCCAGCCCCGGCGACGACACTTCCAGCCGGGCATAGTCGATGCCGTCGACCTGCAGCGAGAACTGCAGTTGGCGCGTCACGCGCTCGCAATCGTCGACCGTCACGAACTCGCCAGCGCCGGTTTCGTAGGCGCGACCCGCCACCCGGTCGATGAACACACGCAGCAGCCCCCCCGCCGACCGTTCGGCGTCTACCAGGTCGTACCCCAGCGCAGCCACTGTGCGTTCAACTGCCCGCTGCCAATCCATGTTTCCGGCAATCACCTTTCAATTGAGCGCCGCCGCGAGTTGCCGCAACGGCGGTCGAGCAAAAAAAATGGGCTGGAAGAAATCCGCCCATTCAGCGCATTAGCGAAAGCAGGATTCTACCCTGCAAGACCCGTACCCGCAAGCCGACGGCAGCTCCAGGACGCCACATGCGAGAATTCGCGGCGTCCACGACAGCCAGCAACACACCACCGCATGGGATTCCTCACCGGCAAGCGCCTGCTGATCACCGGCGTGCTGAACAACCGCTCGATCGCCTACGGCATCGCCCGCGCCTGCCACCGCGAGGGGGCCGAGCTGGCCTTCAGCTACCAGGGCGAACGCTTCAAGGAGCGAATTGCCGAGTTCGCCGCGGAGTTCGGCTCCAAGCTGATCTACGAATGCGACGTGGCCGACGACGGCCAGATCGACCGCCTGTTTGGCGACCTGTCGCAGGCGTGGCCGCAGTTCGACGGCTTCGTGCACGCGATCGCCTACGCGCCACGCGAAGCGATCGCCGGGGACTTCCTCGATGGCATGACGCGCGAGAACTTCCGCATCGCGCACGAGATCTCGGCCTACAGCTTCCCGGCGCTGGCCAAGGCGGCGCTGCCCCTCCTGCGCTCCGGGTGCCGCGCTGCTGACGCTGTCGTACCTGGGCGCGGTGCGCTACGTGCCGAACTACAACACGATGGGCCTGGCCAAGGCGTCGCTCGAGGCCAGCGTGCGGTTCCTGGCGCAGAGCCTGGGCGCCCGCGGCGTGCGGGTGAACGGCTTGTCGGCCGGGCCGATCAAGACGCTGGCCGCCTCGGGCATCAAGGATTTCGGCAAGCTGCTGATCGGGTTCGCCGCCACGACGCCGATCCGCCGCGCCATCACGATCGACGACGTCGGCAACGTCGCGGCCTTCCTGCTGTCCGACCTGGCGGCCGGGGTCAGCGCCGAGATCATGTACGTCGACGGCGGCTTCAGCCAGGTGGCGGTGACCGACTCCGGCGCCTGACCCGCGGCGGCGCCCGCCGCTAGCGGACGCAGTCGACGTAGTAGGTGCGGCGGAAGCCCTCGGTGTCGTTCTCGACCAGGCCGTGCACGTCGGTGTCGAAGCCGGGGAACTTGGCGTTGAACTCCTGCGCGAACAGCAGGTACTCGACGATGCGGCGGTTGAAGCGCTCGCCCGGGATCAGCAGCGGAATGCCCGGCGGATAGGGCGTCAGCAATGCGGTCGTGATGCGCCCCTCCAGCTCCTCGATCGGCACGCGCTCGGTGTCGCGGTGCGCGATCCGGGCGTAGGCCTCGGACGGCTTCATCGCCGGCTGCAGGTCCGACAGGTACATCTCGGTCGTCAGGCGCGCGATGTCGCCCTTGGCGTAGGTCTCGTGGATGGCCTGGCACAGCTCGCGCAGGCCCAGGCGCTCGTACTTCGGGTGATGCTGGCAGAACTCGGGCAGCACGCGCCACATCGGCGCGTTCTTGTCGTAGTCGTCCTTGAACTGCTGCAGCGCGGTGACCATCGTGTTCCAGCGGCCCTTGGTGATGCCGATGGTGAACATGATGAAGAACGAGTACAGGCCCGTCTTCTCGACCACCACGCCGTGCTCGGCCAGGTACTTGGTGACGATGGCCGCCGGGATGCCGGTCTTGGCGAACTTGCCGGTCACGTCCAGGCCCGGCGTGACGACGGTGCTCTTGATCGGGTCGAGCATGTTGAAGCCGGGCGCCAGCTCGCCGAAGCCGTGCCACTTCTCGTTGGCGGTCAGCATCCAGTCGTCGCGCTTGCCGATGCCCTCGCCCGCCAGGCGCGGCGGCCCCCAGACCTGGAACCACCAGTCCTTGCCCCAGTCCTTGTCGATCTTGCGCATCGCGCGGCGGAACTCCAGCGACTCGAGGATGCTCTCCTCCACCAGCGCGGTGCCGCCGGGCGACTCCATCATCGCGGCAGCGACGTCGCACGACGCGATGATCGCGTACTGCGGCGACGTCGAGGTGTGCATCAGGTAGGCCTCGTTGAACAGGTGCCGGTCGAGCCGGCGCGACTCGGTGTCGGCCACCAGGATCTGCGAGGCCTGCGACAGGCCGGCCAGCAGCTTGTGCGTCGACTGGGTCGAGAACACCAGCGTGTCCTTGGTGCGCGGGCGGTCCTTGCCGATCGCGTGCATGCCCTTGTAGAAGTCGTGGAACGTGGCATGCGGCAGCCAGGCCTCGTCGAAATGCAGCGTGTCGATGTAGCCGTCCTGCATGGCCTTGATCTGGTCGACGTTGTAGAGCACGCCGTCGTAGGTGCTCTGCGTCAGCGTCAGGATGCGCGGCTTCACCTTCGCGGCGTCGACACCGGCCAGCAGCGGGTTGGCGGCAATGCGCCGCCGGATCGCCTCGGGCTCGAACTCCGCAGCGCGGGATCGGCCCGATGATGCCCAGGTGGTTGCGCGTCGGCGTCAGGAACACCGGCACCGAACCGGTCATGATGATCGCGTGCAGGATCGACTTGTGGCAGTTGCGATCGACCACCACCACGTCGCCCGGGCGCCACCGTGTGGTGCCAGACGATCTTGTTGCTGGTGCTGGTGCCGTTGGTGACGAAGAAGCAATGGTCGGCGTTGAAGATGCGCGCCGCGTTCTTCTCGCTCGCCGCCACCGGGCCGGTGTGGTCGAGCAACTGGCCCAGTTCGTCGACCGAATTGCAGACGTCGGCGCGCAGCATGTTCTCGCCGAAGAACTGGTGGAACATCTGCCCGACCGGGCTCTTCAGGAAGGCCACGCCGCCCGAATGACCCGGGCAGTGCCACGAGTACGAGCCGTCCTGCGCATAGTCGACCAGCGCCTTGAAGAACGGCGGCGCCACGCCGTCGAGGTAACTCTTGGCCTCGCGGATGATGTGGCGCGCCACGAACTCCGGCGTGTCCTCGAACATGTGGATGAAGCCGTGCAGCTCGCGCAGGATGTCGTTGGGGATGTGTTGCGACGTGCGCGTCTCGCCGTACAGGTAGATCGGGATCTCGGAATTCCGGCGCCGGATCTCGGCGATGAACTTGCGCAGGTTCAGCACCGCCGGGTCGAGCTCGGGCCCGGGTGTGAACTCCTCGTCGTCGATCGACAGGATGAATGCGCTGGCGCGGCTTTGCTGCTGGGCGAACTGCGACAGGTCGCCATAGCTGGTCACGCCAAGAACCTCCATGCCCTCCTTCTCGATCGCCTGGGCCAACGCACGGATGCCCAGGCCCGAGGTGTTCTCGGAGCGGAAGTCCTCGTCAATGATGACGATGGGAAAGTGAAAACGCAGCATCGTGGGGCTCCCCGATCGGCGCGGGTTCGGGATTGCGGTTTCTGGGCAGCGCGCAGTGTAGGACCGATTCGCCTGGGCCGGACTCGATACACTGAGTCGCAGAGGCTTGTGATCGGAAGGCTACAACGATGGACTGGAGTGCATCGACGATGTGGTGGCTGGCCGCCGGGGTGCTGGTGGCGGCGGAGCTCGCCACCGGTACGTTCTACCTGTTGATGCTCGCGGTGGGCGCGGCGACAGCAGCCCTTGCGGCCCACCTGCGCCTGCCTTTCGCTGGCCAGCTGGTGGCCGCCGCACTGGTGGGCGGTGGCGCGGTTGCAGCCTGGCATCTGAAACGCTCGCGCGTGGCCAGCGCGCCGGCCAGCGCCAATCGCGACGTCAACCTCGACATCGGCGAGCGGGTGCACGTCGAGCAATGGGACGTCGAGGGGCTGGCCCGGGTGCGGCACCGTGGCGCCAGCTGGAATGCACGCTTCGCCGGCTCCGGCGCGCCAATGGCCGGCACGCACGTGATCCGGGCCATCGAAGGCAGCGAACTGCTGCTCGATCGATTGCCTCGCTAACCGGCCGGTTGGACCCGGCTGGATCTGAAACAGGGAGTACCCGACATGGAAGTGGTTGCCGTCGTGCTGCTGGTGATTGCAGCGATCTTCGTGGTTCGCGCCATCAACATCGTGCCGCAGCAGCACGCCTGGGTGGTGGAGAAGCCTCGGCCGCTACGACCGCACGCTGACGCCCGGCCTGCGCTTCGTGATCCCGTTCGTCGAGCGTGTGGCCTACAAGCACTCGCTCAAGGAGATTCCGCTCGACGTGCCGAGCCAGGTGTGCATCACCAGGGACAACACCCAGCTCACGGTGGACGGCATCCTGTACTTCCAGGTCACCGACGCGATGCGTGCCAGCTACGGCGCGTCGAACTACATCGTCGCGATCACCCAGCTGGCGCAGACCACGCTGCGCTCGGTGATCGGCAAGATGGAACTCGACAAGACCTTCGAGGAACGCACGTCGATCAACACCGCCGTCGTCAACGCGCTGGACGAGGCCGCGCTGAACTGGGGCGTGAAGGTGCTGCGCTACGAGATCAAGGACCTGACGCCGCCGGCCGCCATCCTGCATTCGATGCAGGCGCAGATCACCGCCGAGCGCGAAAAGCGCGCGCTGATCGCCGCCTCGGAAGGCCGGCGCCAGGAGCAGATCAACATCGCCACCGGCGAGCGCGAGGCATTCATCGCGCGCTCCGAGGGCGAGAAGCAGGCCGAGATCAACAAGGCGCAGGGCGAGGCCGCGGCCATCACCGCGGTGGCCGATGCCACCGCCGACGCCATCCGCAAGATCGCCAGCGCGATCCAGCAGCCCGGCGGCGAACAGGCGGTGCAGCTCAAGGTGGCCGAGCGAGCGGTGGATGCCTACCAGCACCTGGCCAAGACCAACAACACGATGATCGTGCCGGGCCACATGGGCGAAGTGGCGACGTTGATCGGCACCGCGATGACGCTGATGAAGGGGACGGGCAAGGCCTGACAGTCGCACATAGAATCGCGCTCAGCCCTCCCAGGCCAACGGAGGGATGGATGAGCGGTTTAAGTCGCACGCCTGGAAAGCGTGTGAGGGTTAATAGCCCTCCGCGGGTTCGAATCCCGCTCCCTCCGCCAAATGGGCCTGGACAACCGAAGGTTGCGGGGGCACTCGTGAGCGCGCAGCGCTCGGGACGTGACCACCGAAGCGGGTGAGGGTTAACAGCCCTCCGGGGTTCGAATCCCGCCCCCTCCGCCAACGAAAAAGAGCGCCGCATGCGGCGCCCTTTGCGTGGCCCGTCGAACCTGACTCAGTTCAGCGGCACCTTCTTGCCGTCCTTGTACTGGTACAGCGTCATCGCCGGGTTCTTCAGCTCGCCGTCCTTCTCGAAGGCGATGTTGGCCGTCACGCCCTTGTAGTTCACGGCCGCCAGCTTGGGCAGGTAGACCTTCGGGTCGGCCGAACCGGCATCGCACCATGGCCTGCACCAGCACGCCCGTCGCGTCGTAGGTGTACGGCGAGTACACCTGGAACTGCTTCGGATACTTGGCGTCGTAGCGCGCCTTCCAGGCCGTGCCGCCGGGCATCTTGGCCAGCGACGCGCCACCTTCGGCGCAGACCACGTTGCCCAGCGTCTTGGCGCCGCCCGACAGCTCGATGATCTTGTCGGTGCAGATGCCGTCGCCGCCGAAGTACTTGACGTTGGCCATGCCGAGCTGCTCCATCTGCCGCAGCATCGGGCCCGCTTGCGGGTCCATGCCGCCGAAGAACACGCCGTCCGGGTTCTTCGACTTGATGGCGGTCAGGATCGCCATGAAGTCGGTGGCCTTGTCGGTGGTGTATTGCTGGTCGACGATCTCGATGCCCTTGGACTTGGCCGTGGCAGCGAACACTTCGGCCACGCCTTGGCCGTAGGCGGTGCGGTCGTCGATGATCGCGATCTTCTTGAGCTTGAGGTTGTTGGCGGCATGCAGGGCCAGTCCGGCGCCCAGCGCGTTGTCATTGGCCAACATGCGGAACGTGGTCTTGAAGCCCTTGCGTCGTCAGCTTCGGGTTGGTGGCCGACGGCGTGACGTGCGGGATGCCGCATTGGTTGTAGATCGCCGAAGCGGGGATCGTGGTGCCCGAGTTCAGGTGGCCGACCACGCCGGCGACCTTGGCGTCGCACAGCTTCTGAGCCGCGGCGGTGCCCTGCTTCGGATCGGCCGCGTCGTCCTCGGCCACCAGTTCGAGCTTGACCTTCTTGCCACCGATGGTCACACCCTTGGCGTTGAGGTCCTCGATCGCCATGCGGGCGCCGTTTTCATTGTCCTTGCCGTAGTGCGCCTGGGCGCCCGAGACAGGGCCGACGTGGCCGATCTTGACGACCATGTCCTGTGCCGACACGGTCCCGGCGAACAACGCAGCCGTGGCAGCCACGATGACGTTCAGTTTGACTTGCATGCAATAACCTCCTAGTGGATGAGTTGAGACTGTGAGCCGATGGTTGTTTCTCAACGGCCGACACAATACTCCAAACCGCTTACCCGGCCATACCGGGAATTCTCGGGTCGTGTGACGGCGAACGCCGCCCTGCCATCAACGCACGGGCTAGCCGGCGCGATGACGGGCCACCTCTTCGGCCACCGCACGGGCCACGATCTCGCGCAGCACGGCCGACAGCTGCTTGCGTGCGTCGTCGGCCAGCGCGGTGGTCAGGCGGTTCAATGCCGGCGCCAACGCGTCGCGCATCCGGTGTTCGAACAACACGTCGATCTGCGGCTGCAGCCGCACCAGCACCTGTTCGGCGATGCGCGCCTCCTGAACCAGCGCGGTGGCCAGCAGCGGCGCCGACGCCAGGTCGCTGTCCTGCCGCAGCGGCACGTCCGCTGGCGCGGACGCGACAGGGGCGCGTCGCGCACCACTTCGGTCAGGGTCGGCACACGCTGCGGCGGAGGCGGTTCGCTGCTCATGCTTCAGGTCGTGGTGGGGTTGATGTGGACCGGTTTCAGGCCCAGGCTTTCATAGTAGCGCCACCGCTGCCGGCCGGCCTGCCGTTCGTCGGCGTCGGCGCCCACCAGTTCGACCACGCGCTCGAACCGCGCCACGTCGTCGGCCGGCAGCGGCCCAGGTTCACGAGCACCGAGGCTTCGGGCGCCTGCGCGGCATCGTCGACCAGCCAGATCGGCGTGCGGGCCAGTTCGCGATCGATCTTCTGCCCGGCGCGCAGCCGCAGGTGCGGCACGAACTCCAGTTGCTCGAAGGTCCACAGCAGCGGGTCCAGCCTGGACAGCAGCTCGCCATCGCCGCGCACCTGCACCTTGGCGCCTTGACGGTAGGCCTTGCGCAACAGCCGGCAGGTGTAACCGAGTTTGTCCGTCAACCCGGTGTGGAACGCCAGCTCGGCCATCGCAGCGCGCCGGCCGTTCAATGGCCCTGCGCGTGTCCGAGCACGAAGTGCGTCAGCAAACCCACCGGTCGCCCGGTCGCGCCCTTGTTCGCGCCCGATCGCCACGCCGTGCCGGCAATGTCCAGGTGCGCCCAGTTGAGCTTGGCGGCAAACCGCTTCAGGAACATCGCCGCGGTGATCGAGCCACCGGCCCGCGGCCCGACGTTGGCCATGTCGGCGAAGTTGCTCTTCAAGGCCTCGTCGTATTCGGCGTCCACCGGCATGCGCCAGCACGGGTCGAGCGCCGCGTCGCCCGCGCTCTGCAGCCGCGACGCCAGCGCGTCGTCGGGCGTGAACAAGCCGCTGCGGTGATGGCCGAGCGCGATCACGCAGGCGCCGGTCAGCGTGGCGATGTCGACCACCGCCTTCGGCTTGAAGCGTTCGGCGTAGGTGAGCGCGTCGCACAGGATCAGCCGGCCCTCGGCGTCGGTGTTGAGGATCTCGATGGTCTGGCCCGACAGGCTGGTGACCACATCGCCCGGCTTCACCGCGCGCCCGCTGGGCATGTTCTCGCAGGTCGGAATCAGGCCCACGAGGTTGACCTTGGCCTTGAGCTGAGCGATAGCGCACAGCGTGCCGAGCACGCTGGCGGCGCCGCCCATGTCGAACTTCATTTCGTCCATCTCGGCAGCCGGCTTGATCGAGATGCCGCCGGTGTCGAAGGTGATGCCTTTGCCGACCAGCACGATCGGCGCCTCCTGCGCGGTGGCGCCGTCGTAGCGCAGCACAATGAAGCGCGGCGGCTCGTCGGAGCCCTGCGCCACTGCGAGAAACGAGCCCATGCCGAGCTTCTCGATCTCCTTGCGCCCCAGCACCTCCACCTTCAACGCCGCGCTGCGCGCCAGCTCCCGCGCCTGCTCGGCCAGATGCGTCGGCGTGCAATGGTTGCCGGGCCGGTTGGCCACTTCACGCGCCAGCGTCACGCCGGCCAGGATGGCCGCGCCACGCCGCAGGCCCCGCGCCACCGCATCGGCGGAATCGGCGCTCGACAGCAACGTCACGCGGCTCAGGCGCGGCGCCGGACCGGCGCTCGGCTTGGTATGGCGGTACAGGTAGACCGCGTCGCCGGTCGCGGCGGTCACGGCTTCGGCATGCGCCTCGGTGGGCGCATCCACGCCCGCCAGCCAGATCGCCAGATGCTTGACGCCCAGCCCCTTGACCGCTGCAAGCCCATGCGCGGCCGCAGCCTTCACGGCTTTCGCGCCGCCGTCGGCCGCCACCGCGAACACCACCCTCGGCGCCTTGACTCCGGCCACACGGCCGGCAAGCAGAGTGCGCCCGGCCTTCAGCGCCAAGTCGCCCTGTTTCACGACCGATTCGATCGACTGGCCCAGCGCACGCGGCAGCCCGGTCGGCGTCTTCGCGCCGGCGATCACCACCAGCAGCGCATCGGCATCAGCGCGAGCCACTGCGTTCGGTGCGATCGCCTGATTCCTGAAGTCCATAATTAGCCCTGGTTCCAAGGTGGGGCGATGTTATTCGATTCGACGCTGCGCAAGGAGCTGGCTCGCGGCTTCGGGGCCACGCTGGTGGTGATCCTGACGATCGTGATCACGATGATGTTGATCCGCACGCTGGGCCTGGCGGCCAACGGTGCCGTCGCTCCGGCGGATGTCGTGCTGCTGATGGGCTACACCGCGTTGAGCCATCTGCCGACCATCCTGGCGCTGAGCCTGTTCATCGCCATCGTGGTGACGCTCGGTCGCATGTACCGCGACAGCGAAATGGCCATCTGGTTCAGCAGCGGCGTCGGCCTGGTGCGCTTCGTCGTCCCGGTGTTGCGCATGGCCTGGCCGGTGCTGCTGGTGGTGGCGGTGCTGGTGCTGCTGGTGTGGCCCTGGGGCAACCGCAGCAGCGCGGAGCTGCGCGACCGCTACGAGCAGCGCTCCGACCTGTCGCGTGTGACGCCCGGGCGTGTTCCAGACCTCGCGCGATGGCAGCCGCGTCTTCTTCATCGACAAGGCCAGCGACGAGGCAATGAATGCGCGCGGCGTGTTCGTGCTCTCCAACGCAGCGTCCGGCGAATCGCTGACCTCGGCGCGCGGCGGTCAGATCAGCGTCATCGGCGACGATCGTTTCCTGGTGCTCGAGAAGGGACAGCGCGCTCAGGTTGACCGCGCATCGGGCGAACACACGCTGGCCAGCTTCCAGCGCTACCAGATCCTGGCCGACGAGAGCAATGTGCGGCGAGCCGCCGCGCGTGCCCCTCGCACGATGCCGACACTGGATTTGCTGCTCGAGCCCAACGCGAAGAACCAGGCCGAACTGGCCTGGCGCTTCGGGCTGCTGATCGGCGCGATCAACCTGCTGCTGCTCGGTGTCGGCCTGGCGGCGATCAACCCGCGCCGGGCGACAAACTGGAACCTGCTGTTCGCGCTGCTGGGCTTCGTCGTGTACTACAACCTGATCAACCTGTCGCAGGCCTGGGTAGCCGGCTCGCGGCTCGCGCTGGGCCCGGCATTGGCGCATGATCCACGGCGGCGCGCTGGTGCTCGGCACTCACCCTGATCTGGTGGCGCGACCACGGCACCGTGTGGCGGCCGTTTGGCCGGGTGCGGCGTCGACATGAAGACCGTGCGCCGCCTGCTCTACCGCGACATCGTCTGGTCGGTGGTGTTCGTGTCGGTGGCGTTCCTGTCGCTGTTCTACTTCATCGACTTCGTCGATGCGCTCGAGGGCATCGGACGCAACGGCTACACCGTGTGGCACGCGGCGGCCGGCTCGGCGCTCGAGATGCCCGGGCATTTCTACGAGCTGTTTCCGATCTGCGTGCTGATCGGCACGATCTACTCGATGGCGCGGCTGGCCCAATCGTCGGAATACACCATCCTGCGCACCGGCGGGCTCGGTCCCGTGCCGGGCGCTGGGCCTGCTGACGATGCTGGGCGCGATCTTTGCCGCGTTCACGTTCGTGGTCGGCGACTATGTGGCGCCGCTCAGCGAGCGCGAGGCGGTGCTGATGAAGGCCGGCTTTCGCGGCGGGTTGGAGCTGGGCCGCACCGGGCGCCTGGCTGAAAGAGCGGCGCGCCACCCCGGACGGTGAACGCCTGGTCTCGGTGAACGTGGCGCGCACGACGGCCCGCGGCGAACTCGAAGGCGTGCGCATCTTCGAACTCGACAGCGACGGTCGCCTGCGCACCCGCATCCAGGCCCAGCGCGGCCGGGTCGGCGCCGACTCGGTCTGGCAGCTGGAACAGGCCGAGCGCACGGATTGGCCGACGCCCGAGCAAGCCGCGGCCGGCAGCACCGTCCGGGTGAGACACCCAGTCTGCATTGCGCTGGCCGAGCAGCCTGAGCGCCGCGGTCGTCGCTGCCGCGGTGCTGCCGGTCAGTACGATGTCGACGGTGGAGCTCTGGCGCTACAGCAACCACTTGAGCGGGCAGGAGCAGGCCGCGCAGCGGCATGAGATCCAGTTCTGGAAGAAGGCGCTGTACCCGCTGGCCTGCCTGGTGATGGTGGCGCTCGCCCTGCCCTTCGCCTACCTGCACGCGCGCGCGGGCGGCGTCAGCCTCAAGGTGTTCGGCGGCATCATGCTCGGCATCAGCTTCGTGCTGCTGAACAACGTCGCGGGGCACCTCGGCACTCTGCGCAACTGGACGCCGTGGATCGCCGCCGCCACGCCGGGACTGGTCTACCTGGGCCTGTCGCTGGCGGCGTTCACCTGGCTGGTGCGGTTTCGATGAGCCAGGGTCTGTTGCTCTTCGGCCATGGCGCGCGCGACGCCGCCTGGGCCGACCCGTTTCGCGCCGTGGCCGCGCACATCCGTGTCGCACACCCGAGCCTCGATATCGAGCTCGGCTTTCTGGAAATCATGACGCCCGACCTGCAATCCGCCGCCGACGCGCTGGTGGCGCGTGGTTGCCGCCAGGTGCGCGTGGTGCCGCTGTTTCTCGGCACCGGTGGCCATGTCCGGCGTGACCTGCCGCTGCTGCTGGAACGGCTGCGCAGCACGGCACCCGACCGTGCAATGGGAGTTGCGGCCGGCGATCGGCGAGCATCCGGCGGTGATCGAGGCCATCGCGTCGGCGGCCTGCGATGCGTTCGGTTGACCCGCAGCGACTGGAATACGCCATGAACCTGCACCAGTTCCGCTTTGTCCAGGAGGCCGTGCGGCGCAACCTCAACCTGACCGAGACCGCCAAGGCCCTGTTCACCTCGCAGCCCGGCATCAGCAAGGCGATCATCGAGCTGGAGGAAGAGCTCGGCATCGAGATCTTCGAGCGCCATGGCAAGCGCCTGCGCCGCATCACCGAGCCCGGCCAGCTGGTGCTGCAAGGCCGTCGAGCTGATCATGCGCGAGGTGGCGAACCTGCAGCGCATCGGCGAGGAGTACTCGAAGCAGGACGCCGGCACGCTGTCGATCGCCACCACGCACACCCAGGCGCGCTACTTCCTGCCGGAGCCCATGGCGGCGCTGCGCCGCAAGTTTCCCAAGGTGCAGGTGGTGCTGCACCAGGGCACGCCACGCCAGGTGGCGCAAATGCTGCGCGACGACGTGGCCGAGATCGGAGTGGCCACCGAGGCGCTGCTCGACGCCGACGATCTGGTGACGCTGCCCTGCTACGAGTGGCAGCACGTGATCGTCGTGCCCGCCGCAACATCCGCTGGCCGGCGTCGAGCGGCCCACGCTGGAGCAACTCGCCGCCGAGCCGCTGGTGTCGTACCACCCGACCTTTACCGGCCGCTCTCGCATCGATCAGGCCTTTGCACGGGCCCGGCTGAAGCCGACGATCGCGCTCGAGGCGATCGACGCCGACGTGATCAAGACCTACGTGCGCGTGGGTATGGGCGTGGGCATCGTGGCCGAAATGGCAGTTCGCGACGACCCGCCGGGCGGCGATCTGGTGTCGCGTCCGGTCGGACACCTGTTCGGCAGCAACCTCACCCGTGTGGCATTCAAACGCGGCGCCTACCTGCGCCAGTTCGTGCTGACCTTCGCCGAATCGCTGTCCGACCGCCTGACCAGCAGCCTCGATCCAACGCGCCATGAGTGGCGACCCTGCGACCTACGAACTCTGAACTTGAATGCCGACCATGCTGACCATCACACCCCGCACGCCCCCCGTGAGCAGCCGGCTGCCCAACGTGGGCACGACGATCTTCACCGTCATGTCGGCGCTCGCGCAGCAGCACGGCGCTGTCAATCTCGGCCAGGGTTTCCCGGATTTCGACTGCGATCCGAGGCTGCTGCAGGCCGTCGAGCAGGCCATGCGCTCGGGTCTCAACCAGTACCCGCCGATGGCCGGTGTGCCGGCGTTGCGCGAAGCGGTGGCCGACAAGGTCGACCGCCTGTACGGCCATGCCTACGACCCGGCGAACGAGGTCACCATCACGGCCGGCGCGACCCAGGCCATCCTGACCGCCATCCTTGCCGTCGTGCATCCGGGCGACGAGGTGATCGTGCTGGAGCCCTGCTACGACAGCTACGTGCCCAACATCGAACTGGCCGGCGGCAAGGTCGTGCGCGTGGCGCTGACGGCTGGCACGTTCCGGCCGGACTTCGAGGCGATCGCTGCCGCCATCGGCCCGCGCACACGTGCCATCGTGCTCAACACGCCGCACAACCCGAGCGCGACCGTCTGGAGCCGCGCGGACCTGGACCAACTGGCGACCCTGCTGCGGCCGACCGACGTGCTGCTGATCGCCGACGAGGTCTATGAGCATATGGTCTACGATGGCGTGCCGCATGCCAGCGCGGCCAGCCATCGCGAATTGGCGGCGCGTGCGATGGTGGTGTCCAGCTTCGGCAAGACCTACCATGTGACCGGCTGGAAGGTCGGCTATATGCTGGCGCCGCGCGCGCTGAGCGACGAGTTCCGCAAGGTGCACCAGTTCAACGTGTTCACCGTCAACACGCCGGTCCAGCACGGCCTGGCGCAATACATGCGCGACCCGACGCCGTACCTCGAGCTGCCGGCGTTCTACCAGCGCAAACGCGACCTCTTCCGCGACGGCCTGTCGCGCACGCGGCTGCGACTGCTGCCGAGCCAGGGCACCTACTTCCAGTGCGTGGACTACTCGGCCGTCAGCACGCTCGACGAAACCGGTTTCTGCCGCTGGCTGACCACCGAGATCGGTGTCGCGGCGATTCCGTTGGCGGCGTTCTATGAAGACGGTCGCAACCAGAATCTCGCGCGTTTCTGCTTTGCCAAGCGCGACGAGACGCTGCATGCGGCACTGGAGCGGCTGTCGGCCCTGTAGGCCGGGCCGCCACTAGCGCTTGCCGGGTTCGGGCGGCAGATCGAGCGAGGTCGCTGCGTGGCCCTTCGGGCCCATGGCCTGAGCGATGCGAGATCGTCGAACATCGGCAACGGCTTCGTCAGGTCGAGGTCGATTTCCCCGTCGGCGTCCGGCACCGTCTTGGCAGCAGGCGCCGTCTTGATCGCCGCGCTCAACACGGAAACAGGTGCTTCGGTCGCCCGGCCGAGTTCGTTCAAGTCGTCCAGGCTGGACATCGGCGGCATCGTGAGCAGGTGCGGATGGGCTGTCGTGGTTTCGAACTGGTTCTCGGCCAGCGGCAGCAGCACATCGATGCTGGTGGCCTGACCGCCTTGGTGGTCGAGCAGGTCGCGCGCCATCGAGTACAGGAACAGCACCTCGCGGTACGCGGGAAGCTCGAACAACTCGCCGGCGTCACGCCGGAACATCAGCGATTCCAGCTCGGCCATCGCGTCCAGCGGTTCGCGCCAGCAGCTCTGCAGCCGCTGCATCACGCCGGGGTATTCATCGAGCGAACGGCCGTGCTGCAAATCGGCGTCCCAGTCGGGTGCGTAGGCATTGAACCGATGGTTGAAACGGGCGCGCGTGCGCTCGTAGGACTCGCGGTCACCCAGTCGGCGATAGATCTCGAGCAGCTTCAGGTACGGCAGCGCGCTGGTGCCGCCGCTGCTGCGGATGTGCCCCATCAGCAGGTCGATGGCCGCGTCGTCCTGGCCGAGCACGACGAAGAATTCGGCCTGCTGCTCCAGATCGATCAGCTCATCGATCGACACGTCGCGCGGCGGCTGCGCCATCATCGAGTCGGAGAACATCGACGGCGTACCCGCCGACACCGGGCGTTGCGCAGCCGGCTGGGGCGCCTGCGGCCGCGGCGAAGGCACCGCCGGCGTCGGCGCCAGATGCGGCGGCAGTGTCATCGGCTGCAGCGTCGGCGGGTTCACCGGCGGCTGCCGGCTTGCTGCCTGCGCCGCGGCCCACCACTGAGCCTGTTGCTGCCGCTGCACGCGGCGCAGACGCCACCACAAACCCGCAGCCAATGCGGCCAGCAGCGTCAGGCCGACGATCAGCCAGGGCACGATCCGTCGCATCGCGTCGCCATCGGACAGGCGCGTGCGCAGCTGAGCCAGTTCGTCGCGGTCGCGCTGCGCGTCGGCACGCACTGCGGCCAGCGCCTGCTCTACCGCACGCATGCGATCGGCCGCGGCATTCGCGTTGGCCTGCGCCACGCTGGCGGCCTGCTCGGCCAGCGCGGCGCTGGCGGCCATGGCGGCCACGCGCAGCGCCGCCTCCTGTGCAGCAGAAGCCGCTGCGGAAGCGCGGCTGAGCGGCTCGAGCGGGTCGAGCTTCAACCGCGGGCCCGAGGCTGCAGTCGCTGGAGCGCGGGGCGCAGGCACCGTGCCCCGAGGCCCGGTCGCCACGGCGGTGGCGGGCGAGGCGCGCGGCGCGGCGGGCCGGGCAGTCTTTCGCACCGGCGGCGCGGCGGATGACGCAACCGATGCGGCAGGTCTCGGCGTCGGCTCAGCCGAGGGCGTGGCCGGCGCGCTGGCGGCAGGCTCGGGGGCTGCGGCAGGTGGCGCCGGCGCCGCGGGTGCCGCGGGTGCTGCGGCGATGGTGACCACCGGCGGATCGGCGAAGACCGTGAAGCGCCGCTCGATCTTGTTGATGCAACCCAGCGTCGCGATGATCGTGACGACAGGCTCCTCGATGGACACCTGCGTGCTGACCTGTACCACACGCTCGTCGGATGTCGCGCCCTGCTCGACCGCGATGCGCACTTGGCTCGGCAGGATGCGCTGCTCGCCCTGCATCACCTCGACCGCCACGCATGGCGCCGCCAGCGACTCGTCGGGCGCGAGCTGAATGGTCATCGGAAAGTACAACGGGCTGCCGAGCCCCACCGAAGATGGGACGCGCCCGAATCCGATCGCGTGCGCAGCGCCGCCCACCATGCCCGTCAGGCCCACGACGATGAACACCCAGCGAAAGATCATGCGTCGGTAGCGTCGTGGCGGCCTGTTGTCGGGGTCGGCAAATTCTGCGCGGCACTCTAGCATGAAGGCCCTCGCCGACCCGTGACCTAAGGCGCTGCCGGCGACCCCCATGCGAGAATGACGTGGGTCATGCATCACAGCGTCGAATATCGGGGGCGGATATGCCATCGGAGCTGATCACCGAACGCCACGGCTCGACGCTCGTCCTCACGATCAGCGACCCGGCGACGCGCAACACGCTGTCGCCGCAGGTGTATGCGGCAGGGGTCGAATCGCTCAATGTGGCCGACGCCGATGCGTCGTTGCGCTGCGTGGTGCTGCGCGGCGACGGCGCGCACTTCTGCGCCGGTGGCGACCTGAACCGTCTGGCCGCCGTGCGCCAGCGAGGCGGCGACGAGCAGCGCGGCAGCATCGAGAGCTTTCACGCCTGGATCCAGGCGCTGCGCGAATTCCCCAAGCCGGTGATCGCGGCGGTGGAGGGGCACGCGGCCGGCGGTGGCTGCTCGCTGGCACTGGCTTGCGACCTGATCGTCGCGGCCGAAGGCGCGCGGTTCACGATGTCCTATGGCCGCGCCGGTTTTTCCCCGGACGGCGGCGGCTCGTGGCATCTGGCCCGCGCATTGCCACGCGCCATGGCGTTGCAGATGATGTGGCTGCCCGAGGCCATGACCGCACGCCAGTGGCTGGCGTTGGGCCTCGTCAATGCCGTCGCCGACGATGGCCAGGCACTTGCGCAGTCGCTTCATTGGGCGCAGCGCCTTGCCGAGATGGCCGGCAATGCGCTGGCCAGCGTGAAGTCGCTGGTCGAACAGGCACCTCAACGCAGCCTGCCGGCGCACTTGGACGCCGAGCGGGACCAGTTCCTCGCCAACCTGTTCCATGACAACGCGGCCGAAGGCCTGCAGGCCTTCTTCGAGAAACGGCGCCCCCGGTTCCGCTAGGGCTGCTGGTGGCGGCCCGGATGCCGACGATGTGGACAGGGTCTCACCTCGACTTCGTCAAATGCCCCGCGACGACGACAATGGCAGCGCGCGGCGCGTTGCACCGACTGTCGCTTCAGGGACAAGCCATGAAGACCCCGGTTCTTACAATCGAAGAACAGCACAACATCGACACCGGCGCGTGGTTTTCCCGACTCTCACCGGCGCTGCGCGCCGCAATCCTGTCTCGCGCGATGGTCAGGCACCTGGCCGACGGCGCGGCGCTGGCCACGCGCGGCGCGCCGGCCGAACAATGGTGCGGCGTGGCGCGCGGCGCGGTGCGCATCTCCAGCGTCTCGCTGTCGGGCAAGCAGGTCGTGCTCACCTACGCCGAGCCGGGCACCTGGTTCGGCGACATTGCGCTGTTCGACGGCTCGCCGCGCACGCACGATGCCGATGCCCATGGCGAGACCACGCTGCTGGTCGTGCGCAAGCCCGACTTCAAGGAGCTGCTGTCGCAGCACGTCGAGCTGTACGACGCGCTGCTGCAGCTGAATTGCCGGCGCCTGCGTCTGATGTTCAATCTGATCGAGGACCTCAACACCCGCCCATTGGGCGCCAGGCTGGCCAAGCAGATCCTGCTGCTGGCCAAGAGCTACGGCATCGAACAGGGCGGGGAGATCCGCATCGGGCTGCAGCTGGCGCAGGAAGACCTGGCGCAACTGCTCGGCGCGTCGCGACAGCGCGTCAACCAGGAGCTCAAGGGCTTCGAGCGCGAAGGCGCCGTGCGGGTCGAACCGACGCGCCTGGTCGTGCTGTCGCGCGACAAGCTGCTGCGATTGCTGAGCGTTAGGATCGCCGGCCATGGAATCGATGCAGCAGTTCACCGGCACCCGCCCCGTCGCCGCAGAGCCACGCCTTCGATGTCGCGGCCCTCGAGGCCTACCTGCGTGTCCATCTGGCCGGCTTTGCCGGCCCGCTGACGGTCGAGCAGTTCAAGGGCGGGCAGTCGAACCCGACCTACAAGCTGATCACGCCGCAGCGCACCTACGCGATGCGCAGCAAGCCGGGCCCGGTGGCCAGGCTGCTGCCGTCGGCGCACGCCATCGAGCGCGAGTACCGCGTGATGGGCGCGCTGGCCGACACGCCGGTGCCGGTGGCCCGCATGCACCTGCTGTGCGACGACGAATCGGTGATCGGCCGTGCGTTCTTCGTGATGCAGTTCGTCGAGGGCCGCGTGCTGTGGGACCAGTCGCTGCCCGGGCTGCCCAACGCCGAACGCGCGGCCATCTACGACGAGATGAACCGCGTCATCGCGGCCCTGCACAGCGTCGACGTCGCAGCCGTCGGGCTGGCCGACTATGGCAAGCCGGGCAACTACTTCGAACGCCAGATCGGCCGCTGGTCCAAGCAATACCTCGCCTCGGTGACGCAGAGCATTCCCGAGATGGACCGGCTGATCGAGTGGCTGCCGGCGCACCTGCCGGCGTCGGCCCGCGACGCATCGCAGGTGGCCATCGTGCACGGCGACTTCCGGCTCGACAACCTGATCTTCGACGCCACGCAGCCGCGGGTGGCCGCGGTGCTCGACTGGGAGCTGTCCACGCTGGGTCATCCGCTGGCCGACTTCAGCTACCACTGCATGTCGTGGCACATTCCGCCCGGCACCTTTCGCGGCATCGGCGGGCTCGACCATGCCGCGCTCGGCATCCCCAGCGAGCGCGACTACGTGCGGCGTTATTGCGAGCGCACCCGGCGCGGCGACCCCGATCGCGTGATGGCCGACTGGAACTTCTACCTCGCCTACAACCTGTTCCGCCTGGCGGCCATCACCCAGGGCATCGCCAAGCGCGTGGTCGACGGCACGGCCGCCAATGCCCAGGCTCGCGCCACCGGCAGCGCGACCCCCACCCTTGCCCAGCTGGCCTGGCACTTCGCCCAAGCCGCCTGACCCCGCCGCCTCACCAGGAGTGATCACATGGACTTCGGCTATTCGCCGCGCACCCAGGAACTGCAGGCCAAGGTATCGGCCTTCATGCAGGAGCATGTCTACCCGGCCGAAGGCCGATACTGGAGCGAATTGCGCGCCAACACCGAGGCGGGCAAGCGCTGGACGCCGCTGCCGCTGATCGAGGAACTCAAGCCCAAGGCGCGCGCCCAGGGTCTGTGGAACCTGTTCCTGCCCGACAGCGACTACGGCGCAGGCCTGACCAATCAGGAATACGCGCCGCTGGCCGAGATCATGGGTCGTATGCCCTGGGCCAGCGAGGTCTTCAACTGCTCGGCGCCCGATACCGGCAACATGGAAGTGCTGGTGCGCTACGGCACGCCCGAGCAGCAGAAGCAATGGCTGCTGCCGCTGCTGGACGGCAAGATCCGAAGTGCCTTTGCGATGACCGAGCCGGCGGTGGCCTCGTCGGACGCCACCAACATCGAGGCGCGCATCGAGCGCCAGGGCGACCACTACATCATCAACGGTCGCAAGTGGTGGACTTCGGGTGGCGGCGACCCTCGCTGCAAGATCATGATCTTCATGGGCAAGACCGATCCGACCGCGCCGCGTCATTCGCAGCAGTCGATGATCCTGGTGCCGTTCGAGACGCCCGGTGTCAAGGTGCTGCGCGCATTGCCGGTGTTCGGCTATGACGACGCGCCGCACGGCCACATGGAAATCGACTTCCAGGACGTCTTGGTGCCGGCGTCGAACATGCTGCTCGGCGAGGGCCGCGGCTTCGAGATCGCGCAGGGCCGCCTCGGCCCGGGGCGCATCCACCACTGCATGCGGCTGATCGGCCTGGCCGAGCGCTCGCTGGAGCTGATGTGCAAGCGCGCGCTCAAGCGGGTGGCGTTCGGCAAGACGGTGGCGCAGCAGACCGTGACGCAGGAACGCATCGCCGACGCACGCTGCCTGATCGACCAGGCACGGCTGCTGACGCTGAAGGCCGCCTGGATGATGGACATGGCCGGCAACAAGGCCGCCAAGGCCGAGATCGCGATGATCAAGGTGGTGGCGCCCAACATGGCGCTGCGCGTGATCGACTGGGCGATGCAGGTGCACGGCGGTGCCGGCGTCAGCGACGACTTCCCGCTGGCCTACTACTACGCGCAGGCGCGCACGCTGCGTTTCGCCGACGGCCCCGACGAGGTGCACCGCAATTCCATCGCGAAGATGGAACTGGGCCGCTACGCCTAAGGCTGGCCCGCGCCGCGGCTCAGGTCATCGAGTGACCTGAGCGCGGTTGGTGCGGCCATGCCGATGGTGCAGTCGAGGTCGGCGAAAAGCCGGAATCCTGCCAATCGCCGGCCACGCGCTTGGCCTCCTGCGCCGCCAGCAGGTACAACGCCAGCCACTGGCCGATCGCCTCGAGATCGGGCTCGCGCATCGACAGGCGCAACGTCAGGCGGCCGCGCGCGATCGCCAGCACGAACGGGTCGGCTTCCGACAGCATCTGACCGGCCGACAGCAAGGCCGGCGACAGCGGGCCGGCCAGCCACTGCAGCAGCCAGGGCTTGACGCTGGACACCGCTCCGAAGCGGGCATCGAGTGCGCGCAATTCGGCCGGCGTGAGCTTCTGGTACATCACGAGCCAGCGGATCTCGGTGGGCGTCTGTGTGTCGATGCTGGTCTGCACGCCTTCGACATACTGCTCGAACACCGACGACTCCGATTGCTCCATCAGCTTGCGACTGAGGATCAACGCCTGCAGATCGCGATGCAGGTTCATCTCGGCGAGGATGCGCAACTCGTTGCCCGCCACGTACGGGCGGTGCGAGGCACCCCACTCGATCCGCCAGCGCAGATTGCGCTGCGACCCCTCGATCACGAAACCTTCGCCGTCGCGCACACGCCGGTAGACCGCGCTGCGCGAGCGCGCCCAGCTCTCCACGCCCTGCAGTCGAGCCGGCAACGGTGTGCGCCCGAACCAACGCGCCAGTGTCTGTAGCATGGTTTAGAGTCAGCGCAACAACACGACCGCTGGAGTCATTGAATGATCGAAGTGTATTCCTGGGCCACGCCCAACGGTCACAAGGTGCACATCATGCTCGAGGAGTGTGGCCTGCCCTACAAGGCGATTGGCGTGGACATCGGTGCGGGTGACCAGTTCGATCCGGACTTCCTGGCCATCAGCCCGAACAACAAGATTCCCGCCATCATCGACCCCGATGGTCCCGATGGAAAGCCGATGTCGCTGTTCGAATCCGGTGCAATTCTGCTGTACCTGGCCGGAAAGACCGGACGCTTTCTGCCAGCCGACACCCGCGGCAAGTACACCGTGCTGCAGTGGCTGATGTTCCAGATGGGCAGCGTCGGCCCGATGCTCGGGCAGACGCACCACTTCCGCGTCTATGCCCCGGAGAAGATCGCCTACGCCATCGACCGCTACAGCAACGAAACCAAGCGGCTGTACCGCGTGATGAACGACCGGGTGGCCAAGACGCGCTACATCGCCGGCAACGAGTATTCGATCGCCGACATCGCGATCTTTCCGTGGCTTCGCTCATGGAAGAACCAGGGCATCGACTGGAACGACCACCCTCATCTGAAAGGCTGGTTCGACGAGATCGCCGCGCGCCCCGCCGTGAGGCGCGGCGTCGAGGTGCTGGCCGACCTGCGCAGGCCGATCACCGACGACAAGGCGCGCAGCGTGCTGTTCGGCGCCGAGCAGTACAAGCGCCATTGACGCGGCCTGCATAGAATCGCGCGGCCAAAGCGTTGCACCACTGCCCGTAGCTCAGCTGGATAGAGCAGCTGCCTTCTAAGCAGCAGGCCGGGGGTTCGAGTCCCTCCGGGCAGGCCAACTGGCGATTCCAGAACGTCCAAAAAAGTCCAGCGAATCGCCTCAAACCTAGGAAATACGCGGTCTGCAGCCCGATTATGGTCTCACAGCGTTCCGTGACGTCTCAGCAGAACTAGGGGCACAAACAGGGGAACAAGGACATAATTGAGCCTCGATTCTTCAGTTTGTTCCCCTTGTCGCTGACCGACCCCGCCTGCCGCAATTCGACCTGCCCGGCCGACAAGCCCCGTGTGCGGCTAGCCGATGGCGGTGGTCTCTATTTGGAGGTGGCGCCGAACCTGTCGCGCCGCTGGTTCTGGAAGTACTACTTCGGCGGCAAGGAGAAGCGACTCGCACTCGGGCATTACACGGAGACGGGTTCGACCAAGGTCGTCGTCTCCTTGAAGGCCGCGCGCGAAGCCCGGGACTCTGCGCGCAAACTGCTGCGCAGCGGCGTTGATCCGGCGCAGCAACGTCAGCTCGACAAGTTGACACGGCACACGGCCGCCGGCAACAGCTTTGAGGCGGTGGCGCGTGAGCTGCATGCCACCAAACAGACCGGCTGGAGCCCGAGGTACGCCGACCGTTGGATCGAGCGCATGGAGAAAGACCTGTTCCCTTGGATTGGAAGTCTTCCCCTGTCCGATATCAACGCCCCGCTGCTGCTGCAAACCTTGCGCCGAGTGGAAAGCCGCGACGCACTCGAAGCGGCGCACACCCTGCGCCAGACTGCCGGACAAGTTTTCCGATACGGTATCGCCACGGGCCGCTGCGAGCGGAACCCGGCGCCGGATCTTCATGGAGCGCTGCGACCCATCGTCGTCAAGCACATGGCGGCCGTGCTGGAGCCGGCCGGGGTTGCAGCTCTGATGCGTGCAATCGCCGCTTACAAGGGGCAACCCTTGACGCGGACCGCGCTCGAACTCGCTGCATTGGTATTCCAGCGCCCGGGCAACATTCGACAGATGGAGTGGGCCGAGCTCGACTTGGACGGTGGTGTGTGGACCATCCCCGCGGCGAAAATGAAGCGCACTGTGCACGGCAAGCTCAATGGCCGGCCGCACTTGGTTCCGTTGGCACCACGCGCGGTCACCTTGTTGCGCGACATGCATCCCCTGACCGGGCATGGCCGGTTTGTCTTCCCAAGCCTACTGTCCGGCGAAAGGTGCATGAGCGAGAACACGCTTCGAACGGCCCTGCGCCGCATGGGCTACACCAACGATGAGATGACGCCTCACGGCTTCCGCGCGATGGCACGCACGATCCTGGTGGAGCAGCTCAATTTGCACCCCGACGTGATCGAGGCCCAGCTGGCGCATGGCAAGAGCGGACCGCTGGGTGCGGCCTACGACCGGGCCGAATTCATGGCGCAGCGCCGCGCCATGATGAAAAAGTGGGCCGAGTACCTCGCGCAACTTCGCGATGGCACCAAGGCGGACACCGCTCGACGCAAACGAACAACTGGCGCTGGTCGCGCACATGCCTAGCACAACATTCGCGATTCTCTGCCGCTGATTTTTGGCCCAAATGGTGCGTGCGAATCGACGCGATGCGGTCGCAGTATTCACGCATGCGCATGCTGTGGAGATCCGTAAAGGCAGGTAGCCCCGAGTTGGCAGGACCCGACCAACCTGGCCTGTTCGACCTGAAGCCTGTCGCAACCGGTGAGCCGCTGATCGTCGCCACCGAATTGATCGACGAAGACCCGAGCAATCCCCGCACAGAGTTTGTCGAAGCGGAGATCGAAGAACTCGCTGAGGACATCCGGCAGCACGGCATCCTGCAGCCAATCGTTGTCGGCGCCGCTGATGAAGCCGGTCACCACCAAGTCCGGCACGGTGCCAAGCGCCTACGGGCCGCGCGCCGCGCCGGCTTGACCGCTGTCCCCGTCACGATTGCATCGGTAAAGCCCGACGCCTATGCGCAGATGGCCGAGAACCAGAAGCGCCATGGCCTGTCACCTTTGGACTTGGCGCGTTTCATCCGCGGCCGTGCCGACGCGGGCGAATCAAATGCCAGCATCGCCAAGAAACTCGGCATGGATCAGACCTCCGTTGCGCATCACCTCGCCCTGCTCTCTCTGCCGCCGGCGCTCGACAAAGCGCTGAAAACCGGTCGGTGCACTTCGCCACGCACGCTGCACGAACTGTCTAAGCTCCACGAGGAGCGACCAAACGACGTTGAAGCCGCGCTGGCCGCCCACCCAGAACTGACTCGCGCGACCGTTACAGAACTCAAAGCAGCGAGCCCTTTCGACGCCCATGGGGCGGCCTGCGGCACCCGGCCTGAGCGCCGCCGTCTCGGTCTGCCAATCGATCTGGCGGAGAAACTGTGCGACCGCCTTGGGCCTCTTCTCCAGAAGATCTCGAGGGCCGATGCGGCTGTCGATGCCGGGCGGCTGGCGGCGCTTCGTAAGCGCCTCATCGATATTGCCAACCAGTGAGGGGTGGGGGTCGGACTGTCCGACCCCTCCCCTCGCTCAGTAAGTCGACAACTACTGCCCTCGCCACACTATTGTGGGTTCGACACGGATATGAAAGAAAAGTACATAGGGCAGGATAGGCGGCGCGCCGCCGAATGGATGTCAAACCTGCGCCGCAGGGCGCCTTCGTCATGGCAGCGCCCTCGCGTGATCGCGTGACCATCGACTTGTGCGGCATCGGTGCCGCCGCGCGGGCGGCAGCTCGAACGCGAGGCGCGACCCTGGCGCTCTTCGCCCGTCAAGCCCTGATCGCCGCATTGCCAGGCGACGCAGTCGCAATGCTGCCGCGCGCCGAATCGAGCTTCGCCCCTGGCGGCACGATCAAGCTGAGCGTGCGTCTGTCGGCTGCGGACTCCGCCACCCTGGCCGCCCACGCCGCCGCGCTCGGGCAGTCGCAGGCCCGACTCGTCGCGCTGCTGATCCGCCGCGCTGAGCTGCCATTGCCGGTCGCCGAGCGCCGCGCCGAACTCGCTGCGCTGCGAACCTCGAATGACCAGCTCGCCGCCATCGCCGCGGACGTGTCGCTGTTCGTTCACACGCTGTCGAGGCCCAACCTGGCCGCGCTTGCGCCGCTTCGGCAACGCATGCTCAACCTCGATGCCGACGTCGCACGCCACCTGCAGGTGTCCGCCGCGTTGCTGGCCCGAATTGGTTGAACTGGAGGTGTCGTGATGCCAAGCAACCATGTTGTCGACGGCGCGCTGGTGCAGTGGGGCGACCGCCTGTTCTATCCCGGCAATCGCATCGTCCGCTCGCAGGGAGTCGTGCTCAGCGGCACGATGCTGCATGTCCGCGCTCGCGCCATTCGGCAGCGCCTGCACGCCACCGTCGCTCGCGGTGCACCGCAGGTGATGGTCAAGGTCACCGGCGGCGGGCGCGGCATGGCCGCTATCGCGGCGCACTTGCGCTACATCAGCAAGAACGGCCGCCTGCCGATCGAAGACGACCGCGGCGCCGTGCGAGAAGGCAAGGACGGCGTGCTCGCGCTGGCCGAGCAATGGCGTCATGCCGGCGCACTGATCCCCGAGCGCAGCGCGCGCCGCGAGGCCTTCAACCTGATGCTGTCGATGCCCGCCGGCACGCCCGCATCAGCAGTCCAGAGCGCCGCCCGCGACTTTGCGCGCGCCGAACTCTCGGACCACCGCTTCGTCATGGTGCTGCACACCCACCAGGCCAATCCGCACGTGCACCTCAGCGTGCGCGCCGAAGGCAAGGATGGCCAGCGACTGAACCCGCGCAAGTCCGACCTGCGTCGCTGGCGCGAGACCTTTGCCGAGAAGCTGCGCGAGCTGGGCGTCGAGGCCGAAGCCTCGCCGCAGATCAGCCGAGGCGGCAGCCGGCGCACCGAGCGGCTGTGGCATCGCAAGGCCCGGGACCAGGGGCGCATCGCCGGGCCGCGCGAAGGGGAACAAGCGCCGGTGAAGCTCACGCGATCGCGGCGCGACGCTGCGCAGGCCTGGTGCGAAATCGCCAAGGCGCTGGCGTCGTCGGACGACATGGAGGATCGCCAGCTCGGCCAATCCATCGTCAACTACGCGCGGTGGTTGCCGGGCGTGCGGTACAAGGCGCCGGAGCAGCGGGCGCAGCGGGAGCTTCCAGGTGTGCAGCGGATCCGAGGGAGTCCGCGCGTGCCGACGCGCACCGACCTGTCCAGGGCGCAACCCCAGCGCGCGGCGCCGGAGTCCGATCGCGGGCGTTGAGCAGGGCACAACGGCCAGCTCGCACTGCGTCAAACATGCGCTGCCGTCGTGCTATGCCCGCACCTGGCGAGACACGAGAAGGGACGTCAATCAGTGGTGCGTGCTGGATCGCGACCGCGTCCACTGGTCGAGGTCTGACCACCGCCAAGCGACGGCGCGCGGGCCGAGACGCACGGGCGGCGGGAACGAGCCGTCAGCAATCCAGCGGTAGATGGTCGAGCGGCCCAAGCCGGTCATCTTGAGCACGGCGGGTAGGCGAGCCAGCACGCGCTGAGGTTCGTCAGCGAGCGGCGAAAGACCGATGGCGTCGCGTTTCATCAAGAACTGAGCTGCCTACGATCTCAATGTAGGTGCTGATCCGGTCCGTCTCCGTGATGATTTACGGCGATTTTTCGTCACGGGAAAGCTGACCGTCGCGATCAGTCACTCCCGGCCAGATCCGGCTGTCCACGCTGCCGAAGAATTGCCGCGCGAAAGACCGGTCTCAAAGTACAGGAGAAGTACGCGGACGACCGCTTGCGAAAGCGAGACCTCCAAGGCAGTCGATCAACGACTTGTCGTGCCGGCCAGTGTCAAGAACCTGTCGAACGTCTGCAGGTCGATGGCACGAACTGCCGCTCGCGACCCATTGTGTGAGTTCGGCACAGTCACCGTGAATGCCCGCTATGTGACGCAGGGCCGACCGCCACCCGATGGCTGCGTTGGCGCACCCTCACAAAAACCTCACCGAACCTGCATATCACCCGCGGCGCAAGCGAACTAGATTGGGTCCCAGGCGCTGCGCTGATGCACCGCCAACCACCGAGGGCCACGCGCGGGGCCCGAATTCAACATCTGGAAGGATCCATCATGAACATGGGCAACATCGGGCGGCAGTCGCTCGGCAAGTGCTTGTTGGCAATCGGGCTCGGTGCGATGGGGTTCTCGCTGAGCGGCGCGGCCATGGCCGGCTGCGGTGCATACGGCAGCCCGGCCACACCGCCGTCAAGTTGGGCCGAGCCTCACCCCGGGTCCGGGTACTTCATGCCGGCGGTCTATCGAGACGGGGACGCGCGATTCACTCGCGTGGATTTCAATACCGACATGCAAATCGAAGGGATCGTCGGCCTGTGGAAATTCAAGTTCATTTCCGACGGCACCGCCTATCCAGCGTACATTCCCCCCGGCGTCGTGGTCGACTTCGGCACGGTCCAATGGCACAGCGATGGAACCGAGATCACGTTCTCGGGCGGCCGGCCTCCGAGTTCCGGTGACGTCTGCATGGGCGTCTGGAAGAAGACCGGGCGGAACACGTACAAGCTCAACCACATCGCCCTGGCCTGGATCAGCGCGGACACGCCTCCACAACTGGGGGGGCCGGTTTCGCCGGCGGTCTTCGTCGGGCCTGCCACCATTCGTCAAGTCGTCACGCTGGATCGTTCGGGCAACAGTTTCGAAGGAAGCCTCACGATCGACCAGTACGCGCAGGACGAAACGACACTGCTGCAGCACATCGGCGGCAAGGTGGTCGCAACGCGGGTCACAGTGGACTGAGCTGATCCCTTGCTGCCGCCCCGATCTGCGACAAGCGCGGGCCGGCAGCAAGAAGGGTACAGATCATGCAGGTCGGACCCAAGGCCGTCTTACACTCAAGTGCTGATTTCGCGAGGAGCGATTCATGGCTCGCTACACCACCGTCGAGCAAGAACTGCGTGCGCAGATGCGTGGCAGCGTGGTTGGCGCGGATGACGATGGATTCGACCAATACCGGCGCGTCTGGAACGGGGCCATCGATCGCCGCCCCTGCGTGATCGCGCGCTGCGTCGACGCACGAGATGTCCAGCAGGCCCTGCGCGTCGCGCGCGAACATCGAATCGCGGTCACGGTGCGCGGCGGCGGGCACAGCGTAGCGGGGCTGTCCGTAGGCGAAGGTACGCTGCTGCTGGATCTGTCCGAAATGCGTGCGGTGAGCGTGAATGCGCAGTTGCGCATTGCGAGTGTGGAAGGTGGAGCGCTTTGGAGCGATGTCGATGCGGCAACCGCCTTGGCGGGACTGGCGACGACCGGCGGGCTGATCTCCAGCACAGGCGTCGGTGGCTTCACGCTGGGAGGTGGCGCCGGCTGGTTGATGCGCCGATTTGGCCTGGCCTGCGACAACCTGGTCGCTGCGCATGTCGTCCTGGCCGATGGCCGCAGTGTGAGCGTGGCGGCCGATAAGCACCCTGACCTTCTGTGGGCATTGCGAGGTGGCGCCGGCGGTCTTGGCGTCGTGACGCGTTTCGATTTGCGTCTGTACCCGCTGTCGCAAGTCCTTGCGGGCCTCGTCGTGTTTCCGGGCGAGCAGTCCGCAGAAGTGCTGCGACGCTTTCGTGATTTCGCCGAGGACGCGCCCGACGAGTTCTGCGGACTGGTGGTGATGACGAGCGCGCCACCGCTGCCCTTCCTCGACCCCGCATGGCACGGCCGGACGGTTTGCATCCTCGCGGTCTGTTGGTCCGGTGAGGCCGCTGCCGGCGAACGAGCCATCGATCCGATCCGCCATGCGGGCACTGCGCTCGCGGACGTGATCGCACCGATGCCGTACTCACAGTGGCAGCAAATGCTCGATCCCAGCGCCCCCCCAGGCCGCTGGCAGTACTGGAAGAGTGTCAACTTCGCGCGCCTCAGCGATGGCGCCATCGATCTGCTGGTCGCGGCGGCCGAGGCTCGACCAACGCCAATCACGGAGCTTCACGTTCAACACCTGGGCGGCGCGGTGGCGCGCAAGCCGTCGTCCGACTGCGCATTTGCCCATCGCGATGCGCGCTTCTTCGTCAACTTGATCGGTGCCACTGCCGAAAAGACGGGATTCGATGCCACGCGGACGTGGATTCGCAATCTCTACGCGGGCCTGTCGGCGCACTCAATGCCCGGCCGCATGCCCAACTTTTCCGACGGCGACGACCAGGACACGATCGGACGCTTTGGCAAGGACCATGCGCGGCGACTGCAGGAGCTGTGCGATCGCTACGACCCGGGGCATTTGTTCGCCAATTCGCGTCACGCAGGCGCCGACGCTCACGGCGGGGCCTGATCCTCGACCACCTGACGCAGCAACGCGCGGGCCTCTTCCACGACAAGCTCGTCGCGCGCCGCCGTCCCTGCGGCGTGGAGCGAGTCAAATTTCACGCTGCCCAGTTGATTTCGGGTCTGGCGCATCGCCTGCTCGTGGTGCGAGATCCAGAAGCGGAACAGTGGCGCCTGGCTCCGCTGACGAATGTCGGCGGCCTTGCCGAGCAATCGCACAGAGATTTCGTGTCTGCCGGTTCGCATTGCCAGATACGCTGCCCCCTCCATCAAACCCGCGTGCGCACGCAGATTGCGCGTCCTCAAGGACAGTTCAAATACATCGAGCCATACCGCGGCTGCCTTGTGCCAGTCCCCAAGTCCGTAGTGGGATAGCGCGAGGTACACGTCGATCATGATGTGCTGGTGCAGGTCGAAGCTGACATGTCGCAGCGATTGCAGCGTGGCAACGGCGTCGCGGTGTTCATCCGACCGAAGCGCGATCCAAGCCTTCGCCAGCCCCACCAGCGAACGAAGCCAATCATCGGCTTCGGCGTCGGCGAGACCGGCGGCCAGCGCCGCGTTGTTCCGCGCCGACTCGAGATGGCCCTCGTTGGCCTGCCACATGGCGAGGTAGGCGGCGGCGCAACCCTGCGCCCAACGATCGCCAAGCTGTACGGCAAGAGCGACGGCCGCCATCAATTGCGGCTCGACTGTCGAATCCTGCGAATGCACCTTGAACATGCAACAGCACAACAGGGCACGCAAGTAGGTCGGCGAGGCCTCTGGTGCGACGCCGTCGAGCGCTCGCTCGACCCAGCCGGCAATCAGCCCGACCAGACTGCGACATTTGCCGTACAGCATCAGCGACCCTGCCAGCCGCATTGCAGCGTTTGGATCAGCGCCGGTGGACCGGGCCCAGCCGAGCGCGCCGTCGATGTTGGCGTGCTCGTGCCGCAGCCGCTCGACCCACTCATCCGCGCGCGAATCGAGCATCCCGCGATGCGAACGCTCAGCGAATCGAACGAAGTACGCCAGGTGCGCCCTGCGCGCATCCGACTCCTCCGTTCGTTCGCGGAGCGCCTGCAATGCAAACGCGCGCACCGTCTCCAGCAGCCGGTACCGGGGCGGCGAGAGTGTCGGATCGGCGACCACGAGTGACTTGAGAATCAGGCCGGAATGCAGCTCCAGCAGTCGGTCGCGTGGGACGCCCATGGCATCGCCAAATTGCTCGGCCGCGTCGACCGTCCAGCCTTGAAGAAAGACGCCGAGCCAGCAGAGTAGACGCTGCTCTTGTGAGGACAGCAAGCCGTAACTCCAGTCGACGAGCGCCTGCAGAGTCCGGTGCCGCGGCTCACGACCCGCTGTGACGCTGGCCAGCAGGCCGAACTGCTCTTGCAAGTGTTCGCGAATCGCCGCTGGCGACAACATCGCAAATTGAGCGGCCGCCAGTTCGAGGCCCAGCGGCATTCCATCGAGCTGGCGACAAATCTCGACAATGTCACCGACGTTCTTGGCGTTCAGCGCGATCGCCGGTTGCACGGCCGCCGCGCGGGTCAGCAGCAACTCTACGGCCGGGATGGCCGCGATCTCGTGGAGCGGCATCCGTTGGGCCTCCTCCGCGGGTGGCGGTAGGGCCAGAGGTGGCAGCCACAGAAGCTGCTCAGCGACGTAATCGAGGCGCTGCTGTGAGGTCGTGAGAACGCGAAGCTCCGCGCAGGCGCGCAGCAGCGTGATCACGGTCGCGCCCACCTCAGGGGCCAGGCGGTCGCAGTTGTCGATGAGCAGCAGGGCCTGGCGACCTGATAGAGCCGTCGCGATGCGCGGCAGCAATTGCTGTGTGCCCGCAGTTGGTACAGAAAGCGCGGCCGCCAAAGCCACAAGCCATTCATGCACCCGTTCGATCGGTGAGAGATCGAAGAACCAGACGCCGTCAGGGAATTGCCCACTGCAAAGGCGCCCGGCTTCCAAGGCACATTGCGTCTTGCCCATGCCGCCAGGACCAATGACCGTCACCGAGCGGTGCTGCGCAATCATCGTGCACAACTGGTCGATGTCGATTCCGCGGCCGATCAAGGGCTCGTGTTTCGCGGGCAGTTGTGCGCTGGGCGGCGGCCCGAAGTGCGCTCGACCCTCGTTGCGCGGCTTGATGCTGCGTTGGACGGCGCCGATGAATCGATACCCGGCACGATGCACGGTGAGGATCCATCGGGGACGGTCCGCATCGTCCTCGAACACCCGCCGCAACAGCGTCATCGCGCGATTGAGCGTGGTCGGCGTGACGTGGCGATGACCCCAGACCGCATCCAGCAGTTCGTCGCGGGTTACCAACTGGTCGGCCCGCTCGAGCAGCAAGAGAAGCACTGAAAATGCCTTCGGCTCGATTGCAACATCGCCACCGCTGCGGGTCAGTCGCCGGTTTACCGGGTCGATGCGCAGATTGCCACATTCGAAAATGACACTGTCCACAGTCTGCCTTCGACTTTCCCTCGCGCGACTCTCTGCGCGCGTTCATTCTGTTCCATCAGCCAAGGCATGGAAAGCACATAAAGGAAGGCGACCGCGGCCGGCGCCGACGCGTCAGTTCAGCGTGGATGGCAGAGGTGCATCTAACGTGGCATCTCCAAGTTACGGTGCACTCGGCTCGATCCCAGCTTCGGCGTCACGAGGCAGGCGGCGAATTCAAAGGGTAAATCAGTCGTCCGCTCGTCAATCCATTGCGGACGTCTGGTCGCGGGCCCGCGAACAGCGGCAAATGGCCGGGACCGCAAGTTCGAGTCCGAGCCCGACAGCGGCCCTTGGGAGCGATCGCCAGGTTGGCCAACGGCTGCTGTCGGCGTGCTCTGCGAACGGGCAGTCGCGGCCAGGAGCAGACTTGCCGGCGCGTTCTCACGAGCGGTCGCTCAAAGCTCAGGTCATGTGCCGCGGGTGCGCGTCCACCTGAGCCAGTTCTCCGGGATGTCGGCTCAGGCTCAAGGGCATCGAGACGAAGGCCGTGAAGACCACAGGTACCAGTGCGAGAACGATCGTCCCGATGAGGCGAGACAGGAACTGATGAAGGTCGGCGTGCATGGTGGCGTGTCTTCGTGAGGGTTGGGACACGTCGAGCTTCGGCCCGAGACATTAAGGACTTCTGAGCAGCCGCCGTCGGCGGCCCCGCCATTGAGTCCGGTCAAGGCGCCGATGCCGTCGAGACCCAGAATCGGCTCAGGCGATGTGCCTGTCGGGCATCGCCGCATCTGCGCCAACATCAATGACTGCCATCGAGTTGCTTGCCTTCATCTCTGCCGCGCTGCTCTTGCAGTTGGCGGCGGGGATCGGCTGGACGGTCTGGCGACGTCGCTCTGCAGGCGTCAGCGCCCATCCGGTGGCGCCGGCCGCGAAGCCTGTCAAGGCCGATGCGGCCTGGGTGGGCTGGCGCGAGTTCCGCGTCGCGCAGCGCGCGCTCGAGGACGCGGCGCAGTCGCAGTGCTCGTTCTACTTGCAGCCTGTCGACGGCCAGCCGCTGCCTCCGTTCGAACCCGGCCAGTTCCTCACCTTTGCACTGGATGTCACGCCTCGCAGCGCGGACAGGGCGACGAGCACACGTGCGATCACTCGCTGCTACTCCCTGTCGGATCGACCCGATCCGGCGCATTACCGGGTGACGATCAAGCGTGTGCCTGCTCCTGCCGACCATCCCGAGTTCGATCCCGGCCTGTCGTCCAACCACTTCCATGACCATGTTCAGGTCGGCGATATCCTGCGCGTGAAGGCTCCGGCTGGACACTTCTTCATCGACCCCGATCCGAACGTACCGGCGGTGCTCGTCGGCGGCGGCATCGGCATCACGCCGATGATGAGCATGCTGCGCTGGTGCATCGCCCGGCATCCGCAGCGCATGGTTCACCTGTATTACGGCCTGCGCAACAGCGGCGAGCATGCCTTCAAGCAGCAGCTTGAAGAGATCGCCGCTTCGCACCCAGCGCTGCGTCTGAACATCGTCTACAGCCGTCCGGGCGAGTCCGATCTCCTCGGGCGCGACTATCAGCACCAAGGCCATGTGGACGTCGAACTGCTGCGGCGCACGCTGCCGCATGGGCGCCACCAGTTCTACGTCTGCGGACCCGCCGCGATGATGCAGGCGCTCGTGCCGGCACTGGCCGAGTGGGGTGTGCCGGTCGCCGACATCCACTACGAGGCATTTGGCCCCGCCTCCGTCAAGCTGCCCGGCGCGCCCGACGTCACGGCGTCGGCCGTCGCGGAGGTCGAAGTGAGGTTCCAGCGATCCGGCCGCACCCTAAGCTGGGATGGACGGGACACGTCCTTGCTGGACTTTGCCGAGCGGCACGGCATCGCGGTCGAGTCCGGCTGTCGTTCTGGCGGCTGCGGGAGTTGCGAGACCCGATTGCTCGAAGGCAAGGTGCAGTACGAGCACGCGCCGAATCACGATGTCGCGCCGGGTCACTGCCTGCTCTGCGTCGGCCGGCCCTCGTCACCGCTGGTGCTGGAGGCCTGATGCCCGCGCGCGCCCGACTCCTGAGTCGCGAGGTGCTGCCCTTCCTGGGGAGCTTCGTTGCGCTCGCCCTCGTCGCACTGGCCCTCGACGGCCTGCTGCATCTCTTCGATCTGCTGTGGATCGGGCGCTGGCTCGGAATCCCGGGCACCTTGCTGATTATCGGTTCCACCGTCTATTCACTGCGCAAGCGCAAGCTGATCCAGCGCGGGAACCCGGCCAGGCTGCTGCGCTGGCACGAGGTGCTGGCGTGGGTCGGCTCGCTACTGGTGCTTGTACACGCGGGCGTGCACTTCAACGCCATCCTCGGTTGGCTCGCCGTGTGGGCCATGCTGATCAACGTGGGCAGCGGGCTGACCGGCAAGTTCCTGCTGGATCGATCTCGTCGGCGCATGGAGGAAGCCCGCCTGCGCATGCGCGAGCGCGGACTCAGCGATGAGGAACTCGAAGACCGCCTCTACTGGGACAGCCTGACCTTCGACGTGGTCAAGCAATGGCGCCTTGTGCACTTCCCGATCACGCTGGCCTTCACCGTGCTGGCGTTGGCCCACATCGTGGCCATCTTCCTGTTCTGGGGCTGGAAGTGAAGAAGCGCCCAGTCCTGCTGATCGTCATCGCGCTCAACCTGATCGTGCTCGTGGCGCTGGCCTTCGTCTATCCTCACCTCGTGGTCAGCCCGGGGCCTCTGGTCAAGGGGCATGCCGAACTTGCCACCGACTGTTTCGCGTGCCACAAGGCCTGGCGGGGAGCGTCATCGGGGCGCTGCATCGAGTGCCATGCGGTTGCAGATGTCGGCCTGAAGACGACGAAGGGCGTGCCCATCGCCGGCGGAACCATCAGGGGTTCATTCCACCAGCAGCTGATCGAGCAGGACTGCATGGCCTGCCACAGTGACCACCAGGGACCCAACCTCACCAAGCGCAGCCGCAAGCCGTTCTCGCACGATCTGCTAAAGGTGGCGGTGCGTGACACCTGCTCGTCATGCCACGCAGCGCCGAAGGACACCGTGCATCGCGGTCTGAAGGTCGAATGCTCGAAGTGCCACGAGAGCAAGGCCTGGAAGCCCGCCCAGTTCGACCACGCTCTGCTGGCCAAGGCCGAGTTGGACCGATGCGATAGCTGCCACAACGCGCCGACCGACCGATTGCATCGCCAGATCAAAGGCAGTTGCCAGTCCTGCCACAAGACCGAGGCATGGAAGCCGGCGACGTTCGATCACAACAAGTATTTCGTGCTCGATCGGGACCACGAGGCCACCTGTGAGACCTGTCACAAGAACAACGACTACAGCAGGTTCACCTGTTACGGCTGCCACGAGCACTCGCAGGCAAAGATCCGCGCCGAGCACGTCGAGGAAGGCATCCAGAACTTCGAAAACTGCGTCGAGTGCCACCGTGATCCGCGCGTGGAGCCGGAGAAGGGGCGGGCGCGAGAGCGAGGCGGTCGCGAGCGCGATTGACGCACCCACTCGGATTGGAGGCCAGCAATGCCGGTGCGACATGGCGCGCGCTGGCTTGTCCGGAGAACCGGATGGACCTGATCGACCGGTCTTGCTGAGGATGGATGTCTGCTCAGGGTCGGGAGCGCCCGTTCGCGGCCATCATATGCAGTCGTTCAGGCGCGTACCTGTACCGGTTGGTCGGCGCGACCCGCGAACGACCGCTATCCCTGGGCGCGGATTTCTCGGCCTGATTCGCGAACGACCGTTTCCCGAGTGAACCGGCCGCTCGACCCTGAAGATTGCCACACACGGCTCAGGGTCGGTTTACGTCCTTCAACGCTCCCATTGCGGCAGAGCCAGACCCCTCGCAGATCGGGGTACCCACCGAAACCGACATCGATCGCCCCAGTGTTGCGCGCGCGGACTCGGCGCCGCACGTTAGCCAGCTCGCACGATTCAGCGCTATCCTCTCGGCGGTTCTGGTTCATGGAATGCTGCGGTGGGCGCGGGCACCATAGAGATCGTTACCTCAGGGGAACAAGTCGGGGAACAAATGACCGACAGAATCGCGGTTCGCTAGCGTCCATGCGGCCTACAGCTCGGAGTTCGAACCCCTCCGGGCAGGCCAGCGGCGCTCGCACCGCGCAGCGCCGCGCTGCCCAAGCCTGTTCGAACAAGGAACCACCCTGCCCGATCCAACCCGACCCACCATGCCTGCTGCGGCGCGTCACCCGATGTGGGCGCGGGCCTTGTGGTTGAGCGGTGGCGCGACATCGCTGCTGCTGGGCCTGGTCGGTATCTTCGTGCCGTTGCTGCCCACGACGCCGTTCATCCTGCTCAGCGCATTCTGCTTCTCGCGCGGCTGCGCACGCTGCGAAGCCTGGCTGTTGGCGCATCCGCGCTGGGGCCCGATGGTGCGCGACTGGCGCGAGCAGCGGGCCCTGCCATTGCGCGCCAAGCAGCTGGCCACGGTGATGATGGCCATCGGCTGCGCGGTGGCGTGGCCGAAGCTGACCGGCGGCTGGCAATGGGCGCCGATCGTGTTGTGCGCATCGGTCGCGGCGTGGCTGTGGCACCTGCCGACCCGCCAGCCGCGCGATTGAGGCGATCGCATCGAATCAAGGCTGGCGCATCTGCGCCCGCAGGTCGCGAATCGCCGCCTCGTCCAGCGTTTCCTTCTGCAGCAACGTCTGCGCGCCGAGTTCGAGCACCGCGCGTTCGGCTGTCAAGACGGCTTGCGCCGCGTCGAACCCCGCCGTCACGATGCCCTGGATCGCCTCGTCGATTCTGCGTTGCGTCTGCTCCGACACCGGGTCACGGTTCGACCAGCCGGCCGGCACATCGAGCATCGCCTGGCGCTGGGGTTCGAACGCGACGTGGCCGAGCCGCTCGTCCATGCCGTAGCGAACCACCATGTCGCGCGCCAGGTCGGTGGCCTTGGCCAGGTCGTCGGCCGCGCCGGTGGAGATTTCGCTGAACACCAGCTGCTCGGCCGCGCGCCCGCCCAGCAGCACGGCGATCTTCTGCTTCAAGGCGCTGCGGGTCAGCAGATAACGGTCCTCGGTCGGCCGCTGGATCGTGTAGCCGAGCGCGCCGATGCCGCGCGGAATGATCGACACCTTGTGCACCGGGTCGCCGCCAGGCTGCGCCAGCGCGACCAGCGCGTGGCCCATCTCGTGGTACGCGACGATGCGCCGCTCCTCGGGCCCGAGCAGGCGGTTCTTGCGCTCCAGCCCGGCAACGATGCGCTCCACGGCCGTCGTGAAGTCGGGCAGCGTCACCTGCTCGGCCTTGCGCCGCGTCGCCGCCAGCGCGGCCTCGTTGACCAGGTTGGCCAGGTCGGCACCGCTGAACCCGGGCGTCAGCGCGGCCACCTCGTCGAGCGCCACCGCCGGATCGAGCGTCACCTTGCGCGCGTGCACCTTCAGGATGTCGGTGCGGCCTCGTTTGTCGGGCCGATCGACCAGCACCTGGCGATCGAAACGCCCGGCGCGCAACAAGGCCGGGTCGAGGATCTCGGGGCGGTTGGTGGCCGCCAGGATGATCAGACCCGACGAGGTGTCGAAGCCGTCCATCTCGGCCAGCAGCTGGTTGAGCGTCTGCTCCTTCTCGTCGTGCCCGCCCATGCCGCCGTAGACGCCGCGCGCGCGCCCCAGTGCGTCGAGTTCGTCGATGAAGATGATCGCCGGCGCCTTGACCCGCGCCTGCTCGAACAGGTCGCGCACGCGCGCGGCACCGACGCCGACGAACATCTCGACGAACTCGCTGCCCGAGATGGAAAAGAATGGCACCCCCGCCTCGCCGGCCACCGCCTTGGCCAGCAGCGTCTTGCCGGTGCCGGGTGGCCCCACCAGCAGCACGCCGCGCGGAATGTGCGCACCCAGGCGGCCATACTCCTTCGGGTGCTTGAGAAAGTCGACCACTTCCTCCAGCTCCTGCTTCGCCTCGTCGACGCCGGCCACGTCGGCAAAGGTGACGCCGGTGTCCGTCTCGACGTACACCTTGGCGCGGCTCTTGCCGATCGACATGAAGCCACCCAGCCCGCCCTGCCGGTCGGCCATGCGCCGGATCACGAAGTACCACAGGCCGAAGAACACCAGCGCGGGCACGATCCACGACATCAGGTCGCGCAACAGCGAGCTCTCGAACACACGCGTGTACGGCACGCCGAACTTCTCGAGCCGCGCCGCCAGCTCCGGCTCGACGCGGGTGGCCACCAGCGTGGTCTTGCGTCCGTCGGGTACCTTCAGGTGCCCGGTGATCGCGCGCTCGGAGATCGTGACCTCGCTGATGCGGCCCTCGGACAACGCTTTCTCGAACTCGCTGTAGGGCACCGGCTCGATGCGCTGCGCGCCCTGCCAGAAGTCCTGCGCCCAGACCAGCAGCAACAGCGCCAGCATCCAGTAGGCGACGTTCCAGGTCTGCTTCTTGTCCATGTTCGAATCCGGCTGCGTGCGGTCTTCAGGGCTCCAGACCCTCGCGCCGCAACACCCTGCGCAGGCGATCGATCTCGTCCAGCAGCTCGACCATCACCGCCACGCTCTGCAGATCGGCGTCGAAATCGCGCTGCAGGCGACGGATTCGCCGCACGCGCGCCAGGTCGGCCTCGCCAAAGCACCACGGTGAGCCGTCGGGACGCACGAGGCCTTCCTCGACGAGTTGGTTGACGAAGGCGGCCTCGACGCCGCAGGCGCGGGCGAAGGGCTCCAGTTCCAGCCTGATGTCGCACTCCGCCCAGTCGATGCGGACCACGCTGTCGCGGCTCATTGTTCACCTCCTTGCGGCGCGCGCGCATCGAATGCCATCTCGCGCGCCATCTGCCGGTACAAGGTCTGTGCCTTCTCGCTCGAAGCCGGTGGCAGCACCACCTGCAACACTGCGTACAGATCGCCCGGCTCGGCGCCGGGCAGGCCGCGGCCTTTCAGCCGCAGCCTGCGTCCGGCTTGAGAGCCGGCGGGCACGTTGACCTCCAGCGTGCCCGCCGGCGTGGGCACTTCGACCGTGGCGCCCAGCGCGGCCTCCCACGGAGCGACCGGCAGCGTGACGTACAGGTCGCGGCCGTCGACGCGGTAGCGTGGGTGCGGCTCGTAGTGCACCTCGAGGTACAGGTCCCCGGGCGGGCCGCCGGCGATGCCCGGCGCACCCTGCCCGGCGAGCCGTATCTGTTGGCCGGCGCGCACGCCCTTGGGGATCGTGACCTGCAGTTCGCGTTGGCGCAGATGCACCTGGCCATGGGCATCGAGTTCGGGGCTCTGCAGCGTGATGTGCCGCGTCGCACCGACGAATGCATCCTCCAGCGTGATCATCACCCTGGCGTGATGGTCCTGCCCTCGCGACTCGAAACCCCGCGCGGCGCCGCGCCCTCGTGCGCCGCCGTGCACAGCCGAGCCGAACAGCGTTTCGAAGAACTCGCTGTAGCGGTCGGCGTCGAATCCGTCACCGGGGCCACCGCTGAATTCGAAGCCGGAGCCCCAGTTGGGCGGCGGCTCGAACCGCTCGCCGCCGCGCCGCCCCTGACCGACCTGGTCGTAGGCTGCGCGGCGCTGCGGGTCACGCAGGACCTCGTAGGCCTCGTTGATCTCCTGCATGCGGGCCGGCGCATCGGCCGCCTTGCTGAGATCGGGGTGGTGCTTGCGCGCGAGCCGGCGAAACGCCTTCTTGATGTCGTCGTCGCTGGCCGATCGCTCGACGCCGAGTGCCTTGTAGTAGTCCTTGAATTCCATTGCGCGCCCTGTGGTCCCGGTCGAAGTGCCCGTGCGTCGGTCCCACGCGCCATGGTCGCGCGCGCGCCAGCCGCCGGCATGACACGGGTCAATTTAACCGCAAGGCGCGGCGAGCCGTCATCGGCAGCCGGGGTTCACCGCGCCAGCAGCACCGGTACCTTGGCCTCGTGCAGCACGCGGTGCGCCACCGAGCCGATCAGCAGGCTGCCCACCGCGCCCATGCCCCGCGTGCCCATCGCGATCTGATCGGCCCCGATCTCACCCGCGACCCGCACGATCTCGGCCGGCGCGTAGCCCTCCGCCCGCTGCACCGAGGCGACCTTCAGGCCCTGCGCGCCCGCGTAGGCCTGCGCCTCGGCCAGGATGTCGTTCTGCTGCTGCTTCAGCGCCTCGTCGACCTGCGCCATGCTCAGCGGCGGCAACTCGCCGTAGTACACCGGACCGTTGCGCACGTTGAGCAGGGTGATCTCGAACTGCGCCGCCGATCGGGCCCACGCAGCCACGGCATCGATGGCGTGCTTTCCGTGTTCGGATCCGTCCACGGCAACCAAGATCTTCATCATCGCGACCTCCTGAGGACCGCCGCGCGGCCGTTGCTTCGCTGCGAACAGGTTATTGGGTCGACGCAGCGAGTCGTTGACAGCGCGCAAGCCCGTCGGCATTCCGTGCCGTGCGTACCAACCTCGCATTCGGCTTCGCGATCGCGCGCGCGTCGGCAGACTGCCCGTCCCGGCGGCCGCCCGGGCGCTCTGGGGTTGGGACACCCGGCGTTGCGCCTTCAGGCGACCCGGAAATTGCGGAACTGCCACGGATCGTCCTGGTCGACGTCTTCATCGAACAGCCAGTTGCGGCCGGCCAGCGGCGTCCAGTCGGAATACACACCCACGAGATCGCCAAGGTACGGCTGGCACAGTGCGAGGATCTCATCGAATGGCAACTCCTCGGGCTCGACCACGCCACGCTGCGGGTTGCGGATCGCCCACACCACGCCGGCCATCACCGCAGCGGTGACCTGCAGGCTGGTGGCGCTGTTGTGCGGCACCAGCGAGCGCGCCTGCTCGATCGAAAGATGCGAGCCGTACCAGTACGCGCCGCGCGCGTGCCCCATCAGCAGCACGCCCAGTTCATCGACGCCGGAGGCGATCTCCTCCTTCAGCACGCGTTTGCGCGGCTGCAGGCGCCAGTTGCGCGCGGCCAGTTCGTGCAGCGACAGCACCGCGTCGTCGCAGGGGTGGTAGGCGTAGTGCACGGTCGGCCGGTAGTGAGGGCGCTCCGGATCGCCCAGCGTCAGGTAGTCGGCGATCGAGATCGACTCGCCATGCGTGATCAGGAAACCATGCATCGGCCCGCAGCGCGGCGTCCAGCTGCGCACGCGTGTGGCGGCGCCAGGGCGCGACAGATAGATCGACGCCCGTGATCCGGCCGCGTGCCGGTGGCCGTCGGGCGGCAAGCCGCGCTCATGACTGCCCCAGCCCAGTTCGGCCGGCTGGCAGCCCTCGCTGACGAAACCGTCCACCGACCAGGTGTTGACGAATTCGTCGACCGCCTTGCGCGTCGGCGCGACCTGCGTATCGCGCTCGGCGATGTGGATCACGCGCACGCCCAGAGCTTGCGCCAGACGCGCCCAGTCGGCGCGCGATTGCGGCAGCGCCGGCGGTTGCAGCTGCAGGTCCAGGGCCAGATTCAACAGCGCCTGTTTGACGAAGTGCGAGATCAGCCCCGGGTTGGCGCCATGGGTCAGCACCGCCGTAGGCGCCGCAGCGCCGCCCCGGCGCAGCCCGAGCGCCTGCTCGCGCAGCGCATAGTTGGTGCGTTGCGCGGCCGGCAGCGCGGCATCGATGTAGCCGCCCGCCCAGGGCTCGATGCAGGTGTCCAGGTACAGCGCGCCCAGGGTCTGGCACCGCGCGATCAGGGCCGCACTGCTCACGTCGACCGACAGGTTGAGCAGAAGTCGCCCGGCCGCAGCAGCGGATCGAGCATGGCCCGCAGGTTGGCCGCATTCAGCGGTGCCACGCGCGCCGCGACGCCGTGGGCCTGTGCGACGTCGAGCCCGGACTCGTCGGCCGTGAGAATCAGCATCTGCGAGGGCTGCAGATCCACGTGGCGCAGCAGCAGCGGCAGCACGCCCTGGCCAATGCAGCCGAAGCCGACCATCACCAAGCGCCCACCGAAGCCGCATCTGTCGGTGCTCATTTCGGGTCGAAGGTAGCCGAAGGCGGTGTCTCGCGCAACGGACGCCGGCAACTGCGAACCGCTTGCGCCGTTGCGCATGCTCAACGGTGCTCGCGCCGGTCGGCCTAAAGTCTTTACGAGCGCATATTGCTGCGCTTCCGGATGGACAAGCAGTTTGAACTGGAGTGATCATGACTCAATTGCGCGTCAGAGACTTTTTCGATATGGATCCGTTCGACGAACCGTTTCGCGCCATGCTGCGGCCGTGGCGAATGGAGCCCGATCAGGCACCGACCATCAAGATCGACCTGAGTGAACACGACGCCGACTATGCGGTGAAGGCCGAGATTCCCGGCGTGCGCAAGGAGGATATCGACGTGCGCATCGACGGCAACCAAGTCACCATCGCCGCCGAAGTCAAGAAGGACAAGGAGGAAAAGAAGGACGGCCGTGTGCTGCGCTCCGAGCGCCAGTACGGCTACGCCAGCCGCACGTTCACGCTGTCCAGCGCCGTGGACGAAGCCAAAGCCGATGCCAAGTACCAGAACGGCGTGCTTGAACTCACGTTGCCCAAGAAGGCCGCGAGCGGCACGAAGCGCCTGGCGATTGGCTGAAGAGGAGCCCGTCCGCTGCTGGTCGATGCAGAGGGTCGCCCCCGCTCAGGGGCGGCCGGCTCGAGCGGCAACAGGGATGGGCGTTGGCTTTCAGCCGACCAGCAGGAATGGGCGCCGGGCCAGAGCCAGCACCGCCGGGCCTGCCAGACCGCGCGGCAACACCAGCAGGTCGGCCTGCGCGTGGGCCAGCTCAGACGCGGCGCTCGCCGCATCCCCGGGCAACACCACCAGGCTGGCGCCGAGCAGGCGCCCCAGCTCGCCGGCCAGGCGTTGCGCGCGCTCGCCGGCTTGGCTGTTGTCGACGAGCGCCATCACGCGTCGGGCCCTGCCGAGACGCTGCAATGCGCCCTGCACCGCGATCGGCGACGAGCCGATCAACACCAGGTCGGACTCGGCCTGCAGCGACAGCGCCGCCTGAGCCAACGCGCCACGCGTCGTGCGCATCGTCCAGCGCACCTGGTGGTGCAACGAAGCCTGCTCGGCCAGCGCTCGCAAGCGCGCCGCCTGCACACGGTAGCCGCGTTCGACATCCTGTGTGTCGAACGGCGCCCATTGCGCACCGGCATGCTGCAGCACGCGGGTGAACGGCAGTGCGGCGGCACGCAGCGCCGGCATGCTCTCGACAAACACGATGGCCAGATCACGATGCGCGACCCGGGCCAGCGCGATCGACCATTCGAGCACCGCGGCTCCCGCGGCTGCATCGTCGAGCACCGCCAGCACGTCACCGCGCGCCTTGGCGCCGGTGTTCACGCCGGGCCTCCAGGGGACGTGCCGCGCGCAGCGCGCGGGCTCGGCCGTCGTCGGGGGCCACGCGGCTCACCGCGCCGCAGCAACGTGTAGTCGAGCAACCGGCG
Source organism: uncultured beta proteobacterium (assembly GCA_963814435.1). GTDB lineage: Bacteria > Pseudomonadota > Gammaproteobacteria > Burkholderiales > Burkholderiaceae_C > JAEUPI01. The sequence continues at coordinate 400,859 of CAWFCV010000006.1, forward strand.
TGCGATGCGACCGTTGGCGGTGTCGTCGCGCGGTTGTGCGGGGTCGCCCGCGGCCAGACCGGTGAGCAGCTCCAGCGCGGCGTCGACCCCGGTTACCGCATACAACGCGAACCGCTCCTGGCGAACGGCGTCCACCACGTCGTCGCGCAGCATCAACTGACTGACATTCGCCTCGGGCACGATGACACCCTGCCGGCCATCCAGCCCGCGCGCGACGCACAGGTCGAAGAAGCCCTCGACCTTCTCGTCGACCCCACCGACCGCCTGCACGTCACCGAACTGGTTGACCGAGCCCGTCACCGCCAGACGCTGCTCGATCGGCAGGTCACCGATCGACGACAGCAAGGCCACCAGCTCGCCCAGCGACGCGCTGTCGCCCTCGACCATGCCGTAGGTCTGCTCGAACACCAGGCTGGCGACGATCGAATGCGGCCGCAGCCGCGAGTAGCGCGAGGCCAGGAACGACGACAGGATCAACACGCCCTTCGCATGCACCGGGCCACTCAGGCGCGTTTCGCGTTGCACGTCGATCACCTGGCCGTCACCGAGCCGCGAGGTGGCGGTGATGCGCGTCGGCGCGCCGAACAGCTCGTCGCCGATGCCGTACACCGTCAGGCCGTTGACCTGGCCGACCCGGGTGCCCGCGGTGTCGATCATCAGCAGTTCGCGCAACATCGCGTCGCGATGCCGGTCGTCGACGCGCGACGCGCGCGCACGGCGCGCGGCAATGGCGGCCGAGACATCCACGCCGTCGACCACCGCACGCTGCGCGCGCCGCGCCAGGTGGTCGGCCTCGAACATCACGTCGAGCAACTGCTGCACGTTGGCGGTCAACCGCGTCGCGTCGCCGGCGCGCCGTGCTCCATGGTCGAGTGCTCGCGCCAGGGCCGACGCGGTCGGTGGCAGCAGCGACCGGGCGCGCATGCGCGTGGCCAGCGTCTGCGCCAGCTGGCGCTGCAACGCTGGCACGCGCGGCAGGTCGTCATCGAGATCGGCCTGAACGCGAAACAGGCGGCCGAACTCCGCATCCGCGCGCTGCAGCAGCTCGCACAACATCCGCTCGCCCACCAGCACGACCTTGAGGTTCAGCGGGATCGGCTCGGGCTCGAGCTGGGTCGTAGACACCAGGCTGTACATCTCGGCCATCGACTCGATGCGGATCTCGCGGCGCGTCAGTGCGCGTTTCAGTGCCTCCCAGGCGAAGGGCTGGGTCAGCAGCTTCATCGCGTCGATCAGCAGATAGCCGCCATTGGCCCGGTGCAGCAATCCGGGCTTGATGAGCCTGAAGTCGGTGAGCAGCGTGCCGAAGCGCGCCAGGTGCTCGACCCGCCCGACGAGGTTGGGATGCGACGGCAAATCGGCCTCGACGATCGGCGAACCGTCGCTGCCCACCGCGTCGACCAGCAGGTTGACCTCGTAGCGCGACAGGTCAGCGCGCATGTCGAGCGACAGCTCCGCGGCCGGCTCGGCGCCGCGGGCACGGAAGTCTTCGGCATGCTCGACCACGTCGCCGCGCACGGCTTCGAGATACTGGTGCACACGCGGCAGGTCGGCGTATTGGGCCAGCGTGTCGCCGATCGCATGCTCAACCGCCACCAGGGTCATCGATCGATTGAGCGCACGCACCTTGTCGGCGTGCTCCTTGCGAAAGCGCATCGAGGCATGCAGCACCTTCACCAGTTGCTCCTGCACCTCGACGACCGCGTGTTCCAGGGCCTGCCGCTCCTGCAGCGACAGCGCCTCGAAGGCCTCGTTGGACAGCACCTCGCCGCCCTTCTGCGGCGCAAAGGTGAAACCCATCGGCGTGCGCAGCATCGCCAGCCCCCGGCGCTGTGCCTCCTGGGCTACGTCTTCGAGCGCCTTCTCGGCACGATCCTTGTATTCGGCGTTGATGCGTTCGACCGCGCTGACGTACTCCTCGGATTCGAACATCGCCAGAAGCATGCTGCGCAGCTCGTCGACCAGCCCGACCATGTCGGCGCGCAGGCGCGCGCCGCGGCCCGCGGGCAGCTGCAGCGCCAGCGGTTGATGCGGCTCGGCGAAGTTGTTCACGTAGACCCAGTCCGACCGCGGCACGCCGTCTTGCGCCACATGCGCCGCGATGGCCCGGCGCGCCAGCGTCTTCTTGCCTGAACCCGGAGGTCCGGCAACGAACAGGTGATAGCCGTCGTGGGGCATGTCGATGGCAAACGCGGCGGCTTCACGGGCGCGGTCCTGGCCCACCAGCCAATCGGAGCCGGCGTCGTCGACGGCACCGGCGGCATCGACGTTCAGCGATGCCGGGTCGCAGTGCGCCGCCAGATCCGCCGCATCGAGGCGTCGGGCAGGCCGTGCATTCGCGGCAGGGTGCGGCATCGGGTGTCCCGATCACATCATGTCCGCGCCCATGCCCGCCGGCGGCGGTGCCAGCGAAGCGGACTTCGGCGCCGGTGCGTTGGCGATCATGCAGTCGGTGGTGAGGATCAGGCCAGCGATCGACGCTGCGTTCTGCAGCGCCAGGCGAGTCACCTTGGCCGGATCGATCACGCCCATTTGCAGCATATCGCCGAACTCGCCCGATGCAGCGTTGTAGCCGAACGCCGGTGCGTCGGCCTCGTCGACGCGATTGAGTACCACCGATGGCTCCTGCCCGGCGTTGGCCACGATGCGACGCAGCGGCTCTTCGAGTGCGCGACGCACGATGCGCACGCCGGAGGTCTCGTCGAGATTCGCTCCCACCAGCGCATCCAGGCCGTGGCGCGCACGCAGCAGCGCAACGCCGCCGCCCGGCACGATGCCCTCGGCCACCGCGGCGCGCGTGGCATGCAGGGCGTCCTCGACGCGCAATTTGCGCTCCTTGAGCTCGGTCTCGGTCGCTGCACCGACCTTGATCAGCGCCACGCCGCCGGACAGCTTGGCCGCGCGCTCATCGAGCGTCTCGCGGTCGTAGTCGCTGGTCGCCGCGTCACGCTCCTTGCGGATCATCGCGATGCGGTCCTTGATCTGCCGGGCCGCGCCGGCTCCACCGATGATCGTGCTGGCGTCCTTGCCGATCTCGACCCGACGCGCGCGGCCCAGGTCGGCCAGCGCGGCCTTCTCGAGCGTGAGCCCGAGCTCGTCGCTGATCACCGTGCCGCCGGTGAGGATCGCAATGTCCTGCAGCATGGCCTTGCGTCGATCGCCGAACCCCGGCGCCTTGACCGCGCAGGTCTTGATCGTGCCGCGGATGGTGTTGATCACCAGCGTGGCCAGCGCCTCGCTTTCGATCTCCTCGGCGATCACCAACAGCGGCCGGCCCGCCTTGACCACCCCCTCCAGCAGAGGCAGCAGGTCCTTCAGCGACGACAGTCGTTTGTCGTACAGCAGGATCGCCGCGTCCTCGAGCACCGCAGTCTGGCGCTCGGCGTCGTTGATGAAGTACGGCGACAGGAAGCCGCGGTCGAATTGCAGGCCTTCGACGACCTCGAGTTCGCTCACCAGGCCCGAGCCGTCCTCGATCGAGATGGCGCCTTCGCGTCCAACTTTGTCGATCGCGCCGGCCAGCAGATCGCCGATCGAGCGATCGTTGTTGGCCGAGATGGCCGCCACGTGGGCAATCTCCTTCGACGTGGTGCACGGTCGCGCCATGCGCTTGAGCTCGTCGACCACCGCCTGCACGGCACGCTCGATGCCGCGCTTGAGGTCCATTGGGTTCATGCCGCCGGCCAGATAGCGCAACCCTTCATGGATCATCGAGTGCGCCAGCACGGTGGCGGTGGTGGTGCCGTCACCGGCCATCTCGCTGGTGCGCGCAGCGACCTCACGCATCAGCTGCGCGCCCATGTTCTCGAACCGGTCCTCCAGCTCGATCGCCTTGGCCACCAGCACGCCGGAATTGACGATCTGCGGCGGGCCGAAGTCGCGCTCCAGGATGACCGTGCGGCCGCGCGGCCCGAGGGTCACCTTCACCGCCTCGGCCAAGGCGTCCACGCCACGGCGAATGCGCTCGCGCGCCGCTTCATGGAAAATCAGTTGCTTGGCTGCCATCGCGTTGCTCCAAGGAGAGGCTCCTTTGGAAGGCTACGGCGGACCCGGCCTCGGGCCATTGACTGACGTCATCGCGCGGCGGCGCGTACGGCAAAACGAAAAGGCACCTTGACCGGTGCCTTCGCTGATGTGCAGTTGGTGGGCGGTGCAGGGTTCGAACCTGCGACCCCTGCCGTGTGAAGGCAAGGAATATGGACTTTCCAGCACATCCTTGGACTCGACCTACCTATGAAAATGGTCCACTGAAGTCCACCAAAGTTCCAGTATGATTTTAGTACTTTTTTTGTACTATTGGCTGGCACATGACCACTGAGGTCAGGCTCGACAAGGTCGAAGCGAGGAATCGCCTGGCGCCGCGCCGCGGACCGTATTGGGTTCGCCTGGAGACCGGAGCCTATGTCGGCTTCCGGAAGATGTCGGCCGGCTCCCCTGGACATTGGCTCGCTCGATGCCGCGATCTACTCACCGGCAAGCAGCTGCAGACCGCGCTTGACGACTTTGCCGAAGCACCTCCGCACGAACGGTTTGACCGTGCAAGTCGCGCCGCGCGGGAGTGGTTCACGCATCTCAACCGCGGGGGGAACACCGGCGCCCCCGTCACCGTGGAAGGCGCGTGCGCCGCATACGTGAGGCACCTAAGGGGTGCCGGTCGCGCCGCGGCCGCAGATGATGCCACCGGACGATTCAAGCGGTGGATCAACGGCACGAAGTTTGGCGCCACCGAGCTGCAGAAGTTGCGGCCAGCGGCCGTGAGTGCATGGCGGGCATCGCTGGTCGAAACGCCAGTCAAGCCTCAGGACAAGAGGCAGCCGGGCACCCGCGCGCGTACTGCCAGCACCTTGAACCGCGACATGACAACGCTGCGTGCTGCGCTGAACCTCGCTGCGTCCAACGGCGATGCCACCAGCGACCACGCATGGAAGGCAAGATTGCGGGCAGTGAAGAACGCCGACGGCAGACGCGACATCTACCTCGATCTCGAGCAGCGTCGAGCTCTGATCGCCGCTGCTCCGGACGATGTCGCCTCCCTGCTCCGCGCTTTGTCGCTGGTGCCGCTTCGGCCAGGTGCGATGGCCGCGCTCACCGTCGCCAGCTTTGACCCGCGGCTTTCGACGCTGACAATCGGCAAGGACAAACAGGGCAAGGATCGCAAGATCACGTTGCCCAAGACGACGGCAGCGTTCATCGGCCGCTTATGCAAAGGTCGGCTGGCGGCTTCCCCGCTGCTCGCGCGCGCCGACGGCTCGGCCTGGAACAAGGATGCGTGGAAGGGGCCTGTCAAGGCTGCCGTGCTTGCGGCGAGTCTGCCGGCCAATGCAACCGCATACGCGCTGCGGCACAGCGCGATTACGGACCTGATCGCGCTGCACCGACTCGACACGCTGACCGTCGCGCAACTCTCCGGCACGAGTTTGGCAATGATCGAACGGCACTACGGCCATCTGCTGCGCGAACATGCGGCCAGGGCACTGGAGGCACTGAGCTTGTGAATGACTCCGGTTGCCTACCACTGCAAAGTGAACGTCGGCTGTCAGTTCGGCGCCGTCCGGACAGACATTGTCGCCTTCGGCACCTGTTGGAGAAGCATGACCTTGGCAAGAAGCTCTTTGCCCAGGTCGGTCAGGTGCTGCAGGCCATTGAGTTTCAGGTCAAGACCGGCACCATCGTCGATGCCACGTTGATTGGCGCGCCGAGCTCGACCAAGAATGCCGACAAGACGCGCGACCCCGAGATGCATCAGACGCGCAAGGGCCAACAGTGGTTTTCAAGCGAGACCAACTCTTCACGAGCTTCCTGCCGGGAGCCAGTGATGATGCCTTGCGGCGGATGCGACAGGCGGTGCGCCGCTGGCGACTCAATCGCCAGACCCATGTGACGCTGGCCGAAGTGGCTCGGCTCTACAACCCGGTGATACAGGGGTGGTGGCAATACTATGGTGCGTTCTACCGGACCGCCATGCTCGGCATCTTCCAGCACATCGATCACGCGCTTGAACGGTGGGCTCGACGAAAGTACAAGGCCCTTCACCGCCGTAAGGCGGCCAGCGCCGGATGGCTGGACAAGATGCAAGCTGCTGCACCGCTGCTGTTCCATCACTGGCGCGTGGCAGGACCACAGGTTGGATGACGGGAGCCGTATGACGCGAGAGTGTCACGTACGGTTCTGCGAGCGGCTGCGGGGGAAGTGCCTGCGGCCGACTCACACTTCGGCATGAAGCTGCACATCGGCGTGGACAGCCGGCTGACCGAGCAAGGCGCCTCCGAGTTGCTGGGCGTGGATCAGTCCAAGGTCTCACGCATCACCCGCGGCCAGTTCCGCGGCGTCAGCGAAACCAAGCTGCTGGAACTGGTGACGAAGCCGGGCCAAGACGTCAAGATTGTCGTCGGCCCAGTGCGCCGACGCGCCGGCAAGATCGAATTCCAGTTCGCCTGATTGGATCGGTCGGCCGCTTCGGCCGGCGGGGCTGCTTGTCCTGACGCATGACCAGGTGATCGCGCTCTCGGGCATCGGCCTGCGGGCGATGCCCGCCTACGAGTGGATGCGGGAACTACACTGACGGTCCGATCACCCGACGGCAAGACAATGAAGCTGTCACGCACGATGCCTGCGCTCCGTGCCACATTTGTGCCAGCACGAGATCAAAATGTCCTTCAGATCAGACAATGCAAAATCGGGAATACAGGCGTACGACAATCAATGCTGGCCGCACCAGCACACAGTGAACGCTTAAGAACAACGATGCGACGCGGGCTGACTCGTCTCGACGCAGTGTTTGTCTGGGCACTCTTGGGGCGGGTAAGCGGCGCCGCGAAACCGTGGCGGCGGATCCAGGTGCCGACGCCCCGCAGCGCGCAGGTTCCAATAGGCCGGCACGCTGTACGCTGCCAGGCCGTTGCGTCGGTGTCATGACGCAGCCCGCCGCAGAGGGTTCTCAGCCTACACCGCAGAACACCCCAAGTGGCGGTGCGCAAACAGATGGCCCCGTCGCGTCCGAAGAGCCCAAGCGCAACGATCCCGCCCGCGCGGTGCGACCCAGGGGGAAGACTCCGCACAAGGAGACGGCACCCGATGGCGGCAAGCTCAAAATCGGCGACGACTGGAACGCGATCCGGATCATCGCGCTGTCGCAGAGCAACCCGCTGAAGGCGATTGCCGAGTTCGTCGAGAACAGCATCGACGCCCACGCCAAGACCATCACGATCACGCGCGGGCGCGAGCACGGCGCGCACTACCTGGCTGATCAAGGACGACGGCGACGGCGTGCCGCGCGATGACAAGGGCCTGCCGAATTTCAAGTACGTCGCCACGCACATCTGCGACTCGATCAAGCGGCGCCTGAAGACCGAGGGCCACGGCAGCGGGGTCCAGGGCGAGTTCGGCATCGGCCTGCTGAGCTTCTGGACCGTCGGCGACACGCTGACGATGACCTCGGCCGGCGCCGACCAGCGCGCCTACCAGATGACGATGAGCAAGGGCGATTCGCGCTACAGCGTGACCCAGCGCCGCGTGCTGTTCGCCGAGCGCGGCACCGAGCTCAGGATCAGCCCGCTGCTCGAGGGCATCCGCAGCTCTGAGCGGCGAGAAGATCCAGTGGTACCTGGCCTCCGAGCTGCGCGACCGACTGCGCAACGCGCAGGTGCGCGTCAGCGTCATCGACAAGCTCGCGCGCAAGCAGTACGAAGTCGAGCCGCGAGCCTACGAGGGGCGACTGCTGCATCAGCTGGCCGCCGTGCGCACGCCGTTCGGCGATGCCTATGCCGAGTTGTACCTGGCCGAGCCCGCCGACACTTGCCGCGTGGCGCTGACCCGCGCCGGCACGCGTGTCATCGAGGATTTGGCGACCCTGCCCGGGCTCGAGCACGCTCCGTGGTCGTCGCGCTATCTCCAAGGGCTCATCGACGCCCCGTTTCTGAACCTGACGCCGGGCACGCGCAGCGGCGTCATCCACGACGAGCGCTACGCCGCACTGCTCGAAGCGCTGAAGCCGCTCGAAGCGAAGGTCGAGTGGTCTGATCGAAGCGCAGCAGCGCGCCGAGGACGAGCAGGCCAGCCAGCAGTCGCTGCGCGCGATTCAGCGCGCGTTTCGCGAGGCGCTGCTGGCGCTGCCGCCCGAGGAATACGACTGGTTCGACATCCAGGCGCGAGCCGACAGCGACGGCGCGTCGGCCGAGCCGGCGGCAGAGGCGATGGCGTGTCGCCGGATGAGCTTGGCCGACCTCGGTGTCGGCGAACCCGCATCGACCCAGGAGACGCAACGGCAGTTCTTCGACTACGCGGGCCCGCTGTTCAGCGTCGTCGTATCGCCTGCGGCGAGCACCGTGCCGGTCGAATCGCGGCGGCGCTTCGGGCGCTGCCGCGCGACCGATCGCGCCGGCGTGTGACGGACGACTCTTGCTTTGCCTGGGAGATCGTCGAGGGCGACGGATCGATCGACGCCACGCGCCGACCAGGAGGTCGAGTACACAGCGACTGCAACGCCTGGCCTCATGCGCCTGCGCGTCACGGTGTCGCAACGTGAGGTCGAGCTGCAGCGCCGAAGCGCTCGTGACGGTCACCGACAGCCTAGAGGCCTCCTTGAATCCGGCCGTCGTCAACACACGCGGCCTGCCCGGCTATACGTTCGAACGCGCGGCAGGCGCGCTGTGGCGGTCCCGGTTCGACGCTGAGCGCAACGTCATCATCGTCAACAACGGGCATCGGGACTTCGTGTTCGCGACCAAGAACCGCGCGTTGCAGCTGCGCTATCTGGTGCGGCTGTACGTCAAGGAGCTGGTGTTGAAGAACTTCACCGGCGTGCCCGCGGAGCAACTACTCGAGCGGATGGTCGAACTCTCGCTCTACGCCGAAGAGAAGCTGAAAACCGGCTGACCAATCCCGAGAACCGGCACGACGCAAACAGTCTGCACCTCCAGCGCGCCTAATCGAACCTGCGCGTGGCCAGAGTGGTCGATGATGCGCGGATTCGCGGGCGCCGCACGGCCGTGCTGGTGTCGTGTTGCTCGGCCGATCAACCGCAAACCTTCGTCACTCCGCCCGCGACAACCGCTGCGCAAGCACCAGCATCGCCTCAGTGCCGCGCTTGAAGTACGCCAGCAGCCGTTCGCGGCCTGAGCGGCGGTCGCATGAGTCAGAGGCGGTCGATACCGTCGCTCGGGCCTCCGATCGCGTCATGCGCAGCGACAGCCGCACGCGATCTTCGGCAGGCATAGAAGTAACGACAGCAGGTCGACCAACGATAAAAGGCCCTGCCCGGCCGAGTTGGCGGCCAGCGTGGGTAACCATCCCCCGGCAGAGCCGGGGGCTTTCCAATCTGGAGCCGCTCGAAGCGGCCGGCCTCCTGCAACAGGTGGGCGCTTCGCGCTGACTGACTTCAATCACCGATGCATTACGTCATTTCGCTCGTCTCGCTGACCCGGAACCCTACCCTCTCGAACCGTGTCGCGCCACGGCACTCGGCACATCACCGTCGCGACAACATGACTCGCCTGCGGCAAACGCCTGACTCCCGGAATCGTCAAACTCCTGCTGCCTCCCCGGCAGAGCCGGGGGGCCTCCCTTGGTAGGCTCGAACCAGGTCGGACGGCGACACGCCGCGAGCGCGCGAGCGCTCGACGAGCGCGGCCTTCAAGCCGCGCAAGTCGACGCTGATCCGATCGCGTGACGAGGGTGCCATGAACTCCTGAGCCCCTTGCTTCCCGACACGCTGCAAGCGTGTCCGACATCGGCGCCAGCGCGCCTATCCTGCACTCACCTCCGCATTCAGTATTGGCTCGCATCGGGGCCTCAAGGCCGATGATTTTTCGCTGAATTTCAGCGCGGCGCGGGGCCATCGGCAGGCCGATGATGTCGCCAAGGCACACAACATGTCTGGCCAGTGAACCATGAGCGAACCGAGAGCAGGCCGAGAGCGAACCGAGAGCGGGCCGCAGCGGGCCGCCAGTGGACCAGGACCGGTGCAGCAGCGAACCAAGACCGGGCCACGAGTGGATCACGACCGAACCGACGAGATGACGCTTCACCCGCCACGCCCGCCCGGCCGCAGCACGCGCAAGGCGCGCGCCTTCCATGCCGAGATCGGCCAGCTTCGCGCCCAGGGCTATACCTTTGAGGCCATCCGCGAAGCCTTGGCCGCCGCTGGGGTCATGGTCAGCAAGAGCACGGTCCAACGCGAAGCAGCGCGACACGCAGCCCGGGCGGCCTGCGGGCATCCGCGGGCGGCGACTCGAGCTCCTGCCGCCCCGATCGACACGCCCGTTCGGTCCGGGTTGCGCAGCGGCAAGGACCTCGCCGAGGACTTCGTGCGCAGCCGGATCACCAACCCCCTTCTGCGCACCAGGGAGCAGCGATGAAGCTCGCGGTCATCAACTTCTCCGGCAACGTGGGCAAGACCACCGTGGCCCGGCACCTGCTGATGCCGCGCCTCGATGGCGCCGAACTCATCGCCGTGGAGAGCCTGAACGCCGACGACGGCCAGGCCCAGGCGCTGCGAGGTCGGCAGTTCGCCGCGTTGCAGGAGTACCTGCAGACGGTGGACAGCGTGGTGGTCGACATCGGCGCCAGCAACGTCGAGGAGCTGCTGGGCCTGATGCACAGGTACCGCGGCAGCCACGAGGACTTCGACTGCTTCGTCGTGCCCACGGTGGCCGCGCTCAAGCAGCAGCAGGACACCATCGCCACGCTGGCCGAACTGGCGCGGCTGGGCGTGCCCGCCTCGCGGCTCAAGCTGGTCTTCAACATGGTCGACGACGGGGTCGAGGTCGCCCAGGCCTTCGACACCGTGCTCGCCTTCGTGGCCGAGCAGCCGCTCGCGGAAGCGAACACCGACTGCCGGCTCGGTGTCAACGAGATCTACGAGCGGGTCAAGGGCACCGGGGCCGACCTGGCGGCGCTGGCCCGTGACGAGACCGACTACAAGGCGCTCATCGTCCAGGCCAAGGGCACGCCAGCCAAGCTCGCGCTGGCCCAGAAGCTGGCCACCCGCCGGCTGGCGACTGGTGTGCTGCCCGAACTGGATGCGTGCTTCGCGGCGCTGGGACTTGGCACCGGCGTCGCGAGCGCAGCCGCCGAGGCAGGTCGCGTGAACCGTCCGGGCACCGCACGCGAAGCGCTGATCGTCGAGGCCCTCGGCGAGGTGGCAGCGTTGATCGACCGGGTCGAGGCCGTGGCGCCCGCGATGGGGGCGGCCCATGAGGCGCTCGTGCAGGCCAGCGCGGCGCTCGCCGGCCAGCTCGTCGCGTTCGACAGCTGCATGACCGCCATCACCGAGAACGCGAAGGTCCAGGCGGTCCGGCACATCGCGCGCCGCACCGACGAGGTCGCCCGCAGCGCGCTGGACACCCAGACGCGGGCGATGGAAGACGCGGCGCGGACGCTCTTCAGGACCGAGCTCGGTCCGGCGCTGCAGCGCGTCGTCACGCCGCTGCAGCGTCTGGTCGACCGGGTGCAACGCCCCTGGGAGGGCTGGCTGACGCATGCGGCCACAGCCGCGGCCGCATCCGCCGCCACGTGGTTGCTGGTGGCCTGTCCTGAGATCAAGTGACCGACCGCCGCAAGGTGGGGCGGCCGGCGACCGAAGGTGGGGGCCGCTCGCTGCTCTTGCTGCTCAGGCCTGGGCAGTGCGCCGCTGGGCCTTCTCGGGCGCGGGGCTGTTGGCATCGGCGGCATTCATCTCGTCGACGAAGGAATGGCGCTCGCGCCGCGCGTCGGCATCGGCCTTGCTGTCGAGGTAGTCGATCTCCTCGCAGGTGAAGGCCAGCGCATAGACGGTGCCGCCGTCTGCGGCGGGATGGTTGTTGTTGCGCACGTGCCCGAGGATGTTCACGTGCGAGCCTTTGCCCAGGTACCGCTCGGCGTTCTCGGCCTGCTTGCCCCACAGCGTCCACTGGATCGCGGTGGACTCCTCCTCGCGGGCCTCGCCGCGGCCGCGCCGGCTGTTGCTGATCGCGGTCAGCACCGCCTTGGCGATCTTGCCCTCGCGCCCATTGACGTATTCGAGCTTGACCGCGCCCGCCAGGTGCGCGTGACGTTGGATGACTTGTACGTTGGCCATGTTCGGCTCCTTGCCTGAGCGATCGGCCGGGCCCCGGGCCGGGTGTCCCTGAAAACCGATCCTCTCGCTCGGACTCCCTCGCTCCCGCCCCAGGGGCGGGCGGGGGGTGGGGTGCTCAGTTCAGGTCTTCAGCAGCCGAAACGGTGAGCCGGCATCCCGGCCCACCGCTTGAAGATCCCCCCACAAGTCCCCCTCACCTGCTGACGGGGGCTTGATGGGGGGAGCGCGGTGGGCCGCAGCGGCGACCAGGCTGCCGGCACGGGGCGTCGCAGCGCAGCGGAGGCGCCCGAAACGATCTCCCACTGCGGCGGCCCTGCGGCCGACGTGCCACCGAGCGCAGCGAATGGCGCGGCGGTCGAGCCGCAGCGGGCGAGCTCAGGCGTCGGGGCGGCCCGGCTTCGGGCGTGGCGGGTGGCCGGGGTGACGATCTGGCCGGCGTGCAGCGCACGTAAGCGCAGCGGCGTGAGCGGCGCGACGGTCAGTTCGTCGAGCGGGCGTCGTTCACGCGCAGCGTGAAGGAAATGCAGCCCGCGATCCCCGGGCACGGGAAGGGCCGCCCGTGTGTCGGGCTCGCGCTGCCGGTCTGGACGTGGTCGATTGACCGGTTCGCCTGGCGGTGATTCGGCGGACGCGCCGACTCGTCATGAATACCAGCATCCGACCATTGCGGACGTTCGAGGATTGCCGCCGACGATTGGGACAAGACTGCAACCGAACGGCTGCTTTCAATACTGCGGCCGCGCGCACCGACCCATTGCAGTCACTTGCCCCGCCACCATGAAGCAGCCGCCCGCGCCGGCCCCGGCATTGCAGCGGGGGGTGTATCCAGCTTTGCGCGCGACGCTACGGACTAACGGTGGCCAGAAATTGTCCAAAGCTTTCGTTGAGTGCATGTCGGCCCGGCATGGCTACACTCGCTTCCATGCATCCGCTGATCGAAACCCATCGCACCGATCTGCTGGCACTGGCACGCAGGCGCGGAGTCACAGGTGTTCGGGTTTTTGGCTCGATGAGCCGTGGCGATGGTACTGACAGCAGTGACGTTGATCTACTGGTGACTCTGGCCCCGGGAACCAGCGCCCTCGCCTTGGGAGGCCTGTTGCTGGATGCGCAGGAATTGCTGGGCCGTCGTGTAGATGTCGTCACCGAAGCGAGCTTGCACCCTGCGCTGCGCGAGCGCGTGTTGGCAGAAGCCGTGCCGCTGTGAATCCAGGCCCCGAGGCGGACCGGGTGCTGTTGGCGCACATGTGCGACTGCCTGGACCGGATCATCGCGTACACCAACGCCGAACGCTCCCGCTTCGAGGCCTCGCGTCTGGTGCAAGACGCTGTGATTCGCAATCTGCAGACCTTGGCCGAATCGAGCCAGCGCTTGTCGACCGAAATCAAGGCCACCGAACCACAGATCCCATGGCGCGAACTCGCTGGGTTTCGCAACGTGATCGTGCATGGCTACCTCGGCGTTGACCTCGGGGCGGTATGGCTTGTCGTCGAACAGGATTTGCCACCGCTGACCGAAGCTGTGAACCGCATGGCTACGAAACTCGACCCTCCCGGCTGACCCGAACGGCTGCTTGGCCACTGAACGATCGACCTCTTGGCCGGGACTGCAAGTTCCAGGCCGAGCCCGATCGCGGTCCTTCGGAGTGATCGCCTGGTTGACCAACGGCTGCGCGGGCGTGCTTGCGACAGACCGCTCTCCCGCCCGCGGACGATTCAGTCCTTCGAATCGCCTTGGAAACGGCCGCGTACCCCGCGGTTGTCCTCGATCTCGACGTCGACTCGGTCATCTTGAAACGTCAAGTTCGCCGTTGTCACGATTCCCTCGAGAATCGATCGCGAAACGATCTGAAAGCGGGTGTCGGTCAGCCAGCGCCCCTTCGCGGCCCTTAGCTCGTCGGGCTCGTTGTCATTGGTGCGGTAGTAGCCGTCGAGACCGAGTGGGCCACCGACACGCAAGTCGGGAAGTCCGGCCCTGCTTCGGTCGATGATCGCTTCGTAGGCCGGCGCGGGTGACAACAAGTCGAGCCTCATCGACTTCAGCCCGAAAGCGTTGCTCCCAAACCGATACGACTTGCCGGAGATGATGCGGGTCAGCGGCGATGCAAGGCCGACTTCGGTGGGTTTTTCCGTGGCCGCGTCGTTGAGACGTCCGGCTAGTCGCGCGCTTCCGGCTGCGTCGGCGGGCAGTGCAGATTCGGACCTAGCGGCCCCGGTGAGGCGATCGATCAGAGCGATGGTCTGGTAGCGCTGCCGTCCGGTCGCGACTGCGACCATGTCGAGATCGGGTAACACGATGATCAGTTGGCGCAGGAAGCCGACTGCCATGTACGCGCGCTTGTCTGGAACGGCCCACCAACCGTTGGCGTAGCGAAGGCTCGGCGTCGTGCCGAGGCGCATGTCGACCGATGCGTGATACACCTTGTCGACCCAGCTCGCCGGCAGCAGCTGTTGCCCGGCCCACTGGCCGCCGCGCAGATAGAGGTAGCCGATCTTCGCCATGTCTCGCGGACGCATGAAGAGGCCGTAGCCACCGACCGTGATCCCTTGCGGGTCATGGCGCCATGTGACGTCGGTGATGCCGAGCGGCGTGAAGAGCTTCTGCTTCGCGTAGTCCAACGCGCTGGCCCCCGTCTTCTTCGCCAGAATCGCCGACAGCAAGTGCCAAGTGCCGCTGTTGTAGTCAAAAACCAGCCCTGGGGCCTGCGCCATCGGGCGATCGAGGACAAAGCCGACCCAATCGCGACTGCGCTCCATTTGAAGCATCGTTTCCGGCGGCGCGTTGGTCAGTGGCTCGCGCCAGTCAAGGCCTGACGTCGAGTCGAGCAGCATGTCCAGCGTCATCGCCTTCTTGATTGCGTCGAGGTTGGCGATCTTGCGTTCGGGGAACAGATCGATCACCGGCTGGTCGAGCGCCCCGAGTACGCCCTCCTTGAATGCGATGCCGGCCAGCGTGCCGACGACAGCCTTGGTCACCGAATTCACTATGTGCTTGAGCCTCGGCCGAAACGGCGCGTAGTGCGCCTCGACGACGATGCGGCCGTGGCGAATGATAAGAAGACTGTCCATTGCGTTGGCCGCACCGAAGTCGACGAGATCGGCCAGGGCGTTCGACGACATGCCCTGCTCTTCGGGAGTTGATGTCTGCCAGTCGGTTGTCTGCCACGAGTTCGGGTCGGCTGCGGCTGCGGGGTGCAGCGCGACACAGCAGACAGCGAAGAAGAGCGCAAGAACTACTGACCCGAACCGGCTGTTTTTGAACTGCATGGTCACCCCTCTTGTAGCCCGATGCCCTTTTCGTCGCTCGCAGGGCAATGGGATTCTCTGCCTTCTCTCAGACGCTTCGCACCAGCGCTGGCGTTGCACCAATGGATTCAAGCGCCGGAGACTTCAAGGTCTGCTTGCCGACCAAGACAGGTGAACAAGAGAAGTCGGCTCCGGGTCGACTCAAACCGCCAATGATCTTTGGCAGCGGTCGTTCGATCCGGCTCTACCGGGAGCGTCGGCTTCCTGGTGATGTTGCGGACTGGCAGTCGGCCATCCGCTGAAGGTGGCGCCTGGCAGCTTCCCGGCATCTCGTCTCGTCGACGCTGCGCCGGAAGCAACCGCAAACTGGTCACCAGAACGGGGCCCCACAGAGGCAGGCACCCAAAGGTAGTCGGCACTCGAAGCGATTGAGCCGCAGTGCAGGGCTTGAGACCGTCCGAGGTCACCACCTCGGGAGCATCGCGTGCAAGCCATCGGTGCGCAGCCTCACCTGGCGCCCGATGGCGCCCCGGTCCACTACGAGCGCCACCGCCCGGAGCAGACCACGCTGTACCGCCTGGTGCAGCAGCACGCTGCGACCTTCTTCGAGCAGGCTGAGGCCGCGGCCTCAGCCGATCTGCCGCAGTTTGTGAAGGATGAGGTCGACGCCTTCCTCGAATGCGGCATCCTGGCCCACGGCTTTCTGCGCCTGCGTTGTGGCGACTGCAGCCACGACAAGCTGGTCGCCTTCTCGTGCAAGCGCCGAGGCTTTTGCCCGTCGTGCGGGGATCGACGCCGCTTCGCCTCCGGCCTTGCCCTCGGCATGGCGCCGCTGGCCGGCCACGCGCAGACGACCGGCAGGACTGCTCGCGTCGGCTCTCTCAGCAGTGCAGCGACGCGGCCCGACTCCGAGCTCCAGCAACGTCCCTGGAGTCTCGAGATGCGTCGCCTGGGCTGGTCGGCCTCCTGCTCGTCGTCGAAGACGATCGGCCTGTCCAACAGCTCGAACTCGGCGCGGCTGCCGTGCAGCCAGCGCAGCGCTTGAGCATCTTCGGCGTGCCGCGCCGGCTCGGCGATCGGCTCGAGCTTGTTATCGTCGATCGGCGCGCCGCGCAGGAAGCGCGATTTCCCGCAGGCGTGGTTCTCGATCACTTCGAGCGCGAGGCACGCCGTCCTGTCGCCTTGGCGCGCGAACTGCAGCAGCAGCCGGTTGCTGTAGTCGAGCTTGGCACGGTAGTAGCCGCCGACATGCAGCTTCTTGACGTCGGCCGCGCGCAAGTCGCCGGCCTCGATGGCCGCCCGAAGCTTGGCAAATGCCGGCTTGACGCGCCGCAGGTCCAGATCCTTGGACTGAAGAAGGCGCATCGCGGCAGGTCGGGCGTGAGACTGTCCGGATTGTGCGGGCTGTCATTGGAACGACCCCGCCTACGTGGGAACGTAGCCGGTCAGACGGCGGCCCCTCGCTCAAGGACGGGGTTCATTGCGCGCTTACCATAGTTCGGCGCCGGAACGCGGCAAGTCCCAGCAGGTCATAGCTCGATTGGCGGCGCTTCAACCAACCGACCCGACGGACACACCGCGTCGGGGTCTGGAGGTCGTAGGTCAGGAATTCGTATTGTGCTTGGGACAAACCCTGATCGTTGGCGTGGAGGCCACAACTGTCAGCGTTTCCCAACCTGAGGTGACGCCACTACCGCCGCAGCGTCGTCCACAATCGGTTAAGCCTGCGCCACCAACTTCGCAGCACGCCGTGCGTGCTGCGACTGACAGGTTGTTCAGCGAATGGGCGTTCATCCTCGGCAGCCGCCGCGCCGGGATCGTGGTCCTGTGCAGGACCTGTCGAACCGAAAGGCCGAGGCGAAGGCAGTAGTTCATCCATCGAACCGGACTGCTCGTCTTGAGCCTCGCGGGTCGTAGGCGGCTGCGTTGCCGGCGCCACCCAAGGCTGCCTCGCCGCCGCCCCGGCTAGCACATCCAGCGGGCTGGCAGTGTGCCCGGCCTCCACCTTGAGCACGTGCGTGTAGATCATTGTCGTGCTCACGTCGCTGTGGCCAAGGAGTTCTTGCACCGTGCGAATGTCCGTGCCCGACTGCAGCAGGTGTGTGGCAAAGGCATGTCGCAGCGTGTGTACGGTGGCCGGCTTTTCGATAGCCGCATCGCGAACCGCCTGGCGCATTGCGCGCTGCAGGCGCTGCTCGGACAGGTGGTGCCGCCGCCAAACGTTGACCCGGCACCCAGTTCCTGCGGTGCCGCCAAGCTCATCGCCCGTAGCTGGTGCCGGCCCATTGCCGCGCGGGTCGATTGACAGCTGCTCGGCCGGAAACACCCAGAACCAGGCCCAGGTGTGCCCAGAGCGCGGGTACTTCCGATCGAGCGCAAACGGCATGTGCACGCCAGGCACGCTGTTCGCGCGGTCATGCGCCCAGAGGGCGCGCGCGTGGCGCACCTGCGCTCGCAGGGGCTCCACCAGCGATTGCGGCAACATGACAACACGATCCTTGCCGCCCTTGCCGTCGCGGACGACGATGACGCCACGGGCGAATTCGACATCCTTGACACGCAGCCGCGTCCCCTCCAGCAGCCGCATGCCGGTGCCGTAGAGCAGGCGCGCCAGCAGCCCGCATTCGCCATCCAGACGCTGCAACACCGCCATGACCTCGGACTGCGTCAGCACCACAGGAATACGCCGCGCCGCGGCGGGACGTTCGATCTCGGCCATCCACGGCAGGTCGACCTGCAACACCCGCCGGTACAAGAACAGCAATGCTGAGAGCGCTTGTTTGTGGGTGGCGGGCGCAACGTCGCGGTCGTTGGCCAGGTGGCTGAGAAACTGTGCGACTTCCTGCCGCCCGAGATCGCCCGGATGGCGCAGGCCATTGAAGTGGATGAACTGCCGCACCCAGTAGAGGTAGGCCTGCTCGGTGCGGATGCTGTAGTGCAGGTAGCGCAGTTGCTCGCGCAACTGAGCCAACAAACGCGTCGGCGGCGGCGTCACCTTGACGTGTTGAGCGGCTGCCGCAATACTGTTCATACATCCAGTATCGTTCAATCAACGGCGATGATCAAGGCCCGCAACCTCATCGGCGAAACCAAGTTCGGCGTCACACCTGAAGTTCGGCGTCAGTTCACGCCTTGACTGTGCTTGCGGGTATGGTGCTATGGTGAAGTCGAAATTACGTTGAACTAAACCGCTGACGCGGTGGTGGGTCCTCGACGAGGAGGTCGCGCAGCCGCCGTACCTTGATCGATGCGGGCATGTGCCCGCGCTGATCGAGGAGAACGGTGATGACCCCGCTTCGACAACGCATGCTCGACGCACTGGTGCTGCGCGGCATGGCCGCGCGCACCCAGGAGAGCTACATCGAGGCCGTGTCGCGCCTAGCGCGGCACTACGGTTGCAGCCCCGAGTCGCTCTCGGCCGAGCAGGTGCAACAGTACCTGCTGCACCTGGTGCGCGATCGTCACCTGGCGCGCGCCAGCGTCAACCAGTACGGCTGCGCATTTCGCTTCCTGTACGGCACCGTGCTCGGGCTGGAGGGCCACGCGTTCCAGATTCCGCTGGCCCCGCAGTTGCAGCGCCTGCCGCAGATCCTGTCGCGCGCCGAGGTCGCGGCGGTGCTGTCGTGCGCACGCGACCTGCGCGCGCATGTGCTGCTGGCCACGGCCTACGGGCTGGGCCTGCGGGTGAGCGAGCTGTGCGCGCTGCGCGTGGAGCACATCGACAGCGCCGCCGACCGCATGTGCGTGCACGTCGTGCAAGGCAAGGGCGCGCGCGACCGCTACGTGCCGCTGGCCGACGATCTGCTGGCGCTGCTGCGCCGCTACTGGCAGACCTGCCGGCCACGCCAGTGGCTGTTCGGCCCGCGCGCGGGCCAGCCCCGAGCGCTGCATGTGCAATTGGCCCAACGGACGTACTGCCGCGCCCGCGACGCCGCAGGCATCACCAAGGTGGGTGGCATTCACACCTTGCG
>CAWFCV010000007.1:0-165061 GCA_963814435.1 uncultured beta proteobacterium
AGTGCCGGCTATCTCGTCAGCGAGATAGGCGCCACTATCTTCCCTTCCTGACTATGTCTTGCACATGGCCGGCGGCCTCGTGGTGCGCGGACTTCCGCGCGAGAAGCTCGACATAGTCTTGGACCCCTCGCACTGCCCCGGTGGGGCAAGGGGTTCGCCATGAATGTCGTCATCAATAGCCAGGTAGTCCTGTCACGAGTCCCGGAAGGACCGATTGCGCCGTATCTGGGCAGGTTTGCAGACTCGTTGGATGCCACGGGATACACGGTGAAGTGGATTCACCGGCAGGTCCTGCTCGGGGCCTGCTTCAGCCGATGGCTTGCGGCAGAACGCAGTGGCGCTGCAGGACATCACCTCCGACCATCTGCCGCGGTACTTGCGGTATCGGTCTCGACACCTGCAACCCAAGGACGGTGACCACGCGGCGATCGCGCACTTGATCGACTTTCTGCGCCGTGAAGGTGTGGTTCCCGAGGAGAGGCTCGCTGCGGTGCCAGAGCCGTTCTCGGTTGATCATCATGTCCGCGCATACGAGGTGTACCTGCGCGAGGCGCGTGCACTGGCCACGGCCACGATCGTCGCCTACGTTCCGTTCGTCCGCGACTTCCTCAAGCATCGCTTCGGGGCGGGGTCGGTCAAGCTGTCTTGCTTGAGTGCTGCCGACGTCGTGCGCTTTGTCCGACACCAGGCGCCACGTCTGCACAGGAAGCGCGCCAAGCTCATGACCACCGCGCTGCGCTCGTTCCTGAGCTACGCCCGGTTTTGCGGCGAGGTCGATGTGGATCTGGCGGCCGCTGTGCCCGTCGTCCCCAACTGGTCGATGGCATCGATCCCGCGCGCGATCGCGCCCGAGCAGGTGCGTCAGGTGCTGGCCAGCATCGATCGGCGCAGCGCGACCGGGCGTCGCGACTATGCCATCGTGCTGCTGCTTGCCCGATTGGGACTGCGTTCCGGCGAAGTGGCGTCCTTGAAGCTCGACGACATCGACTGGAAGGCAGGGCAGCTGAGCGTGCACGGCAAGAGTGGCCATCGCAACGAGTTGCCCTTGCCTGCCGATGTCGGCAGCGCGATCGCCGCGTATCTGAAGAGCGGTCGGCCACCCAGTACCAGCCGATGCGTCTTTCTGCGTGCTCGAGCGCCAGCGTGCGCGTTCCAAGGGGGCTGCGCCATTGGCACGATCGTGCGGCATCGCCTGCAGCGCAGCGATGTCGATGCGCCCACCTTCGGTGCGCACCAGTTTCGTCATGGTCTGGCCACCGAGATGTTGCGCGGCGGCGCTTCGCTCGGCGAGATCGGTGATCTCCTGGGGCATCGCCATCCACAGACAACGATGATCTACACGAAGGTCGATATCCAGGCACTGCGCAAGCTGGCGCTGCCGTGGCCGGGGGGTGCGCAATGAACACCCTGCGTCAGGCCATCCAAGACTATCTGACGATGCGGCGCGATCTGGGTTTCAAGCTCAGGGAGGCCGGCAAGGGCTTGCTCGACTTCGCCGCCTTCATGCGCCAGCGCCGCGCGCTCTACATCACTTCGGAGTTGGCTCTCGCCTGGGCGCAACAGCCCAGAGATGCCACGCCGGCCCATTGGGCGCAACGACTGAGCTTCGTTCGCGGGTTCGCCCGCTACCGCAGCGCGACAGATCCGCGCACGCAGATTCCGCCGCCGGGCTTGCTGCCGTTCCGACCCCGGCGGGCACGTCCCTATCTGTATTCGGACGAAGAGATCAGTTGCTTGTTGCGCGCGGCGCTGGCCATGACCTGCCGTCACACGCGCGACGCACTCAGACCGCGGATGTTCCACTGTCTGTTCGGACTGCTGAGCGTCACGGGCCTGCGACTCGGCGAGGCGCTCAACCTCCAGCTTCCAGACGTCGACCTGGACTCCGCGATGCTGACCATTCGCGGTGCCAAGTGTGGCAAGGACCGCCTCGTGCCCTTGCACGCATCCACCTGCCAGGTGCTCGCGGCGCTACCTTGCCGAGCGCGGCCACCGTTGGGCCGACCGTCCGGTGTCACCCTACGTGTTCGTCTCGAACCGGGGCAATCGCCTGGATGGCGCGGAGGTGCATCGGGCTTTCTATGCGCTGTCGCGGCAGATCGGCCTGCGCGGCCTGTCCGACAGCCACGGGCCGCGCCTGCATGACATGCGTCATCGATTCGCGACGAATACGCTCGTGCGCTGGTACCAACGCGACCAGGACCCCGAGCGCCTTCTGCCGGTGCTGTCGGCCTATCTCGGGCATGTCCACGTCGCCGATACGCAGTGGTATCTGAACGGGTCCCCCGAACTGATGCGTGAGGCCATGCGTCGGCTCGAACACTGCTGGGAGGGGCGGCCATGATCCATCCTGCCAGCTTTGCCCCGCTGCTGGAGCGCTTCTTCACACAGCGCTTGATGCTGCAGCGCCAGGCCAGTGCGCACACCATCAGTTCCTATCGCGACACCTTCCGCCAGTTCTTGAAGTTCGTCCAGAAGCGGCTGCACAAGCCGCCGTCACGCTTGAGCTTCGAAGAGATCGATGCGCCCTTGATCGTGGCGTTTCTGGATGACCTGGAGAAGCGGCGCGGCATCAGCGTTCGCAGCCGCAATCTGCGACTCACCGCGATCCATTCCTTCTTTCGCTTCGCGGCGTTCGAAGCGCCGGCGCACTCCGCGCAAATCCAGCGCGTGCTGGCCATCCCCAGCAAGCGCTACACGCGCACGCTGGTCCCGTTTCTGAGCCGCGCGGAGGTCGACGCCTTGCTCCTTGCCCCGGATCGCCATACCTGGTCCGGGCGGCGCGATCACGCCTTCATGCTGGTGGCGGTGCAGACCGGCTTGCGGCTGTCCGAGATGACCGGGCTCAAGCGCGAGGATCTTGTCCTCGGGACAGGGGCGCACCTGCGCGTGCTCGGCAAGGGCCGCAAGGAGCGCTGTACGCCATTGGCCAAGCCAACGCAGGCCGTCTTGACCGCCTGGTTGCGCGAGCGACAGCGCGGCGACGGGCAGGTCTTGTTTCCCAGTGCCAAAGGCGAACGTCTGAGCGTTCATGGTGTGCAGTACCTGCTGAACAAACATCGATCGACGGCATCGAGCGCCTGTCCGTCGCTGTGTCAGAAGCGCGTTACCGTCCACCGCTTGAGGCACACCATGGCCATGGACCTTCTGCAGTCCGGCGTGAGGCGCTCCGTGATTGCCCTTTGGCTCGGACATGAGAGCGTCGAGACCACGCAGATCTATCTCGATGCATCCCTGGCGATGAAGGAACAGGCTCTGGCCAAGACCACACCCCTGCTGGGCAGGCCTGGTCGATATCAGCCCGGCGACCGGCTGCTGGCGTTCCTCAACGGACTGTAGCGGCCTGACTATGTCGAGTGATGAGGCGGGCGCCGCGGGGCACGAACACCGAAGTCCCACGATGCCGGACCACGCGCTCAGAATCACGAGACATAGTCAGGAAGGGAAGATAGTGGCGCCTATCTCGTCGGCGAGATAGGCGCCACTCGTTCGCCACCCACCTGCTGCAGGCCGGCTACGACATCCGCACCGTGCAGGAGCTGCTCGGCCACAGCGACGTGAAGACCACGATGATCTACACCCACGTGCTCAACCGCGGTGGCCGCGGCGTGCGCAGCCCGCTGGATCAGATCTAGAGAAGCTCGGGCTGCGCAGCAGTGGTGCTCGCCGGCGTTCGCGCCGGTGGACGGACGGGGCTTGCGCCGCGTCGGTGGGGCTCAGGCCGCCCGTGCCGTCGTGGCCGCCGCCGGCTGCCTCGCCGCGCGCCACTGGGCCATCAGCGCGTCCCACTTTGTGCGCGCCGCCGCCAGGTGGCGCAGCTTCACGTGGCCGTAGCCGCGAATGTCCTCCGGAATGCGCGCGATCTCCACCGCAAGCGGCAGCCTGCCGGCGCTCAGCCCGTTGGCCAGCAGCTCGTCGATGCAGGCCTTGTACTGCTCGATCAGCGCGCGTTCGGTCCGGCGCTCCTGGCTGCGGCCGAAGACGTCGAGCGCGCCGCCGCGCAGCCCCTTCAGCCGGGCCAGCAGCGGGAACACCATGCCGCGCAGCCAGGCGCCGGCGTAGGCGCTCTTCACCAGCTCGCCCTTGTCGTTGCGCTTCGCCGTCAACGGCGGCGCGAGGTGGTGCACGATTCTGTAGTCGCCCTCGAACATCGCATCGATCTTGCGCGTGAACGCCGGGTCGGTGTGCAGCCGCGCCACTTCGTACTCGTCCTTGTAGGCCATCAGCTTGAAGAGGTAGCGCGCCACCGCTTCGCTCAGCTTCGTGCCCACGCTGCCGCCCAGCTGCGTCTCGGCGCGGCGCACCTTGTCGACGAAGCTGCGGTACGACGCGGCATAGTCGCTGTCCTGGTAGCCGGTCAGAAACTCCACCCGGCTGGCCACCATCTCGTCGAGCGACGGCTTCTTCACGAACTCGATCACCTGCGCGGCTTTGAAGAGGGCCGTCACCGCGGCCAGGTCGTGCGCGCAGCGCCGGCCCCATTCGAAGGCAGCCTTGTTGTTGTCCACCTGCACGCCGTTCAGCTCGATCGCGCGCAGCAGCGCCGCGCGGCTCACCGGCACCTTGCCCTTCTGCCACGCGTAACCCAGCAGCAGCGGGTTGTTGTAGATCGAGTCGCCCAGCAGTTGCACGGCCACGGCTTCCGCGTCCAGCAGGCCCAGGTGGCCGGCACCCACGGCCGATTGCAGCGCCGCCTCGCAGCCGCCGGTGGGGCTCTGCCAATCCGGGTTGCCCACGAAGGCCGCAGTGGGCGTGGCGTGCGAGTTCAACGCCACGTAGGTGCGGCCCTGGTGCATCAGCGCCAGCGTGGCCTTGCCCGCGGCCACGATGCTGTCGCAGGCGATCACGAGATCCGCCTTCGCGGTGTCCACCTTGGTGGTGTGGATGTCCGAAGGCCGGTTGGCGATCTGGATGTGGCTCCACGTCGCGCCGCCCTTTTGCGCCAGGCCCGCGCTGTCCTGCGTGACCACGCCCTTGCCTTCCAGGTGCGCGGCCATGCCCAGCAACTGGCCGATCGTGATCACGCCGGTGCCGCCGATGCCGGCCACCACGATGCCCCAGGCTTCCTCGGCGAGCGGCAGGTCCGGCTCGGGGATCGCCGGCAGCGTGTGCGGGTCGACGCGCGTTGGTTTCCTTCTTCGGCTTCTTCAGCTGGCCGCCTTCGACCGTGACAAAGCTCGGGCAGAAGCCCTTCACGC
Organism: uncultured beta proteobacterium; assembly: GCA_963814435.1. GTDB lineage: Bacteria > Pseudomonadota > Gammaproteobacteria > Burkholderiales > Burkholderiaceae_C > JAEUPI01. The sequence continues at coordinate 5,199 of CAWFCV010000007.1, forward strand.
AGGAGTAGTCCTTGTTGCAGGTGTTCTGGTTGATGCGGCGCTTGCGGCCGAATTCGGTTTCGATCGGCTCCACGCTCAGGCAGTTGCTGGCCACGCTGCAGTCGCCGCAGCCTTCGCAGACCAGCTCGTTGATCACCACGCGCTTGGCCGGGTCGACCAGCTTGCCGCGCTTGCGCCGGCGCCGCTTCTCGGTGGCGCAGGTCTGGTCGTACAGCAGGATCGTGCAGCCTTCCACCTCGCGCAGCTCGCGCTGCACGGCGTCGAGCTGGTCGCGGTGGCGCACGGTGGTGCCGGGCGCCAGGCTCAGCGGCACGTTGTACTTGTCGGTGTCGTCGGTGACGATCACGATTTGCTTCGCGCCCTCGGCCTCGAGCTCGCGCGTCATCTGCGGCACGGTCAGCGAGCCGTCCAGCGGCTGCCCGCCGGTCATCGCCACCGCGTCGTTGACCAGGATCTTGTAGGTGATGTTCACGCCCGCGGCGATGCTCTGGCGCACCGCCAGGAAGCCCGAGTGGTAGTAGGTGCCGTCGCCGAGGTTGGCGAACATGTGCGGCCGCTTGGAAAACGGCGCCTGCCCGACCCACGGCACGCCTTCGCCGCCCATCTGCGTGAAGCCCACCGTCGAGCGGTCCATCCACACGGCCATGAAATGGCAGCCGATGCCGGCCATCGCCAGCGAGCCCTCGGGCACGCGCGTGCTGGTGTTGTGCGGGCAGCCCGAGCAGAACCACGGTTGCCGCTCGGCGCCGCCGCTCGGGCCTGCCGCCAGCGCGCGCTCCTTGGCGTGCACGATGTCCAGCCGCGCGTCCATGCGCGCCGCGATGTCGGCGTCGACGCCCAGCTTCTTCAGCCGCTTGGCGATCGCCTGCGCGATGATCGCCGGCGACAGGTCGGCGTTGGCGCGCAGCAGCCAGTTGCCGCTCGGGTTGGGCTGGCTCCACTCGCCGCCCTCGTCGCCCCCGACATCACTGCCCTGCTGGTCGAACTTGCCGAGCACGTGCGGCCGCACGTCGGCGCGCCAGTTGTAGAGCTCTTCCTTCAGCTGGTACTCGATGACCTGGCGCTTCTCCTCGACCACCAGGATCTCCTGCAGCCCCTGCGCGAAGTCGCGCGTGATCGTCGCCTCCAGCGGCCACACCACGTTCACCTTGTGCAGCCGGATGCCCAGTCGGCGGCAGGTGTCGTCGTCCAGCCCCAGGTCGGCCAGCGCCTGGCGCGTGTCGTTGAACGCCTTGCCGCTGGCGATGATGCCGAAGCGGTCGTGCGGCCCGCTGATCACGTTGTGGTTGAGCTTGTTGGCGCGCACGTAGGCCAGCGCCGCATACCACTTGAAGTCGAACAGCCGCGCCTCCTGCACCAGCGCGGTGTCGGGCCAGCGGATGTGCAGGCCGCCGGGCGGCATCGCAAAGTCCTGCGGCAGCACGATGTTCACGCGGTCGGGGCTCACGTCGATGCTGGCGGCGGATTCCACCACCTCCTGGATCGTCTTCATCGACGTCCACACGCCGGCGAAGCGGCTCATCGCGAAGGCGTGCAGCCCGAGGTCCAGGATGTCCTGCGCGCTGGCCGGGAAGAACAGCGGCAGCCCGCAGGCCTTGAAGATGTGGTCGCTCTGGTGCGCCGCGGTGCTGCTCTTGGCCACGTGGTCGTCGCCGGCGATCGCGATCACGCCGCCGTGCGGCGAGGTGCCGGCCAGGTTGGCGTGCTTGAACACGTCGGAGCAGCGGTCCACGCCCGGGCCCTTGCCGTACCAGATGCCGAACACGCCGTCGTACTTGTTGTTCGCCTTGTCGAACTCGAGCTGCTGCGTGCCCCACAGCGCGGTGGCCGCGAGCTCCTCGTTCACGCCGGGCTGGAACACCACGTGGTTGGCGGCCAGGTGCTTCTGCGCCGTCCACAGCGCCTGGTCGTAGCCGCCCAGCGGCGAGCCGCGGTAGCCGCTGACGAAGCCGGCGGTGTTGAGCCCTTGCTTCGCGTCGCGCGCGCGCTGCAGCATCGGCAGCCGCACCAGCGCCTGCACGCCGCTCATGAAGGCGCGGCCCGATTCGAGCGCGTACTTGTCGTCGAGCGTCACGCTCTCCAGAGCCTTGCGGATCGACTCGGGCAAAGGGGCGTTCATGGGCGGTTGTCTCCAACGGATGGCCGCCTCGGCGGGCGTGGCGCCAGTGTAGGGGCGGGTGGCCGGCAAGTCTTTTCTTTGAATGCCAGCAGGGGGATACTCGGCGCAAGCTCCATGCCGTGGCGATGCACGCCCGCGAAACCAGCGCGCCGACACAGCGCCCGATCGGGAAAACACCAACCCGGCCATGATGGCCGCCACCACCTCGACGCCTGCCCGCGCGGCTCGCTCGACCCCACTTCAGGCCGCCCGATGTGAAGGCCGTGTACACCTGCTACTCGCTCGGCGAGTTGAAGTCCGGCGCGGCGCGGCCGCTGTCGCAGCTGCGTCCACCGGGGCGTGACCATGGCTGACCTGCCGCGTCCGCTGTCCGAGGCCGATGCCGAACGGCTGTGGGCCGAGGTGGCGGCCGATTTCGCCGCCACGCGATCGCGCACCGGGCTGCGCGAGCCGGGCGCGCGGGTGTGGCAGGCGCTGCGCAGCGTGCCGCGCGAACGCTTTGTCGAGCTCGGCTGGGAAGATGCAGGCACTGGACAACCGGCCGCTGCCGATCGGCCACGGGCAGACGATCTCGCAGCCGTTCATCGTCGCGTTGATGACCGCGCTGCTCGACCCGTTGTCCACGCACCGCGTGCTCGAGATCGGCACCGGCTGCGGCTACCAGGCCGCGGTGCTGGCGCGGCTGGCTGCGCAGGTGGTCAGCCTCGAGCGCCACGCGGCCTTGTCGCGTGTGGCCGCGGCGCATCTGCGCGAGCTGGGCCTGCACAACGTCGGAGCTGCACGTGGCCGACGGCTGGCTCGGCTGGCCGGCCGGCGCGCCGTACGACGGCATCGTCGTCACCGCCGCGCCCACCGAGGTGCCGCCGGCGCTGCTGGCGCAGCTGGCGCGGCCGGGCCGCCTGGTGCTGCCGGTCGGCCCGCAGGGCCTGCAGGAGTTGCGTGTCATCGACATCGCCGCCGACGGCACGATGCGTTCGCGCGACGTGCTCGACGTCAGCTTCGTGCCGATGCCAGCGGGCGCGGTCGAGCGCGATTGATTGCGCACCGGGTCAACCCGGCCGCGGCCACAGCGCCCACAGCCTCAAGGGTTGCTTCATGCGCCCGGCCTGCTGCTCGGCCGCTGCGCCCCAGCCCCAGAAGTAGTCGATCCGCACGGCGCCGGTGATCGCGCTGCCGGTGTCTTGCGCCATCACCGCGCGGCGCAGCGGCGTGGCGGTGAGCGGCTCGGTGCTGTCGAGCCACAGCACGCTGCCGTAGGGCAGCGCCAGCGGGTCCACGGCCACGGAACGCCCGGGCGTCAGCGGCACCCCTTGCGCGCCGCGCGGGCCGATCGACTCGTCGAGCAACGGCTCCTCGGCGAAGAACACCACGCGCGGGTTGCTCCACAACAGTCTCGTTCACGCGCTCGGGGTAGCGCCGCGCCCAGTCGCGGATCGCCGGCCACGACGCCTCCTCGCTGCGCAGCTCGCCGCGGTCGATCAGCCAGCGGCCGACCGAGCGGTAGCCATGGTCGTTGTGGCCGGCATAGACCAGCCGCATCGCGCGCTCGCGGCCATCGCGCTCGGTCACGCGCAGCCGCCCCGAGCCCTGCACCTGCACCAGCAGCGCATCCAGCGGATCGGCCAGAAACGCGATCTCCTGGCCGCGCAGGCTGGCGCGCGCGGCCGGCAGCGTGTCGAGCTGCTCGCGCGTCCAGTAGGGCTTGCGCGTGGCCAGGTCCGGTGGCGGCCGCCACAGCGCCACCTGCTGCCCGCTGCGCGGCACGCGGCTGGCGTTGAGCTGCGGCTCGAAGTAGCCGGTGGCCAGGCCGCTGGTCTGCCCGTCGAGCGACTCGATGCGGTAAGGCACCAGCGTGCGCTGCAGGAACTCGCGCGCCTGGGCGTCGTCGACCGGCGTGAAGCTGCGCGCGAGTGCGCACACGCCGGCCCAGCCCGCGGCCGGCTTCGCGCAGCCCGTCAGCAGCGCCGGCCACAGCTCGCGCGTGCGGTCGTCGCTCCAGCCCGGCAGCTCGCCCCACGCGGCCGGCACCCAGCGCGCGCGCGCACGTTCGATCGGCACCGGCACGCGATCGGCACGGCCGAAGGCCACCGGCTGCGCCGTCGGCGGCGGCGCCTCGGGTGGGCTGGCGCAGGCCACGCCGCTGCCTAGAATGCCCCACAACCACCATCGGACGAATCGCAAGCGCATGTGGGTGATTTTGCTGGAGATGCTCGTGGCGCTGGCGCTGCTGGGCCTGCTCGTCTGGTGGACGATGTTCTCGGGCCGCAGGCGCGGCGAGCGCAGCGGGCCCGACGAACCGGGCTAGTGCTGGGCTAGTGCCGGGCTAGCGCTGGGCTAGTGCAGCGCGGCCGCGTCGGCCAGCGCGAACTCGGGCACCTCGACCTCGAACCAGTGCGCGTCGTGCGTGATGCAGAAGTAGCGCCCCTTCATCGAACCCATCGGCGTGGCGATCTGCGCCCAGCTGGAGTACTCGAACTTCTCGCCCGGGTTGAGCAGCGGCTGGTGGCCCACCGCGCCCAGGCCACGCACCTCCTGCACCTGGCCGCGGTGGTCGGTGATCCACCACTGGCGCGCGATCAGCTGCGCCGCGGTGTCGCCGGTGTTGACGATGGTGACCGTGTAGGCGTACGCATACTGCTCGCGTGACGCGTCGGTCTGCTCGGGCAGCGGGCGCACCGCGACCTTGCAGCTGAATTCGGGTTTGGGCATGCGACTCATTCTAGGAAGGCTGCCACAATTGTGCTCGTCTGATTGGCCAGGTTCACCCGCGACATGCCGTCGACCTACCGCATCGCCCCCAGCATCCTCTCGGCCGACTTCGCCCGCCTGGGCGAGGAAGTGCGCGACGTCGTCGCCGCCGGTGCCGACTGGATCCACTTCGACGTGATGGACAACCACTACGTGCCCAACCTGACCTTCGGGCCGATGGTGTGCGAGGCGCTGCGCCCGTTTGCCGTCAAGGCCGATGGCGCCAGGGTGCCGATCGACGTGCACCTGATGGTGCAGCCGGTCGATGCGCTGGCGCAGGCGTTCGCCAAGGCGGGGGCCGACCTGATCAGCTTCCACCCCGACGCCAGCACGCATGTCGACCGCACGCTGCAGCTGATTCGCGCCGCGGGCTGCCAGGCCGGTCTGGTGTTCAACCCGGCGGCACCGATCGAAGGCCTGGAGTGGGTGCTCGACAAGGTCGACCTGCTGCTGGTGATGAGCGTGAATCCGGGCTTCGGCGGCCAGAGTTTCATCGATTCGGCGCTGCGCAAGATCGAGCGCCTGCGCAAGATCATCGATGCCAGCGGCCGCGACATCCGGCTCGAGGTCGACGGCGGCATCAAGGTCGACAACATCCGCCGCGTCGCCGATGCCGGTGCCGATACCTTCGTGGCCGGCAGCGCGATCTTCGGCCAGCGCGGCTATGCCGAGGTGATCGGCGCGATGCGGCGCGCGCTGGCGGCCTGACGGAGACCGGCATGAGCGTCGCCGCCCCCACCGAGCGTGAACAACGCATGCGACTGGCCGCCTGCTACCGCGTGTTCGCGATGCTCGGCTGGGTCGAGCTGATCTACAACCACATCACGCTGCGCCTGCCCGGCAGCGACGGGCACTTCCTGATCAACCCGTTCGGGCTGCACTACTCGGAGGTCACCGCGTCCAACCTGGTCAAGGTCGACGGCCAAGGCCGCGTGATCGGCGAGTCCAGGTGGGGCGTCAACCCGGCCGGCTTCACTGTGCACGCGGCGATCCACCGCGGCATCGCCGACGCCCACTGCGTGATGCACACCCACACCACGGCCGGCTGTGCGGTGGCCGGCGCGCGCGCCGGGCTGTCGATGGACAACTTCTACTCGGCGCAGTTGCACGATCGCGTCGCCTACCACGACTTCGAGGGCATCACCGTGCACGCCGACGAGGGCCCGCGGCTGCTGCGCTCGATCGGCCACCGCCAGGCGGTGATCCTGCGCAACCATGGCCTGCTCGCCTGGGGCCGCACGATCGAGCAGGCGTTCGTGGTGCTGTGGACGCTGCAGCGCGCCTGCGAGGTGCAGCTGGCCGGCGCGGCGCTGGGGCCCACGATTCCGATCTCGGACGCGGTGCAGCGCAAGGCCAGCGCCGACGCGTTGCAGTTCCATCCCGAACACGGCGGCGGGCGCGACGTGTTCGATGCGCTGGTGCGACTGGTCGACCGCATCGACACCGGTTATCGCGACTGAGGCCGTCGACTCGGTCGCCCGGCGCCGCGGCCACCGGCGTGCGCCTGTGACCGCGCGGCGCGCCTTTGGTTTTAGTCGGCGTCGGCCCTGCGGGCGATCGCGTGGTGCGCCGCGTCGCGCAGCCGCACCGCCGTGGCGAAGACATCGCTCGTGTCGCCCGAGGCGACCACCGGCTCGCCGATGTGCACGTCCAGCCGCGACCGCCGCGGCCACCAGCTGTTTCCGGGCAGCAGCTCGCGGTTGCCGCGCAGCGCGACCGGCACCACCGGCACGCCGGCGCGCGCGGCGGCGAGAAACGCGCCCAGGTGAAACGGCAGCAGGCCGGGGCGGTCGACGAAGGTGCCTTCGGGAAACACCAGCAGCGAACGCCCCTGCGCGACCGCGTCGGCCAGGCGCGTCGCGTCGGCCACGCTGCGCGCGGCCTCGGCGCGCTCGACGAATTCGGCGCCCAGCCGCCGCAGGTAGATGCGGGCAATCGGCTGGTCCAGCAGCTCGCGTTTGGCGACGAAAGTGAACGCACGCGGCAACGCCGCGACCAGCAGCATGCCGTCGGCGTAGCTGCCATGGTTGCTGACCAGCACACACGGCCCGCCGGGCAGATGCTCCAGGCCATGCACCGTGAGCGGCGTGCCGGTCAGGCGCAGCAGCGTTCGTGCGGCATGGTGGCCCAGGCGCCAGGCCCGCTGCGGCTTGGTGATCAGCGCCGTCAGCAGCCAGGTCGTCGGCGCCAGGATCCAGAACGCCACGCTGGCCTGCAGCCCGAACAGCAAGCCGCCGATCCGCGATCCGATGTGCCGCAGGCGCGGCGCCAGCGCACCAAGGGCCAAGCGCAGCACCTGCTGCCGCGCCGTGGCCGGCGCCGCGCCGATCGAGCCCGACTCGAACCGCTCGCGGCAGGCCGAGCGGCGCACCTTGCCGCTGGAGGTCTTCAGCACGGTGTGCGGCGGCGCCAGCACGATCTGGTCGGGCGGCTCGCCGATCGCGCCGAGCACCGCGCGCGACACCGCGTCGTGCAGGCGTGCCTGCGCGTCGTGGTCGCCGGGACGCACTTCGGCCAGCACCACCAGGCGCTCAGTGCCGGTGGCCGGGTCGGCGCTGCCGAACACCGCCACGCAGCCCTTGCGCACGCCGTCGACGGCGCCGACGGCCTCCTCGATCTCCTGCGGGTACAGGTTGCGCCCGCCGCGGATCACGATGTCCTTCACGCGGCCGGTGATGACCACGTCACCCTCGGCGCGGTAGGCGCGGTCGCCGGTGTCGAGCCAGCCGTCGTGGATCAGCCGTCCGGTCTGCACCGGGTTGCGAAAGTAGCCGTGGGTCGCCGAAGGGCCGTTGAATTCGAGCCGGCCTTCGACACGCTCGGCCACCTCGCGACCGTCCTCGTCGAGGATGCGGATCGCATGGCCGGGCAGCGGCGCGCCGCAGGCCACGAAGCGCAGTGCTGTGGCGTCGTCCGCCGCGGCCGGCACGGCCCGCCGCTCGCGCGCGAACGGCTCGCGCCGGATGCGGTCGATGCGCGGCACGCGGCCGAGCGGCGGAAACAGCAGGCCGACGCAGGCCTCGGCCAGGCCGTACACCGGCGCCATGGCCTCGGGCTTCAGGCCATAGCGCGCAAAGCGCTGCTGGAAGCGCTCGACGGTGTCGGGGCTGACCGCCTCGGCGCCGTTGAAGGCCAGGCGCCAGCTGCTCAGATCGACGCCTTCCAGGTCGGCGTCGGCGAGGCGTTTCAGGCACAGCTCGTAGGCGAAGTTGGGCGCCGCCGACAGCGTGCCGCGGTGGCGGTGGATCGCCTGCAGCCAGGCCAGCGGCCGCGCCAGGAAGGCCAGCGGCGACATCACCACCAGCGGATAGCCGACCACCAGGCCACCCAGCCAGGCGCCGATCAGCCCCATGTCGTGGTACAGCGGCAGCCAGCTGACGAACACGTCGCGCGGCGTGGCCTGCACCGTCTGCGCCATCGCGCGGATGTTGGCCATCAGGTTGGCATGCGTCAGCGCCACGCCCTTCGGGTTGCCGGTGCTGCCCGAGGTGTATTGAATGAAGGCGATGTCGTCGGGCCGTGTCGTCACCGCCGCCGGCACACCACCGCCTGCGCCAAGCTGCTGCGGCGTCGTGACGTGGCGCAACCCCGGCAGGCGCGCCTGCAGCAGGCGCGCGACCACCATCGCCTCGGGCACGGTGACCAGCAGCGTGGCCTGGGCGTTGTCGAGGATGCCGGCGTGCCGCAACACGTGGTCCTCGAGCTGCGAGGCGCGCGCCGGCGGATAGATCGGCACCGGAATCGCCCCGGCGCGCAGGATGCCGAGGTAGGTGGCGAAGTACTCGGGCGAGGTCGGCAGCATGATCGCCACGCACTGGCGCGGCGACACGCCGGAGCGCTGCAGCCCGGCGGCCAGCGCGGTGGCCGATTCGTCCAGCTGCCGGTAGCTGATCGGGTGCGCCACGTCGTCGACCAGGCAGGTGACCTGGGTTCGCTCGGGATGGAGGCGCAGGTGCCAGTCGAACGCCGCCAGCAGCGTGGCAGCGGCCAGCGGCGCGGTCTCGTCCTGCGCTCCGGACTCGCCGGTTGGCGTCGGCGGCGCCGCGGCCGCCGCATCAGGGCTGAGCGGCATTGCGGCCGTGCGCGCCCCGCCCGCCCAGCCCGGCTCGACCGCGCCGCGCTGCACTGCGCGCCACAGGTCGGCCACGGTGTCGGCGCGCTGCAGCGTGTCTTCGGGCAGGTGGATGCCGAAGCCGCGCTCGACGCGCAGCAGCACTTCCATGCGCGCCAGGCTGTCGAGACCGAGGTCGCGGTCGAGCACGCTGTCCAGCGTCACCGGCGGCAGGCCCGGTGCATCGGCGTGCAGCTCGCGCAAGGTGGCTTCGACGATGGCCAGCAACGCCGGCGCAGCGGGATCCGCGGCTCGCGATGGTGAGGGCGTTCGCACGCGGGCCTGCTCTGCCACGCCGGTACCTGTTTGGCCTTAACGTTGGGGCAGTCGATGATGACCGACTCTGGTGGCGGGCGATCGCCGGCCGGCCCTGAAGCATTGTCGCCGTTGATCCGAATCAATTCCATGCACCAGCGGTTCGAACCCCGTCTCGTCAACGACGTCTTCGGCGACCCCGGCCTGCATGTCGATTTGCGCGACGAGCGGCGTGCGCTGCTGTTCGACCTGGGCGACATCGCCGCACTGCCGCCGCGCAAGCTGATGCGCCTGTCGCAGGTGTTCGTCACCCACACCCACATGGACCACTTCGCCGGCTTCGACCAGCTGCTGCGCGTGGTGCTCGGGCGCAAGACCGGCCTGACGCTGTTCGGCGGCCCCGACTTCATCGTGCAGGTCGAGCACAAGCTGAGGGCGTACACCTGGAACGTGGTGCACCGCTACGAGGTCGAGCTGGTGCTCGATGTGCGCGAGCTCGGTGTCGACGGCCGCGGCCAGCGCGCGCGTTTCTCCAGCCGCACGCGCTTCGAGCGCGAGCCCTGCGCGCCGTGGCAGCCGGCGGGCGACGTGCTGTGCGAGGACGCGCTGTGCCGCGTGCGCGCGCGTTTCGTCGACCACGGCATGCCGTGCCTGGCCTACGCCATCGAGGAGAAGGCCAGGCTCAAGGTGGCCAAGGACCGCCTGGCCGCGCTGGGCGTGAGCACCGGTGCATGGCTGCGCGACTTGAAGCAGGCGGTATTGAGCGGCGCCGCCGGGGATGCGCCGATCGAGTTGCGCTGGCGCGACCGGCTCGGCGAGCACGCCTCCGTCCGGACGGTGGCCGACCTGCGCGACGTGATCCTCGACGTCGCGCCCGGCCAGCGCATCGGCTACGTGACCGACCTGCGCTTCACCGCCACGAACCTCGCGACGCTGTCGCCCTTGCTGGCCGGCGTCGACCGGCTGTTCATCGAGGCGGTGTTCCTCGATGCCGACGCCGACCATGCGGCGCGCAAGAACCACCTGACGGCGCGCCAGGCCGGCCAGATCGCGCGCCACGTCGGCGCCCGGCACGTGATGCCGTTTCACTTCTCGCCACGTTATGAAGGCCGCGCCGACGCCGTGACCGCCGAGGTGCACGCGGCCTGGTCGGGCGCGCTGGCGCCGCTGGTCCCGGCACCCGACGGTTGACGGCTGTGCGGGGTCGGCGGCGCCAACGACGCCGGCGCCGCGCATGCACGGCGCGTGACCGCCCGCGGTGTCGCGCGCGATCGGCCGTCGCGCGGCGGGATCACCCCGCCGCGCCAGGCCGCGGCCCGCACCGACGAGGCCGCCTGTGTTGGCGCGCCCGGCTTGCACGTCATTCGTTGTAAGGCCAGGCCGCGCCGGCCGACTGACGCTTCGCCACCTTGTCGTGGTACTCAGCGGCAAACGCAACGACCCCCAGCACTGGAGACCGAATGAAAACCCTGAAATCCCTGCTCGCCCTCGCCATCATCGGCGTGTCATTGAGCGCATCTGCGGCCAGCGCAACCTACATGGCCGAGATGAAGAAAGTGGACACTGCCCTGAAGACCGGCACCTACGCTCCCTCCACGACCGACGAGGCGCGCCGACTGCGCGGCGACATCGAGCGCATGATGAAGGAAGATCGCGAGGCCGAAGCGATGAAGATCCTCGAGCAAGTCAAGCAACTGCTGAACGTCAAGTAGCTGCGGCTCGGGATGCCACCTCACCGTCTCGCGCCGGCGAGCGGATGAGGCGGCGCGCCTTCGGCTCGTCGCGGGCATTCGATCGGCCGCCGGTCGCGCGTGGACCTGCGCACCGTGGCCCCGCTGAGCCGGGGCTCAGAGCTCGCGCAAGATTTGCCGGCGTTTCTCCTGGTATTCCGCCTCGGAGATCAGCCCGTCCTTGCGCAACTTCTCGAGCGTGCGCAGTCGTTCCGCGGCGCTGCGGTACAGCTCGTCGGCCTCCTTGGCTGCCGGTGCGGGCGGCGTTGCCGGCGCACTCGGCCTGGCCGCGCTCGCCGCGCCGGTGCCGCCGGCCGCCGCGGCGGGTGTCGCGATGGGTGTCGCCGCATTGGGTATCGCGGTCGGCAACGCAGCGCCGGGCACAGGCGTCGCGACACTGGTGCTCAGTACGATCCAGTCATCGCGCTGTTGGCTGCCGTTGCCAGGCGCCACGGCGAGCTTGACGCCGCGCTCGACGGGTTTGGCACGTTGACCGGGCTCGAAGGCGATCAGAATGCCGCTGCCGCGGAATTGCGATTCGAAGTCGCGGCGCACGAGGCCGGCAATCAGGTGCAGTTGGCCGTCGCGGTGGAAGATGCGCGCGGTGGTCACTGCGCGCGAAGCCAGCGGCCCGAGGAATCCGAACTGGTCGCTCACCGCAATGCTGACGTCCTGCCCGGCATTCGCCCGGCCCAGTGCCGTGGCGAGCGGCGCGACGATCTCGTCGAGTTGCTTGGCGGTGAACAGCTGCGCGGGTTTGGCGTCGACCAGTTGCACGCGTTCGAGCATGGCACGCAGCGAGGTCGGGGCGACGTCGAACGGGTGCTGGTTCGCAGCCGCGCCGTCTTCACGCGTCTCGATTCGCACCCAGGCGAAGCGCCCTTCGTAGACGGTCGCGACCACACGACCCGCGGCCGAGTCCGGCAGGACGTGCACCGCTTGCCCCCGCGACGGACTGCCCAGATCGGACTGCGCGAACGTCGGGTTCAGGGCGAGCGACAGGGCCGCGATCAGCGCGTTGCGAATGAGCCTGTTCATCGTCTCTCCAGGATCGTGCCAGGTTGCGATCATGCCTGCAGTCACGGCTGCGAGCGGTCGCTCGGGTAAGCCGGCAGGTCGAGCCCATCGATTGCGGCGCGACCGTAGGCAGCGCTCAATTCGGCCAGACGACGCGCAGGCATATCGCCAACCTGGTCCCAGCGGAAGCGCCAGGCCCAGCAATCGAGGCGGCCGGGTGTGTTCATGCGGTGCGCGCTGTCCAGACCGAGCGCATCCTGAAGCTGGCAGACCGCCAGCTTGGCCACCGATGCCCATGCCGCACGGATCATCGCCCAATGCATCGCACCCTCGTGCGCATCGAGGTAGAGCTGCGCGAATCGACGCTCCCGTTGGCTGGCGCCATGCCACCAGCCGAGCACGGTGTCGTTGTCGTGTGTACCCGTGTAGACGCAGCAGTTGGGGGCGTAGTTGTGCGGCAGGAACGCATGATCGGCATCGCCGCCGAAGGCGAACTGCAGGACTTTCATGCCCGGCAGATCGAAGTCGTCGCGCAGCGCTTCGACATCGGGGGTGATCACGCCCAGGTCCTCGGCGATGATCGGCAGATCGCCCAGCGCGGCACGCAACGCGACGAGCAGTTCGCGGCCCGGCGCGCCGACCCAGCGACCCTCGACCGCGGTGGGGCAATCGGCTGGAATCTCCCAGTAGCCCGCGAACCCGCGGAAGTGGTCGACGCGCAAGATGTCGGCGCGCGTCAACTCGTGCTTGACGCGAGCGATCCACCAGGCGAAGCCGTCGTTGCGCATCGACGGCCAGTCGTACAGCGGGTTGCCCCAACGCTGGCCGGTCGCCGAAAAGAAGTCGGGAGGCACGCCGGCGACGACCCGCGGCTGCAAGCCCGCGTCCAGCTGGAACAGGCTCGTGTTGGCCCAGCAGTCGGCGCTGTGGTGGGCGACAAAGATGGGCAGGTCGCCGACGATGCGGATGCCACGCGCGTTGGCGTAGGCCTTCACGTCGTGCCACTGCGTGAAGCAGCACCATTGCAGAAACGTCCAGAAGCGCAGCGCGTTCGCATGCTGCGCGCGTGCGGTGGCGAGTGCCTGCGCATCGCGTCGTGCCAGCGGGGCGTCCCACTGCGGCCAGTGCCAGACCTGATGCGCACGGTAGTGCTCGTCCAGCGCCATGAACAGCGCATAGTCGTCGAGCCAAGACGCATGCTGCGCACAGAAGGCGGCGAACGAGTCGCGCTCGGCCGCACTGGCTCGACTCTCGAAGCCGGCGTGTGCACGGCGCAGCTTCGCCATCCGCCATGGCGCGACACGCTCGAAGTCGACCCGTTCGGCACTGAAACCCTTCAGCTCATGTGCGTCGATCGGAGCAAGCCACCCGCGCTCGATCAGCGGCTCGAGTGCCACCAGCAGCGGCGAGCCGGCAAAGGCTGACACGCTGGCGTAAGGCGAGTTGCCCGGGCCCACTGGCGTCAGCGGCAGTACCTGCCAGATGGTCTGTGCCGCGCTGACCAGCCAATCGATGAAGTGCTTCGCGGCAGGCCCGAAGTCGCCCATGCCGTGCGGACCGGGCAGTGCAGTGGGGTGCAGCAAGACGCCGGCAAGTCGTCGGTCGAGCGTGGGCATGTTGGTGGCGATGGAATCGGTGGGGTCGGACTCAAGAAGGCGGATCGCATGACCCAAGGTCTTTGCGCATCAGTCAAGTAGTAATACTACAAACATTGATCGAAGTGCCGAACCAAGTGATTGTTTCTCATGGGTTAGTACCTACGGTGCGCATCGCGGCCGATGCTTGAGCAGGAGCGGAGTCCTCTGTATATTTGCTACAGAACAAAGAACGACAGCCGGGCGCAACGTGCCCCGCCGGACGGTACTCCAGGAGACAACACATGGCGGACGTAAAGCTCCGCGACGTCGCGAAAGCGTTTGGCGACGTGCTGGTACTGCGCGATGTGAACCTGCACATTGCCGACGGTGAGTTTGTCGTCTTCGTCGGTCCGTCGGGCTGCGGCAAGTCGACGTTGCTGCGCATGATCGCAGGGCTGGAGGACATCACCTCCGGCGAGTTGACCATCGGCGGCCAGCGCATGAACGATGTGCCGCCCGCCGAACGTGGTGTCGCGATGGTCTTTCAGTCGTACGCGCTGTACCCGCACATGACGCTGTACGACAACATGGCGTTCGGCCTGAAGTTGGCCGACGTGCCGAAGGCGGAGATCGACGTTGCGGTAAAGACCGCTGCCAAGACCCTGCACATCGAGCACCTGCTCGACCGTAAGCCCAAGGCACTCTCGGGTGGCCAGCGCCAGCGCGTGGCCATCGGGCGCGCCATCGTGCGCAAGCCCAAGGTGTTCCTGTTCGACGAGCCGCTGTCGAACCTCGATGCCGCGCTGCGCGTGCGCATGCGCTACGAGTTCGCAAAGCTGCACGAGGAACTGAAGACGACGATGGTCTACGTCACGCACGACCAGGTCGAGGCGATGACGCTGGCCAACCGCATCGTCGTGTTGTCAGCCGGCCGGGGGGGAGCCCGGGTCGAGCAAGTGGGTGCCCCGCTCGAGCTCTACGAATACCCGGTCAACCAGTTCGTCGCCGGTTTCATGGGCTCGCCCAAGATGAACTTCATCACCGGCGAGGTCACCGAGGCCAGCGCGGCGGCGGCGATCGTGCGGCTGAAGTCGGGTGCATCGATCCGCGTCGAGGTCGATGCGTCGAAGGCCAAGCCCGGCGACGCGGTCACGCTGGGCGTCCGGCCCGAGCACTTCGTTGCCAACGCCAGCGCCAACACGATCGAATCGACCGTGACCTTCATCGAGTCGTTGGGCAGCACCACGCATGCGTACTTCGCCTATCCGGGCGTCGAGGACGCATTGACCTGCGATCTGGCCGGCCATGCGACGCTGGCCGTCGGCGACACGCTGAAGATCGGCATCCCGGCCGATTGCTGCCAATTGTTCGACGCGCAGGGCGCCGCCTTCAAGCGCCACTTCAAGATGCCTGTGCGGCGTGCGGCATGAGCGCGTCGATGAGCATGGAGCCCGAGGACCGAGTCTTCGTTCTCCGCGATCCAGTTCCGGTCCACAAGGAGAAATCATGAAGAGATCTGTATTCCGCAGGCTCGCCGCCGCATCCGCCGTGGCGGCCGCGTGTGCCATTCCGGGTGCCGCGCAGGCGCAGGCGGGCGGCCTGCTCGTCTGGATCAACGGCGACAAGGGTTACAACGGCCTGCAGAAGATCGGCGACGAGTTCACCAAGAAAAGCGGTGTCAAGGTGACGGTCGAGCACCCCGAGGATGCGCCGGGCAAGTTCCAGCAAGCCGCCGCCGCGGGCAAGGGGCCCGATGTGTGGTGCTGGCCGCACGACCGCATGGGCGAGTGGGCCAAGTCGGGCCTGATCGTGCCGATCAGCCCGGGCAAGAAGCTGCGTGACGAGGTCGAGGAATCGGCGTGGAAGGCCTTCGGCTACCAAGGCAAGACCTGGGGCTACCCGATCTCGGTCGAAGCGATCGGCCTGATCTACAACAAGGCGCTCGTCAAGACGCCGCCCAAGTCGTTCGACGACGTCATCAAGCTCGACAAGGAGCTGTCGGCCAAAGGCAAGAAGGCGATACTCTGGGACTACAACAACACCTACTTCACCTGGCCGATCCTCGCCGCGGGCGGTGGCTACGTGTTCGGTCGCGACGCCAAAGGCGAGCTCGATCCGGCCAAGGTCGGCGTCAATGCGCCGGGTGCGATCAAGGGTGCCGAGCTGCTGGCCGGCCTGATCAAGAACGGCCAGATGCCCAAGGGCTCGGGTTACGCCGAGATGGAGGCCGGTTTCAACAAGGGCGATGTCGCGATGATGATCTCCGGCCCCTGGGCCTGGGACAACCTGAAGAAGAGCAACATCGACTTCGGCGTGGCGCCGATTCCCGACGTTGCCGGCAAGCCGGCCAAGCCGTTCGTCGGCGTGCTCGGTTGCATGATCTCCGCGCCCAGCAAGCAGAAGGACGTGGCCAAGGAGTTCATCGAGAACCACGTGATGAAGATCGAGGGCCTGAAGATGATCAATGCCGACGTGCCGTTGGGCACCCCGGCCAACAAGGCCTTCTTCAAGGAGCTGTCGGAAAACCCCAACATCAAGGCGACGATGGAGAACGCGCGTCGCGGCGAGCCGATGCCCAACATCCCCGAGATGGGCAAGTTCTGGTCGTCGATGGCCTCAGCGCTGGAGAACATCAGCAACGGTCGCCAGGCGCCGAAGGAGGCGCTCGACGCCGCCGCAGCTCGCATGTCCGGCAAGTGAGTGGCGCAACGGCCGCTGCGCCTTCGGGACGGCGGCCGCATCGCGTCGAGGCAGCTGCTGCGGCTGCCTTGGCGCATGAGCTCAGGCCGGGTTCATGCGCAGTCAGCTCCGTAGCGTGAACAGGCCCTTCTAGACACGCGGAAGCACGACACCATGAAGAAGTCCGACTGGGGCCGCCTGCTCAAGTGGCCGGTGACCCTCGCCGCCGCGCTGGCGTGTCTGTACTTCGTCTGGCTCATCTACCTGAAGGGCCAGCCGTTGTGGGCCGTGCTGGCCCTGCTGCTGTTCGGGTTGGCGTTCTTCGTCTACCTGAGCAACATCGCGTTCGCCTATCGCTACCTGTTTCCCGGGCTGGCGGGCATGGCGGTCTTCGTGGTCTTCCCGATCGTCTACACGATGCAGATCGGCTTCACGAACTACTCCTCGACGAACCTGCTTTCGTTCGAGCGCGCCACCGCCTACCTGCTGGAGCGCACCCAGCCCGGTGAGGGCAAAACCTATGCCTTCAGCGTCCACCCCGATGGCGCCGAGTTCCGGCTGCGTTTCGTGCCGAAGGACGGCGAGGACGATCCCGACAAGCCTGCACAAGCCCAGCCCAACACCTACGTCACGCCGTCTCTCGCATTGATCGCCCCCACGCCACCGGAGGAGATCAAGGCGGTCAGCTTGAAAGAGTCCAACATTGCGTTGAAGGAGCCGTTGTCCCTGGGCGAGGTGATCAAGCGGCGCGAGATCCTGTCGAAGTTGCGCATTCGCCTGCCCGACGGCGCGCTGGTGACGTACGCCGGCGTGCGCGAGTTCGCCCCGCTGGAGGCGGTGTACCGGCCGACGGGCAAGGACGAACTGAAGGAGGCCAAGACCGGCACGATCTATCGCGCGAACCAGGACACCGGCTTCTACGAGACGTCGGCCGGCGAACGTCTGCAGCCGGGCTTCAAGGTCGGGATCGGCGTCGGCAATTTCGGCCGCATGGTCAACGACCCCGAATTCCGAGGCCCGTTCTTCAAGATCTTCCTGTGGACGGTGACGTTTGCCGGCCTGACCGTGCTGTTCACACTGGCGGTCGGCTGCACGTTGGCCGTGGTCCTCAACTGGGAGGCGTTGCAGTTCCGCACCGTCTATCGCACGCTGCTGTTCCTGCCCTACGCGGTGCCGGGGTTCATCTCGATCCTGGTATTCAAGGGGCTCTTCAACCAGAACTTCGGCGAAATCAACCTCGCCCTCAACGCGCTGTTGGGCATCAAGCCGGCATGGTTTGCCGATCCGTTCCTGGCCAAGTCCATGATCCTGATCGTCAACACCTGGCTCGGCTACCCGTACATCATGGTCCTGACCACCGGGTTGATCAAGGCGATTCCGGCCGACCTGTACGAAGCTTCGGCGATCGCCGGCGCCAAACCGCTCGACAACTTCTTCAAGATCACCGCGCCACTGATCATCAAGCCGCTGATGCCGCTGCTGATCGCATCGTTCGCGTTCAACTTCAACAACTTCGTGCTGATCGCGCTGCTCACCAACGGCCGGCCGGACTTCCTCAATACGCGCGTTCCGGCAGGCACGACCGATATCCTGGTGTCGTACACCTACCGCATCGCGTTTCAGGATTCGGGGCAGAACTTCGGCCTGGCGGCGGCCATCTCGACGGTGATCTTCTTCATGGTCGCGTTGCTGTCGATGGCCAACCTGAAGCTGCTGCGCGTCAACAAGCCCGAGGGGAGTTAAGCCATGGCGGTCGTCGTCGGCAAGAGCCAGAAGTGGCGCGTCCTCGCCGCGCATGCGGGCGTGATCGCGTTCATCGCGCTGATCACCTTCCCGCTGCTGGCCATCATCTCGATCTCGCTGCGGCCGGGCAACTTCGCCACCGGCAGCCTGATTCCCAGCGACATCAGCCTCGAGCACTGGAAGCTCGCGCTCGGCATGTCGTATCAGGCGGCAGACGGCAGCCTCGTCGAACCGCCGTTCCCCGTGATGCGCTGGCTGTGGAACTCGATCAAGATCGCGGCCGTTTCGGCGTTTCTGATCGTGGCGATTTCAACCACCGCGGCCTATGCGTTTGCGCGCCTGAAGTTCCGGTTCAAGACGCAGATCCTCAATTCGATGATGCTGCTGCAGATGTTCCCGGCGGTGCTGGCGCTGGTGGCCATCTTCGCGATCTTCGAGACGATCGGCGAGTACGTGTCGTGGCTCGGCGTCGAGACGCATGCGGGCCTGATCCTCGCGTACCTCGGCGGCGTGGCCATGCACATCTGGACGATCCGCGGCTACTTCGACACCATCCCGGTGGAGATCGAGGAATGCGCCAAGGTCGACGGCGCCACGCACTGGCAGGCGTTCCAGTACGTGCTGCTGCCGATGGCGGTGCCGATCCTGATGGTGGTGTTCGTGCTCGCCTTCATCGGCGGCATCATCGAATACCCGGTGGCGTCGATCCTGTTGCGCCAGGAAGCCAATCTGACGCTGGCGGTCGGCTCCAAGTACTACCTGTACGAGCAGAAGTACCTGTGGGGCGACTTCGCGGCCGCGGCGGTGCTGTCGGGCCTGCCGATCACGGTCGTGTTCCTGTTCGCGCAGCGCTGGATCGTCTCGGGGCTGACCGCCGGCGGCGTCAAGGGCTGAGGGACCGCGCACGATGAGGTGGGACCGTTCGCTGCTCGCTGCGCTCGCGCTGGCCGCCACGCTGGCCGGTTGTGCGCGCACGACCGACGCGCCGGCTGGCGTCGCGGGCAGCTTCGCCGACAACCCGATCGTCTACTTCGTGATCACCGACCGCTTCTTCGACGGCAACCCGGCCAACAACGGCAGCTACGGCCGCACGCGCGAGGCCAACCCCAAGGACGATGTCGGCACGTTCCACGGCGGCGATCTGGCCGGCCTGACCAAGAAGCTCGAAGAGGACTGGTTCAGGCAACTCGGCGTCAACGCGATCTGGATCACCGCACCGTACGAACAGGCGCACGGCTGGGTCGTCGGCGGACAGAAGGAGTTCAAGCACTACGCCTACCACGGCTACTTCGCGCTCGACTTCACGCGGCTCGACCAGAACATCGGCACGCCCGACGAGTTGCGTGCCTTCGTCAAGGCCGCGCACGCGCAGGGCATCCGCGTGCTGCTCGACGTCGTGATGAACCATCCGGGCTATGGCGACCTGCGCACGCTCGGCGAGTACATCAAGGAGCCGAAGAGCGACAAGAAGGTCGGCATGCTGTGGTCGGGCTGGGAGCAGGCGACGCTGGCCGACTACCACAGCTACATCGACTACAACGATCCGGCCTGGCTGCAGTGGTGGGGGCGCGACTGGATCCGATCGGGCCTGCGTGGCTACGACGAAGGCGGCCGCGACGACCTGACCGCGCAACTCGCCTACCTGCCCGACTTCAAGACCGAACAATCCAAGCCGGTGGGGCTGCCGCCGCTGCTGAAGGCCAAGGCCGACACGCAAGCCAAGGAGCTGCCCAACGCCACGGTGCGCGACTACCTCGTCAGCTGGCTGTCGTTATGGGTGCGCGACTACGGCGTCGACGGGTTTCGCGCCGACACCGTCAAGCACGTCGAGCCCGAGTCGTGGACGGCGCTGAAGAAGGCGGGCGATCGACGCGCTGGCCGCCTGGAAGGCAGCCCACCCGGCGAGAAGATCGACGACGCGCCGTTCTGGATGACCGGCGAGTACTGGGGCCAGGGCATCGAGCGCAAGCCAGCTACGACGCCGGTTTCGACAACATGATCAACTTCGACTTCCAGGGCCGCGTCGAGGCGGCCGTTGGCAGCCAGTTCGATACCGCGGCACTCGACAAGGTGTTCGCCGACTACGCGAAGCTGCAGGCCGGCAGGCCGGCGCAGATGCTCAACTACATCTAGTCGCACGACACCCGGCTGTTCGCGCGCGACAAGCTGATCGAAGCCGGCAACGCGCTGCTGCTCGCGCCCGGCGGGGTGCAGATCTACTACGGCGACGAGACCGCGCGCCCCCCCGGCCCGGTCCCTGCCAGCGACCAGCAGCAGGCCACGCGCTCCGACATGAACTGGGCCGCGCCCGACGCGGAGACGCTCGAGCACTGGCGCACGCTCGGCCAGTTCCGCAACCGCCACGTCGCGCTCGCGCGTGGCGCGCATACCAAACTGGCCGATGCGCCGTACACCTTCAGCCGGGTCACCGGCAACGACAAGGTCGTCGTCGCGCTCGGCGTGAGCGGTGCGCCGGCCGTGCTCAAGGTGGGCGCCGTCTTCGCCAACGGCACCGCGCTGCGCGACGCCTACAGCGGCGAAAGCGTCAAGGTCGAAGGCGGCGACGTGGTGCTGAAGCCGCATGCGCGCGGCATCGTGCTGCTGGAGGCGGTGAAATGAGCTCCCGCGCGGCGGCCCGTGCACTGGCACTCGCCGTCGCGGTGACGCTCACCGCCTGCGGGGCGGTGGCGGCGGCGGCAATCCCGGCGACGCGTTGTTGCCACCGCTCGACCCCGCCTATCGCGCCAGCGGCAGGGCCGCCGCCGGCGACGTGTTCGTGCACCTGTTCGAATGGCGCTGGGCCGACATCGCGCGCGAGTGCGAAACGTTGCTCGGCCCGGCGGGCTACGCGGCGGTGCAGATCTCGCCGCCAGCGAACATGCCATCGTCAGCAACGGCCGAGTGCGTTACTTCCCTGGTGGCAGCGTTACCAGACCGTCAGCTACAAGCTCGACCAGTCGCGATCGGGCACCGCTGGCGGAATTCGCGACATGGTGCGCGCGCTGCAAGCGCGGTCGGCGTGAAGATCTACGCCGACGTGGTGATCAACCACATGACCGCCGGCAGCCGGCACCGGCAGCGCCGGCAGCGCCTACACGAAGTACCAGCTACCCGGCGGTGCCGTGCAC
The DNA here is from genome assembly GCA_963814435.1 of uncultured beta proteobacterium. Taxonomy (GTDB): domain Bacteria; phylum Pseudomonadota; class Gammaproteobacteria; order Burkholderiales; family Burkholderiaceae_C; genus JAEUPI01. The sequence goes on from CAWFCV010000007.1 coordinate 26,306, forward strand.
CAGCGACCGACTTCACAGCGGCTGCGGCATCAGCAACTACGCCGACGCCGCCAACGTGCAGAACTGTGCGAACTGGTCGGCCTGGCCGACCTGCAGCACCGAGGACGAAGCGGTGCGCGCCAGAAGATCGCCGACTACCTGATCGCGCTGCACGCTGAGGCATTGCGGGATTTCGCGTCGACGCCGCCAAGCACATGCAGCCGCGCGACTCGACGCCATCGTCGCGCAGGGTGAACACCGCCGCGACCGCCGCGGGCCGACCGAAGCCGTACTGTGTTCCTCGAAATCATCGACGGACGGCGGCGAGGCGGTGACGCCGCAGCAGTACTTCGGCGTGGGCTACGCGTCTGGCGGTGCGGCCGACATCACCGACTTCCAGTACGGTTAGTCGCATCACCGATGCGTTCATCGGCCGCAACGGCGTCAGCTGGCTTGGCGCACTGCAGACGTTCGCCACCGGCCTGCTGCCGGGCGACAAGAGCGTGGTCTTCATCGACAACCACGACAACCAGCGCGGCGACAACCTGTACTACGCGTCGAGCTCGGCGGCGTGCCGGTCTACGAGCTGGCGGCCATTTTCATGCTCGCGCATCCGCACGGGTACGCCGAGCGTGATGTCGAGCTACGGCTTCGACCGCGCCACGCAGGCCGGCCGCGACGCCGGGCCGCCGTCGGCGCCAGGCGGCGTCACGCAGTCGACCTACGACGCCGGTGGCACGCGCTGCACCCGCACGATCGGCAGTGCGCAGCTCGGCAGCTGGATCTGCGAACACCGGCTCGGCGCGATCGCCGGCATGGTGGCGTTCCGCAAGGCCACCGTGGGTGCGCCGCTGGTGGGTTTTCGCACCATCGATGCCGACAACAACCGCATCGCGTTCGCGCGCGACGGCAAAGGCTTCGTGGCATTGAGCCGCAGCCTGGCGGTGAGGTTCACCGCGGCCACGACGCTGCCCGACGGCAACTACTGCAACATCGCCCAGTTCACCTACCAGCCGGCCGGCGGCGGTGCAGGACGCCAGCTGCTCCGGCCCGCCTGTCGGCGTGGCCGGCGGCAGTGCGTTGATCAATCTGCCCGCTTACGGGGCGGTGGCGCTGCACGTCGGTGCGAAACTCTGATTCACGACGACGGCCCCTTTTCGTTGACCCCTTGCAAGGAGAACCTGCATGCAAAGACGCCTGATCCTCGCTGCCGCAGCCGCGGCGCTCGCTGTCGGTCTCGCTGCGCCACTGGCCCGCGCCCAGGCGACGCCCGAAGTCGCGAAAGTGCCCGACGGCATGGTCGCGATCCACTACCACCGCCCCGACGGCAGCTATGACGGCTGGGGCGTGCACCTGTGGGAGAGCTTCGAGAAGGTCGAGAACGGCAAGATCGTCGCGCCGAAGGACAAGAGCCGACATGCCGATTGCCGGCATCTCATGGGCGTCGCCGATGATGCCGACCGGCAAGGACGGCTTCGGCATCTACTGGCAGGTGAAGGCCAACGAGTTCCGCAACGGCAAGTACAACTACATCATCCACAAGGGTGATGCGAAGGACTGCACCAGGGACTCGGTGTGGTTCAACACCCAGGGCAACCGCATCTTCATCAACCAGGGTGACTGCACCGCCTACTTCAGCGCCGACGACGCGATCAAGGCGCGCAAGTGAGATGACGGCGAAGGGCAGCGGCGACGCGCCAGGCGTCGCCGCCTCAGGGCGAAGAAAAGAGCGCCCCGTGGGGCGCTCGAATCCAGGAGTCGCTCTGTCTCGCTAGGCCTTGCTCACCACCAGGCCTCGAGCTGGAAGCCGTAGCTGCTGCCGTTGGTGCTGCGTGCCAAACGGGCCAGCCGCACCACCTGCGACTGTGCCGCCGCCGGAGCGGACCGAACACGCCGTCACGGGCTTGACCGTTCCACTTGGCATAGGTGTAGAAGAAACGCAGTTCCGGGCGGGTCCAGAAGCCGCGACCGGCCACCAGCGTCGGGGCGATCGTGATCTTGCCCAGCTTCGCGGTCGACCTGGCCGTCCGGCTTGACGGTGTTCACGCCGATCTCGCCCTGCAGCTTGAAGTAGTCACTGAAGTGGTAGACCGGGCGTGCGCCGTAGTAGGCCCACGTGTAGTTGTTCTTGAAATCCCAGTAGCCGATCACGGCCATCCCCGAGAACTGCGGCGACAGCTGCCACTGGAACGAGTCCTGGATCCCCCAGCTGCCGTCCTTGATTGCCCGGCGTGTTGTTCGCGCCAGCTAGGTCCGGCGCCTTTGCTGAGCCGGTGCCCGACGGTCGCGAACAGCTTGTTGACGCCGCCCAGCAGCGGCATCGCCCACTCGGCCGACACCGCGGTGCCGCTCTTGCTGTTGGCGACCTTCGTGTCGGCCGAGTTGTACTGCAGGCCGACCTCGAGCGCGCCCAGGCCGCCCAGGTTGATGTCGTGAACGCGCGCGTCGAACCGGGTCGTCGCGTTGCGGTTCGGGTCGTTGTCGAAGTTGTTGCCGTTGTTGCGGAAGATCGCGAACGAGCCCGTCATCCCGCTGCCGCCCAGCTTGACCTTCTCGATGCCGGCGCCCGGACCGGACGTGTCCCAGTAGAAGAAGTCGTTGATGTGCACGTCGTGGCGCTGGTAGTAGCGCTTGCCGACCCAGGCGCTGCCGCCCATCAGGAACGGCAGGTTCTTCGCTTCGACCCAGTTCTGCCGCAGCGCCCACTGGTTGCCGCCCTGTGACAGGTTCTCGAAGTCCTGCTGCTGCCTCGCCACGTAGGCAAACATGATGTGGTAGTCGAACTTGACCCCGTCCTTGCCGTCGAGCAGCGTGTGGTCGAACTGCGCCTCGCCATAGGTTTCGCACTCGTTGCCGAGGCGGAAGTTGCCGTTGCCTCGGGCGCCGGGCAGCCCGAAGCAGGTCTGTCCGCCGTCCTTGCTGCCCCAGCCGATGCCGCTGCGAGCGTAGCCGTGGAACTCGAGCGCTTGCGCCGAACCGGCCACCGCCAACAACGCCGCCGCCGTGATCGGCAGCAGGGTGAATCGTTTGTCTTTCATGATGTCTCCTGTTGGATGAGAGTGAATGGCCTCACGGATGAAGCCGACGGGAATCAGCACGCCTCGTCATCGCCAGGGCGATCCGTTGCGTTGCCGAATTTGCGGACGGGTTCTGGCCGGACGCAAGAACGAGGCAAGTCCAAGTCAACATGAGCGACTCACAGCGACACCGCGGCAACTTGATCGAGCGCGTGCGCCGCGCCGGTCAACGCCGCGTGTGGCGCGGTGATCAGACCGGTCGCGATGCCCGCCATGTAGGGTGAGAACCGGCCCTTCGCGTCGAAGCGCTCGCGAAAGCGCGAGGCGATGAATTGATCGCCGAGTTTCTGTGCGATGCCGCCGGCGACGAAGACGCCGCCGCGGGCGCCGATCGTCAGCGCGACGTTGCCTGCAAACGTGCCCAACATCGCGCAGAACGTGTCGAGCGTGGCAAGGCAGTCGGCATCGCCCTGCTCGATGGCGGCGTGCGTGATGCCTTGCGCATCGAGCGGCCGGCACGCCGCGCCGCGCACCTGGCACACCGCACGGTGCAGCAATGGCAACCCGATGCCCGAGAGCACACGCTCGGCCGACACGTGAACGCGCTCGGCACGCAGCACGCGCAGCACGTCGCTCTCGAAGTCGTCGGCCGCGGCCGCGGTGGCGTGGCCACCTTCGGCGGCCAGGGCGATCCAGCCGCCGGCCACCGGCACGCAGCTCGACACGCCGAGCCCGGTGCCGGGGCCGATCACGGCCATCGGCCGGCGACGATCGGCGCGCGCCGGGCCGATCCACCGGGCCTCGTCGTCACCCAACAGCGGCAGCGCGAGGGCCAGCGCCTCGAAGTCGTTGAGCAGCAGAACGCGGCGCGCGCCCAGCGCGGCGGCCAGGTCAGCGCGGGACACGGTCCATGCGCTGTTGGTCATCTTGACCGTGTCACCGTCGATCGGCGTCGCCAGGGCCAGCGCAATGGCCCGCGGCCGCACCACCGTGCCGTCGCGGCGCGCCAGTTGATCGAGGTAGACGCCGGCGGCGGCCTGTGGCGATGCATGCTCGCTGCACTTGAACGACAGCACGTCGACCACCGGCGCGCCGGTGCCGTGCACCAGGCCGAAGCGCGCGTTGGTGCCGCCGATGTCGGCGACCAGCCAGGGATGGTCGGCAGCTGCCATCACACCGTCTCGTCAACCGGCGCGCCCGCCCGAATGGCCGACGGCGACCACCTCGCGAACGCACAGCGCGACCGGCCGCACCCCGTCGCATTCACCGCGATTGCGCATCGTCGTCTCACTCCTCGTCGACCGATCGGTCGGCCTCTTCATCTTCGATTCCCGCCGAGCCAATGTAGCGAAACTACATCGACATTTCATCAAGACCCGCCAGAGCCGGAGCACGATCTGTTGCCCGTGCGATACGCCTGGCGGACCGAACGGGAACCGGCGAGGGTAAGTCCTTAGGCGCGCCCGAGATCGGCGCGGAGCGCTGGACGCGCGCCTGTAGTCAAACTACGGTCTTCTGCGGATTTGCATTAAGGTGGGCGGGGATGTCACGGCGTGTACTGGTGACGGGTGCGTCGCGCGGACTGGGCGCGGCACTCGCTCGCGAGTTCGGCGCGCGCGGGCACCGCGTCTTCCTGGTTGCGCGCGGCGCCGGCGAACTGGCGCAGCTTGCGGCGGAGATCACCCGCTCACACGGCGTCGGCGCCGCCGCGTGGCGTGCGCACGACCTGCGCGACGTGGACGGCGTCGAAGCGCTCGCTCGCGCTGCACAGGACGCGTGGGGTGGGATCGATGTCCTCGTCAACAACGCCGCGATCGGGCCGTACCGGCCGTTCCTCGACAACTCGCTGCAGGATCTTCGCGAACTGCTGGCGCTGAACCTCGAGGTGCCGATTCGGCTCACGCACGCGCTTTTGCCGGGCATGCTGGCGCGCGGCAGTGGTCAGGTCATCAACATCGCATCCGACCTGGCGCGGCGCCCGCTGGCCCGGATGGCCCCGTATGTCGCCAGCAAGCATGGCCTGCTCGGCTTCGGCGCGTCGTTGCACCGGGAACTGCGCGGGCGCGGGGTCCGCGTCACCACGGTGATGCCGGGCGTCGTCGACAGCACCTTCAACGGCGGGGTCGAAGGCAGCCGTGATCCGCGCTGGGCGCTGCCGACCGCAACGCTCGCGCAGCAGGTGGTGGCCCTGTCGGAACTGCCCGACACCATGGTGGTCGACGAATTCGTCGTCCACCCTGCCGACGGCGACTACTGAGCCGCATCACCGGGACATCGATGGCCACGTCACCCGAGCATCGCCTGCTGGCCGACATCGGCGCCAGGCACGCGCGCTTTGCCATCGAGCGTGAACCCGGTCTGTTCGAGCAGCGGCGCACACTCAACTGCGACGAATACCCCGACTTCGTCTCCGCGCTGCAGGCGTATCTGTCGCAAGTCACGCCCGAGGTCGTGCGTCGGTCGGTGCGCCGCGGTGCCATCGCGATCGCCTACCCCGTGACGGGCGACTTGGTTCGCATGACCAACTACCGGTGGGAGTTTTCGATCGAGGCCACACGCGCGGCTGTGGGCTTCGACACCTTGCTGGTCGTCAATGACTTCACGGCGATGGCGATGGCGCTGCCCATGCTGGCGCCGGACGAGCGGCGCCAGGTCGGCGGCGGCCGGCCGCGCGAGCGCAGCGTGATCGGGCTGGTGGGCGCCGGCACCGGGCTTGGCGTCTCGGCACTGGTGGCGGTCGACGACGGTTGGGTCTCGCTCGCCTCCGAAGGCGGGCATGCCAGCTTCGCGCCGCAGAACGAACACGAGGTCCACGTGCTGGAGTACGCGTGGCGCCGGTACTCCCATGTGTCCGCCGAGCGCCTGCTTTCCGGACCCGGTTTGCAGCTGATCCATGCCGCGCTGACGGCACGCGCCGAGCGCCCCGCCACCGAGCTGACGGCGCAGGAGATCACGCGGCGCGCGCTGGCCGGCGATTGCGCCCTCTGCGAGCAGACGCTGGAGGTATTCTGCGGGATGCTGGGGACCCTGGCCGCCAACGTCGCCGTCACGCTCGGCGCTTACGGTGGCATCTACATCGGCGGGGCGATCGTGCCTCGCCTGGGCGAGTACTTCGATCGCTCGGGCTTTCGAGCGCGATTCGAATCCAAGGGTCGGCTCAGCGAGCTGGTCGCGAGCATACCGACCTATGTGGTGACCACCGAGACCGCGACGTTGCAGGGCACGTCGGCGATCCTGAACGCCCAGATCGGGCGGCGCGCCGGTTCGTCGACGCTGCTCGAGCGCGTGCGCCTGGCGCGCCCGACACTGACCATTGCAGAGCGACGCGTCGCGGATCTCGTGCTTGCGCGGCCGCGCGACGTCGTCAACGACCCGATCATGGACATCGCGCAACGCTCGGGCGTCAGCCAGCCGACCGTCGTGCGATTCTGCCGCTCGCTGGGTTGCGCCGGTCTGTCGGACTTCAAACTCAAGCTGTCCGCCGGCTTGACCGGGACGATTCCGCTGTCGCATACGCAGGTCAAGCGCAGCGATTCGTCACTCGAACTCGGTGCCAAGGTCCTCGACAACACGGCGGCGGCGATGCTGATGATGCGCGACCAGCTCAACGGCGCGCTGATCCAGCGCTGCGTCGACTGCCTGCGCGCCGCGCACCGCGTCGACTGCTACGCGCTACCGCACTTCGCCGCCATCGCCGCCGAAGCACAGCACAAGCTGATGCGCTTGGGCGTGCCCGCGGCGGCTTATGTCGACACGCAGCTGCAGTCGCTGGCCGCCGGCACGTTGCGGCGGGGCGACGTCGTGCTGGCCGTCTCGGGGTCGGCCTCGGCGCAGGGTTTGCTCGAGGCGGTTGACCTGGCGCTGCAGCGCAGCGCGACCGTCATTGCGCTGGCACCCGCTCACTCGCCGTTGGCCAAGCGTGCGACGCTGACGATCGCGATCGATCACCCGGAGGACATCACGACGCAGATCCCGATGATCAGCTGCATCCTGCATCTCGCCATGATCGACATCCTCGCCGTCGGGGTGGCCATTCGTGCGGGCGCGGGCCAGGCAGTGGCCGCGGCGGCGGATGGTGGCGCTGACGCCATGCCCCGCGAAGCGTCGACCGACCTGGCACGTCTGACGTCGCATTCGCGCTGACCGGATGGCCGGCCAAGGGCCTGCGGGTGTAAGGGCGCGCCGCTTCTATCGGTCAGGCGATGCGCCGTTCGCTCTTGGCATCGAACAGGTGCGCGTCCTCGGCGTGCCAGCGCAGGAACACGCTTTCGCCGATTTGCTGGTGCACCTTGCCCGGCACGCGGGCCATCAGCTTGCCCAGTGGCGTGTCGACCAGCGCAAGCGTCTCGGGACCTGTGGGTTCGAGCAGGCTGATGGTGCCGGGCAGCCCGGCGTCGGCAAACGTCAACGCCTCGGGGCGCAGCCCGTACAGAACGCCCTCGGCATGGGCATCGCCAATCACGCCGCGCTGCTGCGCGTTGAGCGCCAGGTCGACGCCATGCGAGGCGAAACCGTTCGCCGCGCGCTGGCCGGTCACGATGTTCATCGCCGGCGAGCCGATGAACTCGGCGACGAAGCGTGTCGCCGGCCGGCTGTAGATATCGTCGGGCGTGCCGAGCTGCTCGATCATGCCGCCCTTCATCACCGCGATGTAGTCGCCCAGCGTCATCGCCTCGACCTGATCGTGCGTCACGTACACGGTGGTCACCTGCGCCGTGCGGTGCAGGTGCTTGATCTCGGCGCGCATCTCGACGCGCAGCTTGGCGTCCAGGTTCGACAGCGGCTCGTCGAACAGGAAGAGCGTCGGGTCGCGCGCCAGGGCCCGGCCCATCGCGACGCGCTGGCGCTGGCCGCCGGACAGCTGGGCTGGCTTGCGGTCGAGCAGGTGCTCGATCTGCAGCATCTTGGCCACGCGCTGCACCGCGGCGTCGCGCTCGGCCTTCGCAACGTTGCGCATCTCCAGACCGAAGCTGATGTTCTGCGCCACGTTCATGTTCGGGTACAGCGCGTAGCTCTGGAACACCATCGCGATGTCGCGATCCTTGGGCAGCGCGTGGGTCACGTCGCGCCCACCGATGTGGATGGTTCCTTCGGTGGGCTTGTCGAGCCCGGCGATGATGTTCAGCAGCGTGCTCTTGCCGCATCCCGAGGGGCCGACGAGGATCAGGAATTCGCCGGCCTCGACCTCGATGTTGATGCCCTTGAGAATGTGGACGTTGCCATAGCTGCGGCGGACATTGCGGATCGAGAGTGCACCCATGACATCTCCTGTTGGCCCCCGAGAGACCCGCGGCGTCGGCGCCCGAGGGGCACGCGACCACCGTGGGTCGGCCCGGCGGCGGACTATCCCTTGACCGCGCCGGCGGTAAGCCCGCGCACGAAGTACTTGCCTGCGACGATGTAGACCAGCAGCGTCGGCAGCGCGGCGATCATCGCGGCGGCCATGTCGACGTTGTATTCCTTGACCATCGTCGTCGTATTGGCCAGGTTGTTCAGGCCCACGGTGACCGGCTTCGAACCGGCGCCGGAGAACACGATCCCATACAGGAAATCGTTCCAGATGTTGGTGAACTGCCAGATCAGCGTCACCACCGTGATCGGCGTGGACAGCGGCAGCACGATGCGCCAGAAGATGCGCCAGAAGCCGGCACCGTCGAGCATGGCCGCCTTCACCAGCTCGTCCGGCAACCCGACGTAGTAGTTGCGAAAGAACAGCGTGGTCGATGGCAGACCGGCGATCACGTGCACCAGGATCAGCCCCCAGATCGAGCTCGCGATGCCCAGCCAGCCCAGGATCTGGCTCATCGGCAGCAACACCACCTGCATCGGCATGAACACGCCGAACAGCATCAGCGCGAACATCACTTCGCTGCCGGGGAAGCGCCATTTGCTGAGCACGTAGCCGTTGACGGCGCCGATCAGGGTGGACACCAGGACCGCCGGAACCACCATCAGCACCGAATTGATGAAGAACGGCCTCAGGCCGCTGCAGTCGACCCCGGTGCAGGCATGCGACCACGCCTTGCTCCACGCCTCGAAGCCCGGCGCGGTCGGCAGCGACAACAGGTTGCCGTCGCGGATCTGCGCCATGTCCTTCAGCGAAGTCGTGAGCATCACGTACATCGGCACCAGGAAGAACAACGCGAACAGCAGCAACACCGACCACAACGCGACGCGGTGCCAGTCGAACGGCCGAGCGGTGCTGGCAGCGCTCATTTCTTGGTCCTCAGTTCGGAGTAGAGGTAAGGCACGACGATCGCGGCCACGGTGGCCAGCATGATGGTGGCCGACGCGGCGCCCAGCCCGATCTGGCCGCGCGAAAACGCCATCGTGTACATGAACGTGGCGGGCAGGTCGGTCGCGAAGCCGGGCCCGCCGGCGGTCAACGCCATCACCAGGTCGAAGCTCTTGATCGCCAGGTGCGACAGGATCATCAGCGTCGAGAAGAACACCGGCCGCAAGCTCGGAATGATGATGCGCCAGTAGATGCGCGGCAGGCTCGCACCGTCGATCTGCGCCGCTTTGAGAATCGAGTCGTCGATGCCCCGCAGTCCGGCCAGGAACAGCGCCATCACGAAGCCTGCGCTCTGCCACACGCCCGCGATGACCACCGTGTAGATCGCGCGATCGGGGTTGATCAGCCAGTCGAAGGTGAATGTCGTGAAGCCCCATTCGCGCATCACCTTCTCGAGTCCGAGGCCGGGGTTCAGGATCCACTTCCAGGCCGTGCCGGTGACGATGAACGACAGCGCCATCGGATACAGGTAGATCGTGCGCAGCGCGCCCTCGACGCGGATCTTCTGGTCGAGCAGGATCGCCAGCAGCAGGCCGATGGCCATTCCGAAGAAGATGAACAAGCTACCGAATATGCCGAGGTTCTTCAGCGCGACCCACCAGCGTTCGCTCTCCCACAGCGTGACGTACTGGCCCACGCCGACGAACTCGTAGTTGGGCAGCAGTCGCGAGGCCGAGACCGACAGGTAGCCGTTCCACGCCATCAGCCCGTAGATGAAGATGAACGCAATGACGAAGGAGGGCGCCAGCACGAGCTTGGGCATCCACTCCGCGAGCCGCGTGCCCAGGGGGATTGGCGGCTCGGACTGCGCGGTGTTCACCGGGGAGCTGGTCGAGTTCATGATTCCTCGCAGGGGAGGAGGGCATGGGGCATGGCCGCAGCGTGGCCATGCCAGAGGGAGCCGAACCGAAAGCGGCCTGCGCCGACGCAGGCCGCCGTGCCGGTCGGCTGGCTTACTTCGCCTTCGCTGCGGCCGCGATTCTGTCCATCGCTGCCGCGGCGGTCATCTTGTCATCGTTCCAGAACTGCGAGACGACGTCCTTGATGCCGCCCTCGATCGACGACGGCACGGCCATGCCGTGCGCGATGGACGGCACCAGCGAGCCGGCCTTCGAGGACGACACGAAGTCGGCGGCCGAGGTCTTGGCGCATTCGTCGAACTTGTCCAGCTTCATGTTCAGCCGCACGGGGATGGAGCCCTTGTTGAGGTTGAAGACTTCCTGGAACTCCGGCGACATGATCGCAGCCGCGAGATCTTGCTGGGCCTTCTGGTTGGCGGCATCCTTCAGCTTGAACAGCGCGAAGCTGTCGACGTTGTAGGTGTAGGACTTGGCGGTGCCGGGGGCGGCCACGCAGCTGAAGTCCTTGCCAGGTACCTTGCCGGCGGCGATGAACTCGCCTTTGGCCCAGTCACCCATCAGTTGCATGCCGGCCTCGCCCTTGATGACCATCGCGGTGGCCAGGTTCCAGTCGCGGCCCGGGGCGTTTTTGTCGGTGTAACCCTTGACCTTCTTGAAGGTCTCGAGCACCTTCTGCATCGTCGGGCTCTTCAGCGAGCCGGCGTCGAGTTGCACCAGCGCCTTCTTGTAGAAATCCGCGCCACCGACGCCGAGCGCCACGCTCTCGAACGTGGTGAAGTCCTGCCAGTTCTGGCCGCCGTGCGCGACCGCAATGATGCCCGCCTTCTTCAGCGCCTCGGCGGCGACGAAGAACTCGTCCCAGTTGGTCGGCATCTTGGCGCCGGCCTTCTTGAAGGCCTCCGGGTTGGCCCACAGCCAGTTGACGCGATGCACGTTGACCGGCGCAGCGACGTAGTTGCCCTTGTACTTGAGCCCGTCGGCAATGGCCTTGGGCAGCAGCTCGTCCCACTTCTCGGCCTTGGCCACGTCGTCCATGTTGGCCAGCACGCCCTCGCGCGCCCACTCCTGAATCGACGGTCCCTTGATCTGGGCAGCCGCCGGCGCATTGCCCGAGACCACGCGCGACTTGAGCACCGTCATCGCCGCATCGCCGCCACCGCCGGCGACCGCGAAGTCCTTCCAGGTGTGGCCCTTCTTCTGCATCATCGTCTTCAGTTCGGCTGCGGCCTTGGCCTCGCCGCCTGACGTCCACCAATGCAGCACCTCCACCTCGCCGGCTCGCGCCAGCGTCGTGCTCATCAAGCCGACGGCTGCCAGCGCTAGGGAAATTCGGGTCAACAGCATGTCTTCCTCCGTGCGAATTCGCATCATGAAATCGTTCAGCCCTCTTCAATCTACCCGATCAGGTCTTGGTGGGGCATCGCGATTCGAGCAATAGCGCGTCCACACGCATACACGGGATATACCCTTATGTTGTAGCCGACCCAGCGGCGGCAGCGTCGGCCGCAACCCATGCCGGCGCGCCGGCGGAGCCGCGCGACAGCGGGCTGATCAGCAAGGCCGAGTACGAGCAGAAGCGAAAGGAGATACTTGGAGCCCTGTGAGGTCGGTCGCTGCGCCGGTCGGCGTGACGTGGCGGCGTGAACGCGATATCCATGCCCATCACGTGACCCGCGTCAATCCCGATAGCTGAGAGTCCTGTCGATGTCCTTGAGCTCCAATCCGCACGCGCAAGCCACCGCTGCCTCCGGCGGCGCCACGATCCACGGCGCCAGCCTTGGCGAGCGCGTTCGTCACGCCTTTGAGCGTGCCCTGGCGCAAAGCGCCAATCCGGCTCTGCCGCACTCGGTGTTCTGCGCGGCGGCCGCGGCGTGTCGCGACGAACTGGCGCAGCGTTGGGCCGAGACCCAGGCCGACGACCGCAGCCGGCGCGACATCCGACGCGTGCACTACCTGTCGATGGAGTTCCTGATGGGTCGCGCGCTGGGCAATGCGTGGTCGGCGCTGGAGCTGCACGACAGCTTGGCCGCCACCCAGGCGGCCAGCGGGCGCCCGTGGTCCGAGGTGCTGGAGCAGGAGTCCGATGCGGCGCTGGGCAACGGCGGCCTGGGTCGCTTGGCGGCCTGCTTTCTGGATTCGTTTGCCACCCTCGGCCTGCCTTCATTCGGCTATGGCGTGCGCTACGAGTACGGCATGTTCGCGCAGGGCATCGAGGACGGCCGTCAGGTCGAACACGCCGACAACTGGCTGCGCCTGGGCAATCCCTGGGAGATCGCGCGGCCCGAGCTGCGCTACCAGGTCGGCTTCGGCGGCCGTGTTGAAGACGATGGCGGCGGCGGCCGTCGCTGGGTACCGGCCGAACGCGTCTTCGCGCAGGCCTACGATTTCATCGTGCCGGGGCATGGCACGCGCAGGGTGTCCACGCTGCGCCAATGGAGCGCGACCACCGACGACGGCATCGACTTCGCGATGTTCTGCCGCGGCGAGCACCTCGCGGCAAGCCACGAGCGGCTGTCGGCCGAGCTGCTGAACTGGGTGCTCTACCCCGACGACAGCACCGACGCCGGGCGCGAACTGCGGCTGCGCCAGGAGTTCCTGCTCGTCAGCGCGTCGCTGCAGGACCTGATCGCGCGCCACCTGCTCGAGGGGCGGCCGCTGCTCGAGCTGGGGCAGTGCAACGCCGTGCACCTGAACGACACGCATCCGGCGATCGCACCGATCGAGCTGATGCGGCTGTTGCTCGACGTGCACGCGCTGCCCTGGGCCCAGGCCTGGGCGATCACGCAGCAATCGATCTCGTACACCAACCACACGCTGCTGCCGGAGGCGCTCGAAACCTGGCCGGTGCCGATGTTCCAGCGCCTGCTGCCGCGGCATCTGGAGATCTTTTATCAGATCAACCAGGCCTTCCTCGACCTCGTGCGGGCGCGCTTTCCCGGCGACCAGGAGATGGCCGCCCGCGCCTCGCTGATCGACGAGCACGGCGATCGCCGCCTGCGCATGGCGGCACTGTCGATCGTGGCGTCGCACCGCGTCAACGGCGTCTCGGCGCTGCACTCCGAGCTGATGGTGCAGACCATCTTCTCCGACTACGCCAGGCTCTATCCCGAGCGTTTCACCAACGTGACCAACGGCGTCACGCCGCGGCGCTGGCTCAGCCAGGCCAACCCGGCACTGAGTTCGGTGCTCGATTCGCGGATCGGCGTGGGCTGGCGTCGCAACCTCGACGACTTGGCCGGTCTGAGCCGCCACGCGTCGGACGCCGGGTTCGGCAAGGCCCTGCTTGCCGCCAAGCGGACCAACAAGCAATCACTGGCGGCGTTGATCGGGCGCGAGCTCGGCATCGTGATCGATCCGGGCAGCTTGTTCGACGTGCAGGTCAAGCGCATCCACGAATACAAGCGCCAGCTGCTGAACGTGCTGCAGGTGATCGCGCGCTACCAGGCCATCGTCGACGCGCCGAACGCCGACTGGGTGCCGCGCACGGTGGTCTTCTCGGGCAAGGCCGCGTCGGCCTACCACACGGCCAAGACCATCGTGCGGCTGATCCACGACGTCGCACGCCGGGTCAACGGCGACCCAGCGGTGGCCGGCCGCCTGAAGGTGGTGTTCATCCCCAACTACAGCGTCTCGCTCGCCGAGGTCATCATTCCGGCCGCAGACTTGTCGGAACAGATCTCGACGGCCGGCACCGAGGCCTCGGGCACCGGCAACATGAAGTTCGCGATGAACGGCGCCATCACCATCGGCACCTGGGACGGCGCCAACATCGAGATGGCGCAGGCGATGGGTGCGGACAACCTGTTCGTCTTCGGCCTGCGTGCCGAGCGCGTGGCGCAGCTCAAGGCCGCCGGCTACGACCCGCGCGATCCGGTGCGCGCGAGCCCGCGCCTGCAGGCGGTGCTCGACGCGGTCGCGCACGGGCACTGCTCGCCGGGCGATCCGCAGCGCTACAAGGGCCTGGTCGATTCGCTGTTGCACCGCGACAGCTACCTGCTGCTGGCCGACTTCGACGACTACCTGGCGGCGCAGGCGCGCGTCGACGCGCTGTACCGCACGCCCGCCGCCTGGGCCGCGATGGCCTGCCACAACATCGCCGCGATGGGCCGCTTCTCGGTGGACCGCACGGTCAGCGAGTACCTGCAGCGCGTCTGGCCTGCGACGACCTGAGCGCACCCGGACCGTGCTGCGATGCTGACCGACGACGACCTGGCGGCGCTGCTCGAGGCGCGGCACCCCGATCCGTTCGCGGTGCTGGGCATGCACGCCGATGCCGACGGCGACCTCTGGGTGTGTGTGTTGCTGCCCGGTGCGCGCAATGTGGTGCTGCACGACACGGCCACCGGCCGGCGCGTCGGCCGCCTGCTGGCACGCCACGAGGCCGGCTGCTTCGAGGCGCTGATTCCGCGCCGGCGCAAGCCGTTCGACTACCGGCTGCGCGTGACCTGGTCCGATGGCCGCGAAACCGTGCTGGCCGACCCGTACCGCTATGGACCGCTGCTCGGCGAACTCGACTTGTATTACCTGGGCGAGGGCAGCCACCAGCGGCCGTTCGAGGTGCTGGGCGCCCACCCGTTGACGCTGGGCGAGGGGCCGTACGCCGTGGCCGGCGTGCGCTTCGCGGTCTGGGCGCCGAACGCCTCGCGCGTCAGCGTGGTCGGCAGCTTCAACGCCTGGGACGGCCGGCGTCACCCGATGCGCCCGCGCGGCCCGTCGGGCGTGTGGGAGTTGTTCGTGCCGCATGTGGCGACCGGGGATCTGTACAAGTACGAGATCCGCTCGAGCGCCGGTGCGGTGCTGCCGCTGAAGTGCGACCCGTACGCACGCGCCGGCCAGATGCGCCCCGACAACGCCAGCATGGTCGCCTCGCCGCTGCCGCCCGCGCGCGCGCTGCCGATCGGGCGCGCGCGGGCCAATGCGCGCGACGCACCGATCGCGATCTACGAGGTGCACCTCGGGTCGTGGCGGCGCCACCCCGACGGGCGTTTTCACAGCTGGGACGACCTGGCGGCTGCGCTGCCCGCCTATGCCGCCGACCTCGGCTTCACGCACATCGAGCTGCTGCCGATCACCGAGCATCCGTTCGACGGCTCCTGGGGTTATCAGACGCTGGGCCTGTACGCGCCGACGTCGCGCTTCGGTCCGCCCGAGGGCTTTGCGCGATTCGTCCAGGCCTGCCGCGGCGCCGGGCTCGGACTGCTGCTCGACTGGGTGCCGGCGCACTTCCCGGCCGACGCGCACGGCCTGGCGCAGTTCGACGGCACCGCGCTGTTCGAGTACGCCGACCCGCGCGAGGGCTTCCATCGCGACTGGAACACGCTGATCTACAACTTCGGCCGCCACGAGGTGCGCAACTTCCTGATCGGCAGCGCGCTGTACTGGATCGAGCGCCAGGGCGTCGACGGCCTGCGCGTCGACGCGGTGGCCTCGATGCTGTACCGCGACTATTCGCGCCAACCGGGCGAGTGGATTCCCAACGCCCAGGGCGGCCGCGAGAACCTGGAGGCGATCACGCTGCTGAAGCGCACCAACGAGCTCGTGGGCGCCGAGTGCGCCGGGGCGGTGATGGTGGCCGAGGAGTCGACCGCGTTCCCCGGCGTCAGCGCGCCCACGCACGCCGGCGGGCTGGGCTTTCACTACAAGTGGAACATGGGCTGGATGAACGACACGCTGCGCTACATGGCCGAGGACCCGGTCCACCGGCGCTGGCACCACGACAAGATGACCTTCGGCCTGGTCTACGCGTTCAGCGAGAACTTCGTGCTGCCGCTGTCGCACGACGAGGTGGTGCACGGCAAGCGCTCGATCCTCGGCCGCATGCCCGGCGACGACTGGCAGCGCTTCGCCAACCTGCGCGCGTACTATGGCTTCATGTGGGGGCATCCCGGCAAGAAGCTGCTGTTCATGGGGCAGGAGTTCGGCCAGCCGGGCGAGTGGAATCACGAGGTCGAGCTGCCGTGGGCCCTGCTGGCCGATGCGCGCCACCAGGGCGTGCAGCGCCTGGTGCGCGACCTCAACACGCTGTATCGCGCGCGGCCGGCGTTGCACCGGCTCGACTGCGAAGCCCGCGGGTTTGAATGGATCGCCGCGCAGGATGCCGACCAATCGATCCTGGCCTGGGTGCGCCAGGACGGCAACCACCCGCCGGTGATCGTGGTCTGCAACTTCACGCCGGTCCCACGCCACGACATGCGCCTGGGCGTGCCGGCCGGCGTCGCGCGCTGGGCCGAAGCGCTGAACACCGACTCGGCCCTCTATGGCGGCAGCGACCTGGGCCACGGCGGACGCGAAATCCTGACCGAGGAGCCGCCGAGCCACGGCCGGGCGCAGTCGATCCGCCTGACCCTGCCGCCGCTGGCCACGCTGTTCCTGGTGCCGGCATGATGGACGCCTCGTACCGGCCGAGGCCGGCGCGGCACGGGCATCGGATGGTGATGCGCGCCGGCATGGCAGGGAGCCGGCAGTCGATGTGCACGGATACTCCAGGACAAGGACAATGAGCAGCATGGATCGCCCAATCGCCTCGCATCAACTGGTTCGCCGCACCATCGCCATCGTGCTGGCCGGTGGTCGCGGCGCTCGCCTGAAGCAGCTGACCGACCGGCGCGCCAAGCCGGCCGTGTACTTCGGCGGCAAATTCCGCATCGTCGACTTCGCGCTGTCGAACTGCGTCAATTCGGGCATCCGGCGCATCGGCGTCGTGACGCAATACAAGTCGCATTCGCTGTTGCGGCACCTGCAGCGCGGCTGGAGCTTCCTGCGCGCCGAGCTCAACGAGATGGTCGACCTGCTGCCGGCCCAGCAGCGTGTCGGCGAGGAGCATTGGTATCGCGGCACCGCCGATGCGGTGTTCCAGAATCTGGACATCATCCGCGGTTCGCACCCCGAGTACATCGTCGTCCTGGCCGGCGACCATGTCTACAAGATGGACTACTCGATCATGCTGACCGACCACGTCGAGTCGGGCGCCGGCTGCACCGTCGGCTGCATCGAGGTGCCGCGCCAGGAGGCGTCGGCGTTCGGCGTGATGGCCGTCGATGAATCGCGTCGCATCAACAGCTTCGTCGAGAAGCCGGCCGATCCACCGCCGATGCCCGGCCGCGACGACGTGGCGCTGGCCAGCATGGGCATCTATGTGTTCGACGCCGAGTACCTCTACCGGTTGCTCGAGGAGGACCTGGCCAATCCGGCGTCGAGCCATGATTTCGGCAAGGACATCATTCCGCGCGTGGTGGGCGAAGGCCGAGCGCTGGCGCATCCGTTCGGCATGTCGTGCATCGTCAACCCCAACGGCGCGCCACCGTACTGGCGCGACGTCGGCACGATCGACGCGTTCTGGTCGGCCAACCTCGACCTGGCATCGACCAACCCTGAACTCGACATCTACGACACCGAGTGGCCGATCTGGACCTATCAGCGCCAGCTGCCGCCGGCCAAGTTCGTGCCCGACCGGGACGGCTCGCACGGGATGGCGGTGAACACGATCGTCTCGGGGGGCTGCATCGTCTCGGGCTCGCAGGTCGCGAACTCGGTGTTCTTCTCCAGCGTGCGCGTGCACTCGTTCTGCGACATCGACCAGGCGATCGTGCTGCCCAACGTGACGATCAACCGCCACTGCCGGCTGCGCAAGGTGGTGATCGATCGCCGCTGCACACTGCCCGAGGGGCTGGTGGTCGGAGAGGATCCCGAACTCGACGCGCGCCGCTTCGAGCGCACCGAGGGCGGCGTGGTGCTGATCAACGCCGACATGCTGGCCCGCCTGTAGATGCGTCCGATGCAGGTGCTGCAGGTCAGCGCCGAAATCTACCCGCTGTTGAAGACCGGTGGCCTGGCCGATGTCACCGGCGCGCTGCCGCCTGCGCTCGCGCGCGCCGGCGTCGACCTGCGGCTGCTGCTGCCCGGGTTCCCGTCGATCCGCGACGGCATCGCCGGGCTGCAGCCGGTGGCGCCATTCGTCTCGCCCTGGGGCGGGCGCGCCAGCGTGCTGCGCGGCATCTGGTCCGGCCACGGCGTCTACGTCATCGAGGCGCCGTCGCTGTACGGCGGGGCCGGCAACCCGTACGTCGATGCGCAAGGCGCCGCCCATGCCGACAACCACCGCCGCTTCGGATTGCTCGGACAGGTGGCCGCGGCGCTGGGCAGCGGCCTCGACCCGGGCTGGCGCGCACAGGTGGTGCACGCGCACGACTGGCATGCCGCACTGGCACCGGCCCTGATCCACGACGCCCGCCGTCAACGCGCGCCGGGCGCGCCGCCGCTGGGCAGCGTCTTCACGATCCACAACCTGGCCTATCAGGGCGTGTTTCCGGCGGCGACGTTCGCCGACCTCGGCCTGCCGGCAGCGGCCTTTCACGTCGACGGCATCGAGTTCCATGGTCAGGTGTCGTTCATGAAGGCCGGCCTGCAATACGCCGACCGGCTGACCACCGTGAGCCCGACCTACGCCAACGAGGTGCAGGGGCCCGAGCAAGGCTGCGGGCTCGACGGCCTGCTGCGCCAACGCCGCGATGTGCTGGTCGGCATCTTGAACGGCGTGGACACCACGATCTGGAATCCGGCTGCCGATCGCGCGATCGCGCAGACCTACGACGCGCGCCGACTGTCGCGCAAGGCCGACAACCAGGCCGCGCTGCGGCGCGAATTCGGCCTGTCGCAGCGACCCGAGGCGCTGCTGTTCGGCGTCGTCAGCCGGCTGACCGAGCAGAAAGGGCTGCAGCTGGTGATCGCCGGGCTACCCGAGCTGCTGGCGCGCGGCGGCCAGCTCGTCGTGCTCGGCAGCGGCGACCCCGAGCTCGAGGCTGCATTCCGCACGGCCGCGCACGACCACCCGCGCGACGTGGCGGTGCGCATCGGCTACGACGAAGCCCTGTCGCACCGCATCTTCGCCGGCACCGACGTGACGCTCGTGCCGTCGCGCTTCGAGCCTTGCGGCCTGACCCAGCTCTATGGCCTGGCCTACGGCAGCCTGCCGCTGGTGCACCGCGTCGGCGGCCTGGCCGACACCGTGGTGGACGCGGCGCTGGAGAACCTGGCCGACGACAGCGCCACTGGCTTCGTCTTCGACGCGTTCGACGTCGCAAGCTATGTCGCCGCGCTGCGCCGCGCCTTCGCGCTGCATGCGCGCGGCGCCGACTGGCGGCGCGTGCAGCGAGCGGCGATGCGCCAGGTGTTCAACTGGGACGGCGCGGCCACGCGTTATCTCGAGGTCTACCGGTCGGTGTTGTCGCCAGAGCCGCATCGTGCGACTGCCTGAACAGCTGCAGAGCGGGCGCGCCGATCCGATGGGCTCGACGCTGCGCGACGGCGGCGTCAATTTCGCCGTCTTCTCCGAGCACGCGCAAGCCATCGAGCTGTGCCTCTTCGATCACAGCGGCGTGCGCGAACTCCGGCGCTATGCGCTGCACGGCCCCGACGACGGCGTCTTCCATGGCTTCCTCGAAGGGGTGTCGGCCGGTCTGGTCTACGGCTACCGGGCCCACGGGCCCTACGAGCCCGAACGCGGACACCGCTTCAATCCGCACAAGCTGTTGCTGGATCCGTATGCACGCGAAATCGTCGGCCGACACCGCTGGCGCGCCGAGCACTATGGCTACGAGGTCGGTCACCCCGACGGCAACCGGTCATTCGACCGACGCGACAACGCCACCCACGCGTTGAAGGCGCGTGTCACTGCGCCAGCCGGGCCCGCCGCCGGGCATCGCAATGCGCCGCGCCGCGCCACGTCCGAACTGGTGCTGTACGAGTTGCACGTCAAGGGCTTCAGCAAGACCCATCCGGACATCCCGCCGGCGCTGCGTGGCACCTTTGCGGCGCTGGCCCACCCGGCGTCCATTGCGCACTTCAAGTCGCTCGGCGTCACCACCTTGTCGCTGCTGCCGGTGCACCACAAGCTCGACGAGCCGCGGCTGCTCGAGAAGGGTTTGGTCAACTACTGGGGCTACAACACCATCGGTTTCTTCTGTCCCGAGCCAGCACTGGCCAGCAACCGCGACGACCCGGGCGCCGCCGCCGCGGAGTTCAGGGCCACCGTGGCGACGCTGCATGAGCAGGGCTTGGAGGTCGTGCTCGACGTCGTCTACAACCACAGCGCCGAGGGCGACGACAACGGTGCCACGCTGAGCTTCCGCGGCCTGGACAATGCCAGCTGGTATCACCTGCAGGCCGGCGATCGCAGCCGCTGCGAGAACTTCTCCGGCTGCGGCAACACGCTCAACATCGCCCACCCCCGCGTCACGCAATGGGTGCTCGATTCGTTGCGCTACTGGGTCGAGGCGATGGGCGTCGACGGCTTCCGCTTCGACCTGGCACCGGTGCTCGCCCGTACGCGCCACGGCTTCGATCCGCACGCGGCGTTCTTCACCGCGTTGCGGCAGGACCCGGTGCTGGCACGCGCGCACCTGATCGCCGAACCCTGGGATGTCGGTTACGACGGCTATCAGCTGGGTCGGTTCCCGGCGCGCTGGCTGGAGTGGAACGACAAGTTCCGCGACACCGTGCGCCGTTACTGGCTGTTCAGCGGCGAGGCGCGCGGCATCGGGCGCGGCGAGCTGGCGCGCCGGTTCACCGCCTCCAGCGATCTGTTCCACCACGGCGCGCGGCGCCCCGTGTCGTCGGTGAATTTCATCGCGTCGCACGACGGCATGACGCTGAACGATCTCGCCAGCTACAGCCAGCGGCACAACCACGCCAACGGCGAGGCCAACCACGACGGACATGGCGCGGAGGTCTGCGCGAACCTCGGCGTCGAAGGGCCGAGCGACGATGCCGCGTTGCAGGCGCTGCGCCAGCGGATGCGCCGCGCCATGGTGGCCACGTTGCTGCTGGCGCAGGGCACGCCGATGTTGTGCGCCGGCGACGAGATCGGTCGGACGCAGCAGGGCAACAACAACGCCTACTGCCAGGACAACGCCATCAGCTGGCTCGATTGGGCGAGCGCCGACCGCGACTTCCAGGCCTTCGTGGCGCAGGTGCTGTCCTTGCGACGAAACGAACCTGCGTTGCGCCACGACCGCTGGTTTCATCCGCCGCCGTGCGCGCCGGGCGAACGCAGCCTGTCCTGGCACACGCCGGCCGGCCGCGAGATGCAATTGAACGATTGGCACGACATGGGCCAGCACGCGTTCGCTTGCCAGATCGACGCGTCGCCCGGCGAGGCCCGCGACGCGACCATCCGGCATCACCTGACGCTGGCCTTCAATCCCGGGCCGGCGCCGACGGCGATGCGGCTCGGCGCGGGGCGCTGGCAGGTCGTGCTCGACAGCTCGCTCGAACTGGCGGCGGGCACCGAGCCGGCCGTCGACGGGTCGCTGGCGGTTCCCGCGCATGCACTGGTCGTGCTGCGCGGCAGCGCGGCCGAGCAACCCGCCCCTGGCCACTGACACGGAGCTCCAGCCACGAGCCGCTGGCGTTCTGTTGTCGGGTCTTCGCGCCGGTGCGGGGCCGGCCGAGCGCGAGGCGATGGCCGCCTGGTGCACCGCACAGGCCGGCTGGCTCGATGAGTACACCCTGTACATGGCACTGGAGACGGTCTGCCGGGTCTGGCGCTGCGGGCGAGTCAGCCTGCGGACTGCGCCGCAGCCGCAAGCGCCCGGATGTGCCGAGCCACAGCGGCAGGGACGTTCGCGTGCTGCTCGAGCTCAGTCAGCAGGGCCAACGCGGCCCGCGGCGTATCGTGGTATCCGCCCGCCCAGTCCGGCAGTCGACGTGCCGTGTCGGGCGAGCGCTGTTCGAGCCGTCGATCGACGTTGAATGGATCGCGCAGCGCGTTGCCCGCAGCGTCGCCGCGATCGATCAGTTCGAGCAGGCGATCCAGTGCATGCATCTGCACGACGCGCATCGCGGCGAGCCGCTCGCCACGCGCGCAGCGGCTCAAGCCGACGATCAGGTTCGACAGGGTCTCGCCGACCAGCCAGTCCGGGTCCGCGGGTTGCGGCAGCGGTCGCACGGGCGAAGCCAGGGCCGAGTCGACCTCGTCACGGCGCCACACCCATCGGCCGGGCGCGTAGGCAATGGCTTTCAGCTCCGCCGCCTCGAACACGGCGAACTCGCAGAATACGCCGTCGGCCATCAGCGCCTTGTGACCGTCGGGCGTGTTGCGGAAGGACCAGACGACCGGGTGTGCCGCGTCGAGCCACGACAGGTCGGCCAGGTATCGGGGTTTCGCGCCGGGGCGTACGAGCGCGAAGAAGTCGAGATCGGAGTGAACGTCGACGCGCCCGCACTCGCGTCCAGCCGAGCCCAGGGCCAACAAGGCCATGGCGTCATCGCGCTGCGCCAGCGACGCGGCGATGGCGTCCAGGCGCGAGAGAAGACGCTCGCGCGCACGATCACGCTGCGGATCGAACGATTCATCCATGGTCTCGAACCCCACAATCGCCCAATCGTAAGGGGACCCATGCCGATGCGTCGGGCGCCGGCGATCCGTTTCGACGCTGCAAGGCAAAATCGCCGACGGCCATTGCCGCCGCATCACTCAAACGGATGAACCCGAACTCTTTGCGCGTCGACACCCTCGACGCAGCCATTCTCGACCTGGATGGAACGATGGTCGACACGCTGGGCGACTTCGAGGCGGCGGTCGCAGCGATGCTGGCCGAGCTGCATCTGTCGACCGTGTCCCGCGACGAGGTGGCGCGCGGGGTCGGCTGGGGATCCGAGCATCTGATCCGCATGATGCTGCAGCGCGTTGGCGCGCAGGCGTCACGATTCGACGAGGCCTGGGAGAGCTACCAGCGCCACTACCTGGCGGTCAATGGCCGGCATGCCCGCGTCTATCCGGGCGTGTACGAGGGGCTCGAGCGATTCGCCGCGGCGGGCATCAAGCTGGCCTGCGTGACCAACAAGCCGGCCGCATTCATCAGGCCGCTGTTGTCGACGCTCGCGCTGGAACACCATTTCGAAGTCGTGTTCGGCGGCGACAGTCTGGCGCGCAGAAAACCTGATCCGCTGCCTTTGCTGGAGGCCTGCAGGGCCATGGGCACGCTGCCGGCGCGCACCTTGATGATCGGCGACTCGGCGGTCGACGCCCAGGCGGCGCGCGCGGCCGGCTGCCCGGTGGTTCTGGTGCGCTATGGCTTCAACCATGGCCAGTCGCTCGACACGCTGGGCGTCGAGCGCCTGGTGGACCGCATCGACGAGCTGTTGGTGTGACCCGATGCCGCTGCTACACTGAAATCATGAACCCCGCGCGCGTGGACGCCGCCCCCAGGTCGCACGACCGGGGAGCCTGGCCCTGGCGACGCGACTGCGTCCTCGCCTGAGGCCGACAAGCCCGCCGCGCGGCGGATCGCCCCGCAGCGTGCCGAGCCCGGCAACGCCGGCGGATCGAGCCGACCAGCCTCGCCGCCCACGCCATCGATCAAAGGCCCCAGCAACAGGGCTGATTTGTTAGGAACGCGCCTGTGATCACCGAACTCGAATTCAAGAGCCTTGCGGCCGACGGCTACAACCGCATCCCGCTGATCGCCGAGGCGTTTGCCGACCTCGAGACGCCGCTGTCGCTGTACCTCAAGCTGGCCGGCGGCGCGGCAAGCACAGCTTCCTGCTCGAATCGGTGGTCGGCGGCGAGCGCTTCGGCCGCTACTCGTTCATCGGCCTGCCGGCGCGCACGCTGCTGCGCGCCAGCGGCTTGCGCACCGAGGTGGTGACCGACGGCGCGGTGGTCGAGACGCACGAAGGCAACCCGCTGGACTTCATCGCCGCCTACCAGGCAGCGCTTCAAGGTCGCGCTGCGGCCCGGGCTGCCGCGCTTTTGCGGCGGGCTGGCGGGCTACTTCGGCTACGACGCGGTGCGCTACATCGAGCCCAAGCTGGCCAGGCACCGCGCAAGCCCGGCGGGCTCGGACACGCCCGACATCCTGCTGCTGCATTGCGAGGAGCTGGCCGTGATCGACAACCTGTCGGGGCGCCTGTACCTGATCGTCTATGCCGACCCGGCGCAGCCCGAGGCCTACTTCAACGGCAAGCGGCGCCTGGCGGAACTGGCCGACAAGCTGCGCTACAGCGTCACCGCGCCGGCGGTGAAGCGCGGCCCGTCGTACGCGGTGGAGCGCGAGTTCGCGAAGGACGCCTACATCGCCGCGGTGCTGAAGGCCAAGGACTACATCGCCGCCGGCGACATGATGCAGGTGCAGATCGGCCAGCGCCTGCGCAAGCGCTACACCGAAAGCCCGCTGTCGCCTGTACCGCGCGCTGCGCTCGCTGAACCCGATCGCCCTACATGTACTTCTACGACATGGGCGACTTCCAGATCGTCGGCGCGTCGCCCGAGATCCTGGTGCGCCACGAGCACACGCCCGAGGGCGACAAGGTCACGATCCGCCCGCTGGCCGGCACCCGCCCGCGCGGCGCGACGCCCGAGCTGGACAAGGCGCTCGAGGCCGAGCTGCTGGCCGACCCGAAGGAGCGCGCCGAGCACCTGATGCTGATCGACCTGGCGCGCAACGACATCGGCCGCATCGCGCAAGCACCGGCAGCGTGAAGGTGACCGAGGCCTTCGTGGTCGAGCGCTACTCGCACGTGATGCACATCGTCAGCAACGTCGAGGGGCTGTTGCAGGACGGCATCAGCAACCTCGACGTGCTGCGCGCCACCTTCCCGGCGGGCACGCTGTCCGGCGCGCCGAAGATCCGCGCGATGGAGATCATCGACGAGCTCGAGCCCGTCAAGCGCGGCATCTATGGCGGCGCCTGCGGCTACCTGAGCTATGCCGGCGACATGGATGTGGCCATCGCGATCCGCACCGGCATCATCCAGAACCAGACCCTGTACGTACAAGCCGCTGCCGGCGTGGTGGCCGATTCGGTGCCCGAGATGGAATGGCGCGAAACCGAGGCCAAGGCCCGCGCGTTGATCCGCGCGGCCGAGCTGGTGGAAGAGGGATTCTGAGCGTGGCACCGACCGTGCACGGCAAGGCCGACAAGCCCGCGGCCGCACAAGGCGATGCACGCTCTGGCAAGATGAATTTCTGGCCCGGCAGGGCCTTGGAGGTCGGCATGAACAAGTGGTGGTGGTCGGCGCTCGGCGCCTTGCTGTGGGTCCCGTCGTCCTGGGCGGCGCTCGACGTCGGCGAGCGAGCTCCGAACTTCTCGATCCCGGCGGCGCTGGGCGGCAAGGTGTTCACCTTCTCGCTGGCCGAATCGCTGGCCAAGGGCCCGGTGGTGCTGTACTTCTTTCCGCTGGCGTTCTCGGAAGGCTGCTCGCTCGAGGCGCACGACTTCGCCGAAGCCACCGCGCAATACCAGGCTCTGGGCGCCAGCGTGATCGGCGTGTCCGGCGACGACATCGACACGCTGTCGAAGTTCTCGACGCAGGTGTGTCAGAGCAAGTTCCCGGTTGCCTCCGACCAGGCCAAGAGCGTGATCCAGTCGTACGACGCGGTGATGAAGCTGCGCCCGGAGTACGCCAACCGCGTGTCGTACGTGATCGCGCCCAACGGCAACGTGATCTACAACTACGTGAGCCTGAACCCGCAGCGCCATGTCGAGAAGACACTCGATGCGTTGCGCCAGTGGGCCAAGGCCAAGCCATAGCGTCGACGGCCGCGGGGCTGGCGGCGCGCAGAAGGTGTTGCCATGCTTTTGATGATCGACCAACCCCAGGTGGGGTTCACGGCATCCCACCACACCCCGCAAACCCGCGCCAATGCTGGCGATTGGGGCTCTTGACGTCTCACTGAATCCAGCCCCAGCCCGGCAAAGAGCGGGTATCAAAGCGGGTATCGAAATGGGCCTGCGTGCGGCTTGGCCGGCACGCGGGAGATCGACCCGAGTGCTGGTGGTGAACGCGACTGCGAAAATACGGGTTCGACGATGCTTCATGGCGCAGTGAGATGACACAAAAGCTGGGTCGCAACGATCCGTGCCCATGCGGCAGCGGCAAGAAGTACAAGCAGTGCTGCGGCAAGCCCGAGGCACCGCCAGCGCCATCGGCCGACTCGCACGAAGGTGCGGTCGAGCGCGCAGTGGCCTGGCTGGCTCAGCACCATCGAAAGGCCTTTGCCGCGGCACTGGAAGAGGAGATCGACGGCGCGGCATTCGGCTGGGTCGACGACGACGATGACGACGCGGTACGTGAGGCCATGGCCGGCCTCGACGACGCCTTGTGGCAGCAACTCCAGCTCAACCTGACCGAGTGGCTGCTGGCCGAGGGTGACATCAAGGTCAAGGGTGAGACGCAGCGCGTGGCCGAACTGTTGCTCGGGGGCAGCGGGCCCCTGCTGTCGGTGGGCCAGCGCGCATGGCTCGCGCAGCTCGCGCAGCGGCCACTGCGGCTGTACGACGTGACCGACGTCGTGCCCGGCACTGGCGTCACGCTGTGCGATGCGCTCAACGCCGCTCAGGCACCGATCGTCGTCACCGAGCGCGAGGGCAGCCGGTCGATGCGGCCGGGCATGCAGATCGGCGCGCGCGTGATGGCTGTGGCGGGCGGGCAGCAGCTCTCGGGAGCGGTCTATCCGTTCTCGATGCTGAGCGGGCGTGCCGTGCAGGAAGAGCTGCGCGAGTTCCTGACGCAGCCGAGTCGGCACGAGGAAGACAACGTCCTGACGATGGGCCTGTTGATCATCAAAGGTTGGTTGGCGCAATATTTGCGGCCGACACCGTTGCCCAGCTTCGTGCACAGCCACACGGGTGAACCCCTGCTGTTCACCACCGACCACTACGAGGTGCAGTCCTGGCCAGCGCTGGAAGCCGCATTGGCGGTGCAGTCCGACGTGACCGGCGAGCGAGATGGCGGCTGGGATCGACTGATCGAATGCGAAGACGGGCAGACCCGGTCGCAAGCGACGATCGCCCGCGAGCGCGGTGGCCAGCGCGTGTCGCTGCTCTACAAGACGGCGGGCCTGGCGGAGCAGGGTCGCCCGTGGTTCGAGGCGCTGGCCGGCGGCTCGGTCAAGTTCCTGCTGCGAGAGGTCTCCGACCCAAAGGGCTTGCTGTCGAACGCGGACCCATCGAAGGCCCCGGCGCCTGGTGGCTCTGGCCTGCCACAGGGGCTGGACCCGGGGGCATTGGCGGACGCCATCGCGGGCGTTGTCAAACGCAGCTATGCGCATTGGGCCGACGAGCCGATCCCGGCCCTGAACGGTCAGACCCCGCGCCAGGCCATGCAAACCGCCGCAGGACTGGAGCGCGTCAAGGGCTTGCTGCGCAGCTACCAGGACGGCGAAGTTCGCATGGCGGCCCAACAAGGGCGGGCCGAGATCTCCTATCAGTTCCTCTGGGACGAACTCGGCCTTCAGCGCTGATGCGGCGCCCGGCGTTGGGCGCAGACGCTGGTCAGACGCTACTGTAACCAGGGCGCGAACGCCTTGGCCAAGCGCTGCATCACGGCGGCGTCGGGCAGGGGCAGGCGCACGCTGGCCTGGCCCGTCACCGGGTCGCGCTCGATTGTGATGGGCGCTGCAGCGGGTGTCGAAGTGCCAGCCGTTCGCGCCTCCGCCAGGCCCTGCAACAACGCGGCTCCGGCTTCGAGGATGGCGGCCCAGGGATCGGCCGGCTCAGTGCGCGGCGCTGCATCTTCGGCGGCTGGCGCAGTCGCCAGACCCGGATCCGCTGCCGCGGCGCCTTTTGCAACCCCTTCGACGCCATCGACCGAGGGTGCCGCGTCGATTGCAGCGGACGCTGTGCCACCCGACCTTGCAGCCCCCGGCGGCTCAGCGGCAGGGTCCGCGTCGGCCTCGCCCATCGCCCCAGCCACCTGCTCGACGCTTTCCATGAACTTGGACAAACGCGTGCCCTGCAGGAATACCTCGTTCGCGCCACCGTCGAGCACGCCGGCGAAGAGCGACTTCTTGAACGCCAGCACCGAGAGGATGCCCTCCTCGATGCTGCCCTGGCCGACGAAGTTGACCACCTGC
The DNA here is from genome assembly GCA_963814435.1 of uncultured beta proteobacterium. Taxonomy (GTDB): domain Bacteria; phylum Pseudomonadota; class Gammaproteobacteria; order Burkholderiales; family Burkholderiaceae_C; genus JAEUPI01. Next base: position 54,311 of record CAWFCV010000007.1, read on the forward strand.
ACGCCGCGCGACTGGCCCATGCGGTGCACGCGGCCGATGCGCTGCTCGAGCACCGCGGGGTTCCACGGCATGTCCATGTTCACGACCACGGCCGCCGCATGTTGTAGGTTCAGGCCCACGCCGCCGGCGTCGGTGGAGAGGAACAGGCGGCAACCCGGATCGACGTGGAAGCGCTCGACCAACGCGCCACGCTTGTCGCCGGGCACGCTGCCGCTGAACAGCACATGGCCCCAGTCGCGCTGCCCCTTGGCCGTGCCCAGGCGGCGCTGGATCAGCTCGTGCGTGCCCAGCCACTGGCTGAAGACCACGGCCTTGGCGGCCGGGTCTTCGAGCAGTTCATCGAGCACGTTCATCAACTCGTCGACCTTCTGCCCATGGTCGGTTTCCTTGTCGAGCAGCCAGGTGCTGTTGCAGGCCATGCGCATGTTTTGCAGGCAGATGTGCAGACGCTTCTGGTCGCTGTCGGACAGATAACCCGTCTTGCGCCAGCGCGACACGATGCGCGCGACGATGTCGCCGTTCTCGTCATGGTGCAGGCGCTGCTGCGGCGTCAGCGGCACGAAGATGCGGTTGTCCACACGCTCGGGCAATTGCGTCAGCACTTCGGCCTTGCGCCGGCGCAGCATCACCGGCGCCAGCGTCTGGCCGATACGGTCCAGCGCCTGGTAGCCGATCACGCGGCCGGCCTCGTCGCGCTTCTGGTGTTCGTCGAGCAGCCGCCAGGTGGGGCCCAGGCGGTGCTGGTCGACGAACTGCACGATCGAAATCAGCTCCTCCAGCCGGTTCTCCAGCGGCGTGCCGGTCAGCACCATCGCATAGGGGCTGGCGATGCGCTTGAGCGCACGCGCGGCGATGGTGTTCCAGTTCTTGATGCGCTGCGCCTCGTCGGCGATGACGAGATCGGGCGCCCAGGCGGCGATCAGGTCGGCGTCGCGCGCCAGCGTCTCGTAGTGCGTGATCTTGCAGAAAGTGTCTTTGCGGTATTGCAGCTGGCGCTGCGCACGCAGGCCGTGGATCACCTGCGCCTGGCGCTCGGAGAAGCGCGCGAACTCGCCGCTCCACTGGTGCTTGAGCGAGGTGGGGCACACCACCAGCACTCGCTGCACGCCGAAGTGGCGGGCGAAAAGCTCGGCCGCGGCGACGGCCTGGATCGTCTTGCCCAGGCCCATCTCGTCGCCGATCAGCGCGCGGCCGGCGCGCACCGCGAACAGCGCGCCCTCGGCCTGGTAGGGGTAGAGCTTGACCTTCAGGAGCTTGGCCAGGGCCTTGTCCTTCGCGCCCTTGGGGTAGGCCTCGGCCAGGGCCGCCTGGCGGCGCTCGCCGTCGCGGATCTGTGCGACGAACTGCCAGACATCGTCGTAGCAGCGCAGCTCGTGGTCGCTGTCCTCGGCCATGCGGACCAACGCATCGAGCCCGTCGAGGCGATCCCAGGGCAGGGCCCAACCGGCGGCCTTGTCGAACAGCTGCCCGGCGCGCACCAGCAGCGCCGGCGGGCAACTCTTGCCGGCCCGGAAGCGAACCCTGCGCGCTCCGGCGTAGTCGAGCCAGACCTCGCTGTATTCGGGCTCGAACCCGCGCGCCAGCGCCGCCTTGCCGCCGCGCCTGGACTCCAGCCTGGCCAGCGTGAACTCGATGTGTTTGCAGGTGCCAAGGTCGTTGGTCGCGAAGTCCGGGCAGGTGCAGAAGTTTTGGCCCAACGCACGCCCCCGGATCGACACCCGATTGCGGCTGCCGCTGACGGGGTTGTGCACGCTGAATTCTGAGAACACCGGCTCGGTGCCCAGGTTCTCCAGGCCGAAGCTCTGCTCGCGCCCGAACTGGCGCCGCAGCGCGGTCTGCCAGTCGGCGACTTCCAGGTCCGGCGGGCGACGCGTGCGCGACAGGCGCGGCTCGGCCTTCTTGCCGGCTTGGCCAGTTCGGCCCTTGCGGGCCTTGGTGGGAGGTTTGCGGTCGCTGCGGTTGGGCATGGGGGGTGCGGGCATGTCGTGGCGGCGAGGGGTGGCCGCAATTCTCGCTCGCCACCCGAGGCGATCGGAAGACCTGCGTTTGCGCCGGCTGTGCCTGTCCTCCACGCGTCCGACCGTTTCGGTCAATCTGCAGGTGGCTGGCAACTGGCGCTACAGCAGCCCGTCGTCCTCCATGTCCCGCAATGCCTCGGGGTGGAGCATCACGTTCAACTTCTTGCGCAGCGGCACGACCTTGGGGTCGAAGTACTTGACCAGATCTTCGTGCTGGGCGGCGACAAAGTCGCGCATGCGCTTGGCCTCGCGCACTTCCAGCGCACGCAGCTCAGTCAAGGGTCGCTCGATACGCCGGCAGTCGCGCAGGAACGACGTGAAGCGGACCGCCGCCAGCGCATCGGGATCGCTGAAGACGACGAGCAGATTGCGTTCGTTCGGGTCCTGGTGTTCCCACGGGTGGTCGTCCAGGAAGCACGCCCCCTGGCGTTGCTCGCAGAACAGCTGCCCCAACTCGCTGCGGCGGCGGAACTGTTCCTCCCAGACTCTGTGCTGTAACTCTTCGAGCAGCGCTTCCTGGCCGTTGGCTTGCACACGCATATCCCAGCGGATTGACCCGCTCTCGTCGCGCTTTCCGTCCTCGGGGCCGCGCACGTGGCGGTGCGGAAGGCGCGCCAGGGTCTCGGCGCTTGCGGCGTCTTCCATGGCGCCGTAGAGGTGCCACGACGCCATCGTCAGTGTCAAGTAGCACAGCTGGCCGTCCACGAGAACGCGAGCCCAGGTGCCGTGCAGGGCACCGGTGTAGGGCTCGGGCTGATGACCTTCGAAGTCCCGCTGCTTGGCGTCCTGCTGGAAGGCGTGGTCGTCGCGGTCGTAGTCGAGCAGCGTCTCGAAATCGAGGATGCTGCCGTCCTCGGCAAAGTGCTCGTTGAGCGCGAAGGCATCCTCACCGATGCCCTTGAGCGGCTGCAGCCACTCGTTGATGCGGTTCTGCAGGTCGAGCGGCACGCGACCATGCGACTCGAGCTTCGCCACCGCTGCGGGCCGGCGCTCGCCGTGCTCGCGTAGCAGCGCCGCGACGATGGCTTCGCGGTCCTCGTCCGGCAGCTTCACGCGATACCGAAGCTGCTCCTCGGCCGACCAGGCGAAGTACTCCGGCCGAGCGACCATGACGGCACGGCGCAGTTCGGGCGACCACCGGTCGAGGCCGGTGGCCGATTCGGTGCCGGGTGGAGGGATCACGAAGTCATTCTTTCATGGCCGGTGTGGGCAGCATGCGGGTTCACTGCGTCGAGCCGATGGCGAGACCGATGCGATGTCGGCGCCCTTTCGCGGTCACCGATCGAGAGGGTGTTGACCGGGGATCGAATGGAGGGACGATGTTTCGGCGGGCGCAACCCGTGACTCACCGATCACCCCCCAGACCATGCCCCTCACCGACATCAAATTCCGCCAGGCCAAGGCCGCGGATAGAGCCTCACCCGGCATGAGCAAGTTCTTGTGGGTCAGCGGCCAACTGGCCGAGGTGCAGCGCTTCATCAACGTGCCGATGCGCTGGTGCGAGCTATACCCGGCGCGCGAGCGGCGCGAACTCTGGGTGACCACCGCCGACGGCCAGGACATCAAGCTCATCGTCCACAGCCGCCTGATGCCGGCTCGCCGTGGCCACCTCGTACTCGGCGTGCTGCACGGAGGGCAGCTGGTCGGCCTTCGCAACCTCACCACCGGCGAGCAGGTGAACTTCGTGCGCAGCGATCCGCCACTACTGTGGCGGCGGTGCGATGGCGTGGGGCTCGCGTTGCTCGTCGCTGCGTCTTTGATGGCGTGGGGTGCGGGATGGGCCCTGGCCGGCGCCGTCGCCACGTTGTTGGCCTTGCTCCATGCGCCCGCGCTGATGGTCGGGCGATGGATCAGGAGGCGCTTGCTCGCCGGAGGCGTGGACCGCGCCATCGACTCGGCGCAGCGGCAGGCCACGGTGCATCATTGCCTGCGCCGCGTGAAGTAGGTCCGTCGACGGCTGCTCCTCCGGGCTGGCGTCTCTGGGCGCTTGGTGACACATCGGTCGCCTACTGCACGGCGCGTCGCGCGCTCGGCCTGGTGTCGATGTATACGGTCCGAGCCGTATACATCCGTATCAATCGATATAGCCGGCACCGGCACCACGCCGCGCAGGTCTTCCGCCCGTGCACCCGTTGCTTATTGACTTTTATCGTAGCTTTGATAAATTATCTGGGAACCGATACTTTGAGATAAAATGATCCACTTCCCCCGTGAAGCGCTGGCGCAAGAACTCGTGGCGGCACTGCGGGGCCAAGCCGTCTTTGGCGACGCGCACAACGGCCTGTTCTTGGCAGCACCCCGCCGCACGGGCAAGTCCACCTTCCTGCAGGCCGACCTGAAGCCGGCGCTCGAGGCGGCCGGCGCGGTGGTGGCCTACGTGGACCTGTGGGCCGACCCCCGGCGCGACCCAGGCGCGCTGATCGCAGACGCCATCGCGCGCGCGCTGGCGCCGAGGCTGGGTGTGGTGAGCCGGGCGGCCAAGGCAGCGGGCCTGGATAGCGTGACGATCGCCGGCACGCTGAAGATCGACGTCAGCAAGATCGGCAAGATCGACGGCGTGACCCTGCCCGATGCCTTGCGTGCGCTGCACGAGGCCGCCAAGGCACCGGTGGCGCTGATCGTGGACGAGGCGCAACATGCGCTCACCAGCGAGGCCGGTGAGGCCACGATGTCGGCGCTGAAGTCCGCCCGCGATCAGCTCAACCGGCCGGGTGAGGTGAACCTGATGCTGGTGATGTCAGGCTCCGATCGCGACAAGCTGCTGCGCCTGGTCAACACGCACGGCGCGCCGTTCTACGGCTCGCAGATCTCGCGCATGCCGCCATTGGGCCCCGACTTCATCGACCATGTGTCGCGCCTCATCATTGCACAGCGGCCCGACTTGGCGCCGGTGGACTCAGCCCAGCTCCTGCAGGCCTTCGAGCGCTTTGGCCACCGACCTCAGTTCTTCATGGAAGCGCTGGGCCAGGCCCTGAGCCCGCTGTCGGGGCTGCAGGGTGTGCGTTTTGAGGTGGCCGTGCTCGAAGCCGCGCGCCGCCGCCAGGAAGACGACGAGGCGCAGATGGAATCCGAATACCTCGCGCTCAGGCCACTGGAGCAGGCAGTGCTATGGCGCTTGCTGGAGCAGGGGTCGCGCTTTCGCCCCTACGACGGCGAAGCGCTGCGCTTCTACCGCAATCGGGTGCCCAGCAAGGTGACCCCTCAGATGGCGCAGCGCGCGCTGGAATCGCTGCGCGAGCGCACGCCGGCCCTGGTGTGGAAGTCAGCCCGCGGCGAGTACGCCGTGGACGACGCTGCCATGCACCGCTGGTTCGAACAACGCGTGGGCGCAGGCAGTTGGCCGCCGCAGGACCCGCAGGGCGAGTTGATGCTGCCGGATGACGAGGCCGACCCGAAACCATGCTCGACGACATCAAGAAAACGCTCTGGGCCACCGCCGACAAGCTGCGCGCCAACATGGACGCCGCCGAGTACAAGCACCTCGTGCTCGGCCTCATCTTCGTCAAGTACATCTCCGACACCTTCCAGCGCCAAGCGCGCCGAGCTGACCGCGCCGGTTCGCCGACCCGGCCGACGAATACTTCCTGCCCGACAGCACGCCCGAAGTTGCTGGCCGGCGAACTGGAAGACCGCGACTACTACCGCGAGGTCAATGTCTTCTGGGTGCCCGAGGCCGCGCGCTGGGAAGCGCTGCGCGCCGCCGCCAAGCAGCCCGACATCGGCAAGCGCATCGACGACGCGCTGTCGCTGATCGAGGCCGAGAACCCCAAGCTCAAGGGCATCCTCGACAAGCGCTTTGCCCGCGCCCAGCTTGCCCGACGGCAAGCTCGGCGAGCTGGTGGACCTGGTGTCCACCATCGGCTTCGGTTCATCGGCGGCCGAAGCGCGCGACGTGCTGGGCCAGGTCTACGAATACTTCCTGGGCATGTTCGCCAGCGCCGAAGGCAAGCGCGGCGGCCAGTTCTACACGCCGCGCAGCATCGTCAAGACGCTGGTGGCCGTGCTGGCGCCGCACCACGGCAAGGTCTACGACCCGTGCTGCGGCAGCGGCGGCATGTTCGTGCAGAGCGAGGAGTTCATCGAAGCGCACGGCGGCAAGATCGGCGACGTGGCCATCTTCGGCCAGGAGGCCAACCCCACCACCTGGCGCCTGGCGGCGATGAACCTGGCCATCCGCGGCATCGACTTCAACCTGGGCCGCGAGCCCGCCGACACCTTCACGCGCGACCAGTTCCCCGACCTGCGCGCCGACTTCATCCTGGCCAACCCGCCCTTCAACATCAGCGACTGGTGGCACGCCAGCCTGACGGGCGACGCACGCTGGCGAATCGGGTAACTGGGCGACCCGCCGCAAGGCAACGCCAACTACGCCTGGCTGCAGCACATGCTGCACCACCTGAAGCCCGGCGGCCGCGCCGGCATCGTGCTGGCCAACGGCAGCATGAGTTCCAGCCAGAACAACGAAGGCCAGATCCGCGCCGCGATGGTCGATGCCGACGTGGTGGAAGTGATGATCGCGCTGCCGGGGCAGCTGTTCTTCAACACGCAGATTCCGGCCTGCCTGTGGTTCCTGGCCAAGGACAAGCGCGCGCGACAGGGCGAGGTGCTGTTCATCGATGCGCGCAAGCTGGCGGTGATGATCAGCCGGGTGCAGTGCGAGCTGACGGACGAGGTGATCGACCGCATCGCCGGCACCGTGGCCGCGTGGCGCGGCGATGCCGGCGCGGGCGAGTACGCCGATGTGGCGGGCTACTGCCGCAGCGTGAAGCTGGCCGAGATCGCCGAGCACGGGCATGTGCTCACGCCGGGGCGCTACGTGGGCGCCGAGGCGGTGGAGGACGACGACGAGGACTTCGAGGCCAAGATGCAGGCGCTGACCGAGAAGCTGGGTGAGCAGATGGCGAAGCCGGGAGCGTCATTCGGCACTTCGGACCGTCTCACCTGCGGCAGATGGCAATCGCACTTCCACCCCTCGATGAGCAACTGCACATCGCCGAGGTGTTCGACGTGCTTGATGCCCGCGTTGCTCTCCTGCGCGAAACCAGCGCCACCCTCGAAGCCATCGCGCAGGCGCTCTTCAAGTCGTGGTTCGTCGACTTCGATCCCGTTCGCGCCAAGCAGCAAGGCCTGGTGCCGGCCGGTATGGACGAAGCCACGGCGGCCTTGTTTCCGGACAACTTCGAGGAGTCGGCGTTGGGGTTGGTGCCGAAAGGCTGGAAGGTCCGCGCCCTCGATGAGATCGCGACCTACCTGAACGGTCTCGCCCTGCAGAAGTTTCCGCCCAGCGATGACTCATGGCTGCCCGTCATCAAGATCGCGCAACTCAGGAAAGGCGACACCGTCGGCGCCGACCGCGCCGGCCGAAACCTCAAGCCTGAATACATCATCCAGAACGGCGATGTCCTGTTCTCCTGGTCTGGCAGTCTAGAAGTCGAAGTCTGGTGCGGCGGTGAAGGCGCGCTGAACCAGCACCTATTCACGGTGACGTCGAAGGACTTTCCGAAATGGTTCTACCTGCATTGGACCCGCCATCACCTGGACCATTTTCGCCAGATCGCTGCCAGCAAAGCCACGACGATGGGCCACATCCAGCGCGCGCACTTGTCGGAAGCCAAGGTACTGGCTCCCCCTGCTGCCTCGCTCGGTGCAATGGACGCCTACTTCACCCCGTTGCTGGCACGTATCGTCCAGAACGAGCTGCAGGCCCAAACCCTCGCCACCCTCCGCGACACCCTGCTCCCCCGCCTGATCTCCGGCCAACTGCGCTTGCCCGACGCCGAAGCGCTGGCGGCTGCCGCCTGAGCCTCTGCAAGCTTTCTTTCAAAGCCTCGCCATGAATTAAAGAATGCTTTAGTATGCGGCGCGGTCATGCAAAGCCGCTTTCACACCATGCGCACCACCGGCACCTACGTCACCACCACCACGCTGGGCGAGGCGGTGCAGGCATTTGTGCCTCATGCGCTGCCGCCGGGCGACCCTCCGCTGGCGGCTGAGAGCTACACCTCCGCCAACCACCTCGCCGAGATGGCGCTGGCCCGGCTGGGCGGCGTGGCGGGCCTGGTGCCTTCGGTCGACTGGCTGCTGTACAGCGCCATCCGCAAGGAAGCGCTGCTCACCTCGCAGATCGAAGGCACCCAGGCCACGCTGACCGACCTGTTCGACGACGAGGCCGGCCAGGTGCTGGCGAACACGGCCGATGTCGAAGAGGTCACCAACTACCTGCGCGCCTTCCGGCTGCGTGCGCGAAAACCTCCGCCACGAGACGGGGCTGCCGATCTCGGTGCGGCTGCTGTGCGACGCCCACCGCCTGCTGCTCGATGGTGCGCGCGGCGCCGGCAAGCAGCCGGGCGAGTTGCGGCGCTCGCAGAACTGGATCGGCGGCGCGCGGCCGGGCCGGGCCGCGTTCGTGCCACCGCCGCCGGACCAGGTGCCCGCGCTGCTGGCCGACTTGGAGCGCTTCATCCACGACGCGGCGCCGGCGCTGCCGCCGCTCGTGCGAGTGGCCCTGGTGCATGTGCAGTTCGAGACCATCCATCCGTTCCTGGATGGCAACGGGCGCATCGGTCGCCTGTTGATCGCCGCGCTGCTGGAGCAGTGGGGCCTGCTGCCGGAGCCACTGGTCTACCTGAGCGGCTACCTCAAGCAGCACCAGGCGGAGTACTACCGGCGGCTGTCGGCCGTGCGCACCGAAGGCGACTGGGAAGGCTGGGTCGGCTTCTTCCTCGATGGCGTGGAGACCGCGGCCACGGATGCCGAGCGCGGCATCGTCGCGATGGCGAGCCTGATCAACGCCGACCGCAAGCGTCTGCTGGCCGCGCCCCGCGTGGGAGCGGTGGCTCTGCGCCTGTTTGAGCTGATGCCCCTGATGCCGCGCTTCACCATCGAACAGGCGCGGCAGAAGCTGGACACCACCTTCCCCACGGCCACTGCCGCGGTGAAGCTGCTGGAGGACCTGGGAATCGTGACCGAGCTGACCGGGCAAAAGAAGAACCGCCTGCTTCAGCTACGCCGCCTACGTCGAACTGCTGGCGAACGGAGCGTGAGAGGCCCATGACCGAAGACCAGCTCGAACAGGAGGCCTTGGGCTGGTTGGCCGACGTGGGCTACCAGCACCGCTACGGCCCCGAGCTGGCGCCTGATGGCAGCACGCCCGAGCGCAGCGACTACCGCCAGGTGCTGCTGATCGAGCGGCTGCGCCAAGCCGTCGCGGCGCTGAACCCCACCGTGCCGCAGGCGGCGCGCGACGATGCGATCAAGCAGGTGGTGGACCTGGGCACGCCGGTGCTGCTGGCGGCGAACCGGCAGTTCCATCGGCTGCTGGTCACCGGCGTGCCGGTGCAGTACCAGCGCGACGGCGAAACGCGGGGCGACTTCGTGCGGCTCGTCGATTGGGCCGCGCCGGCGCGCAACGAGTGGCTGGCGGTCAACCAGTTCTCCATCACCGGGCCGCACCACACGCGCCGGCCCGACATCATCCTGTTCGTCAACGGCCTGCCGCTGGTGCTGATCGAGCTGAAGAACCCGGCCGACGCAGAACGCCGATGTGTGGAAGGCCTTCCAGCAGATCCAGACCTACAAGGAACAGATCGCCGACGCCTTCCAGTACAACGAGGTGCTGGTGATCTCCGACGGCACCGATGCGCTGCTGGGCTCGCTGTCGGCCGACAGCGAGCGCTTCATGGCCTGGCGCACGATCGACGGCGTCACGCTCGACCCGCTGGGCGCCGTTCAACGAACTGCAGACGCTGGTGCGCGGCGTGCTGGCGCCGGCTTACCTGCTGGACTACCTGCGCTTCTTCGTGCTGTTCGAGGACGACGGTGGCCTGGTCAAGAAGATCGCCGGCTACCACCAGTTCCACGCCGTGCGCGCGGCCATCGCCCAGGTGATCGCGGCGTCGCGCCCCGACGGCCTGCCCAGCGTGCGCGGCAAGGGCGGCGTGGTGTGGCACACGCAGGGCAGCGGCAAGAGCATCACGATGACCTGCTTCGCGGCGCGGGTGATGCAAGAGCCGGCGATGGAGAACCCGACCATCGTCGTGATCACCGACCGCAACGACCTGGACGGCCAGTTGTTCGGCGTGTTCTCGCTGGCGCAAGACCTGTTGCGCGAGCGGCCGGTGCAGGCCGGCACGCGGCAGGAACTGCGCGCGCTGCTGGGCAACCGGCCTTCCGGCGGCATCGTGTTCGCCACGATCCAGAAGTTCATGCCGGGCGAGGACGAAGATGCGTTTCCGCTGCTCTCGGACCGCCACAACATCGTCGTCATCGCCGACGAGGCGCACCGCACGCAGTACGGCTTCGAGGCCAAGCTGAAGACGTTGAAGCAGCGGCCCTCGACTTGGCATCTCGCGACGGTGCTGACAACCGGCGCCGGTGAACCTTCGCCGCACAAGGTCGAATTCGCGCCCACCGTCGACCGCTACCAGGTCGGCTACGCCCAGCACCTGCGCGATGCGCTGCCCCACGCCACGTTCGTGGCCTTCACCGGCACACCGGTGTCGGGCGAGGACCGCGACACGCGCGCCGTGTTCGGCGACTACATCAGCGTCTACGACATGCAGCAGGCCAAGGAAGATGGCGCCACCGTGGCCATCTACTACGAGAGCCGGCTGGCCAAGCTGGGGCTGAAGGCCGACGAGCTGGCCACCATCGACGATGAGGTGGACGAGCTGGCCGAGGACGAGGAAGAGAGCCAGCAGGCCAAGCTCAAGAGCCGCTGGGCGGCGCTGGAGAAGGTGGTCGGCGCCGAGCCCCGCATCGCCAGCGTGGCGGCCGACCTGGTGGCGCACTTCGAGGAACGCAACAAGGCCCAGACCGGCAAGGCCATGGTGGTGGGCATGAGCCGCGACATCTGCGTCCACCTCTACAACGAGATCATCAAACTGCGGCCCGACTGGCACAGCGCCGACCCCGAGCAAGGCGCCATCAAGATCGTGATGACCGGCTCGGCCAGCGACAAGGCGCTGCTGCGCCCGCACATCTACAGCGCGCAGGTGAAGAAGCGGCTGGAAAAGCGCTTCAAGAACCCGGGCGACCCGCTGCGCATGGTGATCGTGCGCGACATGTGGCTGACCGGCTTCGATGCGCCGTGCGTGCACACGCTCTACATCGACAAGCCGATGAAGGGCCACAACCTGATGCAGGCCATCGCCCGCGTGAACCGGGTGTTCAAGGACAAGCAGGGCGGCCTGGTGGTGGACTACATCGGCATCGCCAACGAGCTGAAGTCGGCGCTGAAGGAATACACCGCGAGCAAGGGCCGCGGCCGGCCCACCGTGGATGCGCACGAGGCCTACAGCGTGCTGGCCGAGAAGCTCGACGCGCTGCGCGGCATGCTGGCCGGCACGAACGGCATGGCTTCGACTACAGCGGCTTCCTCACCGGCGGCCACAAGACGCTGGCCGGCGCCGCCAACTTCGTTCTGGGCATCAAGGACGGCAAGAAGCGCTTCGCCGACCTGGCGCTGGCGATGAGCAAGGCGTTCACTTTGTGCTGCACGCTCGACGAGGCCAAGGCGGTGCGAGAGGAGGTCGCCTTCTTCCAGGCCGTGAAGGTGATCCTGACCAAGCGCGAGATCAGCCAGCAGAAGAAGACCGACGAGGCACGCGAGCTGGCCATCCGCCAGATCATCAGCTCGGCCGTGGTGTCGGAAGAGGTGGTCGACATCTTCGACGCCGTGGGCCTGGACAAGCCCAACATCGGCATCCTCGACGACGCCTTCCTCGCCGAGGTGCGCAACCTGCCCGAGCGCAACCTGGCGGTCGAACTGCTGGAGCGGCTGCTCGAAGGCGAGATCAAGTCACGCTTCGCCGGCAACGTGGTGCAGAACAAGAAGTTCTCGGACATGCTGACCGACGTGGTGCAGCGCTACCAGAACCGGTCCATCGAAGCCGCGCAGGTGATGGAAGAGCTGGTGCAGATGGCGAAGAAGTTCCGCGAGGCCGCGGCGCGCGGCGAGCAGCTCGGCCTGACCGAAGACGAGGTGCGCTTCTACGACGCGCTGGCCAACAACGAATCCGCGGTGCGCGAGCTGACCGACGAGACCCTGAAGAAGATCGCCCACGAGCTGGCCGAGAACCTGCGCAAGAACCTCAGCGTGGACTGGTCGGCGCGCGAGAGCGTGCAGGCCAAGCTGCGGCTGATGGTCAAGCGCATCCTGCGCAAGTACAAGTACCCGCCGGATCAGCAGGATGCGGCGGTGGAGCTGGTGCTGCAGCAGGCGAAGGTGTTGGGGGAGGCGTGGAGCTGAAGCGCGGCTGCGCTGCAGCCCACGAGGGTTACTGGATAGGCGCGCGAGGTTGCTAGATAAGGCGGCGGGGTTACTGGATAAGGCTCACCGCGCCCCCTGCACAGTAACCCCGGGCTGCCTCGTGAAGCAGCCATAATGCGCATCATGTCTGCGAACCGTCTGATTGCCGCAGCGCGCTCCGGTTGGCGTTGGCGCAAGCCATCAGCCTGACCCCTCCTATGCGCCCTTTGAGGGCGCGTGAAGTCCCCACCCAGCACGTCGCGCCGGCCTCGCCAGCGACAGAAAAAGCGGGTATCAAAGCGGGTATGAAACGTGGATGTCTCGCAGAACATCCAATGAAATCAATAGGATAGAGCGCATATGCTGCTGATGATCGACAACTACGACTCGTTCACCTACAACCTGGTGCAGTACTTCGGCGAGCTGGGCCAGGACGTGCGGGTGGTGCGCAACGACGCAGATCACGGTGCAGGGCATCGGTGAGCTGAGCCCCGAGCGCCTGGTGCTGTCGCCGGGGCCGTGCACGCCGGCCGAAGCCGGGGTCTGCGTCGAAGCGATACGGGCATTCGTCGGCCGCCTGCCGATCCTCGGCGTGTGCCTGGGCCATCAGAGCATCGGCGCGGCGCTCGGCGGGCGCATCGTGCGCGCGCGGCAGCTGATGCACGGCAAGGCGAGCACGATCCACACCGACGGCGAAGGGGTGTATGCAGGCCTGCCGCGCGAGTTCAGCGTGATCCGCTACCACTCGCTGGCGATCGAGCGCGACAGTTGCCCGGACGAGCTGGCCGTCACCGCGACCGCGGAGGATGGCGAGATCATGGGCGTGCGCCACCGCAGCGCGCCGCTCGAAGGGCGTGCAGTTCCACCCCGAGTCGATCCTGTCCGAGCACGGGCATGCGATGCTGCGCAACTTCCTGGCGATGAAGGTGTGAGATGACCACCCCCGATGCGCCTGCGGCGCCTCCCCCTCGAGGGGGCGACGCCAGCGGATCGGCAAAGCCGGACCCGCGGCGTCCGCTTGAAGTGGCGGGCGAAGCGCGACGAACCTCGCGCGAGCGTCCTGGAGAATCGGCATGACTGCAACCATCGACTTGCGCAGCGACACCGTCACGCAACCCACCGCCGCCATGCGTGCGGCCATGATGGCGGCGCCGCTCGGCGACGACGTGTTCGGCGACGACCCGACGGTCAATGCGCTGCAGTCGCGCATCGCGTCGATGCTCGGCAAGGACGATGCGCTGTTCCTGCCGTCGGGCACGCAGAGCAACCTCACCGCGCTGATGAGCCACTGCCAGCGCGGCGACGAATACCTCGTCGGCCAGGGCGCACACACCTATCGCTACGAGGGCGGCGGCGGGGCCGTGCTTGGCAGCATCCAGCCGCAGCCGATCACCAACCAACCCGACGGCAGTCTGGCGCTGGCCGACATCGAGGCCTGCATCAAGCCCGATGACCCGCACTTCGCGCGCACGCGCCTGCTCTGCCTGGAGAACACCTTCGGCGGCCGCGTGCTGTCGATGGGCTACCTGCGCGAGGCCACCGCGCTCGCGCGCCGGCACGGCCTGGCGACGCACCTGGACGGCGCGCGGCTGTTCAACGCGGCGGTGGCCCAGGCGCAGAGCGACGGCGGCGATGCGCGGGCGCACGCGCGCGCGATGGCCGACCTGTTCGACAGCGTGTCGGTGTGCTTCAGCAAGGGCCTGGGCGCGCCGGTGGGCTCGGCGCTGGTCGGCGGCCGCGAGCTGATCGGCCGCGCGCGCCGCATCCGCAAGATGCTCGGGGGCGGCATGCGGCAGGCCGGCGTGCTGGCGGCTGCGGCGCTGCATGCGCTGGATCACCACATCGATCGGCTGGCCGACGACCACGCCAATGCGCGTCGCCTTGCCGAGGGCTTGCAGGGCCTGGCCGGCGTCCGGGTCGAGGCGCCACAGACCAACATGGTCTTCGTCGATGTCGCAGCGGACCGGGCGCAGGGTCTGGTGGCGCTGCTCGCACAGCACGGTGTGCTGGCGACGGGTATATATCGGCTGCGTCTGGTGACGCATCTCGATGTTTCAACGGCCGATGTCGCGGACGCTGCGGCAGCGCTCCGCGCTGCGTTTGTCGATGCGATGGTGGCTTGAGAACGACGAGTCGTATCGATCCGTTTCGAAAATCGTTGCCATCGTGCGACAACGACCCTGCAGCGTTGTCGAATCGCAATGCCATGGCGAGACCAGCGATTAGATTGTCTGCATCCGCCCTCTCGCGGAGAGCTGCGTCCCCATGGCGACAGCGTTATCCACATTCATCCAAAGGGACGAATCCATGAAAAGCAAACATCTGATTGCGCTCGCAGTGCTGGCAGTTTCCACCGCCGCCTCGGCACAGAACCTCTACGGCGTCGTATCGGCCGGCGTGTCGAAGCTGTCGTTCGATTGCGGCAACGCCCCGACGTGTGACAAGACCGACACCGCCTTCAAGCTGTTGGGTGGCTACAAGTTCGCGCCCAACTGGGCTGGCGAGATCGGCTACTTCGACTTCGGCAAGGCCAAGCTGTCCGGCGGCGGGGCGAACCTCGAGATCAAAGCCAACGGATTCGGCGGCGGTGTCGCCTACCACCAGGACATCGCGCCCGCCTGGAACTTCGTGGGTCGCCTCGGCATTGCGCAGGTGAAGACCAAGCTCAGCGGCAGTGCGATTGGCATCCCGGCTCGGTCAGCGACTCCGACAGCAACATCGAGCCCTACCTCGGCCTGGGCGTCGGCTACAAGCTGTCCAAGACCGTCTCGATCGACGGCGCGTGGGACTACAGCAAGGGCAAGTACAACAAGAATGGCATCGACGAGTCGGGCAGCGCCAACACGTTCTCGTTGGGCCTGACCTTCGGGTTCTGACACCCGCATTGCTCGCGCTGATTGCAAGGCCGCCCTGTCGGGCGGCCTTTTTCATGGCCGGCCGCCCGCCAGCCCTAGACTTGCGCCTTCGAGCGGGAGTCCCCATGACGATCACCAACACCGAAGCCCTGACGCGCGTCATCGAGCACCGCGAGATCTTCCATGACGAGATGCTGGCGCTGATGCGCCGCATCATGAGCGGTGAGATGTCGCCGCTGATGATCGCGGCGATCGCGATCGGCCTGCGGGTGAAGAAGGAGACGATCGGCGAGATCGCCGCCGCGGCCACCGTGATGCGCGAGTTCGCGCTCGGTGTCCACGTGCCCGACAAGAAACACCTGCTCGACATCGTCGGCACGGGCGGCGACGCGTCGCACACCTTCAACATCTCCACCGCGTCGATGTTCGTCGCGGCGGCCGCCGGCGCACGCGTGGCCAAACACGGGGGGCGCGGTGTCTCCAGCACCTCCGGCAGCGCCGACGTGCTGGAGACGCTCGGTGCCTACATCGGCCTCAAGCCGGACCAGGTGGCCGCCTGTCTGGAGGAGACCGGCATCGGCTTCATGTTCGCGCCGAACCACCATGCGTCGATGAAGCATGCGGCGCCGGTGCGCAAGGAACTCGGCGTGCGCACGATCTTCAACATCCTGGGGCCGCTGACCAACCCGGCCGGCGCGCCGAACCAGCTGCTCGGCGTGTTCCATCCCGATCTGGTGGGCATCCAGGTGCGCGTGCTGCAGCGGCTGGGGTCCGAGCACGTGATGGTGGTCTACGGCATGAACGGCATGGACGAGATCTCGCTGTCGGGCGAGACGGCGGTGGGCGAGCTGCACCACGGCGAGGTGCGCGAGTACGTGGTGCATCCGAGCGATTTCGGCCTGCCGGTGTACGACTCGCGCGTGCTGCGCGTGGCCAACACGGCCGAGTCGGTGCAGTGCATCCAGCGCGCGCTGGCCAACGAGGACGGGCCGGTGCGCGACGTGGTGCTGCTCAATGCCGGCGCGGCGCTGTACTGCGCCGGCGTCGCGAATTCGGTGGTCGACGGCGTGCGCCGTTCCCGTGAGGCCGTGGCCTCAGGTGCTGCGCTGGCAAAGCTGAGCCAGTTCGTCAGCGTGACCAACAAGTTCCGGCCAGCGTAGCCGCAGCGATGTCCGACATCCTTCAGCGCATCGTCGCCGTCAAGCGCGAGGAGGTGGCCGCGGCCAAGGCGCGCCGCAGCCTGGCGTCGTTGCGCGCCGAGGCCAACGCGCGTGGCGCGACGCGCGGATTCGAGGCCGCCTTGCGGCGCCGCATCGCCGACGGCCAGGCCGCGGTGATCGCCGAGATCAAGAAGGCCAGTCCGAGTAAGGGCTTGCTGCGCGAGCCGTTCGTGCCGGCCGAAATCGCGCTGAGCTACGCGCGCCATGGCGCCACCTGCCTGAGCGTGCTGACCGATGCGCAGTTCTTTCAGGGCAGCGCGGCGCACCTGCAGCAGGCTCGCGCAGCCTGCGACGTGCCGGTGCTGCGCAAGGATTTCCTGATCGACGAGTACCAGGTGGTCGAAGCCCGCGCGATGGGAGCCGACTGCGTGCTGCTGATCGCGGCATGCCTGGATGACGCCACGATGGCCGCGCTGGAGGCCTGCGCGCTGGCGCTGGGCCTTTCGGTGCTGGTCGAGGTGCACGATGCGGCCGAGCTGGACCGCGCGCTGCGCCTGAAGACGCCGCTGATCGGCGTCAACAACCGAAACCTGCGCACGTTCGAGGTCTCGCTCGAAACCACGCTGGCACTGCGCCCCGGCGTGCCCGACGATCGGCTGCTGGTCACCGAGTCGGGCATCCTGGCGGCCGCCGATGTGGCGCGCATGCGTGCGGCGGGCGTCCAGGCGTTCCTGGTCGGCGAGGCCTTCATGCGCGCCAGCGACCCGGGCGCCGCGTTGGCCGCGCTGTTCGGTTGACCGTGCCGCGCGTGCTGCAGCGTGCCGCTGCGGCGCTTGCGCGCCCGGCGGCGGCGCCGGGCGGGCCGTCGAATCGCTTGCGCGAGAAGCTGCCCGATCTGCTGCGGCGGGTGGCGCCGGACTGGCAGTCGCTGGTGCAGCGCTGGAGCAGCTCGCAAGCGGGGCAGTCGTTGATCGGGCAGATCGAGGCTCGCCGGGCAGCCGGAGCCACGATCTTTCCGGCCGAGCCGCTGCGAGCGCTGGCGCTGACGCCGCTGTCCAGCGTGAGGGTCGTGATCCTGGGTCAGGACCCGTACCACGGCGCCGAGCAGGCCGAGGGTCTGGCGTTCTCGGTGCCGCAGGGCCAGCGCCCACCGCCAAGCCTGCGCAACATCCTGGCCGAACTGCAACGAGACCTGGGCGTGGTGCGGTCGAACCCTTCGCTGGAGAATTGGGCCAGGCAAGGGGTGCTGCTGCTGAATACCGTCCTGACGGTCGAAGAAGGCCGGCCCGCCAGTCACGCTTCGATGGGTTGGGAAGCGCTTACTGATGAAATAATCAAGACACTGTCAACATTGGATCGCAGCGTTGTGTTCATGCTCTGGGGCGCGCACGCGGCGTCCAAACGCCGGCTCCTCGATCAGCAGGCGGCGCAACGGCACCTCGTGTTGACGGCCAACCACCCATCGCCACTGTCGGCGCGTCGCGCTCCGGTGCCGTTTCTGGGCTGCGGCCATTTCGGCCAGGCCACGCGATTCCTGGCTGCGGTCAACGCCCGGCAGCCACCCATCGATTGGCATCTGTAGCGCGCCCGAAGAAACCGCGGCACGCGTGCTAAACTCTGCGGTTCGCTGCGGAGGGGTGCCCGAGTGGCTAAAGGGGGCAGACTGTAAATCTGTTGGCTTACGCCTACGTTGGTTCGAATCCAACCTCCTCCACCATCGCGAAGTACGTTTGGCTCCAATCGGGAGGCGCGGTCTCAGAGGCGGAACTGATGCGACTCACGGCGGGAGTAGTTCAATGGCAGAACCTTAGCCTTCCAAGCTAATGACGCGGGTTCGATTCCCGCCTCCCGCTCCAACACAAGCCAACACACATCATCGTCAGAGGTCTGGGCATCGCGCCCGCCAGTGTGCCCAGACCCGTGTCGATGCCCATGTGGCTCAGTGGTAGAGCACTCCCTTGGTAAGGGAGAGGTCGCGCGTTCGATCCGCGCCATGGGCACCAGTACTGCGAAGTAGGAACCAAGCAACCTGTCAGGGCTCGCGCAGCGAACCCGCCCTCCTGTTGGAGCATTGCAAATGGCAAAAGGCAAATTTGAGAGAACCAAGCCGCACGTGAACGTGGGGACGATTGGGCACGTGGACCATGGCAAGACGACGCTGACGGCGGCGATGACGTCGGTGCTGGCGGCGAAGTTTGGTGGGGAAGCCAAGGCGTACGACCAGATCGACGCGGCGCCGGAGGAAAAGGCGCGCGGCATCACGATCAACACCGCGCACGTGGAGTACGAGACCAGCAAGCGGCACTACGCGCACGTCGACTGCCCCGGGCACGCCGACTATGTGAAGAACATGATCACCGGTGCGGCGCAGATGGACGGTGCCATCCTGGTGGTCAGTGCCGCCGACGGTCCGATGCCGCAGACGCGCGAGCACATCCTGCTGGCGCGCCAGGTGGGGGTGAAGTACATCATCGTGTTCATGAACAAGTGCGACATGGTCGACGACGCCGAGCTGCTCGAGCTGGTCGAGATGGAGGTGCGCGAACTGCTGAGCAAGTACGAGTTTCCTGGCGACGACACGCCCATCATCAAAGGCTCGGCCAAGATGGCCATGGACGGCGACAAGGGCGAGATGGGCGAACAAGCCATCATGAAGCTGGCCGACGCGCTGGACGCCTACATACCGCAGCCCGAGCGCGCCATCGACGGCGCGTTCCTGATGCCGGTGGAGGACGTGTTCTCCATCAGCGGTCGAGGCACGGTGGTCACCGGGCGCGTGGAGCGCGGGGTGATCAAGGTCGGCGAGGAGATCGAGATCGTGGGCATCCGTGCCACGCAAAAGACCGTGTGCACCGGCGTGGAGATGTTCAGGAAGCTGCTGGACCAGGGGCAGGCAGGCGACAACGTGGGCATCCTGCTGCGCGGCACCAAGCGCGAGGAAGTCGAGCGCGGGCAAGTGCTGTGCAAGCCCGGCAGCATCAAGCCGCACACGCACTTCACGGCGGAGATCTACGTGCTGAGCAAGGAAGAGGGCGGGCGCCACACGCCGTTCTTCAACAACTACCGGCCGCAGTTTTACTTCCGCACCACCGACGTGACCGGCGCGGTGGAGTTGCCCAAGGACAAGGAGATGGTGATGCCCGGTGACAACGTGACGATCACCGTCAAGCTGATCGCCCCGATCGCCATGGAAGAGGGCCTGCGCTTCGCCATCCGCGAAGGCGGCAGAACCGTCGGCTCCGGCGTCGTCGCAAAAATCATCGAGTAAGGATCACGGGGATCTCGAGGGGTATAGCTCAATTGGCAGAGCGTCGGTCTCCAAAACCGAAGGTTGGGGGTTCGATTCCCTCTGCCCCTGCCACCTAAGGCAGCGCCGAACCCGAATCCTAGTAACCACCTCCATGGCCACACCCGCACCCGTCGAAACCGTCTCCACTGCCGCCGACAAGGCCAAGCTGGCCGCCGCCGTCGCGCTGCTGCTGGGCGGGATCGCCGCGTTCTACCTGCTGGGCCAGAAGGACCTGTGGGTGCGCGTGGGCGCGCTGCTGCTGCTGCTGGCCGCCGCCGTGGGCGCGTTCTTCGCGTCGGAGTCCGGGCGGCAGCTGATTGCGTTCGGTCGTGATTCGGCCCGCGAGGTGCGCAAGGTCGTGTGGCCGACGCGCAAGGAGGCGATGCAGATGACCGGCTACGTCTTCGCATTCGTGGCGGTGATGGCGCTGTTTCTCTGGCTGACCGACAAGACGCTGGAGTGGGTGTTGTACGACCTGATTCTGGGCTGGAAGCGCTGAGGAACACCGAACATGAGCGAACCTGTCGTGGTCCCCGAAGTCGTCGCGCCCGCGTCTCAGCTGCGCTGGTATGTGGTGCACGCCTATTCCGGCATGGAAAAGGCGGTCGAGCGCAATCTGCGCGAGCGCATCGACCGTTCCGGCATGCAGGCCAAGTTCGGTCGCATCCTGGTGCCCACCGAAGAGGTGGTGGAACTCAAGGGCGGCAAGAAGGCCGTGACGCAGCGGCGCTTCTTCCCCGGCTACGTGCTGGTGGAGATGCTGCTGGACGACGACACCTGGCACTTGGTGAAGCACACCAGCAAGGTCACCGGGTTCGTGGGCGGGGCGCGCAATCGCCCGGCGCCGATCTCGGAAGCCGAGGTGATGAAGATCGTCAATCAGATGCAGGAAGGCATCGACAAGCCCAAGCCCAAGGTGGAGTGGCAGGTGGGCGAACTGGTGCGTGTGAAGGAAGGCCCTTTCACCGACTTCAACGGCGCGGTCGAGGAAGTCAACTACGAGAAGTCCAAGGTCAAGGTGTCGGTCACGATCTTCGGTCGTGCCACCGGCGTCGAGCTCGATTTCTCGCAGGTCGAGAAGGTTTGACGGGCTGACGCGCGTCAAACCTCGGCGAACCCCGCAGGGGGTCGCCAAAGTGTGACTCAGAGGTGCACCGCCCCGACCCCGGCGCACCGAGAACTTCGCAGGGTCGACTGACGAGGAGCTGAAGGTGCGCTGCACCGGAGGCGCTTGAACTCGAGGAGCCATCGTGGCAAAGAAGATCGTCGGCTTCATCAAGCTGCAGATACCCGCCGGCAAGGCCAACCCGTCGCCGCCGGTCGGGCCGGCGCTGGGCCAGCGCGGCCTGAACATCATGGAGTTCTGCAAGGCATTCAACGCGCAGACGCAGGGTGTCGAGCCCGGGCTGATGCTGCCGGTGGTGATCACCGCGTTCGCCGACAAGTCGTTCACCTTCATCATCAAGACGCCGCCGGCCACCGTGCTGATCAAGAAGGCGATCAAGCTCGAGAAGGGTTCCGGCAAGCCGAATTCCGACAAGGTGGGCAAGATCAGTCGCGCCCAGCTCGAAGAGATCGCCAAGTTGAAGATGAAGGACCTGACCGCGGCCGACCTGGACGCGGCGGTGAAGACCATCGCAGGCTCGGCGCGCTCGATGGGCGTCACGGTGGAGGGCGTCTGACATGACCACGATGACCAAGAAGGCCAAGGCCCTGAAGGGCAAGGTCGACAGCAACAAGCTGTACCCGATCGATGCGGCGCTCACGATGGTCAAGGACTGCGCGACCGCCAAGTTCGATGAATCCATCGACGTGGCCGTGCAGCTCGGCATCGACGCGAAGAAGTCCGACCAGGTGGTGCGCGGCGCGGTCGTGCTGCCCAACGGCACCGGCAAGACCAAGCGCGTGGCGGTGTTCGCACAGGGTGCAAAGGCCGACGAAGCCAAAGCCGCTGGTGCCGACATCGTCGGCATGGACGATCTGGCGGCGCAGGTGAAGGCCGGCAACCTCAACTTCGACGTGGTGATCGCGTCGCCGGACACGATGCGCGTGGTCGGACAGCTCGGCCAGATCCTCGGCCCGCGCGGCCTGATGCCCAACCCGAAGGTGGGCACGGTCACGCCCGACGTGGCCACTGCGGTCAGGAACGCGAAGGCCGGCCAGGTGCAGTTCCGTGTCGACAAGGCCGGGATCGTGCATGCCACGATCGGCCGTCGTTCGTTCGACTCCGACAAGCTGCGCGGCAACCTCTCGGCGCTGCTGGACGCGCTGACCAAGGCCAAGCCGGCGTCGACCAAGGGAATCTATCTGCGCAAGGTGGCGGTGTCGTCGACCATGGGCGTGGGCGTGCGGGTCGACACGGCGTCGATCAGCGCGCAGTGAAGGACAGGTGTCCACGCGCCCATCGGACGCGTGGACAGAGAGTGTGGTGGGCCACGGCGGCGTCAGCCGGCGTGGGCCATCCAAGACCGCTGGCGAGGCTTTCGGGCCTCTTAATCGCCGCAGGGCTCGCGCCCTGAAGTGGCCAGCGCAGATGGCGGTCCCGCCCGATGGAACAAGGGGTCCTCGATGCGAATCGATCGACTTTCGGGTTCATGACAGGCAAGGTCGCTGAACCCGGGTGCGCCGGCGTGCTCCTCTCAAGGGAGCGCAATGGTGCGAAATGTGAGGAGTAGACCTTGAGTCTCAATCGCAACGAGAAGGCCGCCGTGGTCGCGGATGTCGGGCAGCAGGTCGCCCGCGCCCAGACCCTGGCGTTGGCCGAGTACCGTGGCCTCACCGTCGAACACTTGAACGCGCTGCGCAAGCAAGCGCGCGACAAGGGCGTGTACCTTCATGTACTGAAGAACTCGCTCGCCCGTCGCGCCGTCGCTGGCACACCGTTCGAAGTGGCGTCGGGTGCCATGGTCGGCCCGCTGATCTATGGTTTTTCCGAAGATGCCGTCGCCGCGGCCAAAGTCATTGCCGACTTTGCCAAGGGCAACGAGAAGCTGGTCGTCAAGGCGGGCGCCTACGCGGGCAAGGCCCTGGACGCCAACGGGGTCAAGGCGCTGGCCGCGATTCCGTCGCGCGAGGTGCTGATCGCGCAGGTTGCCGGGCTGCTCAAGTCGCCGATCCAGCGACTGGCCGGCGTGCTGGCGGCCCTGGCCGAGAAGAAGGGCGCTGCGGCGGCCTGATGCATCCGACGAACCAATCCACCCCAATCCGAATCAATCGAGGTAATCCAAATGGCATTCGACAAAGACGCATTCCTGTCCGCGATGGACAGCATGTCGGTGATGGAACTCAATGACCTGGTGAAGGCCATTGAAGAGAAGTTCGGCGTCTCCGCCGCGGCGATGGCCGCGCCGGCCGCCGGCGGCGGTGGCGCAGCCGCGCCGGTGGTCGAAGAGAAGACCGAGTTCACCGTGATGCTGCTCGAGGCCGGCGCCAACAAGGTGCAGGTCATCAAGGCGGTGCGCGAACTCACCGGCCTGGGCCTGAAGGAAGCCAAGGACCTGGTCGACGGCGCGCCGAAGCCGGTCAAGGAAGCCATCCCCAAGGCCGATGCCGACGCTGCGCTGAAGAAGCTGGTCGACGCCGGTGCCAAGGCGGAAATCAAATGACGAGAGCGGGCTCGTAACGCTTTCGCGCTACGAGCCCTTCTCGGTGATGGCCCTTCGAGCCATCACCGGAGACCACCGTGAAACGCGGCGAGCCGTGTTTCACAGTGTTCTCTGATCCGACTGCAGAGAACCGGTTTGGTCGGGCCCTGGTGCAATGCCGGGGTTGTCCGCCAGCGGCTGGTAGTGGCCAGCCACCAAGCTTCGGGCGCAATGCCTCGAGTCGCCAGTCGCCGACGAAGTGTGCGCATGCGGGCCCCGCACGCACATGGGTCGAACCGGAGTGATCAATGGCGCAAGCTTTCCCCTACAGCTACACCGAGCGCAAGCGCATTCGCAAGAGCTTTGGCAAACGTGCGAGTGTGCTGAACGTACCCTACCTGCTGACGATGCAACGCGAGGCCTACGTGGCCTTCCTGCAGAAGGACGTGCCGCCGCAGCAGCGCAAGACCGAAGGCCTTCAGGCCGCGTTCATCGCGGCGTTCCCGATCGTCTCGCACAACAGCATGGTCGAGATGAAGTTCATCGAATACAACATCGCCAAGCCGCCGTTCGACGTGCGCGAGTGCCAGCAACGGGGCCTGACCTACGCGGCGGCGGTGCGCGCCAAGCTGCAGATGATCATCTACGACCGCGAGTCGCACCCGGCCAAGGTGGTCAAGGAGATCAAGGAGCAGGAGGTCTACATGGGCGAAGTGCCCCTGATGACCGACTACGGCTCGTTCATCGTCAACGGCACCGAGCGCGTGATCGTGAGCCAGTTGCACCGCTCGCCCGGCGTGTTCTTCGAGCACGACAAGGGCAAGACGCACTCCAGCGGCAAGCTGCTTTTCTCTGCCCGCATCATCCCGTACCGCGGGTCGTGGCTCGACTTCGAGTTCGACCCGAAGGACATCCTGTACTTCCGCGTCGACCGCCGCCGCAAGATGCCGGTGACGATCCTGCTGAAGGCCATCGGCCTGACGCCCGAGTCGATCCTTGCGCACTTCTTCGTGACCGACAGTTTCCGCCTGATGGACACCGGCGCGCAGATGGAGTTCGTCGCCGACCGGCTGCGCGGCGAGGTCGCGCGTTTCGACATCACCGACAAGCAGGGCAACGTGATCGTCGAGAAGGACAAGCGCATCACCGCGCGCCACGTGCGTCAGCTCGAGCAGACGGGCACGCAGTTCATCACTGTGCCGGAGGACTTCCTGGTCGGCCGCATCGTGGCGCGCAACATGGTCGACGCCGAGTCCGGCGAGATCGTCGCCAAGGCCAACGACGAACTGACCGAAGCGCTGCTGAAGAAGCTGCGCGTCGTCGGACCTCAAGGAACTGCACTGCCTGTACACCAACGAGCTCGACCAGGGTGCCTACATCAGCCAGACGCTGAGCCTGGACGAGACGGCCGACGAGCTGGCCGCGCGCGTGGCCATCTACCGCATGATGCGCCCCGGCGAGCCGCCGACCGAGGACGCCGTGCAGGCGCTGTTCGGGCGCCTGTTCTACAACCCCGACACCTACGACCTGTCGCGCGTGGGCCGCATGAAGTTCAACGCCCGCGTCGGGCCGCGATGCGCCCGAGGGCTCGATGACGCTGTCCAACGACGACATCCTCGACGTCGTGAAGCTGCTGGTCGAGCTGCGCAACGGCCGCGGCGAGGTCGACGACATCGACCACCTGGGCAATCGCCGCGTGCGCTGCGTCGGCGAGCTGGCCGAGAACCAGTACCGCTCGGGCCTGGCGCGCATCGAGAAGGCGGTCAAGGAACGGCTGGGCCAGGCCGAGGCCGAGCCGCTGATGCCGCACGACCTGATCAACTCCAAGCCGATCTCCGCGGCGCTGAAGGAGTTCTTCGGCGCGAGCCAGCTGTCGCAGTTCATGGACCAGACCAACCCGCTGTCGGAGATCACGCACAAGCGGCGCGTCTCGGCCTTGGGGCCGGGTGGCCTGACGCGCGAGCGCGCCGGCTTCGAGGTGCGCGACGTGCACCCGACGCACTATGGCCGCGTCTGCCCGATCGAGACGCCGGAAGGCCCGAACATCG
Organism: uncultured beta proteobacterium; assembly: GCA_963814435.1. Classification (GTDB taxonomy): domain Bacteria; phylum Pseudomonadota; class Gammaproteobacteria; order Burkholderiales; family Burkholderiaceae_C; genus JAEUPI01. The sequence continues at coordinate 79,514 of CAWFCV010000007.1, forward strand.
GCCTGATCAACTCGCTGGCGCTGTACGCGCAGCTCAACGAGTACGGTTTCCTCGAGACGCCGTACCGCCGCGTGCAGGACGGCAAGGTGACCGACCAGATCGACTACCTGTCGGCCATCGAGGAAGGCAAGTACGTCATCGCGCAGGCCAACGCCTCGCTCGGTGACGACGGCCGCCTGACCGACGAGCTGGTGTCGGCGCGCGAGAAGGGCGAATCGGTGCTGACCTCGCCCGAGCGCGTGCAGTACATGGACGTGGCGCCGGCGCAGATCGTGTCGGTGGCGGCCTCGCTGGTGCCGTTCCTCGAGCACGACGACGCGAACCGCGCGCTGATGGGCGCCAACATGCAGCGCCAGGCGGTGCCCACGCTGCGGCCCGAGAAGGCCTTCGTCGGCACCGGCATCGAGCGCGTGGCCGCGGTCGACTCGGGCACCGTGGTGGTGGCGCGTCGCGGCGGCGTGGTCGACTACGTCGACACCAACCGCATCGTCATCCGCGTCAACGACAACGAGACGGTGGCCGGCGAGGTCGGCGTCGACATCTACAACCTGATCAAGTACCAGCGTTCCAACCAGAACACCAACATCCACCAGCGGCCGATCGTCAAGCGCGGCGACAAGGTGGAGCTGGGCGACGTGGTGGCCGACGGCGCCTCGCACCGACCTCGGCGAGCTCGCGCTCGGCCAGAACATGCTGGTCGCGCTTCATGCCCTGGAACGGCTACAACTTCGAGGACTCGATCCTGATCAGCGAACGCGTCGTCGCCGACGACCGCTACACCTCGATCCACATCGAGGAGCTGGTGGTGATGGCGCGCGACACCAAGCTCGGTGCCGAGGAAATCACGCGCGACATCCCGAACCTGTCCGAGCAGCAACTGGCGCGCCTGGACGAGTCGGGCATCGTCTACATCGGCGCCGAGGTCGAACCCGGGCGACGTGCTGGTCGGCAAGGTCACGCCGAAGGGCGAGACCACGCTGACGCCGGAGGAGAAGCTGCTGCGCGCGATCTTCGGCGAAAAGGCTTCCGACGTGAAGGACACGTCGCTTGCGCGTCGACCAGGGCACCAATGGCACGGTCATCGACGTGCAGGTGTTCACCCGCGAAGGCATCGTGCGCGACAAGCGCGCCCAGCAGATCATCGACGACGAGCTCAAGCGCTTCCGCCTCGACCTGAACGACCAGTTGCGCATCGTCGAGGCCGACGCGTTCGACCGGATCGAGAAGCTGCTGGTGGGCAAGCCCGCCAACGGCGGCCCGCAGAAGATCGCCAAGGGCACGACGATCACCAAGGACTATCTCGCCAGCGTCGAGAAGTACCACTGGTTCGACATCCGTCCGGCGGATGAAGACCTGGCCAACCAGCTCGAGAGCATCAAGAACTCGCTCGAGCAGACGCGCCACAGCTTCGACGTCGCATTCGAGGAGAAGCGCAAGAAGCTCACGCAGGGCGACGAGCTGCCGGCGGGCGTGCTCAAGATGGTCAAGGTCTACCTGGCGGTCAAGCGTCGCCTGCAACCCGGCGACAAGATGGCCGGCCGCCATGGCAACAAGGGCGTGGTGTCCAAGATCGTTCCGGTCGAGGACATGCCCTACATGGCCGATGGCACGCCGATGGACATCGTGCTCAACCCGCTGGGCGTGCCGTCGCGCATGAACGTGGGCCAGGTGCTCGAAGTGCATCTGGGCTGGGCCGCCAAGGGCATCGGCCACCGCATCGGCGACATGCTGCAGGGCGAATCGCGCATCGCCGAGCTGCGCCAGTTCCTCGACCGTCTGTACAACCAGTCGGGCGGCAAGTCGGAATCGATCGATCGCATCAGCGATACCGAAGTGCTGGAGATGGCCAAGAACCTGCAGCACCGGCGTGCCGTTCGCGACGCCGGTGTTCGACGGCGCGTCCGAGCAGGAAATCCGCGCGATGCTGCACCTCGCCTTCCCGGAGGAGGTGGCGCAGCGCAAGGGGCTCAATGCCACGCGCACCCAGGCCACCTTGTACGACGGACGTTCGGGCGAGGCCTTCGAGCGCCCGGTGACCGTGGGCTACATGCACGTGCTCAAGCTGCACCACCTGGTCGACGACAAGATGCACGCACGCTCGACCGGCCCGTACAGCCTCGTCACGCAGCAACCGCTGGGCGGCAAGGCCCAGTTCGGCGGCCAGCGCTTCGGCGAGATGGAAGTTTGGGCGCTGGAAGCCTATGGCGCCGCCTACGTGCTGCAGGAGATGCTGACCGTGAAGTCCGACGACGTGAATGGTCGTACGAAGGTGTACGAGAACATCGTCAAGGGCGAACACGCCATCGACGCCGGCATGCCCGAGTCGTTCAATGTCCTGGTCAAGGAGATTCGCTCCTTGGGCATCGACATCGAGCTGGAACGCGGTTGATGGTCTCCCCCCGAAGCGCCTTCGGCGCCTCCCCCCAGGGGGCGACGCCAGTGGACCGGCAGGGCCGGATCCACGGCGTCCGCTCGGTCAATTCGGCTCACGTATCTGATCCCAGGATCTAGGAGAACCCATGAAGGGACTACTCGACCTTTTCCGTCAATTCACACCCGACGAGCACTTCGACGCGATCCGCATCGGCATCGCGTCGCCGGAGAAGATCCGGTCGTGGTCGTTCGGCGAGGTGAAGAAACCCGAGACGATCAACTACCGCACGTTCAAGCCGGAGCGCGATGGCCTGTTCTGCGCCAAGATCTTCGGCCCGATCAAGGACTACGAGTGCCTGTGCGGCAAGTACAAGCGCCTGAAGCACCGTGGCGTGATCTGCGAGAAGTGCGGCGTCGAAGTCACCCAGACCAAGGTGCGCCGCGAGCGCATGGGCCATATCGATCTGGCCGCACCCTGCGCGCACATCTGGTTCCTGAAGAGCCTGCCGTCGCGTCTGGGCCTGGTGCTCGACATGACGCTGCGCGACATCGAGCGCGTGCTGTACTTCGAGGCCTACGTCGTGGTCGACCCCGGCATGACGCCGCTGAAGAAGTTCTCCATCATGACCGAGGAGGACTACGACGCCAAGCGCATCGAGTTCGGCGACGAGTTCGTCGCGCTGATGGGCGCCGAAGGCGTGCAGAAGCTGCTCGGCGACATTCACATCGACACCGAGCTCGAGAAGCTGCGCGGCGACATGACCGGCTCGGAGATCAAGGTCAAGAAGAACTCCAAGCGTCTGAAGGTGCTCGAGGCCTTCAAGAAGAGCGGCATCAAGCCCGACTGGATGGTGATGTCGGTGCTGCCGGTGCTGCCGCCGGACCTGCGTCCGCTGGTGCCGCTGGACGGCGGCCGTTTCGCGACCTCCGACTTGAACGACCTGTACCGTCGCGTCATCAACCGCAACAACCGCTTGGCGCGGCTGCTCGAGCTGAAGGCGCCGGAGATCATCGTGCGCAACGAGAAGCGCATGCTGCAGGAGGCGGTGGATTCGCTGCTCGACAACGGCCGCCGCGGCAAGGCGATGACGGGCGCGAACAAGCGCGCGCTGAAGTCGCTGGCCGACATGATCAAGGGCAAGAGCGGCCGCTTCCGCCAGAACCTGCTGGGCAAGCGCGTCGACTACTCGGGCCGTTCGGTCATCGTGGTCGGCCCGACGCTCAAGCTGCATCAGTGTGGCCTGCCCAAGCTGATGGCGCTGGAGCTATTCAAGCCGTTCATCTTCTCGCGCCTGGAGGCGATGGGCATCGCCACCACCATCAAGGCGGCGAAGAAGGAGGTCGAGTCCGGCACGCCGGTGGTCTGGGACATCCTGGAAGAAGTGATCAAGGAACACCCGGTGCTGCTGAACCGCGCACCGACGCTGCACCGGCTGGGCATCCAGGCCTTCGAACCGGTGCTGATCGAGGGCAAGGCGATCCAGCTGCATCCGCTGGTCTGCGCGGCGTTCAACGCTGACTTCGACGGCGACCAGATGGCCGTGCACGTGCCGCTGTCCATCGAGGCGCAGATGGAGGCGCGGGCGCTGATGCTGGCGTCGAACAACGTGCTGTTCCCGGCCAACGGCGAACCGTCGATCGTGCCGAGCCAGGACGTGGTGCTGGGCCTGTACTACGCCACCCGCGAGCGCGTCAACGGCAAGGGCGAAGGCATGGTCTTCTCCGACCTGGCCGAGGTGCACCGCGCGCTGGACAACGGCGTGGTGGAGATCACCGCGCGTGTGTCGGTGCGGCTGACCGAATGGGTCAAGGGCAAGGACGACGAGTTCGTGGCCGAGACCCGACTGGTGGACACCACCGTCGGTCGCGCGCTGCTGTCGGAAATCCTGCCCAAGGGCCTGCCGTTCAGCAACCTGAACAAGACGCTGAAGAAGAAGGAGATCTCACGCCTGATCAACGCGTCGTTCCGCCGCTGCGGCTTGAAGGAAACCGTGGTCTTTGCCGACCGGCTGCTGCAAAGCGGCTTCCGGTTGGCCACGCGCGCCGGCATCTCGATTTCGATCGACGACATGCTGGTGCCCAAAGAGAAGCCGGGCCTGATCGAGCGCGCCGAGAAGGAAGTCAAGGAAATCGAGCAGCAGTACGTCTCGGGCCTGGTGACCGCCGGCGAGCGCTACAACAAGGTGGTCGACATCTGGGGCAAGACCGGCGACGAAGTCGGCAAGGTCATGATGAGCCAGCTGTCCAAGGAGAAAGTGCTCGACCGCAACGGCAAGACGGTTGAACAGGAGTCGTTCAATTCGATCTACATGATGGCCGACTCCGGTGCACGGGGCTCGGCAGCGCAGATTCGCCAGCTGGCCGGCATGCGCGGGCTGATGGCCAAACCGGACGGCTCGATCATCGAGACGCCGATCACGGCCAACTTCCGCGAGGGGTTGAACGTGCTGCAGTACTTCATCTCCACCCACGGCGCCCGCAAGGGCCTCGCGGATACGGCGCTGAAGACGGCCAACTCGGGCTACCTGACGCGTCGACTGGTCGACGTGACGCAGGATTTGGTGGTCACCGAGGAAGACTGCGGCACCGAGCACGGCTTTGCGATGCGCGCGCTGGTCGAGGGCGGCGAGGTCATCGAATCGCTGCGCGATCGCATTCTCGGCCGCGTCGCGGCGGTCGAAGTGCTGCACCCGGAGTCACAGCAACCGCTGATCACCGCGGGCTCGATGCTCGACGAGGAGGCGCTCGATACGATGGAGGCCGCCGGCGTCGACGAGGTCAAGGTGCGCACGCCGCTGACCTGCGGCACGCGCTTCGGCATCTGCTCCAAGTGCTACGGCCGTGATCTGGGCCGCGGCGGCCCGGTCAATGTCGGCGAGGCGATCGGCGTCATTGCCGCGCAGTCGATCGGCGAGCCGGGCACGCAGCTGACGATGCGCACATTCCACATCGGCGGTGCGGCGTCGCGGGCGGCGGTGGCTTCCAGCGTCGACGCGAAGTCCGACGGCCACGTCGGCTTCAACGCCACGATGCGCTACGTGACCAGCGCCAAGGGCGAGTTGGTGGTCATCGCGCGTTCGGGCGAGATCATCATTGCCGACTCGCACGGCCGCGAGCGCGAGCGCCACAAGGTGCCGTACGGCGCGACGCTCAATGTCAAGGCCGATCAGCAGATCAAGGCCGGCACGGTGCTGGCCAACTGGGACCCACTGACCCGACCGATCATCACCGAGTTCGCCGGCCGTGCGAAGTTCGAGAACGTCGAGGAAGGCGTCACCGTCGCCAAGCAACTGGACGAAGTCACGGGGCTGTCGACGCTGGTGGTGATCGACCCGAAACGCCGCGGCGCGGCCAAGGTGGTGCGTCCGCAGGTCAAGCTGCTCGACAGCATGGCCCAGGAGGTCAAGATCCCCGGCACCGACCACTCGGTGACGATCGGCTTCCCGGTCGGCTCGCTGATCCAGATCCGCGACGGGCAGGATCTCGCGCCGGGCGAGGTGCTGGCGCGCATTCCGGTCGAAGGCCAGAAGACGCGCGACATCACGGGCGGCCTGCCGCGGGTGGCCGAGCTGTTCGAGGCCCGCAGCCCCAAGGACAAGGGCACGCTGGCCGAGCAGACCGGCACGGTGTCGTTCGGCAAGGAAACGAAGGGCAAGGTGCGGCTGCAGATCACCGACCCGGATGGCAAGGTCTACGAGGAGCTGGTGCCCAAGGAGAAGAACATCCTGGTGCACGAAGGCCAGGTGGTCAACCGCGGCGAGCTGATCGTCGACGGCGCCGCCGACCCGCAGGACATCCTGCGTCTGCTGGGCGTGGAGGAACTGGCGCGCTACATCGTCGACGAGGTGCAGGACGTCTACCGGCTGCAGGGTGTGAAGATCAACGACAAGCACATCGAAGTCATCGTGCGCCAGATGCTGCGCCGCGTGGCGGTCGCCAACCCCGGCGACGGCCACTACATCGCCGGCGAGCAGGTCGAGCGCTCGGAGCTCTTCGACACCAACGACAAGTTGCGCGGCGAGGGCAAGCTGCCCGCGACCTACAACGACCTGCTGCTGGGCATCACCAAGGCGTCACTGTCGACCGACTCGTTCATCTCGGCGGCATCGTTCCAGGAGACGACCCGCGTGCTCACCGAGGCTGCCATCATGGGCAAGCGCGACGAGCTGCGCGGCCTGAAGGAAAACGTCATCGTCGGCCGCCTGATTCCCGCAGGCACCGGCATGGCCTTCCACCAGGCGCGAAAGGTCAAGGAGGAGATGGACGAAACCGAACGTCGCGCGATCGCGCTTCAGGAAGCCGAAGAACTCGCCGCGGCACAACTGGCCAGCGTGGACGCGGCTTCGGCGGCGGCCGCTGCCGCCACGGGGGAGGCGTCCGAGTAACGATCGCGCCATCGGGCGTGCGGGAGGGGCGGTCTGCGGACCGCCCTTTCTTCTGGTCGGGGCAATGCCTCATGGATCAGGTCGCCCGGCCCGATGCCGCGGGCGGGGCCGGCCACTGGCCCGGCGCGACGATGGCCAGGCCGATCGTGGCGGCATGACGACGCAACGAGAGCAGATCGCGGTCGCGCGTGATCAGCCAGCGCGCACCCTGCGCCAACGCGAGATCGATGAACTTCTGGTCGTCCGGGTCGCGGCAGCACAGGCCGGATGGCGCCGCCGATGTCGGCTCGGCGCACAACCTGACCAGCGACCTCCAGCATTGAGTTAGGACTCGCTTTCGGGCGACGTCCCAACGTTCATGAAGAGGCCTGGCGAGCACATGTTCGAGCTCGCCGATGATGGCTGGGCTGGCCAGCCACAGGGCGTCGCCTTCGGTCACCGCGCGGGCGAAGGCCCGGCTCGATGGATCATCGAACACCAACCAGTCCAATAACGCGTTGGTGTCGATGACCAGACTGTCTGGCTGGTCGCTCATCGAAGCAGCGCAACTGTCGTTGTTGTTGCCAGGTGGTGCGCAGCATATAATGCTCGGCTTTTCGGCAGATTTTGCTGCGCTCTTTGGCGAGCGGCTTGCCGGCTTGGGTTGCAACGCGTTTCAGGGTCGGGATGCCGGCCTCGGCGCTGCATCGACGAAGCCGCCGCCGCGTTTCGGAGCGCCCGGTTGTGAACCGGAATCGGTACCGAAATCCGACCATAGACCTCGAGCGACTCTTCAACGGAATCCGTCATCCATGCCTACCATCAATCAGCTCGTGCGCCACGGCCGCCAGGTCGAAGCGATCAAGAGCAAGTCGCCGGCGATGCAGAACAGCCCGCAGCGCCGCGGTGTCTGTACCCGGGTGTACACGACCACGCCGAAGAAGCCGAACTCGGCCTTGCGCAAGGTTGCCAAGGTGCGCCTGACCAACGGGTTCGAGATCATCTCCTACATCGGCGGTGAGGGCCACAACCTGCAGGAGCACTCGGTGGTGCTGGTGCGCGGTGGTCGGGTGAAGGATCTGCCGGGCGTGCGTTATCACATCGTGCGCGGCTCGCTCGACCTGCAGGGCGTGAAAGACCGCAAGCAGTCGCGCTCGAAGTACGGCGCCAAGCGGCCCAAGAAGGCCTGACGCAACAACCCAACCGAAGCAGGGGCCCGTTGGGCCGGCCCAGGTTGCCGAGCGGTTCGGGAGTTCGCCCGGGCCGAGTAAGTGGAAGGCCCGTCCGTCGTGGCCTTTCGAGGAGCAGACGATGCCTCGCCTGCGCCAACTGAAGCAAAGAAGGAAGTTAATTCATGCCACGTCGTCGCGAAATACCCAAGCGCGAAATCCTGCCCGATCCGAAGTTCGGCTCGGTGGATCTGTCCAAGTTCATGAACGTCGTGATGGAGTCGGGCAAGAAGGCGGTTGCCGAGGCCATCATCTACGGCGCGCTCGACCAGGTCGAGAAGAAGGCCGGCAAGGATCCGATGGAGATCTTCCTGACCGCGCTGAACAATGTGAAGCCGATGGTCGAGGTCAAGTCGCGCCGAGTCGGAGGCGCGAACTACCAGGTGCCGGTCGAAGTGCGGCCGATCCGCCGCGTCGCGCTCGCGATGCGCTGGCTCAAGGAGTCGGCGCGCAAGCGCGGCGAGAAGTCGATGGCGGCGCGCCTGGCCAACGAATTGCTGGAGGCCAGCGAAGGCCGCGGTGGCGCGATGAAGAAGCGCGATGAAGTCCACCGCATGGCCGAGGCCAACAAGGCGTTCTCGCACTTCCGCTTCTGAGCAACGCCTGCGCCCGCCGATTCGCCTAGGCCGCTCGTCAGGGTTGATACCAACCCCGGGGCGGCCCCTGTATTTGGAGTGAGAACATGTCCCGCAAGACCCCCATCGAGCGCTACCGGAACATCGGCATTTCGGCGCACATCGATGCCGGCAAGACCACCACGACCGAGCGCATCCTGTACTACACCGGGGTGAATCACAAGATCGGTGAGGTGCACGACGGTGCCGCGACGATGGACTGGATGGAGCAGGAGCAGGAGCGTGGCATCACGATCACGTCAGCCGCGACCACCTGCTTCTGGAAGGGCATGGACCTGTCCTACCCGGAGCACCGCATCAACATCATCGACACGCCCGGCCACGTGGACTTCACGATCGAGGTCGAGCGCAGCATGCGGGTGCTCGACGGTGCATGCATGGTCTATTGCGCGGTCGGCGGCGTGCAGCCGCAGTCCGAGACCGTCTGGCGCCAGGCCAACAAGTACAAGGTGCCGCGTCTGGCCTTTGTCAACAAGATGGACCGCACCGGCGCCAGCTTCTTCAAGGTCTACGAACAGATGAAGTCGCGGCTGAAGGCCAACCCGGTTCCGGTCGTCCTGCCGATCGGCGTGGAAGAGAGCTTCACCGGTGTGGTCGACCTGTTCAAGATGAAGGCCATCATCTGGGACGAGGCCTCGCAGGGCATGAAGTTCAACTACCAGGAAGTGCCCGCCGAGCTGATGGCCGAGTGCAAGAAGTGGCGCGACTCGATGATCGAGGCCGCCGCCGAGGCCAGCGAAGAGCTGATGAACAAGTACCTCGAGACGGGTGACCTGACGGAGGCCGAGATCAAGCAGGGCATCCGCATGCGCACCATCGCCTGCGAGATCCAGCCGATGCTGTGCGGGACGGCGTTCAAGAACAAGGGTGTCCAGCGCATGCTCGACGCCGTGATCGAGTTCATGCCCTCGCCGGTCGATATTCCGCCGGTGCCGGGCACCGACGACGACGACAAGCCGACCGAGCGCCGCGCCGACGACAGCGAAAAGTTCGCCGCGCTCGCCTTCAAGCTGATGACCGACCCCTACGTCGGCCAGCTGACGTTCGTGCGCGTGTACTCGGGCGTGCTCAAGTCCGGCGACTCGGTCTACAACCCGATCCGCGGCAAGAAAGAGCGCATCGGCCGGATCCTGCAGATGCACGCCAACCAGCGCGAGGAGATCAAGGAGATCTTGGCCGGCGACATCGCCGCCTGCGTGGGCCTGCGAGACGTGACCACCGGCGAGACGTTGTGCGACCCGACGTCGATCATCACGTTGGAGAAGATGGTCTTCCCCGAGCCGGTGATCAGCCAGGCCGTCGAACCCAAGACCAAGGCCGACCAGGAGAAGATGGGCGTCGCCCTCGGTCGCCTGGCGCAGGAAGACCCGTCGTTCAGGGTCAAGACCGACGAAGAGAGTGGCCAGACCATCATCTCCGGCATGGGCGAGCTGCACCTGGAGATCATCGTCGACCGCATGAAGCGCGAGTTCGGCGTGGAGGCCAACGTCGGCAAGCCGCAGGTGGCCTACCGCGAGACGATCCGCAAGGCGGTGTCGGACATCGAGGGCAAGTTCGTGCGCCAGTCCGGCGGCAAGGGCCAGTACGGCCATGTCGTGCTGAAGATCGAGCCGCAGGCACCGGGCAAGGGCTTCGAGTTCGTCGACGCCATCAAGGGCGGCGTCGTGCCGCGCGAGTTCATCCCCGCAGTGGAGAAGGGTGTCATCGACTCGCTGCCCAACGGCGTGCTGGCGGGCTACCCGGTGGTCGACGTCAAGGTCACGCTGACCTTCGGCTCGTACCACGAGGTGGACTCGAACGAGAACGCATTCAAGATGGCCGCGTCGTTCGGCTTCAAGGACGGCTGCCGCAAAGCCCAGCCGGTGATCCTGGAGCCGATGATGGCAGTCGAAGTCGAGACGCCGGAAGATTACGCCGGCTCGGTGATGGGCGACTTGTCGTCGCGGCGCGGCATGGTGCAGGGCATGGACGACATGCCCGGTGGCGGCAAGGTCATCAAGGCCGAGGTGCCGCTGTCGGAGATGTTCGGCTACTCCACCACATTGCGCAGCATGAGCCAGGGCCGTGCGACCTACACGATGGAGTTCAAGCACTATTCCGAGGCGCCGAAGAACGTCGCCGAGGCAATCATCACTTCGAGAAGCAAATGACGAAAGCGGGCTCGCGGTCGCGAGTCCGGTCCGGAGATGGTCTTCGGCAACATCTGTAGTGCATGGCGCCAGGGGCATGCACGCCGCGCGGAGACCTTAAACACGCCGCTGGCAACGCTCTTTTGATACGGAGATTCGAGAATGGCAAAAGGCAAATTTGAGAGAACCAAGCCGCACGTGAACGTGGGGACGATTGGGCACGTGGACCATGGCAAGACGACGCTGACGGCGGCGATGACGTCGGTGCTGGCGGCGAAGTTTGGTGGGGAAGCCAAGGCGTACGACCAGATCGACGCGGCGCCGGAGGAAAAGGCGCGCGGCATCACGATCAACACCGCGCACGTGGAGTACGAGACCAGCAAGCGGCACTACGCGCACGTCGACTGCCCCGGGCACGCCGACTATGTGAAGAACATGATCACCGGTGCGGCGCAGATGGACGGTGCCATCCTGGTGGTCAGTGCCGCCGACGGTCCGATGCCGCAGACGCGCGAGCACATCCTGCTGGCGCGCCAGGTGGGGGTGAAGTACATCATCGTGTTCATGAACAAGTGCGACATGGTCGACGACGCCGAGCTGCTCGAGCTGGTCGAGATGGAGGTGCGCGAACTGCTGAGCAAGTACGAGTTTCCTGGCGACGACACGCCCATCATCAAAGGCTCGGCCAAGATGGCCATGGACGGCGACAAGGGCGAGATGGGCGAACAAGCCATCATGAAGCTGGCCGACGCGCTGGACGCCTACATACCGCAGCCCGAGCGCGCCATCGACGGCGCGTTCCTGATGCCGGTGGAGGACGTGTTCTCCATCAGCGGTCGAGGCACGGTGGTCACCGGGCGCGTGGAGCGCGGGGTGATCAAGGTCGGCGAGGAGATCGAGATCGTGGGCATCCGTGCCACGCAAAAGACCGTGTGCACCGGCGTGGAGATGTTCAGGAAGCTGCTGGACCAGGGGCAGGCAGGCGACAACGTGGGCATCCTGCTGCGCGGCACCAAGCGCGAGGAAGTCGAGCGCGGGCAAGTGCTGTGCAAGCCCGGCAGCATCAAGCCGCACACGCACTTCACGGCGGAGATCTACGTGCTGAGCAAGGAAGAGGGCGGGCGCCACACGCCGTTCTTCAACAACTACCGGCCGCAGTTTTACTTCCGCACCACCGACGTGACCGGCGCGGTGGAGTTGCCCAAGGACAAGGAGATGGTGATGCCCGGTGACAACGTGACGATCACCGTCAAGCTGATCGCCCCGATCGCCATGGAAGAGGGCCTGCGCTTCGCCATCCGCGAAGGCGGCAGAACCGTCGGCTCCGGCGTCGTCGCAAAAATCATCGAATAGACCGTTTGCATGACGGTGGCGCACCGGCGGCTGCCGGTGGCCACGTCGTCAACCATCGCGGCCCGCGCCGCATCGCTCTTTACAAGGAATCGTCATGCAAAAGCAGAAGATCCGAATCCGCCTCAAGGCGTTCGACTACAAGCTGATCGACCAGTCGGCGCTCGAGATCGTGGACACCGCCAAGCGCACCGGCGCCATCGTCAAGGGCCCGGTGCCCCTGCCGACGCGGCAACAGCGTTTCGACATCCTGCGTTCGCCCCATGTCAACAAGACCAGCCGCGACCAGTTCGAGATCCGCACGCATCAGCGTCTGATGGACATCGTCGACCCGACCGACAAGACGGTGGACGCATTGATGAAGCTCGACCTGCCTGCCGGCGTGGACGTCGAAATCAAGCTGCAGTAGGCCATTCGCGCGATCGCGCCGGCCGCGAGGCCGGAGGCGATCGGCTATACTTATTGGCTGTTTGACGAGTGCCCCAGGGCATCGATCGGACAGACGCACTCAGCCCGGCCAATCGATGTCGGGTGTTTGAAACAAAGGCTCCCACTGTGGGGCTGGAGAACAACCATGGCGACCGCCGATACAGGCAATCGTCTCGGCTTGCTGGGCCGCAAGGTGGGCATGATGCGCATCTTCACGGACGACGGTGATGCCGTGCCCGTGACGGTGCTGGACGTGTCCAACAACCGGATCACCCAGGTCAAGACCGAGCAGACCGACGGCTACAACGCGCTGCAAGTCGCGTTCGGTGCGCGCAAGGCGTCGCGCGTCAACAAGCCCGCAGCCGGGCACCTGGCCAAGGCCGGCGTCGAATCCGGCGAGATCCTCCAGGAATTTCGCGTGTCGGCCGAGGTGGCCGGCCAGTACAAGCCGGGCGCCACGCTGCCGGTGAGCCTGTTTGCCGCGGGCCAGAAGGTCGACGTGCAGGGCACCTCGATCGGCAAAGGCTTCAACGGCACGATCAAGCGCCACAACTTCAGCTCGCAGCGCGCGTCGCACGGCAACAGCCGTTCGCACAACGTGCCGGGCTCGATCTCGATGGCGCAGGACCCGGGTCGGGTGTTCCCAGGCAAGAAGATGTCGGGCCAGATGGGCGACGAAACCGTCACCACCCAGAACCTCGACGTCGTGCGCATCGACGAGACGCGCCAGCTGCTGCTGGTGCGCGGCGCGGTGCCCGGCTCCAAGTCCGGCTTCGTCACGGTGCGTCCGGCCGTGAAGGTCCGCGCCAAGAAGGGAGCCAGGTGATGCAGCTCGAGCTCCTGAACGAACAAGGCCAGGCCACCGCCAAGGTCGACGCGCCCGACACGGTGTTCGCGCGTGACTACAACGAGGCGCTGGTGCACCAGGTGGTCGTGGCTTTCCAGGCCAATGCCCGCCAGGGCACGCGTGCGCAGAAGAACCGCGAGACGGTCAAGCACTCGACCAAGAAACCGTGGCGCCAGAAGGGCACCGGCCGCGCGCGCGCCGGCATGACCAGCTCGCCGATCTGGCGTGGAGGCGGTCGCGCCTTTCCAAACAACACGGACGAGAACTTCTCGCACAAGGTCAACAAGAAGATGTACCGCGCCGGCATGGCGTCGATCCTGTCGGAGCTGGCCCGCAACGGTCGTCTGGCGGTGGTCGATTCGATCAGCGTGGATTCGCCGAAGACCAAGCTGCTGGCGCAGAAGTTCAAGGCCATGGGCTTCGACTCGGTGATGGTCATCGCCGACGCGGTCGACGAGAACCTGGCGCTGGCGTCGCGCAACCTGGCCAACGTGCTGGTGGTCGAGCCGCGTTACGCCGACCCGCTGTCGCTGGTGTTCTACAAGAAGGTGCTGGTGACCAAGGGCGCGATCGAGCAGCTCAAGGAGATGTACGCATGAGCACTGGCACCGCTGTGAAGAAGCACGACGAGAGCCGACTGGCACAGGTGCTGGTCGGCCCGATCGTGTCGGAGAAGGCCACCAGCATCGGAGAAAAGCACAACCAGGTGCTGTTCAAGGTGCTGCGCAACGCCACCAAGCCCGAGATCAAGGCTGCGATCGAACTGATGTTCAAGGTCGAGGTCGATGCGGTGCGGGTGGTGAACCAGAAGGGCAAGACCAAGCGTTTCGGGCGCTCGGTGGGTCGACGCGATCACATCAAGAAGGCATATGTGTCTTTGAAGGCCGGGCAGGAGCTCAACTTCTCCGGGGAGGCCGCGTAATGGCTGTCGTCAAAGTCAAACCGACCTCGCCGGGCCGCCGCGCGGTGGTGAAGGTCGTGCACAAGCACCTGCACAAAGGTGATCCCGAGGCTTCGCTGCTCGAGCCGCAGAAGCAGAAGTCCGGCCGCAACAACAACGGCCACATCACCATCCGCCACAAGGGCGGCGGGCACAAGCACCACTACCGCGTGGTCGACTTCAAGCGCGACAAGGACGGCATTCCGGCCAAGGTCGAGCGGGTCGAGTACGACCCCAACCGCACCGCGCACATCGCGCTGCTGTGCTACGCCGACGGCGAGCGCCGTTACATCATTGCGCCGCGCGGGCTGGAAGTGGGCGCCACGCTGGTCTCCGGCGCCGAGGCGCCGATCAAGGCCGGCAACACGCTGCCGATCCGCAACATCCCGGTGGGCTCGACCATCCATTGCGTGGAGATGTTGCCCGGCAAGGGCGCGCAGATCGCGCGCTCGGCCGGCGCCTCGGTGACGTTGATGGCACGCGAAGGCACCTACGCCCAGGTGCGTTTGCGCTCGGGCGAAGTGCGCAAGATCCACATCGATTGCCGCGCCACCATCGGTGAGGCAAGCAACGAAGAGCACAACCTGCGTCAGTACGGCAAGGCAGGCGCGATCCGCTGGCAGGGCATCCGCCCGACGGTGCGCGGCGTCGCCATGAACCCGGTCGACCACCCGCATGGCGGCGGCGAGGGCCGCACCGGCGAGGCGCGCGCGCCGGTGTCGCCGTGGAACACGTTGACCAAGGGCTACCGCACCCGCCGCAACAAGCGCACCCAGACGATGATCGTCTCGCGGCGCAAGAAGTAAGGCTCACGCACCATGGCACGTTCACTCAAGAAGGGTCCCTTCGTGGACCATCACCTTCTGGGCAAGGTCGAGAAGGCCTCCGCCAACAAGGACAAGAAGCCGATCAAGACCTGGTCGCGTCGCTCGACGATCCTGCCGGACTTCATCGGCCTGACGATCGCCGTGCACAACGGCAAGCAGCATGTGCCGGTCTACGTGACCGACCAGATGGTCGGCCACAAGCTCGGCGAGTTCGCGGCGACCCGGATGTTCAAGGGTCACCCCGCGGACAAGAAGGCCGCGAAGAAATGAACCACCCCCGAAGCGACTTCGTCGCCTCTCCTTTGAGGGGGGTGAGCCCGCACCGAGCGAACGCCCGCGCGCTCGCGAGTGGCTGGCAACGCATTGCGATATGCAAATCGCGAGGCGCCGCCAGCGGCCCGGCCAAGCCGGTACCGCGGCGTCTGCTTGGTTGGAGTAACTGCACATGGAAACGAAATCGATCGTTCGTGGCGTGCGCCTGTCGGCCGACAAGGGCCGGCTGGTGGCCGATCTGATCCGCGGCAAGAAGGTGGATCAGGCGCTGAACATCCTGACCTTCACGCCGCGCAAGGCCGCCGGCATCGTCAAGAAGGCGCTGGAGTCGGCGATTGCCAACGCCGAGCACAACGACGGTGCCGACATCGACGAGCTGTTGGTCAAGTCCATCTTCATCGAGCAAGGTGCGACGCTGAAGCGCTTTCGCGCGCGGGCCAAGGGCCGCGGCAACCGCATCAGCAAGGGCACCTGCCACATCTACGTGACGGTCGGCAACTAACAAGGCTGAGAGAAGACCATGGGACAAAAGATCCACCCGACCGGTTTCCGGCTGCCCGTCACGCGCGCCTGGTCGTCGCGCTGGTACGCGGGCAACCGCAACTTCGCGAGCATGCTCGCCGAAGATCTGCAGGTGCGCGAGTACCTGAAGAAGAAGCTGAAGAACGCCGCCGTGTCGCGCATCCTCATCGAGCGTCCGGCCAAGAACGCCCGCATCACCATCTTCTCGGCGCGCCCTGGGGTGGTGATCGGCAAGAAGGGCGAGGACATCGAACACCTGAAGGCCGAGCTGACCCGCATGCTGGGTGTGCCGGTGGCGGTGAACATCGAGGAGGTGCGCAAGCCCGAAATCGATGCCCAGCTGATCTCCGAATCGATCACCCAGCAGCTCGAGAAGCGGATCATGTTCCGCCGTGCGATGAAGCGCGCGATGCAGAACGCCATGCGCCTGGGCGCGCAGGGCATCAAGATCATGAGTGCGGGAAGGCTGAATGGCATCGAGATCGCCCGCACCGAGTGGTACCGCGAGGGCCGGGTGCCGCTGCACACATTGCGCGCCGACATCGACTACGGCTTTTCCGAGGCCAAGACAACCTACGGGGTCATCGGCGTCAAGGTCTGGGTCTACCGCGGTGACAACCTCGGCCGCGCCGACGCGCCCGGGGCTGCCAAGCCCGAAGCCACCGAAGAGGAGCGCCGTCCGCGCCGCACCGCACGTCCCGGCCCGCCGGGAGCACCCGCCGGCCGGGGCCGTCCGGCCGATCGTGCGCCGCGCGCTGAACCCGCCGAAGTGGCCAAGCCTGTCGAGGGTGCGCCGGTAGCGCCGAAGCCCGCCGTCAAGCGCGTGCGCAAGGTCGTCGCTGCCAAGCCGGCCGACGGCAAAGGAGAGTAAGCATGCTGCAACCCGCCCGTCGCAAGTTCCGCAAGGAACAAAAGGGCCGCAACACCGGCGTCGCCACACGTGGTGCCAGCGTGTCGTTCGGGGAATTCGGCCTCAAGGCCACCGAACGCGGCCGCCTCACCGCGCGCCAGATCGAAGCCGCGCGCCGCGCCATCTCACGTCACATCAAACGCGGTGGTCGCGTGTTCATTCGGATCTTTCCCGACAAGCCTGTCTCGCAAAAGCCTGCCGAAGTCCGCATGGGCAACGGCAAGGGCAATCCCGAGTACTACGTGGCCGAAATCACCCCAGGCAAAGTGCTGTACGAGCTCAATGGCGTGCCCGAGGCGCTGGCTCGCGAGGCCTTCCTGCTGGCCGCCGCGAAGCTGCCGCTGCGCTGCACCTTCGTCACGCGCCATGTTGGCGCCTGACGCTGCAAGGACCGAAGATCATGAAAGCATCTGAACTGCGTTCCAAGGATGTGGCGGCACTGGAGAAGGAAGTCTCCGACCTGTTGCGCGCCCATTTCGGGCTGCGCATGCAAAAGGCCACCCAGCAACTCACCAACACGGCGTCGCTGAATCGCACGCGCCGCGAGGTGGCGCGGGCCAAGACCGTCCTGGCCGAAAAGAAGAAGGGAGCCGCCAAATGAGCGAGACCCAGGCCCCGGCCAAGAACACCCGCACCCTGGTGGGTCGCGTCGTCAGCGACAAGCGTTCGAAGACGGTGACCGTGCTGGTCGAGCGTCGCGTGACGCACGCGCTGTACGGCAAGATCGTCGGCCGCTCGCGCAAGTACCACGCCCACGACGAGAAGGGTGAATACAAGATGGGCGACGTGGTCGAGATTGCCGAGGGCAGGCCGATCTCCAAGACCAAGAGCTGGATCGTGACGCGCCTGGTCGAGAAGGCCCAGCTGGTTTGATGGCGCGCGGCCCCGACGCCGCAACATTCGTGGGGCCATTCGAGCCCCGGGTACCGGCCAGGCCGGCACGCTGGAATACTGGCGGCCGGCCGATTTCAATTCAAAGGAGATGAATATGATCAAGGTGGGTGACAAGCTGCCTGCGGGCAACCTTCAGGAGTTCATCGAGGTCGAGGGCAACGGCTGCTCGATCGGCCCGAACACCTTTGAGGTGCAGAAGTCCACCGCCGGCAAGACGATCGCCGTCTTCGGCCTGCCCGGAGCCTACACGCCCACCTGCTCGGCCAAGCATGTGCCGGGCTACGTGGCCAAGGCTGCGGAGTTCAAGGCCGCCGGCGTCGATGAGATCTGGTGCGTGTCGGTCAACGACGCGTTCGTGATGGGTGCCTGGGGCCGCGACCAGAAGACAGGTGGCAAGGTGCGCATGATGGCCGACGGCAGCGCCGATTTCGCCAAAGCCACCGGTCTGACGCTGGACCTGACCGCCCGCGGCATGGGCCTGCGTTCGAACCGCTACTCGATGCTGGTCAAGGACGGCGTGGTCAAGTCGCTCAACGTCGAGGCGCCGGGCAAGTTCGAGGTCAGCGACGCGGACACGCTGCTGCGCCAGGCCAAGGAAATCCGCTGAGCTTTGATTGACAGCACGCGAGCAGGCGGGCGATAATAATCGGCTTCGCCGGAAGGCCAGGTCTATCCGGGCTTTCTGGATCCGCCCAACACCTCCAGGGTGGCACGCCGCGACGGCGCGCTGCCTTGGCAGACGGGCCCAAGACTGACCGGCCAGCGGCCCCGCCAGGGCTGACGGACGGGACAAGTTGGGGACAAGACATGATCCAAATGCAATCGCGGCTCGAGGTCGCGGACAACACCGGCGCGAAGTCCGTCCAGTGCATCAAGGTGCTTGGCGGCTCGAAGCGGCGCTATGCCGGCATCGGCGACGTGATCAAGGTGTCGATCAAGGAAGCCGCGCCGCGTGGCCGCGTCAAGAAGGGCGAGATCTACAGCGCCGTGGTCGTGCGCACGGCCAAGGGCGTGCGCCGCCAGGACGGCTCGCTGATCAAGTTCGACACCAACGCCGCCGTGCTGCTCAACAACAAGCTCGAGCCGATCGGCACGCGCATCTTCGGACCGGTGACGCGCGAGCTGCGCACCGAGCGTTTCATGAAGATCGTGTCGCTGGCCCCCGAGGTGCTGTAAGCGCACATCGCTCGAAGGAACTGGCCATGAACAAGATTCGCAAGGGCGACCAGGTCATCGTGACGACCGGTCGCGACAAAGGAAAGCGCGGCACCGTGACGCGCCGCGTCGACGAGGAACACATCGTCGTCGAGGGCGTCAACGTGGTGAAGAAGCACGTCAAACCCAACCCGCTGAAGGGCACCACCGGCGGCGTGATCGACAAGACGATGCCGATCCACCAGTCCAACGTCGCGATCTGGAACGCGGCGTCGAGCAAGGGTGACCGCGTCGGCATCAAGGTCGGCGCCGACGGCAAGAAGGTCCGCGTCTACAAGTCCAGCGGCCAAGAGATCAAGGCGTAAGAGGCACCCCATGGCGACCAAGAAAGCTGCCGCAGCCGCGCCCGCACCGCGCGCACGCCTGCAGACCATTTATCGCGAAAAGATCGTGCCGGACCTGATGAAGAAGTTCGGCTACAAGTCCGTGATGCAGGTGCCGCGCCTGACCAAGATCACGCTCAACATGGGTGTGAGCGAGGCGGTGGCCGACAAGAAGGTCATGGATCACGCTGTGGGTGACTTGACCAAGATCTCCGGCCAGAAGCCGGTCGTCACCAAGAGCCGCAAGGCCATCGCGGCGTTCAAGATCCGCGAGAACGTGCCCATCGGCACGATGGTCACGTTGCGCGGCGTGCGCATGTACGAGTTCCTCGACCGCTTCGTCACCATCGCGTTGCCGCGCGTGCGCGACTTCCGCGGTATCTCGGGCCGCGCGTTCGATGGCCGCGGCAACTACAACGTCGGCGTCAAGGAACAGATCATCTTTCCCGAGATCGAGTACGACAAGATCGACCTGATCCGCGGATTGAACATCAGCATCACGACCAGCGCGAAGACCGACGACGAGTGCCGGGCACTCCTAACCGCGTTCCGCTTCCCGTTCAAGAACTGAAAGGTTGCTCCGTGGCAAAAACGTCTCTCGTTCAGCGCGAACAAAAGCGCGAGAAGCTCGTCGCGAAGTACGCCAAGAAGTACGCCGAGCTGAAGAAGGTCGCCGACGACGCCCAGAAGTCCGATGAAGAGCGTTACGCGGCGCGGCTGGAGCTGCAGAAACTGCCGCGCAATGCCAATCCGACGCGCCTGCGCAATCGCTGCGGGCTGACCGGCCGGCCGCGCGGCACGTTCCGCAAGTTCGGCCTCGGCCGCAGCAAGATCCGCGAACTCGCCTTCAAGGGCGACATTCCCGGCGTCGTCAAGGCGAGCTGGTAAGCCGCGAGCGCAGGAGTACACACAATGAGCATGAGTGATCCGATCGCCGACATGCTGACCCGCATTCGAAACGCGCAGAGCGTCGAGAAGTCTGTCGTGGTCATGCCGTCGTCGAAGCTGAAGGTGGCGATTGCGCAAGTCCTCAAGGACGAGGGCTACATCGACGGCTTTGCGGTCAAGGCCGAAGGCGTGAAGAGCGAACTCGAGATCGCGCTCAAATACTACGCCGGCCGCCCGGTGATCGAGCGCATCGAACGCGTCAGCCGCCCCGGTCTACGTGTCTACAAGGGCCGTAACTCGATTCCGCAGGTGCAAAACGGCCTCGGCGTGGCGATCGTGACCACGCCCAAGGGCGTGATGACCGACCGCAAGGCGCGCGCCACTGGCGTCGGCGGTGAAGTCCTGGTCTACGTGGCCTAAGGCACGCAGCGAGCATTCAGGAGCAAATTGCCATGTCCCGCGTAGGAAAACAGCCGATCGACCTGCCCAAGGGCGTCGACGTGCAGGTGTCGGCCGACAAGATCACCGTGAAGGGCGCCAATGGAACGCTGTCGCGCGCGCTGGCGGGCGGTGTCGGCGTGAAGAACGAAGCCGGCAAGGTGACGTTCCTGCCGGCCAACGACAGCGTTGCCGCCAATGCGATGAGCGGCACGATGCGTGCGCTGGTCAACAACATGATCAACGGCGTCGCCAAGGGCTTCGAGAAGAAGCTGTCGCTGGTCGGCGTGGGCTTCCGGGCCCAGGCCCAGGGCCAGAAGCTCAATCTGCAGATCGGTTTCTCGCACCCGGTGGTGAAGGACATGCCGGCTGGCATCAAGGTCGAGACGCCGACGCAGACCGAGATCGTCATCAAGGGCGCCGACCGCCAGGTCGTCGGCCAGGTGGCGGCCGAGGTGCGCGCGATCCGTCCGCCCGAGCCCTACAAGGGCAAAGGCATCCGTTATGCCGACGAGCGCGTGTCGCTCAAGGAAACGAAGAAGAAGTAAGGAGCCGCAGCATGCTGAACAAGAGGGAACAGCGTACGCGCCGCGCGGGACAGACCCGCCTGCGCATCGCCAAGCAGGACGTTGCGCGCTTGACCGTGTTTCGTTCGAACCTGCACATCTACGCCAACGTCGTGTCCAACGACGGTGCGCGGGTGCTGGCCAGCGCATCGACGCTGGAAAAGGAAATGCGCGCGCAACTCGGCGCGCCTGGCAAGGGCGGCAATGCCGCGGCGGCGGCCATCGTCGGCAAGCGCATCGCCGAGCGCGCCAAGGCGGCCGGTGTCGAGAAGGTGGCGTTCGATCGCTCCGGTTTTGCCTATCACGGCCGGGTGAAGGCTCTGGCCGAGGCCGCGCGCGAAGCCGGTCTCCAGTTCTGAACGTGATTCGTTAGGAATTCAAACATGGCGAAGTTTCAACCCCGCGCTCAAACCGAAGGCAGTGACGACGGCCTGAAGGAAAAGATGATCGCGGTGAATCGCGTCACCAAGGTCGTCAAGGGTGGCCGCATCCTCGGCTTCGCCGCGCTGACCGTCGTCGGCGACGGCGATGGCCGCATCGGCATGGGCAAGGGCAAGGCGCGCGAAGTGCCGGTGGCGGTGCAGAAGGCCATGGAACAGGCGCGCCGCAACATGATCAAGGTGCCGCTGAAGAACGGCACCATCCACCACAACCTGCGCGGCGAGCATGGCTCGGCCAAGGTGCTGATGGCGCCGGCCAAGGCGGGTGACGGCATCATCGCCGGCGGCCCGATGCGCGCGGTGTTCGAGGTGCTGGGGGTGACCGACATCGTCGCCAAGAGCCTGGGCTCGACCAACCCGTACAACATGGTGCGCGCCACGCTGGATGCGCTGAAGCACTCCACCACGCCGGCCGAGGTGGCGGCCAAGCGCGGCAAGACGGTCGAAGAGCTGTTCAGCTGAGCGCGAGAGGAATTGCCATGTCCGACAAGAAGACGCTGAAGGTCCGGTTGGTCAAGAGCCCGATCGGTTGCAAGCAGGCGCACCGCGACACGGTGCGCGGGCTCGGGCTGCGCAAGGTGAACAGCGAGCGCGTGCTCGAGGACACGCCGGCGGTGCGCGGAATGATCAACACGATTTCGTACCTGGTGCTCGTGCTCTGAGCCCACGGTAGCAAGGACCTTCGTCATGCAACTCAATTCAATCAAGCCGGCCGACGGCAGCAAGAAGGCGCGGCGTCGCGTCGGACGCGGCATGGGCTCCGGCCTGGGCAAGACCGCAGGCCGCGGCCACAAGGGCCAGAAGTCGCGTGCCGGCGGCTTCCACAAGGTCGGCTTCGAAGGCGGCCAGATGCCGCTGCAGCGCCGCCTGCCCAAGCGCGGGTTCAAGTCTGCCCTGCTCAAGTACAACGCCGAGCTGACGCTGGCCGATCTGCAGCGCCTGGGCAAGGACGAGGTCGATCTGCTGACGCTCAAGCAGGCGGGCCTGGTGCGCGATCTGGTCAAGGTCGTCAAGGTCATCAAGAGCGGCGAGTTGTCGCGCAAGGTGGCGCTCAAGGGCATCTGGCGCACGGCTGGCGCCAAGGCTGCGATCGAGGCGGCGGGCGGTTCGGTCGAGGCCGTGCCGGCCGCGGCGGCCTGATCGACAGAATAGAACGGGCAATTCAGCGTGGTGACTTCACCCAATCAGCTGGCCAAGAGCGGCAAGTTCGGCGACCTGCGTCGCCGGCTGGTCTTCTTGCTGCTCGCGCTGGTGGTCTACCGCGTCGGCGCGCACATCCCGGTGCCGGGCATCGACCCGGACCAGCTCGAGCAGCTGTTCAAGGGCCAGCAGGGCGGCATCCTGAGCCTGTTCAACATGTTCTCGGGCGGCGCGCTGTCGCGCTTCACCGTGTTCGCGCTGGGCATCATGCCGTACATCTCGGCGTCGATCATCATGCAGTTGATGACCTATGTGCTGCCGACGCTCGAAGCACTGAAGAAGGAAGGCGAGTCGGGCCGTCGCAAGATCACCCAGTACACGCGCTACGGCACGCTGGGCCTGGCGCTGTTCCAGTCGCTGGGCATCGCGCTGGCGCTCGAAGGCTCGCCGGGCCTGGTGCTGGTGCCGGGCTTCGGCTTTCGCATGACCGCGGTGGTCAGCCTGACCGCCGGCACGATGTTCCTGATGTGGCTGGGTGAGCAGATCACCGAGCGCGGCCTGGGCAACGGCATCTCGATCCTGATCTTCGCCGGCATCGCCGCCGGCCTGCCCAACGCCATCGGCGGCCTGGTCGAACTGGTGCGCACCGGCGCGATGAGCATCATCGCGGCGATCTTCATCATTGCCGTCGTCGGCCTGGTGACCTTCTTGGTCGTGTTCGTCGAGCGCGGTCAGCGCAAGATCCTGGTGAACTACGCCAAGCGCCAGGTGGGCAACAAGGTCTATGGCGGCCAGTCGTCGCACCTGCCGCTCAAGCTCAACATGTCGGGCGTGATCCCGCCGATCTTCGCCTCGTCGATCATCCTGCTGCCGGCGACGATCGTCGGCTGGTTCGCCACCGGCGAGGGCATGCGTTGGCTGAAGGACCTGTCGGGCGCGCTGTCGCCGGGCCAGCCGATCTATGTGCTGCTGTACGCCGGCATGATCGTGTTCTTCTGCTTCTTCTACACGGCGCTGGTGTTCAACAGCCGCGAGACGGCCGACAACCTGAAGAAGAGCGGCGCCTTCATCCCCGGCATTCGCCCGGGCGAGCAGACGGCGCGCCACATCGACCGGATCCTGTCGCGCCTGACGCTGGCCGGCGCGATCTACATCACCGCGGTGTGCCTGCTGCCCGAGTTCCTGGTGCTCAAGTACAACGTGCCGTTCTATTTTGGCGGCACTTCGCTGCTGATCATCGTGGTCGTGACGATGGATTTCATGGGCGCAGGTGCAGAGTTACGTGATGACCCAGCAGTACGAATCGCTGTTGAAGAAGGCAAATTTCAAGACGAGCTGAAAGCGCGCGGACAACCCGTACATGGCCAAAGACGATGTCATCCAGATGCAGGGTGAGATTCTCGAGAATCTGCCCAACGCAACCTTTCGCGTGAAGCTGGAAAACGGCCATGTCGTGTTGGGCCACATCTCCGGAAAGATGCGCATGCACTACATCCGCATCCTGCCCGGGCGACAAGGTGACCGTCGAGTTGACGCCGTACGATTTGAGTCGCGCCCGCATCGTGTTCCGCGCGAAGTGAGCGCCAGAAGGAGTAAGAAGTTATGAAAGTCTCTGCATCGGTCAAGAAGATGTGCCGCAACTGCAAGATCATCCGACGCAAGGGCGTCGTGCGCGTGATCTGCACCGATCCGCGTCACAAGCAGCGCCAGGGCTGAACGCCCGCACGTTAGCTGAAGACTGAAGGATCACCATGGCACGTATCGCCGGCATCAATATTCCCGCCGCACAAGCACGCCGAAATCGGCCTGACCTCGATCTACGGCATCGGCCGCTCCACGCGCGCAGAAGATCTGCGAGGCCGTCGGCATTCCGTACATCAAGAAGATCAAGGAGCTGACCGATCACGATCTGGAGAAGATCCGCGAGGAATCGGCCGGCTCACCATCGAAGGCGATCTGCGCCGCGAGATGTCGATCAACATCAAGCGCCTGATGGACCTGGGCTGCCTACCGCGGCATGCGCCATCGCCGCGGCCTGCCGGTGCGCGGCCAGCGCACGCGCACCAACGCCCGCACCCGCAAGGGCCCGCGCAAGGGCGCCGCCGCGCTGAAGAAATAAAGCCCGCCTTTTCACCGAATTCGAGGCACCCTCATGGCCAAAGCACCAGTCAATACCGCCGGCACGACGCGTGAGCAAGAAGGTCCGCAAGAACGTGGCGGACGGCATCGCGCACGTGCATGCGTCGTTCAACAACACGATCATCACGATCACCGACCGCCAGGGCAGCGCCTTGGCCTGGGCCTCCTCGGGCGGCCAGGGCTTCAAGGGCTCGCGCAAGTCCACGCCGTTCGCGGCCCAGGTGGCTGCCGAGACGGCCGGCCGCGCGGCGCAGGAGCAGGGCATCAAGAACCTCGACGTGCGCATCAAGGGCCCGGGCCCGGGCCGCGAGTCGTCGGTGCGCGCGCTGGCCTCGCTGGGCATACGCATCAACTCGATCAGCGACGTCACGCCGATCCCGCACAACGGCTGCCGCCCGCAGAAGCGGCGCCGCATCTAGCGATCAAGCCTGGCTCGCCGATCGCGAGTCATGTCTGATTGAAGCCCACCGTCTGAGCGCATTCCAACAACACCCGCCAGACTCGCGCGAACCGTCGGCAACTGCCGCGGGCTCGCGTCAGATCGATCACCGAAGGAAATCAAGTGGCACGTTATCTAGGACCCAAGGCGAAACTGTCTCGCCGTGAAGGCACCGATCTCTACCTGAAGAGCGCACGCCGCGCGATCAGCGACAAGGCCAAGTTCGACAGCAAGCCCGGCCAGCATGGCCGCACCTCCGGCTCGCGCACGTCGGACTTCGGTCTGCAGCTGCGCGAAAAGCAGAAGGTCAAGCGCATGTACGGCGTGCTGGAGCGGCAGTTCCGCCGCTACTTCGCCGAGGCCGAGCGCCGCCGCGGCAACACCGGCACCAACCTGCTGTCGCTGCTCGAGTCGCGGCTGGACAATGTGGTCTACCGCATGGGCTTCGGCTCGACGCGGGCCGAGGCGCGCCAGCTGGTGTCGCACAAGGCGATCACGGTCAACGGCCAGGTGGTGAACATCTCGTCGTACCTGGTCAAGGCCGGCGACACCATCGCGCTTGCGCGACAAGGCCAAGAAGCAGCTGCGCGTCACCGACGCCGTCAAGCTGGCCGAGTCGGTGGGCATGCCCGCCTGGGTGCAGGTGGACGCCACCAAGCTCGAGGGCGTGTTCAAGCAGGTGCCCGACCGCGACCAGTTCGGCGCCGA
This sequence comes from uncultured beta proteobacterium, assembly GCA_963814435.1. Lineage (GTDB taxonomy): Bacteria > Pseudomonadota > Gammaproteobacteria > Burkholderiales > Burkholderiaceae_C > JAEUPI01. Next base: position 105,532 of record CAWFCV010000007.1, read on the forward strand.
TATCAAGGAAGCGCTGATCGTCGAGCTGTATTCGCGATAAGCGGGTTGACGGCCATGCGGCCCTCAACCCTTTCAGGATCAGGACGCTCCGCGTGCCGGGGTCGAAGCGTCGACATTCCAACCCGGCATGGTCCGTCAGCCTTATCGGTGTAACGAGCCGAGGGTATTGAGAGGAACTTAAGACTCCATGCAAACCAATCTGTTGAAGCCCAAAGCCATCAATGTGGAGCCGCTCGGCGGCCACCGCGCCAAGGTCACGCTCGAGCCATTCGAGCGCGGCTACGGCCATACGCTGGGCAACGCGCTGCGGCGCGTGCTGCTGTCGTCGATGGTGGGTTATGCGCCGACCGAAGTCACCATCGCCGGCGTGCTGCACGAGTACTCCACCGTCGACGGCGTGTCCGAAGACGTGGTGCACATCATGCTGAATCTGAAGGGCGTGGTCTTCCGCCTGCACAACCGCGACGAAGTGACGCTGGTGCTGCGCAAGGAAGGCGAAGGCCCCGTCACCGCCGGCGACATCCAGACACCGCACGATGTCGAGATCATCAACCCCGACCATGTGATCGCGCACCTGGCGCAGGGCGGCAAGCTCGACATGCAGATCAAGGTCGAGAAGGGGCGCGGCTACGTGCCGGGCAACCTGCGCCGCTTCGGCGACGAGCCCACCAAGAGCATCGGCCGCATCGTGCTCGACGCCTCGTTCTCGCCGCTGCGACGCGTGAGCTACGCGGTGGAGAACGCCCGCGTCGAGCAGCGCACCGACCTCGACAAGCTGGTGATGGAGATCGAGACCAACGGCGCGATCAGCCCCGAGGAGGCGATCCGGGCGTCGGCCAAGATCCTGGTCGAGCAGCTCGCGGTGTTCGCGCAGCTCGAGGGCAGCGAAATCGCCGCCTTCGACCAGCCGGCGCAGCGCCAGACGCAGTTCGACCCGATCCTGCTGCGTCCGGTCGACGAGCTCGAGCTCACGGTGCGCTCGGCCAACTGCCTGAAGGCCGAGAACATCTACTACATCGGCGACCTGATCCAGCGCACCGAGACCGAGCTGCTCAAGACCCCGAACCTGGGCCGCAAGAGCCTGAACGAAATCAAGGAAGTGCTGGCGTCGCGCGGGCTCACGCTCGGCGCGCGGCTGGAGAACTGGCCCCCGCAGGGCCTCGACAAACGATAAGCCAAACCACAAGGCCTCCCGAGAGGGGCCCAACGCCCCGGGCCACAGCGCAGGCATGCGCCGTGGCCCTCGGCAGGCGCAAGCCAGTGCGCAGGCAGTGGCCCGCGTCCAGCCTCGGTACCTGACACGGCCCGGGCACCATAACGAAAGGAACGCACCATGCGTCACCGTCACGGACTTCGAAAACTCAACCGCACCAGCGAGCACCGCCAGGCGATGCTGCGCAACATGTGCGTCTCGCTGCTGCGCCACGAGGCCATCAAGACCACGGTGCCCAAGGCCAAGGAGCTGCGCCGCGTCGTCGAGCCGTTGATCACGCTGGGCAAGAGCCCGAGCCTGGCCAACCGGCGCCTGGCGTTCAATCGCCTGCGCGACCGCGACATCGTCACCAAGCTGTTCGGCGAGCTCGGCCCGCGTTACCAGTCGCGACCGGGTGGCTACACGCGGATCCTGAAGATGGGTTTCCGCAATGGCGACACCGCGCCGATGGCCTTCGTCGAGCTGGTCGACCGGCCTGAGCCGGCGCCGGCGGCCGCGACGGACGAGCCGAAGGCCGAATAGGTCTGCGCAGGATGCGCCAGAGTTCATGGGAGGCCGGCTGATGCTGGCCTTTCGCACTTTCGGCATGCGCCAGAATGCGATCGACGGAACCACCCCCGGGCAATTTCGTTCCGAATCAACCATGAACCTCCGGCGTCACCAATGGCCGCGCTGGCGCGCTGGCTGCACCCGCGCCGCCGCAACCGTCCTGCTGGCGTGCGTGGCCTTGCCGGGACTGGCCGCGGACGACCAGTTCCTCGAACCCGAAAAGGCCTTCCGTTTCTCGGCCCGCGCCGCCGACGACCGCAGCGTGGAGGTGCGCTTCGAGATCACGCCGGGCTACTACATGTACCGCGAGCAGCTGAAGGTCGCGGCCGAGGGCGCCACGCTCGGCGCGCCCGAGATTCCTGCCGGCAAGGTGAAGTACGACGAGACGTTCCAGAAGAACGTCGAGACCCATCGGGGTGATCTGCGTTTCCGAGTGCCGGTCGGCCAGGCCGCCGGGCCGTTCAAGCTGAACGTCGTGTCCCAGGGTTGTGCCGATGCGGGGCTTTGTTATCCGCCGATGACCAGTTCGGCCATGGTGAGCCTGGTGGGCTTTGGTGGCGACGGCGGCGTGCGCCTGCTGGCGGCGGCCAGCGATTCGACGCCGGCCAGCAGCTCCGGGCCTGCCGTCTCGACGGCAGCCGGCCCGGCGATGATCGGCGGTTCGTGGACCGACAGCGCTACTGTGGACAGCGTGCTGCGCAGCGGCCGCTTCTGGCTCGTGCTGGGCGCGTTCTTCGTGATGGGCCTGCTGTTGTCGTTCACGCCCTGCGTGCTGCCGATGCTGCCGATCCTGTCGTCGATCATCGCTGGCAGCAGCGAGACGCCATCGCGTGCACGCGCGTTCGCCATGGCAGTCAGCTACTCGCTTGGCATGGCGCTCGTCTACACCGGGCTCGGCATCGCGGCCGGTCTGGCTGGCGAGGGCCTGGCAGCCTACCTGCAGCTGCCGTGGGTGCTGGCCACGTTCGCGCTGATGCTGGCGCTGTTCGCGCTGTCGATGTTCGACGTCTACGAGCTCAAGCTGCCCGCCGCGTGGACGCACCGTGTCACCACGCACTCGCAGCGTCTGCCCGCCGGCCAGGTGGCGGGCGTGTTCGCGATGGGGGCGGTGTCGGCGCTGATCGTCAGCCCCTGCGTCAGCGCGCCGCTGGCCGGTGCGCTGGTGTTCATCGGGCAGACGCGCGACGTCACGCTCGGTGGCTCGGCGTTGTTCTCGCTGGCCGCGGGCATGAGCGTGCCGCTGCTGCTGATCGGCGCTTCGGCCGGCGCCTGGTTGCCGCAGGTCGGGGCCGTGGATGATGTCGGTCAAACGCTTGTTCGGCGTGCTGCTGTTCGGCGTGGCGATCTGGGTCATCCAGCCGGTGCTCCCGCCGGCCGTTGCGCTGTCGGCCTGGGGCATGCTGCTGCTCGTGGCCGGCTTCATGCTGCGGCCTTTCGACAGCCACACGCACGCACACGCCACCGCGCCGCGCACCTGGCTCAAGCGCGCCACCGGCGTGGCGGCGCTCACCGTCGGCGTGATGCAGATCGTCGGCGCGGCGTCGGGCGGCAGCGACCCGCTGCAGCCGCTGGGGCATCTGGGTCACGGTGCCGCGGCGAGCGAAACTACGCGCTTCCAGACCGTGCGCAGCGTGGCCGAACTCGACACGATGCTGAAGTCACCAGGGCGCCCGGTGATGCTCGACTTCTACGCCGACTGGTGCGTGTCGTGCAAGGAAATGGAGCGCTTCACCTTCAACGACCCCTCTGTCGCGGCGATGATGTCGCGCGCGTTGCTACTCAAGGCCGACGTCACCGCCAACAGCGCCGAGGACCGCGAGCTGCTCAAGCGCTTTCGCCTGTTCGGACCGCCGGGGACGATCTTCTTCGACGCGCAGGGGCGCGAGCTCGACGGTGTGCGAGTGATCGGTTTCCAGAACGCACAGCAGTTCGGCGCCACCTTGAGGGCGGCCGGTCTGTAGCAGTCGAAATCGGCCTGCGGCCGTGCTAAACTTCGCCTTCCATCGCGGGGTGGAGCAGCCTGGTAGCTCGTTGGGCTCATAACCCAAAGGTCGCAAGTTCAAATCTTGCCCCCGCAACCAAACAAGAAGCGGCCAAGACCGCGAGCAGACGCCAACCGAAAGGTTGGCGTTTTGCCTTGTGGCTCATGGAGTTTCAACTTCACGACAAGGTTAGCGGGCGCCTTGACGCCCAGCACCAAGCCCTCGTGGGGTCAAACGCCGTCGTCAATCCGCGTCACCGGTCAACCACGGACGCAGCGCGGCCGTTCAAGTTGTGGCACGGCCGGTGCGACGGTGCCGGCCAGAATCCAGCAAGTCTCGAGGAACACAGATGATCAAGAAGATGTTGGCAGCCATCCTGGCTCTCTTGGCTGCAGCGGCATTTGCCGCGGTCGACGTGAACAAGGCGGCCCAAAGCGAACTCGAATCGATCAAGGGCATCGGTCCGGCCATTTCGTCGAAGATCCTGGATGAGCGCAAGAAGGGCTCGTTCAAGAATTGGCAGGACCTGGTTGATCGCGTTAAGGGAATCGGCGAAGGCAACGCCGCCAAGTTCTCGAGCGAAGGCCTGACCGTCAACGGCGCCACGTTTGGCGGCGCACCGGTCAAGCCCGCGGTTTCAGCGGCCAAGAAGGAAGACAAGCCGGCGGTCAAGGCCGAAGCGAGCAAGCCCGCATCGGCTGCGGTCAGCGTCGCGCCGGCGGTCAAGGCCGATGCCAAACCTACCCCGGCGAACGCTGACGACAAGAAGGCTGCCGCGGCGACGAAGGCCGTGCCAGACGAGAAGGCTGCAAAGGCGACCGCCGCCGAAGAAGCCAAGAAGGCGAAGGCCGAGAAGGCCGCTGCGAAGAAGGCCGCAAAGGACGACAAGCCGGTGGCTGCCGCAGCTGCGCCAGCCAGTGCCGCCGCGAAGAAGTAGCGCGCCCGGCGGTCCCCCGTGGTCCGCGTGATGACCGCGAGACGCCCCGCAGCAGTGGGGCGTCTTTCTTTGGGAACCCCGAACCAGGGCGCAGGCGCGGATCGGGTCGGCCAGCGTGCGCCACCGCGCGTTGTTGATTCATGTCTCGTGTGATTCCCGCGTTGATCCTTGCGTCGCTGTTGTCCGGCGCTGCCTCGGCCAATCCGGCCTGGGGCGTGGAAATGCACGATCACCTGGCGTCGGCGGCGGGTTCAAGTGCGGACGCGGTCGCGGTCACGCTCGACGCGTGTGGTGGCGCATACGACTCGGACCTCATCGATACGCTGATTGCGATGCGCGTGCCGGCGACGATCTTCATCACGAAGAAGTGGATCGTGCGCAATCCGGTTGGTACGGCCGTGTTGTTGGCTCACCCGGACCTGTTTGATCTGGAGGACCATGGTGCGGCGCACGTGCCCGCGGTGATCGGCGCCGGCCGGCGCGTGTACGGGCTCGCCGCGGAACCTGACCTTGCCCACCTCGAAGCCGAGGTGTCGGGCGGGGCAGAGATCGTTCGAATCCTCACCGGGAAGACGCCACGATACTTTCGAGGTGCGACGGCGGTCTACGATCAGCAGTCGATGCAGGCCATCCGCTCGATGGGCTACACGATCGCCGGCTTCTCGGTGAACGCCGACGCCGGCGCGACGCTGCCACGGGCGACCATCGTCGCGCGATTGCGCTCGGTTCGGCCCGGAGACATCGTGATCGCCCACATGAACAAGCCCGGCGGCGCGACGGCCGAGGCGTTCGCAGCGGTCTTGCCGGAATTGCTGGCGCGACGCTACCGGTTCGTCACGCTGTCTCAGGCTCAGTTGCTGCCGAGCTGACGGCGACGCCGCCCGCCGGACTCACACCACGGCGGCTTCACCGCGTGCCACCAGCACGCGCTCAGCGCGCGGTCTTGCCGCTTCAGTGCGACCCGTCGAAGGCGCAGGAGCCCGGTCCGCCAGGATGGCCGCAGGAGCCGCAAGCGCCCGACGGGTCAGGCGCGCGAGCGGCCGTGGAGCCTGCCGTCGCGAAGACGGAAAGCTGTCGCTCCAGGTCGGTCGAGTGGCACGCGGGGCATTCGGGCACGGTGCTTGAACGCACCAGCGCTTCAAATTCGCGTCCGCATTGATGACAGGCGTATTCGTAGATCGGCATGGGCCCTCCGGTGCGGGTGTCATTCTGCGGCAACGTCGGGCGCGCGGCTTGCGCCATGGCAATGCTTTTCCGGGCAGGCTGTCACGCCGGGAGGCAACGAGTCCGGACCACCACAACGCGACGGCATTCGGGACGGGTTCGCGGCCTTGTCGCTCGTTATGTAGTGTGATACATAACAAGTTCGATCACCCGGAAGGCATCATGCGTTCCATCGCCAGCGTGTTCCTGGCTTGCGCCGCCATCGCCGCACAGGCGGGCGAAGTCCAGGTCGCGGTGGCGGCCAACTTCGCGGGTCCGATGGCGTCGATCGGCCAGGCCTTCACGGCCGCAACCGGTCACCGGCTGCGCATGTCCTCGGGTGCCACCGGCAAGTTCTACTCGCAGATCGTCGCCGGCGCACCGTTCGAGGTGCTGCTCGCTGCCGATGACGAGACGCCCCAGCGGCTCGTCGCCGAGGGCCATGCGGTGGCCGGCAGCGACTTCGTCTATGCAATCGGCCGGCTCGTGTTGTGGAGCGCGCAGCCGGGTCTTGTCGACGACCAGGGCGCCGTGCTGGCGTCGTCGCGTTTCTCGCACCTCGCGATTGCCAACCCGAAGGTCGCGCCCTATGGCCGGGCTGCGCTGGAGGTGCTGAAGGCACGTGGCCTGTCCTTGGCTCTGGCGGCGAAGCTGGTGACGGGCGAGAGCATCGCGCAGGCCTACCAGTTCGTCAGCACCGGCAACGCCGAGCTGGGCTTCGTGGCGTGGTCGCAGGTCGCCGTTCCCGGCAGACCGGTACCGGGTTCGTACTGGCTCGTGCCCGCCAACCTTTACCGGGAGATCCGGCAACGCGCGGTGCTGTTGGAGCATGGGCGGAAGAACGCCGCCGCCACCGCGCTGCTGGCCTACCTGAAGAGCGCACCGGCCCGGGACTTGATCAAGACGTTCGGCTACGGCAACTGAGGGGCTGCGCGATGACACCGGCCGACTGGACCGCCGTGCGCCTGACCGCGCAGCTGGCCGCATGGACCACGCTGCTGCTGCTGCTGGTGGGCACGCCGGTGGGCTGGTGGCTGGCGCACACGCGCTCGCGCCTGAAGCCGCTGTGGTCGGCCGTGGTCGCCATGCCGATCGTGCTGCCGCCCACCGTGATCGGTTTCTACCTGCTGCTGTTGATGGGTCCGCAGGGGCCGGTGGGGCAGCTGACGCAGTCGCTTGGCCTCGGCCGCTTGCCGTTCACCTTCGCCGGGCTCGTGGTCGCGTCGGTGCTTTACTCGATGCCGTTCGTCGTGCAGCCGCTGCAGCAGGCCTTCGAAGCCATTCCCGCCCGCACGCTGGAGGCGGCGGCCACGCTGCGCGCGGGCCCCTGGGACCGGTTCTTCAGCGTCGCGCTGCCGCTCGCGCGGCCGGGCCTGTTGACCGCTGCGGTGCTCGGCTTCGCGCACACGGTGGGCGAGTTCGGTGTCGTGCTGATGATCGGCGGCAACATCCCCGGCGCGACGCGTGTGTTGTCGGTGGCGATCTACGACCATGTCGAGTCGACCGAGTTTGGCGACGCGCACCGACTGGCCGCTGCGATGGTGGTATTTGCGATGGTGGTGTTGGTGGCGCTGTACGTCGTGAACCGCCCCGCGCGTACCGATCGATCGACTGCCCCATGATCGAAGCCCGATTGCATCTGCCTCGCGACGGCTTCACGCTGGACGTCGCGCTGTCGCTGCCCGAGCGCGGCGTCAGCGCGCTGTTCGGCCCGTCGGGTTGCGGCAAGACCACGGTGCTGCGCGCACTGGCGGGGCTCGAGCGCGCGGCGGGCCGGGTCGCGCTGGGCAGCGAGGTCTGGCAGGACGATGCCGCCGGTGCCTTCGTGCCGACGCACCGCCGCGCGCTCGGGTACGTGATCCAGGACGCGGCGCTGTTCCCGCACCTGGACGTTCAGCGCAACCTCGACTATGGCCGGCGGCGCATCCCGCCTGCGCTGCGCCGCATCGAGCCGGAGCAGATCGTCGGTCTGCTCGGCATCGCGCATCTGATGCGGCGCCGCCCCGACACGCTGTCGGGCGGCGAGCGCCAGCGCGTGGCGATCGCGCGTGCGCTGGCCACCAGCCCGCGACTGCTGCTGATGGACGAGCCGCTGGCCGGGCTCGATGCGCAGCGCAAGGCCGAGGTGCTGCCGTACCTGGACCGCTTGCGCGCGGAGCTGGCGATCCCCATCGTGTACGTCAGCCACGCGGTCGACGAGGTGGCGCGCCTGGCGCACCACCTGGTGCTGCTGGATCGCGGGCGTGTCGTGGCGGCGGGCCCGCTGGCGGACATGATGGCGCGACTGGATCTGCCCACCGCGCGCGGCGAGGGTGCCGGCGTGGTGCTCGACGCGGTGGTGGCCGAACGCGACGCGCCGTGGCAGCTCGCGCGGTTGCAGGTGGGCGACGGTCATTTCGGTCTGTGGGCCCGCGACCAGGGCCTGCCGGTCGGCAGCGCCGTGCGCGTGCGCGTATTGGCGCGCGACGTGAGCCTCAGCCGCGCGCCGCAGACTGGCACCAGCATCGGCAACCAGCTGGCTGGCACGGTGGAAGCGATCGCCGACGACGAGCACGCCGCGCTCGCGCTTGTGCGCGTGCGCGTCGGCGTAGTGCCCGTGGTGGCGCGACTGACGCGCCGCTCGGCGTTTGCGCTCCAGCTTGCGCCCGGCCAGACGGTCTGGGCGCACGTCAAGACCGTGGCGCTGATGGAGTGACGCGGTGAGCGAAGGCCGACTGCTCGAAGCCGATCTCAAGCTCGCGGGCCGGCTGGACGCGCGCTTCTTCGCATTGCTTCAGGCCTTGCAGGACACGGGCTCGATCAACCGGGCCGCGCGCACGGCGGGATACAGCTACAAGGGCGCCTGGCTGGTGCTCGAGTCGGCGTGCAATCTGGCCCAGGGTCCGCTGCTCGAAACCGCCACCGGCGGCGTCGGCGGCGGCGGCACGCGGCTGACCGAATCCGCGCGTGCGCTGCTGCTGGCCTGGCGCTCGCTGCAGCACGACCATCAGGCATTCCTGCGCGGGCAGGAGGCTCGCCTGGCCCGGATACCGGCCCTGCTCGGGCTGCTGAGGAGACTGTCGATGAAGACCACCGCGCGCAACCAGTTCGCCGGCACCGTGAGCGCGCTCACCGTCGGTCCGGTCTCGGCCGAGGTGTCGATCGCACTGAAGAGCGGCGACGAGATCACCGCCACGATGACGAGCGCCGCCGCGAAGCGGCTCAAGCTGAAGAAGGGCAAGGAGGCGCTGGCGCTGATCAAGGCGTCGGCCGTGGTGCTGGTCACCGACTTCGCCGGCTGGCAACTGTCGGCGCGCAACCAGCTGTCGGGCACCGTCTCGCGCATCGAGGCGGGCGCCGTGTCGTCGCTCGTGGTGGTGACGCTGGCGGGCGGCACGGCGATCACGGCGAGTGTCACCAACGAAGGCGTGGACGCTCTGGGTCTGGAGGTCGGCGCACCGGCGACGGCGGTGTTCAAGGCCTACGCGGTGATGGTGGCGGCGCAGGCCTGATCGAGCGGGGTCGACCACGCTGGCACCGCCGCACGTCGCAGCGATGCTGGATATGCTGGTGCCTCTGCCAACGGCACGCCCCGATGCACACCCGCCCCATTCCTTCCAGCGGCGAGCCGCTGCCGATCATCGGCTGCGGCACCTACCTCGGTTTCGACGTTCGGCCGGACGGTCCCGAAGGTGCACGACGCTCGGCGGTGCTGGGCGCGCTGTTCGCGGCCGGCGGCACCGTGATCGACAGCTCGCCGATGTACGGTCGGGCCGAGGCCACGGTGGGGGCGCTGCTGCCACGGCACGCCGGCGCGCGGCCCTTCGTCGCGACCAAGGTGTGGACCCGCGGGCGCGACGCCGGCCTGGCGCAGATGCAGCGCTCGATCGAGCTGCTTCGCGCGCCCTGCATCGACCTGATGCAGGTACACAACCTGGTGGACTGGAAGGTGCATCTGAAGACGCTGCGCGACTGGAAGGCCGCCGGCCGCATCCGCTACCTCGGGGTCACCCACTACAGCGCGAGCGCCCACGCTGAGCTCGAAGCCGTGCTGCGGGCAGAGCCGGTCGACTTCGTGCAGCTCAACTACTCGGTTGCAGACCGGCATGCCGAGGAGCGCTTGTTGCCGCTGGCGGCGCAACAAGGCATCGCCGTGCTCGCCAACCTGCCGCTGGGCAGCGGCGGCGTCCTGCAGCCGGTGCACCAGGTGCCGCTGCCCGGCGTGGCCGCCGAGCTGGCGTGCACCAGCTGGGCGCAGTTGCTGCTCAAGTTCGTGCTCGGCCACGCTGCGGTGACCTGCGCGATCCCGGGAACGGGCGACCCCGCTCACATGGCCGACAACGCGGCGGCCGCGCAGGGCGCGCTGCCCGACGAACGCCAGCGTCGGCAGATCGTCAGCGCCTGGACCGGGCATGCGGCCTGAACAGGCCATGACCGGCTCCGCGCAGGCACCATGGGAGAATCGATCGCGGTCGCTGCACCGGCGGCGGGATACTCAAAGGCAGGCTTGCGAATGAAGAGCGTCGTCGTCACCGGTGGCAGCGGCAAGGCCGGCCGGGCCGTGATCCGCGAGCTCGTCGAGCACGGCCACCGCGTCGTCAACGTCGACCTGGTGTCGCCGGTCGAATCGTTGTGCCACTTCCTGAAGGCCGACCTCAACGACATGGGTCAGGCCATTGATGCGCTGCGCCGTGCCGCCGGCACCGTGGAGCGGCGACGACCGTTCGAACGCGCCGACGCGGTGGTGCACCTCGCCGGCATTCCGGCGCCGGGCCTGGCGCCGGACGTGACCACGTTCCAGAACAACCTGATGACGACCTACAACGTCTTCAGCGCGGCCACGCTGCTCGATGTGGAGCGCGTGGTGTGGGCGTCGAGCGAGACACTGTTCGGCCTGCCTTTCACGCGCGAGACCCCGGCCTTCGCGCCGATCACCGAGGAGCACCCCACGCTGCCGGAGAACGGCTACGCGCTGGCCAAGGGCCTGGCCGAGGAAATGGCGCGACAGATGCACCGCTGGAATCCGCACACCGCGTTCCTCGGTCTGCGCATCTCGAACCTGATCGACCCGTCCGAATACCCGATGTTCGAGAGCTGGCAGGACGATCCGTTGTTTCGGCAGTGGAATCTATGGAGCTATGTCGACAGCCGCGATGTCGCGCTGGCCTGCAGGCTCGGCATCGAGGCCGGGCCGGCGGGCGCGCAGCACTGCATCATCGCCGCGGCCGACACGGTGATGCGGCGCCCGAGCCGCGAGCTGCTGGCGTCGTGCTTCCCGCAGGTGAGGGTCACGCGCGCGATCGGGGAGTTCGAATCCCTGCAGTCGAGCGACCGGGCGCGACGCCTGTTCGGCTATCAGCCGCGCCACTCCTGGCGTGCACACGGCTGAGCGCGAGTTCCACCCGGATCAACGCGCCGGCGCCAGCGCGCGGCCGAACACCTGGGTCCAGTAGATCGCCACGGCGTTGCCGGGCCGGATCGCATGGGCCGCGCCCATGTCGGTGAAGTCCGCGCTCATGATGTTGGCGCAATGGCCCGGGCTCGACAGCCAGGCCGCCACCACCTGCTGCGCCGAGCCCTGGCCGGCTGCGATGTTCTCACCGACGGCGCGCCAGCGGTAGCCCACGCGCGTGACGCGGTCGCCGACCTGGTTGCCATCCGGGCTCGAGTGGTCGACGTAGTCTTGTTGCGCCATGTCGGTGCTGTGCGCCTGCGCCGCCTGCGCGAGGCGCGTGCTCCAGGCCAGCGACGGCACGGCGGCATAACGCCGGTCGCCGCACGATCTCGGCTCGGCGCGGGCCGTATTGACGAGCTCGAGCACCCGCCGTCCGGCCGCCGCCGATGTGCCCAGGTCGCTGGCCAGCTGGGGCCGCGCCAGCACGACGCGCCAGCGTGCGCCGTCGTGCGCGACGCCGACATGCACATACAGCCGGTTCGACACCGTGGTGCAGTGGTGCTCGGTCAACAGCCGCATCGCCGCTGCGGCGTCGTGCGGACCCGACAGCGTGATGGCCACCGAGCGGGCGGCCGCGTAGCCTTCGGCGCGCAGGGCCTGCTGCAGCGCGCCCTGGGGCGCATCGCTCGCCACCGGCGGCACCTGGGCCAATGCCGCGTGATGCGTCAGCGGCCCGGCCATCAGCAAGGCCTCGTCACCACAGCGATGCGGCGTGGCACGCAGATCGTTGATGCGTTCGACCAGGGCCTCGGACTCAATGTCCTGACGAGGCCATGCCGTCGAAGGGTTCAGCGCGACCAGCAGCACCGCGGCGCAGGCGGCACGCATTCGCCGAACCCGCGGCATCGGTGGCGGTGAGATCTTCATCGCGGCCCGTCGAGGGCAGCCGCTCGATCGTGGACCGATCCGAGACCCGCTGCAACGACCGACACCGAGGCCGTCCAGCAGCCGGGCTACGGTTCCAAAGCTGCCGCGCCGACGCGTCATCCGCCCGGGGCTGCCAGCGCGCCGGTCAGGTCGCCGGCCTTCTCGCGCACGCCGGGCAATGGCTCGAGCCCGAAGCGGCGCGTGATGAGCTTGATGATCGACGTCGTGTCGTAAGGCGTCTTGTCGACGAAACCGCGCCTGGCGAACGGCGAGATGATCAACGCCGGTATACGCGTGCCGGGGCCCCAGCGGTCGCTGGACCCGGCGCCTTGCGGCGGTGGCATGTGGTCCCAGTAGCCGCCGTTCTCGTCGTAGGTGACGATGACCAGCATGCGCGGCCACTGCGGGCTCTTGCGCAGACGGGTCAGCACCTCGTCGATGTGGACATCACCCTGGGCCAGGTCGGTGTAGCTCGGGTGCTGGTTGAGCGCGCCGACCGGCTTGTAGAAGCTCACGCGCGGCAAGGTGCCGGCCTCGATGGCGGCGGAGAAATCGTCGTAGTCCAGCAGGTGGCGATCACGGTCCGCGGTGCCCGGCGCGAAGCGCGCGTGGTAGTTGAACGGCTGGTGGTGCGGCTGAAACGCCAGCTCGCCGCGCGCGACGTTGTAGATCACGCTGCGCTTGGCCGACGGCGGACGGCGCCCGTCGATCAGCGCCTGGCGCCAGCCGCCGGCATACCAGGCCCAGCTGATGCCCTTGGCGCTCAGCGTGTCGCCGACCGTCCTGGCCGTCTGCGGCGGCACCGGCGACTTGGCGCTGTCGGCCAGCGCCAGGTCGCCGCCCTCGGCCGGCGCGATGCCGCTGGGCTGGTAGGGTGGCTGCAGCGTGTTGACGGTATAGCCATCGGGCGTCACCGAGCCGTCAAACACCTGCACCAGGCCGTCCATCACCGATGCCGGCGAGCCGGGCCGCTTGACCAAACGCCCGTCGGCGTCGAGCTGCGGGCGCATCCGTGCCGGCGCGTCGGCAAACACCGGCGTGCACGCGCAGATCAACCACTGGTGGTTGAGGTACGAGCCGCCGAACGCGCCCATGAAGAAGTGGTCGGCCAAGGTGTACTCCTGCGCCCACTTCCACAGCCTCATCTGCGAGCCGTCCCAGTGGCCCATGGTCCAGGCACCCACGGTGCTCATCGCGACGAAGCGGTTGTTCAGGCCGCCGTTGATCTGCTCGCGGTTGTGATAGTAGTTGTGGATCGGGCTGGGCAGCACCTCGTCGCTGCGCCGCGCCACCGGGGCCGCATCGATGCGAAACGGCCCGTTCGGCAGGCCCTTGGGGAAGTTGTCGCTGGGCTTGCCGTGTTCGTACACCGGTGGCAGCGTCGGCAGCGGCTTGCCGTCGTGGTCGAGCTGCGTCTTCTGCTCGGCCGTGGCCTGCGCTATGCCGTCGGCGCCGGGGAACAACCCATACAGGTGGTCGAAGCTGCGGTTCTCGGCGTAGATGACGACGATGTGCTCGATCTGCGCCAGCGCGGCGGCCGCCTGCGGGCTGGTGGTCTGCTGCGCGCACCCGGCTCCCAGGGCCGCACCAACGCTCAGGGCTACGCGGCAGCTGAGCCAGAAACGATTCATGGGCATCTCCTGACGGGGGTTGTTCATGCAGCGATCGGCGCAGCATATCGCCACCGGAGTCAACCCGCGCGATGGCGGCGGCGCGACTGGGGTAGATTGCGGCACCACGTCATGTCAAAGGTGACGAGCCTTGGAACCGCCCACCCACCATCCGCTGACCCAGACCAGCGAGCTCGTCGAGGATCCCGATCCGGCTGAAACCGACGAGTGGCGCGCCGCGCTGTCCTCGTTGCTGCAGACCGGCGGGCCCGCGCGCGTGCGACACATCCTCGATGTACTTTGCGCATCCGGCCGCGAGCCGCAGGTGGCCTGGCAGCCGCAACGCGGCACGCCGTACCTGAACACGATTGCGGTGGAGCAGCAGCCACGCTTTCCAGGCGACCTGGCGATCGAGGAGCGGCTGGCGTCGATCATGCGCTGGAACGCGCTGGCGATGGTGGTGCGCGCCAACCAGGCCTATGGCGAGCTTGGCGGACACATCGCCAGTTACGCCAGTGCCGCCGACCTGTTCGAAGTCGGCTTCAATCACTTCTTTCGCGCGGCCGGCGACGGCGGCGGTGGCGACCTGATCTTCTTCCAGCCGCACTCCGCTCCCGGCGTCTACGCCCGCGCGTTTCTCGAAGGGCGATTGCACGAGCGCGACCTCGCGCATTACCGCCAGGAGATCGGCGCTCGCAAAGCCGGTGCTCAGGGCCTGAGCAGCTACCCGCACCCGTGGCTGATGCCCGGCTTCTGGCAGTTCCCCACCGGCTCGATGGGGATCGGCCCGATCAGCTCGATCTACCACGCGCGCTTCATGCGCTACCTGCAGCACCGCAAGCTGCTGGACACCCATTCGCGCAAGGTCTGGGGCGTGTTCGGCGACGGCGAGATGGACGAGCCCGAGAGCATGTCGGCGCTGACGCTGGCCTCACGCGAACGACTCGACAACCTGATCTGGGTGGTCAACTGCAACCTGCAGCGATTGGATGGCCCGGTGCGCGGCAACGCGCGCATCATCGATGAGCTAGAGGCGTTGTTCACGGGCGCCGGCTGGCGCGTGATCAAGCTGGTGTGGGGCTCGGACTGGGATGGCCTGTTCGCGCGCGACACCGACGGCGCGCTGGCGCGCGCGTTCGCGCACACGGTGGACGGCCAGTTCCAGACTTTCGCCGCCAAGGACGGGCGCTACAACCGCGATCACTTCTTTGGCCAGACGCCGCGGCTGGCGGCGCTGGCTCAAGGCCTGACCGACGAGCAGATCGACCGGCTCAAACGCGGCGGCCACGACCTGGTGAAGATCCACGCGGCCTACCACGAGGCGATGCGCACGACCGGTCAGCCCACCGTGATCCTGGCGCAGACCAAGAAGGGCTACGGCATGGGCCAGGCCGGCCAGGGCCGCATGACCACGCACCAGCAGAAGAAGCTCGAGCGCGAAGACCTGGTGGCCTTTCGCAACCGCTTCAACCTGCCGCTCACCGACGACCAGGCCGCGGCGCTCGATTTCGTCAAGCCCAGCGCGGAAAGCCCCGAGATGCGCTACCTGCACGCGCGCCGGGCGGCGCTGGGCGGCTACCTGCCCACGCGCCAAAGCCGGGCCGCGCGGGTGGACGTGCCACCGCTGTCACGTTACGCCGAGTTCGCCACCCACGCCGAGGGCAAGGAGATGAGCACCACGATGGCCTTCGTGCGCATGCTCACCAACCTGCTGAAGGACCCGATGCTGGGCCCGCGCATCGTGCCGATCGTCGCCGACGAGGCGCGCACCTTCGGCATGGCCAACCTGTTCAAGCAGATCGGCATCTACTCCAGCGCGGGGCAGACCTACGAGCCCGAGGACATCGGCTCGATGCTCAGCTACCGTGAGGCCACCGACGGCCAGATCCTGGAGGAGGGCATCAGCGAGGCCGGTGCGCTGAGCAGCTGGACGGCGGCCGCCACCAGCTACTCGGTGCACGGGCAGGCGATGCTGCCGTTCTACATCTACTACTCGATGTTCGGCTTCCAGCGCGTCGGCGATCTGATCTGGGCCGCGGCCGACCAGCGCTCGCGCGGCTTCCTGCTCGGTGCCACGGCAGGCCGCACCACGCTCGGCGGCGAGGGCCTGCAGCATCAGGACGGCAGCAGCCTGCTGCAGGCCGCCACGGTGCCCAACTGCCGCGCCTACGACCCCTGCTTTGCCGGCGAATTCGCCGTCATCCTCGACCACGGTATGCGCGCGATGCTCGAACACCAGCACGACGTCTTCTACTACGTCACGCTGATGAACGAGAACTACGCGCACCCCACGCTGTCCGACGGCGTCGAGGACGGCATCATCAAGGGCCTGTATTGCGTCGACACGCCGGGTGGCGCGCCGGCGGTCCGCCTGCTGGGCTCGGGCACGATCCTGCGCGAAGTGATCGCCGCCGCCGAATTGCTGGCACGCGACTGGCAGGTGCAGGCGCAGGTGTGGAGCGCCACCAGCTACAGCGAGCTCGAGCGCGATGCGCGCGAGGTCGAACGCTGGAACCGGCTGCACCCGCTGCAGGCGGGCCGGCGCAGCCATGTGCAGAGCTGTCTCGGCGGCGACGCACCGATCGTGGCAGCCAGCGACTACGTGTGCGCCTGGCCGCAGCTGATCGCCAGTCACGTCCACGCACCGTTTCGCGTGCTCGGCACCGACGGCTTCGGCCGCAGCGACACGCGCGCGGCGCTGCGCGACTTCTTCGAGGTCGATCGCCACCACATCGCGCTGGCCGCGCTCACCGCGCTGCGCGAGCAGGGCCAGGTTGACGCAGCCACTTGCGCGCGTGCGATCGAGCGCTATCGCCTCGACACGCAGCGACCGGCGTCGTGGAACGACTGAACGGTCGAACGATTCAGGCGGCCGTCAACGGCGACGCGCGAACGACCGGCCGAACTCATTGACGTGTATCAAGTCGGCCGTCGACGGCGGGCGCCGACGGCCGCTGCCCGCGCCGTCGCAAGGGCACGATCTGTCAACAACCGCACGGGCCCTGGTTTCGATTCGGTGCGGCGCCGCGTACTGGCACCGCGGCACGGGGTTTGCCGTGCCGATAACGATGCCAGCGCCTGGATCGATCCGACATGCACAAGATTCCCATCGCGAACGTGCCGGGAACCGTCGCCCGAAAGGCAACGCACCCGTTCAAGCTGACGCGCTTCTACTCGCTCACCAGCCTGGTCGGCATCGTGCTCGTGATGGCGTGTCTGACCTGGGCCTACCGTCAACTCACCGAACGCCACCTGATCGAACACGAGAGCCGGGCCAACGCCGACTTGACCCGGGCCTTTGCCAACACCGTGTGGCACCGCTACCGCGGCTTCGTGCTGGCCTCGACGGGCCGCACGCGGGAGGCGCTGCTGGCGGATGCGGCGTTGTCGCAATTGCGCACCGACGCACTGTCGCAGATGAGCGGCCTGCAGATCGCCAAGATCAAGATCTACAACCTGGACGGCCTGACAGTGTTCTCGACCGACGAGAAACAGATCGGCGAGAACAAGCGCGACAACCCTGGATTCCGCGACGCGCGGTCGGGCGCGGTGATCAGCGCCATCACCTTCCGAGAGAAGATCGACACCTTCGAAGGGGTGGCCAACAACCGCAATCTGATTGCGTCCTACATACCGGTGCGCGCTTCGCCCGGTGCGGCGGTCGAGGGCGTGATCGAGGTCTATTCAGACGTCACCGAGCTGCTGCAGAAGCAGAACCGCGCGCAGTGGCAGGTCGCAGGCATCGTGCTGGCACTGCTGACCACGCTGTACCTGTTCCTGTTCCTCGTGGTGCGCAAGGCCGACCGCGTGATCGCGCAGCAGGAGCAGGAGCGCGCCGCCAAGGAAGAGCAGGTGCGCCATCAGGCGTATCACGACGCGTTGACCGGCTTGCCGAACCGTGCCTACTTTGCCGAGCGCCTGAGCGAGACCTTGATGCTTGCGGCGCGCCACCACCACACCAGCGCGTTGATGTTCATCGACCTCGATCGATTCAAGATCGTCAACGACAGCCTGGGACACCACGCTGGCGACGCGCTGTTGAAGGTGGTGTCCGAGCGCATCCATGGTTGCCTGCGTCGCAGCGATCTGCTGTTTCGCATGGGCGGTGACGAGTTCACGATCATCCTGCCCGAGATGGACGCGCCGGAGGATGCCGACCTGGTTGCCCGGCGCATTCTGGAGGCCGTGTCGGCCCCGGTGTCGGTGCACGAGCACGAGCTGGTGACGAGCGCCACGATTGGCATCGCGGTGTACCCGGGCGATGGCGCGCGCGCCGAGGAGCTGCTGAAGAACGCCGATGCCGCGATGTACTGCGCCAAAGGCAACAGCCGCGGCACCTACGCCTTTTACCGGGCCGAGATGAACCAGCGTGCCTTGCAGCGGCTGGACCTCGAAGCCGCACTGCAGAAAGGTTTTCGCGACGGTGAATTCACGCTGTACTACCAACCCCGTGTCGATGCCGATACGCGCCGCGTGGTGGCGCTGGAAGCCCTGCTGCGCTGGGTCAGTCCGACTCGCGGCGTGGTGCTGCCGAGCGAGTTCATCGGCGTGCTCGAGGACACGGGCATGATGATCATCGTCGGCGAGTGGGTGCTGCGCGGTGCCTGCACGCAGGTGGCCCGCTGGAGCGGCGGGGGCCGGGCGCCGCTGCGCGTGTCGGTCAACGTATCGTCGGTGCAGTTCCAGAGCGCCAGCTTCATGACGATGGTGCAGCGCGTCTTGCGCGAGACCAACGTGCCGCCGCAACTGATCGAGCTGGAGTTGACCGAATCACTGCTGATCGCCAACGCCGAACAGGCACGAGACACGATCGCGGCGCTGAAGGCGCTGGGATTGCGCATCTCGATCGACGACTTCGGCACCGGCTTCTCGTCACTGAACTACCTGCGGCGCTTCGCGGTGGACTACGTCAAGATCGACCGCAGCTTCGTCACCGAGATCACCAGCAACGCGCGCGATCAGGCGGTGGCCACGGCGATCGTCGAACTGGCGCGGGCCCTGGACATCACGGTGGTGGCCGAGGGCGTGGAAACCGAGGCTCAGGCCAGGTTCTTTGCCCGGATCGAGTGTGGCGAGCTGCAGGGCTTCTTGTTCTGCGAGCCGTTGCCGGCGGACCGCCTGGACAGGTACTTGACGTCCTCACGCGACGCCGCGGCGCACCCGATCGACCGAGAGGTGATCGCGCAGCGGCAGCAGTCTGCCTGAACGGGCCGCGCGCAGCGCGAACGGGTCTTACCGCAACGCCTGCGTGCGGCACGCCGCGTCGGCGGTGGCACGCTGCAGGTAGGCGATCAGATCGGCGCGCTCGCGTGCGTCGGCAATGCCGTCGTAGGTCATCGCCGTGCCGGGTACCACGGTGGTGGGTTTGGCAAGGAAGGTATCGAGCGTCTGCCGGCTCCACACGATGCCGGAGCGTTGCATCGCCGTCGAATAGACGAAGCCAGGCACGCTGCCGGCCCTGCGGCCGAAGAGGCCGCAATGGCGCGGCCCCACCCGGTCGAAGGCCAGCGCGTGGCATGCCTGGCAGCGTGCATAGACCTCTTCGCCGCGCGCCGTGTCCGCCGCAGGCTGGGCGAAAGCGAGGGCGCAGGGCAACAGCGTGCACGCCAGGCCGAGCACGCGAATGCTCATGACACGAATGCCAGCGGCACCGGTGGCTCGCCCAGCGCCTGACGCAGGATGGCCCAGTGCATGGCCTCGTCTCCGAGGATGCTGGCGGCGGCCTTGGCGAGGTCGCGATGTCCGAACAGCGGCACCGCGCCGAGGTACGCACTGACGGCGCCCTGTTCGAGCTTGGCCGCGAACTTCAAGACGTCGGCCTGCGACTTCAGCTGCTCGGTCGGGAAGTTGTAGCGGGCCTTGGTCGCGACGGGTCTGCCGCCCAGCTTCTCCACCGTCTTCGACAGCAGCTCGGCGTGCTCCTTGTGGTGACCCTGGAACGTCACCGCGAGGTCGAGCACGCTACCTTGCAGCAGCTTGCTTTCGGCGCCGAGCTGATACGCGGCGATCGCCTCGAGCTCGGCGGCGAGCGCGGTGTTGAGGATCTGCACGTCAGCGGTACCCGAGGCACCCGCTTGCGCGGCCAGGGCATCGTTGCCGGCCAGCAGTGCGACGGCGGCGCCGGACAGCGCAAGCCCTGACTGGCCCAGGAACAGGCGACGCGCGGCGCTCGGGTGGGGCATTTTCAGGAACGACATGGTGGGCTCCTTGTTGGGTGAACGACTCAGCCCATTCGATGGAGCCGCGGACCGCGGCGTTCCCGCCGCTCGCATTCAGTGATCGCGGCGAACGCGCGCGGCGCTGCGTCTGCGCAATGCCACTCAGCGCGCCGGCGGCTTCGCGTGGGCCGCCAACACGCGCGCCACGATGCGGTCGCAACGCTCGCCGTCGAACGAGAACGCGTCGCCCAGCGCAAGGTCGACGTCGCGCGCAAGCCCTTCGCGCAGCAGGCCGCGGGCGCGGAAGTAGCGCGTGCGCACGGTGGCCTCGGGCAGACCGAGCGAGGTGGCGACCTCCTCGACGCTGAGCTCCTGCACGGCGCGCAGCACGAACACCGTACGAAACGCCTCGGGCAATGAGTCGATGCAGGCCTCGAGCAGGCAGCGCATTTCGGAACGCATCGCCGCGCGATCGGGCCGATGGACCGGGTCGTCTTCCACGCTGTCCTCCTCCTCGGTGTTCACCGGTTCGACCGTCGCATCGAGCGGCAGCACCTGCGCACTGCGCCGGCGCAGGCGTCCGAGCGCTTCGTTGATGACGATGCGCACCAGCCAGGTCGAGAGCTTGGCGTCGGCGCGAAAGCTGCCGAGCGCGCGCCAGGCAAGCAGGTAGGCATCCTGCAACGCGTCCTCGGCCTCGGCGTCGGTCTTCAGGATGCTGCGCGCGGTACGAAACAGCAGCCGGTTGTGGCGGCGCATGATGCCTTCGAAAGCCCGCGGATCGCCCTGCGCGGCCCGTGTCGCCAACGCGACATCCGACGCCGATTCGGCCGGGGCCGGAGACAGAACAAGTGGTTCGCTGGACATTCGGGCCTCCAGGATGCGGGATCTTCCGGCTGCGGCGCGGGCCATGCGACCGCCCACGGCGACCGCTGACCATTCGATGGCGCCAGCGCCGGTTTCGTTCCCGGCTTGCCGAAGGCGGCATGGCGTCGTCTGCAAGGGCGCGGCAGTTGATTTGGCGCAGAACCGGCCGACTGCCCGCCGATAGACTGCGCCCGCGCATCATGCAACAGCCCCCGTTAGAAGCCCCCGAGCTCGTCTGCCCCGCCGGCTCGCTGCGCGCGTTGCAGGTGGCGGTGGACGCCGGCGCCGATGCGGTGTACCTGGGCCTGAAGAACGCCACCAACGCGCGCAATTTCGCCGGCCTGAATTTCGACGACGACCAGCTGAGGCAGGGTGTGGCCTACGCGCACGCCCGCGACGCCAAGGTGCTGCTCGCGCTGAATTCGTTTGCGCGTGCCGGCGACGAAGAGCCCTGGTATCGGGCGGTCGATGTCGCCGCGCGCGTGGGTGCCGATGCGCTGATCGTGGCCGACACCGCGGTGATGGCCTATGCACGCGACCATCACCCGCAGCTGCGCCTGCACCTGTCGGTGCAGGCCTCGGCCACCAGCTACGAGGCCATCGACTTCTACCGTCGCGAGTACGGCATTCGGCGCGCGGTGCTGCCGCGTGTGCTCACGCTGTCGCAGGTGGGTCATGTGCTGCGGCACAGCCGGGTCGAGATCGAGGTCTTTGCCTTCGGCAGCCTGTGCGTGATGGTGGAGGGCCGCTGCACACTGTCGTCGTACGCGACCGGGCAGTCGCCGAACAACGCCGGCGTGTGCTCGCCGCCGTCGGCCGTGCGCTGGACCGACACGCGCGACGGCGTCGAGTCGCGGTTGAACGGCCTGCTGATCGACCGCTACGCGCCGGACGAGCCGCGCGGCTATCCCACGCTGTGCAAGGGGCGCTTCGAGGTCGAGGGTCGGCGCGAGTACGCGCTGGAGGAGCCGACGAGCCTGAACTCGATGGCCATCCTGCCCGACCTGATGCGAATGGGCGTGCGCGCCGTCAAGATCGAGGGGCGGCAACGCAGCCCGGCCTATGTGGAGCAGGTGACGCGGGTCTGGCGCGAGGCGATCGACAGCGCCTTCGCGGCCATCGACCGCTTCACGGTCAAGCCGGGCTGGACCGCCACGCTCGACCACCTGGCCGAAGGCCAGCAGCACACCTTGGGGGCCTACGACCGGCCCTGGCGATGAGCGCATGAACCCGGACCGTTTGGCGCTCACCGTGGGACCGCTGCTGAACTACTGGCCGCGACAGGCCGTGCTGGACTTCTACTCAGAGGTCGCCGAGTCGGCCGCCGACACGGTGGTGCTGGGCGAGGTGGTGTGTTCGAGGCGCCGCGAGATGAAGCCCGACGACTGGCTGGCGCTGGCCGCCGAGTTGCACGCCGCCGGCAAGGAGGTGGTGCTGGCCACGCAGGTGCTGGTGGAATCGGAATCCGACCTGCGCAATCTGCGACGCATCGCCGAACAGCGCGACTTCCTGGTCGAGGCCGGGGATGCGTCGGCGTTGAACGTGCTCAGCCAGGCCGGCGTGCCCTTCGTGCTGGGGCCGCACATCAACATCTACAGCCATACGGCCTTGCGCGAACACACCCGGCTCGGTGCGGTGCGCTGGGTGGCGCCCGCGGAGCTGCCGCTGGCCAGCCTGGCCCTGATCAACCCGCCGCTTGCGGCCGCGGGCGCAGGCGCAGACCCGGCGTCCCCGGTGGCCACCGAGGTGCTGGCGTTCGGCCGCCTGCCGCTGGCTTTTTCGGCGCGCTGCTTCACCGCGCGACACCACCGCCTGAGTCGCGACCAGTGCGAGTTCCGCTGCGTCGACGATGCCGACAGCCTGCTGCTGTCGACCACCGATGGCCAGCCGTTCCTGGCGCTCAACGGCACGCAGACGCTGTCGGCCGCGCGGCATTGCCTGATCGAGTCGCGCGCTGCGCTGCGCGCGGCTGGCGTGATGCGGTTGCGCCTGTCGCCGTGCCCGCAGCGCTTCGGCGAGGTTTTCGCACTGTTCGACCAGGTCATGAACCACGGCGCTCCGGCGGGCGCGGCGCGGGCCGCGCTCGAGGCCATGCGCTTTGACGGCGGGCTGGCCAATGGCTACGCGACGGGCCGCCCGGGCATGTCGTGGAGCGTCGCATGAGCGTTCGATCCTTTCCGCCGCTGCCGCACTCGCTGCTCGAGGTGCACGCCCGCCTGGCCGCGCTGGCCAGGCCCGTGTTGCAACGCCTGCCGATGGTGCCGCCCGCCAAGGCGCTCGCGCTGGCGATGAACCGCGTGCTGCTGGCGCGCTTGCCTGCCGACGCCAAGGCGGCGTTGTCGCAGCGCACGGTCGAGGTTGCCGTCACCGACCTCGGGCTTGCGTTGCGGCTTCAGCTTGGCCCGATCGGCTTCGTGGTCGCACCGCGCGATCAGCCGGTGGCACTGCGCATCGCCGCCGAACTGCCGACGTTCTGGCGGCTGCTGCGCGGCGAGGACGATGCCGATCGGCTGTTCTTCGAGCGCGCGCTGGTGATGGAGGGCGACACCGAGATGGGCCTGGTGTTGAAGAACACCCTCGACGCGATGGGGCCGCTGTTTCGTTGACGCGGCGGCTGCGCGCGCGGGTCAGTCGCTGCTGACGATCGGGCAGTTGACGATGAAGCCCGCCGGCCCGAATTTCGCACCGCCCGGTCCGGTAACCACCTGGTCGCCGACCAGGTTGAGCAGCTCGCTGCGATCCTTCTGCGCGCGGTTGAGACCCTGCGTCACCGCGGCCACGCTCCACTGGCCCGGGTGCACATCCCACAACGGGCTGTAGCGTCCCTGATTCGGCGCCCAGAACAGCAGGTTCAGCGGGTCTGCACCGTCGAGCAAGGCTGAATTCAGGCCCTGGCGTTGCGGATTGCCCAGGCCGGTCTGGCCGTTGACGAATGCCACCAGCGTGGTGCGCGACGAATCGGTGCCGTCGCCGCCGGCAAACGGCGCCGCATTCAGCGCCGGTGCGTAAGTGCTGTTTTCGAGCGCGGCCACGCCTGGGTCGGACGCATCGGTGGAGATGTACTTCACCAGGCGACCATTGGCATAGCCGAAGGTTTCGACCATGTCGACACTGCCTCGCAAGGGGTCGATGCGCACCGCCTTGTCGCTGCGGCCGGTGTCGTTGGCGATGTGCGGTGCGTTGCGGATGGTTCCGTCGGGTAACTGGATCAGCGGGCTGTAGCCGTACTCACCCACCGCGCCGGGTTCGGCGCTGGCGGGTGGAAACCCCGTGGGCCCCGGCACCACCAGGCGCTGCGGCCGGAAGTCGACCGTCTTGGGGAAGTCGATCACGCCGTTGACGATGCTCACCCGCTGCACGGCGGGCGAACCCGCGGCCACCGCCAGCTTCGAAGAGCGGTTCACGCCGAGGCGATCGGCATCGGCGCCCTCCGACGAGTCGAGCACGATGTACCAGACGGTGCGGCCCTGGCTGGTGCCGCGGTACAGCGGCAGGGTGGCGGTGCCGTCGGCGTTTTCGGCTGCGCTGCGCACGAACAAGGTTCGACCGCCGGCCCGGGCCAGCGTGGGCACGGACATGGCCACGCCGGTCGCCGTGGCAAGGGCCGCGGATACGAAGGCTCGTCGGTGCATGGTCATGCTGAATCTCCTCGATGGTTGACGACAGGGCTCACTGCCATAGGCAGGAGCAGCGTGTGCCTGTGTCGAGGCGGGCGCTGCGACCTTACAGCGGGCCGGGCGCCACTACGAGAGCTTCAGCAGCCGCGGGCGTTGCCTTCGTAGATGGCGTGGCGCTGCGCCGGCGTGATGTCCAGCGCGGTCGATGATCTCGATCGTCCATGCGCGTGTAGGCCGATCCCTTCTCGGGGTCGAACGGCGCGTCGGACGCGAACAGCACACGGTCGGCGCCGAAGAAGTTCAGCCCGCAGCTCGGTCGCGGCGCGCGCGCCGAACAGCGCCGTGTCGGCGTAGAACATCCTGAAGTAGTCGAGCGGGCGCTTCTTCAGCTTCTTCAGCAGCAGCGTGTAGTCGACGTCCGACGTGCGCGTGCCCAGCTGGTCCCAGCCCGGGCCGACGCGGCCTTCGAAGTAGGGGATCATGCCGCCCATGTGGTGCGTGATGATCTTGAGGTTCGGGATGCGCGTCGAACAGGCCCTCGAACACGATGTGCGCCATCGCGGCGCTGGTTTCGTACGGCCAGCCGAAGGTCCACCAGATCTCGTAGTGGCTCTGCTTCTCGCGCTGGTAGTCGGGCGAAGTCGGCGCCGCGCGCCGGGTGCAGCCAGATCGGCAGGTCGAGCTTCGCCATCAGCTCGAACAGCGGCAGCGTCTCCGGCGCGGTGAGCGGCTTGCCGAGCACGTTGGTGAAGACCTGCACGCCGACCGCGCCCAGCGTCGCCGACCGCGCGCTCGGCCTCCGCGCAGCAGGCCTTCCGGGTCGTTCATCGGCAGCGAGGCGATGAAGGCCGGGAAGCGCTGCGGGTGCTTGCGCACCAGCTCGGCCATGCCGTCGTTGGCGAGTCGCGCCAGCTCGGTCGACACGCGGCGGCGGCCCGAACACCTCGATCGGCGGCGACGGCGAGGCAGATCACCTGCGCGTAGTCGCCGAACCGGTCCATGATCCGGAAGCGCTCGTCGAGGTCGACGATGCAGGGGATCTCGCGCACGCGCTTGTGCATGTCCTTGCCGTTCGGCGCCACCTTGAGCATGCGCTCGTAGAAGGCGCGCGGAAAGATGTGGTTGAAGATGTCGAGCTTCATGCGTTGTTCCTTTTTCGGCTGGCCTGTCCCGCGGGTGCGACAGCCCGGCGGGCAGGTGCCGGCGCCGGCTTGGATGCCGCGCCGCGGGGCCCAGCCGAGTGTTTGCCGACGGTCTTCGCGTGTAGCACCGCTTCGGGCCGTGCCGGTCTGCGCCAGATCAACTGAAGTGCCTGGCGTGTGCCGCGCTTGCCGATGATCGTGCGACGAGCGGCAGACGCTGTTGCCTTCGCACACATTTGAAGCATCTGCACGCGCGAAAGCACGGCGGCTCACAGTTTCGGCTGCGTCGACTCGTAAGGAGGTAGCGGATTGCCAACTTCTTGACGCAATTCACGAATGGACTTCGGTCAAGATGCCCTGGCGATGTGGCGCACCCAGGTGTGATGCATCGCGAGTGTGATCAGTGACCAGTCTTTCGGACCAACATGCCGCAAACACAGATTGCCAACGCCGACCGATCGCGCGCCCTTCAGGGCCGGATCGCGCGTTCGTCTGCACACGGCGCGTGGCTGATCCGCGACGAAGTGATCATGGGCACGGCGATCCACGTCGAAGTCTGGAGCGACGAGTCCGTGGCCGGCGAGTCGGCGGTGGCCGCGGTGATGCAGGAAATGCACCGCATCGACCACGCGATGAGCCCGTACAAGGCGGCGTCCGAACTCTCGCGCATCAACCGCGACGCGGCGCACCGGGCAGTGCCCGTCGGCGACGAGCTGTTCGGCCTGATCGAGCGCGCGATCGAGTTCTCCGAACTGTCGGACGGCGCCTTCGACATCACCTACGCCGGCGTGGGCCATCTTTACGACTACCGGCAAGGCACGCTGCCCACCGAGTCGCAGCTCGAACAGGCCCGGGCCGCGGTGGGCTACCGCCATCTCATGCTGGATCGCGCCGAGCGGACGGTCCGGTTCGCCCGCGACGGCGTGCGCATCGACCTGGGCGGTTTCGCCAAGGGCCACGCGGTGGACCGTTGCATCGCGCTGCTGCGCCGGCGCGGCATCGAGCACGCCATCGTGTCGGCAGGCGGCGACAGCCATGTGCTGGGCGACCGACGCGGCCGGCCGTGGACGATCGCGATCCGCGACCCGCGCCGCGCCGACCAGGTGGTGGCGGTGCTGCCGCTGGAAGACACCTCGATCTCCACGTCGGGCGACTACGAGCGCTATTTCGAGCGCGACGGCGTCCGGCACCACCATCTCATCGATCCGAAGACGGGGAGTTCACCGCGTGCATTGCACAGCGCGACCATCCTCGCAGCAGACGGGCTGACCACCGAAGGCCTGTCGAAAAGTGTGTTCGTGTTGGGCTTGGAGAAGGGCATGCGGTTGGTCGAATCGCTGCCGGGTGTCGATGCAGTAGTGGTCGATGCCGCCGGGACCTTGCATTTCTCCTCGGGCTTGCTGGACGGCCGTCTGCAACCCGGTGGCGATACCCGGCAATGAATCGACAACACTCAAGGAGGCGGTCATGAAATCAAACTCGAAACTTACGCGTCTTTCGGCGCTTTGCACGTTGGCGGCACTCGGTGGGCTCGCCGGCTGTTCCGGCAGCGGCGACGCCGCCGACACGGTGGCCGTCAATGGCGACGTGGCGATCGCGTATGCGAAGCGCGTCAATACGCTCGGCATGAACCCGACCGACGGCACGCCGTTTGCCGCCGGTGGCGACCTGATGATTCGAGAGAAATCGTCGCCCAGTGCACCCGAGCACAACGTCACGGCGCAATTCACGCAAGGCGTCGGCGATGTGGCCGACCCCGAGGTGTCGTACGACGGCAAGAAGATCGTCTTCGCGATGCGCTGCCCGACCAGCAACACCGCGCAGATCGACGGCGCAGCGGCCTGCACGGGACGCTGGAACATCTGGGAGTACACGCTGCCGACCAGCGGTTTCACCGGTGGTGGCTACAAGCGAATCACCGCCTCGGCGGCCGACGACGACGTCGATCCGTACTACCTGCCCGGCGGCAAGGGCTTCGTGTTTGCGTCGAATCGCCAGACCAAGACCAAGACGCTGCAGGGCCAGGCCCTCGGCGCTCAGCCGTACTTCGCGCTCGACGAGTACGAGCGCGAGCGCGTGCTGAACCTGCACACGATGAACCCCGACGGCGGCGCCATCACGCAGATCTCGGCCAATCAGAGCCATGACCGCAACCCTGTCGTGCGGGAGAACGGCAACATCATGTTCTCGCGCTGGGAACACGTCGGGCCGAAGAACCGCTTCGCGGTGTTCCAGGTCAAGCCCGACGGCACCGACATGTTCGTGTTCTACGGCGCGCTGAGCCCGGGCAACAGCTTCCTGCATCCGCGCGAGATGGACCCCGCGGGGCCCTACAAGGGCCAGCTGGCGTCGTCGCTGATGTCGCTGTCGGGCACGCAGGAAGGCGGCGCGCTGATGCTGATCGACGCCGCGAACTTCTCGGAGAACAGCGTCAAGGCGAATGCGCAGGTGACGGCCAGCAACGGCCAGCGCCAGCTCACCCAGCAGGCGCTCAACGACGGGCGTGGCTTCTCGCGTTTCGGCCGCATGACGTCGCCGTACCCGCTGTGGGACGGCACCAATCGCGTGCTGGTGTCGTACCGGCCGTGTGAGGTCACACGCAATGGCGTGGTCGTCTCGTGCGCGGCGCTGACCGACGCCGAGGTCGCAGGCCTGTCGGAAACCAACCGCATGCGTGGGGCGCCGGTGCTGGTCCAGGGTGTCTCGCTGCTCGACAACGTGCCCGCGTCGTACGCGGTCTACATGTACAACCCGCAGCTGCAGACGCAGCAGATCGTGGCCGCGCCGCCGACGGGGTTCATGTACGTGGATGCCGTGGCCCTGCTGTCGCGCGCCGAACCGCAGGTGGCGCAGGACACGGTCGTCGACCCGACGCTCGCCCAGCAGAACCTCGGCCTGGTCGAAGTGCGCAGCGTGTACGACACCGACGGCCTCGACCGCATGGGCGAATCGATGCTGGCGGCAGTCGACAAGGCGGGTGCCTGCAACGGCGTGGGCATCGCCAAGACGGCGCCGACCGATGCGCTGGACACGCGCCAACAGGTCGCCGATCTGAAGAAGATCAAGGATCCGGCCGACGTGGCCTACCAGTGCGCGCCGGCACGCTTTGTGCGCGCGTTCCGCGCCGTGGCACCGCCGTCCTCCGGCATGGGCCTGCGCAGCGCGATCGGCGAAACCGAGTTCGAGCAACAACAGATCCTCGGCTATGCACCGGTCGAACCCGATGGTTCGTTCAAGCTGCACGTGCCGGCCGACACCCCGCTGGGGCTGGCGATCATCGACGCCAAGGGCCGTGCGATCCAGACGCACCTGAACTGGATCCAGGTCCGCCCCGGTGAGCGTCGCACTTGCGACGGCTGTCACAGCCCGCGCCGCGGCGCGTCGCTGAACTCGGGCAACGTGGTGAACCACAAGCCGGCCGCGTGGCAGACGGCGATGTCCGCCGCCCATCAATCGGGCGAGACGATGGCCTCGCTGCGTGCGCGATTGGACGCCACCGCGCTGTCGGTGAAGCCCGACATGGTCTCGACCGACATCTGGGCCGACGCGGCGGCAGGTGGCGTTGCGCGTCAGGCCATCACGCTGCGCTACACCGGCAACCCGAATGCGGCCGACGACCTGGTGACGCCGGCGCCGAGCAACGGCCTGATCAACTACCCGCAGCACATCGCCGCGTTGTGGACACGCAATCGTGGAGCCAACACCTGCACCGCATGCCACAACGACCCGGCCAAGCTGGACCTGCGTGCCACCACCTCGGGCACGGGGCGGCTCACCTCGTACGAGGAGCTGCTGCTCGGCGACCCGGTGATCGACCCGGTGACCGGCCTGCCGCAAATCGAGATTCGCGACGGCGAGCCCGAGGTCGTTCGCGGCGCGCCGTTGGTCGAAACGATGGCCAGCAACGCCGTGGGCATGACGCGCGCGAGCCGTCTGGGCGAAATCCTGTTCGGCGAGACACTAAAGGCGAGCGCCGAGGCGGTCGCCGCGCACCCGAACCCACCGGGCACCGCGCCCAACCATGCCACGATGCTCAACCGCGCCGAGCTGCGGCTGGTGTCGGAGTGGATGGACCTGGGCGGCCAGTACTTCAACAACCCGTTCGACGGCGGCGTGCAGGCCATCGCACCGCTCAGCCAGGCCAGCTTCGAAGCCCAGGTGTTGCCGATCCTGAACAGCAGTTGCGCCGCCAGCTGCCACCAGGCCGGTGGTACCACCTCGACCACGCCGCCAGGCACATCGTTCCTCGGCAACCGGTTCGTGCTGACCGGCAGCCCCGAGGGCGACTACGGGGTGACGCTGTCGATGATCTCCGACACCTGCAATGCGGCGTCGAACTTCCTGCTGATGCGTCCTTCGACGGTGCCGCATCCGTCGGGCGCCGCCGCGGCGGTGCTGCCGGTGGGCAGCGCCGGCTACAACACGATCCGCGACTGGATCGCCAGCGGCTGCAGCGTGCAGACGGCCAACGCGAGGACCAACAGACGATGACGGATCGCACACCGCGAACCAGGCGGTCCGCCGCGACGGTGCTTGGCACCGTCGCGGCGGCCGCCGTTTTGTTGGGGATGGCCGGCTGCGGCGGCGCCGGCAATCCGCTGGACAACCCCAACAGCATTGCCAACCCGGCAATCGCGGCCGGCAAGAAATTGTCGTTCGCCTACTTTCAGCGCTGCGTCTTTCCGATCTTCGGGCTGCCGCTGCAGATCAATCAGAGCGGCGTCATCTCGACCAACACCTGCCAAGCGTCGGGTTGCCACGACAACACCAACGGGACTGGTGGCGCATTTCGCGTGATCGGTTCGGCACAGATCGTCGATCTGACGAATCCGGCCAATACGCCCGCTGTCATCCGGGCGACCGACATGTATAAGAACTTCTATTCGGCTCAGGGCGAAGTGGTCTTTGGTTCGACGACGCAAAGTCGATTGTTGGCCAAGCCCATGCTGATCAACGTGCTTCACGGTGGCGGATTGATCTTCGACAGCGCAGCAAACCCGAACGTCCAGGTGATCCAGTTCTGGATCAGCAATCCTGCCCAAGGCGGGGACGAGTTCAGTTCGGACCCGAGGCCAGGAGCGTGCTAGGCGAAATGAGGCGCTTGCTCACCGGCTGGGCTCTGAGGTCTTGGGAGCTTGCGCGAACGCTTCCCCCCTGGTCCGCGGCGGTGACGCTGGCGCTGGGTGTGTTCGCCGTCGCGCCGGCGGCAGCCGAGCGGCTGCGCGTCACCGACCCGTACATCGAGATCCGCACCGGCCCCGGTCGGGGCTACCCGATCTTCCACGTCGCCGCGCGCGATGAGTGGATCGAGATCGAACTGCGCCACACCGACTGGTACAAGGTGCGCACCGACAGCGGCAAGCAGGGCTGGGTCGTGCGTCAGCAACTGGAGACCACACTCACCGACGCCGGCGGCCAGAAGACCTTTCGCGACATCGCGATCGACGACTACCTGGCGCGGCGGGTGCAGCTCGGTGCCGCGTGGGGTCGATTCAAGTCCGAGCCGATGCTCAAGGTGTGGACCAGCTACAGGCTGTCGGAAACGCTCAGCGCCGAGGCCACGATCGGTCAGGTGCAGGGCGTGTTCTCCGGCACCGACATCTGGCACGTCAATCTGATGTCCGAGCCCTGGTCGGACCGGCGCCTGTCGCCGTTCTTCGCGATCGGCGTGGGCGGGTTCAAGAACCTGCCCAACCAGTCCCTGGTCAATGCGATCGCGGTCAATGCCAAGCTGTCGAACGCGTCGATCGGCGCTCGCTACTACCTGACCGACCGCTTCGTGCTGCGCACCGACTACACGTTCTACACGGCCTTCGTGGGCGACACCCGCACCGGCGAGTACCGGGCCAAGACGATTGGCCTGTCCTTCTTCTTCTGACACCGAGCCAGCCATGCGCCACTTCGCCACCCCCTTGATGCTGACGGTGTTGAGTACCTTGCCGGCACTCGCCGCTGCGCAGGTCGCTGGCACGCAGCAGCCGGCCAACGAACAGGTCATCGTGCCGCAGGTCGACCGGCGCGAGATCAAGCTGCCGAAGTACCCGTCCAAGGATTTCGCGATCGGCGTCTTCGGCGGTACCTACGCGACGCAGAACTTCGGCTCCAGCGCGGTCAGCGGCGTGCGTCTGGGCTACCACATCACCGAAGACATCTTCGTCGAAGGCGTGTACGCGCAGACCAAGGTCAGCGACGAGGCATTCCGCCAGGTCCAGCCCAACGGCATCTTTGCCCAGCCGAAGGAGACGCTGAAGTACTACAACCTCTCCGCCGGCTACAACATCCTGCCGGGCGAGATCTTCATCGGCCGCAACATCGCCAAGGCCTCGCAGGTGTATTTGATCGGCGGCGTGGGCAGCACCAACTTCGTCGACAAGACCAAGATCAACAAGCTGAGCCGCCAGACACTGAATTTCGGCGCTCGGGCTGCGCGTGCTGTTCTGGGATCGCTTCGGTGCGCAGGTCGACATGCGCGAGCACATCTTCAATCAGGACCTGCTCGGCAGAAACGAAAGCACCAAGAACCTCGAGCTGACCGCCGGCCTGACCTTCTACTTCTGACCTGCCACGCCACCATGACCTCGATGCGACCTATCCGCTTTCGTCCCTTGCGCCGCCTGACCGTCGGTTTCGTGCTGGTCTTCAGCGGCGCCTGGCTGGCCGCGGCGCCGATCGCGCCTTCGACGCTCGCGCCCGACTTCACGCTGCGCACGCTCGAGGGCCAGAACCTGCGGCTGGGCGAGCAGCGCGGTCGCGTGGTGCTGGTGAACTTCTGGGCCACCTGGTGCGGCCCCTGCCGGCAGGAGATGCCGCATCTGAACAAGCTGTACGACAAGTACAAGTCGTCGGGCTTCGTGCTGCTCGGCGTGAACGTCGACGAGGACACGCGCCAGGCCGCCAGCGTGGCCTCCAAGCTCGGCGTCAAGTTCCCGGTGCTGCCCGACAACGACAAGCGCGTCAGCAAGCAGTACGACCTGAGCGCCATGCCCTCGACCGTGCTGATCGACCGCGACGGCCGCGTGCGCTACCTGCACCGCGGCTACCAGAGCGGCTACGAAGACACCTACGACCGTCAGATCCGGGAGTTGCTGAAGGAATGAAGCCCTCGCACCGTCAGGCCAAGGGATGGCTGCTGGCCGCGCTACTCGGCGCCGGGTTGCTGGGCGGCTGCGCCGTGCCCGAGCCCTGGGTCAAGCCGTACGAACGCGAGCGGCTGGCCGACCCGATCATGAATGTTGCGCGCGACTCGCTGTCGGCCAAGCATCGGGAACACATCCATGACGTGCGCGAAGGCGCGCGCGGTGCCAACGGCGTGCAAGGGGGCGGCTGTGGCTGCAACTGACGCACTGATGGCCTGCTGGCACGCCGCGCGTCGGGCTGGCCTGGCCCTGTTGCGCCGACGCTCCTATGCCGCGGCGGGCCAGCTGGCCGGCCCGATGGCCGGGCTGGTGGGCGGTGCTGTGGTGCCGGCCGGTGCAGCTGGCGGTGACCTTGCCCGAGGACAAGGCCGAAGCGCTGATCCATCTGTACGACGGCGGCGGCGTCAAGGCCTCCGGCCCGGCGCTGCTGGTGCGCAAGAGCCTGGCCGACAAGGTGTCGCTGTCCGGCTCGTACTACGTCGACATGGTGAGCAACGCCTCGATCGACGTCGTCACCACGGCCAGCCCGTTTCGCGAGAAGCGCACCGAGTACGCCTTGGGCCTCGACTACGTCTACCGTGACGCGCTGCTGACGCTGTCGGTCTCCAGCAGCACCGAGCCGGACTACAAGGCCAATGCGGTGAGCTTCGACATCGCGCAGGAAGTCTTCGGCGGCATGACCACCATCAACCTCGGCTACACCCGTGGCGAGGACAAGGTGGGTCGATCCGACACGTCGGGGTTCTTCGACTACGCGACGCATTGGCGCTATCGCGTCGGCGTCACGCAGATCCTGACGCCACGCTGGCTGATGAGCGCCAACCTGGAGGCCGTGTCGGACGACGGTTATCTCGGCAGCCCGTACCGGGCGGCCCGCGTGTTTGGCGCGCTGGTACCCGAGCGCAATCCGCGCACGCGCTCCAGCCGCGCGTTCAAGCTCGGCAGCGTCGCCGAAGTGATGCCGCGCACTGCGCTGCGTGCCGAGTACCGCTACTTCTACGACACCTGGGACATCAAGGCGCACACCGTCGAGCTGGGCTGGCGGCCGCTACCTCGGCGAATCGTTTCTGGCCGATGCGTATCGTGCGCCACTACCAGCAGAGCAAGGCGCTGTTCTACAGCGACAACGCCACCGCGGAGACGACCTACATCTCGCGCAACCGCCAGCTGAGCAGCTTCAACAGCCTGAGCCTGGGCGGCAAGCTCTCCTTCGTCTACGCGCAGGTGCCGGGCAAGTACGAGGTCAAGGGCAACCTCGCCTACGAGCTGGTGAACTTCAAGTTCAAGGACTTCACCGACTTGCGCACCGGCGCGCCCTATGACCACCGTGCCCACGTGCTGCAGATGTACGTGACCGCCACCTTCTGACCAGCGAGTTTGCCGTATGTTCCAACGAATCCTCAAGACGATGTTGCCGATCCTGGTCGCCGTCGCCGTGACCGCCCACCTGGCTGCCTGGGGTGCCGAAGCCAAGCCCGCCGCGGCGCCTGCGCCGCAAGCCGCCAGCGCGGCGACCTGGCCGCCGCGGCACCGCGCGGCGCCGGCCAGCGCGCCCGCCGGGCTCGACGGCCGCATCCAGGACGTCAAGGGCGACGTGATCCGCCTCAACCGCGACCTGATGGTGCTGGAGGAGGAACTGCTGTTCCCGGCCAACACGCAGGTGGCGCTGTTCGTGTCGATGGACGTGGGCAAGCTGTTCGAACTCGACTCGGTGCAGATCAAGCTCGACGACAAGGTGGTCGCCAACTACCTGTACACGCCGCTGGAGGTGCAGGCCCTGCACCGCGGCGGCGTGCAGCGGGTGTACCTGGGCAACCTGAGGGCGGGGGAACACCAGATCGTCGCCTTCTTCACCGGCAAGGGCCCGCACGACGCGCGACTACAAGCGCGGCGCCACGATCAAGTTCGACAAGGGCACCGAGCCGAAGTACATCGAGCTGCGCATCAAGGATTCGACCGGCAAGCTGCAGCCGGAGTTCGACGTCAAGGTCTGGCAGTAACCGCCCATGCGCTGGAACGTCCACCTTCGCAAGTGGCCGCAGCGCCTCGCCGGCGCGGCGGCCATCGTGTCGGCCTGCTGGGCCGCGTCGGCGCTCGCGGCCGAGCCCGACCTGAAGCAGGTCGTCAAGGACCCGCACTACGGCGACACGCTGTTCCACTTCTACCAGTCGCACTACTTCTCGTCGGTGACGAGCCTGATGGTGTCGCAGCACTTCAACCGCGTGGCCCAGCATGCCGACGAGGCCGAGGTGCTGCGCGGCGGCTTGCTGCTGTCGTACGGCCTGCACCGCGAGGCCGGCGAGATCTTCGCCCAGCTGATCGAACGCGGCGCGCCGCCGCCGGTGCGCGACCGCGCCTGGTTCTACCTGGCCAAGATCCGCTACCAGCGCGGCTTCATCGCCGAGGCCGAGGACGCGATCGCGCCGCATCGAGAAGCACCTGCCGCCCGATCTGGAGGAAGACCGCGTGCTGCTGCAGGCCAACCTGCTGATGGCGCGCGGCGACTACGCCGGCGCGGCCAGCGGTGCTCGACGGCTTGGCCAAGAGCAGCAGCGCCGGCCAGTACGCCCGCTACAACCTGGGCGTGGCGCTGGTGCGCAGCGGCGACGCCGCAGCGCGGCTCGGCGCTGCTCGACGACATCGGCAAGGCGCCGGCCGCCACCGAGGAGTTCCGCAGCCTGCGCGACAAGGCCAACGTGGCGCTCGGCTTCACCGCGCTGCAGGACGAGCAGCCCGAGGCGGCGCGCGGCTACCTCGAGCGCGTGCGGCTGTCGAGCATGCATGTCCAACAAGGCGCTGCTCGGTTTCGGCTGGGCGGCGGCGTCGCTGAAGGACGCCAAGCAGGCGCTGGTGCCCTGGACCGAACTGGCCGGCCGCGACGCCAGCGACGCGGCGGTGCTCGAAGTCGCGCATCGCCGTGCCCTACGCCTACGCCGAGCTGGGCGCCTTCGGCCAGTCGCTCGAGCGCTACAACGAAGCGCATCGCCGCCTTCGAGCGCGAGAACCGCGCGCTCGACGAGTCGATCGCCGCCATCCGCGCCGGCAAGCTGCTCGACGGCCTGCTCGAGCGCAACCCCGGCGAGGAGATGGGCTGGTTCTGGAACATCCAGCGAGCTGCCCGAGATGCCGCACGCCGGCCACCTGACGCAGGTGCTGGCGCAGCACGAGTTCCAGGAAGCGTTCAAGAACTACCGCGACCTGCAGTTCCTGTCGAAGAACCTGCAGGGCTGGGCCGACAACCTCGGCGTGTTCGGCGACATGCTGGCCAACCGCCGGCAGGCCTATGCCGAGCGGCTGCCGCAGGTGCGCGCGAAGGCCAGCGCACGGCAGGCCTCGACGCGGTGCAGCAGCGCGCGCGACGCCGCTCGCCGGCCGAGCTGACCAGCGCCGAGGCGCGAGCCGACGCGCCGGCGTTCGCCGACGCCAGGCGAGCGCGAGCTGCTCGCGCGGCTGGACCGGCGTGCAGAGCGACGCTGAAGCAGGCAGGCCGGGCACCGACGCCGACGCCAGCGCGCGCGAGCGGGCGCGGCTGGTGGCCGGCGCGCTGACCTGGCAGCTGGCGCAGGAGTATCCCGGCGCGCCTCTGGGAGGCGCAAAAGGCCCTGAAGGCCATCGACGCAGCACTCGCGCGAGGCACGCGCGCGCGACGCCGCGCTGGCGCAGGCGCAGCGCGACGAGCCCGCGCGCCACGAGCGTTCGCCGCGCGCATCGCCGCGCTCGACCAACGCATCCACGCGCTGATGCCGCGCGTGGCGTCGCTGATCCAGGAGCAGCAGGGCCAGGTGCAGGAGCTGGCGGTGGCCGAACTCGGCCGCCAGAAGGAGCGCCTGGCCGTCTACTCGACGCAGGCCCGATTCGCGCTCGCGCAGATGTACGACCGCGCCGCGATGGCGCGGGACGCCGACCATGCGCCCAAGCAATAGCCTGATTCTGCTTGCTGGTCAGCGGCCTGTGCGCCTGCGCGAGCAAACGCACGGTCGAAGGCGACGACGCGCCCACGCTCAAGGCGCTGGCCGGCCGCGAAGTGAAGGTCGGCCGAAGATGCCGGCGTCAAGGCCGGCGACGGCGACGCCGATCGCCGCCTACCGCAAGTTCCTCGAAACGGCGCCGCAGGCGCGCGCAGCGCACCGAGGCCATGCGCCGCCTCGGCGACCTGGAGATGGACGCCGCCGACAACCGGCTCGGCCAGCGGCAGCCGTCGACCAGCGGCCGACTACAGGGCCGCCGATCGCGCGCTACCAGGACTTCCTCAAGGCCTATCCCAAGGACCCGGGCAACGACCGCGTGCTCTACCAGCTGGCGCGCGCGCACGAACAGGGCGGCGAGCTGGAGATTGCGCTGAAGACGCTGGACCGGCTGGTGGCCGAATTACCCGAAGACGCACTACCGCGACGAGGCGCAGTTCCGCCGCGGCGAGCTGCTGTTCACCACGCGCGACTACGCCAGGGCCGAGCAGGCCTACGCCACCGTGATGAAGGGCGACTCGGGCAACCCGTACCACGAGCGCTCGCTGTACATGCAGGGCTGGTCGCAGTTCAAGCAGGGCCGGCTCGAAGACGCGCTGCAGTCGTTCTTCGGCGTGCTCGACCTCAAGCTGGTCGGCCGTGGCGACCCTGGCGGCGAGCTCGAAGCGCATCCCCGGCCTGACGCGCGCCGACCGCGAGCTGGTGGAAGACACCTTCCGCGTCACCAGCCTGAGCCTGGCGAACCTGCAGGGCGCCGAGTCGATCCCGCCCTACATCAACAGCGACGAGCGGCGCTCCTACGAGTTTCGCGTCTACCAGCAGCTGGGCGAGCTCTACCTCAAGCAGGACCGCATCAAGGACGCCGCCGACACCTTCGGCGCCTTCGCGCGGCGCCAGCCGCTGCACGCGCAGGCGCCGCTGCTGCAGGCGCGCGTGATCGAGATCTACCAGCAGACCGGCTTCGCCAACCTGGCGCTCGACGCGAAGAAGGACTACGTGTCGCGCTACGGCATCGACAGCGAGTTCCGCCGCGCCAACCCGGCGGGCTGGGAGCGCGCGCAGCCGCTGGTCAAGACCCACCTGGCCGAGCTGGCGCGCCACTACCACGCCAGCGCGCAGAAGAGCAAGGCCAGCGCCGACTACCAGGAGGCGGTGCGCTGGTACCGCGCCTACATCGCCTCGTTCCCGAACGATCCGGACACGGCGCAGAACAACTTCCTGCTGGCCGAACTGCTGTTCGAGGACAGCCGCTTCGCCGAAGCGGCCGTCGAGTACGAGAAGGTCGGCGTACCAGTACCCCACGCACGCGAAGAGCGCCGACGCCGGCTATGCCGCGCTGCTGAGCTATGCCGGGCAGGAAAAGCGCGCCGCGCGCCGCGCAGCTGCCGGCGCTGCAGCGCGCCGGCCGTCGACAGCGCGCTGCGCTTCGCCAAGGCGTTCCCGGCCGACCCGCGCAACGGCGTGGTGCTGACCAACGCCGCCGAGAAGCTCTACGCGCTGGGCGACGGCGAGCGCGCGGCCACGGTGGCGCAGCAGGTGCTCGCGCTCAACCCGCCGGCCGACGCCGGCGCAGCGCCGCGTGGCCTGGACGGTGGTGGCGCACACCGCGTTCGAGCAGGGCGCGTTCGACCAGGCCGAAAAGGGCTACGCCGAGGTGCTCGACGCTGACGCCGGAGAAGGATCCGCGCCGCAACGAGCTCGTCGAGCGGCTGGCCGCCTCGGTCTACAAGCAGGGCGAGAAGGCGCGCGCCGACGGCAAGCTGCGCGATGCGGTGTCGCACTTCGAGCGCGTGGCCGCGGTGGCGCCGACTTCGAGCGTGCGCGCCAATGCGCAATACGACGCCGCCGCCGCGCTGATCGCGCTGAAGGACTGGGACAGGCGACGCGTGCGCTGGAGGACTTCCGCCAGCAGCTACCCGAACCATCCGCTGCAGGCCGAGGTGGGCGCCAAGCTGTCGCTGGCCTACCTGGAGAAGGGGCAGTGGGCGCAGGCCGCCGGCGAGTTCGAGCGTCTGGCCGCCAGCAGCAAGGACCAGAAGATCGCCCGCGGTGCGCTGTGGCAGGCCGCCGAGCTGCACGAGAAGGCCAACGCCAGGCCGCTGGCGGCGAAGGCCTACGAGCGCTACCTGAAGCTCTATCCGGATCCGCTGGAGGCCAACCTCGAGGCCCGCTACCGGCTGGCCGCGCATGGCCAAGGCCGACGGCCAGGCGCCACGCGAACTGGCGCTGATGAAGGAGATCTTCAGGGCCGACCAGACCGGCGGCAGCGCGCGCACCGACCGCACCCGCTACCTCGGCGCGATGGCCGCGCTGGCGCTGGCCGAGCCGTCGCTGGATGCGTACCGAAAGGTAGCGCTGGTCGAGCCGCTGGCCAAGAACCTGAAGCTCAAGAAGACCAAGATGGAAGAGGTGTTGAAGGCCTATGCCGTGGCGGCCGACTACGGTGTGGCCGAGGTCACGACCGCTGCGACTTATCACACTGCCGCGCTCTACCACGACTTCGGCAA
This sequence comes from uncultured beta proteobacterium, assembly GCA_963814435.1. Taxonomy (GTDB): domain Bacteria; phylum Pseudomonadota; class Gammaproteobacteria; order Burkholderiales; family Burkholderiaceae_C; genus JAEUPI01. Next base: position 144,719 of record CAWFCV010000007.1, read on the forward strand.
GGCGATGCTGGCGTCGCAGCGACCGAAGAAGCTGTCGAAGGCCGAACTCGAACAGTACAACGTGATGCTCGAGGAGCAGGCGTTCCCGTTCGAGGAAAAGGCCACCGAGCTGCACGAGGTCAATGCGAAGCGGACCACGTCGGGCATCTACGACAAATGGGTGAAGGAAAGTTTCTCGGCGCTGGCCACCTTGCGGCCGGTGCGATACGGCAAGACCGAGCGCAGTGAAGGCGTGATCGATGCGATTCGATAGTTCCACGATGCGACTGTTGCCGCTGGCCGCCTGCGTGGCCGCGCTGGTCGGCTGCGCGTCGATGCCCGACCCGGTGCAACTGGTGCGCGACGTTGCGGCCAAGGTGTCGGCCCCCGCGGCGAGCGATGCCGCAAGCGCCCCCGCCCTCGCCCCCGCCGCGCCGGCGCCCATGGCAGCGGCCAGCGCCCCGATCGCGGTGGCCGCGGTGCCAGTGCCGGCTGTCGAGGCACCGGTCGACCCGCAGGTTCAGCAGGCCTTCGATCAGGCGCGTCGGGCCTTGCGTGCCGGCCGCCTGGACGAGGCCGAGCGCGGCTTCCGGGCATTGGCCGACAAGCACCCCGAGCTCGGCGGGCCGCAGGCCAATCTCGGCCTGATCTACCGCCAGGCCGGCAAGCTGCCCGAATCGGTGGCCGCATTCGAGCAGGCGGTGAAGGCCAACCCGCAGCAGCCGGTGTACTTCAACCAGCTCGGCATCGCCTATCGCCACGTCGGCCAGTTCGCCAAGGCGCGCGACGCCTACGAGCACGCGATGTCGCTCGACCCGAACTACGCGCCGCCGTACCTGAACCTCGGCATCCTGAACGACCTGTACCTGCGCGACGACAAGCGGGCGCTCGAGCTGTACGGCCGCTACCTGGTGTTGTCGCCGGCGGGTGACGCCACGGTGACCAAGTGGGTCGCCGAGTTGAAGAACCGCAAGCCCGATCAGGTGCTCGTGAGTCGCAAGGAGCGCGAATGAAACCGGTGGTGACTGTGTTTTTCGCCATCATCGTGACCGGTGCCACGACGGCGCTCGCGCAGGATCGCGCGGACATCGATCGCACGCAGATCATTGGCAATCGCGAATTGCCGAAGGTGCTCTACATCGTGCCCTGGAAGAAGCCGCTGCCCGGCGACCTCTCGGGCCGACCGCTGGCCAGCGTGCTGGACGAGGTGCTGGCGCCGGTGGATCGCGACGTGTTCCGCCGCCAGGTGCGCTACGACTCGCTGACGCAGGCCCGCACACCGGCGCCCCAATGAGCGATGGGTTTCAGGGTTCGAACAGATCGATTGATACAGGAGAGTGATTGATGAGTGCCTTTGCCACCGCCGTGAAGTTCTTTCAGGACAGCGGCCTGTTCATCTACCCGAGCATCCTGATCATGGCGCTCGGCCTGGCCATCGCGATCGAGCGATTCGTCTTCCTCAACCGTGCGCGCGCGGCGAACCGCAAGCTGTGGGAGCAGATGCTGCCGATGCTGCAAGGCGGCAAGTTCAAGGAGGTGCAGCACGTCTCCTCCAAGTCCGACGCCGCGATCGGCAAGATCGTCTCCAACGGCCTGCAGCGCATGCAGAGCGCCGGCCGCCGCGAGGACATCGACGCGGCGATGGAGGAGGGCATGATGGAGATCGTGCCGCGCCTGGAGAAGCGCACGCACTACATCGCCACCTTCGCCAACGTGATCACGCTGGTCGGCCTGCTGGGCACCATCATCGGCCTGATCAAGGGCTTCACCGCGGTGGCGCAGGTCAACCCGGCCGAGAAGGCCGAGCTGCTGTCGGCCTCGATCTCGATCGCGATGAACAACACCGCGTTCGCGCTGATGGTGGCGATTCCGTTCCTGCTGATCCACGCGTTCCTGCAGGCGCGCACCACCGAGATCGTCGACGGCCTCGAGGCCGCCAAGATCAGCTTCCTGAACCTGGTGCAGCGACTGAAGGCCGAAGCCGCTCCGGCGCGCTGAAGCTCGCCGGATTCACGCCATGCGAGTCAGACGCCTGCGCAAGGAAGTCGCCGCGCTCGAGGTCACCGCGTTCATCAATCTGATCGTGGTGCTGGTGCCGTTTCTGCTGTCGACTGCCGTGTTCACCCGCCTGGCGGTGATGGACCTGACGCTGCCGGCGCAATCGAACACCAAGCTCGAGCAGCTGAAGGGCAACGACCTCAAGCTCGAGATCGTGATCCGCCCCGAGGCGCTGGAAGTCGGTGACCGCATCGGCGGCCTGATCCAGCGCATCGAGAAGAAGGACAGCCATCACGACGTCAAGACGCTTTCGGCACTGATGCAGCAGATCAAGCAGCGTTTCCCCGACACCAAGACCGCCACTGTGCTGTCGGAGCCCGACACGTCCTACGAAGTGCTGGTGCAGGTGATGGACGCGGTGCGCGCCGGCCGCAGCGCCAACGGCGGCACCAAGCTCGTGCGCGTCGAGCTGTTCCCCGACGTGTCGGTCGGCGACGCGCCGGTGCTGCGCGGCAAGGCCAACGCATCATGATGCTCACGCCACTTCAGAAACGCGCGGCCCGAAAGGACCGCAACAAGCAGCAGCTGGACTTGAACCTGGTGTCGCTGATCGACATCTTCACGATCCTGATCTTCTTCCTGCTGTCCAGCGCCAGCGAGGTCGAGACATTGCCTAGCTTCAAGGCCGTCAAGCTGCCCGAGTCCACCGCCGACACGCAGCCGAAGGAAACCATCGTGGTGGTCATCAGCGGCGCCGAGATCATCGTCGACGGCCGCAAGGTGGCCGAGGTGGCCGACGTGTTGCGCGCCGAAGGCGACCTGATCGCACCGCTGAAGGCCGAGCTCGAGCTGCTGGCCAGGCGTCTGGTGATTCGCAAGGAGAACCAGGCTCAAAAGACCGCCGTTACCATCATGGGCGACAAGGACATCCCGTATCGTTTGCTGCGCAAGGTGATGGTCACCAGCGCACGTGCCAACTTCACCGACGTGTCGTTCGCGGTGCGCCAGAGGCTTGACGTATGAGCGCAGGGAAGACCCACCCCCGAAGCGGCCTGGCGGCCGCCTCCCCGTCGAGGGGGCGACACCGGCGGCCCGGCAAAGCCGGATCCGCGGTGTCCGCTTGGTTCTGTGCAGCCGCAGACTTGGCGCCGGAGGCGTTGAGATGAGCGCCGCGACTTACGCGATCTCGTTCCGCGCCTCGATCCTGCCGTGGGCGCTGTCGCCCGCGGACGAGGCGCGCTTCAAGCGCATCCGTGATCGCGTCTTGATCGTCAGTGCGTTGCTGTGCCTGCTGTTCCTGCTGATGCCCCGGCCCAAGGAAGACCGCACCCAGGTGGCCGAGCTGCCGCCACAGCTCGCGAAAATCGTGCTCGAGCGCGAGACGGCGCCGCCGCCCCCGCCACCGCCGGCGAAGATCGAAAAGAAGGCCGAGGAGCAACCCGCCAACGCCCACCCGAAGAAGCCCGACGATCCGAAGCCCGAAACGGTGAAGAACCCGGTGCCCGAGGCGCGCAACCCGCAGCCCAACAAGCCGCCAGGCGAGATCGAGGGCGCGCGGCGCAAGGCGGCCGGCGTGGGCCTGCTGGCGATGAAGGATCAGCTGGCCGAGATCCGTGGCGCACCGGTGGCGGTGCAGCTGAACCAGAACATCAAGGCCGGCCCCGGCGTGGGATCGGGCACAGGCCCGGGCGTCGGCGCCGGCAACGAGCAGGGCATTCCGGTGCGCGCGCTGATCACCTCCAACGCCACCAACGGCAGCGGCGGCATCAACACCGCGGCCTACAGCCGCAACACCGGCGGCGGCGGATTGGCGGGCCGCGCCACCACGCTGGTCGAAGGCGTGGCCGGTGGCGGCGGAGGCGGCGGCGCCGGCGGCGGCGGTGTGCGCGGTGACGGCAGCGGTTCCGGCGCCGGCAAGGGCGGCACGCTGGCCCGCAGCGGCAGCGGCAAGGCCTCGCGCTCGATCGAGGAGATCAAGCTCGTCTTCGAACGCAACAAGGGCGCGATCTACGCGATCTACAACCGAGCGCTGCGCGAAGATCCATCGCTGCAGGGCAAGGTGGTGCTCGAGTTGAAGATCTCGCCCGCGGGCGTGGTGACCGACCTGCGCATCGTGTCCAGCGAGCTGAAGGCGAACGAGCTCGAAAGCAAGCTGCTGGCGCGCATCCGGCAGTTCGACTTCGGCGCCAAGGACGTCGACGTGATGGTCGTGTCCTGGCCGGTCGACTTCCTGCCGTCGTAGTCGCGGCGCCTCAGCCCGGTGGGGCCGGCGTCCGGGCGCTGCGCATCAGGCGCTGGCCGGCGCTGACCACGGCCAGCACGACCGCACCGGCGCCGATGCCGAGCACCGCATGCGCCAGCGGCGACCACAGCGCACCGAGTGCGCTGCCCATGCCCGCGGCGAGCGATTCGATCCCGTGCTGCAGCGCCGGCACGCCGTGCACGAGGATGCCGCCGCCCACCAGGAACATGGCCGCCGTGCCCGCGATCGACAAGCCCTTCATCAGCCAGGGCGCAGCGCGCAGGATGCCGCGACCGATCGGACGCAACCAGCGGGCGCCCGGTTCGTGCTCGCCGCGCCGGCACCAATGCAGGCCCAGGTCGTCGAGCTTCACGATGCCCGCGACGATGCCGTAAACACCCACCGTCATCACCACGGCGATGCCGCTCAGCACCACGACCTGTGTGAGGAACGGCGACGCGGCCACCGTGCCGAGCGTGATCGCGATGATCTCGGCCGAGAGGATGAAGTCGGTGCGCACCGCACCTTTGATCTTGTCGCGCTCGACTGCGAGCACGTCCACTGCCGGATCGGACAGTGTGCGCACCAACTCGTCATGGTGTTGCGCATCGTCCTGCCGGCTGTGCAGCAACCGATGCGCCAGCTTTTCGGCACCTTCGAAACACAGGAATGCGCCGCCCACCATCAGCAGCGGCGTCACCGCCCACGGCGCCCAGGCGCTGATTGCCAGCGCCAGCGGCACCAGGATGGCCTTGTTGATCAGCGAACCCTTGGCCACCGCCAGCACCACCGGCAGCTCGCGGTCGGCCTGCACGCCCGTCACCTGCTGCGCGTTCAGTGCCAGGTCGTCACCCAGCACCCCTGCGGTCTTCTTCGCGGCGACCTTGGTCAGCAGCGCCACGTCGTCGAGCACGGTGGCGATGTCATCGATCAGCGCGAGCAGGCTGGAGGCCATCCATCAGGCAGTCGGTCGGCGCGACGCCGCGCCCGGACTGTCATGCTAAGGCCTGTGGACCAGCCCCGCGGGGGCGCCTACGATCCGGCTGCGCCCTCGGATTCGCGCAGGAAGATCTCCACGCGACGGTTCTGTGCGCGGCCGGCCGGTGCGTCATTGGATGACACCGGCTCGCGCGAGCCCCGTCCTTCGGTGATCACGCGCAGCGGGTTCACGCCTTTGAAGGTCAGGTAGTTGCGCACCGACTCCGCGCGCGCGATCGACAACGGATAGTTGATCGCGTCGCTGCCGGTGCTGTCGGTGTGGCCGACGACGCGCACCACCATCACCGGCGCCAGGCCACGCGCGAATTCATCGAGCACCGGGCGCATGACGGGTCGGATCTCGGAGCGCCCGACGTCGAACGAGAAGTCGCTCGGCACGTTGACCCTCAACTCGTTGTTCTCGGTGCGTGCGACGGCAATGCCGGTGCCCTGGGTGGCCTTCTCCATCGCCGCGCGCTTTTCTTCCATGCGCTGGGACCACAGGTTGCCGGCCACTGCACCCACCGCGCCGCCGATGACCGCGCCCTTGCCCGCGCTGCCGCCGGTGACCGAGCCGATCGCCGCACCGGCCACGGCGCCGATCGCCGCGCCCTTGGCCGTGCCCTCCTGCCGCTGCGACATGTTCTGGCAGCCTGCCAGGCCCAGCACAGCCAGGGCCGTCGATAGCCACGCGGTGCACCGCGAAGGTTGTGCCAGTCGGTGCGCAGTCATCGGCATCGTCGCAGTCCTCCTGCATCAGGCCTTGTGCAGCGCACCCTGATCGATGCGGACCCGGTCACCGACCTTCAGCCCGTCGAGCTGGCTGGGCTCGAACGTCTTGGTGTCGCCGTTGTCCAGTTGCACGCGCACGCGGTAGCCGACGACCTTGCGGTTCTGGGTCTTCTCGATTTCATGGCCGGCCACCGCACCGCCGACCGCTCCCACCACGGTCATGGCCTTCTTGCCGTCACCCTTGCCGAACTGGTGACCGACCACGCCACCGAGTAGACCGCCGACCACGGCACCGGCGCCGCTGGGCTTGGCTTCGGTGATCGGCTCGATCGCCTGTACTGCGCCGGTGTTGGCACTGGCCACCACCACCGGTTGCTTGTCGACCACCGGCCTCGGTGCTGCCGCCTTGGCCTGCGTATGAACCGGCGCGGGCTTCGGCGCTGCCTTGGCCACGGGGGCCGGTGTTTGAGGCGCAGGCTGCGGTGCAGCCTGCACCGGCGCCGCCAGCGGGGCCGGATCGGCCACGACAGCGGCCATCGGCGTGGCGGCCGCGGGCGCCTTGGCGGCCGTACCATCCTGCGGGCCGCAGGCGCTCATCAGTGCGGCTAGGCTGGCGATGACCATCGGTGCGACCCAGAGGGTGCGCGTCGTCGTATCTTTCATGCGGGTACTCCTGGTTGCAGAGGGGGCTGGTGCGGGCGCCACCGGTTGCGGTCGGCGCTGTTTTCACCGTCAAACCGCACCTTACGACACCGGTGGAACAACGGTGTTTCCTGAGGTGACGCCTGCGCAGGACTGCACGCAAATCACAGGGATTTGCCGGGATGACGCATCGCGTCACCCCGTGCTTGAATCGGCCGGCCCGCCATCGGGCTGAGGAGACAACATGACCGCAAAGAATCGGCGCGATTTCCTGTTCACGGGCGGCGCCTGGGCCGCCGCGGGCTTGAGCGGCCCGGCCCAGGCGGCGATGGGGCCGAACGACAAGTTCGATCTGCTGGTGCGCAACGCCAACGTGCTCGACCCGAGCCAGAAGTTGTCGGGCAAGCGCGACATCGGCATCCGCTACGGCGTGATCGAATCGATGGAGGCGAGCATCGCGCCCGAGCGCGCCAGCCGCGTGATGGACGCCGCCGGCAAGCTGGTCACGCCGGGCCTGATCGACCTGCACGCGCACACCTACCCGTACGGCTCGGCGATCGGCATCCCGGCCGACGAGCTGGTGGCCCACCAGTGCACCACCACCGTGGTGTCGGCGGGCGACGCCGGCGCCAACAACATCGCGGCCTTCCGCCGTTTCATCGTGCCGGGCACGCGCACGCGGCAGTACGCCTTCGTGCACATCGCCGTCGGCGGGCTGGTCGGTTTTCCGGTGCCCGAGCTGTTCAACATCGACTACGCCCAGCCGGCGATGGCCGCGCGCGCGGTGGCCGAGAACGCCGACCTCGTGCTCGGCGTCAAGGTGCGCATGAGCGAGAACGTAATCGCGCGGCATGGCATCGAGCCGCTGAAGCGTGCCATCGCCGCGTGCGAACAATCCGGCGTGCCGGCCAAGGTGATGTGCCACATCGGCGGCGTCGCCACGCGCGACCTGATGTCGCAGATCCTCGACACGCTGCGCGCCGGCGACATCCTGACGCATTGCTTCTCCGGCGCGCTCAACGACGCCAACCAGGGCACCAACATCGTCCAGGACGGCAAGCTGCTGCCCGCCGCGCTGGCCGCCAAGCAGCGCGGCGTGATGTTCGACATCGGCCACGGCGGCGGCAGTTTCGATTTCACGGTGGCCGAGGCCGCGATCGCGCAGGGCTGCCCACCCGACACGATCTCGTCGGACATCCACGTCTTCTCGGGCAACACGCCGGGCATGCCCTACCTGCCGTGGGTGATGAGCAAGTTCCTGACGCTCGGCTTCACGCTCGAGCAGGTGGTCAGCATGGCCACGGCGGTGCCGGCACGCGTGATCGGCCGCGTGCCCAAGCTCGGCACGCTGCAGATCGGCGCGCCGGCCGACCTGTCGATGTTCGAGGTCGTCGAAGGCCCGGTGTCGTTCGTCGACACGCGCAACAACAAGCGCGACGGCAAGACCTTCCTGCGGCCAGCCGGCACGGTGATGGCCGGCGTCGCGTTCGGCCGTCCTTACCAGTCGCCGTTCAGCCCGCGCTAAATTGGCGCGTCGGGCTCGAAGCTGGTGCCCAGGTACGCGCGCCGGATCTCGGCGCGCGACATCATCGCCTCCGGCGCGCCCTCGGCGACGATGCGGCCTTCCTCGAGCACGTACGCGCGCTGCGCGATCTGCGAGCGCCGTGGCCACGTTCTGCTCGACCAGCAGGATGGCCATGCCATCGGCCGCGATGCGGCGGATCGCGGCGAACATGTCGTTCACGACCAGCGGCGACAGGCCGAGCGAGGGCTCGTCGAGCAGCAGCAGCCGCGGCCGCGCCATCAGCGCGCGGGCGATCGCCACCATCTGCTGCTGGCCGCCGGACAGCGACGCTGCCGGCGCGTGCGAGCTTGCTCGCCAGCACCGGGAACAGCTCGATCGCGCGCGCCAGCGACGCGGCGCGCTGCGCGCGCGCGGGCGGCAGCAGGCTGCCGACCTCGAGGTTCTCGCGCACGGTCATGCCGCGTGAACAGGCGCCGGCCTTCCGGCACGATGGCGATGCCCTCGGCGCAGAAGCGGTGCGGCGGCAGCCGCGTCAGGTCGCGGCCGTCGAGCTCGATCGACCCGCGCCGCGCCGGCAGCAGACCCGGCCAGCGCGTTGATCAGCGTCGTCTTGCCGGCGCCGTTGGGGCCGACGACGCAGACCAGTTCGCCGCGGCGCACCTCGAGCGACACGTCCCACAGCGCCGGCGCCGCGCCGTAGGCCACGTCGAGGTCACGGATGCTCAAGCATGCCCGGTTCCCAGGTAGGCCGTCACCACCTCGGGCCGCTGCATCACCTGCGCCGGCGGGCCTTCGGCGAGCAGCGGCCGTGGTTGAGCACCACGATGCGGTCGGACAGCGCCATCACCGCGCGCATCACGTGCTCGACGAACACGATCGTCGTGCCGGCGTCGCGGATGCGCCGGATCAGCGCCGACCGCGTCGTCGATCTCCGCCGGGTTCAGGCCGCGACAGCACCTCGTCGAGCAGCAGCAGGCGCGGCCGCGACGCGAGCGCGCGCGCCAGCTCGAGGAACTTGCGCTGGTGCAGGTTGAGGGCATCGGGCAGCGCGTCGGCCTTCGCCGCCAGGCCGGTGAACGCGAGCCAGTGCTCGCGCCTCGCGCCAGGCGCGTGCCGCCGACAGCGCCGGCGCCGCCGAACATCGCCGCGCGCGCCACGTTGTCGCGCACGGTCAGGTGCGCGAACGGCCGCGGGATCTGGTAGGTGCGCGCGATGCCGGCGCGGGCGATGCGGTGCGCGGCCAGCCGGGCGATCTCGCGGCCCTCGAACTGAACGCGTCCCGCGCGTCGGCGCGGAAATGGCCGCTGACGACGTTGATGAGCGTCGACTTGCCCGAGCCGTTCGGACCGACCAGGCCGAGGATCTCGCCGCGCCGGATCTCGAGGTCCACGCCGGCCAGCGCCTGCACGCCGCGAACGACTTGGCCACGCCCGACCGCGCGCAGCAGCACGTCGCCGCTGCGCGCACGGCTCGACAGCGCGCGGCGGGCCGCGCGGCCTCGGCCGGCGGTGCGGCGGCGTCGGCGGCGCCGGCGCGCGACCGCGCAGCAAGCGCGGCACGATGCCTTCGGGCATGAACAGGATCGACGCGATCAGCACCGCGCCGACGGCGGCCTTGCCGGCCAGCGCCTGGTCGCCGCTGGTGAACGCGTACAGCAGGGCCGTGATCACGGTCGCGCCGACCGCCGGGCCGGCCCAGTGGCGCGTGCCGCCGAGCACGCTCATCAGCACCACCGTCAGCGGCACGGTGATCGAGAACGTCTCGCTGGCCGTGACGTAGGAGACGAACAGCGCGTGGATGCCGCCGGCCACGCCGGCGAGCGCGCACGACAACGCGAACGCGGCGAGCTTGTAGCGGTAGGTCGGCACGCCCATCACCTCGGCGGCGTCCTCGTCGTCGTGGATCGCGAACAGCCCGACGCCGAGCCGCGAGTGCTGGACCGCGTACGCGATCAGCCAGCGTCGCCACCGCAGCGGCCAGCGCCAGCAGGTAGAACGTGCCCGGCGGCGTCGGCGCCGATCGGCGGCACCGGCACGGCGCTCAGATAGACGCCGGGGCCGCCGTCGATCGGCGTGTTGAGCACGATCGTGGCGAGCACGAACGTGACCGCGAGCGTCAGCAGCGCGAACAGCTCGCCGCGCACGCGAGCGCACGCGGAACACCACCGCGCCGAGCGCCACGCCCAGCAGCGCGGCCAGCGCGCGCGGCCAGCCGGCAGCGTCCACAGGAACGGCACAGTCGAACTTGCCGGCCAGCACCGCCGTCGTGTACATGCCGGCGCCGAAGAACGCGCCGTGGCCGAACGAGAAGTAGCCGGAGTAGCCGGACAGGATGTTCCAGCGACGTGGCGAGCACGATCCAGTGGAACACGAGGTAGAGGAACGACTCGTAGAACGCCGGCAGGCCGAGCAACGGCACGCACGGCGAGCACAGCGCCCGCGGCCAGCGATGCCGACGACGAGCGTCGCGCGTCGCAGGCTTCAGGTGCTTGCCCGGGCGCAGCAGCAGCAGCACGATCAGCAGCGAGAACGACACGAGCGGCGCCCACGACGGCGACGGTGACCGCCATCGTCACCGCCTCGCTGACGCCGATGACGATGCCGGCGACGAGCGGCCCGAGCGGCGCTGCCGAGGCCGCCCATCATCACCGCGGCGAACACGACGCCGACCCAGGCGTAGATCTGCGACGGCGCGAGCGTGAAGCTCAAGCGCGAGGCACACGCCGGCCACGCCGGCGAGCGCGCGCGCAGACGCCGGCCAGCAGCAGCGCCAGCGCGCGCTGGTTGACGCCGAAGGCCGCGGCGATCGGCGCGTCCTCGGCCGCGGCGCGCAGCGCCGTGCCGAGGTCGGTGTAGCGCAGCGCCGCCCAGATGCGCGAGCGCCAGCGCCACCGCGAGCACCAGCGTCAGCAGCTCCGGCACCGGCACGTACAGCGCGCCGAGCTCGAACTTCTGGCCTCGCCGTAGGCGGACTCGAGCTTGCGGAAGTCGGCGCGTCCAGACGCACTGGATGCCGGCCTCGATGATCGCGGTCAGGCCGAAGGTCAGCGAGCAGCGAGTTGAGCGGCGACACCGCGAAGCGCGCGAACAGCCACTGCAGCGCGACGCCGAGCGCGAAGAACAGCGGCACGATCAGCGCCAGCGTGAGCAGCGGATCGACGCCGCCGACGCGTCGCCAGCTGGTAGCACAGGTAGGCGGCGAGGAACGCGAGCGCGAAGTGCGCGAGGTTGATCGTGCGCAGCAGGCCCCACGACAGGCTCAGGCCGAGCCCGAGCAGCCCGTACAGCGCGCCGATGAAGACGCCCGACAGCACCGACTGCGCCAGCAGCGTGCCGGCTCGGCAGCGTCACCGCCGACGCCGTCACTTGACGATCAGCGTGGCGCCCGGCGCCGCGTACCTCCTTCGGCCAGACCGATGACCCAGCTGCCGTTCTGCACCTGCTTCACGCGCATCAGGTCGTCGCCGTAGTTGCTCGGCCCGTCGAAGCGCAGCTTGCCCTGGATCGTGTCGACCTTGTTGGCCTTGAGCCACGCCGCGAGCACCTTGTCGTCGAGGCTCTTGGTCGCCGCACCGCCGCCTCGAGCATCTGCCACGCGGTGTACGACGCCGCGGCCTGCGCCTCGACGGCGGTGTCGGGCAGGCCGGCCTTGGCCGCGCGCTCGTTGAAGAGCTTCGACGAACTCGGCCGCGCCCGGCGTGTTGGTGAACGGCGGATGCTCCTCGAAGATCGTCACGCACAGCGCGTTCTTCGCCTCGGGCGACTTGCGACCATCGGCCCCGGCGCCGGGTACATGTAGAAGTGCAGCGGCGGCGCGTAGTCGATCTTCTTCATCGCCTCGAGCAGCTGGTTGCCTTCGAGCCCGATCGCGCCGACCCAGACGAAGTCGGGCTTGGCGTCCTTGATGCGCGCGGCGATCGGCCCGAAGTCGCGGTTGCCGAACTCCCACTCGAGGAACAGCACCTCCTGCAGGCCGCGCTTCTTCGCCACCTCGCGCGCGCCGAGCGACATGAAGTGCACCGACGGGAACTTGCTGGTGACGATCGCGATCGTCTTCGGCGGCTTGGCCGACGGCGGCGAGCGCGTCGAACACCGTGGTCGGGCACCGTGTTGCCGGGGTCGGCGCCGAGCGACCAGGCCGGGAACTGCACGTCGTACTTGGCGATCGACGGGATGCCGAAGGTGTGGTGGATCGAGCATCTTGTCGTAGCGCTGCGCCACGCCCATCGCCGACAGGATCGCGCCGGTCGCGTACGGCCCCATCAGCAGGTCGACCTTGTCGACGGTGATCAGCTGCTCGTACAGCGTGCGCGCGAGGTCGGGCTTCGACTGGTCGTCCTTGACGATCCACTCGACCGGGCGGCCGAGCAGGCCGCCGCGCTTGTTCAGCTGCTCGACGTAGATCTCGCCGACGAGCTTGTGGACTAGCGCGGTGGCCGCGAGCGGCCCGGTCAGCGCCAGCGTGCTGCCGATGCGCACCGGCGCCTGGGCCGACGCGGTGGCCGCCACGATGCACAGCGACACGCTGGCCGCGAGGCGGTGCCAGAACGACTTGGGGTTCATTGCGTGTCTCCTGCTTCCTGTGCGTGACGCCGCAGGTTAGCGCGCCCGCACCCGTTGGCATTGGGGCGAACCCGGGTCTGCACGCGGCGGCGGTAGGGGTCTACACTCGATCGCGTCCCAGATCCAGGAGCATGCGCGATGGCTCAGACAGGTGCGGTGCCCAGCCGGCGGCCCGGCGCACTCGGCGTGCATTCGCTCGACCGATTCGTCTTCACGGTGCCCGACATCGAGGTCGCGCAGCGCTTCTACACCGCCTTCGGGCTGGACGTGCAGCGCGGCGGCCAGCGGCTCGACCTGCACACGTTCGGCCATCCGCACCGCTGGGGCTCGGTGTTCCAGGCCGGCAGCCTGAAGAGGCTGCAATACCTGAGCTACGGCATCTTCGCCGACGACATGCCGGCGTTTCGCGAGCGCGTCGCCCGCTCCGGCCTCGGCTGCGAACCCCATCCGCTGAGCGACGGCCAGGGTCTGTGGCTGCGCAACCCCGACGGCGTGCCGGTGCAGCTGGTGGTGGCCGAGAAAAGCTCGCCGTCGCAGAAGTCCACGCCCACCGTCTTCCCCGCCGTGCCGCCCGGCGCCGGCGCGTCGCCTGGTCGCAGCAAGGTGAAGCCCGTGCACCCGCGGCGCCTCGCGCACCTGCTGATGTTCACGCCCGACGTGCTGCGCATGGTGGCCTTCTGCCGCGACCTGCTGGGCATGCGGCTGTCGGACCATTCCGGCGACGGCATCGCGTTCGTGCACGGCGTGCACGGCAGCGACCACCATCTGGTGGCGTTCGCGAAATCGCACGCGCCGGGGCTGCACCATTCGAGCTGGGACGTCGGCAGCGTGCACGAGGTGGGCCTCGGCTCCGAGCAGATGCGCAACGCCGGTTTCGCGCGCGGCTGGGGCGTCGGGCGCCATGTGCTGGGCTCGAACTACTTCTACTACGTGAAGGACCCGTGGGGCAGCTTCGCCGAGTACTCGTTCGACATCGACTACGTGCCGCACGACGTCGACTGGCCCGCCGGCGACCACCCGGGTGAAGACTCGTTCTACGTCTGGGGGCCGCCGCCGATCGAGGAGTTCATCGAGAACCACGAGGTGCCGGCCTGAGGCGTCCGACGGCGCACCGATTCGGCCAACTCGTCGACCGCGCCGACCACCACGTCGGGGCGGTCGCGGTGGATGTAGTGACCGCTGCGCGCGACGGTGTCGACCTGTTTCGCGCCCAGCAGCGCGAGCCAGTCCTGCTGGGTCTGCCGGTGCATCTGCTCGAACGCACCACGCTCGGGCAGGGCGTACGACTCGCGCGCCAGAATGCGTGCCGGAATGCGCCGCAGCGCCGCGATCTGTGCCGATCCGATGCGCTCGACGAGGCAATGGTCCTGCTGGTCGAACTCGCGCCGCATCGTGTCGTTGAACACCACGCGCAGGGCCTTGATCGTCGTCGCCATCGCCGGCGCCCGGGCCTGCAGGCGTTGCCAATGCTCGGGATGCGTCGGTTCGATCAACACCAGACCGGCCACGTCTTGCGGATACAACGCGGCGTACACCCACTGATAGCGGCCACCGAGCGAATGACCGACCAGCAGATACGGCGGCGGCACGCCGAGCTGGCGCAGCAGCGTGCGCTGTTCGGTGGCGATGGTGCAAGGGTCGCGCGCCGTCTTCGCCGCCGCGTGGGCACCATAGCCGGGGCGGTCGTACGCCACCACGGCGTGGTGGCGGGCCAGCGAGTCGAACACCGGGCGCCAAGTCGACGCGCCGTCGCCATGGCCGGCCTGCAGCACGACGGTGGGAGTGCCGTTGCCGGCTCGCAGGACATGACGAGGCTCGCCCGCATCGTGGCGGTCGGGCATCGGGGTCAACTCGCCACAGGCCAGCAGGCTGAGCGCGGCGAGTGCCACCGGCGCCAGCCGGGCTGCCCGCCTCATACCGACCGCTCCGCGGCAACCCTCGGCGGCAGCGCCGTGGACGGCGCCCGCGACCTGGCCGACGCCAGACCGAACCACGGGCGCAGCAGCGGCACGCGCCGCACGATTTCGAAACCGAGCAGGCTGAATGCAAAGGTACCGAGCACCAGCAGCGGTGCCTCGACACCGACACGCCAATGCCACCGCGCCAGCGCCATCGCCAGCACGATGATCACGGTCTGGTGCAGGATGTAAACGGGGAACACCGCGTCGGTGAAATAGCGACGCGCCGCGCAGTCGCGATTCAGGTGTCGCCGCGCGAAGCCGATCGCCGCGACGATTGCCGACCACTGCATCGCGGCGAACGCCGTGCGCGGCAGCCAGAGCCAGGCCAGCGCGGACTCGCGCCACATCGAAGCGGCCAGCATCACCAGCCAGGCCAGCAATGCCAGCCCCAGCGCCGGCCAGCGCGCCTGCATCAGGCGCTCCCACAGACCGGCTGTCGCGCCATCGCGGCGCCCAGCACGAACAGGCCGAAGTAGCACGCGTGCTGGTAGGCGTCGTCGACCAGGGCATGGGTGGGCGGAAAGCGATCGAGCAGCATCACGCGCAGCGCGGCGAGCACGGCAATGGGCGCCAGCCATAACCACGCGCCGCGCAGCCAGCGGGCCGGATGCGTCGACGCACGGTCCAGCCACAGCGGCCAGACGCGCAGCGAAGCCCACAACACCAGCGTGTAGACCAGCAGGTAGGCCACGAACCATAGGTGGTTCCAGGTCGGCAGGATCAGGCAACGACCCGGGCGGGCGCAGAACCCGCCATAGCCGCTGAAGTACAGGCGCAGGAACTCGAGGTAGCTGCCGGCATAGGCGTGCTGCTGCACCACCTCGAAGTAGCTCTGCGGCGGCACGATGACCGCCACGCCCAGCAGCAGCGGCAGGCCCAGACGACGGCAACGCGTGCCGAGCAGCCCACCGGTGGCGCCGGCGCGCTGCAGCATCAGCGAGGTCGCCGCGCCCGACAGCAGGAACAGCAGCGACAACCGCCACGGCGACGACAGGCGCATCCAGGGCTCCAACCCGGGCCCGGCCTGCGGGCTCTTCACGTGCCAGCCCCAGCTGACGTAGTACATGCCCACGTGGTACAGCACCAGGAGCCCGAAGGCGGCGATGCGCAGCCAGTCGAGAAACAGCAGGCGCGATGACGGGAAGGTTGTTTGCGGTGTTCATGTCGTGGCGCGGGTGGATGGAGCGACCGCCACGATAGAAAGGGCGGCTCGAAACCGCCAAGCGACGTGGGGCGAGCCGGGTTCGGGCCGGGGCCAACCGGACGGCACGCGTCGATTCAGCCGCTGTGGGGCAGTCGCGCGATCAGCTGGGCCCGGTACTGGCGGCTGCAGGGCACCGACGCGCCGCTGCGCAGGATCACCTGCGCATCGCCCTTGGCGAGCGTGATCACCGTGCGCACCTGCGCCAGCGCCACCGCGGCGCTGCGCTGCGTGCGCACGAAACCGTCGCCCAGATCGGCGAGCAGGCCAGCCAGCGTGCGCCGCATCAGTGGCGCACGGTCGCTCGTGTGCACGACCACGTAGTTGTCGGCGGCTGCCAGCCATTCGATCTCGGCCACCAGCAGCACATGGGTGCGGCCGCGATCGGGGACCAGCAGTTGCGTCGGCGCCGGTCGAACCGCAGGCGACGCGCTGCGCCGATGCAGCCGCTGCACCGCCCGCGCCACATGCGCCGCGTCCGCGGGCTTGAGCAGGTAGTCGACGGCCGCGGCGTCGAAGGCCGGCAGCGCGTAGTGGTCGAAGGCCGTCACGAAGACGATCGCCGGCGCCGGCTCGGGCAAGGATGCCGCGACCCCCAGGCCGTCGATGTCGGGCATCTGCACATCGAGGAACAATGCGTCGGGCCCATGGGCCTCGCACAGTTGCAGCGCCTCGCGGCCATCGCGGGCCTCGGCGAGCACGTCCACCTCGGGGTGCGCGAGCAGCAGCCGGCGCAGGCGAGCGCGTGCCGGCGCTTCGTCGTCGACGATCAGCACGCGCAAGCGCGTTGTCATGGCCGAACCGTCAGCGCTCACACGGCAACTCGAACCAGGCCAGCGCCCCGCCGGGCGTCAGCGACTCGAGGCCCAACGACGCGCGCGCGCCGTACAACGCAGCCAGACGCTGGCGCAGCGTGTCCAGTCCGACCCCGTGAGCCGGTGCCGCGGGCGGGCTGCCCTGGCTTTGCTCGACCTCGATGCGCAGGCGAGCGTCGCGGCACACCGCACGCACCACCAGATCGGTGCGCCCGCTGCAACGTTCCACGCCGTGCCGGAACGCGTTCTCGAGCAAGCGGCTGGATCGACAAGGTCGGCACGCGACAGGCCCGCGCCGCGTGGTCGACCTCGTGGCGCAGCGTGACCCGATCGGCGAATCGTTCGCACATGATCGCGGCGTAGCCGTCGAGCAGCCCGAGCTCCTCGTCGAGCGTGCACTGCGGCCGGCGTGTCAGGTCGGTTGTCGCGCGCAGCAGCGCGGCCAGGCGGGTGAGCAACGAGTCGGCGCGATCTGGCGCGGTGTGGATCGTCGCGGCGATGGTGTTCAGCGCGTTGAACAGGAAGTGCGGCTGCAACTGCTGGGTCAGCTGGGCCAGCTGGGCGGCCTGGGTCTGCTGGCGCTGGGCGGCCAGCGCCAGCATGGATGCGCAAGCCGAACGCGACGGCCACGAAGAGTGCGTAGAAGATCGAGAACTTGGTGCATTCGTAGAGGAACACCTCGCCCCAGCCGGGGTGGTGGTAGGTCTGGCCGAGCGCCGCGAACACGGCGTGGCGCATCGCGTAGATCGTGATCACGAAGCCCGGCGCCAGCAGCGGCAACCAGCGCAGGTGCAGCGCGAACCAGCGCCAGGGCCGGGCCAGCAATTCGTCGTGGCGGCTCGAGTGGCGCCACATCAGCGCCAGCAGCGCGGTCGCGGCCACGAACGACGTGCCCTCCCACAGCACCGGCTTCCACAGCGCCCCGGTGCTCGTGCGCAGATGGTCCTGCACCGCCACGGTGAGCATCAGCAGCCAGAACAGCGCCCACGCCAGCAGCCAGCCGGTGCGGGCCGGGGGCAGGGGCGGGATCGTCGGCGCGGGGCATGGTGGTGAGCGGGTGGCGCGCGGCATTGTGCGGCAGTGCGCGGATCCGGTCTCGCGGGCATGATGCGGCATCGCCGACACCCGCGGACGCCTCGCGATGAACCAGCCCATGAGCCCCGAGACCCTGTGCGCGCAGGGCGTGCGCGCCGAGCACGACGATTCGGCGCTGGTGCCGCCGATCGTCTACAGCGCCACCTTTGCCGCGCGCGACGCCGCCGAGTTCGCGGCCATGGCCAGCCAGCCGCGGCACAGCCGCTACTACACGCGCTACGGCAACCCGCTGCACGAGCAGGTGGCGGCGCAGCTGGTGGCGCTCGAAGGCGGCGGCGCCGACAGCGCACGACGCGCTGGTCACCGCCTCGGGCATGGGCGCGATCTCGCTGGTGCTGCTGGGGCTGCTGAAGGCCGGCGATCACGTGGTGGCGCAGACCAACCACTACATGGGCAGCGCCAAGCATTTCTCCGAGCTGCTGCCGCGCTTTGGCGTGCGCTGCACGCTGGTCGACCAGACCGACCTGGGCGCCTGGGCGCATGCGATCGGGCCCGGCACGCGGCTGGTGATGACCGAGACGCCGGTGAACCCGACCTGCGCGCTGACCGACCTGGCCGCGGTGGCCGCGCTGGCGCGGGCGCAGGGCGCGTTGAGCGTGTGCGACAACACCTTCGCCAGCCCGATCAACCAGCAGCCGCTTGCGCTCGGCATCGACATCGTCGTGCACAGCGCCACCAAGTACCTCGGCGGCCACCACGACATCACCGCCGGCGCGGTGGTCGCGTCGCGTGCGCTGGTCGATGCGCTGTGGAACACGCAGATCTGCCTGGGCGCGACGCTGAGCCCGATGGACGCCTGGCTGCTGCTGCGCGGCATGCGCACGCTGGCGCTGCGCGTGCGCCAGCACAACGCGAGCGCGCTCGGCGCTGGCGCGCTGGCTGGAATCGCAGCCGCAAGGTCGAGCGCGTGTACTACCCCGGGCCTGACGTCGCATCCGCAGCACGCGCTGGCCGCCACGCAGATGCGCGGCTTCGGCGGCGTGATGAACATCGCGATCCGCGGCGGCTTCGACGCCGCGAGCCGCTTCGTGCACGCGCTCACGCTGCCGCGGCAGGCGGTCAGCCTGGGCGGCGTGGAGAGCCTGGTGGTGCACGCCGCGGCGATGTGGCGCGGCACGATGAACGACGAGCAGATGCGCGTGGCCGGCATCGCGCCGAACGCGGTGCGGCTGTCGGTCGGCGTCGAGGGCGTGGAAGACCTGCGGGCAGATCTGGAACAGGCATTGGCCCAGGTGTAGGCACGCCGTCGCTGTGCACAAACGTGTGGGTGGCGGCCGCCGTCGCCGAGCAACGGGCCGGCGTGGCATCATGGCAACGGGGTGGGATCCAACCGCACGCGGCCACGGAGTCGGGTCATGGTTTCTGCAGCGCAATGGGGCACTCAACAGCAGCCGGCAGCACAGGCCGCCACACGGGTGATCAAGAAGATCGGGGTCGGCCAGCAGGGTGCGCAACGCTGGGCGCGGCACTACGGCGACCAGTTGCTGTGCGTGCGCTACCGCGAATGCCCCGACAGCGGCGAGCGGCTGGTGACGGTGGAGATCGTGGTCGATCGTCGCGACGCACCCCAGCCGCCCGACCAGCCCGTGGCCGTGCGCATCGAGCGCCACGAGGCCGAGCTGCGTGCGCTGGTCAAGTCGGCAGGCGCCACGTTCGACTGGAAGCACCGTGTGTGGGTGATGCCGCGCCGCTTGGCGCGCTCGCTGCGGCTGGTGCGGCGGATCGTGCCCGAGGCCACGAATGCCGTAGGTAGCGGTGGACGCAAGTAGCCAGATATGGAAACTTGCGTCGATCTGTGGAATCGGGCGATTCCATCCATTTAACGTTGAACTAAACCGCTGACGCGGTGGTGGGTCCTCGACGAGGAGGTCGCGCAGCCGCCGTACCTTGATCGATGCGGGCATGTGCCCGCGCTGATCGAGGAGAACGGTGATGACCCCGCTTCGACAACGCATGCTCGACGCACTGGTGCTGCGCGGCATGGCCGCGCGCACCCAGGAGAGCTACATCGAGGCCGTGTCGCGCCTAGCGCGGCACTACGGTTGCAGCCCCGAGTCGCTCTCGGCCGAGCAGGTGCAACAGTACCTGCTGCACCTGGTGCGCGATCGTCACCTGGCGCGCGCCAGCGTCAACCAGTACGGCTGCGCATTTCGCTTCCTGTACGGCACCGTGCTCGGGCTGGAGGGCCACGCGTTCCAGATTCCGCTGGCCCCGCAGTTGCAGCGCCTGCCGCAGATCCTGTCGCGCGCCGAGGTCGCGGCGGTGCTGTCGTGCGCACGCGACCTGCGCGCGCATGTGCTGCTGGCCACGGCCTACGGGCTGGGCCTGCGGGTGAGCGAGCTGTGCGCGCTGCGCGTGGAGCACATCGACAGCGCCGCCGACCGCATGTGCGTGCACGTCGTGCAAGGCAAGGGCGCGCGCGACCGCTACGTGCCGCTGGCCGACGATCTGCTGGCGCTGCTGCGCCGCTACTGGCAGACCTGCCGGCCACGCCAGTGGCTGTTCGGCCCGCGCGCGGGCCAGCCCCGAGCGCTGCATGTGCAATTGGCCCAACGGACGTACTGCCGCGCCCGCGACGCCGCAGGCATCACCAAGGTGGGTGGCATTCACACC
>CAWFCV010000008.1:0-73888 GCA_963814435.1 uncultured beta proteobacterium
TGCTATGCGACCCACCTGCTGGAGGCCGGCGTCGATCTGTACAGCCTGCAGCAGTGGCTTGGCCACAACCACGTCAGCACCACCACGCGCTACCTGCACCTGGCGCGGCCGGACCTGCCTGAGGGGGCCCGGCGCGAGCCGCTGGCGCTGCTGGCGGCGCTGCCGGCCACGCCCACGACAGCGATGCACTGAAGCGCCCGTGCCGACCACGCTGGCCGAGGTGCTGCGGCACTTCGGGCCCGGGTACCTGCGCACTCACGCATTGAGTACGCCACAAGCGCGCGCCTGGCGCGCCATCGTTGCGTGCCGCACCGCGGCACTCGGCGGTGAGCGCCTGCGCTGCGAGCGTTGCGGCGCCGAACAATGGCGCTGGCACTCCTGCCGCAACCGGCATTGCCCGCAGTGCCAGAGCCGCGATCGCGATGCCTGGCGCGCGGCTCGCCTGGCCGAGCTGCTCAACGTGCCGTACTGCCACCTGGTCTTCACGCTGCCGCATGAGCTCAACGCGCTGGCCACGGTGCACGCGCGCTGGGTCTACGAGACGCTGATGCAGTGCACGGCGGCCACGCTGGCCGAGTTCGCCGCCAACCCACGCTGGCTGGGCGGCATCGGCGCCTTCACGCTGGTGCTGCATACGTGGACGCAGGACCTGCGACGCCACTTGCACGTGCATGCGTTGATGGCCTGCGGAGCGCTCGCCGGTGACCAAGACCGCTGGATCGAACCTCAGCGCGCCCGCAACTTCCTGTTCCCGGTGCAGGCGCTGTCGAGGGTGTTCAGGGGCAAGTTCATACAGGCGCTGGCGCAAGCCGGCGACAGCGCTGCGCTGCCGCGCGATCCGGCCGACACGGCCACGGCGCGCGCTCGGCGGCTGCAGGCGCTGCGCCGCCACGACTGGGTGGTCTATGCCAAGACGCCGCCGGCCGGGCCGGCCGCGGTGCTGGACTACCTGGCGTGCTACACGCACCGCACGGCCATCGGTAACGAACGCCTGCTGGCCATCGCCGGCCACCAGGTGCTGCTGCGCGTGCGCGCCAACGACACCGGCGGCAAGCGCACCGTCGCGATGGACGGCCAGCAGTTCGTCGGCCGGCTGTTGCAGCATGTGCTGCCACCGGGCTTCAAGCGCATCCGCCACTACGGGCTGCTGGCCCCGGCGGCCAAGACGCAGCGGCTGGCGCTGGCGCGGCAACTGCTGGCGATGCCGGCAGCCAACCCGCAGGCACGCGAGGACGTGCAGGCCTTCATGCGCCGCGTGGCGGCCATCGACGTCCAGTGTTGCCCGTATTGCAGGCTCGGGCACTGGCGCGTCGTCGAGCACCGCGGCGCCGACCGCGCGGCCATTGCGGCGCCCACGCTCGCCGCGTGCCGAGGACCGCCGTGAATCGCGCACCGCACCCCACGCCACTTGAAGGGCCTGTGCGCCATCACGGGCCACAGCGTTCGTGCGCGAGCCTCAGCACATCGACATGCCGCGCGGCCCAGCGCCGCGCTCACATCGCACGGGCGCCACCTTCGTCACCGCTTCGTGACCTCGGCCTCAGTGTGCGGCCACACGCGTCATGCGTGGGCATTGCCCACACCGCCCGCTGATACTTACACTGCCCATTGCCCCGCCAGCTCGGCGGTTCAGTCCAACGAGGTTTATCTGACGCCATGCGCCGCCGTGCCTTCGATCAGCTTCGCCTCGGCGTCCGATAAACGCTATTCGTTAGGCTTATCTGACGCCATGCGCCGCCGTGCCTTCGATCAGCTTCGCCTCGGCGTCCGATAAACGCTATTCGTCAGATTGCTCCTCGCATGTCTTCAGCGAAGTGGACAGACTCGGAGAAGCGTAGCGCGCGTCGCGTGTTCGAGGGCGCGTTACAGCGGGAGCTTGCAGAAGTCATGGCTGAATTCAAGCAACGGGCTATCACTGCGAAAGAGCCCGAAGACATGTGGTCCGTCGAGCAGTACCTGACGACCGCGCGTAAACAGATCGACTCCAAGTACGACTACCGCTACTCGCAGCTCGATGTCGTCTTCGGTCGGTTGCTTCGCGAAGGGCGCATCGGGGAGAGCGACTTGCAGGGCCTGTCCGAAGACAAGCTCGCCTACATTCGGCGCGTCGCCTCTCTTTGAGCATGTCCCAAGGGCTTGCAATGCACCTCGCCAATCCGCAATCTAACCCTTCGCTCCACCTGACGTGCGCCGGCCTGCGGCCGTCACACGCAGGTGAGCTCAAACGTTAGCCCGCACATGACGACTGCCGCGTCGGTCAATTTGCAGGACCTCCTCACTGCCTTCGAGTGGGTGAGCGGTAGCGGCACGTTCGACAATGCTGCCTATGTTTCGCGGGTCACCGGCGCCGTTCACCTATCCTCCAGCGGCGGCGAGCTCGACGAAGAACTCCCTGCCGATATTGACGATGAGCGCCTTTACCTTGTCGTGCCGAGCCGAAGTGATCTCGACCTTGGCCGCCATCTGGTACTTCGATTCGTCGACGCAAACATGCCCGACGCCCACGGTCAGGTTCGCGCGATCTTCAGCAAACCGGGCGCCTACTCTCGGTACAAGGACTTGCTGGAACGTCACGGCCAACTCGACGCTTGGTATCAGTTCGAGGAACGGTCGGTCGAACAGGCGCTACGCGATTGGTGTGCTGAGAATGACTTGCTTGTCACGAAGTAGCTTCTTTGCCGCGGTGCGGGCTAACCCTTCGCTCCAGCCGACGTGCTACGGCCTGCGGCCTCCGCACGCGGCTGAGCTCAAACGTTAGACCGCAGTGAACCCCTTGCTTCGCGCCACCTTGCTCGTCACCTCGGCGATCGCGATCTTCCTTTGCTACGCGTCCGTTCTCTCATGGCCTACGCCGGATGGCCTGTCTGTTGCCGGGATCGCTCGCCGCATCGCCGCATTCCCCATGTTTGAGGCTGTGGCCCTTGCCAGTCTTCTGTCCTTCCTGCTTCCGTCATGGTTCGTTGGGGTAAGCGTACTCATGGCGAAGTCCAACGAAGTCGTTTTGTCTGAGGTCTGCGGTGAGCACCCCGGTCTATCCGTGGCACTCGTAGGCCTGTTCATTCCTATCATCGTGTACTTGGCATTTCCACCGAACGCGTCGCTCCTCGCAAAGCTATTCATCGAATCGGCATACATCCCGTATGCTTTGCTTGCTGTCGCGCATGGTGCCATCAACGCCTTCCACATCACGTCCGCATACCCTCCACGCAATGCCAAGCACGCTGCGGTCTAACCCTTCGCTCCACCTGACGTTCGCCAGCCGGCTACGCCGCCTGTCGCCCGCAGGTGAGCTCAAACGTTAGCCAGCATGTCGCCGCAGCAGTTGTTCGAACGCATCGTGCAGGTTGCGCCGTCATTCGCGTCGGTTGAGGCCGAACACCTTCGCGACAACGGCGCCTTGTTGCCACACGTGCTTATGGGCGACCTCCTGCGCTTTGTGGGTGAGCACATCGGACGGGCGCAACACCAACCCCAGCCCGAGGTGCTCGCAGTGTTGGAGCTTCTGGAAGCTGAGGTGGCAGGGGGCAACGCTGAAGCCCAAAACCTCATTGCCGTTTCGTTTCTCGAGCACCTTGAAGCAGAGCCGTTCTTTCACGGACTCTACGCGCTGTTCGGCCCGAGGCTGCGCGCCGCGCACGCGGCGTTTGCCTGGCAACGGTCGCCATCGCAGAATGCTGGCTCTCAAGAAACTCCTTCCAAGTGACTGATTTGGAATGATGTTTTCAGGCGGGTTGTGCGATGGGGACCATTTGCATGCCAAGTTTGGCGGCGCGCTGGGACAATGCCCGCAGCACCCGCTCGCGATAGCGCTCTTCGTAGTAGTCCTGACCTTGATCGGTGTATTCCTCGCCCTTGGTGAGCATCGTGTAGATCAGCCGAGCGAGCTTGTGTGCGGCGGCGGTGATGGCCTTGGGCTTGTCCATGCGTGAGCACATTCTGCGGAAGTACGCGCCCAGGGCGGACTTGCTGCTGCGCAGCGCCGCGGCGGCCAGCCGCAGGGCCTGTGCGGCGCGGTTGACGACGCGCTTGGTCTTGCCGCTCATGACCTTGCCGCCGGTGATCTTGGTGCCCGGACACAGGCCCAGCCACGACGTGAAGTGCTTGATGGTAGGGAAGCGCGACATGTCGGTGCCGACCTCGGAGACGACAGCCAGCGCGGTGGTGACGTCCACGCCGTCGATGCGCGTGAGGTCCACGCCGCACATCCTGAACAGCTGCGTGCGCAGATCGAACTTGGGCGCATTGCGCGCGCGGCCGCGCTTCTTGCCCTTGGCGGGTTCACCGTCGTGAACTTGCAGGCGCTGCAACTGCAGCTCGATCTCGGCGTCGCACTCGGCCAGCTGCGTGCCCACGAAGTCGAACGCGCCCAGCGCCTGCTTGAGCGCGAACAGGTGCTCAGCCCGCCAGTTGCCCTGCAGGCTCTTGGCGATCTCCTCGACGCTGGCGCGAACGCGCACGTTCTTCATCGCGCCCAGCACCTGACCGTCGCGCTCGCCGGACCACGGCTCCCTCGTCGAGGCTCCTGGCACCGAGCCGGTCCCGCAATCGTGGCTCGAGACCGTATTGCTACGCCGCCAAGAATCAGGTTGGCGCTTGGCCTTTCTTCACTCTACCCGCACAAAGGCGGCATAAAGTGCGGCCTTGTATCTTCCAAAAGAAGGACCATGAGTTCCCTAGGGAGGGTTCCTTGATCGTCGTAGTGGAAGGCTGTGGGCAAGTGGGCAGAGGCCCGCGCGGTGGGCAACGCGCAGCGTTGTCCACGGCCAGCGGGCCGGTTCGAGCGCCAGCTCGAACTGTTCACTTGTCCACAGCCCCGCGGCGCGATCGTTTTCGCGGTCGGTGCGCCAAACCCGATAGGCCTCGGAGCATGCAGCTCGTGGGTTAGCTCTTGGTCAACGCACCGGCCCGTCTTCATCCAACCGTGTAGCCCGAACAGTTGTCAATCATGAACATGCATCTGCAAGGTGGGGTAGCGAATCGCGATCAGCGGCCCAACGCCGGTGTGGACGTGTGCAAGCAGCATCTCGATGTCTGCCTGAGCACGACCGATCAGCGCGTGGCCAATGAGGCGAGTGGATGGGGCGAGCTGATCGCGATATTCAAAGACGTCAACGTCGACGTGGTGGTGCTCGAAGCCACCGGCGGCTACGAGCGCGGCCTGGTGTGCGCGCTGCAGGACGCGGGCATCACGGTGGCGCGGGTCAACCCGCGCCAGGCGCGCGACTTTGCCAAGTCCATGGGCGTGCTGGCCAAGACCGACCAGGTCGATGCCCGCACGCTGCGCGACTTTGCCGACGTGCTGGCCCGCCACAAGGATCGGGCCAAGTACATCACCGCGATGCCCGACGAGCGCCGGCAGCAACTGGCCGAGCTGATGACGCGCCGGCGTCAACTGGTGGACATGCGCGTGGCCGAGAACAACCACCTCGAGCACGCCGGCAAGCGCAGCTGTGCGCAGCATCACCAGTGTGCTCAAGACGCTGGACAAGCAGCTCGCGGCCATCGACCGGGAGATCGACGAGCACATCGACCGGCACTTCAAGGACCAGCGCGAAGCTGCTCGACAGCGTCAAGGGGGTCGGGCCGGTGACGATCCTGACGCTGACCGCGGCGCTGCCCGAGCTGGGCCGCCTCGGGCGGCGACAGATCTCCAAGCTCGTGGGTGTGGCACCCCTGGCCGACGACTCGGGCCCGCGCAAGGGCAAGCGGCGCATCTGGGGCGGGCGCGCCGATGTGCGCGCAGTGGTGTACATGGCTGCCGTCGTGGCGATCAAGCACAACCCGGTGATCAGAGATTTCCACAACCGCTTGATCGCTGCGGGCAAGCCCAAGAAGGTGGCCATCGTCGCCTGCATGCGCAAGCTGCTGACGATTCTCAACGCGATGCTTCGAGATCAAAAACTATGGGACGCAACCAAGCACTTGCAACGCGCACAAACAGCTTGACTTCGAAGACAGTTGCTAACCCTTCGCTGCAGCCGACCTGCTACGGCTGGCTTCGCCAGCCTACGCAGGCGGCTGAGCTCAAACGTTGGGCGTCATGAGTCAGGCGATCGTTCCCTTGCAGGATGAGCACTTCGAGGGACTGCGCGCTGCCCTCGATACCGTTGCGCGCGAGGAGCGCTTTCTTGCGTTCCAAGCCGCGCCTTCCCAGGAAGAGGCGTTCGCCTTCTACCGCAACATCATTCAGCAAGGACATCCGCACTTTGTTGCGATCGTCGATGGTGCCGTCGCTTGTTGGTGCGATGTACTCCCTACGCACGGGGAGTCGCGCGCCCACGTCGGCGTCCTAGGCGTTGCATTGGTTCCGCCCGCACGGCACCGCGGCCTTGGCGCAGCGCTCATGCGCGCGGCAATCTCTGCTGCTTGGCAGAAGGGCCTCACTCGAATCGACCTCACGGTGCGGGTCGACAATGCCAACGCCAAGGCGCTCCACGAGCGAATGGGGTTCACCGTCGAGGGCCGCAATCGCCAAGCCTTTCGGGTTGATGGCGCGTATTACGACAGCTACTCGATGGGCCTTTTACGCCAATGACGCCCAGCCCTTCGCTCCACCTGACGTTCGCCAGCCGGCTGCGCCGTCTGTCGCCCGCAGGTGAGCTCAAACGTTAGCCGTCGACTACACCTGTCATGTCACTCGAACAAGAACTCACCGCAGCGTTTGTCGACGGTTATCGCATTGCCGGTCAAGTCACTGGGTACTGGGGACGACGGTTCCTTCAAGCAGTTAATCGCAATGGCGGCTTGGCCACGGCGCAAAGAATGCTTAAGCCCCGTACAGCAATGCAGCGCAAAGGTCTCGACTCCCTGCTTGAGCACGGCCGCCCCGACCTCAGTGTGGGGGCCATTGTTCTTCAACCACAGTTTCGATCGCTCTTCACGGCGGCCGAACTCGAGGTAGCTGCGGCGCGACTCGGCGAGTATGGTCGCAAAGCTCAGGCGCTTGCGGCTTCTCGCGAGAGGCTCTTTCCGGACGAGTTGGAACCCGGCCACATCTACACAGAAGGCGCGCGTCGGCAAGTAAGGGTCAATGCGTACGAGCGAGATGCAAAAGCCCGCAAGGCGTGCATCGCCCATCATGGCGATGCGTGCTCCGTTTGCGGCTTCATCTTCGGCGCAAGGTATGGCACCCACGGCAAAGGATTCATCCACGTACATCATCTCAAGCCGCTCTCTCTCTCTGATGGAGAGTACGTCCTAAACCCGATCAGCGACCTTCGACCCGTTTGTCCCAACTGCCACGCTATGCTTCACCGGGGTACTGAGGTTCTCACAATTGAGCGGTTACGTGCGCTACTTAAACACGGCGACGGCTAACCCTTCGCTCCACCTGACGTGTGCCAGCCTGCGGCTGTCACACGCAGGTGAGCTCAAACGTTGGGCCCCTTGTCGCTAGCTGGACAACCATACGCCCGAGGCGTATAGTTCGGCATGCTCACAGTCGTTGAGACTCTGCTGTTCCAACGCCAGTGGCCGCATTACTGGACCGAGGAGGAACGCGGAGCCTTTGCGGCATACATTGCTGAGCACCCTACCGCCGGAGATGTCGTGCCCGAGTCTGGCGGTATTCGCAAAGTGCGCTGGCGGCGCGCAGGGTCGGGCAAGTCCGGTGGAGTGAGGGTGATCTACTTCACTCGTACCGCCGAGGGTGAGGTTGTTCTGCTCACGCTGTATGCGAAGGCGAAGACCGATAACCTCAGCGTTGCCAAGCTCAAGGAGATACGTCGTGCCCTCGAAGAGTAAACCCCTGTCCAAGGCCCAACTGGCGGCCTACGAGGCCAAGCGCGATCTTGCCGCCGAGTTGCTGCAGTCGGTGCGAGAAATGAAGACGGGGCAAACCCGTGTCGTCTCGTCGCCGGTCATTGAGGCTCGCCAGAAGACCGGCCTCTCTCAATCACAGTTTGCTGCGTTGCTGGGTGTCTCCGTGCGTACCCTTCAAGGGTGGGAGCAGGGACGCAAGCCGCCCAGTGGTGCCGCCCGAACACTCCTGGCCATTGCCGCCGTCAATCCAAAGGCGGTTCTCGCTGTTGCGTCGAAGTAGCGCGTCTTGAACGTCGTGGCCCAACCCTTCGCTCCAGCCGACGTGCTACGGCCTGCGGCCTTCGCACGCGGCAGAGCTCAAACGTTAGCCCGCTCGCAGCTTGCCGTCAGGTAGAGTTCGAACATGGCGCCCACCATCGTTCGTGACGGCCAGTTCCGCCTGTTCTTCTTCTCCCGCGAAGAGACACGAATTCACGTCCATGTAGCGCACCCCGATGGCGAGGCCAAGTTCTGGCTCACCCCAGCGGTACACTTGGCTGTCAACATTGGTCTTTCACCCGCGCAGGTTCGGCAGGCGCACGCTGTCGTCGAAGCGCATATTCGGGAGATCGAAGATGCCTGGCACCGTCACTTCGGGGGTTGAGGTTTCCAACGTCTCTGCTCACGGCTTCTGGCTCCTCCTGGGAGGCGAGGAGCTTGCGGTTCCGTTCGCTCAGTTCCCGTGGTTCAAACAGGCCACGATCGAGCAGCTCTTGGACGTTCAGCGCCCCAGTGAGAATCATCTCTACTGGCCGCAACTCGACGTTGATCTATCCGTCGAATCCATTCGCGATCCATCTGCCTTTCCGCTGGTCTCCGCGGGCTAACCCTTCGCTCCACCTGACGTTCGCCAGCCGGCTACGCCGTCTGTCGCCCGCAGGTGAGCTCAAACGTTAGATTGCTCCTCGCATGTCTTCAGCGAAGTGGACAGACTCGGAGAAGCGTATCGCGCGTCGCGTGTTCGAGGGCGCGTTACAGCGGGAGCTTGCAGAAGTCATGGCTGAATTCAAGCAACGGGCTATCACTGCGAAAGAGCCCGAAGACATGTGGTCCGTCGAGCAGTACCTGACGACCGCGCGTAAACAGATCGACTCCAAGTACGACTACCGCTACTCGCAGCTCGATGTCGTCTTCGGTCGGTTGCTTCGCGAAGGGCGCATCGGGGAGAGCGACTTGCAGGGCCTGTCCGAAGACAAGCTCGCCTACATTCGGCGCGTCGCCTCTCTTTGAGCATGTCCCAAGGGCTTGCAATGCACCTCGCCAATCCGCAATCTAACCCTTCGCTCCACCTGACGTGCGCCGGCCTGCGGCCGTCACACGCAGGTGAGCTCAAACGTTAGAACGCTAGTCCCACAAATGCGGAACATCATCGTTCTTGTCATCGTCGGGCTCCCTTGGCTGGCAGGGCTACTCAGCACTACCGCTCGCGCGCCACACCGCCAGCCGCCCTGCTTGAGTCAGGCACCTGCTGTCTCTCCCGCGCCTGCGGTCGTGACCCAGCCGACGGCGCCACGCGCAATCGGCTGTCTTCAGGTGTGACGGTCGCACCTACTGTACGCAGATGACTTCCTGCGAAGAAGCCACCTTCTTTCTTCGCAACTGTCCTGGCGTGAAGATGCGACGGAAATCAACGACGGCTGTGCCCTGCGAGCAGCAGTGGTGCAAGAGGTAGGCCCCTCATGCGCACGCACGCTGCTTCGCGTTCTAACCCTTCGCTCCACCTGACGTTCGCCAGCCCGCTGCGCGGTCTGTCGCCCGCAGGTGAGCTCAAACGTTAGGCCTCATTGAACGCGTCGTTGCCCGCCGCGGACTGAGAGCAGCCAAGGCAAAAGGAGTCTATATGCACAGCTATCTCGTTCGCTCCGTTTCCGCGCTTCTCAGCTTCTGCCTGGTTGCCTGTTCGTCTACGCGCGCCGTTCCAGAATTGGGTGTCCAAACGAATACGCCAAATTCAGAACGCCAGGCGAACACTCAACGTCGGTGATGAAGTTACCGTCGTCACTGTTGCCAAGTCTTCCATAAGCCTTGTGCTGACTCGCGCTGAATCGGACGCCCTGGTCGGCACGGTTTCAGGTTCAGAACTGCGGCTACCATTTGAACAGATTGTGAACGTTGAAGTTCGTCGGTTCGACGGCCTCAAGACAATGGGACTGGCGGCTCTCATCATCGTTGCACTTTTCACGCTGCTTTTATGACCGGTGGCTAGTCACGGCCAAGAGCCCTGTCTCCTCGGTTGAGGCTCAACGCTGAGCTTTGGTAGTCCATCGACGGACAATGACGCCTTGTATCTTCCAAAAGAAGGACCATGAGTTCCCTATGGAGGGTTTCTTGATAGTCGTGGTGGAAGGCTGTGGGCAAGTGGGCAGAGGCCCGCGCGGTGGGCAACGCGAAGCGTTGTCCACGGCCAGCGGGCCGGTTCGAGCGCCAGCTCGAACTGTCCACTTGTCCACAGCCCCGCGCCGCGATCGTTTTCGCGGTCGGTGCGCCAAACCTGATAGGCCTATGAGCATGCAGCTCGTGGGTTAGCTCTTGGTCAACGCACCGGCCCGTTTCATCCAAACCGTGTAGCCCGAACAGTTGTCAATCATGAACATGCATCCGCAAGGTGGGGTAGCGAATCGCGATCAACGGCCCAACGCCGGTGTGGACGTGTGCAAGCAGCATCTCGATGTCTGCCTGGGCACGATCGATCAGCGCGTGGTCAATGACGCGAGTGGATGGGACGAGCTGATCGCGAAATTCAAGGACGCCAACGTCGACCTGGTGGTGCTCGAGGCCACCGGCGGCTACGAGCGCGGCCTGGTGTGCGCGCTGCAGGACGCGGGCATCACGGTGGCGCGCGTCAACCCGCGGCAGGCGCGCGACTTCGCCAAGTCCATGGGCGTGCTGGCCAAGACCGACCAGGTCGATGCCCGCACGCTGCGCGACTTCGCCGACGTGCTGGCGCGCCACAAGGATCGGGCCAAGTACATCACCCCGATGGTCGACGAGCACCGGCAGCAACTGGCCGAGCTGATGACGCGCCGGCGCCAACTGGTGGACATGCGCGTGGCCGAGAACAACCACCTCGAGCATGCCGGCAAGGCAGTCGTGCGCAGCATCAAGAGCGTGCTCAAGACGCTGGACAAGCAGCTCGAGGCCATCGACCGGGAGATCGACGACCACATGGACCGGCACTTCAAGGACCAGCGCGAGCTGCTGGACAGCGTCAAGGGCGTCGGGCCGGTGACGATCCTGACGTTGACCGCGGCGCTGCCTGAGTTGGGCAGCCTCGGGCGGCGTCAGATCTCCAAGCTCGTCGGTGTGGCGCCCCTGGCCGACGACTCGGGCCCGCGCAAGGGCAAGCGGCGCATCTGGGGCGGCCGCGCCGACGTGCGCGCGGTGGTGTACATGGCCGCACGTGGTGGCGATCAAGCACAACCCGGTGATCAGAGATTTCCACAGCCGCTTGATCGCTGCGGGCAAGCCCAAGAAGGTGGCCATCGTCGCCTGCATGCGCAAGCTGCTGACGATCCTCAACGCGATGCTGCGAGACCAAAAACTATGGGACGCAGCAAAGCATTTGCAACGCGCACAAAACAGCTTGACTTTGAAGACAGTTGCTCTCAAGAAACTCCTTCCAAGTGACTGATTTGGAATGTGGTTTTCAGGCGGGTTGTTCGATGGCGATGAGCTTCATGCCGAGCTTGGCAGCGCGCTGAGACAGCGCACGCAGCACCCGTTCGCGATAGCGCTCTTCGTAGTAGTCCTGACCTTGATCGGTGTATTCCTCGCCCTTGGTGAGCATCGTGTAGATCAGCCGAGCGAGCTTGTGTGCGGCCGCGGTGACGGCCTTGGGCTTGTCCATGCGTGAGCACATTCTGCGGAAGTACGCGCCCAGGGCGGACTTGCTGCTGCGCAGCGCCGCGGCGGCCAGCCGCAGGGCCTGTGCGGCGCGGTTGACGACGCGCTTGGTCTTGCCGCTCATGACCTTGCCGCCGGTGATCTTGGTGCCCGGACACAGGCCCAGCCACGACGTGAAGTGCTTGATCGTGGGGAAGCGCGACATGTCGGTGCCGACCTCCGAGACGACGGCCAACGCCGTGCTGACGTCCACGCCGTCGATGCGCGTGACGTCCACACCGCACATCCTGAACAGCTGCGTGCGCAGATCGAACTTGGGCGCATTGCGCGCCCGGCCGCGCTTCTTGCCCTTGGCGGGTTCACCGTCGTGAACTTGCAGGCGCTGCAACTGCAGCTCGATCTCGGCGTCGCACTCGGCCAGCTGCGTGCCCACGAAGTCGAAGGCGCCCAGCGCCTGCTTGAGCGCGAACAGGTGCTCAGCCCGCCAGTTGCCCTGCAGGCTCTTGGCGATCTCCTCGACGCTGGCGCGAACGCGCACGTTCTTCATGCGCCCAGCACCTGACCGTCGCGCTCGCCGGCGACGATGGCGCGCAGGATCTTCTGGCCCCGTCACGCCGACCACGTCGGACAGGACGTTGGTGAGCTGGATGTTCATCTGGGTCGAGCGCCTTTTGCATGTGCTGGACATGCCGGCCCTGGCTGCGCAGCAGCATCGCGCGCTGGCGGTACAGCGCGCGCAGCATGCACACCTGCTCGGCCGGCCGGAACGCCCCCCTCAGCAAGCCATAGGTCATGAGCTGCTGCAGCCACTGGCAGTCCAGCACGTCGGACTTGCGACCCGAGACGTCCTTGACGTGGCGCGCGTTGACCAGCAGCACCTTGAAGCCACGCCACTCCAGCAGCTCGTACAGCGGGATCCAGTACACGCCGGTGGATTCCATGGCCACGGTGTCCACGCCGCAGGCTTTGAGCCAGTCGGCCAGGGCGTTGAGGTCGACCGTGAAGCTGGCGAACTCGCGCACCGGCTCGTCGTCGCGATCCGGCGGCACGGCCACGAAGTGCGAGGCACTGCCGATGTCGATGCCCGCGGCGTTGGGGTGGGTGATCGTCAGCGCCGCGGCTCGGGACCTGCCGGCCTTGGGGATGACATTGCGATTGCGTTGGGCCATGGCTTGCTCCATCATTCAGGTTGGAATGTGGCGCCGCATCGGGTACGTCGTCTTGCTCACTCTCTCAAACGGGATATCGGCCTGCCCGGCTGCGAACCGCCGCGTCGACTCACCAATGTCGATGACGTCACCCAGGACCACCCTAACCCGCGGGCATTACGCACCACTGCTATATCGGTCTTCCCCGGCGCCGCATTCCACCTTGCCACAACGCAAGGCAGCCAGAGTTTCTTCGGCGCGATTTGCGGCAGCGCGCCGATTACTTCGCTAACCCTTCGCTCGAGCGGACGTCCACCGGCTGCGCTCGCCGCAAAAGGTGAGCTCAGAAGACGTTAGCCCCCACGGATAGCGGCGGTCTCGCGACTGCAGCTGGTGGTGTTACCGGCTGGAGGACAGCGCGTCAGGCCGATAAAAACGACGCGCACCTCCTGCGCCTAACACGAGGCAAGGCCAAAGCAACCCGCTCTGCTTAATGTTCCTACGCAAAAACCAGTGGTACCTTCCCGAACACATAACGAGAAGTTTACAAATCGGCCTTCAACCCCGCAGGTCGCCACAGCTATGTCTATCAGCTTGTCGTTTGCGAGTCTTCGGTGTGTACGGCATCGTTGACGGTTAGTTTGTGCACGGGTTAGCGCAGGATCGTCTAAGTCGGCGACGGTACAGAAGCTCGCTGCGCACCGTGTTGGCTGGCGAAAAATACGATATAGGGCGGCAACAGTAGAGTTTTTGCCCGCCTACGCCGCTGAAGGAGTTTTGCAATCGCGGGCATGAGCGCAGGGATGTAGCTCGGTTCGTAGCGGGCCTCACCGCTCTTTGGGGCGCAGCCTTCGCCGTTAGCCATGCCTGGGTACTCCTGCAACTGGCGGCTGCGGGGTCATTACCACTCCGCCGGAGCGCCGTCGCGATGCACATGCAGCCATAGCATCCGACCGTTCAAGCCTACGTCGTCGACGATGCTGCGCCTTACTGTCGGAATGTTCACACTCGAAGCCTTCGCTGAACGGGGCGGCCGTACCACCTAGCTCATTTGAGAACGATGTGCGCGTAGCGGCGTTATAGTGCAAGTGCGAACTTCATGCGGGCTCTCAAGAAACTCCTTCCAAGTGATTGATTTGGAGTGATGTTTTCAGGCTGGTTGTGCGATGGGGACCATTTGCATGCCAAGTTTGGCGACGCGTTGGGACAATGCCCGCAGCACGCGCTCGCGATAGCGCTCTTCGTAGTAGTCCTGGCCTTTGTCGGTGTATTCCTCGCCCTTGGTCAGCATCGTGTAGATCAGGCGCGCGAGCTTGTGGGCGGCGGCGGTGATGGCCTTGGGCTTGTCCATGCGTGAGCACATCCGGCGGAAGTACGCGCCCAGCGCCGACTTGCTGCTGCGCAGCGCCGCGGCGGCCAGCCGCAGGGCCTGTGCGGCGCGGTTGACGACGCGCTTGGTCTTGCCGCTCATGACCTTGCCGCCGGTGATCTTGGTCCCCGGACACAGGCCCAGCCACGACGTGAAGTGCTTGATCGTTGGGAAGCGCGACATGTCGGCGCCGACTTCAGAGACCACGGCCAGCGCGGTGGTGACGTCCACGCCGTCGATGCGCGTGAGGTCCACGCCGCACATCCTGAACAGCTGCGTGCGCAGATCGAACTTGGGCGCATTGCGCGCGCGGCCGCGCTTCTTGCCCTTGGCGGGTTCACCGTCGTGAACTTGCAGGCGCTGCAACTGCAGCTCGATCTCGGCGTCGCACTCGGCCAGCTGCGTGCCCACGAAGTCGAACGCGCCCAGCGCCTGCTTGAGCGCGAACAGGTGCTCAGCCCGCCAGTTGCCCTGCAGGCTCTTGGCGATCTCCTCGACGCTGGCGCGAACGCGCACGTTCTTCATCGCGCCCAGCACCTGACCGTCGCGCTCGCCGGCGACGATGGCGCGCAGGATCTTCTGGCCGCTCTCGCCGACCACGTCGGACAGGACGTTGGTGAGTTGGATGTTCATCTGCGTGAGCGCCTTTTGCATGTGCTGGACATGCCGGCCCTGGCTGCGCAGCAGCATCGCGCGCTGGCGGTACAGCGCGCGTAGCATGCACACTTGCTCGGCCGGCCGGAACGCCCCACGCAGCAAGCCATAGGTCATGAGCTGTTGCAGCCACTGGCAGTCGAGCACATCGGACTTGCGACCCGAGACTCCTCTGACGTGGCGCGCGTTGACCAGCAGCACCGTGAAGCCACGCGACTCCAGCAGTTCGAACAGCGGGATCCAGTACACACCGGTGGATTCCATGGCCACGGTGTCCACGCCGCAGGCCGTGAGCCACTCGGCGATGGCGTTGAGGTCTACCGTGAAGCTGGGGAACTCGCGCACCGGCTCGTCGTCGCGATCCGGCGGCACGGCCACGAAGTGCGAGGCACTGCCGATGTCGATGCCCGCGGCGTTGGGGTGGGTGATCGTCAGCGCCGCGGCTCGGGACTTGCCGGGCTTGGGGATGACATTGCGATTGCGTTGGGCCATGGCTTGCTCCATCATTCAGGTTGGAATGTGGCGCCGCATCGGGTACGTCGTCTTGCTCACTCTCTCAAACGGGATATCGGCCTGGCGGCTGCGAACCGCCGAGTCGATTCACCAATGTCGATGACGTCACCCAGGACCACGCTAACCCGCGGGCAGTACGCACCACTGCTACATCGGTCTTCCGCGGCGCCGCATTCCACCTTGCCACAACGTAAGGCACCAGAGTTTCTGAGGCGCGATTTGCGGCAGCGGGCCGATTACTTCGCTAACCCTTCGCTCCACCTGACGTCCGCCAGCCGGCTTCGCCGTCTGTCGCCCGCAGGTGAGCTCAAACGTTATGCGGCAAGAAACATCAACGCGCGATGTCCACTATCGGAGAGCGCTTATCTGCCGCCGCACAGCGCTGGCGGAGCGCGCCGGCGTTGCCGCGGCAGATAAGCGTCGATGGACCGAACCGCCGCTGGTGCGATGGCGCGAGGGGCTGTTGGGCAATGTAAGTTTCAGACGCCGCTGGCGTCGCCGATGCGAGGGATTGGCAGGGTGACTCGGCTCGCTGCGTGAGGGCGGGCTGGCGCATGAACGGGCCGGGTGACCCATCGATGTGCGGCGAAGTGCGCGCCGGCGGCATGGTCGCCGGGCCGGGCGCGAGCAGCTCCACCGTTGGGCGGGCGACAACGGACAGGGCGATGGACGGTGATGTAGCCGACGGGGCTCACGGTGGTCGCCTGCATGCTGCCGTCGGCGGTGTCGAGCCGGCGCGCAGCGGCGGCAACAACTGCACCGTGCGCCACTGCCCCAGGCGGCAGTGCGGGCAGCACGAGACCTCGATGCCCGTGGTGCGCTGGAGGAACTGCGCCGCATCCTCGCAGGCTTGGGGCTGGATCGCCGGCATGCCCAGCGCCGCACGCGCCTGGGCCATCCGGTCGTGCTTGAGCGCCGGGCTGAGCAGCCCGTAGTGCCGGATGCGCTTGAAGCCCGGCGGCAGCACATGCTGCACGAAGCGCTCGATGAACGTCGGCCCGTCGATAAGGACCGTTCGCTTGCCGCCCTGATCGTCGGCGCGAACGCGCAGCCGCACGCCCTGGGCGTCGATGCCGACGATGCGCTCGTTGGACACGGCCACGCGGTGCGTGTAGCGCGAGAGGTAGTCGAGCACCACCTCCGGGCCGGCCAGCGGCGTCTTGGCATAGACCACCCAGCCGTGACGCATGAGTTGCTTCAGCCGTTGCCGGCGTGCCTCTGCGGTGGTGGCCGGATCGCGGGGCAACTCGCCGGCCTGAGTCGCCTGGCGCAGCGCGTCGAGGAACTTGCCCCTGTACACCTTCGACAGTGCGTGCACCGGGAACAGGAACGTCGGGCTGCGCTTGGGGGCGCACCAGTGTCCGCCCTCGTCCAGGCCGCCGCAGGCCATCAGCGCGTGCACGTGGATGTGGCGGCGCAGGTCCTGCGTCCAGGTGTGCAGCACCAAGGTGAAGGCGCCGGTGGCGCCCAGCCAGCGCGGGTTGGCGGCGAACTCGCTGAGCGTGGCCGCCACGCACTGCATCAGCGTGCGGTACACCCAGCGGTCGTGGCATTGCGCCAGGCCGTTGAGGGCGTGCGGCAGCGTGAACACCAGGTGGCAGTACGGCACCGGCAGCAATTCCGCCAGCCGGGCTTGGCGCCAGGCATCGCGGGCGTGGTGCTGGCACTGCGGGCAATGCCGGTTGCGGCAAGAGCGGAACAGCCGCTGCTCCTGCCCGCAGCGGTCGCAGCGCTGCAGTTGCCCGCCCAGCGCGGGCGTGCGGCAGGCGACGATGGCCCGCCAGGCACGCGCCTGTGGCGTGCTCAGCGAGTGATCGCGCAGATAGGCCGGCCCGAAGCGGCGCAGCACTTCGGCCAGGTTGGCGCCCATCGCCGGTGCGGCAGGGACAGCAGCTTCAGTGCAGCGGGGACGGTCGTGGCGGTGACGATGGGGGCGCCTTCGGCGCGCTCTTGACTTCCACCTTGGGCAGATTGGCCAGCAGCGCCAGTGCACGATCGCCGGCGCTGTGGCCGGGACGGGCCATGCGCAGGTAGCGGCTGGTGGTGCTGAGCTTGGCGTGGCCGAGCAACTGGCTGATGCTGTTGAGGTCGACGCCGGCTTCGAGCAGGTGTGTCGCGAAGCAGTGGCGCAGCGTGTGGATGCCGCCGACCTTGTCGATGCCCGCCGCATTGCGCGCGATGTGGAAGTAGCGCCCGGCGCTGCGGGTGTCCAGCGCCTTGGACGGATCCAGCCGAGCCGGGAACAACCAGTCCTCAGGCCGCGCATGGCGGCGGCACTGGCGCCAGTACAGCCGCAACTGCTCGAGCAGTTCGGGCGTCAGCAGGCTGTAGCGGTCGTGCCCGCCCTTGCCCGCGACGACGCGGATGCACATGCGATCGGGCGATGAGTCGATGTCGCAGCCGCGCAGGTTGCACAGCTCGCTCACGCGCATCCCGGTGGCGTAGGCGGTCATCAACAGGGTGCGGGCCTTGAGGGAAATCGGTGCGGCGAGTACGGCCGCCACCTCGGCGCGGGACAACACCTCGGGCAGACGCTGCGGAGTCAGCGCCATGGGGATGCGCGAGCGCCGGTCGGCCTGCCCCAGCACCTCGCAAATCAGGAAGCGCGTGGCGCTGGAGACCTGGTTGACGCTGGTTCGGGCCAGTTGCCGATCACGCACGAGGTGCAGCAGGTACGCCTGCACCTCCGGTCCGTGATCAGCTCGGGGCTACGGTGGTAGTGGCGGGCCAACTGCGAGACGGCCCTGAGGTAAGACTCCTGGGTGCGCGGCCGAAAGCCGCGCAAGACCATCGCATCGATCATGCGTTGACGCAGCGTTTGTCATCATCGTCTCCGGGTTCCGGGGAACAGTCCCCGGAAACCAAGCTACGACTCAGTACCCCGCTGCGTCCACGCGGCTCCGATCGGCCGCGCACAACCACCGCGTCAGCGGTTTGGTCCATCGACCCTGAAGCGACGCTCGACCGACGCGCCCCGAACGACCGAAGGATTCGGATCAGCGACATTGCCTCTCGGGCGGGCGGCCGGAGCTCACGCCCTACGTCGTCGGCATGCTATCGACGTGTTGCTGGATCACTGCGGCGATCTCCGCCGCATGGGTGCTGGGAAGAAAGTGACTCCCGCCGTCGATCGTGACGAAATGCGACGCAGGGATTGAATCGTGCAAAAGCTCGGCGATCCTGCGCATGGCCGGATGGCCGTTTCCTCCCCGAACTACAGTCGTCGGAATGG
The DNA here is from genome assembly GCA_963814435.1 of uncultured beta proteobacterium. Classification (GTDB taxonomy): domain Bacteria; phylum Pseudomonadota; class Gammaproteobacteria; order Burkholderiales; family Burkholderiaceae_C; genus JAEUPI01. The sequence goes on from CAWFCV010000008.1 coordinate 18,560, forward strand.
CGATAGACCGCAGTGTGTCCTCGCTCGGTTCGAAGGGCGTCCCGGAGGACCAGTCGCGAACATTCACCGCCGTGGTCGCGATGACGTAGCTCCGAACCTTGGGCGGCATCGAATCGAAGGTGCCAGGCCCACCATAGAAGTCGATGACGTGACGAGCCGCCTCGGCATCGCCGTGCGCGAAGTCAGCAAAGTACGGACGCGTCATCGACTCGAACATCGCGTAGTGCTCCATGTCGCCTACCGCACGCAGGAGGCCCAGGGGATTTGCCTCCACGAGCAGCAAGCTCTGCGGCAGGCGCCGACCCGTCAGGGCATGCACGATCGCGGAAAGTCCACCGTATGAGTGCCCCACGACATGAGGGGACGTGCCGATCCGCTCGATGACTCGATCGATGAGATCGACCTGTTGCGCCATGGTGGCATTGCCGTCAGGCCGAGTGTCGGGAGTCGATCCGTAGCCCAACAGGCTGGTCGTAACCGCGCGGTAGCGGTCACCGAGATGCCCCAGGACGGCCTTCCAGCCCGTGCCCGTTCCGAAACTCCCGGGCAGAAACAAGATGACACGGCCTGAACCGGTCTCGGCGTAGTCAAACGCAAGGGCTTGCTCGCTCACGACAGCCTCCTGAAAGATACGCACATCGCGTTGCGCCGCCTGGCCGCAAGAGCGCGACGGCACATTGCTGGATCGGAATGTAGACGTCCCCCAGTCGATGCACCAGGAGCCCGCCATCAATGTCCATCGCGGTTTGGGTTGTTGGTCAAGTCAGCGAATGCCCGCATTCGGCCTGTTCGCGAACGTTGCGGACGCGCCATGAGACGACCGCTGTTGTTTAGGGTTGTCCGATACCTGCCCGTCGAGCGACACGGACGTGGGCACGGAGCCGGCCTGAGGGCAGGTGTTGGATAAGCCCCAAGGGAGGAAACCGCGGCGCGTACCGCGGTGGTGCTCTGCCGCGCCGCAGTTATGGCGATTCGACGTGCGCCAGTGGGGAGTGGAGTTCGATGCCGGCGCGCGACGTGCCGCCAAGCCTGCTGCCAATGACGATGCCGACTTCGATCGAGAGTGCTCGCACGATGTGTGGAGCACCGTTCGGGCGCCGCCAGCAGCGGCAAGCGCAGCACTGGGCGGCCAGCGGCGGATCGAGCAGCGCCGACAAGCGCATCGAGCATTGAATGAGCATGACGTTCATTGCGCCAACTCGGTTGGCGGTGCGCGGATAGTCTGACCACGCGTGAAGGTCTGCAGGATGACCATCGCGCGGCCGCAGTGCATGCACACGAAGCTGGGCTGCTTGATGCCGGTGTCCTCACCGCTGGTCGGCGCGACAGGGGATGTCGGTTCGCACAGCAGCTCGCGCGCGACCGCCAGGCTGGCCTTGCGGCTGCCGTTGGCCAGCAACCCGTAGTGGCGGATCCGGTGGAAGCCACCCGGCAGCACGTGCAGCAAGAAGCGACGCATGAACTCCGCGGGCGCCAGCGTCATGGCCTTGTGACGCGCCTTGCCCTTGGCGCGATAGTCCTTCCAACGGAAGGTCACGCCCTGCTCGTCGATCGCAATCAGCCGGCTGTTGGAGATGGCCACCCGATGCGTGTAGCGCGACAGGTAGGCCAGCACCGCCTGCGGCCCGGCGAAGGGCCGCTTGGCGTAGACCACCCACTCGCATTGGCGCAGTGGCGCGAGCCAGGCCTTGAATGCCTTGGCGTCAGTCAGCGCCGCGTGTTCGCCGAAGAACGTCAGCTTGCCGGCCTGGTGCGCCCGCTGCAGTTCCTCGAGGAAGCGCCGCCGGAACAGGCGAGACAGCACCCGTACCGGCAGGAAGAACCCTGGCCTGCACGCGACCCAGCGCTTGCCGTCGGGCGCCAGCCCGCCGCCGGGAACGATGCCGTGCACGTGCGGGTGGTGCGTCAACGCCGAGCCCCAGGTGTGCAGCACGAGCGTCGCGCCGATGCTCGCGCCGAGATGCTTGGGGTCGCCGGCAATCCTCAGCAGGGTCTCGGCCGCCACGTCGAACAACAGGCCATAGACCACGGCCTTGTTCTGGTACGCGATGTCGGCGATCGGCGCCGGCAGCGTGAACACCACGTGGTGATACTCCACCGGCAGCAGATCGGCCTGCCGGGCGTCGAGCCAACGTTTGGCCGCGCCGCTCTGGCACTTCGGGCAATGCCGATTGCGGCAGGAGTTGTAGGACACCTGGTCGGTGCCGCAGCCTTCACAGCGCAGGACGTGTCCACCCAGCGCCGCACTGCGGCACTGTTCGATGGCCGACATGACCTTGAGCTGACCCAGGCTCAGGTGGCCGCGCTGGGCTTGGCGCCAGGCAGGCCCGAACTCGCGGAAGATGTCGGCAACCTCCAGGGTTGCCCGCCCCACGGCGGCGAACTACGGGGTGGGCAAGACGTCCAGGGGGCTGACCACCTCGCGCAGCACGGCGGTGGCCACATGGGTGTAGATGGAAGTCGTCTCCAGCTTCTTGTGGCCGAGCAGCACCTGGATCACACGGATGTCGACCTTCTGCTCCAGCAAGTGGGTGGCAAAGGCATGCCGCAGCGAGTGCATCGACACGCGCTTGTCGATCCCGGCGGCATTGGCGCCGGCGCGGATGGCGCGGTTGAGTTGCCGGGCGGTCAGCGGATCCATCGGATCGAGCCCGGGGAACAGCCATCCCTTGTGGAAGATCTTGCCCTGGGCATGCGCAACGCGCCACCACGCACGAAGTCGCTCCAGCAGCAACGGCGAGAGCATGGCGTAGCGATCCTTGCGGCCCTTGCCCTGTTCGACGCGCAGCGTCATGCGCTGGCTGTCGATGTCGCCGACCTTGAGAGCGATGACCTCGCCTGCGCGAAGCCCGCGCCGTAGGCCACCGTCAATGCCGTCTGGTGCTTCAGGTTGGTGACGGCCCCGATCAGGCGAGCGACCTCCTCGCGACTGAGCACCACCGGCAGCGTCTGCGGCACGCGCACCGAGCTCGTCTTGGCCAGCAACTCCCCACGACCCAGCGTGACGCCGAAGAAGAACTTCAAGCCCGTGAGCGTCGCGTTGAGCGTGATCGGCGAGGTGCCTTGGTCGACCAGGTGCAACTGGAAGAGGCGCAGGTCCTCGGCAGTCGCGGTGTCGGGGGAACGTTCAAGAAACTCGGCAAGCTTGCGCACGGCGCGCACATAGCTGGCCTGCGTCTTGGGCTCGAGCTTGCGCAGGTGCATGTCCTCGAGCATGCGTTGACGCAGCGGCGTGATGCCAGGTGTCGATCGGTTCATGATGCTGCTCCTGTTGAAGAACGAGGCGGATTGCCTCGCTCAACAACATCGCAGAACCAGCAGCGCAACGAACCACCACGACTCCGCCGGAGCGCCTACCGCGAGAGCGGTTTAGTCCACTGGCCGCGAGCAGACAAGAGAGGTCCATGGAGTACACCATCAATTGCCGGCACCCGCAGAAGCACCTGAAGAAGTTCAGCGGCATCCTGCAAGCCGACGCCTACGGCGGCTGGGGCAAGCTCTACGACAGCGGGCGCGTCACTGAAGCGCATGCTGGGCCCACGCGAGGCGGCCGTGGTGGGAACTGCACCTGAGCCTGGGGCGCGCGCCCGGCACGATTGCCGAACAGGCGCTCAAACGCATTGCCGCGCTCTACGCCGTCGAGGCCGACATCCGAGGCCGGCCGCCCGACGAGCGACGACGACAACGCCAGGCGCGCGCCGGGCCGCTGCTGGAGGAACTGCACGCATGGCTGGGCAGCATGGTCGGGCGCGTGTCGGCGAAGTCCGAGATCGCCGGCGCGATCGGCTACTCGCTCACGCGGTGGCGGGCGTTGACGCGCTACCTCGACGACGGCCGCATCGAGATCGACAACAATGCCGCCGAGCGCGCATTGCGTGGCGTCAGCCTGGGCCGCAAGAACTACCTCTTCATGGGGTCGGACGCGGGCGGCGAACGCGCCGCGGCGATCTACAGCCTCGTGGAAACGGCCAAGCTCAATGGGCTCGATCCGGAAGGCTACCTGCGCGAAGTGCTGACGCGCATTGCCGAGCACCCCATCAACCGAATCGACGAGTTGCTGCCGTGGAACATCGGCGCACGCGCCGAAGACCAACGACAAGCAGCTTGAGCATGGCGACCAAGGTACAACGGATCAAGACGCCGGCCGCGATCCTTCAACTGCACATCGAACTGCGCGGCACCAAGCCCAAGGTCTGGCGCCGGGTGCTGGTGCCCGAGACGATCACGCTGGCTGCGGCTTCACCTGGTCATCCAAGCCGCCTTCGGCTGGGGCCACTCGCACATGCACGAGTTCATCGCAGGCGACGGCGAGCGCTATGGCACACCCGATCCGATGTATGACGCTCCCGGGTCGGTCACGAGCGAGAACACGCGGTTGACGACGCGCACTGCGCAAGGCGACGTTGAACTACGTCTACGACTTCGGTGATTACTGGGAGCACCGCATCAAGGTCGAGAAGACGCTCGCGCCGGATCCGGAGATGGAGCTGCCGTTGTGCGTGGATGGGGCCGGCGCAACGCCACCCGAGGATTGCGGCGGCGTGCCGGGCTATGCGGAGTTCGTGCAGGCCATGGCGGACCCCGACCACGCCGAGCACGACAACATGGCCGAATGGATCGGCCGACACCTGGGATCCTGCGGCCTTCGACACCATCCCGGTAACGACTGGCTCGCACAGATCAAGCTCTGATCGTCAAGAGGGCCTCGGGGTACGCTTACGAAAATGATCGGCCGCGTGTCCGTAGCTGCGGAGCGTCACGCGCAGAAGCTCGGGCTGGGCAAAGAGGTGTTGAGCTACTGCCGAATTGAACTAGACAACAAGACGAATCAGTTTCCACGCGACGGGTTGTACCCGTTCGGAGTCAACTACAACAACATCAAGACTGCGCAGGATCTCCAGCTCATCATCTCGCAGCGCGAGGCATACGAGAAGACGTTTATGCTCTTGTGTCTGTCGCGCGCCAAGCGTGACTTGGAGCAGAAGTAGATATGGAGCGATGCTTAGCCCACTCTGACATTCCAACGTCACGCCTCACACTTTCACGGGGACGTATCCATGCCACTGTTCGTGCCGCTTGTGGTTGCGTCGGACGCAGCGACCGGTTCCTTTCCCACATTTCCATTTGTTGTCGCGCAGCTTGCCGAGTTCTATCAAGAAGACGGAAGCGTACGGATCGGTCCGCACCTGATGTCCGCCCGCGAAATCGATGAGTTTGTAGATCGTATGCTCGCCGACGTCGAGGCGTTTAGGCGAATGGCGAAGCATGAGCTTGACCTCGCGCTGTCGCGGTCGCAACCGCGGTGAGGCCTAACCCTTCGTTAGCACCTGACGCGCTACAGCTGACTGCGCCAGTCTGGCACGCGCAGGTGAACTCAAACGTTAGACCGATGAACTCCCGTTCGTTGACGCCACTACGCTGCTGTATATACACTGCGCGCATGGAGTTCACCTGGTCGGAGGCAAAGCGCGCCGCGAACCTGAAGGCCCATGGGCTCGATTTCATCGATGCCCCTCTCGTGTTCGAAGGTGTCACGTTCACGTTCGAAGACGACCGGTTCTCCTACGGTGAGCAGCGCTTCGTCACACTGGGACTGCTCGCCGGCGTTCCTGTCTCACTCGTTCACACGGAGACTGACCATGAAATCCGCATCATCTCGTTCCGCAAAGCAACCAACCGTGAAACACAAATCTACTTCACCCAAATCCAAAACTGATTGGGCGCGCCTGAAGGCGCGTGCCAAGCCCGCGCTCGCCGACCGACGGAGCATCCGGAAGCCGATATCCGCCACATCGTGCGTGGCGTCGTTCGGCGCGGTCTGAAGCCGCTTGCCAGCCAAGGCTTCAATATCGATTCGGGTCGATCAAGACGTTCTCGAATGGTTCAAGGCTCAGGGCCCTGGCTATCAAACGCGAATCAACACGGTCTTTCGCGCGTTCCGTGACGCATCGGTCTAACCCTTCGCTCCAGCCGACGTGCTGCGGCCTGCGGCCTCCGCACGCGGCTGAGCTCAAACGTTAGGCCTCACACAACACCTTCATTGCACTTCGCAATGCGCGCAATGTCACTTCCGATCGCGACCCCTTCCCTCGGGATACGCAGCATCGTCGTCGAGGACGCTGAGCGCATGATGGAGCTCAATAGCGAACCGTCCACTCGTCGCTGGCTTCCGTCCCATGTCTACGCGGACATTGGCGAGGCAACTTCCCGCATGCGCTACTTGATCTCCTGCTATTCGACGCCAGGCGATCCGCGTTTGGGCCCATACGTCTTGGCCGTCGAGCACCTTTCCAGCCGAGCGCTACTTGGCCATGTCGGGTTCAGCCCGCTGGACAGCGAAGTGGAGGTTTCCTACGCCATCGCCGAGGCTTCACGAGGTCGAGGCTACGGCTCGGAGGCTCTACTCTATGCTTGCCAATGGGCTGCAGAGACCTTCGATCTGCCGTGCATTTTGGCCATCACCGAGTCGGCAAACGCTCCGTCGCGGCGCACTCTTGACCGCGCCGCATTCGTTCATGCTGAAGACACGGTCATGCAGTTCCAGGGTAGCCAGCAGACCGTCAGTCACTATGTGTGGCGCCGCTCCACCCTTCGCTCCACCTGACGTTCGCCAGCCGGCTTCGCCGTCTGCCGCCCGCAGGTGAGCTCAAACGCAAGGCATCATTCGCCACTACCACTGCGATTGGCCGCAATGAAGACGCAGTATTACACCGCCAGCAGCCTCGATGGCTTCATCGCCACTTCAGACGATTCTCTGGACTGGTTGTTCCCGCTGGGCGACGTCAACGACACCAGCTATCCGGCCTTCATTCAGGACGTAGGCGCGTTGGCAATGGGTTCAGCGACTTACCTTTGGATGCTGCGCCATGTTGTCAAGCGCGGCAGTGACACGCCTCAGCCATGGCCGTACGTTCAGCCCGCTTGGGTGTTCAGTAGTCGCGTCCTTCCCGAGGTCGCCGGCGCCGTCGTTCACTTCGTCAAAGGCAGTGTTCGCACCGTGCATCGCCAAATGCGAAAGGCTGCGCAAGGCAAGAACCTCTGGATCGTTGGAGGCGGCGACCTGGCCGGGCAGTTCCACGACGCGGGGCTCTTGGACGAGATCATTGTTCAGGTGGGCTCAGTCACTCTTGGGTCGGGCAAGCCGCTACTGCCAAGGCAAATCACTTCGCCAGCTCTCAATCTCGTGTCGGCCAAGCGGGTTGGCTCAGGATTCGCCGAACTGCGCTACGAGGTGAGCAGACAACCTAATGCCGTGGGTGTTACACAGCCACAGAGCAAACAAGATGTCTAACCCATCGCTCCAGCCGTCGTGCCACGGCCTGCGGCCTCCGCACGCGGCTGAACTCAGACGTTATGCGTCCAAAGGAAGGAGGGAGCCTTGATTGAAGCCCTCATTGGTGTCGCGGTAGGTGTTCTCACGATCGTCTTTGCACGGATCATTCGTGGGCAACATTGGTTGTATTCATTAGGCCTGCTCACTCTGCCTAGCTTGTACGCATTCTTCGCTCTACAAGCCGGTGAGCGAGCTGTGGGCGTCAAGGAAATGATCTACGGTGTTCCATTTGTCGTAGTTGGGCTGGTTTTCGCATTTGTGAGCGTGCGTCAGTCAGCGGTCGTGGTCGGCGCATTCTGGATACTTCATGGGCTGTACGACTTGACGCACAGTCAGTTCATCACAAACGCCGGTGTTCCTGGTTGGTATCCCGTTTTCTGTTTCTCGGTTGATGTTGTTGTCGGTGCATATCTACTATGGCTGTCGCGCCGTATCTCCAATGCAGATCTTCGCCAGGCGTAAGTCGTGGCTTCTTGAAAGTTGGGCGGCACGAGAGTGAACCATGAAGCGCCGTATCTTTCTGGACACTGAATGGACCGCCCCGCCGTGGTCGGATCGGTCAGAGCTTATGTGGATTGGCCTTGCGGATGAAGAGGGGCGCTCCTGGTACGGCATCTCGTCCGAAGTGGAGATCGATCCATCCACCAATGACTTCATCTCCGGTGTCTTTCGACTAATCACCCCAGACGAGCCGCGGATGCCTCGGGCGCAGATCGCGGCAGCCGTCGTGGACTTCTGCGGTCAGGTGGACGAGTTCTGGGCATGGATCCCAACAGTCGATAGGTTCGCGGATTGGTTTCATCTGGGAGATGAGGCCGCGCAGGTGTTCAAGAAGTGCTGGGACGTTGATCTTCAGATGCTTCGAGCCCTTGTAGATCCTTGGCCCGCCGGTTGGCCCAACCGCTTGCACAATCTCAACGCGGCTGCAGTAGCCGCTGGAGTCGAGATTCCAGGCAGGGCAGTCAACCACCTTCATCCGCGTGTCCATGCCGAATGGAATCGGCACCTGTTCGAACTCATTCGTGCGTCAGGCAGGCATTGAACGTGTCGACACCGACATGGACAGCGATGGAGGATGGCCACTTCATCGCCGAGCACGGTGACGCCCAACCCATCGCTCCAGCCGGCGCGCTCCAACCCGCGGCCTCCGCACGAAGCTGAGCTCGAACAGACGAGCAACGACAGGCCAGTCAGGGCCGGTCGGCGCCAGAAGTACCATTGTCGCCAACCGGCCCTGGCCGTCCTGCCGCTGCGCGCCGGTTAGCTCTAACGTCAAGCCGCATCAACGCACACCGCCTCATGCGCAAGATCATCTTCATCGCCATGCTGTTTTGCGCTTCGGCTGCGTGCTTAGTCATCGGCGGCATCGCTCTATACGAGAACATCGACTATCGCCTGCACAGTCAGCGGGCGACGATGGAACTCGCCGATCCAAGCAAGAAGATCACGATATCGACAGGTGGGTACGACGTACATCTCATCGACGTGCGCTATGTCAGTCCGGTTGGTAACTTGGTTTTCCCTCGCAAGCGCCTCTCTGGCGAGATAGCGCGCCAAGTTGCGAGTGGCGCCAAAGTCCCGGTCACCTATCTCACGAACAACCCGCAGCATGCAGACTTCACGGAAGTTGAAAGACCAAACCCGTGGGGCTGGCTCGCCCTTGGTTTGGTGTTCCTAGCAACCTTTGTCTACGCACTCAAACTCATTCGCCGCGAGTCGCAGTAGCCGGCGCAACCAGTGCCAGACAACACCGTTGTTCAGGAGGCAATGATGAGAACCAGGGTAAGCATCGGCGTCCGTTCACTGCTGCTCGCCGCGCCGTGCTTTGCCGGTGACCTTGAGGACGGGGTAGGGCTGTACGACAAGTCATGCAGTTGCTGCGTTCGGTTGCCTCATTGACGCACCGCCTCTCGCTCCACCGGACGTTCAACGGCAAGCTGGCGCCCGAAGGTGAGCTCCAACGTTAGCCGTCTTGAGTGTCCATGCAGCTTCCTTTCACGATCGAGCAGTTCTACGGCGTATTCCGTGACTACAACACCACGGTCTGGCCGGCCCAAGTTCTGTTGGTCGCACTCGCTGTCGTTGCCGTTGCGCTGGTGGTTCTTCGGCGTCGTTGGTCTGGCGCAGGCATTTCGGCCATCCTGGCCTTTCTATGGGCTTGGCTTGGTCTCGCGTATCACCTCGCGTTCTTCACCGCCATCAATCCCGGGGCCTATGCCTTCGCTGGTGTATCGCTGGCAGGCGCCGTCGTCTTTCTCTGGGAAGGTGTGCTTCGCGGCAGGCTCGAGTTCAGGGTAGTCCGTGGTCTTCGCACCGTGGTCGGTCTCGTCCTCATCGTGTTCGCGCTCGTCGTGTATCCAGTTTGGTCGTACCACGCAGGACACCACTACCCGGCGGTACCGTCGTTTGGCCTGCCGTGTCCAACCACGATATTCACCGTTGGCGTGTTGGCGTTCCTGGTGGCGCCGTATCCGCGCAGCCCGTTCGCGGCCCCGGTGCTGTGGTGTTTTGTAGGCGTACAGGCCGCATTTCTTCTTGGTGTGCCTCAGGACTTGGGCCTCGGTGTCGCTGGTCTCGTCGGCGTTGTTCTACTGGCAAGGTCGAGAGTCCGGGCCGCGGGTCCGGTCGACGAAGCTGCAAACGAGCAGGACTGATGCGCCGGGCTACCCGACGGCCACCGCCGCGCGGTGCGTCGCCGCCTCGCCGGGCAGCCAGGCCACGATGGCCGTGGTGCACAGCGCGATGCACGCCATCGCCAGCAGCAGCGTGCTGAAGCCGCCTGCCTTGACCACCGGCCCGAGCAGCCACACCGCCAGCGAGCTGATGCCGATCGACACCGTCAGCCGCATGCCGGCTACGCGCGAGCGCATGCGGTCGTCGACGTAGCGCACGATCATCGCGTCGGTGAACGGGATCGCGCCGAAGATCAGGATCATCACGCCGGTGAGCGCCGCGTAGAGCCACCAGCCCTGGGCGTACGCGGCCAGCGCCAGCAGCGGCGCCTGCGCCAGCGCGATCGTGAGGTACAGGCGCTTCAGCGGCACGCGGTCGATCAGCCGGCCCACCACCACCTGCGCCAGCGACGACAGCGCGTACACGCCGGCCAGCAGCATGCCCAGCGTGGCCGGGTCGTCGACGATGCCGCGCATGCGCTCGGCCAGCAACTGGCCGTTGCCGTTGGTGGTCAGGTTGAACAGCAGGCTGGCGGTGGCGGCGGCCGTGGTCATCACGGCGAACACGCGCGCCAGCATCGCCGCGGGCAGCTCGACCGCCGACTTGCGGCTGCGCGTGGCGGGCGGCTCCGACTCGTGCGGCGCCAGGCGGGCGAACAACACGCCGCAGACGATCGACGCGAGCCCCGGCACGACGAAGGCCGCGCGCCAGCCGATCCACTTGACCAGGAAGCCGGTGACGATCGCCGCCACCGCGATGCCCAGGTTGCCGGCCAGCCCGTTGACGCCGATGGTCGCGCCCGGGTTCTCGGCGTGCTGCACCAGCATCGGGATGCCCACCGGGTGGTAGATCGACGCGAAGGCGCCGATCAGCGTCAGCGCCGCGGCCATCTGCCAGGCGTTGACCGTCAGCGCGGCCAGCAGCGCCGAGGCGCCGATGCCGAAGAAGAACACCAGCATCATGCGGCGCCGCCCCCACAGGTCGCCGAGCCGGCCCGACGGCATCGAGCCCAGGCCGAACAGGACGAACGCGCCGACGCTGTAGGGCATCAGGTCCTCCCAGCGCGCAAAGCCGAACTCCAGCGCGATGGTGGTGACGGCGGTGGCGAACACCAGCAGGAACAGATGGTCGAGCGCGTGCGCCACGTTGAGCAGCAGGGACACGGGGCGGGGGGTGTGCGACATGCGGTGCGGCGGATCGCGCGGGGCGGAACGCCATTGCACCACGAACGCCCGGGTCGCGCTGCGACGGTGCGCGTCCGTTAGCGCTGCTGCCGCAGCGCCGGTTCAGGGCAGGTGCTGTCTTCGAATTCGCCCACCAGCCGCGACCCGATGTCAGCGCGGTCACACGCCCCAGCGGGCGACTTGCACGATCCACGCCATCGCCAGCCCGTAGGCCGCCATCGCCAGGCTCGCCAGCGCGAAGATGGTCCAAGGCGGCGTCTGCGCTTGCGCCAGCAGCCAGCCGCCCAGCGCCACCACCAACAGTCGCAACGTGCCGGCCAGCACCGGCCCCACGGCCTTGCCCCGCGCCGAGCGACGAGAAGTACAGGCACAGCCCGAGGCCGAACAGGCCGTAGATGGGCCCGACCCAGTGGAAGTAGGTGGCGGCCGAAGCCAGCACGGCCGTGTCTTGCGTGAAGAGCCCGCTCCACTGGTCGGGCAGCAGTGCCACCAGCAACCCCAGCGTGCCCAGCACGGCGAATGCCAGCGGGCCGCCATCCAGGCCGCGCGCCGCGCCCGCTCGATCGCCCGGCGCCGATGGCCATGCCCACCAGCGGCACCGAGGCCACACCCACCGCGAAGGCGATCGGGCACCAGCAGGAACTCCAGCCGCGTGCCGATGCCGTAGCCGGCCAGCGCGTCGGTGCCGAAGTGCGCCACCAGGCGCGTGAGCACCAGGATGGTCAGCACGGTCTGCAACGGCGACAGGCAGGCCACCGCGCCGACGCGCAGGATGTCGCGCAACAACTCGCGCTGCAGCGGCGTGGCTGTGATGGCCAGCGCGATGCGCGCGCCCGCTGCGCAGGTAGGCCAGCAGGAACAGCGCGCCACCCAGATAGGCCACCACCTGCCCCAGCGCCACCCCGGCCATGCCCCGCGCGGCACGGCCCCAGCCCAGGCCGAGAGCCCCGCCCACCGCCACCTGCAGCCGCGGCCACCAGCCAGCAGCGTGACCGAGGGCACGGCCATGTTGCCGCTGCCGCGGATGACGGAGGCCAGGTGTTCAGCATCCAGATGCCCGCCGCACCGATGAAGGCGACGTTCGAGTAGGCCACCGCCTGCGCCAGCGCCTCGCCCCGGCCGCCAAGCAGCGCGTACAGCGCGGGCCCCAGGCTCAGCATCGCGGCGGTGCTGACCAGGCCGGCGGCCAGCCCGATCCAGATCGCGTGCACGGCCAGCGCGCCGGCCCGCGCCGTGTCGCCCGCGCCGAGTGCGCGACTGACGGCCGAGGACACGCCACCGCCCATCGCTCCGGCCGAGAGCATCTGCTGCAGCATCACCAGCGGGAATACCAGCGCCATGCCGGCCAGCGAAGGCACGCCCATGCTGCCGACGAAGCCGGTCTCGGCAATCGCTGCCAGGGCCGTCGCCAGCATGGCGGCCATGTTGGGCAGCGCAAAGCGCAGCAGCGTCGGCAGGATGGGGCCGTTCAGCAGCCGCTGCTGCTGTGCCGGCAGGGGGCCGGCGGCCGCACTCAACTGTCGTAGCCCGGGTTCTCGCGGTCCAGCTTGCGCAGCAGCGCGGGCCAGGCCAGGTTGGCGCCCTGGCCGGCGGTGGCGACTTTCGAGACGTTGGCGTTGGCTGCGATCGGGCCGGGGCCGATCAGGTTCAGCTCGCCCCGCCGGCCTGCGCGTCGATCTGGATGCGGCAGGTGTTCTCGAAGAAGTACATGTTCAGGAACGCGTCCGGGATGGTGCGGCCCACCGTCAGCAGGCCGTGGTTGCGCAACATCAGGAAGTTGGCATGCCCCAGGTCGGCCTGCAGCCGCGGTTTTTCGTCGGCGTTGAGCGCGATGCCTTCGTAGTCGTGGTAGGCCAGCGAGTTCAGGATCAGCGTCGATTGCTGGCTCAGCGGCAGCACGCCGGCCTTCTGCGCGCTGACAGCCACACCCGCGCGGCTGTGGGTGTGCAGCACGCAGCCCGCGTCGTCACGCACCGCGTGGATGCAGCTGTGGATGGTGAAGCCGGCCGGATTGACCGGAAACGGCGACTCGCGCAGCTTGTTGCAGTCCTGGTCGATCAGCACCAGGCTGGAGGCCGTGATCTCGTCGAACATCAGGCCATAGGGATTGATCAGGAAGTGGTGCCCCGGGCCCGGCACGCGCGCCGAGATGTGGGTGAACACCAGGTCGCTCCAGCCATAGGCAGCGACCAGGCGGTACGCGGCGGCGAGGTCGACGCGCAGTTGCCACTCTTCGGCGGTGACGACTTCCTTGAGCGACGGGATCTTCATGGCGGGTCTCGGTGGTGGCGAGTTTGAAAGCCAGGGCGACGCGGCGTGGCGTGTGCGACCTGCGGTGGCCCGGTGCGGCAGTGGACCGCATTGCACCACGAACGCCGTGGCCGTGTCGGCGCCGCGGGCTGCGCCGTGCGCCGTCACCGGGACCGCTGAGCGGCGTGCCGCCCGAGGCTTGCTAGCCTTCTCTGTCGAGCTCGTGTCGGTCGGCGGCGGCGTACAGGTCGGCCGCGAAGCCCGGATCGGTGCGGCGGTAGCGGTAGGCCAACGCGCGCACGGCGGCGGCCTCGGTGGCGGGATCGCCGGGAATTTGCCGCGTCGCGCGGCCAGCGTGGCGGTGCCACAGTTGCCGGCCGGCCTGGATGCATCGCTGCAGCGACGCGCTGACCAGGGCGCGGGCAGGATGCGTGCTCAACACGTCGACGATCGTCGATGCGTTCATGTCGGGGTCTCCTCGCGGGTGTCATCTCGCCAGAGCGCCGCAGCGCGCAGGCGACGCGCCAGCTCGGGGTCGATCGACTGCCAGCGGTCGGCCGTCGCCTCGAGCTCGCGCGCCGCCCGGCGCTGACCGAACGACTCGAGCGCGCTCCAGATCGCCTGGCCGACGGCCTGCAGCAGCGTCGGCGACAGCCGGCGGTACGGCGAGAGCTCTGCTTGACCGGAAAGCGCCGGTGATGCCTGCGACGGCGTGGCCATGCGTGGGCGCTTGTGCATCAGCCAGACCGCGGCATCAGCGGCCCAGATCGCGCCGCGTGGTGCGGACACGCAGGCCGGCACCGTGACGGTGATTCGTGGAGTGGACATGGCAAGTGGCCTTTCGGTTTGCACGACCATTCAGCGATCGCCAGGCCATACTAGGGTTTTCACTTATGCTTGGGAAATTGCGAGTGGGAATCGGGCCATCACAGACGCGAATGCCCCCCACGCGCTGCTGATATGAACTTCCGCACACTCGATCTCAATCTCTTGCGGGTCTTCGACGTCGTGATGGTCGAACGCAATGTCACGCGGGCGGCGGTGCGGTTGTCGATGACGCAGCCCGCGGTCAGCAATGCGTTGCGCCGGCTTCGCGAAGCCACCGGGGAAGACCTGTTCGTGCCCGGCTCCAGCGGTGTGACGCCGACCGCGCAGGCCGAGAGCCTGTGGCCGGCGGTGCGGGTGGCGATGGCCGGCTTGCGCGACGTGTTCGATCCGCAGGCGTTCGACCCGCGCGACGAGTCGCGCAGCTTCACGCTGGTGATGGCCGATGCCACGGCGGCGGTGCTGGTGCCGCCGCTGCTCGAGGCACTGGAGCGCGACGCATCGGCGGTGGCACTGCGCGTCGAGCCGCTGACCACCCGCGACCCGCGCCCGTCGCTCGAGCGCGGCGGCGCCGACGTCGCGCTCGGCTTCTTTCCCGACGTGACGCGCGCGCTGGCCGCGGCCGCCGGGCGGGACGAATGCCAGATCGACGCGCTGTACCACTGCGACTACGTGGGCGTGATGCGGCGCGGTCATCCGCTGGCCGATGCCGACCGGCTGTCGCTGGACGACTACTGCGGCGCGCGGCACGTGCGGGTCAGCTTCGCCGGCCGCAACCATGGCTTCGTCGACGAGGCGCTGGCCACGCTCGGCCGGTCGCGCCGCGTGGTGCTGACGGTCAGCCACTTCTCCACCGCCGCGCAGGCGGTGCAGCGTTCGGACCTGCTGACCGTGTTTCCGCGCAGCTACGTGCCGGTCAGCGGCGTGGCGCCCGATCTGGTGGTGCGGTCTCTGCCGTTCACCCTGCCGCGCATCGACGTCGGCCTGCTGTGGCATCGCCGGCATGAGCGCGATCCGGCACACCGCTGGCTGCGCGAGCGCGTGGCGCGTGTCGCGACGTCGATGTTTCCGCGCGAGCCGACGCTGCCCCCGGCGGCCGCCGAGCTGGCCATCCAGCCCGGTTGACGGCGCCCAGGCCGGGCGGCGGGTCAGTCGAGCGCCGCGCGCCAGGGATCGTAGGGGTACAGCCACTCGTTGCGCGAGCGTGCGATGTCGCGGTCGACGAAGGCCTGACGCATCGTCGCCGCGTCGCCGATGTGATAGAGCTCGCCCATCTCGGCGGACTCGCGCACCACGCGGGCGGTGCGCGGTGCGCGGTGGCGCTCGTAGCGCTGCAGCTGCTCGGCCAGCGTGCCCGGCAGTTCGAGCGAGCGCGCCAGCACCGCAGCGTCCTCGATCGCCATCGCCGCGCCCTGGGCCATGTAGGGCAGCGTGGCGTGCACCGCGTCGCCGAGCAGCGTGACGCGCGCCGAGCTCCAGCGCGCCACCGGCGCGCGGTGGTTCAGCGCCCAGCGGAAACACTGGTCGCGATCGACCGCGTCGATCACCGCGCGCACCATCGGGTGCCAGCCGCGGTAGTCGTCGTCGAGCTCGGCCCAGGGCCGGCGCGCGGTCCAGCGACTCTTCTTCCCACGGCCGCTCGACGCAGCCGACGAAGTTGAGCAGGTCGCCGCCGCGCAGGTAGTAGGTGACGGCGTGGTTCTTCGGCCCGCACCAGACGGTGGACACGAGGTCGGTGCGCAGCTCGGGCGCGATGCGCGCCGTCGGCACGGTGCAGCGCCAGGCCACCTGGCCGGTGAACACCGGCGCGTCGTCGCCGATGATCGCGCGCCGCACGACCGACTCTGATGCCGTCGGCGCCGATCACGAGCTCGGCGTGCACATCGGGCGCGCCGTCGACGCGCAGCGCCACGCCGTCGGCGCTCTCGTCGAGGGCCGTCACGCGGGCATTGAGCACGATCGCCTGCGCATCCAGCGGCGTGCACCGCCCGCTGCAGCGCCAGGTGCAGGTCGCCGCGGTGGATCTGGAAGTACGGCGCACCGTGGCGCTGCGCATGCTGTTCGCCCAGCGGCAGCCGGTGCAGCATCTCGCCGCTGTCGAAGCGGCGGAATTCGAACGCCTTGGGCAACACGCCGGCGCGCGCGATCGACTCGCGCAGGCCCAACACATCGAGCACCTTCATCGCGTTGGCGCTCATCTGGATGCCGGCGCCCACCTCGCCGAGCTGCGGCGCCTGCTCGTAGACCCGCACGCGATGGCCGCGCTGCAGCAGCGTGGCGGCCGCGGTCAGGCCGCCGAGGCCGGCGCCGACGATGGCGATGTCCATGTCAGCTCCGGGCGGGCGTCGTCAGTCCGCCTTGATCGCCTGGGCCTGGATCAGCACCGCCCAGCGCACGGCGTCCTTGGCGATCAGCGTGCGGAACTCGTCGGCGCTGCTGTGCGCCGGCGTCATGCCCTGCGTCTCGAACGCCGCCTTCACCTCGGGCAGCGCGAGGATGTCCTTGAGTTCCTGGTTCAGGCGCTCGGTGAACGCCTTCGGCGTGCCGTGGGGCGCGAGCACGCCGTACCACATGTCGACGTCGAGGTGGCCGAGGTTGAGCGTGCGCAGCGGCGGCACGTCGGGCAGCAGCGGATGCGGCTTGTCGCTGCTGATGCCCAGCGCCAACAGGTTGCCGGCCTTGACGTGCTGCAGCGCCACGTGGATCGGCAGGAACATCAGGTCGATCTGGCCGCCGAGCAGGTCGGTCACCGCCGGCGCCGGTGCCGCGGTAGGGAATGTGGGTGATGAACACGCCGGTCTGGCTCTTCACCAGCTCCATCGCCAGGTGGTGCGGCGTGCCGTTGCCCGGCGAGCCGTAGTTCAGCGCGCCCGGGCCGCGCCTTCGCGCGTGCGATCAGGTCCTGCGCGCTTCGGATGCCCGACGGCCTTGCTGGCCACCAGCAGCAGCTGGCCCCAGCTGGTCAGCGTGACCGGCTCGAGATCCTTCACCGGGTCGAAACCGAGCTTGGGGTACAGCGCGCGGTTCATCACCAGCGTGTTCACGGTGACCAGCAGCGTGCTGCCGTCGGGCGCCGCGCGCACCACCGCCTCGGTGCCGACGTTGCCCGACGCGCCGGCGCCGGTTGTCCACCACCACCGGCCGGCCCAGCCGCTCGGCGAGCTTCGGGCCGATCTGCCGCGCGATCAGGTCGATGCCGGTGCCCGGCGTGAACGGCACGATCAGCCGGATCGGCGCGTTCGGTGCCGCCGTCTGGGCGAAGACCGGCGCGACGCAGGCGACGGCTGCGAGCAGCAACAGCGCGCGGCGACGTCGCCGCACTGGCGCGCAAAGGGTCTGGTGGGCCATGGTGGTGGGATCTCCAGCGCGCGGACCGCGCATCGTCCAACCAGCGTAGCAGGCCGACGCGCGCTCCGCGATGCGGAGCGGCCCGAAGGCCGCCAGCCGTCAGTTCGCTGCGGCATCGAGCTCGCGAGCCAGCGCCACCGTGCGCACGCAGGCCCGCGCAACCTCGACGCCCTTGTCGACCATGTGCTCGGCGAAGAAGCGCTGGTGCACGTCGTGTTCGTGAAAGGCCTGCGGCGTGAGTACGCACGACAGTACCGGCACACCGGTGTCGAGTTGCACCCGCATCAGGCCGTCGATCACCGCGGCGGCCACGAACTCGTGGCGGTAGATGCCGCCGTCGACGACGAAGCCGCAGGCCACCACGGCATCGACGTCGCCGCGGCGGGCCAGCCGCTGCGCCAGCAGCGGGATCTCGAATGCGCCGGGCACCTCATGGTGCGAAACCGCGTCGGGCGGCACGCCGAGCCTTTGCAGCTCATCGCGCAACGCGGTGCATCCGCGCTCGACGATGTCGGCGTGCCAGGTCGACGCGATGATCGCGATGCGCGGCGAGCCGTGGCTCGAGGACAGGGGAGACTGGATCATCTGATTCATGGAACACCTCAGCAAGGTTGAAGGGCCTGAATCAGGGCGCACGCAACCAGCGCCACGGTGCCCATCAGGCGCCGCGGCGACAAGCCTTGCGTTGCTCTTTCATCCGGACTGTGACCGTCGGCCCTGGCCTCGCACCAGGTCTGCTGACCCCACCGCCGTGGCCGGCCGCGGGCGCTCGCGGGCTTCCGCATGCGGGTCGAATGGCCCGAACACGGATACCGCCGGTGGGGACTTTCACCCCGCCCTGAGAACGCAGCCGGCTCCTTTGGATCCGGCCGGCGCAGTATAGGTACGGGCCCCCTTGTGGCCTGTCGCCGGCGTGACGGCGCTCAAGGGTGCTGGGCGAGGAAGCTCCTGATCGCCTGCGTCACCTCAGCCGGCCGCTCTTCGGCGACGAAGTGGCCGCTGTCCACCGCGATGCCGGTGACGTCGTCGGCCACCTCGCGCCAGTCGGCGGCGCAATCGAACAGCCTGCCGATCACGCCGCGCGTGCCCCAGATCGCGAGCACCGGCATCGCGAGCTTGCGCGCAAGATCCGCGCGATCGTGCTCCAGGTCGATGCCGGCCGACGCGCGATAGTCCTCGCAGCTGGCGTGGATCGTGCGCGTGTCGAAGCAGCGGAAGTATTCCTTCAAGGCCCGCGGCGCGAACAGGTCGCTGGGGCTGCCGAGGATCACACCCTGGCGACCGAACATGCCGGCCAGGCCGACCGCGGCCACCATCTTCTCGGGCACCGGCTCGGGCTGGATGAACAGGAACCAGTGGTAGTAGGCGCGCGCGAACGCCATGCTCGTGCTGTCGTACATCTTCAGCGTCGGCGAGATGTCGAGCACCGTCAGCGACCGCACGCGTGCGCCGTGGTCGCGGGCCAGGCGATGCGCCACCCGCGCGCCGCGGTCGTGGCCGACGACGTGGAAGCGTTCGTGGCCGAGCGCGCGCATCACGCCGACCATGTCTTCGGCCATCACGCGCTTGCTGTAGTTGCTGTGGTCGGGCAGCCCGCGCGGCTTGGACGAATCGCCGTAGCCGCGCAGGTCGGCACAGACCAGCGTGTGGGCCTGCGCCAGCTCGGGCGCGACGCGGTGCCACATCACGTGCGTCTGCGGGTAGCCGTGCAGCATCAGGATCGGCGGGCCCTGGCCGGCGACGGCGCACTGGATCGTGACGCCGTTGCTGCGGATGCGCCGGCGGGTGACGGTGACGGTGGCGGTCATGATCGGTGCCTCTCTCCTGCGCGGCCATCATGCCTGAGCGGCCGTGCCATAGTGCCGGACACCGGAGGAGCCTTTCGATGCTCAAGCAGGTGATCGCGCGCGGCGTCCGCGGCTGCGTGCTGCTGATCGACTCGATCACGCAACTCGAGCCCGACGACGCGGGTGCCATCGTCGTCGCCGGCTCGCACGGCGGCGCGTCGTCGGGCGAGGTGGCGTGCGCGCTGCCGCTGGCGGCCGTGTTCTTCAACGACGCCGGCATCGGCAAGGACGCGGCCGGCATCGTGGCGCTCGCGATGCTGCAACAGCGTGGCGTGCCCGCCGGCGCGGTGGCGCACAACTCGGCGCGCATCGGCGACGCGATGGACGCATGGACCGACGGCGTGATCTCGCAGCTCAACGACGCCGCGCGTGCCCGTGGCCTGCAGGTCGGCGATGCCTTGCAGGCCGCGCTTCGCGCCTGGTTGGAGTAGGCTGAGCGCGAACCAACCGGAGCCACAGACCATGCAATTCACCCGCCTCGGCCGCACCGGCCTCAAGGTGTCGCGCATCTGCCTCGGCTGCATGACCTTCGGCGTGCCCGAACGCGGCGCGCACGCCTGGACGCTGCCCGAGGAGCAGAGCCGGCCGATCATCCGCCACGCCGTCGAGCAGGGCGTCAACTTCTTCGACACCGCTAACTCGTACTCGGAAGGCACGTCGGAGGAGTTCCTCGGCCGCGCGCTGAAGGAATTCGCGCGCCGCGACGAGGTCGTCGTCGCGACCAAGGTGTTCAACCCGATGCGCAAGGGCCCCAACATCGGCGGCCTGTCGCGCAAGGCGATCTTCACCGAGATCGACAACAGCCTGCGCCGGCTGGGCATGGACCACGTGGACCTGTACCAGACGCACCGCTTCGACCCGGCCACGCCGATCGAGGAGACGATGGAGGCGCTGCACGATGTGGTCAAGGCCGGCAAGGCGCGCTACATCGGCGCGTCGTCGGCCTGGGCCTGGCAGCTGGCCAAGGCCAATGCGGTGGCCGCGTCACACGGCTGGACGCGTTTCGTGTCGATGCAGCCCGAGCTCAGCCTGCTGTACCGCGAAGAGGAGCGCGAGATGCTGCCGCTGTGCATCGACTCAGGGCATCGGCGTGATCCCGTGGAGCCCGCTGGCGCGCGGCCGGCTCGCGCGGCGCTGGGGTGAGGATACGCGGCGCATCGGGCTCGACGCGTTCGGCAAGTCGCTGTTCGAACACAGCGAGGAGGCCGACCGGCGGGTGGCCGAACAGGTGGCGCGCGTGGCGGCCGAGCGTGGCGTGCCGATGGCCCAGGTGGCGATGGCCTGGCTGCTGCGCAAACCCGGCGTCACCGCGCCGATCGTCGGCGCATCGAAGACCTCGCACCTCGACGACGCGGTCGCCGCGCTGTCGCTGACGCTCAGCAGCGACGAGATCGCGGCGCTCGAAGCGCCGTACGTGCCGCACCGCGTGGTGGGGTTTGCCTGATGCGCGCGTTAGGCGCGTTCGTCGAGCAGCGTGCCGAGCAGCTTGTGCTGCGTCTGCAGCACGCGCAGGTTGGCGACGAACTGGTAGCCGGCGCTCATCTGCGCGACCAGGTCCTCGGCCAGCGCTTCGCCTTCGACCGGTGCGCGCACCAGGCTGGCGCTGACGCCGCCTTCGGGCACCGACTTGCTGCGTCACGAGTTGCCGGCGAAAGCCCGGCGTCTGCGCGTTGGCGATGTTGTGCGCCGACGCACCCAGGCGCAGTTGCGCGGCGTTGATGCCGGACAGGGCGATGCTGGCGAGGGCGTTCATGGCCCGACCATTGTGCGATTTGGCTGCGGTTACATGTGGCGACATCGGCGGCAGTCCATCACGGATGCACGCGGGTGCGGGCGGTCGGAAAACCCCACTGGCGAAGGTTGTGGTGACTATCGCAACGCCGGCAGGCAGGTTAATCTGCGCTTTCCCGCGGCCGACCCAGGAGCAGACCATGAAATACCTGTTGACGACCTTGGCGCTATTCGCCGGCAACGGCGATGGCCTGCCCGGCCGATGACGTGAAGGACGCCGCGGCGCCCGCCAGCAACAAGCCGGTGGCGGCCACCAAGGCTGCGACGACGGTCGCTGCCACCAAGAAGGCCACGCCGGTGGCCGCCGACAAGGCCACGACCAAGGTCGCGGACAAGTCAGCCACTGAAGGCCGCAAGGCCTCGCCGCTGTAGCGCGCGGCAGTCACGCGAGCCTGAAGGGCTCGACCCGCGCGGCGTGGCGCCGCGCGGTTTCTTTGCAGGATGTGCGGAGTGCCGCGCCGGCCCGCGGGCGCGGCAGGCCACGACGACTACTCGGGCCTGCCGGTTTCGGCCAGCGTCTTCAGGCGGCGGTACTGCGCGCCGATCACCTGGTCGACTGCGGGCGCCAGCTTCTCCAGGCCGGCGGAGGCATCACCCGATACACGGTAGGTCATGCGCAGCAGCGTCTTGCCGTCCTGCGCGCTGGTGACGATCGTCAGCACGCCCTGCACCGCCAGCTCCTGCAACGGGCCGAGACTGGCGAACATCCGGATCACCCGGCCGGGCTGCACCAGCACCACCTGGCCATGCTGCACCGACTGGCCGTCACCCCAGCGCTCGCACCAGCAGCCGCCGGCCTGCGCGTCCAGGCTCAGGTTCGAGGCCTGGCCGGAATAGGTGTGCTGGCCGCTCCACCAGCGCGGCAATTGCAGAACAGCCTTCCACACGTCGTCCGGCGTGGCCTTCACCTCTTCGCGGAAGCTGCTGACGAAGCCGGTGGGCGACACGTTGCCGGTGTCGGCGCGGGCGGGTGCGACCAGCGCCAGCGCGCCGCCGATCACCAGCGCCAGCAGGCCGTGGTTCGTTTCCATGCACCAAGGATAGCGCCGAGCGGCGTGGAGGCCAGCACCTGGCGACCGAAACCGGAGGCTCGCGTGCCGAATGCCGACGCATGACACCCGAAAGCCTGGTGCGCGACGTCGCGATAGCATGGCCGTGCGCGCCCGCCGACGTGCCGGACGGTGAGGCGCCTCGATGAGGCCGGGCAATTCGAATCGAAAGGCATGACGATGCAACTGGCCATGGTGGGCCTGGGCCGCATGGGCTCCAATCTCGTACGGCGATTGATGCGCGCCGGCCATGCCTGCGTGGTGTACGACGCCGATCCGGCGGCAGTCGACACCCTGGTGCGCGAAGGAGCCGCCGGCGCGGCCGACCTCGACGCGCTGGTCGCCACGCTGGCCGCACCGCGCACGGTGTGGGTGATGCTGCCGCACGGCGAGGCCACCGAGCACACCGTGGCGGCATTGGGCCAGCGCCTGTCGGCCGGCGATGCCGTCATCGACGGCGGCAACACCTTCTACCAGGACGACGTGCGCCGCGCACAGGCGCTGGCTGCCCGCGGAATCGACTACCTCGACATCGGCACCAGCGGTGGCGTGTGGGGCCTCGCGCGCGGCTACTGCCTGATGATCGGCGGGCCACCGGGCTGCGTGCAGCGGCTGGCGCCGATCTTCGAGGCGCTGGCGCCGGGTGCCGGTGCGCTGGAGCGCACGCCCAAGCGCGACGGCCTCGCATCGAGCGCCGAGCGCGGCTGGCTGCATTGCGGGCCGGTCGGCGCCGGGCACTTCGTCAAGATGATCCACAACGGCATCGAGTACGGGATGATGCAGGCGCTGGCCGAGGGCTTCGACATCCTGCGCAACGCGAACCAGGCATCGATTCCGGCCGAGCGACGCTACGACTTCGACCTGGCCGACATTGCCGAGCTGTGGCGCCGCGGCAGCGTGGTGTCGTCGTGGTTGCTCGACCTGACCTCGCAGGCGCTGGCCGAGAACCGCGACCTGTCGAACTACACCGGCGTCGTCGCCGATTCGGGCGAAGGCCGCTGGACGGTGCAGGCCGCCATCGAGGAAGCGGTGCCGGCCGAGGTGCTGACCGCGGCGCTGTACGCGCGCTTCCGTTCGCGCCAGGACCACACCTTCGCCGAGAAGCTGCTGTCGGCGATGCGGCACCAGTTCGGCGGCCACGTCGAGAAGCCGGCCCGGTAGCCGAACGCCCGCCTCGGCGGGGCGGCGAAGGCAAGCCGGGTTTGCCCGAACCCGGCTCCAGGTCAATCATCATATGATAACAATCAGCGGGCTGTCGGCCGTGTGCCGGCGCTTTTCGCGTCACCCCTCAGGAGACTCAAGACATGCAGTTCAAGTCGTTGCTCACCGCCGCGCTGGCCGTCGCCGGGTTGCTGGCCGGCGCGCCCGCGTGGGCGCAGGAAAAGCTCACCGTCTGGTGGGTCAAGGGCTTCTACAAGGCCGAGGACGACGCGCTGTTCGCGGCCATCAAGAAGTTCGAGGAGAAGAACAAGGGCATCAAGATCGAGCTGTCGCAGTACCCGATCCAGGACATGATCCCGAAGACGGTGGCCGCGCTCGATTCGGGCAGTCCGCCCGACGTGGCCTACGCCGACTCGTACGACTTCCAGGTCACCGCCAAGTGGGCCTACGACGGTAAGCTCGAGGACATCTCCAGTGTGCTCGATCCGATCCGCGGCAAGTTCGAGCCGCACGCGCTGTCGACCACGTTCCTGCTGAACAACCAGACGCAGACGCGCGCGTACTACGCGTTCCCGCTGAAGCAGCAGACGATGCACATCCAGTACTGGAAGGACATGCTGGCCGACGCGGGCTACAAGGAAAGCGACATCCCGAAGGACTGGAAGGGCTACTGGGACTTCTGGTGCGACAAGGTGCAGACCGGCTACCGCCAGAAGACCGGCAAGCGCGGCTTCGGCATCGGCATGCCGATGGGCGTGGACTCCAGCGACTCGTTCTTCTCGTTCCTGACCTTCATGGACGCCTACAACGTCACGCTGGTCAACGACTCGGGCAAGGTGCTGGTCGACGACCCGTCGGTGCGCCAGGGCCTCATCAACGCGGTGACCGACTACACCGCGGTCTACACCAAGGGCTGCACGCCGCCGTCGTCAACCAGCTGGAAGGACCCGGACAACAACGTCGCGTTCCACAACAAGACCACGGTGATGACGCACAACGCGACGATCTCGATCGCCGCGAAGTGGCTCGACGACATGAACAACACCACGCTCACCGACGCGCAGCGCGCCACGGCGAAGAAGAACTACACCGAGCTGATCGCCACCGCGGGTTTCCCGAACAAGCCCGACGGCGCGCAAGATGGTCTACCGCGCCGCGGTGAAGACCGGCGTGATCTTCAAGGACGCGAAGAACAAGGCTGCGGGCCAAGAAGTTTGTCGCCTTCCTGCTCGACGAGTCGAACCTGACGCCGTACGTCGAGGGCTCGCTCGGCCGCTGGTTCCCGGTGACGAAGGCCGCGCAGCAGAGCGCCTTCTGGAAGAGCGACCCGCACCGCCTGGCCGTGTACAACCAGTTCATGAGCGGCACGCTGCCGTTCGAATTCACGAAGAACTACAAGTTCACGGTGCTGAACAACGAGAACGTCTGGGCCAAGGCGATGAACCGCGTTCTCAACGAGAAGGTTCCGGTCGACAAGGCGGTCGACGAGATGATCGCGCGGATCAAGACCGTCGCCAATTGACGCTCCCCCCGGAGCGGCCTGGCGGCCGCCCTCCCCCAGGGGGCGCCGCCAGCGGACCGGCTAAGCCGGATCCGCGGCGGCACTTGGGTGAACGTCTCGCTTCTGCCGCATCGCGTCCCACACACGTGACATCGTGAGTACCACTACTGCTCTGACTGCTGGCATTTCGCCGCGACCGCGCAAGCCGGTGTCGCGCTGGGAGTGGTGGGGCCGCGCGCTGGTTCTGCCGTACCTGCTGGTGTTCGTGGTGTTCGTGCTGTACCCGGTGGGCTACGGACTGTGGCTGGCTCGGCACCCGCAGAGCTACGTGCAGCTGTTCGACGACCCGATCTTCTTTCGCACCGCGGTCAACACGGTGATTTTCCTGGTCGTGGCCATCAACATCAAGATGGTCATCGCGCTGGTGCTGTCGGGCTTCTTCGTGCAATCGCGCTGGTGGATCAAGGCACTGTCGGTGCTGTTCATCCTGCCGTGGGCGGTGCCGTCGATACCCGACCATCCTGTCGGTGCGCTTCATGCTGAACCCGGAGTGGGGGGTGATCAACTCGACCATCTTTCGGCTCACCGGTCTGCGACGGGCCGAACTGGCTGAACGACCCGACGCTGGCGCTGAGCTTCTCGATGCTGATGCACGTCTGGAAATCGCTGCCGTTCTGGACGCTGATTCTGGTCGCCGGCCGCATGGCGATTCCGGCCGAGCAGTACGAGGCCGCGTCGGTCGACGGCGCCACCGGCTGGCAGAAGTTCCGCTTCATCACCTGGCCCTCGATGCGCTCGCTGTACCTGACGTCGCTGATCCTGTCGATGATCTGGACGCTGGGCGACTTCAACAGCGTCTACCTGCTCACCGGCGGCGGCCCGGCCGACCTGACGCACGTGCTCGCCACGCTCGGCATCCGCTACCTGCGGCTCGACCAGGTCGACCTGGCGATGGCCTCGATCGTCGTCGCGCTGCCGCTGGTGCTGCCGCTCGTCTACTTCATGATGAAGAGGCTGAGCAAATGAAACGGCGCTTCAGCTGGAAGGCGGTGACCACCGAGGCCAAGCTGCTGCTGATCGGCATCCCGGTGTTCCTGTGGACGATCATTCCCGTCTACCACCTGTTCCTGTTCGCCGATCTCGCCGCGCGACAAGGCCACGTCGGGCCGCCTGTGGCCCGAGGAGCCGACGCTGCAGAATTTCGCGTCGTGTTCCACCAGGAGCACTTCTATCTCAACCACTTCTGGCACCAGATGTGGAACTCGCTGGTGATCGCGGTGGCCGTCGGCGCGCTCACGTTGTTCGTCGCCACCGCGGCGGCGTTCGCGATCAGCCGGCTCAAGGTGCGCGGCGGGCGCACGGTGATGAACCTGGCGCTGTTCACCTACTTCATCCCGGCCGCGTTCCTCGCGGTGCCGATGTACAAGACGATGGGCGTCTACGGCCTGCTCAACAACCAGTGGGCGCTGATCCTGGCGATGGTGACGATCGCGTCGCCGTACTGCATCTGGGTGCTCAAGCAGGCGAGCGACAAGCTGCCCTACGAGCTCGACGAGGCCGCGCGCATCGACGGTGCGTCGCCGCTGCAGCTGTTCCGCCTGGTCTACCTGCCGCTGATGGTGCCGTCGCTGGTCGCGGTGGGCACCTATTCGCTGCTGCTGGCGTGGAACGAATACCTCTACGCGCTTCCTGCTGCTGTCCAACGACACCGACGTCACGCTGGCGGTGGCGCTCGGCAACTTCCTGTCCGCCGACGATTCGCCGTGGGAGCTGCTGATGGCCACCGGGCTGATCTACGCGCTGCCGCCGGCGGCGATCTACTACGCTTTCAAGCGCTACATGGTGTCGGGCCTCACCGCCGGCGCCGTCAAGTCATGAGCCCCCACGCTCGTCGCTTCGCTCTGTCGCTGCCCCCCGAGGGGGCGCGGTCGGGCTTGGGGCGGCCCGGCGCCCGACCGACACGCTAACAGGCTCCGATCATGGCATCCGTCTCCTTCCGCAACATCCAGAAGACCTTCGGCAAGGTCAAGGTCATCCATGGCCTGAGCTTCGACATCGCCGACGGCGAGTTCGTGGTGCTGGTGGGCCCGTCGGGCTGCGGCAAGAGCACGCTGCTGCGCATGCTGGCGGGGCTGGAGGACATCACCGACGGTGAGATCGACATCGACGGCAAGGTCGTCAACGACCTGGAGAGCAAGGATCGCGACATCGCGATGGTGTTCCAGAGCTACGCGCTCTATCCGCACATGACCGTGCGCGAGAACATGGGCTTCTCGCTGCGG
The DNA here is from genome assembly GCA_963814435.1 of uncultured beta proteobacterium. Classification (GTDB taxonomy): domain Bacteria; phylum Pseudomonadota; class Gammaproteobacteria; order Burkholderiales; family Burkholderiaceae_C; genus JAEUPI01. The sequence goes on from CAWFCV010000008.1 coordinate 45,804, forward strand.
CTGCGCAACGCCGAAGCCGCACTGACCGCGCAGCGCGTCGACAACGCCGCGCGCATCCTCAACCTCGACCAGTTGCTCGACCGCTACCCGCGCGAGCTGTCCGGCGGCCAGCGCCAGCGCGTGGCGATGGGCCGCGCGATCGTGCGCGACCCCAAGGTGTTCCTGTTCGACGAGCCGCTGTCGAACCTCGACGCCAAGCTGCGCGTGGCGATGCGCGCCGAGATCAAGGCGCTGCACCAGCGGCTGAAGACGACCACGGTGTACGTGACGCACGACCAGATCGAGGCGATGACGATGGCCGACCGCATCGTCGTGATGCACGACGGCCTGATCGAGCAGATCGGCACGCCGCTCGAGCTGTTCGACAGGCCGGGCAACCTGTTCGTCGCGCAGTTCATCGGCTCGCCGGCGATGAACGTGCTGGCCGGCACGCTGCGCCACGACGGCGAGGCCACCTACGTCGAGGCGCTGGGCTCGCGCTGGCCGGTGCCGCGCGCGGTGGGTGGCCGCGACGGTCAGCCGGTGAGCTACGGCATCCGGCCGGGTGACATCGCGCTGACGAACGCCGGCAACGGCATCGCGGCCAAGGTGTTCGTCGTCGAACCGACCGGGGCCGAAACCGAGGTGCTGCTCAACGTCGGCGACGCGCAGCTGACGCTGGTGATGCATGGCCGCACCGATGCGCGCCCCGACGAGACGGTGGGGCTGACCATCGACGTCGCCAGGGCGCATGTGTTCGACCAGGCCAGCGGCGCGCGACTGGGGGCGTGAGTTCCATGCCCGAGGCGGTGGTCGTGATGGGTGTCAGCGGCTGCGGCAAGAGCACCGTCGGTCGCGAGCTGGCCGACGCGCTGGGCATGCCCTACCTCGAGGGCGACGCGTTCCATTCGCCGCAGAACGTGGCCCGCATGGCCGCCGGCGTGGCGCTGACCGACGACGATCGGCAAGGCTGGCTGCGCACGCTGGCCGAACGCATCGGCGCGGCACTGCGCGAGGGCCATGGCATTGTGCTGTCGTGCTCGGCACTGAAGCGCAGCTACCGCGACCTGTTGCGCACGCAGGCGCCCGAGCTTAGATTCGTCCACCTGACCGGCGCGCCGGAATTGCTGGCGCAGCGCGTGACGATGCGCCAGCACCCCTACATGCCGGCGTCGCTGCTGCAGAGCCAGCTCGCGACGCTGGAGCCGCCGGGCGCCGACGAGCGTGCGCTGACGCTGGACATCGCGCGGCCGCCGCACGAGCTGGCGCGGGCCGCGCGCGACTGGCTGACGACCTCTGCTGACCGCGATCCCGCCAAGCTCGACCGGACCTGACCGAAACGGAACCCGCCTTGGCGATCAAGAACGTTCACGGCCACACGGTCGATGTGATCGGCGAGGCCATCGTCTCCGGCCGCTACAAGGTCGGCGAGTCGCTGCCGGCCGAGCCGCTGTTGTGCGACGCGCTGGGGGTCAGCCGCACGGTGGTTCGCGAGTCGGTCAAGTCGCTGATCGCCAAGGGCCTGCTGTCCTCCGGCCCGAAGGTCGGCACGCGGGTGCAGCCGTCGGACAACTGGAACTGGTTCGACCCGGACGTCGTGGCCTGGCATTCGCGGGTGGGCCTGACGCGCGAGTTCCTGCGCGACCTGCAGGAGCTGCGCAGCGTGATCGAGCCGGCCGCCGTGCGCATGGCAGCCGAACGCGCGACGGCCGCCGACATCGCCGAGATCGAGTCGGCCTATGCCGGCATGAAGCAGGCCATCGAGCATGGCGGCGACTACGTGGCCGCCGACCTGCGCTTTCACCAGGGCCTGCTGCGCGCCGGCGGCAACCGCATGATGGTGCAGATGAGCAAGGCCATCGGTGCGCTGTTGCGCACCAGTTTCGAGATCTCCACATCGCGGCCCGACGGGCCGGCGTCGTCATTGCACCTGCACCGCGCGGTGCTCGATGCGGTGATTGCGCGTTCGCCGCGGAAGGCCGAGCGCGCCAGCCGCGTGTTGATCGACAGCGCGCGCGACGACATCGAGCAAGTGCTCGCCTCGCGACGCAAGCTGCCGTCGCTGGCGCAGCCGGCGTCGCGCCTGAAGGCCCGCGCCACGCCGTACCAGCGCAGCTGATCAGGCCCATCGTCCACGACCCTGTCGAGCACGGACCCTGCTCGAAGCGCCCGCTTCGGCTACCGCGCCCGTCGCCGCAACAGGCTCGCAACCAGCGGCCACAGCAGGATCAGCAGCGTTGCGGCCGCCAGCCCGCCGGCGATCGGCCGCGTGAAGAAGGCAGCCGGGTTGCCGTCGGACTTGATCATCGAGGTGACGAAGTTCTCCTCCAGCATGCCGCCGAGCACCACACCCAGAATCGCCGGCGCGGTGGGAAAGCCGTTCTCCTCGAGCACGAACGCGAACAGGCCGAAGATCAGGATCAGCAGCACGCCGAACACGGTGTTGTTGATCGCAAACGAGCCGACCGCGCAGAACAGCAGGATCACCGGCATCAGCAGCTTCTGCGGCGCGCGCAGCACGGTCTTGGCGACTTTGATCGCCATCCAGCCCAGCGGCAGCATGATGATGTTGGCTAGGATGAAGACCAGGAAGATCGCATAGACGTTCTGCGGGTTGTTGATGAACAGCGTCGGCCCCGGGTTCATGTTCTTCAGGTACAGCACGCCGATGGCGATCGCGGTGATCGAGTCGCCCGGGATGCCGAACACCAGCGCCGGCACCCAGGCGCCGGCCAGCGCCGAGTTGTTGGCCGCGCCCGACTCGATGATGCCTTCCACGTGGCCGGTGCCGAACTTCTCCGGCTCCTTGCTGAAGCGCTTGCTCGACGCGTAGGTGATCCACGATGCGATGTCGGCGCCGGCGCCGGGCTGGATGCCGATGGCGGTGCCGATCGCGCTGCCGCGGATCAGCTGCCATTTGTACTTCTTGGTCAAGCGCCCACATGCCGGTGAACACGTTGCCGATCTTGTCGGCGGCAAACTGCACCGGCGGCAGCACCGAAGTGACGAAGCGCAGGATCTCCGACACCGCGAACATGCCCACCATCACCGGGATCAGCGACACGCCGCCGATGAGCTCGGCGTTGCCGAAGGTGAAGCGCGGGTGCGCGCCCGGGTTGTCCAGCCCCACCGCCGAGACCAGCAGCCCGAGCATCAGCGCAACCACCGCCTTGAGCTTGTTGTTGGCGCCGATGAAGACCGCGCCCGACAGGCCCAGCACGACCAGCCAGAAGTACTCGAACGACGAGAACTTGAGCGCCACCTCGGCCAGCACCGGCGCAAAAGCGATCAGCACCGCGGTGCCGAACAGGCCACCGATGGCCGAGAACACCAGGCCGGCGCCGAGCGCCAGCTCGGCCTGGCCCTTCTTGGTCATCGCATAGGCTTCGTCGGTGTAGGCGGCCGACGCCGGCGTGCCGGGAATGCGCAGCAGCGCGCCGGGAATGTCGCCGGCGAAGATCGCCATCGCGGTGCAGCTGACGATGGCCGCCACCGCCGGCACCGGCGGGATGAAGAAGGTCACCGGCACCAGCAGCGCGGTGGCCATCGTCGCGGTCAGCCCCGGCACGGCGCCGACGAACAGCCCGAACAGCGCCGATGCGAGGATGACCCACAGCACGTAGGGATCGAACACCAGCGCGAAGGCCTGCGACATCACGGCCCAGGTCATCGCGCGCGCTCCAGCAGTGCAAGAAGAGGGCTGAACAGCCCGCTTGAAATCGCTGTCGGCAAAGTCCGGTGTCGGCCCGGTGCGGACTTCGGCGGGCGTCTGCTCTGCATGGTGGTCTGCGCGTCGCGGCAGGCGGCACCCGGCAGGGGCTCATGCTGGGGCGGTCGGCCAAATACGCCGACTGCACTGCGATGCTCGCCCTGGGGTCGCGCCGCGTAACTCACTGCGCGACCTGCGGTCGCTGCGTTCGACCAAACGCGGCGAGTCAGTTCTGGATGCGCGCTGCGCGCGCCGACCCCAGCGCTGCGCTTCTCGTCGCCCCCGAAATCGCCCCTGCCGGGTACCACCTGCCGCGATGCACCGCACCGGCGCTGTACCGAGGTGCGGCTGCGCGCTCGGTGTTCCTCGCGAAGCCGCGGGCGCGGGCTGTGGGGTCCGGGCGCGAATTGCGGCGACGAGCAGCGCAGCACGAGCAGGGGGCGAGTGTGGACGAGCAAGAGTGCCTGCGCACTCTTGCTCGCCTCACGAGCCGGCCGGGCCTGCAGGCCCGGCCGTGGACGTCTGGCGCACAAGCGCCAGACCGGCGAGAACCCGTGAGGCGGCGCCGCGCGCAGCGGCGCGGCGGCGGGATCGCAGCCGCCCTGCTCGGGCGAGCAGCGCAGTGCACCCCGGCCTTCGGGCCGGGGCGCCGCAGGCTGAGCGGCGGGGCCACACAGCCCGCGGCCGTGGCGCAGCGCGCGTCGCTCTTCGCGGGTCACCTCACAGCGGTCGCTCAAGGTCGCCAACGGGCCGCAAGCCGATCCCCAACGCCACTCGGCCGCTCTGCTGCAGTCTGTCGGTGCGAAGGCGTTCATCGAGCGGGCGTCAGTACAGCACCGGCAACACGCCCCAGGGCAGTGGCACGCGCAGGCCCTTGTAGAACGCGATGTGGATCACCATGGTGGCCACGACGGCGACCACGACCGCGGTGATGGCGCGCACGCGCAGCGCGAGCATCAGCGAGGCCAGCATCACGGTGCCGGTGATCAGGAAGCCGACCTTTTCGCTGGCCAGCACGTACAGCAGCAGCCCGCCGACCGTGACCGCGAACGCCACCAGCTGCCGTGGCTCGCTGGTCCAGGCGCCGCGCTCGAACCACGGCGTGCCATTGCGTGCACGCACACCCTGCACGATCAGCAGCACCGAGCACACGGCCAGCACGGCGGCCACCACGCCGGGAAACGCGGCCGGGCCGACGTTCTGCCCCGGGATCCTGGGGTAGCTCTGCACCGACCAGAGCACCAGCAGCGACAGCGCGAGAAAGATCGCGCCGAAGACGGCGTCGTTGAGTTTCATCGGGTGGGGCGAGCCCGCGCGTGGCTGGCCCGCAGCCGCCTCACTTGGCGATGCCCACGGCCTTCATCGTCGCGCCGAGGTCGGCGTCGGACTTCACCATGAACGACGCGAACTCCGCCGGCGGCGCCCACAGCACGCCGAAGCCGCGATTGGTCATGAACTCCTTGAACTCCTTGGACTCGTGCGCCTTCTTCAGCGACGCCAGCAGTCTGGCCTGGATGTCGGCCGGCAGGCCCTTGGGCGCCGCAATGCCGCGCCATGCGGCCATCGTCCAGCCGCTGCCGATCTCGGCCTTCAGCGTCGGCACCTTCGGGAACAGCCCGGCCGGGTTCGGGTCCATGATGGCCAGGCTCTTCACCTTGCCGGCTTCGATCAGCGCGCGCGCTTCGGGTAGCGAGCACGGCACCACCTCGACGCCGCCGGCCATCAGGTCGTTCAGGCCCGGCGCCGCGCCGTTGCTCGGCACCCAGGGCAGCGCCGCGGGATCGATCTTCTGGTCGCGCAGCAGGCCGGCGATCGCCAGGTGCCAGATGCCGCCCTGACCGGTGCCCGACGCCTTGAACTTGCCCGGGTTGGCCTTGATCGCGGCGAGCAGCTCGCTGACGTTCTTGTACGGCGCATCGGCGCGCACCTGCACGCCGGCCGGATCGGCGTTGACGAGCGCGATCGGCGTGTACGACGCGCCGCTCAGGTCGGTGAGACCCTGGTGGTGCATCATGCCGATCTCCACCGTGATGATGCCGATGGTGTAGCCGTCGGGCGGCGCGGCCGAGATCGCCTGGTGTCCGACGACGCCCGAGCCGCCGGTGCGGTTGACCACGTTGACCGGCTGTCCGAGGTCCTTCTCCATCAGCGTGCCGAGGATGCGGGCCACCGCGTCGGTGCCGCCGCCGGCGCCCCACGGCACGATCAGCGTGATGGGCCGGTCCGGGTAGGCCGCCTGGGCCGTGCCCAGCGCGAAGCCCGTCAACGCGACACAGGCCGCGAGCCATTTGATGATCGTGCGCATGCGTTCGTCTCCATGGTCGTGAGATTCATCCGGTGCCCGCGTTTCGCGGGCACCGGATGCCAGCGGCAATCATGCAGTGCCGGCCGCCCGTTGCGGGCGTCGAATGCGGGAAAGTCCGGGGGCGTGTCTCAGATCGGGCGCGTGTCCGTTGCGGCGCGTCGTTCGAGCACGGTGAGCACCGGACGCTCGCCCTTGGCCTTGCCGGTGATCGGCGGCTTCGGCAGCCGCGACACACCCGGCTCGACGACGAAGTGGTGCTCGAGCGTGAACCACGGCGCGCTGACATCGTTGGCCGGCGGCGGCCCGTCGTCGTGGCGCACGTAGCGCCCGATCAAGGCCTTCGTGACGCCGAACTGCACGTCGGTCTCGAGGTTCGCGTCGTCGCTCGAATAGACCTGCGAGAACTGGGTCTTGTAGCCGGGCTTGCAGATCATGAAGTGCAGGTGCGCGGGGCGCAGGTTGTGTCGCCCCTGCGCGCGCAGCAGCGCGCCGACCGGGCCGCTCACCGGCACCGGATAGCCCGCCGGCTTGACGCTGCGAAAGCGGATGCGTCCGGCGGCATCGGTGGTGAACTTGCCGCGCAGATTCATGTCGACCTGCTGCGGGTCCTGGTTCTCGTAGAAGCCGTCGGTCGACGCCTGCCACACGTCGACTTCGGCGCCGGCCACCGGTGTGCCGTCGCGGTCGTGCACCCAGGCGGTGACGAAGATCGGCAACCCGGGTGTGGGCGAGCGCACGATCGAGCCGCCATCGGGTGTGCGCGGCGAATCCAGGCGCCAGAACGGCCCCATCAGGTTGGCGGTGGTCTCGGTCTGGCCCTGGTTGCCGTTGTTGAGCAGGCACACCAGCGCCGACACGCCGAGCGAGCCCGCGGCCAGCACGACCTCGTTGTGCGAGTCGGTCGTCAGCTGGCCGGCGCGCGCGATCGCCGCGCACAGTTGCTGGAACTCGGCTTCGGTGAGCCGCGCCTCGCGCACGAACGCGTGCAGGTGCGCGATGGCCGCCGTGAGGATCTCGCGTTGTCGCGTATCGGGTGTGCGCGCCGCCTCGGCCAGCACGGCGTTGGTGATGTCCTGCTCGCTGCCGATGATCATCGCGTCGTCGCTTTCTACGGCGCCCATGCTAGCAAGCCGGCGCATCGATCGGGTGATCTACCATCGCCCGCCATGTCGACGCAAGCGCTCATCGCCCTGGAACGCCTTCGGCTGGAGTTCGGCGCCGATGCCGCCATCGCCCGCCTTGCACTGCTGAAGCAACTGGCGCGCAGCCGACTGAGCAGCGCGTCGGCGGTGCTGCGGCTGCACGAGGCGCTGTGCTTCATTCGCGCCTATCCAGACAATGCGGCCGTGCAGGCGCAGGCCGTTTCGATGCTCGCCGGCTTCGCGCGGCGAGCCGACCTGCGCGCGCATGCCGCGGCGCTGGCCGACAGCGGCATCGCCGGCACCGAGATTCACTACCGCTTCTTTGCCGGCCAGGCACAGTGGCTCGCGGCTCGCTGGCCCGGGCAGTTGCGATTGGATCGCAGTGACGCCGACGCCGGGTCGCGCATCGCACGCGCGTTGCCGCCGCTGCTGACGCCGGTCGAGGCCACAGCGTTGAACGAGCTCGAGCTGCCCGGCTACACGGCGCTCGACCGGCTGCGCGGCCGCACCGAGACCGACGCGGTGTTCCTGCTGAAGCGCATCGCCGCGATGCCGGGTGACGGCTTCATGCGCGAGGTGTTCTCCGACGGCATCGATGCAGACTTCGTGCTCGCACCAGGGCCCGACACGCCGTCGCGCACGCGGGCGCACCTGGACGGGACACCCGTGCTCTACCGCGACGCGGCCCCGCCGCGCGTGCGGCCAGAGCTGCGCGCCGAACTGGCGCACCCACCGCGGCGCGTGCGTCGCCTGTCGCCAACGGATGGCGACACGCTGGTCGAGCTGGCACGCGGCGCGATGGTCACGCGTGCGCGTTCGCTCGAGGCGTTCTCGTTCGCCGATGCGCGCGACGCGTGGCTGGTCGACGACGGGGACGGCCTGGCCTTCGGCTTCGCCGGCGTGATCCCCGAGCGCAGGCATGCGTTGGCCTCGACCTACGGCAGCCTGACGCTGCGCAACGGCGTGCCGATCGGCTATGCGCAGGCCGACATCGTGGGCGCCAGCGCCGCGCTGTCGTTCAACACCTTCGAAACCTTTCGCGGCGGCGAGGCGGCCTACACCTTCGCGCGCTGGCTGGCGGCGCTGCGGCGTCTGTTCGGCGTCACGTCGTTCAGCATCGAGCCCTACCAGCTCGGCCACGACAACGACGAGGCGATCGAGTCGGGCGCATGGTGGTTTTACGCCAAGCTGGGTTTCCGGCCGCGCGACGCGGCCACGCTGCAGCTGGCGCGCGACGAGCAGGCGCGTGTGCGGCGCAGTGCGCGCCACCGCACGCCGCCGTCCACCTTGCGCCGGCTGGCCGAGCGACACCTGTTCTTCGACCTCGATGCGTCGCGGCGGCGGCCGTTGATTGCGCTCGGCGCATTGGGGCTGCAGGTGGGCGCCGCGCTGTCGGCGCGTGCCGGATCGGACCGCGAGCGCGCAGTCGGCCAGTGCAGCGCCGAGCTGCAGCGCGTTGTGCGGTCTGACGTCGCTGCGCGGTTGGTCGGCCGACCAGCGTGAGGCCTGGCGCCGCATCGCGCCGCTGTTGTTGCTGCTCGATCTGCCGGCGTGGCGTGACGGCGAGCGCCACGCGCTGGTGGACCTGATACGCGCCAAGGGCGGCCGCAGCGAGCGCGACTTCGTGGCGCGCTACCACGCCCAGCCGCGGCTCGACGCGGCGCTGCTGCGCTGGATCAGCCGCCACGTGCGACGGGCGACCAGCGCCCATTGAGCGCTGTGTAAGGCGGGCGGATTCCGGCCCGGCGCAGCCCCGCTCAACCGCCGGCCGGCCGGTAGCGCGCGAGCACGCGCGCGGCTTCGACGTGGAGGTCGGGGTCGGCGCCGAACACCTCGGCGAGCGCGCCGGGCGCATCGGCCGGCGCGACCTCGGTCGTCTCGGCGCCGCCGGGCCGGTAGCGCGTCAGCGTGCCGTCGCGAAGGCTCGTGAACACGCCGTCAACCTCGTGCGCGTAGGCGAGCCGATGCAGAAAGCTCTGCGGCGCCGACCAGTCGTTGGCGGCGTCGATCCGCCAGCGCAGTTCGTCGAGCCGCCGCGGCGACGGGTCGAGCCGCTTCGAAGGCCCCGGCTGACGCGTGACCACGATGCCGTCGTCGGCGACCCGGTAGACGAACTGTTCGCGGTGGGTGTCGAGCGTGAACGACTCGAACAGCGGGTAGGCACGGAAGATCGGCGCTGCGTATCCGACGTCGGCGTACTGCGGCCCCTCGGGCAGCTCGACCCGCACGCAGCAGTGGCCCGGCTCCATCACCATCAGCGCGGCGTCGAAGCCGAGGTCGGCGAGCAGCGCGTGGAATCCACGCGCGAGCGTCCAGCACAGTCCGCCGCCGCCACGGCGCACGATCCGCCCGACGTACTCGCCAAGCGGCGGCAGGAAGTCGCCGCGCGCGAGTCCCGGTTCATAGTCGATCAGCTTGGTCAGCGTCTCGAACGGCACCCGACGCTGGTGCGCAGCGACCAGCCGGTGCAGGTAGTCGAGCGTCGGCGCCTCGGGCGTGAGGCCGAGGTGGGCGAGCAGCGCATCGGTGGGGCGGTCGTGACGCGGCATCGGCGCGACTCCGATCGGAGACGTTTGGCGGCCCAAGCGTAGCGGCGATGGCCTGCCGCCGGAAGTGGGCACGGCCACCGGCGGCGTTACGCTAGCAGCGATGGACGCACCCGACGATGCGTCAGACCGCTGGCTGGTGGCCTGCCTGTGTGCCGACTGGTGCCATGTCTGCCAGGACTACCGCCAGACCTTCGCCCAGCTGGCACGCGAGTTCGCTGGTGCGGCGGGCTTCGTCTGGGTCGACATCGAGGATGACGAGGACGCGCTGGGCACGGTCGAGGTCGACGACTTCCCGACGCTGCTGATCGCGCGCGCAGGCCAGATCTGCCATTTCGCGGCGGTCATGCCCAACGCGCCCACCGGCCGGCGGCTCGTGCGCCGTGCCCTGGCCGGGGAGCTGGCACCGCTGAGCGACGCGAGCCCCGCGGGCTTGCCAGAGCGGTTGCACGCACTGCGTCGCGCACGTGGCTGATCGACGCGCGCGTCCGATTCAACTCGGCGGACTCGTCCACAGGCAGCTCGATACGGAACGGACTCTTTCTCGGCATACGCAACCCCCGGGAAGGCCCCGCGGCGTCGAACGGTGGCGGTACGTCGTCGCCACCGGCGCCATCGCGGGTGGCCTCGGGCGCATCATTCGCGGCTTCATCCGCCTCGGGAAGCCACGGTAGTCCGTCACGCAGCGACGCGCAGGACGAGCTTGCCGCGCACCTGGCCCGACACCAGCATGCGCATCGCGTCCGCCGCCTGCTCGAACGGGAAGGTGCGGTCGACCGCGGGGGTCACGCCCGGCTGTCCGAGGATGTCGGCAAGGGCCTGCAGCGGTTCCGGCTTCACGAAGCCCATCAGCATCGCCAGCCGCTGCCTCAGGAACATCGACCACAACGCCGCGCGCAGCGTCCGCCCCATGCCGCCGAAGAAGCGGTCGCCGCCTTCGCCGCCGCCGAGCACCAACGTACCCCGCGGCGCCAGCGCCTTGCGCAGCACGCTCAATGGCCGGTTGCCCGCAAGATCGAGGATCACGTCGAAACGGCCATCGGTGGGCAACGGCAGCTTCGTGTAGTCGATGACCGAGGTGGCGCCGAGCGAGCGCACGAACTCGACCTTCGAGGTGCTGCACACCGCGGTGACGTGAGCGCCGAAGTGCCGTGCGAGCTGCAAGGCCCACGAGCCGACGCCGCCGCCCGCGCCGATCACGCACACCGACTGGCCCGGCTACACCCTCGCCACGTCGCGCAGACCGATGAGCGCGGTCACGCCGGAAACGGCCGACCCCGCCGCCTGCTCGAAGCTCAGGCGCTCGGGTTTGAGGCAGAGCTGGTCCTCACGCGCGCAGGTGAACTCCGCGAACGTCCGCGACGCCGCGCCGAACACCGCGTCACCGACCTTGAAGCGCCTCACCTCGGCGCCGACGGCCTCCACCACACCGCTGACGTCCGTGCCGAGCACGCGCTGCTTCGGTTTCGTCAGGCCCGTCGCGAGCCGCATCGCGTACGGCTTGCCGGCCATGAGGTGCCATTGGCCGTAGTCGAGGCCGGCGGCCTTCACGTGGATCAGCACTTCGTTCTTCTGCGGCACGGGTCGCTCGAGCGTCGTGACCTGGAGCACTTCGGGGTTGCCGTAGCGCGAGTGGATGACGGCCTTCATGATGACTCTCCGTGCTGCGGGCTCAACCTGCCCGGAGCTCTCGCTCCCGTCGGGTGCGAGCCAGCATGACCAATGCCACGATCACCGCTGCGGTCACGTCGAAGCTCATGCAGAACCCCGGCCAGACCTGCGGCACACCGGTGTTGTGCACGAGGTGGTGGTGGAAGCCGTCCATCACGCCGTGCCCACCCAGCGCGAAGACGGCGATCCACGGGTTGAGCTTGAACCCCGCCACCGCCGAGACGATGAAGACGGCCGCGATAGCCACTTCGGACAGCATGACCTCGTTGCGGCTATCGACGACGGCGAACGCGAGGTAGTACGAGGCGACGGCGATGAGTACGGCGGGGTAGAACACGCGCTCGCGGTCCATGCCCAGCCCCGCCGCAGCGGCGCAGAAGAGCAGCGCGAGGCTGATCCCGACGATGTATTCCATGGCTCGATCCCCTTGCGTCAAGGCACGAGGTGCCGCAGGTCGTCGGGCACGGGCATAGGCTTGAAGGCACTGACACGCGCCCGGCCGCTGTTGCCACGCGGCACCCACAGGCGCGAGAACAGGATCGAGGCCACGATCCGCGGCACCTGGCCGACGACTTCGCGCAGGTCGCCTCGGCGCAGGCCGGCCACCAGCATCCGCCAGTGGATGAAGGCGTGACGGCCCATCATGCGCTGGGCCAGCACATGCGCCCGCTCAAGATGCCGGAAGGCGGTCTCGAAGTCGCCTCGCTGCAATGCGTGGTCAGCCCGTTCCACTTCCTGTTCGTACGCTTCGTCCACGTCGGTGCTCCTGGTTCTGCGAACACGACATGTGTTCGCTGCAGTGCACTGTCGGCGCCAGCGGCGGTCGGCGACAGCGGCATGCGCCCAACCGTCGAAATCGGTCCGGCAAGGGTCCGAAGCCGCGCTCGAACGGTGACGGGGGACGGTCCAGCGCAGCGTGCGCGCTTCGACGGCCGCCGCTCACGGCGATGGCACGACCACTCGGTCGATCGGCGAGACCGCTCCCGCACGCGCGCCGACCGTTCGTCTCATGGGGCTGTCCGTGCACTGCTGCAGCGCCGAAAGTGCAGCCATCGAAGACATCCCGTCGTCGATGCAACCCGAAGGAACGCCACCATGAACGCCATCCAGCAAGTCCCCTGCAACTGCACCACCTGTCCCGGCACCGGCTGCACCTGCGGCTGCCGGCAAGCCGCCGAGCAGACCTCCGGCGCCTGCAGCCCGCAGTGCCCCTGCGGCACGCAATGCCAATGCGGCGCACAGTGCCGATGCGGCGCCGGAGCCAGCTGCACCCGATCCTAAGCCGGGTTGCATCCCGCACGACGCCGGCGGCCGCCACATGGCTACCACCGGCACCCTGACCTCGCGGGTTGATCGCGCCCCGCTTCCACACGAAGGAATCTGTCCGTGAACAGCTTTGTCCTGGCCTATGTCGGCGGCATCGTCGGCGCCGTCCTGATGGACATCACCGAGACGCTCGCCGCCCGGGTGGGCCTGACGAGCGGCGTCAGCGTCGCCCTGGTCGGCCGCTGGGCGCTGGGCCTGCTGCGCGGGCAATGGGCGCATGCCGACATCGCCCGCTCCCCGGCACGGCCGGGCGAGGTGCGGACGGGCTGGGCGTTTCACTTTCTCGTCGGCGGCGGCGGGGTCGCGCTGCTGTACGCGGCTTTCGTCCATGCTGCGGGCTACAACGCGCCCATCCATCACCTCTGGGGTGGTGTGATCTTCGGTGCGGCGACTTCGCTACTGCCCTGGCTGCTGCTGCTGCCTGCCTTCGGCTGGGGCTGGTTCGGGCGGCGCGGGCCGCGCGAGTCCAACGCCCTGCTGGCCAGCATGGTCTCGCACATCCCCTACGGGCTGGGCGTCGGGGTCGTGATGGCGCTGGGCTCGAGCCTCTAGCGACTTGGCGTTGCACTCCGCCGGCCCTAGAGTCGAGCCGGCGGGATCCACACTCAAGAAGCACGACTGCCCACGATGTATCTCTCTTCGACGCGCACCGCCGAGTTGTGGCCCGACACGCTGAAAGGCGCGCTGCGCGCCATCGCCATCGCCGCCGTCTTCTTGGCCCTCGCTGCGACGCTGCTGTACGTGCTGTCCCCCGGGCTCGACACCTGGCCCCGGCTGCTGTTGTTCCACGAGTCCGTGGGCCTGACGATGGTGGCCTGCGTGCTGCTGCTGCGGCACACGCGCGCCTTCGCGCGATTCAAATCGATGACCCGCTGGCTCCTCACCGGGGTCATCGCCATTCCGACCGGCTTCTTCGTGGGGCACCAGTTCGCCTTCTTGTTGCTGGGCGAGCCGCTGCGCATGGTCGGGTACCTGAGCGTCAGCCTGATCCCGATCCTCTTCACCGTGGTGGTGGGTGGTCTGGGCCTGCACTCGTTCGCGACGCGCGAGCAGCTCGCCCGGGAAGCCGCGGCGCGCTCGGAGGCGCAACGCCTGGCGGTCGAATCCCAGTTGCGCCTGCTGCGGGCCCAACTGGAACCGCACATGCTCTTCAACACGCTGGCCAACCTGCGCTCGCTGGCGCGCGAGGACGTCGATCGGGCGGAGTCGATGATCGACCAGCTGATCGTGTACCTGCGCAGTGCGCTGGCCGCGTCGCAGACGGAATCGGTGGCCTTGAGTCGGGAGTTCGCCCAGTTGCGCGCCTACCTGGACATCATGGCGCTGCGCATGGGGCCGCGTCTGTCCTTCCGGCTGGACCTGCCCGCCGACCTGGAGGCCACCCAGGTCCCGCCCATGCTGCTACAGCCGCTGGTGGAGAACGCGATCAAGCACGGTCTGGAGCCCAAGGTCGGCTCAGGCAGCATCGAGGTGGTCGCGCGCGGGACGGCCGCGGGCATCGAGATCCGCATCAACGACAGCGGCCTCGGGCTGCCGGCGGACGAGGAGGACGAAGCGCCCGCCCGTCCCGCCGGCACCAGCTATGGCCTGCAGCACGTGCGCGACCGGCTGCAGGCGGTCTACGGCGCGGCCGCGCGGCTCAGCCTGGAACGGCGCCAACCGACCGGTGTGAGTGCCGTGGTGTTCATCCCCACCTGACCCGGCGCACACCGCGTTCGCCCATCACCGTTGTCATCGACCTGTCGAGAAAGACCGCCATGACCCTGGTCAACACCGCACCCACTGCCGTCATCGCCGAGGACGAACCGGTCCTTGCGCGCACCTTGATCCGCCTGTTGGAACAGGTGTGGCCCGAGCTTCGCATCGTCGGCGTCGCGGAAGACGGCCTGCGGGTCACCGAGTTGGCGCTGGCGTCGCTGCCCGATGTGATGTTCCTCGACATCAAGATGCCCGGGCGCACCGGGATCGAGGTGGCTGAGGTGGTTGCCGACGACTGGCCCGACGAGCGGGCCGAGCCGCTGTTCGTGTTCATCACGGCCTACGACAATTTCGCGGTCCCTGCGTTCGAGCGCGCTGCGGTCGACTACCTGCTTAAGCCCGCCACGGCCGAACGTCTGCAGCAGAGCGTAGTTCGGCTCAAGTCGAGGCTGGCGGAACGTGCCGCGTCACCGCAGGCGGGCGACATGGCGGCGCTGATGCAGCGCATGCAGTCGCTGGCCACGCCCGAGGCCGACTCGCGCGAGCGCATCAAGGTCATCCGCGCCGGGGTGGGCAACACCGTGCGGATGATTCCCGTGGCCGACGTGGTCTGCTTCGAGGCGACCGAGAAGTACGTGAATGTCGTGACGCCCACCGGGGAGGCGCTGGTGCGCATGAGCCTGCGCGAGCTGATGGCGCGCATCGATTCGACCGACTTCATCCAGGTGCACCGCAGCGTCATGGTCAATTCGAACGCCATCGTGAGCGCGACGCGCGACGAGAACGGGCACTACAGCCTGAGCGTGCGTGGCCTGCAACGGCCGTTGAAGGTCAGCCGCGCGTTCGGCCACCTCTTCCGCCCGATGTAGGGCGCGATGGAGGTGCGCCCCGGCTTGGCGCCGGGGCGGCCCCGCGGCTCGCGCCGCGGGAGGGGTTCGTCATTAGCCCTTGGCGCAGGCGCAGGCCTTGCCGCAGGTGCAGTTCGCGGTGCAGCCGCACGCAGCGGCTGCGGGCTGGCGGCAGCCGCAGGTGCAGGTCCTGCCCTGGCACACGGCACAGTTGCAGGGGGCGGGTTGCTGGGATTCGTTCATCGTGAAGTTCCTCGGTGGCTCGACGACGGGATGTCTTCGATGACCCTCACTTTCGTCGACCGCTCCTGATGGCGACAGCCATTTGAGACGAACCGTCATCTCCGTTCCCGCAGCCGTCGATGGCGTCGACCCAACGGCGTGTTGCTCGCGTACGCCATCCGATGCCGTCCATGGCGCACAGAAGAAGCGCTGGCGTTCCCGGAGCGCTCGGTGGGCGCGTCACGTCAACCACTCGGTCGACAAGGCCGACCGCTGCCGGACGCCGGCGCGCCGCTGATCGCATCGCGCTGTCGCCCGAATCGGCTGGGCACGAAAGTACGCCCAGCTCGTCGCCGCGTCGGATGACGAGTCGGACCTCCTTCAACACCGGCCCATTCATTCAGGACCACGCCATGAACCGTTTCGTCACCACGACACTCTCGCTCGTCGCACTCGTCGCAGCCACCGGCTGCGCGTCCCCGCCGCCCGGCCTTGACCTCTCGCTCACCCGTCCGAGCGTCGACAAGAAGTACGTCGTCACGCTGCAACCGCCCGCCAAGCCGGCGGCCATCAATCAGCTGCATTCGTGGCAGCTCAAGCTCTCGTCATCCGCGGGTGCGCCGATTGCGCATGCGCAGATCATGGTCGACGGCGGCATGCCGCAGCATGGACATGGCCTGCCCACGCGGCCGCAGGTCACGCAGGAGCTGCCCAACGGCACTTATCTGATCGAGGGCATGAAGTTCAGCATGACCGGTTGGTGGGAGATCAAGCTGGCCATCGACAGCCCCGACGGGGCCGACAAGGTGACCTTCAACACCGTCGTGTCAGAGCTGGGCATCGGTCGCTGAAGTGCCGAATCGACATCTCGAGGAGACAACGATGCGCAGACTTCAGTCAATCGTGTGGATCGGTTGCGTCTTCGCCGCCAGCGCGATGCTGGCGGTGACCTCTGCCAATGCCGCTTCCCGGCAGCCGGCGACGGGCGCCGATCGCTGGAGCGCCGAGGACATGGCCGTCCTGGCTTCGCTCAGCCTGAAGCGTCTGCCGCCGGTGCCGGTCGATCCGTCCAATGCGGTGGAGCGGCTGCCCGCCGCCATCGATCTGGGCCAACGCCTCTTCAACGATGCACGCTTCAGCCGCAATGGCGCCGTGTCGTGTGCCAGTTGCCATGATCCTCAGAGGCAATTCCAGGATGGGTTGCCGGTCGGCCAGGGCGTGGGGACGGGCTCGCGCCGCGCCATGCCCATCGTGGGTGCCGGCTACGGCAGCTGGTTGTTCTGGGATGGCCGCAAGGACAGCCTGTGGGCCCAAGCGCTCGGTCCGCTCGAAGATGCCGTGGAGCACGGCGGAAACCGCACGCGCTATGCGCATCTCGTGGCCGAGAACTACCGCAAGGAATACGAGGCCCTCTTCAGCGCGATGCCAGGCTTCGATGGCCTGCCCAGGGACGCCGGACCCAACGGCAGCACGAACGAGAAGGCAGCGTGGGCTGCGATGGACGTTCGCCAGCGCGACAACGTGTCGCGGTTGTTCTCGAACATGGGCAAGGCCATCGCGGCCTATGAGAAGTCGCTGCAGCACGAGCCTTCGCGGCTGGATCGCTACATCGATGCGGTGGTGACGGCCGACCCTGCAGCCCAGGGGATGCTGCGGGCCAACGAAGTCAGGGGCCTGCGGCTGTTCATCGGCAAGGCGCAGTGCGTGAGTTGCCACAACGGAGCGCTGTTCACCGACCAGCAGTTCCACAACACCGGCGTGCCGCCGCGCGACGCCGCAAGACCCGACCGTGGGCGCGCCGTTGCGACGGCAATGGTGCGCGGCGACGAGTTCAATTGCCTGGGGCCGTTCAGCGATGCCCAGCCGAA
The DNA here is from genome assembly GCA_963814435.1 of uncultured beta proteobacterium. Classification (GTDB taxonomy): domain Bacteria; phylum Pseudomonadota; class Gammaproteobacteria; order Burkholderiales; family Burkholderiaceae_C; genus JAEUPI01. The sequence continues at coordinate 63,118 of CAWFCV010000008.1, forward strand.
GCAGTGCCAGGAACTTCGATTCATGGTGAGTGGCGATCCGGCGCTGGAGGGCGCGTTCAAGACACCGGGCCTTCGCGGCGTGGCACAGCGGCCGCCTTACATGCACGCCGGGCAGTTCGCCACGCTGGAACAAGTCGTGCATCACTACGTCAAGGCACCGCATGCCGCAGTGGGCCACTCGGAGCTGACGCACCGGCATGGGAGCGGGACCGATGGCGGGCATGCCGAACGTGCCCCGATCGAGCTGACCGACGTTGAATTGGCAGACCTGGTGAGCTTCCTCGGCACGTTGAGCACAGAGCGGCAATCAGCCTCGGCAGCACCTTGACGATTGGCGGTCATCCATTTTGATCGCCAGCGGCAGGTACCGGCTGCGTCTCGGCGCCAGCTGTGACTAGTACTAGTGGTGCCGCTGGGCAGTTTGCCCGGCGTGCACCGCAATCCGTCGCTCACGCCCACCACCGTGCCGGACTCGCACCGCCTCGTGATCACCCAAGCCAACCAATGGGACCTGCTGAACAGCGCCGAGGTCTTCGCGAAGTTGAAGGCCTGGCTGGCTTGAGCCTCGATCAGGGCTGGCGGCCGAACTCCACGCGCTCGGCCGTCCAGCGCCGCGCCTGCTCGCTGAGCGAGAAGCCGAGGCCCGGCCGATTGGGCACCTGCATGCGGCCGCCCTCGATCTTGAGCCGCTCGTTGAACATCGGCTCCAGCCACTCGAAGTGCTCGACCCACGGCTCGTGCGGGTACGCCGCACTCAGGTGCAGGTGGATCTCCATCGCGAAGTGCGGCGCCATGCGGATGCGCGCCTGGTCGGCGAGGCCCATGATCTTCAGCATCGGCGTGATGCCGCCGACGCGCGGTGCGTCGGGCTGGATGAAGTCGACGCTGCGGTGGCGAATCAGCTCCCAGTGCTCGGCCACGCTGGTCAGCATCTCGCCGGTGGCGATCGGCGTGTCGAGCAGTGCGGCGAGCGCGGCATGGCCTTCGGCGTCGTAGGCGTCGAGCGGCTCTTCGATCCAGGTGAGGTTCAACTCCTCCACCGCGCGGCCGAAGCGCTGCGCGGTGACGCGGTCCCACTGCTGGTTGGCGTCCACCATCAGGTGCACGCGGCCGTCGATGCGCTTGTGCACCGCACGCACGCGTTCGAGGTCGATCATCGGGTCGGGCTGGCCGACCTTGATCTTGATGCCGCCGATGCCGCGCTCGAGCGACGCGTCCACGCGCTCCAGCACTTCGGACAGCGGCGACGACAGGAAGCCGCCCGAGGTGTTGTAGCAGGACACATGATCACGGTGCGCACCGAGCAGCTTGGCCAGCGGCAGCTTCGCGCGCTTGGCCTTCAGATCCCACAGTGCGATGTCGAACGCGGCAATTGCCTGCGTCGCAAGCCCACTGCGGCCGACCGACGCGCCGGCCCAGCACAGTTTGTCCCACAGCCGCGCGATGTCGTTCGGGTCTTCGCCGATCAGCGCCGGCGCGATCTCCTTCGCGTGCACGTATTGCCCTGGACCGCCGGCGCGCTTGCTGTACGAAAAGCCGATGCCGCCGTGGCCTTGCCTCGTCTGCAGCTCGCAGAACAGGAAGGCGATCTCGGTCAGCGGCCTCTGCCGCCCGGTGAGCACCTTGGCGTCGCTGATCGGCGTGGCCAGTGGCAGAAAGACGAGCGACAGCTCGATCCACTCGATGCGGTCGGTGCTGGCCTCGCCGGCAGGCAAACCGGCGGCCAGAGGGTTTGCGGCGATCGTTCGGGATGTCATGTCCAATACTCCAACGTTTCAAGTGGACGCCGCGGATCCGGCTCCGCCGGTCCGCCGGCGTCGCCCCCTTGAGGGGGAGGCGGCCGAAGGCCGCTACGGGGGTGGGTCCATCATTCAGGTTTGATCCCCGCCGTCTTGATGACGCGGGTCCACAAGTCGATCTCGCTCTTCACGAACTGCGCGTAGGGCGCGGCACCCTGGGTCGGGATGACGAAGCCGACCGATTCCATGCGCTGCTTGATCTCGGGCGAGGCCATGATCTTCTTCATTGCCGCCTCGAGCTTGTCGACGATCGGCTGCGGCGTGCCGCGGATCGCCGAGATGCCCGACCAGCTGAGCGCCTGGAAGCCCGGAAAGCCGCTTTCGGCGATCGTCGGCAGATCCGGGTACAGCGGGTTGCGCTGCAGGCTGGTCACCGCCAGCGCGCGCAGCTTGCCGGCCTTGACGTGCGGCAGCGCGACGTCCTGGTTGATGAACATCAGCGGGATCTGACCGCCCAGCAGATCCTGCATCATCGGGCCGCCGCCGCGGTACGGGATGCCGACCATGAAGAAGCCGTTGCACTCCTTGACGCCGCTGGGGCACCTGCTGGCCTCGATCTTCAGCAGCTCCATCGCCATGTGCCCCGAGGCGGCATGCGTGAAGCCGTAGTTCAGCTTGCCCGGGTTCTTGCGCACGTAATCCACCAGCTCGGCGAAGGTCTTGAACGGCGTGCCCGGGTGCACCACCAGCACGTTGGGGCCCGAGTGCACCTGCGTGATGTGCACGAAGTCCTTCATCGAGTCGTAGCCGACGTTCGGGTTCAGGCCGTGCGCGACTGCGCTCTGGCCGACACCGGTCTGCACGATCGTGTAGCCGTCGGGCGTCATCTTGGCCGCACGCGCGGTGCCGATGGTGCCGCCGGCGCCGCCGATGTTCTCGACGATGAACTGCTGGCCGAACTCCTTGCTCAAGGCGTCGGCCACCATGCGCGCCATGATGTCGCTGGTGCCGCCGGCGGGGAACGGGCTGATCAGCTTGACCGGCTTGCCCGGCCACGGCTCCTGCGCGAAGGCGCCGGGCAGCGCGAGCATTCCCGCGGCGATGGTGATGAACAGCGAACGACGGTGCATCGACGGTCTCCTGACTGCTGCCACTCTACGCCGGTTTGACCCGTCGGCCTCGCGGCGCCTACGATGCCGCGGCCAGGAGAGCCCGCATGTCCCAGACCATCACCCCCACGCCGCCATCCACGCGCGAGCGCGTGCACGTCAGCGACGCCGTGCTCGAGCGCCTGGCGCGCGCCAGCAGCGGCTCGCTGACGACCCAGCTGTACAGACGAGGCTTCCGCCAGCCGGTGCTGGTGGGGCTGCGACCGCTGCAGGGTGCGCAGGTACGGCGCTTCGCCGGCCGCGCCTACACGATGCGCTTCATCCCGGCGCGCGAGGATATCGACACCTACGCGACGCTGACCACGATGCCGAATGCCGATAACCTGCAATGGGTCGGCGTCGAGCAGATCCGGGCCGGCGACGTGATGGTGATCGACAGCCGCAACGACACGACCGCGGCGTCGATGGGCAACATGCTGATCACCCGGATGATGAAGCGCGGCGTGCACGCGGTGGTCACCGACGGTGCATTCCGCGACGGGCAGGAGATCGCCCGCATGGACATCCCCGCCTGGTGCGCCGCGGTGACGGCGACCACGCGGCTGAGCTACCACCACGTCGCGGACCTGCAGGTGCCAGTGTCGTGTGCCGGCGTCGCGGTGTACCCGGGCGACGTGATTCATGGCGATGCCGACAACGTCACCGTGGTGCCGGCGCACCTCGCGCAGGAGTTGGCCGACTTGTGCGAGGCGCAGGACGACCTCGAGCGTTATCTCGTGCATCGCGTGCAGCGCGGCGAGGCGCTGTGGGGGCTTTACCCGCCGAGCGACGCGACGCGCGGACAGTATCGCGACTGGGTGGCCGCGGGGCGGCCGGCGCTGCAGGTCGAACCGGGAGGAATCGATGCATCCCCATGAGCAGACCATCCGCCGCTACTTCGATGCCTGCAACGCTGCCGACCACGGCGCGCTGCTGAGCTGCTTCACGCCCGACGCGGTGCACTACTTTCCGCCCGGCCTGCCGGGGATCCCCTGGCGCGGTGCCGACACGATCGCGCGCCAGTGGATCTGGTGCGTCAAGAACCTCGGCTCGCAGTGGACGATCGAGAAGGTGCTGGTCAGCCATGACTCGGACGAGGCGGTCATTGAGTGGACGCACTGGAAGCGCAAGACCGGCACCGCGCAGCGCGGCGACGAGTGGTACGGCTTCGAGCCGACGAGCGGCCTGATCCGGGAAATCCGCGCCTACTACGCGGCGCCGGCGGTGAAGGACATGCCGATCGGCGAGCTGGTCGACTTCGACTACCGCGGCCGCGGCTATCACCTGAGCTGGAAGTGACAATGCTGCGATGAAGAAGACCCCCGACACCCTGCGCAGCGCGCGCTGGTTCGCGCCCGACGACTTTCGCTCCTTCGGCCACCGCTCGCGGGTGATGCAGATGGGCTATGGCCCGGCCGACTATGTGGGCAAGCCGGTGATCGCGATCGTCAACACCTGGAGCGACGCCAACCAGTGTCACGCGCACTTTAAGAGCCGCGTCGAGGACGTCAAGCGTGGCGTGCTGCAGGCCGGCGGCTTTCCGCTCGAGCTGCCGGCGATTTCGCTCAGCGAATCGATGGTCAAGCCGACGACGATGCTGTACCGCAACTTCCTCGCGATGGAGACCGAGGAGCTGCTGCGCAGCCACCCGGTGGACGGCGCGGTACTGATGGGCGGCTGCGACAAGACCACGCCGGGCTTGACGATGGGTGCGCTCAGCATGGGGCTGCCGTTCATCTACCTGCCCGCGGGGCCGATGCTGCGCGGCAACTGGCGCGGCCACGTGCTCGGTTCGGGCTCGGACGCCTTCAAGTACTGGGACGAGCGCCGCGCCGGCCGCCTGAGCGACGGAGCCTGGCATGAGATGGAGGCCGGCATCGCACGCAGCCATGGCACCTGCATGACGATGGGCACGGCCGCGACGATGATGGGCATCGCCGAGGCGGTGGGCTTCACGCTGCCCGGCGCGAGTTCGATTCCCGCGGCCGATGCGAGCCACGTGCGCATGAGCGCCGAATGCGGCCGGCGAATCGTGCAGATGGTGTGGGACGACCTCACGCCGGCGAAGATGCTACGGCGGGCCAACTTCGAGAACGGCATCGCGGTGGCGATGGCCGAGGGCTGCTCGACCAACGCGATCATCCACCTCGTTGCGATGTCGCGGCGCGCCGGGCATCCGGTGACGCTGGACGATTTCGATGCCGCGAGCCGCAAGGTGCCGGTGGTGGCCAACATCCGCCCCAGCGGCGACCGTTACCTGATGGAAGACTTCTACTACGCCGGCGGCCTGCGCGCGCTGATGGGGCGCATCACGCCGCACCTGAAGCTCGACGCGCTCACCGTCAACGGCCGCACGCTGGGCGAGAACATCGCGGGCGCCGAAGTGTTCGATGATGACGTGATCCGGCCCCTCGACAACCCCATCTACGCCGAGGGCGCGCTCGCCGTGTTGCGCGGCAACCTGGCGCCCGACGGCGTGGTGATCAAGCCGAGCGCCTGCGAGCCGCGGCTGCTCAAGCACACCGGCCGCGCGCTGGTGTTCGACGACTACCCCGCGCTGAAGAACGGCGGTCGACGACCCGAATCTCGACGTCACCGGCGACGACATCCTGGTGCTGCGTTACGCCGGCCCGCAGGGCGGCCCCGGCATGCCCGAGTGGGGCATGCTGCCGATCCCGACCAAGCTGCTGAAGCAGGGCGTGAAAGACATGCTGCGCCTGAGCGACGCGCGGATGAGCGGCACCAGCTACGGCGGCTGCCTGCTGCACTGCGCGCCCGAAGCCTATGTCGGCGGGCCGCTTGCGCTGGTGAAGACCGGCGATCGCATCACGGTGGACGTGCCGGCGCGGCGCATCCACCTCGAGGTGAGCGATGCCGAACTCGCGCGCCGCAAGGCGGCGTGGACACCGCCGCCGCCGCGCTACGAGCGCGGCTACGGCTGGATGTTCAGCCGCCACATCCTGCAGGCCGACCAGGGCTGCGACTTCGACTTCCTCGAAACCGAGTTCGGCGCCCCGGTGTCCGAGCCGGTGATCTTCTGAACGAACCGATGAACCCGAAGACCAAAGACCAATTGATGCGCGTGAGCACCGCCACGTTGTGCACGGGCCTCTTCAAGCGCGGCTTGCGCAACCAGTTCATCCAGGACGTGCGGCCGCTGAACCCCAACCTGCCGAACATGGTGGGCGAGGCCTTCACGCTGCGCTACATCCCGGCGCGCGAGGACCTGAACCCGATCACCGTGTTCCAGGACCGCGCGCACCCGCAGCGCAAGGCGGTGGAGGAGTGCCCACCCGGCGCGGTGTTCGTGATCGACAGCCGCAAGGACGCACGCGCCGCGTCGGCCGGCGCGATCCTGGTCACGCGGCTGATGAAGCGCGGCGTCGCCGGCGTCGTCACCGACGGCGGCTTTCGCGATTCACCCGAGATCGCGCGGCTGGCGATCCCCGCCTACCACCACCGGCCGAGTGCACCGACCAACCTGACGCTGCACCAGGCGCTCGACATCAACGTGCCGATCGGCTGCGGCGACGTGCCGGTGTGGCCTGGCGACGTGGTGGTCGGCGACGGCGAGGGCGTGATCGTCATCCCGGCGGCCATCGCCGACGAAATCGCCGCCGAGGCGGTGGAGATGACGGCGTTCGAGGACTTCGTGACCGAGAAGGTCAACGAGGGCCGATCGATCCTGGGTCTGTACCCGCCCACCGACGCGAAGAGCCGCGACGAATTCGCGGCCTGGCGCAAGGCGAAGGGCCGCTGAGCGGGTGTTGGCCCGCGTTCGCGTCAGCGGATCAGTGCCGCGGACCTTGTTGCTGAACGACGCGTCGATGTAAGGCCGATGCGCCGGCCCAGTACGCGCGACACAGCGTCGCGCCGATGATCCGCGAAGTTGTCGGCGTCGGTGATGGCTAGGGCCTGCGGGAATAGGGCCGGGGGTGCGCAAAGCCGCTGTGAGGCGTGCGTCTTCACGCTGTTCGAACTCGGCCAGTAGGCGCTCGCAGCAGAGTGGAACAGGCGCCTCGAGACGGTACGGCCCGCAGGGTGAGCCGCTGATGCGGTGAAGCAGCATCACCCGAGCGAGGTCATAAGCGCGAAGGTGACTGCGGTGGGGTATGGGGCGCAGCACGCGTGCAAGGACATGTTCGGAACGTGAGAGGCCACGTCTTGCGCGTCATGCGAGTCCTGGGGCAATGCGCGAGCAGTAAAGCCCCCGGCCAAGTCGAAGCGTGCGCAAGCGGGAGTCCGATGGGGTCGTAGTACGCACGCCAAGGCGCAAGCCGAGGCGACGAAGGCCGTGCGGCATAACGCGGCTGGAGGGAAGGGACCCTGCGGTGGTCATGCTGATGGAGCGGGTAAGCGCGAGGGAATGGCCGGCAAGACCGTGCCTAACGACCCCGTCGGTGAGGGACGAGCGACAAAGTGCGACAACTGCAAAGGCAGCTCTGGGCCGCAGCCAAGCGGAGCCCGGCAAGGCGCTTCCATGCGTTGTACGGCCAGATGTGCAGGGGTGACGTCCTGCACGAGGCGTGGAGGCGAGTGCGCCGCAACAAGGGCGCGCGGGGGTTCATCGGGTGACGATCGGCCACATTGAGCAGCACGGAGTCCGGCGCTTCTTGCAGGAGCTGGGGGAAGTGCTGCGCGCAGGCGAATACGGTGCGCAAGTCGTGCGGCGTGCCTACATTCCGAAGGCGGACGGGGCCAAGCGGCCCCTGGGCATCCCCACGGTGCAGGACCGGGTGGTGCAGATGGCGGCTAAGCTGGTGCTCGAACCCATCTACGAGGCGGACTTCGCGCCCGGCTCGTACGGGTTCCGACCCAGGCGCAGTGCGCAGCAGGCGCTGGAGCGGATCAGGCAACTGAGCCGTGCAGGAGCCGAGCACGTGCTGGACGCCGACATCGAGAACTACTTCGGCAGCATCGAGCACGGCAAGTTGCAAACGCTGGTGAGCCAGCGGGTCAGCGACCGGAAGATGCTCAAAGTGTTGAGGCAGTGGTTGCAGGCCGGGGTGATGGAAGACGGGGTGGTGAGCCACCCGGTGGCGGGAACGCCGCAGGGTGGGGTGACTCGCCGCTGCTGTCGAACATCTACCTGCACGTGCTGGACCGGGTGTGGACCAGGCATGGTCAGCATCTGGGAGAACTGGTGCGGTACGCGGATGACTTCGTGGTGATGTGCCGAACGGCGCAGGGCTGCGAAGAGGCCCAAGGACGCATCGCCCACGTGATGGCCAAACTGGGGCTGAAGCTGCACCCGCAGAAGACGCGACGCGTGAAGCTGACCGACGGCCTGGAAGGCTTCGACTTCCTGGGCTGTCATCTGCGCAAGCGCATGAGCGGGCGACTGTGGCAGCAAGAGGGCGTCAGACGGTACTACCTGCAACGCTGGCCCAGCCGCAAGGCGATGAACCGGGTGCGCGAACGGGTGCGGGAGCTGACCCCGCGAGGGCGGTGCCATCAGGATGTGCGAGGCGTGATTGCCGAGCTCAATCCGGTGCTGCGCGGCTGGGGGCAGTACTTCCAGACGGGCAACGCGGCCGATCACTTCATCGACGTGGATGAATACGTCGTGAAGCGGCTGCGCAGCCTGCGCATCAAGCGAGCGGGACGCAGCTTGCGGGCCGGCCAGACCCAGCGCTGGGATCGTGACTACTTCGAAAGCCTTGGACTGCATCGCCTGCGCGGGACGATCCGCTACCCGGGCAAACCTCCTGGCAACAGGAGGTCTGCGTAATGCTGCGAGCCGACAGACCACTGGTAAGCCGTGTGCGGGAAATCCGCATGCACGGTTTGAACGGGGGTGTTGGTTCTGTGACTGACCTTCGGGCCTGACCAGGGCCAACATCTACCAATGACAAGCACCGCGTCGCGCCGGCCGCTGCCCATCGTTGCGACGGTGGGGCGTTGGGCGATCTTCGTCGCGCTGCTGCTCGCCTTCATCCTGGTGCCCTTCTTCCTGCTCGAAGGGCAGATGAACGCGATGGTGCAGGAGACGCTGCATGCGAAGGCGTCGGTGGCGCTGATCACCGCCGCGGTGGTCGTCTTCCTGCTGGCCGACATCGTGCTGCCGATTCCGTCGAGCTTCGTGCTCACCACCACCGGCTATCTGCTGGGCTTCGAGCTCGGCGCCGCGGTGTGCTTCGTCGGCTTGACCTGCGCGTCGCTCGGCGGCTACGTGATCGGGCGCTACTTCGGCGGGCCGGTGGCGCAGCGCGTGGTTGGGCGCGCGCAGCTCGAGCGTTTCGCCGACCTCACGGCGCGCTACGGCGATGCGCTGCTGGTGGCGTTTCGCGCGATGCCGGTGCTGGCCGAGGCCACCACCATCCTCGCCGGCATGGCACGCATGCCGTTGCCGCGCTTCATGCTCGTCGTGTCGATCGGCAATATCGTGGTCGCCGGGGTGTATGCGTGGATCGGCGCGGTGTCGGCCAGCCAGTCGTCATTTCTGATTGCGTCGGTGGCGTCGATCGTGCTGCCGGTGATCATCGTGCTCGCGATGCGGCGTGCGGCGCGACCGCGCGCGGCCTGACGAACGTTTCCACTATCTGGAGCCCTCATGCCCAAACCGACCCCCGTCCCCGTCACGCCCGATCAGTTGCCGGAGCTGGCACGCGCCGTGCTCAAGGCCGACCGCTTTCCGATCCTGGCCACGATGGACGGCGACCAGCCGCGTGCGCGGCCGATCACGGCCACGTGGACCGATGGCTTCACGGTGTACTTTGCGAATCTGAAGCGCTTTCACAAGACGCAGGAGATCGCGGCCAACGCCAAGGTCGAGCTGTGCTTCCTCGACAAGAACGACGACCAGGTGCGACTCACCGGCGTGGCCGAGCTGGTCACCGATCGCGCCACGCAGGAGGAGGCGTTCACACGCGACGCGCTGCTGCGCCAGTACCTGAGGAGCCCGGACAACCCGGAGTTCACGCTGTACCGCATCCGGCCGACGCGGGTGCGTTTCATGCGCGAGTGGGCGCTCGACTACTTCGAAGTCCCGCTGTAGGCGCTCGCCCATGGACGGCATCCGCGCACTCGTGTTCGATGTCTTCGGCACGCTGGTCGACTGGCGCGGCTCGATCGCGCGCGAGGCACGCACGCTGCTCGCGCCTCGTGGCCTCACGATCGACGGCGAGGCCTTTGCCGACGCCTGGCGCGGGCAATACCAGCCGGCGATGGAAGACGTTCGCAGCGGGCGGCTGCCGTTTTCCAAACTCGACGTGCTGCACCGGCGCAACCTCGAGGCGATCGCGGCCGAGTTCGGCCTCGCCGGGCTCGACGAGGCCACGCGCGCCGAGCTCAACCTCGCCTGGCACCGGCTCGACGCGTGGCCCGACGTGAGCGCGGGGCTGCACCGGCTGCGCACGAAGTACCGCGTTGCGCCGTGCAGCAACGGCAACATCTCGTTGATGGTTGATCTGGCGCGGCGCAACGGCTTTCCGTGGGACGCGATCGTCGGTGCCGAACTGGCGCGCGACTACAAGCCCAAGGCGATCGTCTATCAGAGTGCCGCTGCGGCGTTCGACTGCGCGCCGCACGAGGTGCTGATGGTGGCAGCGCATTCGTCCGATCTCGCCGCCGCGGCCCAGGCCGGGCTGCGCACGGCCTTCGTGGCGCGGCCCGACGAGAAAGGCCCGGGCCTGGGCGAGTCGCGGGCCACGGTGACGGTGGATCTGTCGGTTGCCGGTCTCGGCGAGCTGGCCGATCGCCTGGGCTGCGCCTGAGTCGCGCACGCGCTACTGCGCGCGCAGCGCCAGTTCGCTTTGGATGAACGAACGCAACTGCTGCCGGCCGGCGTCGTCCAGGCGGGCATTCAATCGCCGCGGGAAGCCGTTCTGCAGCCGCGCCACGGTCAGCATCGACGACCAGGATTCGGAGTCGAGATCGTAGATC
>CAWFCV010000009.1:0-34792 GCA_963814435.1 uncultured beta proteobacterium
CTGCCTTGGTGAGCCGGCTGGAAGGGTCCGCGAGTTCGGCCTCCACCAGGTCGGCCAGGTCACGCAGCAAGCCCAGTTGCTGCTCGTCGATCTCGCGCGCCCGCGGGTCGATGAGGCAGAGCGTGCCCACGCGCTGCGTCGGGCGGTCAGCGGTGGCCGGCATAGAAGCGCACGCGCGGCGGCCCGGTGACCAGCGGGTTGTCGGCGAACCGCGCGTCCTGCAGCGCGTCGGGAACCACAGCACCGTGCGGTCGAGGATGGCGTGGGCGCAAAAGGCCGTCTCGCGGGGCGTCTGCGGGCGTCGAGGCCGTGGCGTGACTTGAACCATTGCCGATCGCGGTCGACCAGACTCACCAGCGCGATCGGCACGTCGAAAGCCGCGCCGCCATGCGCGTGTAGCGGTCGAAACGCTCCTCCGCCAGCGTGTCGAGCACGTGGAGTTCGCGCAACGCCGCCAGCCGCTCGCTCTTCGTCCTTCGGCACCGGCGCCGGCCACCAGTGGCAGGCGCGCCGCAGCAGCCAGCGCGCAGCGAGTGCGTGCATAGGACGTGTTGAACGGCCTGATCAGCCAGTCGTTCACGCCGGCCGCGGCGCCGGCCCTCGTCGCGGTCTTGCTGGCCGACGCGACCACGATCGGGACGGTTCGGTCGCGTCGGAGTCATCGCTGCACTCGAATCGCCCGGCACAGCCCGAGCCGTCGACGTCCGGCGAACTCGCGCTGCAGGATACCAGCGAGGGCGCCCCCTCCCCCTCCCAGCGCAGCTTCGTCCCGTCCGCCGGGCTCGGTCGGACGCCGTCGGCCTGCACCGCCGCCGCCAGCACGCCGCGGTCGTCGGCATCCGCGAGCCAGCAGGACCGACTGCGACCGCCGGGCTGGGCAGGCGACGGCGACTCCCGCGGCCGGTGGCCGCGCGCGCGCTCGCCGCCGTGCGGACGACAGCTCGAAGGACCTGGCCCTCCGCCGCGGCGAAGACCTCGACCTCGGTGCCGCCGCGGCGCGCCGCGCGCGCGCCTCGACGAGCGGTCGACGGCGTCGTCGTCCCGCGGCGGATCGTGGTGGAACAGCGCGAGCCGCCGGACCGCCCGGCGGCACGCGTAGTCGACGGCGCACTCGACCGGGCTGTGACCCCAGCCGCGCTTGCGTCCGTACTCGGCGGGCGTGTACTGCGCGTCGTGGATCACGAGATCGGCGCCGGCCAGGAACTCGACGTGGCGCCGGTCCTCGTCGGCGCCCGTCGCCGGCCGCTCGCCGCGGGCAGTGCCGGGCTGCGGCTCGTGGTCGGTCGCGTAGACGAGCGTCGCGCCGTCGGCCTCGAGCCGGTAGCCGAGCGTGAGCGCCGGATGGTTGCAGGTACTGCGCGCGTGACGCGCATGTCGCCGACCTCGAAGACGCCTTCGACGAGGTCGTGGTACGGATCTGGCGCTCGAGCTGGTCGAGCGTGACCGGGAAGTAGGTGTACTGCATCTGCCCGGCGAGCGTCTCGTCGATCGCGTGCCGAGGCCGCGCGGGCGCGTAGATGTCCCACTCGTTGCTCGGCACGAAGAGCGGCGCGAAGAACGGGAAGCCCTGGATGTGGTCCCAGTGCGTGTGGCCGATCAGCAGATGGCCGCGGCGCGGCGCGTCGCCTCGGCCATGAGCGCCTGGCCCAGCTCGTGGGCACCGGTGCCGCAGTCGAGCACGACCAGCGTGCCGCTCCGCGCGCACCTCGACGCAGGAGGTGTTGCCGCCGTAGCGGAGGGTCGCCGGTCCCGGCTTGGCGATCGAACCGCGGGTGCCCCAGAAGCGAACGCGCATGCGGCCTCCCTCGGTTTGGAGCAACAGGCGATGAGCGCGACACGAACCACGACAGCCGCCTCACACTTCACGCTTGCGGGGCAGGCTCAATGCCGGACACGGTGGTGGGGTGGCTGCTACGATGGCCGCGCCATCACGGCGTGCGCGTCTGATCCGATGAGTGACGAGAACTTGATTGTCGAGCGCGACGAGGGTGTGGTCAGCGTCCGGGCGAATCGGCCGGGCCAGCGCAACGCGCTTAAGCAGCGCATTGATGCGCGAGCTGACGGCCTTCGCGCGCGACGCCCGGCGCCGCAGCGATGTGCCAGCGGTGGTCCTCAGCGGCGGCGGCGCGGTGTTCAGTGCCGGCTACGACTTGACCGAATCGGCCGCGCGCATGGCCGAGCCGCAGCCGCCCACGCTGTTGCGGCAACGCGAGCAGCTCGCGCTCGGCCCCGACCTGTGCCAGGCTTGGGAGGAGATCGAGGCGATCACGATCGCCGCGATCGAGGGCCCTTGCCTCGGCGGTGCCTGCGCGCTGGCGCTGGCCTGCGACTTTCGCATCGCTGGCATCGAACGCGAGCATCCGGTTGCCCGAGGTGCCGCTGGGCATGAACATGAGCTGGCAGTCGCTGCCGCGCCTCGCGGGCGCTGATCGGCCCTGCGCGCGCCAAGCGCTTCACGATCTTCGGCGAGGCGCCGGATGCGACCACGCTGCTGCAGTGGGGCCTGGTCGACGAAGTGGTCGAACCCGGTGCAGCCGAAGCCGCGGCGCGCGCCTGGGCCGAGCGGGTGCGCCGGCTGCCGCCGCTGCCGGTGCGCATGACCAAGGAGGCGATCAACGCCGCCGCGATGCCGCTGCGGCTGGCCACCAGCGTGATGGACCGCGACCAGTTCCTGCTCACCACCCAGACCGAAGACCTGCAGGAAGGCGTGCGCGCCTTCTTCGAGAAACGTCCGCCGCGCTTCACCGGGCGCTGAGAAGCGCACGCCCTGGGCGCGACGCTGGCCAGTCTGCGAGCGCCATCACGACCGGTACGGCACGACGTTGTCCTGCTCGGCCGGATCGTTGCGCGCGACGATCGCGCGCGCTGGCTCGGTCGCACTGAGGTTGATCGCCTCGTGCGGCACGCCGGCCGGAATGAACAGGAAGTCGCCTGCTTCGGACACCACCGACTGCGCCAGCCCCTCGCCGTAACGCGTCTCGACGCGGCCCTGCAGCAGGTAAATCGAGGTCTCGTAGCCGCGGTGCGTATGCGGCTCCGAGCGCGCGCCGGGCGCAATGACCACCAGGTGCATCGACAGCCCTTGCGCACCGACCGTCTCGCCCGACACGCCGACGAAGTAGGGCAATCGTTGCAGCGTCTGCACTTGCCGATCGGGCCGGATCGCCCGGACTGTGGGTGACGATGGGGACATGCCTGCCTCGCGCCGGAGTTCACATCGGGTTGATTGTAGAAAGCCGCGAAGCCGAGGTCGCGCGCGGCGTGTCGAACCGATGCCGCAGGCGTGCAGCCGGCTATCACGGCTGAGGACGGCGCGTTGCGAAGTGGCCGATCGCTTGGGCGCCCATGGTGTCATCCACTGCGGCATCGCTCGGCGTGCTGTTCGGCCGCCGCCTGCCCGTGCATGATGGGGTATGAATCCCGTCGACACGCTGGCCGGCGCGCTTGAGCTTCGCCCCGGACCGGCACGTCCCAACATCCGCAGCACCCGTCCGGCGCTCGTGCGGGCATTGGTGCAGGGCAAGCCGGCCGCGCAGGTGCCCGACCTGCTGGGCCGGGTGTTTGCGCTGTGCGGCGGCGCGCACCGGCTGGTGGCGCGGCGCGCGATCGCTGCGGCGCAGGGCGACGATGCGGCGCCGGCGCTCGACGATCGCCGCCAGCTGCAATTCGATACGCTGCGCGAACAGCTGCGCCGCATCTGGCTCGACTGGCCCGCCGCGTTGTCCGGGCACGCCCCGACTACGCAAGACCTGGCGACGCTGCGCCGAATGCCCGCTGTTGCACCGCGACGCGTCGGCCGGCGACGCGCTGCGCGCGACGCGCAACTGGCTCGCCACGCAAGCGCTGGCGATGCCGGCATCCGACTGGCTGCAGGGCTGGCGTGCCGACCCTCAAGGGTTGGTTGTCGCAGTGGTCCGCCCGTGCCGAGACCACGGCCGGCGCGCCTGCTGAACGGCTGCCGCACGCGCGCCACGCTGCTGGGCGATGCACCGCAGGCGCTGCGTGTGCATGCCGCCGCCGCGCCGCTGCGCGAACTGGCCGATCGGCTCCGTGCCGACCCCGGCTTTGCCGCGGCGCCGACGGCGGCGGCGGGGTGGCACGAGACCGGACCGTGGACACGTGCTGGCCGACGCCGGCGCCGACCGCCACGCCAACGCCTGGTTGCGCCTGGGCGCGCGCCTGGCCGACGCGGTGGGCCTGGCGCTGGACGACGACGCGGCTGCTCACCATGGCGCACACTGGCTGCAGCAGGGCGCGCTGATGCTGCAGGCGGGCGAGGGCCTGGCCTGGTGCGAGATGGCGCGAGGCCTGCTGGTGCACCGCGTGCGGCTCGCGGAGCCGGGCCATGCCGGTCCTCCGCAGGGCTGTGGAGCGGACACCGAGGCAACGACCCGCATCGCCGAGTACGACATCGTCGCGCCGACCGAATGGAATTTCCACGTCGACGGCCCGGTCGCGCAGGCGCTGCGGCGGCTGCCACCCGATGCCGAGCCGGCGCAGGTGCGGCTGCTCGCGGCGGCGTTCGACCCCTGCGTCGAGGTGCGCGTCGTCGGCCCTGCCGAGACCCGTCGGGAGCCGCCGATGCATGAGGCGAGCCTGGCCGGCGGCGTGCTCCAGCTCGTCGAGGACAGCGCGCGGCGCGAGGGTTTCGCGCGCGTGAAATCGCTGCGCCTCGAGGCAGGGCAGCTCTCCGGTGTCGAGCCGCGCGCGCTGCGCTTCGCGCTCGAGGCGCTGGCGCCCGGCACCTGCCTGGCCGATGCGGCCATCGTGATCGACGAGCCGGCGGGCCAGGCCTGGTGCATGGGATGCTGCGCGACCGATCGCCCAGCGCGGCGACGCCTGCCCGGTGTGTGGCGGCTGGCGGCTGCAGCCCACCGGCGGCACCGAGTTGCGGGTCGTGGACCTGATGGTCGAGGACGATTGAAGGAGAAGAGCGATGTGTGTCGTGTGCGGATGTTCCGAGACGGGCCCGGCCGGCGTGACGAACGAGACCAGCCCGGCCGGCCAGACGGGGAAGACCGACCTGCATTTCGGCGCGGGCGCCGCGCGCGTGTCGGTGCCCGGGCTGAGCCAGGCGCGCACCGTCAAGCTCGAGGCCGACATCCTCGGCGAGAACAATCGCATCGCGCGGCGCAACCGGCACCACTTCCAGGCGCATGGCGTGACGGCGCTGAACCTCGTGTCGGGCCCGGGTTCGGGCAAGACCACGCTGCTGTGCGCGACGATCGAGGCGCTGAAGCAGCGCGCGCCGGCGCTGCCCGTCGCGGTGATCGAGGGCGACCAGCAGACCAGCCTGGACGCCGACCGCATCCGCACCACCGGGTGCCGGCGATCCAGGTCAACACCGGCAAGGGCTGCCACCTCGACGCGCCGATGGTCGCCGAGGCCTTCGCGCATCTTCACGACCCTGCGCACGACCATGCCCACCACCCCCCCGAGGGCGGGGGCCTGCTGTTCATCGAAAACGTCGGCAACCTCGTCTGCCCCGCGCTGTGGGACCTGGGCGAGGACGCGAAGGTCGCCATCCTGTCGGTCACCGAGGGCGAGGACAAGCCTCTGAAGACCCCGACCTGTCGCCGCCGCGCGGATTCATGCTGCTCAACAAGATCGACCTGCTGCCGCACCTGCAGTTCGACGTGCAGGCTGCATCGAGCCGGCGCGACGCGTGAACCCGGTGATCGAGGTGATCCAACTCTCCGCGACGAGCGGCGAGGGCATGGACGCCTGGCTGCGCTGGCTCGAGGCGCGGCGCGCTGCAAGCAGGTGGACGCCCATGCCTGATGCCGCGGCGGTGCTGCCGACGACGTGTCGCCGTCGGCGCGTGGCTGAAGAACGCCGCGTGCCGGCTCGAGAGCGAAGGGCCGTGCCGCGGTCGCCGCTGCACGGCGACCTCGGTGACGCGGCCGCCTGCGCCGCGCTCGACGCCTCGGTGGCGGAACTGCTCCACGCGCATAGGCGCCCCGTGGCGGCGATCGCGCACGACCTGCACCCGGAATTCTACAGCACGCGGCTGGCGCTCGCGCTGGCCGCCGAACTCGGCGTGCCGGCGATCGGTGTGCAGCACCACCATGCCCATATCGCTGCCGTGATGGCCGAGCACCCCGCGCGAGAGCCGGTGGTCGGCCTCGCGCTCGACGGCGTGGGCCTCGGCACCGACGGCCGGGCCTGGGGCGGCGAATTGTTGTGCGTCGGGCCGCTCGGCTTTCAGCGTCTCGGTCACCTGCAGCCGCTCGGCCTGCCCGGCGGCGACCTCGCGGCGCGCGAGCCGTGGCGCATGGGCGCGTCCGTGCTGCATGCGCTCGGCCGCGGCGACGCGATCGCCGCTGTCTTCGCCGGCGCGGTCGGCCTGCCGGTCGCGCAAGGCGTGGCCCGCATGCTCGCGCAGGACATCCACTGCCCGCCCACCAGCAGCATGGGCCGCTGGTTCGACGCCGCGGCCGCCGCGCTCGGCCTGAGCGTGCGGCAGTCGCACGAGGCCGAGGCGGCGATCGGGCTGGAGCGCCGCGCGGCTGCCTGGCTGGCCGGCGGCCGCGAGCCGGCCGAACTCGACACGCCCCGCGTCGGCGCGGACGGCGTGCTCGACCTGCGCCCCTTGCTCGCGAGCCTGTTCGCCACACCGGCCGAGCGCCGCGACGAGGCCGCCGCCGGCTTCCACGCGGCGCTGGCCGCCGCGCTCGTCGGCTGGGCCGGTGACGCGGCGCGGGCGCAGCGCACGAACCTCGTCTGCCTCGGCGGCGGCTGCTTCTTCAACACCGTGCTGACCGAACGCGTGACCGCGGCCTCGAGTCGCGCGGCCTGCGGGTGCTGCGCCGCAGCACACTGCTGCGGCGACGCCGGCCTTGCGCTGGGCCAGGCCTGGGTGGCCGCGTTGCAACTGGCCGGCCAGCGCCTGCGTGCGTGCGAACGGCTGCTGGAGGCTGCACATGTGTCAAGGCATTCCCGCCCGCCTGGTCCAACGGCCCAACGGTGAGCAGGCTGGTCGACCTCGCCGGCATCAGAAGACGGTGTCGCTGGCGCTCGTGCCCGAGGCACGGCCGGCGACTATGTGATCGTGCACGTCGGCCACGCGATCGGCCAGATCGACCGCGAGGAGGCCGAGCAGACGCTCGCGCTGTTCGCCGAACTCGGCGCGGCGCGATGAAGTACGTCGACGAGTTCCGCAACGGCGACCTCGCGGGAAGATCGCCGCGCACTGCGCCGACGCGGTGCGGCGCGCGCTACAGCTTCATGGAGTTCTGCGGCGGCCACACGCATGCGATCGCGCGCTACGGCGTCGCCGAGCTGCCGCCGGAGGCGTGCACATGATCCATGGACCGGGCTGCCGGTGTGCGTGCTGCCGATCGGCCGCATCGACCAGGCCACCGCCTCGCGCTCGACAACGGGGCGATCGTCTGCACCTACGGCGACACGATGCGCGTGCCGGCAGCCCCGTCGCTGCCGGGCCGTCCCAAGGCGACGCGCTCCCCTCGGGGAGGGCGGCGAAGCCGCCCAGGGGTCTGTCAGATCCCTTGAGTTTGATGAAGGCCAAGGCCCGTGGGGGCCGACATCCGCATGGTGTATTCGGCCGCCGACGCGCTGAAGGTCGCGCGCGAGAACCCGCAGCGCGAGGTGGTGTTCTTCGCCATCGGCTTCGAGACCACGACGCCGCCCACCGCGCTGGTGATCCGCCAGGCCGCGGCAGAGCAGTTGTCCAACTTCAGCGTGCTGTGCTGCCACGTGCTGACGCCCAGCGCGATCACCCACATCCTGGAGTCGGCCGAGGTGCGGCAATACGGCACCGTGCCGATCGACGGTTTCATCGGCCCGGCGCATGTGAGCATCGTCATCGGCTCGGCGCCGTACGAGCACTTCGCCGTATGAGTACCGCAAGCCCGTGGTGATCGCCGGCTTCGAGCCGCTGGACGTGATGCAGGCGATCCTGATGCTGGTGCGGCAGGTCAACGAAGGCCGCGCCGAAGTCGAGAACGAGTTCACCCGCGCCGTCACGCGCAACGGCAACGCTCGCCGCGCAGGCGTGTCGCAAGGTGTTCGAGCTGCGCGAGCGCTTCGAGTGGCGCGGTCTCGGCGAAGTGCCCTACAGCGCACTGAAGATCCGCGGCGACTATGCCGCCTACGACGCCGAGCGGCGCTTCGGACTGGACTATCGCGGCGTGCCCGACCACAAACAATGCGAGTGCGGCGCGATCCTGCGCGGCGTCAAGCGGCCCACCGACTGCAAGCTGTTCGGCACCGTCTGCACGCCGGACAACCCGATGGGCTCGTGCATGGTGTCGTCCGAGGGCGCCTGCGCGGCGCATTACTCCTACGGGCGATTCCGCGACGTGCCGATCGTTGCCGCAGCGGCAACGCCATGACGACGAAGCCCGACTACATCCGGCCGCTCGATTTCAAGAGCGGCCGCATCGACATGAACCACGGCGCCGGCGGCCGCGCCGGCGCGCAGCTGATCGACGAGCTGTTCGCGCGCGCGTTCGACAACGAGTGGCTGCGCCAGGGCGACGATGGCGCGCTGCTCGACATGCCGGCCTATCACCGGCTGGTGATGGCCACCGATGCGCACGTGATCTCGCCGCTGTTCTTTCCCGGCGGCGACATCGGTTGCCTGGCGGTGCACGGCACCGTCAACGACGTCGCGATGCTCGGCGCGCGGCGCTGTACCTGGCGGCGAGTTTCATCCTCGAGGAGGGGCTGCCGCTGGCGGATCTGAAGCGCATCGTCGAATCGATGGCGCCGCCGCACGCGAGGCCGGCGTGGCCGTGGTCACCGGCGACACCAAGGTCGTCGAGCAGGGCAAGGGTGATGGCGTGTTCATCACCACCACCGGCGTCGGCGTGGTGCCGCATCGCCGCCGCATCGGCGAAGCCCAGGCCCGGCCCGGCGACGTGGTGCTGCTGTCGGGCACGATCGGCGAGCACGGCGTGGCGGTGCTGTCGCAGCGCGAGTCGCTCGAGTTCGAAACCGCGATCGTCAGCGACACCGCCGCGTTGCACTCGCTGGTGGCGGCGCTGCTGGCCGCGGTGCCCGACGGCGCGGTGCACACGCTGCGCGACCCCACGCGCGGCGGGCTGGCGACCACGCTCAACGAGATCGCGCGCCAGTCGGGGTCGGCATGCTGCTCGACGAGGCGGCGATTCCGCTGCAGCCGCAGGTCGAAGCCGGGTGCGAGCTGCTCGGCCTGGACCCGCTGTACATCGCCAACGAGGGCAAGCTGGTGGCGGTGGTGGCGAGCGAGGCGGCCGAGGCCGCGCTCGCGGCGCTGCGTGGCCACCCGCTCGGCGCGGCCGCGGCCCGCATCGGCGTGGTCCACGACGACCCGCATCGCTTCGTGCAGATGGCCACGCGCCTGGGCGGACAGCGCGTCGTCGACTGGCTGTCGGGCGAGCCGCTGCCCCGCATCTGCTGACACGCGTCGACGCAACGCCCGCACGACCTGGCAACCAACATGAAGATCCTGCTGCTGCCCATGCCTTCAACGGGTTGACGCAGCGCCTGTTCGTCGAGCTGCGCGCCCTTGGCTACCAGGTGACGGTCGAGCTCGACATCGCCGATGCGGTGACCGAAGAAGCCGTCGCGCGTTTCGACCCCGACGTGGTGCTGGCGCCGTTCCTCAAGCGCCGCATCCCCGAATCGGTGTGGTCGCGCCGCGTCTGCCTCGTCGTGCATCCGGGCCCGCCGGGCGACCGCGGGCCCGCGGCGCTCGACTGGGCGGTGCTGCACGACGAGCACGACTGGGGCGTCACGGTGCTGCAGGCGCAGGCCGAGTTCGACGCCGGCCCGGTATGGGCCTGGCGGCCGCTGCGACTGCGTCGCGACGCCACCAAGGCCTCGCTGTACCGTCAGGAGGTGACGGTCGCCGCGGTGGAGGCGGTGATCGAGGCACTGGAACGCGTCGTGCCCGGCAGCGCACACCCGGCCGGCGTGCCGCCACTGGCCGACGCTGCACGCGGCTGGCAGCCGCCGGTGCCGGCCGCCCGCCGCGCGCTCGACTGGCGCTCCCATGGCGTGAGCGAGCTGTTGGCGCGCGTGCGCAGCGCCGATGGCCACCCGGGTGCCATCGCCGATCTCTTCGGCGATCCCTGTCGCGTGTTCGACGCGCACCCGGCGACGCCGCATACGCTGATGCGGGCGCCGGCCGGTGCGCCGGGCAACGCGGTGGCGCGGCGGGGTCCGGCGCTGCTCGTGCGTGCGGTCGACGGCGGTGTGTGGATCGGCCATGTGCGCCGTGATGCCGGCGTCGGCGGCGCGGCGGCGCTGAAGCTGGCCGCCACGCGTGCCTTCGAGCGCGAGGCCGCGTCGTTGCCCGAGCTGGCCGTGCCGCTGCTGCGCGACGAGCCCGAGTGGGACGAGCTGCGCTACCGCGAGTTCGGCCCCGAATTGGCGCGGGTCGGCTGGCTGGACTTCGAGTTCCACAACGGCGCGATGTCCGAGCGGCAGGCCCGCCGGTTGGTCGACGCACTGCGCGTCGCGCGCACGCGCGCCACGCGCGTGCTGGTGCTGGCGGGCGGGCGTGACTTCTTCTGCAACGGCATTCACCTGCACGAGATCGAGGCCGCCGCGCACGCGCCGGGCGACAGCGCGGCCGACGCGTCGTGGCGGCATATCCAGGCTATCGACGATGTGGCGCTCGAAATCCTGCAGTGCACCGACCGCCTCACCGTGGCCGCGCTGCGTGGCAACGCCGGGGCCGGCGGTTGCTTCCTCGCGCTGGCGGCCGACCGCGTGTGGGCTCGCGACGGCGTGGTGTTGAACCCGCACTACCGCAACATGGGCAACCTGTACGGCAGCGAATACTGGACCTACCTGCTGCCGCGGCGCGTCGGTGAAGACGCCGCGCAGGCGGTGATGCGCGAGCGGCTGCCGATGGGCGCCGCGCAGGCGGCTGCGCAGGGGCTGATCGACGAAGCGTTCGGCGGCGACGTGGCCGGCTTCGAGCGGGCCGTCGCCGCGCGTGCGCTGGCGCTGGCCGCGGCACCCGCATACGAAGCGGCAGTGGCGCTCAAGGCGGCCACACGCGCACGCGACGAGGCCGCCAAGCCGCTGGCCAGCTACCGCGCCGAGGAGCTCGATCGCCTGCGGCGCAACTTCTACGGCTTCGACCCCAGCTACCACGTCGCGCGGCACCACTTCGTGCACCGCAAGCCGCACGCGTGGACGCCGCGCCACCTGGCGGTGCACCGATGAACGCGCCCGAGCCATCCTTGTCGCCGCCGCCGGTCGAACTGCCGCTGGTGCTGGTGGTCGACGACGAGGTGCGCTCGCCGGAGGCGATCCGACGCACGTGGACGAGGGCTTGACCGGCACGCGCTCGGCTACCATGCGCCGCGAATCCCGGAGACGACGATGACCGATTCATCGACCGCTGCGCTGCACGACGAGCTGCTGATCCGCCGATTGGTGGAGCGCTGGGCCGTGTGGCGCGACGCCGGCGACTGGGCGCGATTTCGCAGCCTGTGGCATCCCGACGGCGTGATGATGGCCACCTGGTTCCAGGGCCCGTTCGAGGAGTTCATCCGCGTCACGCAGGAGGGCTGGGCGCGCGGCGTCAGCATCCTGCACTTCCTCGGCGGCTCGGCGATCGAGGTCGCCGGCGACCGCGCGATCGCGCAGACCAAGATGACGATCTCGCAGCGCGGGCTGGTCGAAGGCGTGCCGTGCGACGTGGTGTGCACCGGTCGCTTCTACGACTTCGTCGTGCGCCACCAGGGTGCGTGGAAACTGCTGCACCGCCAGCCGATCTACGAAAAGGACCGCATCGACCCACTGGATCCGGCCGCACTGCCTAAGCTCGACGCCGACCTGCTGGCCGGGTTCCCCGACGGCTACCGGCACCTGGCCTACATCCAGACGCGGATCGGCTACCAGGTGAAGATGGACATGCCGATGCTGAAGGGGCCGGTGGTCGAGGAGCTCTACCGGCGCGGCGCCGCGTGGCTGGCCGGCGGCGAGTTGCGGCGCTGAGTCGGCGATGGCCCAGCCCACCCACGCGCGCGTCGTCATCGTCGGCGGCGGCATCGCCGGCTGCTCCACCGCGTATCACCTGAGCAAGATCGGCATCACCGACGTGCTGCTGCTCGAGCAGGGCAAGCTCACCAGCGGCACCACCTGGCACGCCGCGGGGCTGGTCGGCCAGATGCGGCCCAACCGCAACATGACGGCGATGAGCCGCTACGGCATCGAGCTGTACTCGACGCTCGAAGCCGAGACGGGCCTGGCCACCGGCTGGAAGCAATGCGGCAGCGTCAACGTCGCACGCACGCCCGAGCGCTGGAAGCTGCTGCGCAAGCAGGCGGCGCTGGCTCGCGGCTTCGGTGTCGAGGTGCACCTGATCTCCCCGCGCGAGGCCGGCGAGAAGTTCGCCGTGATGCGCACCGACGACCTGCAAGGTGCGCAGTGGATTCCCGGCGATGGCAAGGCCAACCCGGCCGACCTGTGCATGAGCCTGGCCAAGGGCGCACGCCACCGCGGCGTGAAGATCGTCGAGGATATCGAGGTCACCGCCGTGATGACCGAGCGCGCCGGCGGCGGCGAGCGCGTCGCCGGCGTGCGCACGGCCGAGGGCGACGTGCGCTGCGAGATCGTCGTCAACTGCGCCGGGCAGTGGGCGCGGCAGTTCGGTGCGCTCGCCGGTGTGAACGTGCCGCTGTATTCGGCCGAGCACTTCTACATCGTCACCGGCAGGATAGCCGGCGTGCACCCGATGACCCCGGTGGTGCGCGACCCCGACGGCTTCATCTACTACAAGGAGGAGGTCGGCGGCCTGGTGATGGGCGGCTTCGAGCCGGTGGCCAAGCCGTGGCAGGTGGACCCGATCCCGAGCACCTTCCAGTTCCAGCTGCTCGATGAAGACTGGGAGCAGTTCGAGCCATTGATGATCAACGCGATCCACCGCACGCCGTGCCTGGAGACCGCCGAGATCAAGATGCTGCTCAACGGCCCCGAGAGCTTCACGCCCGACGGCAACTTCATGATCGGCGAGGCGCCGGGCTTGCGCAACTACTTCGTCTGCGCCGGCTTCAACTCGGCGGGCATCGCCAACTCCGGCGGCGCGGGGCGATTGATCGCCGAGTGGGTTGCCGCCGGCGAGGCGCCGAGCGACCTGTGGGACGTGGACCTGCGCCGCTTCGGCGCGTTCACGGCGAATCGCCGCCAGCTCGCGCAGCGCACCGCCGAGACGCTGGGCCTGCACTACGCGATGCGCTGGCCGCGGCAGGAGCTCGAATCGGTGCGGCCGCTGCGCACGTCGCCGCTGTACGACCTGCTGGCCGCCAAGGGCGCGGAGTGGGGCAGCAAGAACGGCTGGGAACGGGTGAACTACTTCAAGCCGGCAGGACACACCAGGCCATCCCACGGACTCGACACGCCCGGCTGGCTGCCGTGGGTGCAAGCCGAGCAGCGCGCCACGCGCGAGGGCGTGGCGGTCTACGACCAGACCTCGTTCGGCAAGCTGCTGGTGCAGGGCCGCGATGCGCTGCTGCTGCTGCAACGACTGTGCGCGAACGAGATCGATGTGCCGGCGGGCAAGATGGTCTACACCGCGATGCTCAATGCGCGCGGCGGCTTCGAGAGCGACCTGACGGTGATGCGCCTTGGCGTGGACCGCTTCCAGATCATCACCGGCTCGGCGCAGCCGCAGCGCGACCGCGACTGGATCGAGCGCCACATCGAGCCGCACGAGCACGCGGTGGTCACCGACGTCAGCGCGTTGACGTCGGTGATCTCGGTGATGGGGCCGAAGGCGCTCGAGCTGATGCGCCGCGTCAGCCCCGACGACCTGTCGCCGCAGGGCCTGAAGTTCAGCTGGACTCGCGAGATCGACCTCGGCCTCGCCCGCGTGCGCGCTGCGCGCATGAGCTATGTCGGCGGGCCGGGCGTCGAGCTCTACGTGCCGATCGAAATGGCGCGCCACGTCTATCTCGCACTGCACGAGGCCGGCGCAGACCTTGGGCTGATCGATGCGGGCTACTACGCGATCGACGCACTGCGCATCGAGGCCGGTCGCCGCGCCTGGGGCGCCGAGCTCGGACCCGACGAGACGCCGTGGGAGGCGGGGCTCGCGTTCGCGGTGCAAGCTCGACAAGCCGGCTGCCTTCATCGGCCGCGAGGCGTTGCTGAAGTCGCGGGGCCAGCCGCTGCGCAAGAACCTGGTGACGATCGTGCTCGATGACCCGTCCGTATGGATCTGGGGTGGCGAGCCGGTGCATGTGAACGGGCAGCCCGCAGGCGAGCTCTCGTCCGCCGGCTGGAGCCCCAAGGCCGGCGCCTGCGTGGCGCTCGGCTATCTGCGCGGCGACGCGGCGAACCGCGCGCACGCCGGCACGCCGGTGACGATCGACCTCTTTGGTGAGGTGGTCACGGCCACGGCGTGGAACGAGTCCGTGCTGCAGCGCACCCGCTGAGCCTCCTGGCCAACCCGCTCAGCCTGCGGCGCGACAGTTCAGCGGCAGGTACTTCGGCTCGATGTCGGTGCGGTTCGATCCCTTGACGCTCATCTTCTCCGGCGTGGCGGCATGGCCGCAAACCCACGCGATCGGCACCACCAGCGCGCTGTCCACCACGGCCGGGCGAAAGCTCAGCGTCTTGCCCTTGATGACGCCATTGACCTGGTTGCCGAACACCACGTGCAACGCACCCGCCTCGACAGTCACCGACGTGACGTAGCTGCCCACCAGTTTGTCGGCCGGCGGCAATGCGGCTTCTGCGTTGTCAGCCGGCAGCGTCCCGCTGGCTGACCACTTGCCGCTCACGGCTGTCTTGGCCACGTTGATCAGCGCGGCCGAGTCCACCACCTGCTGCCGCACGTACGGCCCCTGAAAGCTCGGTATCGCCAAAGTGGCCAGAATCGCGACGACCGCCAGAACGACCACCACTTCGATCAGTGTGAAGCCGGCGAGCGCTCGCCTGAACCGGGTGGATGGCATGGATGCCCGGCATGTTAGCCGCCGCGGCCAGCGGGTCGGGCAGGGGGAGGGGGGGTCCGCCTGCCAGCGGCCAGGCGGAATCCTTGAACCGATCCGCCGGCCACCGCAACCCAGGCCTGGACAAGCCCGGCGGCGGGTTGGCGTAACTAGGGGCGGACAGCCCGAGGTTCTCGCGCAAGAATCGGCCGTCGGCGGATCCGTTCCTTCAGCTGGGGGCTAAATGAAGAACCCGATTGTCCTGACCGGCCTGCTTGCCGCGCTGTTGTGCGGCTGCGCAGACGTGAAGATCACCGACTACAAGCGGCCGGATGCGCCGGCCAAGACGGCCTGGTCGCAGCCCGCGGAACCGGCGGTGTCGGCCGCGGCACGATCTCGCCGCGCTGGTGGCAGGAGTTCCGCGATCCCACACTCGATTCGCTCGTGACCCGCGCCATCGCCGGCAACTTCGACCTGAAGGTGCTGGCCGCGCGCATCGACGTGGCCAACGCGCAGATCGCCGAGGTGCGGGCGGGCGCGTTGCCGACGGTGGACATCGGCGCCGGCGGGAGCTTCGAGAAGACGACCCGGCAGCGTTTTCAAGCAGTTCAGCCTGGGCACCCAGGTGAGCTGGGATCTCGACATCTGGGGCCAGGTCGAGAAGGGCGTGCAGGCGCAGACCGCCGAGTTCCGCGCCACCGAGGCCGACTGGCGCGCCGGCTATCTGACGCTCGTGCCGGTGTCTCGACCACCTACTTCCAGATCCTCCAGTTCGACGAGCAGATCGAGCAGCAGCAGCGCGCGCTGACCAAGAACCAGCAGATCCTGCGCATCTACGAGACATGCACGGCAACGGCCTGGCGCCCGAGACGCAGGTGCTGCGCCAGCGCGCGGAGATCAACCGGCTGACCAAGGAAGTGCTGGAACTGCGCCGCGCGCGCTGGTCTCCGAGAACGCGCTCGCCACCCTGATGGGCGTGCCGGCCGGCGAATTCAAGGTCCCGCCCGGACGCTGCAAGATCGCGTGCAGCCGCCATCGGTGCCGGCCGGGTTGCCGCTGGACCTGCTGGCGCGGCGCCCGACGTGGTGGCCGCCGAGTTCCGGGTGCTCGAGTCGCACAACCTGGTCGGGCAGGCCAAGCTGGCGCAGCTGCCGTCGATCAGCCTGACCGGCCGGGGCGGCACCGCGGCTTTCGGCTGGGGGATCTGCTGAAGTCGTTCACCTTCGGCCTGCTGCCGAGCATCAACCTGCCGGTGTTCAACCCGGGGATCAAGGCGCGCGTGAAGACCACCGAGGCGCAGGTGAAGGTGGTCGAGAACGACTACAGGCGCACGGTGATCGCCGCGTACGAGGAAGTCGAGAACGCACTGGTCAATCTGGATGCCCACCGCCAGCAGCATGAGGAGTTGCGCCAGCAGGTCGAGCAGCTCAAGCGCGTGGCGGCGCAGACGCAGGCGCAGCTCGCCGCTGGGCTGATCTCGCAACTCGAGGTGTTCGAGACCGAGCGTTCGCTGCTGGCGGCGCAACTCGAACTGCTGGCGAGCCACCAGCAGGTGCTGTCGGACACGGTCACCCTCTACAAGGCGCTCGGCGGCGGCTGGGCTCCGGTTGAAGTCGCGAATGCACGCAACTGAAAGTCGGCGGGCCGCTCTGGCGCACGACGAGACGAAGGTAGCCGCCGTGCAGGCGACGCTGAACCACGACCTCGACGTGGTGCTCAAGCCGCTGTCGCGGCCCGACCTGGGCGAGATCCGCATCAGCGACGGCGTGTTCGCGGTCGGGCGCAACGAACAGCCGTTCGCCTCGTATGACCCCGACATCCAGGTGATGCTGTCGCGCCGGCACGCGCGCATCTTCATCGAGGGCGGCGCGGTCTATCTGGCCGATCTGGAGAGCCGCAACGGCACCACGGTCAACCGCGCCGGCGTGCAGCACAAGCCGGCGCGGCTCGAGGACGGCGACGAGATCTGCTTCGGCGGCGTGCTGACGTACCGCGTGCAGATCGCGTCGCGCGCGGCGGCCGCGCGCCCGCAGGGCTTCACGCTGACGCTGACGCCCGCGGCCGAGGGCTCGGGGCTGGAGCCGCTGGTCATCGCGCGATTTCCGTTCCTGGTCAGCAAGACCGACGCGGCGTTCGCGCGCTACCGCGCCGTCATCCGAAGCAGCTCGACTTCCTGTCGCGGCGCCAGGCGCACATCTTCCTCAAGGGCGGCACCGCTCACATCGAAGACCTGGCCAGCGCCAACGGCACCTTCCTCGACGGCGAGCGCCTGCAGGAGCACGCGGTGCCGCTGCAGGACGGCATGCTGCTCGCGTTCGGCGGCGAGCACTTCGTCTACCGGGTGGGCATCGACAAAGGCGCTGCCGCGTTCGAGTCCGGCGAGGTCCGCACGCGCGGACGCCGGCGGCCGCGCCGATGGCCAACCCGGGCAAGACCACCTTCGTCGCGGCGCCCGACTCGTTCCTCGAGATCTTCTGCGCCGATGCCGAAACGCCCGAGCAGGCCCAGGCCGCGAGCGCGGCGCCGCGCAGCCGCTGCAGCGGCGGCACCGGACGCGACGCCCAAGGCGCGCAGCCGAGGCCGCGTCGCGGCGATGGTGGCCGAACTCGTCGAGGTGGCGGCCGGCGGCGAGCGCGGTCGTATGCGGCGCACGCTGTGGATGGTCGCCGCGCTGATCGCCGGGCTGGGCGCGACGGCGTTCGCTCTGTCGTGGTGGGTGCGCTCGGAGCGCGAATTGAAGGATCTGATCGAGCGCGGCGAGTACGCGCAGGCCGCGCTCAAGGCCGACCAGGCGCTGCAGCGCAGTCCGGACGACGGCGAACTCAAGGCGCTGGCAACCGAAGCCGCACTGAAGGCCAACGTGCCCGCTGGCTGGCCAAGGTGAAGGCGCGCGACTTCGACGGCGCGCGCGGCGT
The DNA here is from genome assembly GCA_963814435.1 of uncultured beta proteobacterium. Taxonomy (GTDB): domain Bacteria; phylum Pseudomonadota; class Gammaproteobacteria; order Burkholderiales; family Burkholderiaceae_C; genus JAEUPI01. The sequence continues at coordinate 17,810 of CAWFCV010000009.1, forward strand.
ACTCGCCGGCATGGGCGGCTCGCCAAGCGCAACCCCGAGCTGCGCCCGCTGGTGAGCGAACTGGAGTGGCTGGGCCAGCTGGAGCAGCTGGTGAGCAGCCGCGGGCCGGACGCGCCGATCCGCATCTACGCCGACGAGGACCGCGATCGCCGCGGTGATCGAGCGCTGGAACGCGAGACGCGCGAGCACCAGCGCGCGCTCGGCCGCATCGCCGCGCTCGTGCCCGAGTTCAATGCGCCGTACGCCGAGGCGCTGACCCATCTGCGCAAGCTGCAAAGCGATGCCACCGTGTATCTGGCGGCCATCGATCGGCTGAAGGCCAGCATGGTTGCCGAGGTGCGCGCGACAGCGCCGAAGACCTGATGCCGGTGCTGAAGGAATATGCGGAGAAGTATCCCGGTCTGGGCGGGCTCGATGGCGTGCGCCAGGACCTGGCCCGCTACATCGAGATCCAGCGCGAGGCCCGTGCGCGCAAGCCGGGCCGGCTGCTGGCGCTGCTGCTGAAGGCGCGTTTCGCGACGCCGCCGTTTCGCGAAGCATCCAGGCCATGACGGCCAGCGGGCAGCTCCCGCCGGCCGACGTGATGCGCAACTACGAAGCCACGGTCAAGGCCTGGAAGGACGGCAAGACCGCGCAGGCGCTGGCCGGGCTGCAAGCATGGTGGCGGGCCCATGGGCCGAGGCCGCCGCCACCGAGCTGCAGCGCAAGCAGGCCGTGCTGGCGCAGTTCGCGGCGCTGCAGCAGGCCCGCGCGGCAACGCCTACGCCGACGTGCTGTCGGGTTTCGCGAAACGCTCGATGCCGACGAGGACGTTTCTTCCTGCGCGCCACCGAGGCCGACTGGAGCAGCACAAGGACAAGGTGGTCGCACGCGCGGACGGCTGATGAGCCGGCGCGCGCGCTGTGGCAGGAGTATCGGCGCAACGGCGGCATCGGCGCGTCGCAGCGCATCGAAACCAGGGTATCGAACGTTCCGCACCCAGGCCCGGATGCTGGCCGAGCGCGCCAGAATGCGCACGCGCCGCAGCTGCAGGCCTTGCCGGTACGGCGGCCGCCGACGCGAAGGCTGCGATCCGCGATGAGATCGAGGCCGAAGCCGAGCTGCAGCGCAGGGCGCTGCAAGACCTGCGCAACGTGCTCGAGCCGGAGCTGCTCAAGTCCAAGCTGGCACTGCTGGGGGAACGCGGCCATGACGGCCGCAAACCGCCTTAAGCCGCTGTCCGATGCGCTCGGCGACCACAGCACCGAGGGCATCGCGATCCTGACCGCGGAGCCCTGGCGCGTGCTGCACGCCGTGATCTACACGATGGTCGCGCTGGTGCTGGCGGCCCTGGCCTGGTCGTTCATCGGGCGCGCCGACGTGATCGTGACGGCACAAGGCACGCTGGTGCCGGACTCGGAAGTCCGGCGCTTCTACGCGCCGGTCGACGGCGAACTGGTCAACCTCTACGTCGCCGAAGGCCAGCCGGTGTCCAAGGGCGACGTGCTGGCCCGGCTCAACGCCCGCGGCGCCATCGAGGCCGCGGCCAACGCGCTACAGGCCCAGTTGAAGCTGGAAAACGCCGAGCGCGACTGGCGCCAGTTCCCCGACAAGAAGGCGCTGCTGGAGCGCAAGGCGGCCACGCTGCGGCAGGCGATGGAGCTCGAAGAGCAGCAGCACGCAAAGCGCATGGCGCTCGGCACCAGCCAGCTGGTGGAGGCGCAGCGGGCGCAGGACGGCGAGGCGCGCACCAACGTCGAAGACGCGCGCCGCGCGCGCGATGCGGCCAAGGCCGAGGCCGACAAGTTCGAGCGCGTGTTCGCGGCCCCGGCGGCGGCGGCGTGTCGCAGCTGCAGGTCGAAGCAAGCGCAACGCGCTGCTGGCGGCCGAGAACGCTTACCGGGTGGCGCAGTCCCGGGTCGGCGAACTGGGCGCGCGGCAGAGCCAGGATCTGACGCAGGCGCAGGCCCAGGTCGAAACCAGCGGCGAGGAGCTCAAGCAAAATCCGCCTGGAGTACGAGGCCGCCACCAGCGAACTCGCCAATGCCGAAGAGAAGCTGCGGCTGCAGCTGCAGGCCGCGCGCGTGGCGGCCGAAGCGGCGGCGCGCATCCGCTTCGAGAACATCGACAAGGACAACTTCCTGCTGATCCTCGCGCCGGTGTCGGGCGTCGTCACCGACGTCACGTCCACCCAGCCCGGCGACAAGATCCAGGCCAACACGCCGCTCGGCGGCATCGCGCCGAGCACGCGCGGCGGTGGTGAAGGTCGAGATGGCCGAGCACGACCGCGCCTTCCTGCGCGAGGGCCTGCCGGTCAAGCTGAAGTTCAGCGCCTTTCCGTACCAGCGCTACGGCGTCATCAACGGCACGCTGGAAAACATCTCGCCGGCCACCAAGCTGTCGCCGCAGACCAAGCAGCCGGTGTACGAAGGGCGCGTGTCGCTGGAGCGCGACCACTACCTCGTGGCCGACATCAAGTACCCGATGCGCTACGGCATGACGGCGACGGTCGAGGTCGTGGTGCGCGAGCGGCGCCTGATCGACATCGCGCTGGACCCGTTCCGGCAGATCGGCGGCTGACGTTTCACAGTACAAGACAAGGAGCATCGAGATGAACCCCATCGTGAAGATCGACGGCCAGGCGATCGAAGTCGCCGACTTCCTGCGGAACCTGAAGCTGAGCGGCCAGTTCGACGGGCTCATCGAGCAGCTCGTGCGCGACCGGCTCACGGTGCTGGCCGCGAAGAAGGCGGGCATCCCGTGTCGGAGCAGGAAATCCAGGACCGCGCCGACCAGTTTCGCCGCGTGCGCGGCCTGCACCGTGCCGCCGACACCAACAAGTACCTGGACGCCATGCGGGTCAGCCTGGACGAGTTCGAGGCCTTCATCACCGACAGCCTGTACCAGGAAAAGATGATGCAGCAGGTCTGCGGCGACCCGGCGGTGGAAGCGTACTTCAAGCTCAACTCGCCGCAGTTCGACAGCATCGAGGTGAGCCACATCGTGCTCGACGCCGAGGGCAAGGCCAAGGAGATGATCTCGGTGCTGAGCGACGACCCGGACTGCTTCGACGAGATGGCGCGCGAGCATTCGATCGCCGACACGCGCGAGAACGGCGGGCGCTCGGCAAGGTGCTGCGCGGGTCGCTGCGCACCGATGTCGAGGCCAAGGTGTTCAATGCCGCGGTCGGCGACCTGCTCGGGCCGTTCGTGTCGGCGGACCGCTCGGCGTTCGAGATCTTCCGCGTCGACGCACAGCACCCGGCGCAGCTCGACGACGACACACGCACCGAAGTGCAGCGCGTGCTGCGCGAGGCTGGCTGCGGGCCCGGGCGCAGGAACACGTGATCGAGGCCTGCTGAGGCCGCCGGCGCCGATACCATGGACACGCACGAGCTGAAGTCGCGCGCCGATTTCCTGGCCTCGGTGGATCTGCTGTCGGCGCTGACGCGCAAGGAGATCGAACGGCTGGCCGAAGCGGCACAGTCGCGCTTGCTCGCGTTCGGCGACACCGTGTGCAGCGCGGGCGAGGCGGCCGAGGGCCTGTTCGTCGTCAAGTCCGGCTCGGTGCGCGTCTTCGCCGAGGAGGGCGGCAAGGAAGTCAGCCTGGGCGTGCGCAAGGCGGGCGACGTGTTTGCCGAGATGGTGATGCTGCGCGAGTACCGGCACGAAGCGTCGGTGCGCGCCTCGGCGAAGACCGAGCTGCTGATCATCCCGCGCGCCGTGATCGCGCCGATGATCGCCGCCAACCCCGCGGCGCGCGCGTTCGTCGCCAGCCGCGTCGCGATCGGCTCGGCCGGCGGGTTGATCAGCCAGCTGTTCGACCTGCGCGGCAAGGTCGACAAGGGCGAGCTCGAGGAGATCATCCGCAGCGTCGGCGTCAAGCAGGTCGGCGCCGGCAAGGAGATCGTCGAAGCAGGACTCGCGCGACGACCGCCGCCTGTACGTGGTGCGCCACGGCGAGGTGCGCATCGTGCGCCACGAGGAAGGCAGCGACTACCCGCTGGCCACGCTGCGCCAGGGCGACACCTTCGGCGAGAAGGCCTGCCTGATGCGCCAGGAGCAGATGCCGCGGCGGTGGCCGCGACCGAGACCGCGCTGCTGGTGATCCCGGAGAAGACGGTGGCGTTCATCCTGGAGCGCAACCCGAAGCTGCGCGAGGCGCTGGAAGAACGCATCCGCGCGCTCGACCGCGAGCTGCTGCGCCAGAAGAAGCTGGCCGAGCGGCGCAAGCTGCCGCTGATGCTCGACCTGAAGTCCAAGCCCGAGCTGGGCGAGAAGGTGATCCAGCGCTTCGCGTGGATCCAGCAGGCCGAGCAGATGGACTGCGGCGCCGCCTGCCTGGCGATGATCTGCAAGCACTACGGCATCGACATGACGCTGGGCAAGCTGCGCGAGATGGCCAACGTGACGACCAGGGCGCGACGCTGGAAAGCCTGGCGCGCACCGGCGAGTCGCTCGGCTTCACGACGCGCGGCGTGAAGTGCACGTTCGACAACCTGCGCGGCTTCGACCTGCCGCTGATCGTGCACTGGGAGGGCTACCACTACGTGGTGGTGTACGGCGTTTCGGACCGGCACGTGTGGGTGGCCGACCCGGCCATGGGCTTCAGGAAGCTGAGCCTCGAAGAGTTCGAGCGCGGCTGGAGCGGCACCAGCCTGGTCTTCACGCCGCGCGCAGGACTGGCGCAGGAGGCCGCATCGCGCTCGCCGTGGGTGCGGTTCGCGCGCTACCTGATGCCGCACAAGCAAGATCCTGCTGCACCTGTTTCTGGCGACCTTCGTGATCCAGATGCTGGGCATCGTGCCGCCGATGATCATCCAGAACATCCTGGACGGCGTGATCGTGCACCAGAACGTGAGCCTGCTGCACCTGCTGATCGGCGGCCTGATCATCTCCAGCGTGTTCACGCAGCTGATGGCGACGATCCGCGCCGTGCTGGCGAACTTCATGGTGCGCAAGCTCGACTTCACGATGATGTCGCAGTTCTTCAGGCACACGCTGTCGCTGCCGTATTCGTTCTTCGCCAAGCGCAAGACGGGCGACATCTTCGCGCGCTTCCAGGAGAACCAGACGATCCGCGCGTTCCTCACCGAGATCGACCGTCACCACGGTGCTGAACCTGCTGATGATCTTCATCTACTTCACGGTGATGTTCCTCTACAACGTGAAGCTCACGTTGCTGCTGATCGCGTTCGTGATCCCGATCCTGGCGCTGACGGTGCTGGTGACCCCCAAGATCAAGGCCTATGCGCGCGAGGTGTTCAGCGCCTCCACCGACGCCAAGTCGTACCTGATGGAAGCGCTCGGCGGCGTGGAGACCGTCAAGGGCATGGGCATCGAGCGGCCGGTGCGGCTGAAGTGGGAGAAGAAGTACGCCAAGGCGCTCGAGGTGCAGTACCGCGCGCAGCCGTTCAACATCTGGGTCGGCCTGGCCGGGCAGCTGCTGAACGCCGCCACCACGATCGCCATCCTCTGGGCCGGCGCCAGCCTGGTGCTGGCTCGCGAGCTGACCATCGGCCAGCTGATCGCCTTCAACGCCCTGATGGGCAGCGTGCTCGCGCCGCTGATGGGCCTGGTCGGGCTGTGGAGCCTGCTGAACGACGCCGCCGTCGCGATGGAGCGCCTGGGCGACGTGCTCGACCTCGAGCCCGAACAGAAGCCGGAAGACCTGGCCACGCGCGTCGCGCTGCCCGATCTGCGCGGCGACATCAAGTTCGAGGGCGTGTACTTCCGCTACGGCGGCGCCGAAGACGTCGTACGTGCTGGAGAACATCAACCTCGACATCAAGCCCGGCGAACTGGTGGCCATCGTCGGCCGCAGCGGCTCGGGCAAGACCACGCTGGCCAAGCTGCTGGTGGGCTTCTACACGCCCACCGAGGGCAAGCTGATGGTCGACGGCTACGACATCAACGTGATCGACAAGGAGTACTTCCGCGCGCAGGTGGGCTACGTGATGCAGAGCAACCTGCTGTTCTCGGGCACCATCGCCGAGAACATCGCCAGCGGCGACGACAGCCCCGACCGGCGCCGCATCGAAGAAGTGGCCAAGCGCGCCGATGCGCACGGCTTCATCAGCAAGCATGCCGCTGGGCTACGAGCAGGTGGTGGGCGAGCGCGGCACGGGCCTGTCCGGCGGGCAGGTCCAGCGCCTGTGCATCGCCCGCGCGCTGTACCACGACCCGCGCCTGCTGGTGTTCGACGAGGCGACCTCGGCGCTGGACACGCAGTCGGAGAGCAACATCATCGCCAACATGGGCGACATCCTGAAGGGGCGCACCGCGGTGATCATCGCGCACCGGCTGAGCACCATCATGCGCGCCGACAAGATCCTCGTGCTGTACGAAGGCAAGGTGGTCGAGCAGGGCAGGCACGACGAGCTGGTGCAGCGCCGGGGCATGTATTACGAGTTGGTGCAGAAGCAGCTGAGCGCCGCGTGAGAGCGGCGCAGTGGGCGAAGGGCGCCAAAGTAGCTGCTACCCACGACTCAGTGCCGCTACAGAACTGACCGAGTGGGTGCAAGTGACCGGGGTGATCGACCGCCAGGGTCGGCCTCAGTTACGGTAAAATGCCGTATCACTGTTCTGGAGTTGGTCATGAGCACTGCTGCGCGCTTCGATCTCAAGATGGATGCCGACGAGAAGGCCATCGTGGCAAAGGCCGCCGCCTTGCTGGGCACCACGATGGCCGGCTTTGTTCGCGTAGCCGCCAAGGAGAAGGCGCAGGTGCTGCTCGACCGCGAAGCGCGACTCACGCTCACCGACCGCGATTTCGCCGCGTTCGCGCGCGCGCTGGACTCGGCCTTTGCCCCGAACCCGGCCCTCAAGGCAGCACTGACACAGACCCGCCGCAAGGTGCGGCGTGCTTGACGAACAGCCACTCGATCCTGCGATCCACGATCGGCAAGGGTTCGAGTGCGGCGTGCCGGCACTGGACGAGTACCTCCACCGCTTCGCCGAGCAGCACCGCCGACGCGGCATCAGTTCGGTCTACGTGCTCACCGAGTCGGCGCAGCCCGAGCGCATCCTGGGCTACTACACACTCAGTGCGGCAGAGATCGACGGGCAGCGTCTTACCGAAGCCGAACGCAAGAAGTTGCCTCGATACCCGGTGCCCTGCTTTCGCATGGGCCGGCTCGCGTGTCGAACGGATCAGCGAGGCTTGGGCATCGGAAGGCTTCTGTTGGGCTGCGCTGTCGATCGCTGCCTGAAGGCTCGACAGCAGGTTGCCGCGTACGCGTTGGTTGTGGACGCGAAGGACGATGTGGCCAAGGCCTTCTATGAGCATTTCGGATTCAAGTCGCTGCAGGATGCGCCCCTGACGCTGTACCTGCCATTTGGACGATAGTTCAGTGAAACGACACGCGTGATGTGGCAGACAGGTTCAGCACGCCACAACGGCAATCGCCAATGCACGGGGCCACACCGGGGTATCACGCCTCGCGCGCCATGTCCTGTGCCACCTGGCGCGCGTGCTCGATAAACACCTTCACCACCGGGCTGAGGCTTCGCGGCTTCGGCGAGATCATCGCGATCGGTACCTTCAGGTCCAGGTCGATGGGTAGAGCCTTGATTGGCCAGCCCTGCGCGCCGTAGCGGCGCGGTGCACAAGTTGAGGGTCGGCTGATCGCCACATTGCTGACGCCGGGAGCCGCAATCGCCACACTCCCTCAGCGTCGCTCCGGTACCTTGAAGAGATGCAGGTCCGGTTCAGTCGGCCTTCAGCACCGGGTGCAGCACGGTGCGATCCGGGCTGGTCAAGTCCTCGGCACGCACCACCACGACGGTGATGTTGTCGTGGCCACCACGCTCCAGCGCCAGGTCCACCAGCGCCTCGGCCGCCAGGCGGCAGTTGCCCGGCAGCAGCGCCTGCACGATGGCCGCCTCGCTGACCTCGTTGGTCAGGCCGTCGCTGCACAGCAGGAAGACATCACCATCGGCCACGTCGGCGCCGACGGCGTCGAGTTCGAGGGTGTCGTCGCCGCCGAGGGCACGGGTGATCACGTTGGCCGGCGGCCGATCGAGCGTGTCGTCGGAGGACCCCACGTGCAGCGCGCGCACCGCTTCGAGCTGGCTGTGGTCGCGCGTCAGCTGGAGCAGCCGTCCGTCGCGATAGAGGTAGATGCGGCTGTCGCCGGCCCAAACGCAGGCGAAGCGGCGCCCGGCCACGAGCAGCGCGGCGATCGTGGTGCCGATCACCGGCACGTCGCGCCGCGCGGCCTCGGCGCGCAGCCGGCGGTTGGCTTGCAGCAGGCGTGCTTCGGCTGCCGCGGCGCGCTCTTCGAGCGAGCCTGCCGGCGGCAGATCCATCAGACTGCGGATGGCCAGGCGGCTGGCGAACTCGCCCAGCGAGTGGCCGCCCATGCCGTCGGCGACGGCCCACACGCCGCAATGGGGCTGTTCAAGGCAGGCGTCCTCGTTGACTTCGCGAACCCGGCCGGGATGCGAACGCGACGCCGAGGTCCAGTGGAACGGGTCGGTTTCGGAACCCGAAGTGTCCGCTCGACCGGCGGCTACGCTTGGCATGGGGGTTGCAAGGAGGAAGAGTGGTTGTGTGCGGCAGTCGTGGCCGACCACGACGTGCCGCTTCGCGGCCGAGTTTGACGGTCGCTGCATCCTGGCCGGCGATGACATTGACCACCGCGTTGTTGGCCGCCGTCTCGACGGCGATGTTCTGGACCTGGATGTTCAGTTGATCGGCGATGAAGAAGTTGTTGAATTGTTGGTCTGGTAGAAGTTGACGGTCGGTAAGAGCCGATCGCTCGCGGGGCCGAAGGGCGCGGAGGCCCCGAGGACCCATGGGCGCCGCCGGCGCCGCTGATGGACGCCATGCGCTTGGTAGTCGAGGACAGCGCTCACTGGGAGGTCGTTAATAGTCAGCGTTGCCATGATGTGTCTTTCGAATGCGGCTGGGAGGTGGTAGTTGCTGCGTGAGCCCGGGCGAAACGGATTGGGCAGGATGATTCGGCTCAGTCGAGGCCGAGCCTGCCGAGCTGTCCCAACGCCCGCGTCAGCGCGTCGAGGTCCGCTCCACCGCGATCTGGTTTGCCGACTGCGTGTAGGTTGGTCACGATGAGTTCGGTGTTGCCACCGAAGAAGTTCGAGTCGGTGCCCATGATCGTGATCGCGTACAGCTCCTGGTTGATCAGGTTGCGCGGAACGAAAGAGCGCCGATGCCACGCCGTAGATGGCGGCCATGGCTGCCCGATCGAGCTCTTCGCTGGGCGACAGGTCCTTGATGGTCAGAGTGGCTGGCATGGTAGGTCTCGAGGAAGGTTGGCTGCGCTGGCGGGGCCGTTGTACAGAGAGCGAAAGGGCCGGAGGCCTTGGGGACCTCCGGCCTGATCAGCTGACGCTGGGGTCCGGCTCAGTTGCGGTTCCGTTGGTCGACGTCGCTGTGCTGGTCGATCGTGTCGTTGCTCACGAAATCGACGCTCAATTGGCAAGGTGCCGCCGGCGTTGTTGACCGCCGAGCCGTTGAGCACTTGGACGCCGATCTGCTTGTTCAGCTCGGCCACCTGGGTGCTCGTGTTGGCGTTGCGAGGAAGTCGTCCTTGAAGCCGCCTTCAACGGCGGTCATGGCCTTGGCGTCAGTTCGCTGGACAAGGTCTTTGATCTGCATTTCATTCTCCGGGATATGGATGGACGGGTGGGGGACTGGGATCGAGCGTGCTGCTCGGAACTTGAGTTGCGGCCGTCTTGCGAGCGGTTCAAAGAAGATTTCGCGGATGTCACAGATTCTTGTGCGTCGGCCCAGGTTCGGATCGGCGGGCCGTTCGCGGCAGGCAGCGCCCTGGCCGTCGCGGCCGAGCCGCCGCCTGCAACGGTCAACTAATGCACCTCGCTCCGGAAGCGACTCTCGGCCAGCGACCCGCCGGCCAGCCGCGCGAACGCGCTCTTAACCTCGTCGAGCGAGGCCACCGGCAGCGGCGTGAGGTCGGGGCCGACCACCGCGGGCGGCAGCTCGGCCATCAGGTCTCGCGCGCTGGCGAAGCAGGCGATGGTTTCGGTCACGCCCAGGCTGTTGGCCACCAGCTCGAAGCGCATCTTGCCCGGGATCTCCAGCGGCGCCCCGGCCTTCACCAGCGCGCTCTTGCTGAAGCGGTTGGGGTAGAAGCGCAGGATGCGCCGGGTCTCGTCCTGCAGATAGCAGTAGACGTGCGAATCGGCGCTGGGCTTGACCAGCAGCCTGATGCGCTCGCCCGGACGGAAGGACTGGCCGACAGCGGTCGCACCCGCGGCCGCGCCGGCGTCGGCGGCCATGCCCACGATGGCCAACGTGCGCAGCCGCACGGGTTCGGTGACCGGCGGCGGGCTTGGCGGCGGCGCGGTCATCGCGGGCGCGGGCATCGGCGGCGGCGGCGCAGCGCTTTGGGCCGCGACAGCGGGTTCCGGTGCGGCGGCGGGAGCGGGCTCCGCCACGGGCGCCGGTGGCGGCAGCGGCTGGCTCGGCGGCTGGGAAACGGAGGCCTGAGAAGGCACATCAGACGGCGGCGCCGACGCCTTGGCCGCTGCGTCGTCCGGCGAGCGGTACGACCAAAGCAGCGCCGCGGCGCCGACGAGCGCGAGCACCGCCAGCGAGACGGCTCCCACACGTGCCCAGCGCGGCCCTGCCGCCCGCTTCCCACCGGCCGGGGCGTCGAAGCAGCGGCCCGGCCGGAGCGGGCCGGCAATTTCTGGACGCCCTGGAGCGCGGGATTGATGGCGGTTCGCGATGCGGTCTGGGCCGCCGACCGACGATCGTCGACTGGCGTCGCTGGGGCGCCAGATCCGCAAGGCAAGCGTCGATGGCGCGGGCGAAGTCGCGCACCGTCTGGAAGCGCGCCGACGGATCCTTCTCCAGCGCCCGCATCACCGCGGCCTCGACCTTTGCGGGCAGGTCGGCCACGAGACCGCGCAACGGCGGCGGCGCCTGCTGCAGCTGGGCCATCATCAGCGCGTGGTCGCTCGCGCCTTCGAAGGGCGGGCGGCCTGCCAGCAGCGTGTACAGCACGATGCCGAGCGAATAGATGTCGGAGCGGACGTCGGCCTGCCCGCCGCGGATCTGCTCGGGTGACATGGCCTTGGCGGTGCCGGCCACCTGCCCGTGGCGGGTCAGCTGGTCCTGGCCGTCGATGGCGCGGGCGATGCCGAAGTCCATCACCTTCACTTGGCCGTTGTCGGCCAGCATGATGTTCGCCGGTTTGATATCGCGATGCACGATGCCGCTGCGGTGCGCATGCTCGATGCCGTCGAGAGCCCGGCGAAAGATGCTCAGCGCCCGCTCGAACGGAACCGGGCCGCCGGAGCGGACGAACTCGTCGAGCGAAATCCCGGCCACGTACTCCATCACCATGAACTGCTTGTCGCCTTCCTGCAGGAAGGCATGCACGCTCGCGACATTGGGATGGCTGAGCTTGGCGTGCAGTTGGGCCTCGCGGCGGAAGCGCTCGAGAAACAGCGGGTCGGCGGCGAGTTCGTCCCGCAGCACCTTGATCGCCACCTCGCGCTTGAGCATCACGTCGACGCCCTTGAACACCTCGCCGACGCCGCCGGCGCCGAGCCGCTTGGTGATCAGGTAGGCGCCGACGCGGCTGCCCACGAACGACTGCGAGTCGGCGTCCTGTGCCGGGTCGTCTTTCGAATCGTCGCCACCGGATTGCGGGCTTTGCCCATCGGGTTGTGCCTCGCTGCCCTTTGCACCGCCGACCAGGAACCGCGTGGTCCAGTTCGCTAAGCTCATCATCACTCCTGAAGCAAGAGACGCCGGCCGAGTGCGTGGTGCCGTTCGCTGGCAGGCGATGGGTTGCCGCTTTCGGCAGGCCGGTTCAATCTGCTTGTGTATCGCTTGAATCGGTATCGCGCCGCAACACATCTGCACCGACGATTGATTCTGCGCGCAACCACGTTCGCCGATAACCCCGGTGACGAGGGCGGAGGGGTCCATGGCCTGGCGCGCGCCCAAATCGCCGCTTGACCTTCCCGGATTCGTGGTCTAGCTTGAAGACACTGCCCTCGGGCACGTCGACGCCGCGGCCAGGCGGACCGCCCGGGCGATCAGCACCGCATGCCTTCGACCGCCGGAAGGCCCAACCAGGAGCATCACGATGCCTGCTTTCATCACACTGGCCAAGTTCACCGAACAAGGGGCCCGCAACATCAAGGAGTCGCCCGAGCGCTTCGAGGCCTTCAAGGCCCAGGCCGAGGCCGCCGGCGTCACGATCAAGAGCGTGCACTGGACGACCGGCGCGTACGACATCGTGCTGGTCGCCGAAGGGCCGGAAGAGGCCGTGATGGCGTTGTCGGTGAAGACTGCCGCGCTCGGCAACATCCGCACGCAGACGCTGCGCGGATTCACCGCGGCCGAGATGCGCAAGTTCGTCAAGTAGGGAGCAGGCGGCGCTGCGCCGCCACCGATCAGCCTGGCCGCAATGCGGCGGCCAGGCGCGCCAGCGAGCGCAGCACGTTCTCCACGCTCTGCACCGCCTTCGGGTCCTTCAGCGCACCGGCCTCGTCGAAGGCCTCGTGCGCGCGGCCGAGCGCGAACTGCTGCGGCACGACGATCATCGCGAAGGTCATCTGCAGGTACTGGCGCAGGAAGTTCATCGACCGCAGCCCGCCCAGCGGTCCGGGTGACGCGGCCAGCAGGCCCACCGGCTTGTTGGCCGTGGCGGCCAGCCCGCTCGGCCGCTCGCCTGCGGCCTTCAGGCGCGACAACCAGTCGAACGAGATGATCACGAGCGGCGTCGGAAAGCCGTTGTATTCGGGCGTCACGATCAGCACCGCATCACACGCCCGCACCGCGTCGAGCAGGCTCGACGCACCAGCCGGCACGCCGGTGCTCGCCTCGATGTCGCCGTCGTACAGCGGCAGCGCGAGCGCGCGCAGGTCGAACGGTCGCGCCTCGTGGCCGGCTTTGCGCGCCAGCGTCGCGGCAACCGACGCCAGCCGCCGGTTGAGCGAACCCTCGCGTTCGCTGCCTGCCATGATGAGCATCGAAACCGCCGCCATTGTTGTGCCCCTGGTCTCGTGGAACAGGCGCGTATCTTGACCGATACTCCCCGCCGTGCAGTTCATCGACGCCCATGCCACCCGAGAGCGTCTCGCTTTCGCGCCGCTGATCGATGCGCTGCGGCGCATGTTCGTCGCCGGCTGCGAGGTGCCGCAGCGCCACACGCACCGCATCGCCGATGCCAGCCACCATGGCACCACCGCCGGCACCGTGCTGCTGATGCCGGCCTGGCAACCGGGGCAGCGGCTGGGCATCAAGACGGTCACGATCTTTCCCGGCAACGGTGCGCTCGGCAAGCCGGGGCTGCATTCGGTGTACACGTTGTTCGACGCCGCCACCGGCGAGCCGCTGGCGCAGATGGACGGCGACCAGATCACCTCGCGCCGCACGGTGGCGGCCTCGGCGCTGGCGGCGTCGTATCTGGCGCGCGCCGACGCATCGAACCTGCTGATCGTCGGCGCCGGGCGCGTCGCGGGGCTGGCGGCGGCCGCGTTCGCCGCGGTGCGGCCGATCCGGCGCGTGCAGGTGTGGAACCGCAGCGACCGGGCCGCCGCACGCTGGCCACGTCACTGAAGGCGCAGGGGTTCGACGCCAGGGCGGTGTCCGAACTGCAGGCGGCGGCGCAGCAGGCCGACATCATCAGCTGCGCGACCCTGTCGACGGCGCCGCTGGTGCGCGGTGACTGGCTGCGCCAGGGCACGCACCTGGACCTGATCGGCAGCTTCACGCCCGACATGCGCGAAGCCGACGCCGAGTGCTTCGCGCGCAGCCGGGTCTATGTGGACACCCACGAAGCGCTGGCCAAGTCGGGCGACGTGCTGCAGGCCATGGCCGAGGGCAGCTTCTCGAGCGAGCGTCTGCAGGGCAGCCTGGCCGACCTGTGCCGTGGCGAGCGCCGCGGCCGCGAGAGCGATCGCGACATCACGCTGTTCAAGTCGGTCGGCAGCGCGCTCGAAGATCTGGCGGCAGCACAACTGGTGTATGACGATGCCGATTGAGCGCGCCACCGTGCCGGTGCCGGTGGTCGACACCGCGCGCCTGCGCCTGCGCGCCTTCGTGCAGGAGGATCTGGATGCGTACGCTGCGATGTGCGCCGACGCAGAGGTCATGCGCTACATCGGCACCGGTCAGGTCGTCGGCCGCGAGGTCGCGTGGCGTCACATGGCGCTGTTCCTCGGCAGCTGGGGGCTGCTCGGCTACGGCATGTGGGCGCTCGAACAGCGATCCAGCGGCCGGCTGGTCGGCCGCGTGGGTACCTCCACCCACCCGAGTGGCCATCGTGCGAACTGGGCTGGCTGCTGGCGCGCGACGCCTGGGGCCGCGGCTACGCGTTCGAAGCCGCGAGCGCCGCGCGCGACCACGGGCGGCGGCACCTCGGGATGAGTGAGCTGGTCAGCCTGATCCGGCCCGACAACCGGCGCTCGATCCTGCTGGCCGAGCGGCTGGCGCCACGCTCGACGGCCAGATGGATTTCATGGGTGGCGCCACACTTCAATACCGCCATCCGCGCGGTGCGGTCTGAGCCCGTCGCGCCGTCGGTTTCGCGTCAGGTCACGCGCAAAGACCAGGGTGCCGGCGTCAACGGTGCTGGACCCAGCCGCCGCCCGAAAGCTGCCAGCGCCCACTGATCGGCTGCCAGCGGTGCGGCTGCCAGTAGTAACCGGAGCGCGGGCGGTCCCAACGCCGGTACCCAATGGTGGCGGCCTCCGCCCCAGCCCCAGTAGCCACCGAGCCAGATCGCGCCGGCAAACGGAACGACCGGCACGACCTCGGCATAGGGCGCGGGCGGCGGCACATCGGCCACCGCGATCACCTGGCCGGGGTCACCATAGCCCGCGTACTCGATAGGGGTAATACGGCGCAACCACGGAGGCCGAGAGGCTGAGCACGGCCGCGGCCAGCAACGCCAAGCGAAATCGCTTCATCGTGATCTCCAAGTCGGGCGAACCGGAGTTCGTGAACGACTCACCCCCGTGCTCACGGCCGGCGATGACAAGAGCAACGCAGCTTTACAAATCACGCCGTGCGCCGGGCGGATGCCCGGCTGCCAAGGCCTGCAGCGGATCAGCCCGGGCTCTGCGCCGTGCGCGCCCGCGCCGGGTACGGCCATCAGGTCACGCAGCAGCGAATTGCCGAACAGATCGTCCAACGGCCGCACACCGGCGTGCATCATCGTCTGCATCGATTGCAGCCAGGATTTCATGCCGTCGCTCTGGCTGGCGTCGATGGTGGATCGTGCCTCGTCAGCGCCTCGGTAGTGTTTTGCACCGCGGCATCGTAGAGTCCCTGGCCGGTCTTGATCGCGGCCACGGAATCGAAGCGCATCAGCTCCACCTGCAGCGCCATCAGCTCCGGCCAGTCTTTGCACCTGGTCCAGGCGCTCGCGCAACTTCCTCGTCGCGCTTCAGCACCAGGTGCCGTCATCTGCCACTGCACCTTCCGCATGCGCCTCCAGCCCACCACGGCCCGCGCCATCACGGACTGCAGCGACATATCAAGCTGGTCCCACAACAACCCCACCCGGCCTTCCTGCGGCGAGCTCGCGGCGTCCGGCGTCGCCGCGGCTGCTGCCACCGTGCCGGTCGAACCGTTGGTCTTGCGCCGAGTCCTCGTCATGTCCGTCTCCTGGGTGTGGGTCTGAACGGTGGACGATCACGAGGTCGGC
Source organism: uncultured beta proteobacterium (assembly GCA_963814435.1). Taxonomy (GTDB): domain Bacteria; phylum Pseudomonadota; class Gammaproteobacteria; order Burkholderiales; family Burkholderiaceae_C; genus JAEUPI01. Next base: position 33,444 of record CAWFCV010000009.1, read on the forward strand.
CGATCCGTCCTCTGCTGAAACACTAGTGCCTGGTGGCCGCTAATTCAATATGGCGCCGCCACGGTACGCCGCCGCGGCGCCGCGGCGTTGACGGGTGTCACTGTGGCGCCATGCGTCGCGCGCCCGAGCTTCGGGCCCAAGCACTGCGGCGCCGACCGATGGCCCTCGCGCGGCGAGCCAGCGGATCGTCGGCCTGCGTCAGGGCGAACACCGTGGTCCGTCACGGGCAGCGGAGGCCGGCGCCGTGCGCGAGGAACGCATGGCCGTCGTGCGGGTCAGGTTGGCCACCGACAGCAGCTGGCGCTCGTGCCACAGCAGGGAATACGGAAACGAGGGGATGTCGCTCATGTGGATGCCGGCGCAGACGACGCGGCCGCCCTTGCGCACGGCCGCAGCGCCCGCGGCACCAGCGCGCCGACCGGCGCGAACAGGATCGCGGCGTCCAGCGCGCGCGGCGGCGGATCGTCGGAGCGCCGGCCCAGTCGGCGCCGAGCGCGCGCGCGTGCGCCTGCGCCGCATCGTCGCCGGGTCGCGTGAACGCGAACACCGTGCGCCCCTGCTGGCGCGCCACCTGCGCGATCAGGTGCGCCGCGGCGCCGAAGCCGTACAGCCCGAGCACCTGCGCGTCGCCCGCGGCCTGCAGCGCGCGCCAGCCGATCAGCCCGGCGCACAGCAGCGGCGCGGCCGAGACGTCGTCCAGCGCCAGGTCGGCCAGCGAAAAGCAGTAGCGCGCATCGGCCACCACGTGGGTGGCGAAGCCGCCGTCGCGCGTGTAGCCGGTGAACACCGGGGCGTCGCACAGGTTCTCGCCTGCGCGCGGCAATAGCGCAAAGGCCGCAGGTGCCGCCGAGCCACGGCACGCCGACGCGCTCGCCCACGTGCGGCCGGTGACGCCGACGCCGAGCGCTCGACACGGCCCGACGATCTCGTGCCCGGGCACCAGCGGCAGGCGCGGCGCGGCAATTCGCCGTCGACGATGTGCAGGTCGGTGCGGCACACCGCGCAGGCGCGCACGCGCAGCAGCACCTGGCCGGGCCGGGCGCCGGCGTGTCGCGCGACACCATTGCCAATGGCGGGTGCGCAGGAGCATGCAAGGTCATCGCAAGCATGGTTGTCCGGTCGGCCGTGTCTGCAACGCATTGTCATCCGGCGCGCGCCGGCGGTCGGCGCTACGAGCAGCGGCCTTGACCTGACTCAACGCTCGGCGCGGCCGCGCGGGCGAGCATGTCAGCCTCACTGACGGCCAACTCGCATGCTCGAAACCACCACCGCGCCGGCACCGGCCACCTACCAGGCACTCGACGTCCCGTTGAAGACGGCGGTGGCGCGTCTGACGCACGGCATTTCGC
>CAWFCV010000010.1:0-521410 GCA_963814435.1 uncultured beta proteobacterium
TCGTGGCCGTGCGCCACGGCGGTGATGATGTTCTTCGGGCCGAAGGCCGCGTCGCCGCCGAAGAACACCTGCGGCAGCGACGACTGGAAGGCTTCTCGTCGAGCACCGGCAGGCCCCATTCGTTGAAGGTCGATGCCGCTGTCGCGCTCGATCCACGGGAAGGCGTTTTCCTGGCCGACGGCGACCAGCACCTCGTCGCAGGCGAAGTCCACATCGGGCTCGCCGGTGGGCACCAGGCTGCGCTTGCCCTTGGCGTCGTAGACCGACTTGACGATCTCGAAGCGCATGCCGACGAGCTTGCCGTTCTCGTGCAGGAAGGCCATCGGGCACGTGGCACGTTGCAGGATCGGGATGCCTTCGTGCTGCGCGTCTTCCTTCTCCCAGGGCGAGGCCTTCATGTCCTCGAAGGTCGAGCGCACGATCACCTTCACGTCGTCGGCGCCCAGGCGCCGCGCCGAGCGGCAGCAGTCCATCGCGGTATTGCCGCCGCCGAGCACGATGACACGCGGCTTCACCGCGTGACGTGGCCGAAGGACACCGAGGCCAGCCAGTCGATGCCGATGTGGATGTTGGCCTTGGCCTCCTGGCGGCCCGGGATCGTCGAGGTCGCGGCCGCGCGGCGCGCCGCAGCCGACGAAGACCGCGTCGTAGCCTTCGGCCAGCAGCGCCTTCATCGAGTCGATGTACTCCGCCGCGGAATTCGATGCCGCAGGCCAGTGATGTAGCCGACCTCCTCGTCGATCACTTCTTCGGGCAGGCGGAAGCGCGGCACCTGCGTGCGCATGAAGCCGCCGGCCTTGGCTTGTCGCCGTCGAACACGGTGACCTGGTAGCCCAGCGGCGCCAGGTCGCGCGCCACCGTCAGCGAGGCCGGGCCGGCGCCGACGCAGGCCACGCGCTTGCCGTTCCTGCGGCGCGGCCGCGGGATCATCGCGCGAACGTCGTCGCCCTTGAAGTCGGCGGCCACACGCTTCAGGCGGCAGATCGCCACCGCCTCGGGCTTGGCCCCGGGGTGTTGCCCTCCTCGACGCGCCCGCGGCGGCAGGCCGGCTCGCAGGGGCGGTCGCAGGTGCGGCCCAGCATGCCGGGGAAGACGTTGCTCTCCCAGTTGACCATGTAGGCGTCGTCGTAGCGACCCTGCGCGATCAGGCGGATGTATTCGGGTACGGGGGTGTGGGCCGGACAGGCCCACTGGCAATCGACGACCTTGTGGAAGTACGACGGGTCGGACACGTCCGTGGGCAACACGGGGTTCGTCTCCTGCGGCACATTCGGCGGTGCGACGGGCAGTCTACCGCCTTGCAGCCGGTGCACCAGGTCACGGCATACCCGGCACCAACCCGTGCCGCCGTGATCGATTGCCGGCTCGCGAGCCAAGACCCGCGAAAGCCCGTGCGCGCTACCGGGCCATCACCCGCACGACGCTCTTCATGCCCTCGACCTTGCGCCCCTTGCGTGCACGCTTGCCGTCATGCAGCGGCCAGCGACGCGCCTTGCAGCACGTCTTCGCGCGGCTTTGCCGCCGCGGCCGGTGCCCAGCACGGTCAATGCATCGTGGAACGTGGCCACCGACACCAGAGGGTCTTTCGCGTCGACGTCCATCAGCGTCAGGCCGCGGCCGCCGTTGGGTTGGAGCTTCACCTCGTCGAGCGCGAAGACCAGCAGCCGCGCCGCTCATCGACAGGCAGGCCAGCTGGTCGTGACCGGCCGCCACCGCCACCGGCGGCAGCAAGCGGTCCTCGGGCTCGAGCGCTGAGGAAGCTCTTGCCGGCGCGCTGGCGCGACTGCATGTCCTGCGCCTTGGCCAGCAGGCCGAAGCCGCCGGTGTTGGCCAGCAGCAGCGTGTGCTCGGCCGAGCCGGCGAAGTAGTGCGCCGGCTGGGTGCCGGTCTCCAGCTCGATCAGCGAGGTGATGGGCTGGCCGTCGCCGCGCCCGCCCGGCAGCGCCGCGACGGCCACGCTGTACACGCGCGCCGTTGCTGCCGAAGACCAGCAGCGTGTCGACGCTGCGGCAGGCGAACGTGCCGTACAGCGCGTCGCCGGCCTTGAAGGCCAGGCTGGCCGGGTCGACCTCGTGGCCCAGCAGCGCGCGCACCCAGCCCTTCAGGCTGACCACCACGGTGACCGGCTCGTCGACCATGCGGATCTCGGCCACGCGCCTTCTTCTCGGCCTGGATCAGCGTGCGGCGTTCGTCGCCGTGCTGCTTGGCATCGGCCTCGATCTCCCTGATCAGCAGCGCGCTTCAGCGCGGCCGGGCTGCCGAGGATCTCGTCGAGCTTGCTTCTGCTCGTCGCGCAGCTCCTTGAGCTCCTGCTCGATCTTGATCGCCTCCAGCCGCGCCAGCTGGCGCAGCCGGATGTCGAGGATGTCGTCGGCCTGCCGGTCGCTCAGCTTGAAGCGCTGCGATCAGCGCCGGCTTCGGCTCGTCGGCCTGGCGGATGATGCGGATCACCTCGTCGATGTTCAGCAGCACCAGCTGCCGGCCCTCGAGCACGTGGATGCGCTCGCGCACCTTGCGCAGCCGGAACGGCGAGCGCCGCTGCACCGTGGCCTGGCGGAAGTCGATCCACTCGGCCAGCATCTGGCGCAGGCTCTTCTGCGTCGGCCGGCCGTCGCTGCCCGACCATCGTCAGGTTGATCGGCGCGCTGGTCTCGAGGCTGGTGTGCGCCAGCAGCGTGGCGGCCAGCTCGGCCGGCTCGATGCGTGCGCGTCTTGCGGCTCGAACACCAGCCGCACCGGAGCGTCCTTGCCCGATTCGTCGCGCACGGCGTCGAGCACCGCCAGCACCGTCTGCTTGAGCTGCACCTGCTCCTGCGACAGCGCCTTCTTGCCCGGCCTTGACCTTGGGGTTGGTGAGCTCCTCGATCTCCTCGAGCACCTTCTGCGCGCTGGTGAACGGCGGCAGCTCGGTGACCACCATCTGCCACTGGCCGCGCGCCAGGTCCTCGATCTTCCAGCGCGCGCGCACCTTCAGCGAGCCGCGGCCGCCGGCATAGGCGGCGCGGATCTCGTCGCCGCTGCTGATGATCTGCCCGCCGCCGGGATAGTCGGGCGCCGGGCAGCAGCTCGAACAGCGCGTCGTCGGCCAGCTTGTCGTTGCGGATCAGCGCCACCGCGGCGGCCGCCACCTCGCGCAGGTTGTGGCTCGGCACCTCGGTGGCCAGGCCGACCGCGATGCCCGACGCGCCGTTGAGCAGCACGAACGGCAGCCGCGCCGGCAGGCGGCTCGGCTCCTCGGTCGAGCCGTCGTAGTTGGGCACGAAGTCGACCGTGCCTTCGTCGATCTCGTCGAGCAGCAGCCGCGCGATCGGCGCCAGCCGCGCCTCGGTGTAGCGCATCGCCGCCGCGCCGTCGCCGTCGCGGCTGCCGAAGTTGCCCTGGCCGTCGATCAGCGGATAGCGCTGCGAGAAGTCCTGCGCCATGCGCACCAGCGCGTCGTAGGCCGCCTGGTCGCTGTGCGGGTGGAAGCGGCCGAGCACGTCGCCGACCACGCGCGCGCTCTTCACCGGCTTGGCGCCCTGCGCGCCGGCGAAGCCCAGGCCCATGCGCTGCATCGAGTAGAGGATGCGGCGCTGCACCGGCTTGTTGCCGTCGCACACGTCGGGCAGCGCGCGGCCCTTGACGACGTCAGTGCGTATTCGAGGTAGGCGCGCTCGGCGTATTGGGCCAGCCCGACGGCGTTGTCGTCGTCGATCGGGGGCATCAGTGACGAGTTGTTCAGCCATGTCATCCAGGAAGTCGTGGGCCGTTCAGGGGTGCAGGCGCAGACGCTGCGCGTCGCGCGACTGGGCGCGCTGCAGCAGCGCCCAGTAGAGCTCGAGCACCTGCTGCACATGGGCCCGGGTTTCATCGATCGGCGGCAACTTGCCGCCGCTCTTGCGCACCGCGCCGTCGCCGGCGCTCCAGGCCGCCAGCGCCAGATCGATGCGCCCGTGGCGCTGCAACAGGTCGGCCAGCAGTCGCGCGCCGACCAGGATGTTGGTGCGCGGCTCGGCCAGCCGCTCGGCGATGTCGGGTCCGCCGTCGGCCGGGCGCAGGTAACGCTCGGCGGTGGTCGGCATCAGCTGCATCAGGCCGACGGCGCCCTTGGGCGACACGGCCTTGGCATTGAAGCCCGATTCAACGGCGATCAGCGCATTCAGAAGCTCGACGTCGACGCCGATGTTTCTGCGCCGCCTCGCGCACCCAGGGCTGCAGGCGCTTGACATCGGGCGAGATCTCGAGCCAGGTGAGCAGGCTGCTGGAGGGCGTGGTCTTGCCGGGCACCTTGTTGGCCGCGATGCCGGTGGCGTGCCGTCGTCGGCCGAGCACCAGGCTGTAGCGTGAATCGAGCTGCCGCGCGGCGAAATGCGCGACGCCGTTGCCATCGACATAACCCCACAGCGCGGCCTGGCGCCGCGGCCGCGGCGCGAGCAGCGCCGAGCGTGCCGATGACACGGCCTCACGCCGGCTCCTGCCCCAACGCCACGCGCGGCCTGGTATTCGCGGTCGAGCATGCTCATCACGATCAGCGAGTCGTAGCCGGCCACGCGCGCCGGCTCGTGACCCGGTCCCGGTCGCCGATCCAGACCCGCACGCTCTCGCGCAGGCGCCCTCCTCGACGAAGCCCTCGCTCGGCGTACAAGCGCCAGCGCGCGCTGGTTGAGCTGCTTCACGTCGAGCCAGAAGCGGTGCGCGCCGAGGTCGCGAAACGCCATGCGCTTGAGCAGCCGCACGCACTCGCGCCCGAGCCCCAGCCCCTTGGGCTGCAACACCACGCGCTTGAGCTCGACGCTGCCGTGCGGGTTGCGGCAACCTTGCAGGATCACGAATCCCGCGCGATCGGTGCCCTCGCCCGCCTCGACGATGAAGTGGCGAAAGTCCGGAAAGCGCACCGCGCCCTCGTGCTGCGTGCGCTCCCACGGCGTGATGAACGGCAGATTCTGCGAGTCGGTCTCGACCGTGATCACGAAGTCGAGGTCGCTCAGCATGGTCGGGCCGCAGGCGCACACGGCCGAACTGCGGCAGGTCAGACATCGATCCTCCACCGAGTCGCCGTGCAGTTCCATCAGGTCGCGCCTGGCCTGCGCCTCGCCCTTGCCCATCAGTCGGGTCAGCATCTGCGTCGTGCCGTCGAAGCCCGCTTCGCCGAAGCCCACCCGCAGCAGGCGCCGCGTGTCCGGGTTCAGCGTGGTTTCCCACAGCTGCTCGGCGTTCATCTCGCCCAGGCCCTTGAAGCGGCTGATGCTCCACGCGCCTTCGCGCGCGCCCTCCTTGCGCAGCTTGTCCAGCGTGGCCTCGAGCTCGCCGTCGTCGAGCGCATAGAACTTCGCCGCCGGCTTCTTGCCGCGCGCGTGGCGTCGACCCGGAACAGCGGCGGCTGGGCGACGTAGACGTGGCCGCGCTCGATCAGCTTCGGGAAGTGGCGGAAGAACAGCGTCAGCAGCAGCACCTGGATGTGCGAGCCGTCGACGTCGGCGTCGCTCAGGATGCAGACCTTGCCGTAGCGCAGCCCGCTGAAGTCGGGCTCGTCGGTCGGCGCCGTGCGGATCGACGCCGATGGCCACCGCGATGTCGTGGATCTCGTTGTTGGCGAACAGGCGGTCGCGCTCGACCTCCCAGGTGTTGAGCACCTTGCCGCGCAGCGGCAGGATGGCCTGCGTCTCCTTGTCGCGGCCCATCTTGGCCGAGCCGCCGGCCGAATCGCCCTCGACCAGGAACAGCTCGTTGCGCGCCAGGTCGCGGTCTCGCAGTCGGTGAGCTTGCCCGGCAGCACCGCCACGCCGGAGCCCTTGCGCTTCTCGACCTTCTGGCTCGCGCGCTGGCGCGTCTGCGCCTGCCGGATCACCAGCTCGGCGAGCTTGCGGCCCAGTTCGACGTGCTGGTTCAGCCACAGCTCGAGCGCCGGCTTCACGTAGCCGGCGACCAGCCGCAGCGCGTCGCGGCTGTTCAGCCGCTCCTTGATCTGGCCCTGGAACTGCGGGTCGAGCACCTTGGCCGAGAGCACGAAGCTGGCGCGCGAGAACACGTCGTCGGGCATCAGCTTCACGCCCTTGGGCAGCAGCGCGTGCACCTCGATGAAGCCGTGCACCGCGCCGAACAGGCCGTCCTGCAGCCCCGCCTCGTGCGTGCCGCCGGCCACGGTGGGAATCAGGTTGACGTAGCTCTCGCGCAGCGGATTGCCGTCCTCGGTGAAGGCCACGCACCAGGCCGCGCCCTCGCCTTCGGCGACGTTCTCGGCTTCGCTGCCCGAGGCGTACTGCTCGCCCTCGAACAGCGGGATCAGCGGTTCGGCCGGCAGCGACTGCGTCAGGTAGTCGCGCAGGCCGCCCTGGAAGAGCCAGGTCTGGGTCTCGCCGGACTTCTCCAGGTGCAGGCTGACCGTCACGCCGGGCATCAGCACGGCCTTGCTGCGCAGCAGGTGCGTCAGGTCCTGGCGCGGCAGTTCGGGCGATTCGAAGTACTTCGGATCCGGCCAGACCCGCACCGTCGTGCCGTGCGCGCGGTCCGCGGCCTTGGCCTTGCGCGTGGCGAGCTTCTCGACCACCTCGCCGCCGGCAAACGCCATCGTCGCCACCTGGCCGTCGCGGCACACCGCGACCTCGAGCCGCTTGGCCAACGCGTTGGTGACGCTGACGCCCACGCCGTGCAGCCCGCCGGAGAAGCTGTAGGCGCCGCCGGCGCCCTTGTCGAACTTGCCGCCCGCGTGCAGTCGCGTGAAGACGATCTCGATCACCGGCACCCGCTCCTCGGGATGCATGCCGATCGGGATGCCGCGGCCGTCGTCCTCGACCGAGACCGAGCCGTCGCCGTGCAGCGTGACCGCCATGCGCTGGCCATGCCCGGCCAGCGCTTCGTCGGCGGCGTTGTCGATGACCTCCTGCACCACATGCAGCGGGTTGTCGGTGCGGGTGTACATGCCGGGCCGCTGCCGCACCGGCTCGAGCCCCTTGAGCACGCGGATCGATTCCTCCGCGTAGCGCGCTTGCTTGGTTGCCATGGCGCGCGATTGTAGGGACGCACACGCCGGGCTCGCGACACGGCCTCGGCTGTATCGGCAACCCCTGTACCGCCGGGCGCCGACGGTGATGCGCTAGATTCCGGGACATGCCCTCGCCCGCCACGCGTCAGACCTTGTCGATGACCCAGGTGCTGGTCTGCGGAGCGGCCATCGTCACGCTGTCGATGGGCATCCGCCACGGCTTCGGTCTGTGGCTGCAGCCGATCACGATGGACCGCGGCTGGACGCGCGAGACCTTCGCCTTCGCGCTGGCGATCCAGAACCTGGCCTGGGGCCTGGCCGGGCCGATCGCCGGCGGCCTGGCCGATCGACTCGGCGCGTTTCGCGTGCTGCTGGTGGCGGCGGCGCTGTACGCCGGCGGCCTGGTGACGATGGCGCTGGCCACCTCGGGCCTGGCCTTCACCGGCAGCGCCGGCGTGATGCTGGGTCTGGCGCAATCGGGCTGCACCTACGCGGTCGTCTACGGCGTCATCGGCCGCAATGTGGAGCCCGACGCGACGCTCGTGGGCGATGGGCGTGACGGCCGCCGCCGGCTCGTTCGGCCAGTTCCTGATGGTGCCGGTGGAGAACTGGCTGATCTCGCGGCTTCGGCTGGCAGAACGCGCTGGTCGCTGCTCGGCTGTCTGGCGCTGGCCATCATGCCGCTGGCCTTCGGCCTGAAGGAGCCGCCGCGCGCGCCGGCCGCGGGCGTGCAGCAGGGCATCGGCGCCGCGTTGCGCGAGGCCTTCGGCTACCGCAGTTTCCAGCTGCTGACCGCGGGCTACTTCGTCTGCGGCTTCCAGGTGGTGTTCATCGGCGTGCACATGCCGAGCTACCTGAAGGACAAGGGCCTCGGCCCCGACGTGGCCACCACGGCGCTGGCGTTGATCGGCCTGTTCAACGTCTTCGGCACCTACGCCGCGGGCGAGATCGGCGCAGCGCTGGCCGAAGCGCTTGCTGCTGTCGGCGATCTACTTCCTGCGCGCGGTGGCCATCGTCGCCTTCCTGTGGTTGCCGCTGACGCCGTGGAGCGTCTACATCTTCGCCTCCGTGATGGGCCTGCTGTGGCTGTCGACCGTGCCGCCGACGAATGCCACTGTCGCGCAGATCTTCGGCGTGCAGTACATGTCGATGCTCAGCGGCTTCGTGTTCCTGAGCCACCAGCTCGGCTCGTTCATGGGCGTGTGGCTGGGCGGTAAGCTGTACGACAGCACCGGCAGCTACGACGTCGTCTGGTGGATCGCGGTCGCGTTGGGCGTGTTCGCCGGGCTGATCAACCTGCCCGTGCGCGAGGCGCCGATCGCGCGCCCGTCGGCACAGCCGGCCTGAGGCCGCCCGATGCGCCGGCGCGAATCGAGGCCCTGGCGACGCGCCGCGATCGGGCTCGCGGCCGTGGCGGCGCTGCTGGGCGCGTTTGCCGCTTACCTCAATCCGCACCTGGTGGTCGATCTCGCTAGCCGGCTTTGGGCGTGCTTCTAGCCGATGGAAACCGCCGTCGGCCTGGATCGCGCGCTGGTGCCATCTCATCGAGCCCGGCGGGACGGTGCTGGATGTCGCCTGCGGCTCGGGTCGCCATCTGCGCTTTCTGGCCTCGCGTGGCCTGCGTGTCACCGGCGTCGACCGCGACGCGGCGGCGCTGGCACGCTGCGCCGAACTGGGCGAGTTGATCGCAGGCCGACCTGGAAGCCGGCGCCTGGCCCCTGGCCGGTCGGCAGCTTCGACGCGGTGGTGGTGACGAACTACCTCTGGCGCCCGCTGCTGCCGGCGATCGTGGCCTCGCTGGCGCCGGGCGGCGTGTTGCTGTACGAGACCTTTGCGGACGGCAACGAGGCCCTCGGCAGGCCGTCGAGCCCGGACTTTCTGCTGCGGCACGGCGAGTTGCTGTCGGCCACGCAGGGGCTGCGCGTGGTGGCCTATGAGGACGGCTTCGCCGACGCGCCAGCCTCGACAGATTCAGCGCATCGCCGCGGTGCGCGAAGCCGGCGCGCGCGGACCTTTCGGGCGCTACGCGTTGTGGGCCTAAAATCACCACCAGCTGCAGGAACACCCATGAAACCCATCGTAGGCAGCATCGTCGCGCTGGTCACGCCGATGCTCGACAACGGCGACGTCGACTACCCCGGACTGCGCCGCCTGATCGACTGGCACATCGCCGAAGGCACCGACTGCATCGGCGTGGTCGGCACCACCGGCGAGTCGCCCACCGTGAGCGTCGAAGAGCATTGCGAGATCATCCGCGTCGCGGTGGAGCACGCGGCGGGTCGCGTGCCGATCATGGCCGGCGCCGGTGCAAACTCCACCCGCGAGGCCATCGAGCTGTCGCAGTTCGCCAAGAAGGTCGGCGCCGACTGCACGTTGCAGGTGGTGCCCTACTACAACCGCCCGTCGCAGGAAGGCATCTACCGCCACTTCCGCGCCATCGCCGAAGCGGTGGACATGCCGATGGTGCTGTACAACGTGCCCGGCCGCACGGTGGCCGACATGGGGCACGACACCGTGCTGCGCCTGGCTGCGGTCGACCGCATCGTCGGCATCAAGGAGGCCACCGGCAACATCGAGCGCGCCGCGTGGTTGATCAAGCACGCGCCCGAGGGCTTCTCGATCTACTCGGGCGACGATGGCACGGCCATTGCGCTGATGCTGCTCGGGGGGCACGGCAACGTCAGCGTCACGGCCAACGTGGCGCCGCGCCTGATGCATCAGCTGTGCATGGCGGCCATCGAAGGCCAGGCCAAGCGCGCCAGCGAGATCCATCTGCGTCTGCTGCCCTTGCATCGGCAGCTGTTCTGCGAGCCCAGCCCTGCGCCCACCAAGTGGGCCATGTCGCGCCTGAAGCTGTGCACGCCGGCCGTGCGGCTGCCGATCGTTGCGCTCACGCCGGCCGGCCAGGCGCTGGTCGAGCAGGCGCTGCGCGACAGCGGCCTGCTTTGAGCCGGCGCCGCTCGGCCCGCCGCGTTTTCAGTTCCTGTCCGTGCACCGATCGGTGCACGGTGATCCGGAGACATTGAGTGACCGTCAAGAATTCCGAATACCTGGCCAACGTGATGGCGTGTCTCGCCACGCTGGCCCTTTGTGGATGCTCCAGCGTCGAAAACTTCCTCGGTGGCGACAAGGTGGACTACCGCACCCAGTCGAGCAAGGTCGCTGCGCTGGACATCCCGCCCGATCTCACCCAGCTCGCGCGCGACAGTCGCTACCAGCCGCAAGCGGGCGTGGTCAGCGCCAGCGGACTGCAAACCGCCGCCGCCGTGACCAGCCCGAGCAGCGTGCCGGCGGTCGCGCCCAGTGCCACGACCAACTTGCGCATCGAACGTCAGGGCAATCAACGCTGGCTCGTGGTCAATCAGCCGCCCGAGCAAGTCTGGCCGCAGCTGCGCACGTTCTGGACCGAGCGTGGCTTCACGCTGCTCGTGGACGATCCGCAGACCGGCGTGATGGAGACGGATTGGGCCGAGAACCGCGCGAAGATTCCGATGGATCTGGTGCGCAAGACATTGGGTTTCCTGGTCGAGTCGCTCTACTCCACCGGCGAGCGCGACAAGTTCAGGACTCGAATCGAACGCACTGCCGGCGGCAGCGAGATCTATCTCAGCCACCGCGGCCTGGAGGAGTTCCTGCAGGGCCAGGGCCGGGACGTGGCGAGCTGGCGCTATCGGCCCACCGACCCGCAGCTCGAGGCCGAAATGCTGTCGCGCATGATGGCCCGCCTGAGCGGCGTGAAGGAGGATGCGGCGCGCACCCAGGTCGCCGCGACGCCGTCTGCACCGGCGAAGGCCCGTACCGTGAGCGGGCAGCCCGGCGCGGTGATGGAGTTCGACGAGACCTTCGACCGCGCCTGGCGACGCGTGGGCCTGGCACTCGACCGCAGCGGCTTCACCGTTGAGGACCGCGACCGCGCCAGCGGCCTGTACTTCGTGCGCTATGTCGACCCCAAGCTTGCCGGCAAGGAGGAACCCGGGTTCTTCGCCAAGCTGTTCAGCTCGGACAACACCGCCGCGACGTTGCAGCGCTATCGCATCGCGGTGAAGACGATGGAAGGCAAGACGCAGATCAGCGTGCAAAACTCGCAAGGTGCGCCCGAGGCCGGCGAGGCCGGGCAGCGCATCGTCGCCTTGCTGGTCGACGAGTTGAAGTAGCGCTGGAGCCGCGCGCCGCCAGGCTCGGTCGCTGGCACCAGCACCGCCCACGCAACGACAAAGCCGCCCCTTGGGGCGGCTTTGCTCGATCGTGTTGGTAACGAACGATTACTTCTTCATGGCCGAAGCGGCGGCAGCGGCGGCTTTGGCGGCGGCGTCGGTCGCGGCATTGGCAGCGTTCGCGGCGGCACCGGCGGCGGCCGAGGCGGCAGCGTCAGCGGCACCGGTTGCAGCGGATGCCGCGCCAGCGACGGCGGCGGACGCGGCCTGAACGACAGCCGCCGGCACAGCGGCCGGAGCGGCCGGCGCGGGTGCCGGGGTTTCGGTCTTGCCGCACGCGGTCAACGCGGCGACAGCAACCAGGGAGGCGAGCAGGAGCGACTTGTTCATGAGATTCCTCAGTGCATTGGAGAAGTAGGAAACCGGTTTGGATCGGATGGTGCCGTCGCCTTGATTCGACTCGACGGACCGACCTCGTCCAAGACGTGGCCCGCTGCTGGTTGAGCGGGCGCTGTCCAACCGAGAATTATAGCCGTCCAATGCACCTGCTTCAGAGTCCGAGGACGGTCGTCGGCCAGGCCGGCTCGCTGCGTTGCAAAAGCGCGTCAATCCGTTCGCGCTGGAACACCAGCCAGCTTCGGTCTTCGGAACGCCGGCCCTGCCACCGCTCGCGATCGAGCAGTTCGAGTCCGACCGCGCCGGTGAGCAACAGCGACGGAATGTCCGAGGGCTCGATCTCGCTCGGCGTGAGGCATTCAAGCGCATGGGCGAACGACCGCCGCCAGGTCGCGAACCGGGACTGGTCGCGCTCGAGCACGTCGAAGCGCCCACCCAGCAGCCGCAGCCGACGCCCCGGCAAACGCACCCATCGTGTCAGCGCGTCGACAATATCCGGATCACCCAGCGGCCAGGGTGAGAAGTCGAGGTCGACGATCAGCATGTCGCGGGGCTTGACTTCGGGCAAGCCCAGCAACAGCGCACGTGCCGCCTCTTGAAACTCACTGCGCGATCGGGAAATTGCCTGTGGGGTCGTGTCAGCACTCATGGAGCCACCCGGCCAAAGACCATTGAACGAGAAGAGCACGCGCCGGTGCGCCGAGGCGTTTCCTGTCGGCACCCGACAACTGGCGCTGATCGGCCAGCTTGCGCAGGATTCTCACATCGCGTCCGCGGATCCTGAACCATTCGCCGTTGAGGAAGATGTGATCGTCGTCATAGATCATGCGGCTGCGTCGATCCAGGCGCAGGGCCCGATCGGCCCCGCCGAGCGGCAGGCCGCCGGTGAACCACACCTGCGCCTTGGGCTCGCTCAACCACTGGCCCAGCGCGCGCCGCATGAGGGTCGCATCGCCTTGCACCCGTTGCCAGGCGTCCTGGGCAAACGCCTGCAGGCCTGAGGCAATGCGGGCCGGCGTCGCGGTTGCCGCGCCCGCGGCGTCGCGGTACACGACGTCCGCGGAGGTCGATTCGGGCAGCGATTCGGCGACCAAGTGCATCAAGTCACGCGCCAGCGCCGCGCGCGCCGGCGCACGGAAGCCGATCGACGCCGTCATGCACTCACCCACGGCGACGCCGTCGTGGCCCCACATCGGTGGCAGGTAGAGCATGTCGCCAGGCTCGAGCAGCCAATCCTGAGTCGCTTCGAAGTGACGCAGCAGCTTCAGCGGCGCGCCGTCCACCAGACGGCGATCGCGCACCGGGCCCACCCGCCAGCGACGACGCCCCTGCATCTGCAGCAGAAAGACGTCGTAGGCATCCAGGTGCGGCCCGACCCCGCCGCCGTCGGTGGCGAACGAGACCATCAGATCATCCAGGCGCGCGTCGCCGACGAAGCGAAAAGGCGCCAGCATCGCGTGTGCCGCGTCGTCGTGCAGGTCCACACCCTGCACCAGCAACGTCCATCGCGGTCGCGACAGCGGCGGCAGACTGCGGCGAGACAGCGGTCCCTGGCGCAGCGTCCAGCCATCAGATTGATGGCTGATCAGTCGCGACTCGACGTCGTCGCGGCCCGCCAGTGCGAACAGCGCGGCGCGGGTCAGCGGCGGCTTCACGCCGGGCCAGGCCGCGCGCACGAGCATCGGCTTGCGCTGCCACACCCGGCCCATGAATCCGGCCGCCGACATGCCTCCCAGCAGCGCGGTTCCGGTCTCGAGGTCCATGGGCTCGATTGTCGTCGTGCGCCGTCGATCCGCTGCGCGCGACGCCGGCAATATGCGATCATCCCTTGATGCAGATTGCCAGCCCCTGCGTCGTCAGTCTGACGTGGACGTTGCACGACGCCCAGGGCGAGGCCATCGATGAATTGACCGAGCCGATGGAGTTCTACTTCGGCGGTGAAGACCTGCTCGCCAAGGTCGAGGAAGCCCTCGATGGCCAGGACGCCGGCTTCGAGATCACGTTGCATCTCGAGCCCGAGCACGCCTTCGGCGAATACGACTCCGGCAAGGTGTGCTTCGAGGATCGCTCGCTCTTCCCCGAACATCTCGAGCCCGGCATGCAGTTCGACGGCCTGCCTGCCGGTGCGCGGACGACCGACATGCCCGACGACGCGATCTACACCGTCACCGAGGTCTATCCGTCGCACGTGGTGCTGGACGGCAACCACCCATTGGCTGGCGTGGCGCTGCGCCTGCACGTCAAGGTGATCGACGTGCGTGCCGCCAGCGAGAGTGAAATCGAGCAAGGCAGCGTCGACGGCGGCCCGGTCACGGTGCTGGCGACGGCGCCCGACAAGCAGCGCCTGCACTGACCCGCGCCGGCGTTATTGGCGCCCGGTGGAGCCGAAGCCGCTTTGGCCGCGGTCGGACGCCGCGTACTCATCGACGCGCCGAAACTGCGCCCGGACCACCGGCACGATGACCATCTGCGCGATGCGCTCCATCGGCTGCACGGTGAACGAGGTGCTGCCCCGGTTCCAGCAACTCACCATCAGCGGGCCCTGGTAGTCGCTGTCGATCAGGCCGACCAGATTGCCCAGCACGATGCCGTGCTTGTGGCCGAGCCCCGAGCGCGGCAACAACATCGCGGCCAGCCCGGGATCGGCGATGTGAATCGACAGCCCGGTCGGGATCAATGCGCTCTGGCCGGGCTCGAGCGTCAACGGCGCGTCCAGGCAGGCGCGCAGGTCGAGCCCGGCGCTGCCGGGCGTGGCGTAGGCCGGCAAATGGTCGGCCATCCGCCGGTCGAGCACTTTGAAGTCGACCACCGTCATGTCGCGGTTTTCAGGCGTGCCGCGATCTCGCGCACCAGCTCGCGCGCCAGCGTGAGCTTGTCGGCGCTGGCCAATTGACGCTCGCCCTGGGCGTCGACCAGCAGCAGCGCGTTGTCGTCGCGGCCGAACGTGGCCGGGCCGAGGTTGCCGACGATCAGCGGCACGTTCTTGCGTGCGAGCTTGTCGCGCGCATTGCGCGCCAGGTCATCGGTTTCCGCCGCAAACCCCACGCAATAGGGTCGATCGGCCAGCCGCGCCACGGCGGCCAGGATGTCGGGGTTCTCGGTCAGCTCGAAGGTCGGGGTAGTCTTCGAACCGTCCTTCTTGATCTTGCGCTGCGCAAACGTCGCCGGGCGCCAGTCGGCCACCGCGGCCGTGGCCACGAACACATCGTGCGTCGCGGCCTGCGGCAGCACGGTGTCGTGCATCTGCTGCGCGCTCTGCACGTCGATGCGCCGCACGTGCCGCGGCGTGGCCAGGTGCACCGGCCCGGCGATCAGGGTCACCTCGGCGCCGGACTCCTGCGCCGCGCGTGCGATGGCAAAGCCCATCTTGCCGCTGGACAGGTTGGTGATGCCGCGCACCGGATCGATGGCCTCGAAGGTGGGGCCCGCCGTCACCAGCACCCGCTTGCCGGCCAGAATCTTGGGCTGCAGGTGCGCCACCAGTTCGTCGCGCAATTCCTCGGCCTCGAGCATGCGGCCGTCGCCGATTTCACCGCAGGCCTGGTCACCGGCGGCCGGGCCGAGCACCACGGCACCGTCGGCGCGCACCTGCGCGACGTTTCGTTGCGTGGCCGGGTGCGCCCACATCTCTCGGTTCATCGCCGGCGCGACGAGCAGCGCACAACGATCCATCGGCCGCGCCAGGCACAGCAGGCTCAGCAGGTCGTCGGCCGCACCGTGGGCCAGCTTGGTGATGAAGTCGGCGGAGGCCGGCGCCACCAGCACCGCATCGGCGTCGCGCGTGAGGTTGATGTGCGCCATGTTGTTGCCTTCGCGCGCATCCCACTGGCTGGTGTACACCACGCGCCCGCTCAGGGCCTGCATCGTCACCGGCGTGATGAACTGCCTCCGCGGCACTCGTCATCACGACCTGCACGCTGGCGCCGGCCTTGATCAACTCCCGCGTCAGCTCCGCGGCCTTGTAGCAGGCGATGCCGCCGGTCAGGCCGAGCACGATCCGGCGGTGTTTCAATGGCTGCATCTCCGGCATGGCGGGCAATGTAGCAGCGAGCGCCTCAGGCGCCGTGGCACTTCTTGAACTTCTTTCCGCTGCCGCAGTGGCAGGGTTCGTTGCGCCCGGGCTGCTGCGCCACTCGCCGGGTTGGCGGGCGCGGCGCGTGCTCGACCCAGTACAGGCGCAGGTCCTGCGCGGCGAGGCAGGCGGCGTCGATCAGCTCGTCGCGGCTCGGATGGCCCTGCGGATGGTGCGCATCGAGGTAGTCTTTCAGCTCGACGGCCGGCCGCTGCAGCGCGGCGATGCAATCCATCGAGGCCAGAAACCCGCGCCCGGCGTCGGTGGCGCCGTCGGGCACGACCCAATCGGCCGCGAAGCTGATGGTCGCGGCCTTGAACCCGCGCGCCCAGGCTACGCCGGGCTGCAGTTCGTCTTGCGCCTGCTCCGCCGTGCCGTGGCCCTGCGCCACGAAGTCGAGGCGGTCGGGCTCTTCGTACGCCATGATCCACGGCGCGAGGCGAATGACGTCGGGCTCCTCGAGCAAGGCCTCGGCGTCGAGCTGGGCCGCGAGTTCCCGCCAGCGCGACGTCAGCGCGCGCCGGGCGAAACGCACGTCGGCCGGGTCGGCGAACACCCGGTCGAACGCGTCGCCCAGCATCGCCGGAAGCCACTCATCGGGCTGCACGGCACGCGGCCCCGCCAGCACCGCACTGAGGTAGCCGTCAACCCACTCCGGCGACACCAGCCGGTCGAAGCCGGCCAGTCGCCAGCAGGCTCGCTCGAATTCGCTCAGGGCTTGGGCTTCGCTCGCGACCGCCTCGTCCGTCAAGCCTTGATCTCGCGGGCGCTGATGGTGTACTTGAAGTTGTCCGGGTCGAGCGAATCGTAGCGACCGGCCGCGTTCTCGCACTGCGGATACATCAGAAAGCCGAGCTTCGGGCCATTGCTGCCGGGCAACGCCACGTCGTGCGCGGTGTTGTAGGCCAGCCAATTGCCCTCCCAGCCGCCGAACAGCGCCTTGTTCACCGGCCGCACCACCGGGTGCGTCGGATCCTTCAGCCACTCCGGCGTTTCCAGTCGCATCACCTTGCCGACGTCGGCCGGGTCCATGGCCACCCAGCCGTATTCCTTGAGAAAGACCTCGGCACGGCAGTGCTGCGCGCCCTTCAGGCTGGCCGGGTTGCCGCCAAGTTCACGGTAGCCGAACGCCGAGGGCACGAGGCGGATGCCATACACGTCGCGCGCCGGCACGCCGGCCGAGCGCAACAGGCCCACGAACAGCGCATTGATGTCACCGCACTTGCCGTGCAGGTTGCCGGTTTCGAGCATCGACTTGATGTCGCCAACGCCGCAGCCGCGCACCTTGGGTTCGCGATAGGTGTTGTTGACGACCCAGTCGAACACCCGTTGGCTCTTCTCCAGATCCGACCGCGCACCGTCGGTGATCTCGAGCGCGGTCTTGCGCACGATGCCATCGGTGGGCATCAGCTCCGTCGGCTGCATCCAGGCACGCAGCGTTGCCGCGTCGGCGGCCACCGCACTCTTGCGGCCCCAATCCACCGCGCGGCTCTGCGTGCGGACGCGGCTCACGACCTCGACCACCGGCGCCGTGTTGTCCGCTGGAAACTCCGCCGCCAGCATGCGCGCGCCATAGTGCTGGTCCGAGGCCACGCGCGCCGACGTGGCGTTGCCGCTCCAGGTGTCGTCAAGCGACTTCTGGTAGTCGCTGTCGATCGACGGCAGCGGCACCCAGACACGGGTCGCGCCCTTCGGCTGCTTGACCTCGATCCGCGTGGTCAGCTCGAACTCGCGCCAGGTGCCGGGTTGCGGAGCGAATTGTCGCTCCTGCGCGTGCAAGGGCAGGCTGCTCGTGAGCGCCGCGGCGCCACCGACCACCAGAAGAGAGCGTCTTTGCATCATCATCGGTCATCCTCCTTAAAAGAACAGGTCAACACCTCGGCCGACGCACCGGCCGCTCAGGTCATCCATCATCCACCACGGGATACGCTTTTCAGCAAGTCGGCCATCCAGGCCTTCGCGTCTTCGCCGCTCCAGTCGACCTCGCCGACCACCACCCGACGTGGCCGCCCGGTGCGGTCGATCAACACCGTGCTCGGAAACACCCGCGGCGTCCAGGCCTTGGCGGCGGCGCCGTCGCGGTCCAGCAGCACGGGCAGCGTGATCGGCGTCTTCTCCAGAAAACGTCGAATCGTCAGGTCCGACTCCTGGTAGTTCACGGTCAACGCGACCAGACCGTCGACCGCGTGACGCTGGGCCAGCGCCTGCAGTGACGGCATCTCGGCACGACAGGGCTCGCACCAGGTGGCCCAGAAATTCAGCAGCACCGCCCGCCCGCGCAGATCGGACAGGCTCCACGACTTGCCGTCGAGGTCGTTCAACAGGAGCGCCGGAACAGGCTGCTGCGACGGCCAGTCGCGCAGCTGGTACGCCGCCGTCGCGCCGAACGGAGCGGCCACGGCGAGCGCCAGCACGGCGCGACGGGTGGATAAGGACGGTGTCATCGACAAGGCAGGCACTGTCAGCTCGGCGGCGGAACGCGCACTGTACGACAGCCCGGCGCGCGCTGCTGGCAACCGGACGATGGCGATCGGTGTCGCGGCCGGGGTCAACCCGGAATGCGCGGCGGATTCGGGTGCAGGCGCGCCATCGCGTGCACGTCGACGTAGCTGCCATCGCGCAAGGCATAGGCCCGATGCGTGCCCTCGAGCTCGAAGCCGAACTTGCGATACAGCGCGATCGCGGCGGCGTTGTCGGTGAATACCGTGAGCTCGATGCGCAGGCAGCCCAGCCATCGGTCTGCGGCGTCGACCAGCGCGGCCATCAAGGCCGAGCCGACGCCCCGACCCTGCCACTCGGCCGCCACGGCAATGCCCAGCCCGAGCACGTGGCGCCGGCGCAGGGCCGGGCCCGTCGCGTTCAGGCCGCCATTGCCGACCACGGCGCCATCGATCTCGGCGACCAGCAACAGGTCGTGCCGGCCGGGAGTGTCGTGCTCGGCTAGACGCGTGCGCCAGGCCTCGATGCTGGGATACGGCAGCTGCAGCAATCCGGGCAGCACCTGCGGGTCACCCATCATCCGCGCGAACGCCTCGGCGTCGCCGGTTCGGGCTCGGCGAACGGTGATGGTGGTCATGCCCGGCGGGTCGCCCGCGCTCGTGGAGTGCGCGGCCGCGATGGCCAACTCGAGCGTGAAGGTCGGGACGATCCAGCCATGCGAGCAGCCGAGATGCTGACCTGCGGCGTCACAGCCGCTCGGCCACCCAGGCCTTCACCGACCCCAGGGCTTTCGGCAGACCGCCGGGGTCGGTGCCGCCGGCCATCGCCAGGTCGGGCTTGCCGCCGCCCTTGCCGCCCACCTGTCCGGCGACGAAATTGACCAGATCGCCGGCCTTGACACGCTCCATTGCATCGGCCGTCACGCCGGCCGCCAGTTGAACCTTGCCGCCATCCACAGCGGCCAGCACGATGGCCGCGCTCTTCAGCTTGTCCTTCAGCTTGTCCATGGTCTCGCGCAGCGTCTTCGCGTCGGCGCCCTGCAGCACCGCCGCCAGCACCTTCAGCCCCTTGACGTCGACGGCCTGCGCGAGCAGCTCGTCGCCCTGCGCCGAAGCGAGCTTGCCCTTCAGCGCGGTGATTTCCTTGTCCAGAGCACGCACCTGATCGAGCACCAGCGACACCCGCGCGTCGATTTCGGCGGGCGTGACCTTGAGGCTGGCGGCCACGCGGCCGACGGTGGACTCCAGCTGCTGCAGGTAGGCCAGCGCGTGGTCGCCGGTCACCGCCTCGACCCGCCGGACGCCGGCGGCCACGCCGCCCTCGGCGACGATCTTGAACAGGCCGATGTCGCCGGTGGCGCGCACATGCGTGCCGCCGCACAGCTCACGGCTGGACCCGATGTCGAGCACGCGCACGGTGTCGCCGTATTTTTCGCCGAACAGCATCACCGCGCCGAGCTTCTGCGCCTGCTCCATCGGCAGCACACGCGCCTGCGTGGCGACGTTGGCCAGAATCTCGGCGTTCACGAGCGACTCCACCCTGCGGATCTGCTGCTCGGACAACGGGGCGTTGTGGCTGAAGTCGAACCGCGTGCGCTCGGAGTCCACCAGCGAGCCCTTCTGCTGCACATGTGCACCCAGCACCTCGCGCAGGGCCTTGTGCATCAGATGGGTCGCGCTGTGGTTGCGCACGGTGCGGGCACGCTGGTCGGCGTCGACACGCGCGTTGAGCGTGTCGCCGACGCTGATCGTGCCTTCCACCACGCGGGCCTGGTGGCCAAACACATCGGCCTGCACCTTGGTGGTGTCCTCGACCAGCGCCCGCGCGAGCGGGTTGCGCAGCTCGCCGGTGTCGCCGACCTGGCCGCCGCTCTCGGCATAGAACGGCGTATGGTCGAGCACGATCACCGCGTCGTCACCGGCCTTGACCGACCTTACGGCCGCACCGTCGACGTACAGCGCGATGACCTTCGATCCGTCGTGGGTCAGCGCCTCGTAGCCATGGAACGCCGTGGACACGCCGCTGTACGCGAGCCCTGCCGCCATCTTGAACTTGGTTGAGGCGCGCGCCTGCTCGCGCTGGCGCTTCATCGCCGCGTTGAACGCCACTTCGTCGACCACGAAGCCGCGCTCGCGGCACACGTCGGCGGTGAGGTCGAGCGGAAAGCCGAAGGTGTCGTGCAGCTTGAACGCCAGCTCGCCGTCGAGCGGCGCCGCCGCGCGGCCCTCCCCGGGCTTGGCCGGCAGCGCGGCGAGTGCGTTCTCCAGTATCTCCATGCCATTGGCAATGGTCTGGAAGAACCGCTCTTCCTCGGCCTTCAACACCTCGGTGGTGCGCGCGGCGCCCCGGCGCAGCTCCGGGTAGGCGTCGCCCATGGACCGCTCCAGCGCGGCGACCAGCGTGTGAAAGAACGGCTTGCGCGCGCCCAGCTTGTAGCCGTGACGAATCGCCCGCCGGGCGATGCGCCGCAGCACATAGCCACGGCCCTCGTTGCCCGGAATCACGCCGTCGGTGACGGTGAATGCGCAGGCGCGGATGTGGTCGGCGATGACCTTCAATGACGGCGAAGTCCTGTCGCAATCCGCGGCGCCCGCGACGTCCACCGCCTGCTTGGCCGCGGCCAGCAGGTCGACGAACAGGTCGATCTCGTAGTTGCTGTGCACATGCTGCAGCACCGCGGTCAGGCGCTCCAGGCCCATGCCGGTGTCGACGCTCGGCTTGGGCAGCTTGTGCATCACGCCATCTTCGGTGCGGTTGAACTGCATGAAGACGTTGTTCCAGATCTCGATGTAGCGGTCGCCGTCCTGCTCGGCCGAGCCGGGCGGGCCGCCCGCGACATCGGGGCCATGGTCGTAGAAGATCTCGGAGCAAGGGCCACAGGGCCCGGTGTCGCCCATCATCCAGAAGTTGTCGGAAGCAAAAGCGCCGCCTTTGTTGTCGCCGATCCGTACCACGCGCCCGGGCGGCAGGCCGATCTCCTTGACCCAGATGTCGTAGGCCTCGTCGTCGTCGGCATACACCGTGGCCCACAGCTTGTCCGGCGGCAGCTTGAAATGCACGGTGAGCAGTTCCCACGCGTACTTCAGCGCGTCGCGCTTGAAGTAGTCGCCGAAGCTGAAGTTGCCCAGCATCTCGAAGAAGGTGTGGTGCCGGGCCGTGTAGCCCACGTTCTCCAGATCGTTATGCTTGCCGCCCGCGCGGATGCACTTCTGGCTGGTCGCCGCACGGCTGTAGGGACGCTTGTCGAAACCGAGAAAGACGTCCTTGAACTGGTTCATTCCGGCGTTGGTGAACAACAGTGTCGGGTCGTCGCCTGGCACCACCGGCGAAGAGGCCACGATCTGGTGCCCCTTCGACTCGAAGTACTTCAAGAATGTGGCGCGGATGTCGGCGGCTTTCATCGGCAGAGCCCTGGTGCGTGGCCCCGGGTGTGGTTGTCAAGGGACAAAAAGCAAGCCCGCGATTCTATCGTTGCGCTCTTCGCCAACCCGTGCACAGAAATGCCACACAGACAGCGGGCCATGGTCGTAGCATTCGGGCCATCGTTGTATGGCGCGCCCTTGCTGGGCGTTGGGGATGTTTATGAGCAGGCAATCGCGGCGGATTCATCGGCAGACGGCAGCGGGCTGGCGGCTCGGGTATGGGCCAGTGTCTGCCTGGGGTCGCCGATTGGCAGCTGCGGCCTGCCTGGTGCTGGCCGCGCCAGCGTTTGCGTGGGAGCCCACCGCCCCGGTGGAACTGGTCGTCCCCGCCGGCACCGGCGGCGGCGCCGACCAGATGGCGCGATTCATCCAGCAAGTGGTGACCAAACACGGGCTGATGAAGCAGCCGTTGACGGTGGTCAACAAATCGGGCAACTCGGGTGCCGAGGGCCTCATGGACGTCAAGGCCTCGCGCGGCAACCCGCACAAGCTGCTGATCACGCTGTCGAACCTGTTCACGACGCCGCTGGCCACCGGGGCCGACTTCAACTGGCGCGACATCACGCCGGTGGAGATGATGGCGCTGGACCAGTTCGTGCTGTGGGTCCATGCCGACTCGCCGTACAAGTCGGCCAAGGACGTGCTGGACGCGTTGCGGTCGAGCCCGCCGAATGCCTTGAAGCTCGGCGGCACCGGCAGCAAGCAGGAAGACCAGTTGATCAGTGTGCTGCTCGAGACCGCAGCCTCCACCCGCCTGGCCTACCTGCCGCTGAAGGGCGGTGGCGATGTCGCGCGGTCGCTGGCTGAAAAGCAGGTCGACCTGACCGTCAACAACCCGATCGAAGCCGAGAAACTGTGGCGCGAAGGCAAGGTTCGCCCGCTGTGCGTGTTCGACGGCAACAAGCTCGACTACCCGGCCAAGGTGACCAGCAGCCAGAGCTGGAACGACCTGCCGACCTGCATGTCGTTCGGCATTCCGGTGCAGTACCTGATGATGCGGGGCATCTTCACGACGGCGGGTGCCACGCCGGAACAGGTGGCCTACTACGTGCAGTTGCTCGACAAGGTGCGCACAATGCCCGAGTGGAAGGACTTCATGGCCCAGGGCGCCTTCAAGCAGACGGTGCTCAGCGGCGAGCCGTTCGTGAACTGGCTCGATCGCGCCGAAAGCTTCCATCGCGTGCTGATGCGCGAAGCCAAGCTGACCTATGCGGCCAGCAGCGTGGCAGCCGGACCGGTCGCGCCGTCGGCCCACCCCAAGAAGTAGACTCGTTCTGCGTGCTCGCGCGGCCTGATTCGTCGGGTTGCGCGTGATCGCGGCGCTGCCCCTGCGTGGCGCTACGATGGCTGCTTTCGGGCCGTCCGCGCCCGAACGCACGAAAGGATGAGCCCGCCATGGCCCAAGCCGCCCGCTTCAGCTGGGACGACCCGCTGCTCCTGGATGAGCAACTGAGCGAGGACGAGCGCACGGTGCGCGACGCGGCCGCCGCCTACTGCCAGGACAAGCTGGCGCCGCGCGTGCTCGAAGCCTTCCGCCACGAGAAGACCGACCCGGCGATCTTCCGCGAGATGGGCGAGCTGGGCCTGCTCGGCCCGACCATCCCCGAAGCCTACGGCGGCGCCGGCCTCAACTACGTCTGCTACGGCCTGATCGCGCGCGAGGTCGAGCGCGTCGACTCGGGCTACCGCTCGATGATGAGCGTGCAGTCGTCGCTGGTGATGGTGCCGATCCACGAGTTCGGCACCGAGGCGCAGAAGCAGAAGTACCTGCCCAAGCTGGCCACCGGCGAATGGATCGGCTGCTTCGGCCTGACCGAGCCGAACCACGGCTCCGACCCCGGCAGCATGATCACCCGCGCCAAGAAGGTGCCCGGCGGCTACGCGCTGAGCGGCGCCAAGATGTGGATCAGCAACAGCCCGATCGCCGACGTGTTCGTGGTCTGGGCCAAGGACGACGACGGCGCGATCCGCGGCTTCATCCTCGACAAGGGCGCGAAGGGCCTGTCGCGCGCCGGCGATCCACGGCAAGGTCGGCCTGCGCGCCTCGCATCACCGGCGAGATCGTGATGGACGAGCGTGTTCTGCCCCGAGGAAAACGCCTTCCCCGAGGTGCGCGGCCTGAAAGGCCCGTTCACCTGCCTGAACAGCGCGCGCTACGGCATCGCCTGGGGCGCGCTCGGCGCCGCCGAAGACTGCTGGCACCGCGCGCGCCAGTACGTGCTCGACCGCAAGCAGTTCGGCCGCCCGCTGGCGGCCAACCAGCTGATCCAGAAGAAGCTGGCCGACATGCAGACCGAGATCACGCTCGGCCTGCAGGGCTGCCTGCGCCTGGGCCGCATGAAGGACGAAGGCACGGCGTCGGTCGAGATCACCTCGATCATGAAGCGCAACAGCTGCGGCAAGGCGCTGGACATCGCCCGCCTGGCGCGCGACATGATGGGCGGCAACGGCATCAGCGACGAGTTCGGCGTGGCGCGCCACCTGGTCAACCTGGAGGTGGTGAACACCTACGAAGGCACGCACGACATCCATGCGCTGATCCTCGGCCGCGCGATCACCGGCATCCAGGCCTTCACGGCGTAGCGCCATGAGCGATGCCCGGATGCTGCGACGGCGTCCGCGTGCTCGACCTGTCGCGCGTGCTGGCCGGGCCCTGGGCCGGCCAGCTGCTGGCCGACTACGGCGCCGACGTCATCAAGGTCGAGCGCCCCGGCAGCGGCGACGACACCCGCGCCTGGGGCCCGCCCTGGTGCGGCGACGGCGGCGCGACCGCGTGTCGGCCTACTTCCTCAGCGCCAACCGCGGCAAGCGCTCGGTCGCGATCGACATCGCCAGCGACGAAGGCGCAGCGCTGGTGCGCCAGCTGGCCGCTGAAGCCGACGTGCTGATCGAGAACTACAAGGTCGGCCAGCTGGCCAAGTACGGCCTCGACCAGCCAGCGCTGCGCGGCGCTCAACCCGCGCCTGATCTACTGCTCGATCACCGGCTTCGGCCAGACCGGGCCGTACGCGCCGCGCCGCGGCTACGACTTCGCGATCCAGGCCACCGGCGGGCTGATGAGCATCACCGGCGAGCGCGACAGCACGCCCGGCAGCGAGCCGCAGAAGGTGGGCGTCGCGGTGGCCGACCTGATCACCGGCGTGTACGCCACCACCGCCATCCTGGCTGCGCTGCACGAGCGCGCACGCGCACCGGCCACGGCCGCCACATCGACATGGCGCTGCTCGACATGCAGGTGGCGATGCTGGCCAACCAGGCGAGCAACTACCTGGTCGGCGGCAAGACGCCCAAGCGCATGGGCAACGCGCACTCGAACATCGTGCCCTACCAGGTGTTCGCCACGCGCGACGGGCACATGGTGCTGGCCATCGGCAACGACGGGCAGTTCCCGCGCTTCTGCCAGCTGGCCGGGCACCCGGAGGTCGGACGTGATCCGCGCTACGCCACCAACGCGACCGCATTGCGCGGCCGAGCCGAACTCGTGGCGCATGATCGCGGGCTGGATGCAAACAGCACACCACCGCGCAATGGATGGCGCTGCTGGAGCCGAACACGGTGCCCTGCGCGCCGATCCTCGACATGCCCGCAGTGTTCGAGCATCCGCAGGTGCGGCAGCGCGGGCATGCAGCATCGACGCTGAGGATGCCAGCGGTCGCACGCCGATGCGTCGACTGGTGCGCCACGCCGATGCTGCTTCGACGGCGCAGACGTCGCGGTGGCCGACCTGCCAAGCCGCCCGGCGCTGCGCCGAGCACTGAGCGACGTGCTCCCCGCGGCAGCCTGACGCCGCGGCACAGACCTGGCCCGGCGCGCTGACATCAACCACGGCTGGCGCGTCAGAGAGCCTGCGCTGCGAACTCGAGAACCGGAGACCCCATGGACATGAAGACCTCGCCGCTGGCGACGCTGAACGACCCCAGCCTGCTGAAGACCGACGCGCTGATCGGCGGCGAATGGGTCAGCGGGCAGCGCCGCTTCGACGTGACCGACCCGGCCACCGGCGCCAAGCTGGCCGACGTGGCCAACCTCGGCGCGGCCGAGGCGCAGGCCGCCGTCGCCGCCGCCGAGCAGGCCTGGCCGGCCTGGCGCGCCAAGACCGCCAAGGAGCGCGCGCGCCGATCCTGATGAAGTGGTTCGCACCTGCTGCACCAGCATGCCGACGACCTGGCGCGCATCATGACCGCCGAGCAGGGCAAGCCGCTGGCCGAAGCCAAGGGCGAGGTCGGCTACGGCGCCAGCTTCATCGAGTGGTTCGCCGAGGAGGCCAAGCGCGTCTACGGCGAGACCATTCCGACCACCGACAACAACAAGCGCTACCTCGTCATCAAGCAGCCGATGGGCGTGTGCGCGGCGATCACGCCGTGGAACTTCCCGATCGCGATGATCACGCGCAAGGTGGCGCCGGCGCTGGCCGCCGGCTGCCCGGTGGTCATCAAGCCGGCCGAGCAGACGCCGCTGTCGGCGCTGGCCGTGGCCGAGCTGGCGCAGCGCGCCGGCATGCCGGCCGGCGTGCTGAACGTCATCACCGCCGACGCGCGACAGCTCGATCGCCGTCGGCAAGGTGCTGTGCGCCAGCGACGTCGTGCGCCACCTGTCCTTCACCGGCTCCACCGAGGTCGGCCGCATCCTGGCGCGCAATGCGCGCCGACGATCAAGAAGCTCTCGCTCGAACTCGGCGGCAACGCGCCCTTCATCGTCTTCGACGATGCCGACATCGACAGCGCGGTCGAAGGCGCGATGGTCAGCAAGTACCGCAACGCCGGCCAGACCTGCGTCTGCGCCAACCGGCTGTACGTGCAGGACGGCGTCTACGACGCCTTCGTCGAGAAGCTGGCGGCCAAGGCCAAGGGCATCAAGGTCGGCAACGGCTTCGAGGCCGGCGTCAACCAGGGCCCGATGATCGACGACCAGGCCATCGCCAAGGTCGAGCGCCATGTGGCCGACGCGCTGGCCAAGGGCGCGCGCGTGCGTCGTCGGCGGCAGGCGCATCGGCGAGCGCTTCTACGCGCCCACCGTGCTGGCCGACGTCACCGGCGACATGCTGTGCGCGAAGGAAGAGACCTTCGGCCCGGTGGCGCCGGTGTTCCGCTTCAAGACCGAGGCCGAAGCCATCGCGATGGCCAACGACACCGAGTTCGGCCTGGCCAGCTACTTCTACAGCCGCGACATCGGCCGCATCTTCCGCGTCGGCCGAGGCGCTGGAGTACGGCATGGTCGGCATCAACACCGGCCTGATCTCCACCGCCGAAGTGCCCTTCGGCGGCGTCAAGCAGTCGGGCCTGGGGCGCGAAGGCTCGCACCACGGCATCGACGACTACGTCGAGATCAAGTACCTCTGCCTGGGCGACATCCTGAAGTAGCCACCGCGGCGGCCGGGCTCACGCGCCGACCTCGTCGTTGGCGGCCGACCCGGCGCCGCGCTCGAGACGGTTCGAGAAGCCGACGCGACCCTGCGCCTCGCGTGTCGAGGCTTCGGCCGAGGCGGCCGCAGCAGCGACTCGGCGTCGCGCCCCTGTGCGGGAAACCGAGCGACCCCCACGCTGACGGCCACCGCCACGTCCTGCCCGGCGACATTGATCGGCGCGCCGCAGGCCTGCGACAGCTTGGCGGCCACGCGCTCGCCGTCGGCCTCGTCGTCGATCCAGGCCAGCAGCACGGCAAACCGGTCAGCGCCGAGCGCGGCCACCACGTCGCTGGCGCGCAGGCCCGAGCGCAGCCGCACGGCCGCCTTGCGCCGCAGCACGTTGGCCGACTCCAGCCCCAGCCGCGACTCGGCGGTCGCCAGCCCTTCGATGCGCAGCACCAGCAGCGCCATCGGCGCCGGCTCGCGCTCGCGCAGCGCCAGCAGGTGGGTCATGTGCTCCATCAACTGGGCGTGGTTCGGCAGGCCGGTGGCCAGGTCGGTCGAGTACGCACGCCGCGAGGCCAGGTCCAGCCGTTTGCGTTCCACCGCCTGGCGCACGGCCAGCGCCAGACGCTCGGCGGAGCCCTCGCGCGCCGGCACCACGTCCTGCGCGCCCAACTGCAGCAGCTGTGTCACCAGTTGCGCCGACGGCTCGTGCACGATCGCCAGCAGCGCCATGTCGAGCACCGCGCTGGACAGGCCGCTCCAGTGGCGCAGCGCGTGTTCCTCGCCGGCGGTGCTCAACTGCACCAGCAGCGCGTCGAAACGCTGCACCTGCAGCAGCGCGCTCGCCTGGGCCAAGTCCGGGCAGGCCTGAACCACGAACGGCCCGTAGGCCGAGGTCGCCATGTCCGGCGCCGGCTGGGCAACGCAGAGCAATTGCAGCGGGTTGGCCATGGCGGCGATCGTAGTGCCCTGCGCTGGAGCGGGCGATGGGAATCGAACCCACGTCTTGAGCTTGGGAAGCTCAGGTCCTGCCATTGAACGACGCCCGCGCGACCGGGAAGTTTACGCGATCGAGCAAGCTGGCTGCGGAGGCCAGCGGCTGCGCCGCGGAGCGGGTTCCGCCCACACCGCGATGCGGCTCCAACGCCTAGTGGGCATGCTTCTATTCATCTTCAGCCGCTGCGTCGTGGGCTGGTGTATGAAGCGCACGTACTTCGGTGGTCCCCATGCCTGCCCAACAGCGTGGCCGGTGCGCGTGATCACGCGCAGGTTGTTGATTCCTCGCGTGTTCGGGGCGTTCAGCGGGAGCTGGCACGGTCGTTGCGAGGAGAGGGCTGAGAAGAACAGAGGTGACCCAAATGTCCAACAAAGTCAAGATCCTGATCGTCGACGATGAGTTGGTGGTGCGGCAGGCGTTCATGAGGGTTCTGTCGAGCGACCACTGCATCGTCGAGGCGGTTTGCAACGGGGCGGATGCGCTGCAACGGATGCAGCAGCAAGCCTTCGATATCGTGTTCCTCGACCTGCGCATGCCAGGCATGGATGGGATGACGGTGCTGCGCACGATCAGACAGAACTGGCCCGAGAGCGAAGTGATCATCGTCACCGGCTACGCGGCGCTTCAGACCGCGAAGGAGTCGGTCGCACTCGGGGCCTTTGACTACTTGGCAAAGCCCGTCGGCCCGGACGAAGTGATCAACGTGACCAATGGGGCCTTGCTCCACAAGGGCTGGGCACTGCGGCGTGAACGCCGGGCCGGGTGCATCAACCTGGTGAGCGAGGGGCTTGCCTCGAAATCTTCAACCGATGGGTCGGCCATCCCGCCCACCGAAGCAGTCTTCAACAGGAGTCCATCATGAGTGCGCTGCGTAAAGTGTTGGTCGTCGACGATGACCCGGTGGTTGGCAAGAGCTTCAGCCGGGTGCTGTCGAGCAAGGGTTACTCGGTGATTACGGCCCTCAACGCCGCCGAGGCGCTCGAGCGGATGCGCCGCGACGAATACGACCTGGTCGTCACCGACATCAAGATGCCCGGCATGGACGGGCTGGAACTGGCCGAGACCGTCAAGGCGCGCCGCCCGTGGACGCCGGTGTTGATCGTGACCGGCTATGGCACGGCCGCCGCCGAGACGCGGGCCAAGGCCGCGGGAGTGACGGCATTCCTGCACAAGCCGCTGTCGCCCGAAATGATCGAAGACAGCGCGGCCGAAGCGCTGCGCGACGCCCCGGCGATGAGCGCGCCCATCGCGTTCGCCCCGGTCGTGGCGTCGACGGCCGAGCCCACGGTGGAGGCCACCGCGCCCGATAGCCGGCTGAAGAACATCGCGCTGTTCTTCGCCGCTCCGTTCATCGGCTTGGCCTATGCGGTGTTCCTGCCCTTCGTCGGCCTGGGCGTCGCGCTCTGGTTCGGCGGACAAGCGCTGGTCAAGAGCGGCGCGCTTCGCCGCACGGGTGAGGCCCTGCTGACGGTCGCCAAGATCGCCTTCGCGCCCTTCATCGGCTTGGCCTATGTGATCGTGCTGCCCTTCGCCGGCCTGGCCACCCTGGCCTGGTTCGCCGGCCGGGCCATGCTGACGAAGCGGCGCGTTGAATGAAGGCCCGGTTGGTGCCGGACGCGACCTGCTGGCCCCAACCGCCTCGTCGATCCCATCGCCACCCGCGAGGAATCCCTCGAGGGTGGCGTCGTTTCGGAAGGGCCCGATGAAGCCCGTTCCAGGTGCTGCCATGTCGGGCGGACGTCATCGCCCGTACAAGAAAACCATCCGCCGACCCTGGCATCCATCTCCTTGATTGGACTGATGATTTCGGCGCCGCGCCGATCGACGTGTATGAAGGGGCTGTACTTCGGAGCGACCGATGCGACCGGCACGTTGCCACGACTGGCGGGTGTGATCGCACAAATCATTGATTGAAAAGGGGAAATTGCACCGCTGCACGCGCTGGCACGATTGCTGCGTTCGCCTGTACCGCAAGACAGTCGATCTACTACAGGAGTCCATCATGAGTGCGCTGCGTAAAGTGTTGGTCGTCGACGATGACCCGGTGGTTGGCAAGAGCTTCAGCCGGGTGCTGTCGAGCAAGGGTTACTCGGTGATTACGGCCCTCAACGCCGCCGAGGCGCTCGAACGGATGCGCCGCGACGAATACGACCTGGTCGTCACCGACATCAAGATGCCCGGCATGGACGGGCTGGAACTGGCCGAGACCGTCAAGGCGCGCCGCCCGTGGACGCCGGTGTTGATCGTGACCGGCTATGGCACGGCCGCCGCCGAGACGCGGGCCAAGGCCGCGGGAGTGACGGCATTCCTGCACAAGCCGCTGTCGCCCGAAATGATCGAAGACAGCGCGGCCGAAGCGCTGCGCGACGCCCCGGCGAAGAGCGCGCCCATCGCGTTCGCCCCGGTCGTGGCGTCGACGGCCGAGCCCACGGTGGAGGCCACCGCGCCCGATAGCCGGCTGAAGAACATCGCGCTGTTCTTCGCCGCTCCGTTCATCGGCTTGGCCTATGCGGTGTTCCTGCCCTTCGTCGGCCTGGGCGTCGCGCTCTGGTTCGGCGGACAAGCGCTGGTCAAGAGCGGCGCGCTTCGCCGCACGGGTGAGGCCCTGCTGACGGTCGCCAAGATCGCCTTCGCGCCCTTCATCGGCTTGGCCTATGTGATCGTGCTGCCCTTCGCCGGCCTGGCCACCCTGGCCTGGTTCGCCGGCCGGGCCATGCTGACGAAGCGGCCGTCCGATTGATGCTTGCTGAGCTAACACAAGTCGAACAGAGCGGCCGACCGTTAGCATGACTCTGGCGCCATCGCAGGGCTGCGTCCGTTGCGGTGGTGCCATCGCGAGCAACGCAACAAATCGGAACGCCGATGACAACAACAAGCTATGCGCTCAGCGCCAATCCGCCACCGTGGCGTTCGACCGGCCTGGTCATGGCAACCCTCGCTGCCATGACCCTGTTCCTGCTGGCGCCAAGCGCTCAGGCTGCGGACGACAAGCTGTCGGCCGAAAACCAGGCCTGCCTGAAGTGCCATGACAAGCCCGATTTCGACAAGAAACTCGAAGACGGGAAGAAGCTCTCACTGAGCGTCGCGGCGCGCGAATACCTCGCCTCGGTGCACAAGGCCCAGGATTGCACGGATTGCCACTCCGCTCTCGATGACAAGACACATGGCAAGGTCGAGACGCCGATGAAGAGCCGGCGTCAGTTGACGCAGGCCATGCAGGAAAGCTGCCGTGATTGCCACAAGAAGAAGTACAAGCAATACGACGACAGCATCCATGCTGCGCTGATCACCGAAGGCAGCGAGAAGGCGCCGCTGTGCGCGAATTGCCACAACGCCCACACCCAGGCATCGGTCAAGCTCGTCGCCCCGATCGGCCAAACGCCATGCGCGAGCTGTCATGACGCGATATTCAAGGCCTATGCCACGGACGTGCACGGGCTCGAGCGCGTGGCCAAGGGCAAGACCGCGCCGAGCTGCGCCGACTGCCACCAGGCCCACGATGTCAAGGCAGCCTCGCTCGGCGACGGTCGCAAGGACGCGTGCCTGTCCTGCCACAAGAACGCGATCGACGAGCACAAGGACTGGCTGCCCAACACGGGCTTGCACTTCGAGGCGGTTTCCTGCCCAGCGTGCCATGCACCGGATGCGCAACGCCGGGTGAACCTGCGCCTGTACGACAGCGCAACCCAAACCCAGCTCAGGGAAAAGACCGGCGTGCCGCAATTCGCACGGCGCGCTCAAGACGGCGATGCCGGGAACCTCGGCCTGGATGAACGGGCTCTGTGGAGCCTGCTCACCCAGTTCAACCAGGACAGCGGCCCTTCGAGCAAGGTCGTGATCCGCGGCCGGCTCGAAGTGCGCTCCGGTGTCGAGGCACACCAGTTGAGCGACAAGGCCAAGGCCGTCAAGGACTGCGACACCTGCCACCGGGAGGGCGCCGAGCCCTTCCAGAGCGTGGTTCTGTCGATCGCCGGGGCGGATGGTCGGCCGTTGCGTCATGACGTCCAGAAGAACGTGCTGAGTTCGCTGTCGGCGTGGGAGTCGGTGCGCGGGTTCTACGCCATCGGCAGCACCCGGATCAAGCTGCTCGATACGCTGCTGCTCCTCGTCGTGGCAGGGAGCATCGGTGGGGCGCTCACGCACATGACGATCAAGCGACTGTTCAAGGGCGCACTCGAACGGCGCGACGCACAGGCGAAGGCCGCTGCGGCCATTGCGGCGGCTGGCTCGCAGACCGAGCCTGCGGCGGGCGATGCGAGTACGAGATAGCGGGAGACCTCAGTGAAGCTGCTCTATGTGAATCCGCTGCCGGTCAGGATCTGGCACTGGACCAACGCGCTCGGCTTCGTCCTGCTGATCCTCACCGGGATGCAGATCCGCTACGTCGGGCTGATCGATGTGATGTCGTTCAAGAACGGCCGTGGTTCTGCACAACTGGATCGGCTTCGTGCTGATCGCCAATTTCTTCGTCTGGCTGGGCTTCTATCTGTTTACCGACAAGATCAGGGTCTATCACCCTGAGCTGAGCCCGACGAAGTACTTCAGCGCCAGCTTCCGGCAGATGCAGTTCTACGGCTACGGCATCTTCCGGGGCGACCCAATCCGCACCACGTCAGCGTCTACCGCAAGTTCAATGCGCTGCAGAGCATGATGTACCAGATCATCATGATGATGCTGGTGCCGATCCAGTTCTTCACCGGCGTGCTGCTGTGGGACGTCAAGCGCTTCTCGTCCACGGTCGAGTTGTTCGGCGGCGTGCGCGTGGTGGACACGGTGCACGTGCTGCTCTTCATCTTCTTCTGCGGCTTCATCATCGTCCACGTCTACCTGGCCAGCCTCGGCCACACGCCGTCGGCGCACTTCAAGGCGATGATGACCGGCTACGAGGAGGTCGAAGACCCCGCAGACGGCGCACAAAGCCGCGCTTGAGCAGACGCGTCCGGCACACGAGGGGCGGTCACCCGCCGCTGCAGCCCTGCGTCAATCCGGGTCGATGTCGCCGGCGTCGAATTCGGTGTCGCGCACGCGGATGTCGTACTTCTTCATCAGCGCCTGGAAATTGGCGCGCTGCATGCCGGTTTCCTCGGCGCTCCGGGTGACGTTCCAGTCATTGCGCTTGAGCGTCTCGAGCACGAACAGCTTCTCGATCTCCTCCACCGACTTCTCCCGCGCGAGCTTCTTCACCCGCTTGAGCTCGTCGCTGGTTCTGCGGCACCTCGAGGTCGTGCCGCGGCGCGGCATCGACGATGTTGGCCAGGTGGCTCTGGCGGATGACGTTGTCGGAGGCGAGGATCACCGCGCGCTGCATCGCGTTCTCGAGTTCGCGCACATTGCCGGGCCAGTCGTGATTGCACCAGCACGCTCATCGCGCCTTCGGAAATCTCGGCCACCGGCTTGCCCAGCTCGCCGCTGAAGATCTTGAGGAAGTGGAAGGCCAGCGCCGGGATGTCGTCGCGGCGCTCGCGCAGCGCCGGCACGTGGATCGGGAAGACGTTGATGCGGTAGTAGAGGTCGTCGCGGAAAGTGCCCTCGGCCACCATCGCCTTGAGGTCCTTGTTGGTCGCGGTGACCAGCCGCACGTTGGTGTTCTGCGTGACGCGTGCCGCCGACGGCCCGGAATTCGCGCTCCTGGATCACGCGCAGCAGCTTGGCCTGGGTCGACAGCGGGATGTTGCCGAACTCGTCGAGGAACAGCGTGCCGCCGTTGGCGACCTCGAACATGCCGCGCTTGTTGGCGACCGCGCCGGTGAACGCCCCCTTGACGTGGCCGAACAGCTCGCTTTCGAGCAGGTTCTCGCTCAGCGTGTTGCAGTCGACCGTGACGAAGGGCTGGTCCTTGCGCAGGCTGTTGTAGTGGATCGCGCGCGCGATCAGTTCCTTGCCGGTTCCGCTCTCGCCGGTGATCAGGACCGTGCTGTTGGTCGGCGCGCACTTGGCGATCAGCCGGTAGACCTTCTGCATCGCGCGGGCTCGAGCCGATGATGTTCTCGAACCGGTACTTGGAGCTGACCTCGCTCTTGAGGTCGAGGTTCTCCTGCAGCAGGCGCCGCCGCTCCAGCGCGCGCTCGACCACATGCTTGAGCTCGTCCGGGTCGAAGGGCTTGGGCAGGTAGTCGAAGGCGCCGAGCTTCATCGCCTTCACGGCGGTCTGGATCTGCGACAGCCCGGTGATCATGATGACGTCGATGTCGGGATGCGTTTCCTTCACCTGCTGCAGCACCTCGAGGCCGTCGATCTTCGGCATCATGATGTCGAGGATCATGACGTCGTAGGGATTGTCCTCGACCTTCGCAGCGCCTCCCAGCCGTCCGGCGCCGAATCGACCATGTAGTCGCCGTCGTCGAGGATGCGCAGGCAACTGCGGATGACGATCTCCTCGTCGTCGACGATCAGGATCCTGGCGCTCATTGCGGTGCTCTCACCTGCGTTGCGTTCGGCGTTCCGGCGAACGGCGATCGATCGGAAGGTAGACGCGGAACGTGATCCCTCGCCGACGGTGCTTTCCACCTCGATCGTGCCGCCGTGGGCCTTGACGATGCCATGGCTGACCGACAAGCCCAGCCCGGTTCCCTTGCCCACCTCCTTGGAGGTGAAGAACGGATCGAAGATGCGCTGCAGGTTGGCTTGCGGGATGCCGCAGCCGGTGTCGCTGATCGAGAATTCGACCATCGGCGCGGGCTCGCCCGGCTCGGGCTTGGCTCGTCGACGCGCCGGCTCTCGACGACGATCTTGCCCTCGCGCTCGATCGCCTGCTGGGCGTTGACCAGGATGTTCATGACCACCTGCTTGATCAGATCCGCGTCGACCCAGACCTGCGGCAGGTCGGGGTCGAGATCGAGTGACGATCTCGATGTTGTGCAGGGACGCCGGCCGGTCGACGAAACGCACCGTGTCCTCGATCAACTGGATTGAGGTCGACGAAGCCCTTCTCCGGCGCCTTCTCGCGCGCGAAATCGAGCAGGCGCCGGATGATGCTGGCGCAGCGCTTGGTTTCGCGGATGACCAGATCCAGGTCTTCGGCGTCCGTGGCTGCCGTCCGGCATCTTCTTGCGCAGCAGCGAGGTGAAGGTCAGCACGCCGGTCAGCGGGTTGTTCAGTTCATGGGCGATGCCGGAGGCCAGCAGGCCGACCGAGGCCAGCTTCTCGCCTTGCGCCACCTCGGCCTCGGCGACGCGCAGTTCCTGCGTGCGCTCGCTCGACCTTCTGTTCCAGCGTCTGCGACCAGTTCCTGCAGTTCGTGCAGCGAATCGCTTCAGCGCCGAGCGTCATGTCATTGAACGAGCGGCCACGTGGCCGAACTCATCGCCGCTGCGCACCGGGATCTGATGGTCGAGGTCGCCGGTGGAGATCCGCCGCGCTCCGGTGTTCAGGTCCTTCAGCGGCAGGTAGATCAGGCGCTGCAGCAGGACGCCGACACCGGCGGCCACGAGCAGGATGACGCCGGCGCGAAGCCGGCAAGAATGACAATGGCATGTCGCTTCAGCGTTCGGTCGATCTCGTCGAGCGAGTAGGCGATGTCGAGCACGCCCAGCACCGACTGGCTCGCCGGGTGCTCGTGGCAGGACGCATTCGAGCAGGTGGGCTCGTTGCGGATCGCCTCCATCGTGGCCAGCAGCCGCTGGCCATCGGCGTCCGTGTAGATGCGCCAGCGCTGGTCGTCGGCCACCCGCTGCAGCGGTTTGCCCGACAGGTGGCAGTGCACGCAGGGTTCGTCGTTCTGCTGCACCGTGAATCCGATTTCCGACTTGCGCTTCGAATGGATGATCGTGCCGTCCTTGGTCAGGATCCTGACGCGTTCGATCCCGTCCTGCCTGCCGATATCCTGGATGATCTTCTCGGCGATGTCGCGCTGGTTGACCAGCATCGCGTAGCGCGTGCTCTTGACGATCACCTCGGAGATCTGCGCCACGTGCCTGGAGATCTCGGTCTGCAGGTGCTCTTGCTGGTGCGTGACGATGACGTACGGAAGCAGCACCATCCCCGGAGACAGCGCGAGCAACATGTACAGGCTGAACTTGGCCTTGAAATTGTTCCGGAACATGTGCTGAGTCGACGGTCCGACCTACTCTGCCCGGCTGCGAATCCAGCCGCTGGCAATGTAGGCAGATTCGTTCGCCGCCGGCAAGAGACATGGATCAAACGATCACGAACGAGCTTTCACCCGCATCGCCAGCCATCACGATGATGGCAACGCGCCCGCGATCTCGCAGCTCGAAGCTTCGTTGCGTGAGCTTGTGCGACGGTTGGCCAACTTCGTTCGGAAGAAGCGCACTGCGTCACCTGTTGGCGATCGGCGCTGGTATCTCGAAGCGAATCGGTGACGGTGGGTCGACTCGACTGTTGTAGGCCGCGCGCCGCCTACAATGCCCCGCCCGCGGCCATCAGCCCGCACTGCGGATGGCCGCAATGTGTGTGGCAGCGTGCCCCATCGATGCGCCCCGACGTAAGCCCAGAGTCCATCGCCGACAACGCCAGTGCACGCCCCCGCGGCGTGCGCAGCTACGTGCTGCGCGCCGGCCGCATGGGCAGTGGGCAAGCGCGTGCCTTGCGCGAGCTGGCGCCACGGTTCGTGCTGCCTTATCAAGCCGCGGCGCTCGACCTGCAAGCCGCCTTCGGCCGGCACGCACCGGTCGTGCTCGAGATCGGCTTCGGCATGGGCGACAGCACCGCGGCGATCGCGCAGGCCTCGCCCGAGCTTGACTTTCTGGGCATCGAGGTCCATCCGCCGGGCGTCGGCGCGCTGCTGCAGCGCATCGACGCGATGGGTCTGACCAATCTGCGCATCGTGCAGCACGACGCGGTGGAGGTGCTGCAGCACATGCTGGCAGCCGGCGTCACTGGCCGGCGCGATGGTGTTCTTTCCCGACCCGTGGCCGAAGAAGCGGCACCACAAGCGACGGTTGATCCGTCCGGACGTGGTGGCGCTGCTGGCCAGTCGCCTGGCGCCGGGCGCGACGCTGCATTGCGCCACCGACTGGGAGCCCTACGCGCAGCAGATGTTGCAGGTGCTCGGCGCACAGCCGCTGCTGGAGAACTGCGCGGCTGGCTTCGCGGCCCGCCCGACCTACCGGCCGCCGACCAAGTTCGAAGCCCGTGGTACCAGGCTCGGCCACGGCACCTGGGACCTGGTATTTCGCCGCCGGAACGGCGACTAATCAGCCCACTGGATCCAGCCGCTCCACGCGGTGAGCAGCACCACGAGGCCGAACCCGATCCGGTACCACGCGAACGGCACGAAGGTATGGCTGGCGATGTAGCGCAGCAACCAGCGCACGCAGGCGTAGGCGCTGGCGAAGGCGACCACGCTGCCGACCAGGAACACGGGCCAGTCGCCGACCGACAGCAGCGCACGTTCCTTGTACAGGCTGTAGGCGCCCGCGCCCATCAGCGTGGGAATGGCCAGGTAGAAGCTGAACTCGGTCGACGCCTGCCGCGACAACCCGAACAGCATGCCGCCGATGATCGTGGCGCCCGACCGGCTGGTGCCGGGAATCATCGCGACGCACTGCGCGAGGCCGACCTTCAGCGCGTCAAGCGCGGTCATCGCATCGACTGACTCGACCCTGACGGCGGACGTCGGGCGCCGCTCGGCCCACAGGATGATCAGGCCGCCCACGATGAAGCTGGCGGCGACCACGGGCGCGTTGAACAGGTGCGACTTGATGGCCTTGCCGAACAGCAGACCCAGCACCACCGCCGGCGCGAACGCCACGGCGACATTGCGCACGAATCGCCGCGCGCGCGATCGCTATGGCCGATCTCCAGC
Source organism: uncultured beta proteobacterium (assembly GCA_963814435.1). Taxonomy (GTDB): domain Bacteria; phylum Pseudomonadota; class Gammaproteobacteria; order Burkholderiales; family Burkholderiaceae_C; genus JAEUPI01. The sequence continues at coordinate 37,558 of CAWFCV010000010.1, forward strand.
ACCGTGTCGCGCAGCCGCTGCCAGTAGACGATCAGCACCGCCAGCATCGCGCCGCTTTGGATCGCGATGTCGAACACCTTGGCCTTGGCATCCGCGAAGTCGAGCAGCGAACCCGCCAGGATCAGGTGGCCGGTGGACGAGATCGGCAGGAACTCGGTCAGCCCCTCCACCAATCCCATCACGGCGGCCTTGAGCAGCAACACGGGATCCACTGAAGACCACCTTTCGGCAAAGCCGCGAATCATAGTCGCGCGCCCTGGGCGCGGGCGGCCCAGGTACGCGTCGACCGCGCCGTGGCGGCGCCCGGCACGCCATGCCCAACCTGGTTTGACCCTGCGGTCGCGTGGCGCTACATTACTGACCAGTCAGTCATTAAAACATGTCCGCAGTCGACACCCCCACCCGCCGCCGCCGCAAGGACGCCCGTCCGCAGGAACTGCTCGACGCGGCGCTGGAACTGTTCGTCGAGAAGGGCTTCGCGGCCACCCGTGCCGAGGAGGTGGCGCAGCGCGCCGGCGTGTCCAAGGGCACGCTGTACCTCTACTACCCGAGCAAGGAAGAGCTGCTCAAGGCGGTGATCCGCGAGCACCTGTCGACGCGCATCGCCGCCGGCGCCGCCATCGCCGACAAGCACCGCGGCCCGATGACCGCGCTGCTGCGCGACGTGTTCAGCCACTGGTGGCAGAACGTGCTCGACAGCCCGACCTCGGGCGTGTTCAAGCTGATCATCACCGAGGTGCGCAACTTCCCCGACCTCGCGGAGTTCTACCACCGCGAGGTGGTGGAGCCCGGCGAGCGGCTGATCGGACGCATCGTGCAGCGCGGCATCGACGAAGGCGAGTTCGAGCGTCTCGACGTCGGTTGCGTGGTGCATTCGCTGATGCTGCCGATGGTCATGGTGTGCCTGCACAAGCACTCGTTCGGCGCCTGCGTGCCGCAGCAGGATCAATTCGACGCCGCGGTCTTCATCCGGGCGCACATCGATCTGGTGCTGCGCGGGCTTGGTCCGTCAGCGGCCGGGCCGCCGGCGCGCGGGCGCGCAAATGAAGCGCTGGCTGCGTTACGGCGCTCCGTTGCTGGCGTTGGTGGTGCTCGGCCTCGTGATCGGCCGCGCGATGAACGCGCGCAAGGCCGAGCAGGCGCAGCTCGCCGCCGCCCCGACGAACGCGGCCGCACTCGAGTTGACGCCCGACGACGTGGTGCCGGTGCGCCGGGCCGAGCTCACGCGCACGCTCGAGGTGTCGGGCAGCCTGAGGGCGGTGAACAGCGCGTTCGTCAAGGCACGCGTGGCGGCCGAGGTGCGTTCGGTGGCCGTGCGCGAAGGCGACACCGTGCGCGCCGGCCAGGTGCTGGCGCAGCTGGACACCACCGAGTTCGACTGGCGGCTGCGCCAGGCCGAGCAGCAGGCCGCTGGCGGCGCAGGTCGCAGCTGGACATCGCCCAACGCCAGCTCGTCAACAACAAGGCGCTGGTGGCGCAGGGCTTCATCTCGCCGACAGCGCTGGAGACGTCGGTGTCCACCGAGTCGTCGGCGCAAGGCCACGCTCGAGGCCGCGCTGGCCGCGGTGGAGCTGGCGCGCAAGTCGCGCGCCGACGCGACCGTGACGGCACCGATCGCGGGCCAGATCGCGCAGCGCCTGGTGCAGCCGGGCGAGCGGGTGCCGGTCGACGCGCGGCTGCTCGAGATCGTCGACCTGTCGCGCCTGGAGCTCGAGGCCGCGATCGCGCCGCAGGACATCGCCGCGCTGCGCGTCGGCGCGGCCGCGCGGCTGCGGGTCGACGGGCTCGCCGAACCGGTTGCGGCGCGCGTGGTGCGCATCAGCCCGAGCGCGCAGGCGGGCTCGCGCACCGTGCCGGCCTACCTGGCGCGTCGACCCGCACCCGGCGCTGCGCCAGGGTCTGTTCGTGCGCGGCACGATCGAGCTGCGAGCGGCGCGACGACGCTGGTGGTGCCGGTGAGCGCGCTGCGCAGCGACCAGGCCAAGCCCTACGTGCTGCGCGATCGACGGCGACGGGCGCAGCTGGCGCCAGCCCGAGTTCGGCGCCCGCGGCGAGGCCGCCGGCGTCGACGTGGTCGAAGTGCGCAGCGGGCTGGACGAAGGCGACCGCGTGCTGGCCGGCAGCCTCGGCGTGGTGCGCGACGGCGCGGCGCTGCGCCTGCCCGCCGCGGCCGGCGGCGGTCTGCGGCCGCACCACGCCGCCGCGGCGCGCGGCCTCGGCGTCGCCCTAAGCCCATGTGGTTCACCCGCGTCTCGATCGCCAACCCGGTGATGGCCGTGATGGTCATGCTGGCCTTCGTGGTGCTGGGGCTGTTCGCGGTGCAGCGGCTGAAGGTCGACCAGTTCCCGAACATCGAGTTCCCGACGGTGGTGGTGCAGATCGACTACCCCGGCGCGGCGCCCGAGATCGTCGAGAGCGAGGTGACCAAGAAGGTCGAGGAGGCGGTCAACACCATCGCCGGCATCAACCAGCTGTTCTCGCGCAGCTACGAAGGCATCTCGGTCGTGATCGTCCAGTTCAACCTCGACATCGAGGGCCGCCGCGCGGCCGACGACGTGCGCGAGAAGCTGTCGATCGTCAAGGCGTCGTTCCGCGACGAGGTCAAGGAGCCGCGGGTGTCGCGCTTCGATCCGGCGGCGCGGCCGGTGTACTCGCTGTCGCTGAGCTCGCCCGACCGCAGCCGCAGCGTGCAGGAGCTCACCACGCTGGCCGACCAGGTGATCAAGAAACGCCTGGAGAACGTGCCCGGCGTCGGCTCGGTGACGCTGGTGGGCGGCGCTGAAGCGCGAGCTCAACGTCTACCTCAGGCCGCAGGCGCTGGAAGCGTTCGGCATCGGCGTGGACCAGGTGATCGCGGCGGTGCGCACCGAGAACCAGGAACTGCCGGCCGGCAGCCTGCGCTCGCGCGAGGCCGAACGCGTGGTGCAGGTCGACGGCCGCATCAAGCGGCCCGAGGACCTGCAGCAGATCATCGTCGCCCGGCGCGGGGCCAGCGCTGGCGCCACCGCCGCGGCGCCCGGCCAGGCGGTGCGGCTGTCGCAGCTGGCCGACGTGGTGGACGGGCCCGAGGAGGTGGAGTCGCTCGCGCTGTACAACGGCCAGCGCACGCTGGCGCTGGAGGTGCAGAAGAGCCAGGGCGAGAACACCATCGACGTCGTCGACGGATTGCAGCGCGCCGTGGCCGCGCTGGCGCCGGAGCTTCCCTCCGGCGTGGCGCTCGAGGTCGTGCGCGACAACTCGCGCCCGATCCGCGTCTCGGTGGCCAACGTCAAGCGCACGCTGTTCGAGGGCGCCCTGCTCACCATCGCCATCGTGTTCCTGTTCCTGAACTCGTGGCGCTCGACCGTCATCACCGGGCTGACGCTGCCGATCGCGCTGATCGGCACCTTCCTGTTCATGCACGCGTTCGGCTTCTCGATCAACATGGTCACGCTGATGGCGCTGAGCCTGTGCGTCGGCCTGCTGATCGACGACGCGATCGTGGTGCGCGAGAACATCGTGCGCCACGTGCAGATGGGCAAGCCCGCGCACGACGCCGCGCTGCAGGGCACCGACGAGATCGGCCTGGCGGTGCTGGCCACCACGCTGTCGATCGTGGCGGTGTTCCTGCCGATCGGCTTCATGGGCGGCATCATCGGCAAGTTCTTCCACGAGTTCGGCATCACCATCGTCGCGGCGGTGCTGATCTCGATGTTCGTGAGCTTCACGCTCGACCCGATGCTGAGCTCGATCTGGCACGACCCGGCGATCGACCGCGAGGGCAAGCCGTTCGTGCCGAGGTCGTGGTACGACCACACGCTCGGCCGCGTCACGCATGCGGTGGATCGCCTGTCGCACCGGCTCGGCGACGGCTACGTGGCCACGCTCGCGCTGGTCGCTGAAGCACCGCATGGCCACGCTGGGCATCGCGCTGGCCAGCCTGGTGGGCAGCTTCGCGATTGCACCGCTGCTGGGCACCGAGTTCGTGCCCAAGGCCGACTTCTCCGAGACCTTCGTCAGCTTCTACACGCCGGTGGGCTCGTCGCTCGAGGTGACCGAGGCACGATCGCGCCAGGTCGACGCCATCCTGCGCGCGATGCCGGAGGTGCGCTACACGCTGACCACCATCAACACCGGGCAGGCGCAGGGCCGCAACTTCGCCAACGTGTACGTGCGCCTGGTCGATCGCAAGGATCGCACGCGCAGCGTGGACCAGATGTCGGTGCCGCTGCGCGAACGCCTGGCGCGCGGTGCCGGGCATCGTCGTCACCCATGCGGGCCTGCTCGACTCGGTGGCGGGCAGCAAGCCGATCTCGCTGTCGATCCAGGGCACCGACCTGGGCGAGCTGCAGCGCATCACCAGCCGATTGACGCAACGGCTGCGCGACATTCCCGGTCTGGTCGATCTGGACACCAGCATGAAGCCCAACAAGCCCACCGCATCGGTCGAAGTGCGGCGCGACGCCGCGTCGGATCTCGGGTTGTCGGTCGGCGCCATCACCAACACCTTGCGCGCGCTGGTCGCCGGCCAGACGGTCGGCAACTGGCGCGCCGAGGACGACCAGACCTACGACGTCAAGGTGCGCCTGCAGCCCGGCGCGCGCGACAGCACGGCCGACCTCGAACGCCTGCCGCTGATGGTGGGCAGCAACGCCGACGGCAGCGCCCGCATCGTGCGCCTGACCCAGGTGGCCGACGTGCGCGCCGGCAGCGGGGCCAACCAGATCAACCGGCGCGACCTGAGCCGCGAAGTCGAGATCACCGCCAACGTGTCGGGCCGCTCGCTCGGCGAGGTGTCGGCCGACATCAACCGCGCGATGGTCGAGCGGGCGGCGCCGCCGGGTTATCGCTACCGCTTCGGCGGCTCGACCAAGGACATGCAGGAGTCGTTCGCCTATGCCGTCTCGGCGCTGGCGCTGGCGGTGGTGTTCATCTACATGATCCTGGCCTCGCAGTTCCGCAGCTTCCTGCAGCCGCTGGCGCTGATGTCGTCGCTGCCGCTGACGCTGATCGGCGTCGTGCTGGCGCTGCTGATCGCGCGCTCGACGCTGAACATCTTCTCGATCATCGGCGTCATCATGCTGATGGGCCTGGTGACCAAGAACGCCATCTTGCTGGTCGACTTCGCGAACCGGGCGCGCCAGGGCGGGCTGTCGCGCGAGGCCGCGCTGCTGCAGGCGGCCAAGGTGCGATTGCGGCCGATCCTGATGACGACGCTGGCGATGATCTTCGGCATGGTGCCGCTGGCCTTCGCGCTGTCCGAGGGTTCGGAGCAGCGCGCGCCGATGGGCCAGGCGGTCATCGGGGGCGTGATCACGTCGTCGTTGCTGACGCTGGTGGTCGTTCCCGTGATCTACTGTTACCTCGACGACCTGGGCGCCTGGGCGCGCGGCTTGTTCGCCGGCAAGCAGCAGCCTGCCGCCGCACCCTAGAATTTCGCATCCTCGATCGATTCACCACCCCCCACGCACATGAACCTCGAACTGGCCCGCTTCAACATGATCGAGCAGCAGATCCGCCCGTGGAACGTGCTCGACCCCGCCGTCCTGGCCCTGCTGGCGGTCGTGCGCCGCGAGGACTTCGTGCCCGCCGCCTATCGCGCGCTGGCCTTCGTCGACACCGAAGTGCCGTTGCCGGAGGGCCAGTGCATGCTGGCGCCGAAGGTCGAGGCCCGGCTGCTGCAGGAGTTGAATCTGCAGCGCCACGAACGCGTGCTCGAGATCGGTGCCGGATCCGGGCTTCATGGCGGCGCTGCTGGCGCAGCGCGCCCGGTCGGTGGTGTCGCTGGAGATCCGGCCGACACTGGCCACGCTCGCCGGCGCCAACCTGCAGCGCGCCGGCGTGGCCAACGCCAAGGTGCGCGTGCTCGACGGCGCGCGTGGCCTGCCCGACGAGGCACCGTTCGACGCCATCGTGCTGTCCGGTTCGGTCGACACCGTGCCGCAGGTCCTGCTCGAACAGCTGTCGCCCGGTGGTCGCCTGATCGCCGTGGTCGGCGACGAACCCGTGATGCGAGCCGTGCGGGTGCGACGCGTGGCCGAATCGCGCTTCGAAACGACCGAGTTGTTCGACACCGTGGCGCCACGGCTGAATGGATTCAGTGAGCCCAGCCGCTTCCGCTTCTGACGCCGAGATGTCGTGCACGCTCGCATCCGGCCGCTCATCGCCGCCGGACGACGCCACACGCCCTGCTGCCAGCAGCACGTCGCATCGGCGTTACCGCTACCGCCGAGGCGCACTACAAACCGGCCCGGCTCGATCCCGAGCGAGCCGGCTGCCATTGAAACCATCGAGGATTTGCCCATGACGCCAGCGCCGATGCGCCACAAACCCTTCATCGCCCGGTTGGCGCCTGTCGCGTGGGCGCTGGCCCTGGTTGGGGTCGGCACGCTGGCCCAGGCGCAGAGCCTGCGCGAACTCTACGAGGCGGCCCGCGCCTACGACGCCACCTACCTGGCCGCCCGTGCGCTGGCCGATTCGGCGCAGTACCGGGCCGCACAGGCCGATGCACTGAACCGGCCCAACGTGGCGCTGTCGGCCGGCGCGACCCGCTCGGATGTCGACGTGCCGTCGACGCTGAGCAACGGTCAGGCGATTCCCGGCACCAACGGTCATCGCTACGCCAACCGGTTCGACGCCACCGTCAACGCCGCGCAGCCGCTGTACAACCGGCTCAACGACGCAACGATCGCCCAGGCCCGGCGCGCGCTGGAGGTCTCGGTGGCCGACCTGGAAACCGCCGAGCAGGACCTGATCCTGCGCCTGTCGCAGGCCTACTTCGACGTGCTGGCGTCGCAGGATTCGCTGGCCACCGCGCAGGCGAACAAGAAGGCCATCGCCGAAACGCTGGCGTCGGCCAAGCGCAACTTCGAGGTCGGCACGGCCACCATCACCGACACACGCGAAGCGCAGGCGCGATTCGACCTCACGTCGGCGCAGGAGATCGCGGCCGAGAACGACCTGCGCACCAAGCGCATCGCCCTCGACCAGCTCGTCGGCCGCACCGGTGTCACACCGAAGCCGCTGCTGACCCCGGTGGTGCTGCCCGGCGCCACGCCCGACGACGTGGCCCCATGGGTCAACCAGGCCGACGACCAGCATCCGCTGGTGCGCAAGAGCCGGCTGGCACTGGACATCGCCAAGCTCGAGACCGAGCGCGCGCGGGCCAGCGACGGACCCACGCTGGATCTCGTCGGTTCGGTGGGCGGCAATCGCACCACCGGCAGCGCCACGGTCAGCCCTGGCAACACCGTGCAGTCGGCGATCGGCGTGCAGTTGAAGCTGCCGCTGTACACCGGGGGCCTGACGCAGAACCGCATCAGGGAGACCCTGTCGCTCGAGGAAAAGGCCCGCAACGACCTCGAGGCGGCGCGTCGCGGCGTGGCCCAGGGCACCCGCGTGGCGTTCTACGGCCTGCAATCGGGCAAGGCGCAGGTCGGCGCCCTCGAAGCCGCCGAGTCGTCGAGCAAGCTCGCGCTGGAGGCCACGCAGCTCGGCTACAAGGTCGGCGTGCGCGTGAACCTCGACGTGCTCAACGCGCAGTCGCAGCTCTACCAGACGCAGCGCGACCTGGCCAAGGCGCGCTACGACGTCATCGTCGGCGGCCTTCGGCTGCGCCAGGCCGCGGGCCAGTTGCGCCCCGAGGACGTGAACGCGGTCAACACGCTGCTCGGCCCCTAATCGACACCGCGCGTCACACGGCGCCGGCTCGCTTTACGAAACTTTTCTCGCCGTGGCGCATCGCGCCATCGCGCGCGTCGGCCCGGCGCTCATACTGCGCGCCATGTCGTCGGCCCTGCAATCCGCGATCGCGGCGCATCGATTCGGCCTGGGTGAAGCCGACCTTGCCGTGGTCGGCAGCGAGCCACAAGGCTGGCTGCTCGCGCAGATCGGGGCCGCGGACGCGCAGCAAGGCGACGGGCTGGTCGATGCTGCCGAAGGCCTGCGCCGGCACGACGCCTTCTTGCGCCGGTTTCGATCGGCGAGCGCTTCGGCCGCGATGGACGGCCGACCCGCCGAGCAATCCTTCGCCGACCATTTTCGCGACACGGTCCAGGCCGACCTCGCGGCACGCCTGGGCACCGCGGTCGCGACGCAACGACCGTTTGCCGAACGCCTGGCGCTGTTCTGGAGCAACCACTTCACCGTCTCGATGGCCAAGGCCGCCGCGCGGGGACTGGTCGGCGCGTTCGAGCGCGAGGCGATACGGCCGCACATCGCCGGCCACTTCGAGCAGTTGCTGGTCGCATCGACCCGGCACGCCGCGATGCTGCGCTACCTCGACAACGCCTTGTCCGCCGGGCCGCACTCGCGCGTCGTGGCGCGCCTGGCCCGGCGCCAGGGCGACGACGATCGAGCGCCGCGCATCACCGGATTGAACGAGAACCTGGCGCGAGAGATCCTCGAACTGCACACCCTCGGTGTGCACGGCGGCTATTCGCAGGTCGACGTGACTGCCTTTGCCGCGCTGCTGACCGGCTGGCGCGCGCCGCGGTTGCCGCGCGGCAACGAGGCCAGCTTCTTCGACGCCGCATGGCACGAGCCGGGTTCGAAGATCGTGCTCGGCAAGTCCTATCCCCAGGGCCCCGACGCGCTGGGCTCGCTGCTGAAAGATCTGGCGCAACACCCCTCGACGGCCCGGTTCATCGCCACCAAGCTGGCGCGCCACTTCGTCGCCGACGACCCGCCGCCGGCGCTGGTGAATCGCCTGGCGCGCACATTTGCCGAGACCGCTGGCCACCTGCCCACCGTCTATGGCGAGCTGGTGCGCGCGCCAGAGGCGTGGTCGCCCCAACCGGCCAAGCTGAAGACGCCGGAAGAGTACGTGATCTCCACCGCCCGCCTGCTGCGCGGCGGTGAGGCGTTCGTCGCCCGCAGCCACGGCAGCATCACGCAGATGGGCCAGCGCATCCAGGCCGCGCCATCGCCCGCCGGCTGGCCCGACCAGGCCGACGAATGGCTCGGCCCGGAAGCGGTGTGGAAGCGGCTCGAATGGGCGACACGGGTCGGCGAGCGATGGGGGCGCCAGTCCGACGCACGCGCGCTGGCGCGCGAGGCGCTGGGCGCCTGGCTTTCGGAGTCCACCGCGCGCCAGATCGATCGCGCTGCCGATGGCCCTCAGGCGCTGGCGCTGCTGCTGATGGCCCCAGAGTTCCAACGCCGGTGACCACCGCCATGAACACGCCAGAGCGCCGTGACTTCATTCGCGCGATGCTGGCCGGCAGCGTGGCCGCGCCGTGGTGCGCGCTCAGTCTGGCCGGCCGGGCCGACAGCGACGACGCGCGGCTGGTGGTCGTGCTGTTGCGCGGCGGCATGGACGGTCTGTCGTCCGTGCCGCTGCCCAACGACGCCCAGTTCAATGCGGCGCGCGGTCCGCTGGCGGCCTTTGCGGGCGCACCGCTGCCGCTGGATGCGACGTTCGCGCTGCACCCGGCGCTCGTCGAGATGCATGCGCTGTACCAACGGCAGGAGCTGGTGGCGCTGCACGCGATCGGCCTGCCGTATCGGGAGCGCTCGCATTTCGACGCACAGCAACTGCTCGAGTCGGGTGGACAGCGGCCGTACGAACTCAGCACCGGCTGGCTGGGCCGCGCGCTCGCAGCGAAGGGTCGCAAGGGGCTGGCGGTGCAGACCGCTGTGCCGCTGGTGCTGCGCGGTCCGGGCGACGTCGACACCTGGGCGCCTTCCACACTGCCCGATCCCTCGACCGACCTGGTGGCGCGGGTCGAACGACTCTACGCCGGCGATCGGGCGCTCGCGTTGGCGCTGGCGCGGGCGAAGGCTCTGCGCGAGGGCGGCCCGATGCCCGAGCGCGACGCGCTGTCGGGCGCCGCGGCCGGTGGCGCGCGCACGCTGGCCATCACACTGGCGCGCCGCGCGGGCGAGTTCCTGCTGCGGCCGGGCGGACCGCAGGCCGCGGTGCTCGAGCTCGGGGGATGGGACACCCATGCCAATCAGGCGTCGCCGCAAGGCGCGCTGAACAACAACCTCAAGCTGCTCGACACCTCCATCATGGCGCTGCGCGAGACGCTGTCCGCGCAGCCGTCGGGTTGGGCGCGCACGGTGGTGGTGGTGATCACCGAGTTCGGCCGCGAGGTCGCGATCAACGGCACGCTGGGCACCGACCATGGCACCGGCGGCGCCGCGTTCGTGCTCGGCGGCGCGGTGCGCGGTGGCAGGGTCATCGCCGACTGGCCGGGCCTGGCGCCGAAGGACCGCTTCGAAGGTCGTGACCTGCGCACGACAACCGACCTGCGCGCGCTGCTGAAGGGGGTGTTGCACGATCACCTGAACGTCGCCCGCGCGACGCTGGACCAGGCGGTGTTCCCCGGCAGCGCCGCGCTGGCGCCGCTCGAACTGCTGCGCGGCTGAGCCGGCGCGCTACCGATTCGGCAACACGGCGCGCCCGTCGGCCAGCTGCAGCACGCGCTCGGCCATGCGCCGGGCCGCGCCGCGATGCGTGGCCGCGAACGCCAGCGCGCGCCGCGCCCATTGCGAGCGTTGCGGATCGCGCGCCAGTTCGATCGCCCGTTGCACGCCCTGCTCCAGCGTGGCCACGCGCACCGCCGCGCGCTCGGCCAACGCGTTGTCGGCCGCCTGTTCGAAATTGAAGGTGTGCGGGCCCATCACGATCGGGCAGGCGCAGGCCGCGGCCTCGATCAGGTTCTGCCCACCGAGCCTGGCGAAGCTGCCGCCGAGCAGGGCCACGTCGGCCGCACCGTAGTAGGCCGGCATTTCGCCCATCGAGTCGCCGAGCCAGACGTCGGCGCCGCACTCGGCGTCCGACGGGCTCTCGCTCCAGGCACTGCGGCGTGCCAGGCTCAGGCCGAAATCGTGCGCCATCGCCGCGACCTCGTCGAAGCGTTGAGGATGGCGCGGCACCAGCAGCAGCAACGGGCGCGGAGACGGCGTGTCGGCCCAGCACTGCAGCAGCGGTCAGCTCCTCGCCCTCGCGGCTGCTGGCCATCATCACCACCGGCCGATCGAGGCGGCGACGCCAGGCCCGGCCCCGCGCAACGAGGTCGGGCGCCGGCGTCATGTCGAACTTGAGGTTGCCGCAGACCTCCACCGCCTTCGCACCGGCCTCGCGCAGGCGCGCGGCATCGTCGCGCGTCTGCGCCAGCACCAGATCCAGCCGCTCGACCGCCGGATACATCAGGCCGGCGAAGCGCCGCCCCTGGCGCGCACTGCGTTCGCTCAGGCGCGCGTTGGCCAGCACAGTGGGCACACGTTGCCGCGCGGCCTGCTCGATCAGGTTGGGCCAGATCTCGGTTTCCATCAGCACGCCCACCGCCGGGCGCTGGCGGCCGAGAAACCGGCTCACCGCGCCGGGCGTGTCGTAGGGCAGCCAGCACTGCTGGTCGCCCTCGTGCAGCAGCGCCGCGCCGGCCTCGCGGCCGGTGGCGGTGCCGTGGCTGAGCAACAGGCGCACGCCGGGCCGCAGCGCGCGCAAGGCCTCGATCAGCGCCGATGCGGCGCGGGTCTCGCCGAGCGACACCGCATGAATCCAGATGGCGCCCGGCCGCTGCGTGACCGGCCCGTAGCCGAGCCGTTCGCGCCACGCCAGCCGGTAGCCCGGCTCACGCCGGCCACGCCACCACAGACGCACGAACACCAGCGGCAGCATCGCGCGCAGCAGCGTCGACCACAGCGCGCGCGCAAACATCGGCGTGTCAGCCGCGGCGACGGGCGCGCGCGCTCAATGTGCGGCGCTCGCGAACTGCGCGTCCGGCTTGACGGCGCGCAGCGCCGACATGAACTGCGCCTCGATGCGATGCAACGCCGCCTCGGTGTGGCCTTCGAAGCGCAGCACCAGCACCGGCGTCGTGTTCGAGGCGCGCACGAGGCCGAAGCCATCGTCGAACTCGGCGCGCAGCCCGTCGATGGTGATCACCTCGCGCGCACCCGGAAAGCTGGCCTGCGCGCGCAGGCGCTCGATCACCTGCTGGGGTTCGCCTTCGGCGCAGGGCACGTTCAACTCCGGCGTGCTGAACGAAGTGGGCAGGCTGTTCAGCACCATGCTCGGGTCCTGACTGCGCGACAGGATCTCCAGCAGGCGCGCGGCGGTGTAGGTCGCGTCGTCGAAACCGTACCAGCGTTCGCCGAAGAAGATGTGGCCGCTCATCTCGCCGGCCAGCGGCGCCCCGGTCTCCTTGAGCTTGGCCTTGATCAGTGAATGACCCGTCTTCCACATCAGCGGCACGCCGCCCGCGGCGCGCACGTCCACGGCCAGCCTCTGGCTGCACTTGACGTCGTAGATGATCGTGCCGCCGCGGTTGCGCGCCAGCACATCGCGGGCGAACAGCATCAGTTGCCGATCGGGGTAGATGTTGCGGCCGTCGCGCGTGACAACACCCAGACGGTCGCCATCGCCGTCGAATGCCAGGCCGAGCTCGGCGCCGTGCTGGGCGACGGCGGCGATCAGATCGACCAGATTCTCCGGCTTGCTCGGGTCCGGATGGTGGTTCGGAAAGTCCCCGTCGACCTCGGAGTACAGCTCGGTCACATCACAGCCCAGTCGCCGCAGGATGCCCGGGCGCGGATGCGCCCGGAATGCCGTTGCCCGAATCGACGACGATCTTCATCGGCCGCGCGAGACGGCAATCGCTGACGATGCGATGGCTGTACTCGGCCAGGATGTCCATGCGGCCGATGCGGCCCTTGCCGCGCGCATAGTCCTCGGCCTCGATGCGGCGCCGCAGGCCCTGGATCTCTTCGCCGTAGATCGCGCGGCTGGCCAGCACCATCTTGAAGCCGTTGTAGTCCTTCGGGTTGTGGCTGCCGGTGACCTGGATGCCCGAACGGCAGCCGTGTTCGCCCCGTGTCGCCGCCACGTAGTACAGCATCGGCGTGGTGACCGCACCGAGATCGACCACGTCCAGCCCGGTGGACGCCAGCCCGCGCGCCAGGGCCGCCACCAGGTCCGGCCCCGAAAGCCGGCCGTCGCGCCCGACAGCGACCGCGCGTTCGCCCGCGGCGAGCGCCTGGGTGCCGAACGCGCGGCCCAGGTGCTCGGCGAACGATTCGTCGATGGTGCGGCCCACGATGCCACGAATGTCATAAGCCTTGAAGATGGAAGGTGAGGGATTCATGTCGGATCCGTTGAAGTGCCGGGATTGTAGGCAGCAGGCTGCCCACGCAATGCGCACGCCGAGTTGTCCGCTGGCGGGTCACCCCGATCGGCCTCGGGCACAGGTCCGAAAACGGCGAGTCCGGGCCGCGGTGGCGCCTATCATCGGCGCATGACCCTGCACGACGACGCCGCCTACCGCGCGATCACCACACGCGACGCCCGCTTTGACGGACGCCTGTTCGTCGGCGTGACCAGCACGCGCGTCTACTGCCGGCCGGTGTGCCGCGTGCGCACGCCGCGTCGCGAGAACTGTCGCTTCTTCCCCAACGCCGCGCTGGCCGAGGCCGGCGGGTTTCGGCCGTGCCTGCGCTGCCGGCCCGAACTGGCGCCCGGCCTGTCGCTGATGGATTCGTCGCAGGCGCTGGCGCAGCAGGCGGCGCGCTGGATCGAGCAGGCGGCGCACGAGGGCACCGACATCGCGCTGCCCTTGCTGGCGCGGCGACTGGGCATCACCGACCGCCACCTCAGGCGCATCTTCGTGCAACAGATCGGCGTCGCGCCGATCGACTTCCTGACGACGCAGCGGCTGCTGCTGGCCAAGCAGCTGCTCACCGACACCGCGATGCCGGTGACGCAGGTGGCGCTGGCCAGCGGCTATGGCAGCCTGCGCCGATTCAATGCCGCGTTCGCCGATCGCTACCGCATGAACCCGAGCGCGCTGCGTCGCGAGCGCGACGGTGCCGCACCGCCGCCGCGCAGCGCCCGCGCCGATGCGCTGCGGCTGCGCCTGGCCTATCGGCCGCCGTACCACCACGCCGCATTGCTCGGATTCATCGCCGCGCGCGCGATGCGCGGCGTCGAATCGGTCGATGCCGGCGGCATGAAGCGCACGCATCAGCGTGGCGCTGCGCGGCGCGCTGCACAGCGGCTGGATCGCGTGGCGTTTTGTCGCGCAGCGGCACGAGGTGGAGCTGGCGATCGCGCCCGCCCTCGCGCCGGTGGCCGGCGTGCTGGTGCAGCGCACGCGGCAGGCGCTCGACCTCGACGCCGAGCCGCAGCTCATCGACCCGGTGCTGGCCACGATGCCCTTGCCGGCGCAGCCCGGCCTGCGGGTGCCGGGGTCGTTCGATGGCTTCGAGACCGCGGTGCGAGTGATCCTGGGCCAGCAGGTCACGGTGCAGGGCGCGCGCACGCTGACGCAGCGCCTGATCGAGCGCTTCGGTGCCGTGATCGACACGCCGTTTGCCGAATTGAACCGGCTGTTCCCGACGGCCGCGACGCTGGCCGGGGCCAGCGCCGACGACATCGGACGGCTGGGCATCGTGCGCCAGCGGGTCGGCGCGCTGCAGGCACTGGCGCGTGCGGTGAACGACGGCTCACTGGAGCTGCATCGCGCGGCGCCGCTGGATGCCACGCTGGCGCGGCTGCGCGACCTGCCGGGCGTCGGCGAATGGACGGTGCAACTGATCGCGATGCGTGCGCTGTGCTGGCCCGATGCGTTCGCGGCCAGCGACATCGGCGTGCTCCATGCCCTGAAGACGCGCGACCCGAAGGTCGCATTGGCGCAAGCCGAACCTTGGCAACCCTGGCGCAGCTATGCCGTGATGCGCCTGTGGCTGTCGCTGGAGAAACCATGATGCCCCAAAACCTCGTCGCCAAGTCGTCGCTCGATTCACCGCTCGGCCCCCTGCTGCTCGGTGCCACCGACAAGGGCCTGGCCGTGCTGTGGTTCGTCGATCCGCAGTACCACGCGCAGAACACGCTCGACGCGCCCGACGATCCCAGTCAACGCTGGCTGGCCGCGGCCGCCGGGGAGCTCGATGCCTACTGGTCAGGCCGGCTGCCGAAGCGCTTTCGGGTGCCGCTGGATCTGCACGGCACGGCGTTTCAGCTGGCCGTGTGGCGTGCGCTGCTCGACGTGCCGCCCGGGCACACCAGCACCTACGGGGCGATCGCGCGCCAGGTCGGCGCACCGCTGGGTTCACGCGCGGCCGGCGCGGCGATCGGACGCAACCCGGTGGCGATCATCGTGCCCTGCCACCGCATCGTCGGCAGCAACGGCTCGCTCACCGGCTTCGCCAGCGGCCTGCCGCGCAAGGAGCATCTGTTGCAGCACGAAGGTGCGCTGCTGGTATGAGCGTTCACCGGGCCGCGCCGAGGCAACGAACCGCCGCGGCAACCGGGCCGGCCTTGCTTGGCGACTGACATGCGGACACGCGACGCGCTCGATCTCGTGCTGCTGGCGGCGCTGTGGGGCGGATCATTCCTGTTCATGCGCATGGGCGCGGCCGAGTTCGGCCCGGTGGCGCTGGCCGCCGTGCGCTGCGCCGGCGCCTGCGCGCTGTTGCTGCCGTGGCTGGCGTCGCGCGGTCAGCTCGGCGAGTTGCGGCGGGCATGGCGGGCCATCGGCTTCGTCGGCATCACCAACTCCGCGTTGCCGTTCCTGTGCTTCGGCGTCGCGGCGCTGGCCATCAGCGCCGGGCTGTCGGCGATCTTCAACGCGGCCACGCCGCTGTGGACGGCGCTGATGGCCGCGCTGTGGTGGCGCGATCGGCTGACGCCGACCCGCTGGCTGGGCATGGCCGTCGGACTGGCCGGTGTGGTGTGGCTGGCCTGGGATGGCGCGGCGCTGAAGGCCGCCGAGCACGGCGTCACCGCAGCGATGGCCATCGCCGCATGCCTGGTTGCGACGCTGCTCTACGCGTTCTCGGCCAACTACACCAAACGCAAGCTCGCCACCGTGCCGCCGCTGGCCATGGCCGCGGGCACCCAGCTGTCGGCGGCGTTGATGTTGGCCGGCCCGGCACTGTGGCTGCGCCCGACACGGATGCCCAGCGTCACGGCTTGGGCTGCGGCGATCGCGCTGGCTCTGCTGTGCACCGGGCTGGCGTACATCCTGTACTTCCGGCTCATCCGGCACGCGGGGGCGACCAACGCGAGCGCGGTGACCTTCCTGATTCCGGCGTTCGCCGTGGTGTGGGGCTGGATGTTCCTGGGCGAGACGCTCAACGCCACGATGGTGGCCGCCTGCGGGGTGATCCTGCTCGGCACCGCGCTGGCGATGGGCCTGTGGCCGCGCCGCTCAGCGTAGCGCGTGCAGCGCCTGGTCGAGGTCGGCGATCAGGTCGTCGGCCGCCTCCAGCCCGATCGAGAAGCGCACCAGGTGCCCGGCGTGCCGCGCGGCGTCGCCGCGCATGGCCTTCAGGTCGTAGGGCACGACCAGGCTCACCGGCCCGCCCCACGAATAGCCGAGCTTGAAGCAGCCGCAGCGCGTCGACGAAGGCGTCGACGCGCTCGGCGGCAAGCGCCGGATCGAACACCACCGAGAACAGCCCCGCCGCCTCGCGTGCACAGCGCGCGCCAATGCGCATGGCCGGGCGCGCCCGGCCAGCGCCGGGTGCAGCACCTGGCGGACCATCGGCTGCGGCCTGCAGCCACCGCGCCAGCTGCGCGGCCGCCGCGTCGTGCGCGCGATAGCGCAGCGCCAGCGACGGCAGCGAGCGCAGCACGAATTCGGCATCGTTGCCCGCCGACGCCCGAGCCCAGGCGCATGTGCGCCAGCAGCAGCTGCAGGTGCAGCGCCTCGTCGCGCGTGGTCACCGAGCCCATCAGCACGTCGCCGCCGCCCGACGGGTACTTGGTCAGCGCATGCATCGACAGATGTCGACCGCCAGGCCGTCGCCCAGGTCGAAGGCCTTGAAGGCGACGCCGGCGCCCCAGGTGTTGTCCAGCGCCGTCAGCACGCCGCGCTGCGCGCGCCGCGCGCACCAGCGCGCGCAGGTCGGGGAACTCCATCGTCACCGAGCCCGGCGCCTCGAGCCAGACCAGCTTGGTCGGCCGGCTCGATCATGGCCGGCCAGCGCCGGCGGCGTCCATCGGGTCGTAGAAGCCGGTGCGTGATGCCCCAGTCGGCCAGCTCGTGCGCGCCAGCTCCTTGCCGGGCCCGTAGGCGTTGTCGGGCAGCAGCACCTCGTCGCCCGGCTTCAGCAGCGCCATGTCGACCATGCGCGATCGCCGCCAGGCCGCTGGGCACCAGCGAGCAGTATGCGTGCCGCCTTCGAGCGTGGCGATGCGCTCTTCGAGCGTGAAGGTCGTCGGCGTGCCGTGCAGGCCGTAGGTGTAGCCGGTCTTGTGCTGCCAGTTGCGCGCGCGCAGCGCGGCGACGTTCGGGAAGATCACCGTCGAGGCCTTGTACACGCCCGGCGGCACGGCGCCGAAGCCGGCGGGCGGCTGGTAGGCGTGGTGGATCAGCTCGGTGCTCAGGTGTCGTGCATCGGTTCGGTCATTGCGGGTCTCACAACGGCTGCGCCGACCAGGTCGTGCCCTTCGGCGGCCGACGATGCGGGCGCGCGTGAACTCGCCGACCTTCAGCGTCTTCGAGGCCTTCTCGCGGCGGCAGCAGCCGCACCATGCCGTCGATCTCGGGCGCGTCGGCATAGCTGCGGCCGACGCCGCCCTTGCGGCCCAGCGCCGGCGCGTGCGTCGACCAGCACCTGCATCGTCGCGCCGACGCGCGCGCTGCAGCTTGCGCCGCCGACACCTGCTTCGGCCACCGCCATGAAGCGCGCGCGGCGCTCCTCGCGCAGCTCGGCCGGCAGCATGCCCGGGCAGCTCGTTGGCCGCGGCGCCCTGCACCGGCGAATAGGCAAAGCAGCCGGCGCGGTCGATCTGCGCCTCGCGCATGAAGTCGAGCAGGTGCTCGAACTCGCGCTTCGGTCTCGCCCGGAAAGCCGGCGATGAAGGTGCTGCGCACCACGATCTCGGGGCACAGCTCGCGCCAGCGCTGCCAGGCGCTCGAGGTTGCGCTCGCCGCTGGCCGGGCGCTTCATGCGCTTGAGCACGTCGGGGTGCGAATGCTGGAACGGCACGTCGAGGTAGGGCAGCACGCGGCCGCCGGCCATCAGCGGCAGGATCTCGTCGACATGCGGGTACGGGTAGACGTAGTGCAGCCGCACCCAGGCGCCGTAGCGGCTCGGCCAGCTGCGCCAGCTGCTCGCACAGGTCGATCATGCGCGTCTTCACCGGCTGGCCGTCCCAGAAGCCGGTGCGGTACTTCACGTCGACGCCGTAGGCGCTGGTGTCCTGGCTGACCACCAGCAGCTCCTTCACGCCCGACTCGAACAGCGCGCTGCGCCTCGCGCGAGCACATCGCCGATCGGCCGCGACACCAGGTCGCCGCGCATGCTCGGGATGATGCAGAAGCGTGCAGCGGTGGTTGCAGCCTTCGCTGATCTTCAGGTAGGCGTAGTGGCGCGGCGTGAGCTTGATGCCCTGCGGCGGGCACCAGGTCGACGAACGGGTCGTGCGGCTTGGGCACGTGCAGGTGCACCGCGTCCATCACCTCCTGCGTGGCGTGCGGGCCGGTGACGGCCAGCACCTTGGGGTGCATCTGCGCGCACCAGGTTGCCGCCGCCCTCGCCGGCCTTGGCGCCCAGGCAGCCGGTGACGATGACCTTGCCGTTCTCGGCCAGCGCCTCGCCGATGGTGTCCAGGCTTTCCTTCACCGCGTCGTCGATGAAGCCGCAGGTGTTGACGATCACCAGGTCGGCGCCGGCGAAGGTCTTGCGAGGTGCGCGTAGCCCTCGGCGCTGCAGCTGGGTGAGGATCAGTTCGGAATCGGTCAGCGCCTTCGGGCAGCCGAGCGAGACGAAGCCGATCGTCGGCGCGGCAGCGGTCGGCCGTGGCAATCGGAGTCTGGATCATGCGGCGATTGTCGCCGATGCGCCGCGCCGCGCGCGACGCTCAGCGCTTGGTGCCGGGAAGCCGGGCATGCCCGGGAACAGCGTGCTCGGCCTGCTTTGCATCTGCTCCTGCATCTGCGTGAACAGGTTCTTCGACTGCTCGAGGTAGTTGCCCATCAGGCCCTGCATCATCGGCGCCTGGCCGTTCATGAACTGCGTCCACATCTCGGGCGTGAACGCCTTCGGGTCGAACACGCCCTTGGACTGCTCGGCCAAGCGGCTCTGCATGTCGGTGAAGGCCTGCAGGTTCTTCTCCAGGTACGAGCCCATCATGCCCTGCATCGCGTGGCCGTAGAAGCGGATGATCTGCGACAGCATCTGCGACGAGAACATCGGCACGCCGCCGGCCTCTTCTTCCAGGATGATCTGCAGCAGGATGCTGCGCGTCAGGTCTTCGCCGCTCTTGGCGTCGCGCACCACGAAGTCCTCGCCGTCCAGCACCATCTGCTTCACGTCGGCCAGCGTGATGTAGCTGCTGGTCTGGGTGTCGTACAGGCGGCGGTTGGGGTACTTCTTCAGCACGCGCTGGGCCCTTGCTGGCAGGCCCAGGGGCCGCGGCACGGCGGGTGGCTGGCATCGCGTCGAACTCCTTGTGCAGTGCACGAGGATTCTAGGTTGCGACTCTGGCGGCCACCGCGCCGGGTTTCCACCGGGCCGCAGCCGGCGCCGACCGGCGCGGTGCAAGGCCGGAATCGAAAGGCCCCGGCATCGAGAATTTGGTAGGCGCGATTGGACTCGAACCAACGACCCCCACCATGTCAAGGTGGTGCTCTAACCAGCTGAGCTACGCGCCTGACGTCGAGCCGGCATTGTAGCAGCGCCGCGCCGCGGCCCTCAGCGCCGGCGCGCGGCGCGCACGCCCGGCACGCGGGCCACCTGCGCAAGCACCTTCGCAGGCGCGCCGCGTCGTCGACCTCGACCGTCGAAGGTCACCAGCGAGCCGTCGGCCCCTTGACCGACTGCGTGCTCACCGCCGTCACGTTCATGCTTCTCCTTGGCGAACAACTCCGAGATGTCGCGCAGCAGGCCCTGTCGATCGGCGGCCTCGACCGCCACATCCACCGGATACACCGCGCTCTTGCCGCCGGCTGGGTGCCCCACGCCACGGCGATCGCACGCTCGCGGGTTCGCGCGCAGCATCTGCCGGAAGTTGCTGCAGCGGCTGCGGTGGATCGCCACGCCCTTGCCGCGCGTCACGTAGCCGCCGATCGCGTCGGGCGGCGCCGGCCTGCAGCACCTGCGCCAGCGACGTCATCAGCGACTCGACGCCGACCACCAGCACGCCGCCGTCGCCGGCCTTCGTGCGACTGCAGCGCGATGCCCTCGGGCGCCGGCGCGGCTTCCTGCGGCCTGAGCAGCGACTCGATGTTGCGCAGCGAGAACTCGTCCTTGCCGACCACCTCGAACAGCGCGTCGGCACCCTTGAAGCCCAGCTGCGCGGCCAGGTCGTCGAGCTTCAGCGCGGTCTTGCCCTCGCGCTGCAGCAGCTTTTCCACCAGCTCGCGGCCGCGCGCGATGGTCTCCGCCAGCGCCTGCGCGTTGAACCAGGCCCGCACCTTGGCCCGCGAGCGCGGGCTCTTCAGGTAGCCCAGTTCGGCATTGAGCCAGTCCAGCGACGGCCCGCCCTCCTTGACGACGGTGATCTCCACCGTCTGGCCGCTGGCCAGCGGCGTGTTCAGCGGCACCATCGCGCCGTCGACGCGCGGCGCCGCGGCAGCGGTGGCCCAGGTCGGTGTGCAGGCTGTAGGCGAAGTCGACCGGCGTGGCGCCGCGCGGCAGCTCGATCACGGTGGCCTGCGGCGTGAACACGAAGATGCGGTCGTCGAACTCGGCGCGCACCGTCGCCCGTGGTCAGCGCGGCGAGGTCGCGCTCCCAGGCCAGCAGCTGGCGCAGCACCGCCTTGCGCGCGGCGGCAACCCGTCTTCGTAGCGCGCCGGTCGCCTGCACCCCGCCGTAGCCCTTGGCGCCGGCCTCCTTGTAGGCCCAGTGCGCCGCCACGCCGTGCTCGGCATGGTCGTGCATCGCCCGGGTGCGGATCTGCACCTCGCAGCGCACGACCGTCGTCGTCGCGCACCACGGTGTGCAGCGACTGGTAGCCATTGGCCTTGGGCCGCGCGATGTAGTCGTCGTACGTGATCGGGCAGCGCGTGATAGCGCGCAGTGCACGCACGACAGCGCGGCATAACAGTCGCGCACGTCGGCCACGATCACGCGCAACGCCCGCAGGTCGAACATGTGGTCCAGGCTCAGGCCCTTGCCCTGCATCTTCTTCCAGATGCTGTACAGGTGCTTCGGCCGCCCTTGCACCTCGGCCACGACGCCCGCCGAGCGCAACACGGTCAGCAGGCGCCGACGCGCCGCTTCGACCGCATGCTCGCGCTGCGCCCGCGTCTCGTCGAGCTGGCGCGCGATGCGCAGGTAGTCCTGCGGCTGCAGGAAGCGGAACGACAGGTCCTCGATCTCCCACTTGATCTGCCAGATGCCCAGCCGGTTGGCCAGCGGCGCGAACACCTGCTGCGATTCGAGCGCCAGCTCTGCCGGGCAGGGCCTGCGCGCGGCCGCGTGCCAGCGCAGCGTCTGCAGTCGCGACGCCAGCCGCAGCAGCACCACGCGCAGGTCGCGCGAGAAGGCCAGCAGCATCTTGCGCACGCGCTCGTTTTGCTGCTCGCGCCGGTCGAGCTCGACCGTGGCGTCGCGCGCGGCACGTTGGATCTGAACCAGCTTGCGCGTGTACTCCACCAGGCTCGCATACGAGTCACCGAACGCCTTGCGCACCACCTCGTCGGGCCGCTGAAGAAAGTCGCCCGCGTACACCAGGTACACCGCGGCGCGCATCGCGGGCGCCGCACCGATCGACTCGAGGATCGCCGCCACGCCGTCGGCGTGCGCCAGCACGCCTTCGCCCGTGTCGAGCAGCTGGGTGGCCAGCAGCGGCTCGGCGAAGGCCCGTGCACGTGCCAGTTCGGCCTGGCCGGAGGCACCCGGCCGCGCCTGCGCCGCCGCCGGTTCGGCTGGCGGCGGGACGTCGGTGAGCTGCAGGATGGGCGCTGCGTCCTCCGCGGGGCGCAGGGCGATCGTCTTCATGGCGCCAGCAAGAACTCGCGAACCGTCTGCACCTGCTCAGGCTGGACCAGCGTCGGCGCATGACCCACGCCGGCGAACTCCACCAGCCGCGCGCGCGGGCCGCGTTCGGTCATCGCGCGCGCCGTGGCGGGCGACAACAGATCGGATTGCGCGCCGCGCAGCAGCAGCGTCGGGCAGGTGAGGCGGTCGTAGCTCCGCCACATCAGCGCTTCGCCGGCAACGGCCATCTCGGGCGTGACCGCCTTGAAGGGGATCGCGATCGCCGGGTCGCTGCGCGGGCGCAACCCATCGCCGTCTTGCCGCAGTTGCGGCTCGGTGAGCGCCAGCCACTGTTCGCGGGTGTGCGGCCCGAAGCCGGTGGAGATCGTCCACAGGTCGTCCGCGGCTTCGTCGAGCGTCTTCCACTGCGCCGCGCGGCCCACGTAGCCACCGATGCGGGCAATTGCCGCGGGCTCGATGGTCGGCCCGACATCATTCAGCACCAGCTTGCTCACCGGCGAGTTCGGACAACGCCGCCAACCCCAGCCCGATCAACCCCCCCATCGACGTGCCCACCCAGTGCAGCACCTGCGCGTCCAGCCGCGCCAGCAGGGTCACCATGTCGGCTACGTAGTGCGCGATCGTGTAGTCCATCGGCTCGGCCAGCCAGTCCGAGCGACCGCGACCCGCCACGTCGGGACACACCACGCGGTACCGGGCGCACAGCGACCGGGCCAGCGTGTCGAAGTCGCGTCCCTGCCGGCTGAGCCCATGCGCGCACACCAGCACGTCGCGGTTCGCGTGGTCACCCCACTCCCAGTAGGCCATGCGGTGCAGGCCGCGGCTGTCGAGGCACAACACATCGTTCAGGCGTGGTTCGATCACGGCGCGGGCTCCTTGTCGATAATGATCCTAACAACCCATCGGAGCGAAGCAGTCATGTTGAAAGGAAAAACCGCACTCGTCACCGGCTCGACCAGCGGCATCGGTCTGGGGATCGCCCTCGCGCTGGCGCAAGACGGCGCCAACGTGATGCTCAACGGCTTCGGCGACGTTGACGCACCTCAACGCAGCGTGGCGGCACTGGGTGTCAAGGTGGGCTACCACGGCGCCGACATGAGCAGGCCCGCGGAGATCGAGGCCATGGTGCGGGCCTGCGAGAGCCAGTTCGGCGCGGTGGACATCCTGGTCAACAACGCCGGCATCCAGCATGTCGCCGCGGTCGAGGACTTTCCGCCGGAGCGTTGGGACGCGATCATCGCGATCAACCTGACCTCGGCCTTCCACACCACGCGGCTCGCGCTGCCCGGCATGAAACGCCGCAACTGGGGCCGTATCCTGAACATCGCCTCGGCCCATGGCCTGGTCGCCTCGGCGCAGAAGTCGGCCTACGTGGCGAGCAAGCACGGCATCGTGGGCTTCACCAAGAGCATCGCGTTGGAAACGGCGACCACCGGCGTGACGGTCAATGCCATCTGCCCGGGCTGGGTGCTCACGCCGCTGGTGCAGAAGCAGGTGGACGCACGCGCGGCCGAGGCCGGTGTGGGCAGCGACGAAGCCAAGCGCCAGCTGCTGGCCGAGAAGCAGCCCTCGCTGCAGTTCACCACGGCGGAGCAGCTGGGCGGGCTGGCCGTGTTCCTGTGTTCAGCCATGGCCGACAACGTGCGTGGGGTGGCCTGGAACGTCGACGGCGGCTGGACCGCGCAATAGGTCGATCGACTGTGCTGGTCCTGCCGTTAGCGCGTCATCACGACGCTGCCGTTGACATTGACACTGACGGTGGCTTTGCCGGCCTCCACCGGCAACGATTCGTCGGCGGCCGTGGCCGACATGGCGCGCGAGCGCAGCATCGGCTGCGGCGGCGGTGAATCGCTGCCCACGCTGACCTCGCGCACGGTGTAGGCGGCGTAGCCGAACTGTTTGGCGTAGTCGGTCGCCCTAGCGCGAAACCGGGCGATCGCCTGCTCAGTGGCCTGCGATTCGGCCTTGTCGCGTGTCTCGCGCGCCAGCAGATAGCCCACACGCGCCACGGTCAGCGTATTCAGGCGCCCGGCCAACTGGGCGATCGCACTCATGTCCCGGCCTTCAAGCACCAGTTCGGCCTGACCGACCCAGCCACTGAGCAGACCCTTGTTCGAATACCGGGGCGACAGGCTGAACGCTCCTGTTCGCACCTCGAGCTGCCCCGGTCGGGCCGCGCGCCGCGCCTCGGCCAGCGCCGCATCCAGAGCCTGTCGCAACTGCGTTTGCACCGCGGCGGCGTCGGCGCCTTCGCGCGTCGTCGACAACATGATCGACATCATGTCGTAGGCAACCTCGATCGACGCCGATGCGCTCATCGACAGCACATCCTGGGGTGCGGGGGTCTGCGCCGCCGTCAGCGCAGGGGCGAGCAACCCGGCGGCCGCGGCCCAAACCAAGCCCAAACGCAGCATTGCCAAGCCTCCGAGTCGTCGGTTGGACATGGTTCGGAGTGTGCCCGACCCCGATCGGATGCCTGCCCGTGTCCGCCCAACCGCCGTTCAGCCGGCCGGAAACCGAGTTGCGAGCCCGGTCGAAGTCCACAAAGCCGTGTTCGACGTCACGGATCGGCATGCAACACCAGAAATAGATGTAACAGTGACCATGTATTCGGGCTTTGCAGGGGTTTTCCCCCGGCAAAATGCCGCTGTTACAAATTTGGAGTTGCAGATGAACACGCCCGCCAACACTCGACCTGACCGTATCGTGGTGGTCGACGACGACGCGCGAATCCGCGACCTGTTGCGGCGCTACCTGACCCAGGAAGGCTTCGAAGTGCTGCTGGCCGAAGACGCCAAGGCGCTGAACCGGATCCTGACTCGCGAGACGATCGACCTGATCGTGCTCGACCTGATGCTCCCCGGCGAGGACGGCCTGTCCATCTGCCGCCGCCTGCGCGCGGCCAACGACGTGACGCCGATCATCATGCTCACCGCCAAGGTGGAGGACGTGGACCGCATCGTCGGCCTGGAGGTGGGCGCCGACGACTACCTGCCCAAGCCGTTCAACCCTCGTGAGCTGCTGGCGCGCGTGCACGCCGTACTGCGCCGCCGCCCGGCGATGGAAGCGCCCGGCGCGCCGTCAAAAGAGGCGCAGTCGGTGAGCTTCGGCCCCTTCGAATTCGATCTGTCGCTGCGCCGCCTGACCAAGAACGGCGAACAGATCGCGCTGACCACCGGCGAGTTCTCGATGCTGAAGGCACTGGTGCGCCATCCACGCCAGCCGCTGAGCCGAGACAAGCTGGCCCAGCTCGCGCGCGGTCGCGAGTTCGAGCCGTTCGACCGCAGCCTGGACGTGCAGATTTCGCGCCTGCGCAAGATGATCGAGTCCGACCCGTCCCAACCGCGCTACATCCAGACGGTGTGGGGCGTCGGCTATGTGTTCGTGCCGGACGGCGCGAACTGATGGACCACCCCCGCAGCGGCCTTCGGCCGCCTCCCCCTCGAGGGGGCGACACCAGCGGACCGGCGGAGCCGGATCCGCGGAGTCAGCTTGGGTAGATCCATGACTCGATTGACGCTTCAGCGTAGAGCCTGAGATGCCCCGCACGCAAGGCGTCGCGCTCAGCCTGTTCTGGCGCACGTTCTTCCTGCTCGCGATCCTGCTGGGCAGCGGCATCGTGGCCTGGGTGTGGACGCTGCGCGCGCTGGAGTTCGAACCGCGGGCCGTGGTGGCCTCACAGCAGATCGCCAGCCTGGTGAACCTGGCGCGAGCGGCGCTGCAGCACTCGGACTCGATCAACCGCGTCGCGCTGGTCAAGACGCTGTCGGCGCAGGAAGCCATCCGCATCGCGCCGCACGAGCCCACCGACAAATGGGAGCCCTTCGAGGAAGACCGCTTCACCCGCGTCGTGGCCGGCGAGTTGCGCAACCGGCTCGGCCCCGAGACCATCGTTGCGCGCGGCGTCAACGGCCAGGCCGGCCTGTGGGTCGGCTTCGGCATCGAGAAGGACGCCTGGTGGCTGCAGACCGAACTCGGCCGCGTGCGCGCGTTGACAGGCGGCACCTGGTTCGTCTGGGTCGGCATCGCGCTGCTGGCCACGATCTTCGGCTCGGTGGCGATCGCGCGACTGATCAACCAGCCGCTGCGCGAGTTGTCGTTTGCCGCCAGCCGCATCCGCGAGGGCGAATTCGACTCGCGCCTGGACGAGAACACGCTGACCAGTGAGATCCGCGAGGTCAACATGGGCTTCAACCGCATGGCGCGCGAGCTGGCCAAGGTGGAGGAAGACCGCGCAGTGATGCTGGCCGGCATCAGCCACGACCTGCGCACGCCACTGGCGCGGCTGCGGCTCGAAGCCGAGATGAGCGTCAACGACGAGGAAGCGCAGCGCAACATGGCGCTGGACATCGACCAGCTCGACGCCATCATCGACAAGTTCATGGACTACGCGCGCCCCGGCGACACCAAGCTCAAGCCGGTGAACCTGGCGCAGGTGATCGACCGCGAGGCACAGGGCTTTCGCGACCCGAGCACGATCCGCATCCAGTCGAAGGTGGCGATCGATCTGTCGGTGATGGCCGACGAGGTCGAGCTCGGCCGCGTGTTCGCCAACCTGTTCGAGAACGCGCGCCGCTACGGCCGCACGATCGATACCGGCATCGCGATGGTGCAGGTCACCTACGCCCGCACCGGTCCGTGGGTCATCGTCAGCGTGCGCGACCACGGCCCTGGCGTGGCCCCCGAGAAGATGCACCAGCTGACGACGCCGTTCTTCCGCGGCGACGCCGCGCGCACGGCGGCCACGGGCGCCGGGCTGGGGCTGGCGATCGTCGAGAAGGCGCTGGCCCGAATGGGCGGCGCGCTGGAGCTCGCCAACGCCAGCGACGGCGGCCTGGTGGCACACATCCGGCTCAAGCGCGCGCCGTAGGCGGCGTCAGGGCGTCGCGCAACGCTGCAGCAGGCACACGGCCCGCGCCTCGATCGCGCGGCCCTCGCCCACCGGACCCATCTTCTCGGCCGTCTTGGCCTTCACGCTGACCCTTTCGACGTCCACCCCCAGCGCCGACGCGATCCGCGCGCGCATCGCGTCGATGTACGGGGCCAGACGCGGTGCCTGGGCCACGACCGTGGAGTCGACATTGACAACCTCGTATCCGGCAGCGCGCACGCGGCGCGCTGCCTCGGCCAGCAGCATGTGCGAGTCGGCGCCCTTGAATGCCGCATCGGTGTCGGGAAAGTGCCGACCGATGTCACCGAGCGCGGCGGCACCCAGCAGCGCGTCGGTCAGCGCGTGCAGCAGCGCATCGCCGTCGGAGTGGGCCTGCAGACCATGGCTGTGCGCGATCGTCACACCGCCCAGCACCAGCGGGCGGCCCGTCACCAGCGCGTGAATGTCCCAGCCCTCGCCGAAACGCAGCGCGGTGGTTGCCATGGTGTCTCCTTGATCGGCGCGGCGCGCCGCCAGCACGGCTTGCGCGCGCGCGAAATCCTCGGGCCAGGTGATCTTCAGGTTGCTCGCATCACCCACCACCAGGCGCGGCCGCTGACCCATGGCCTCGATCGCGCCCGCTTCGTCGGTCACCGACGTACCGGCTCGCTGCAAGGCCTGGCGCAACATGCCGATGCGAAACATCTGGGGCGTCTGCGCGGCCCATTTGCCGGCACGATCGAGCGTGGCGCTGGACCTGCCGTCGTGCTCCACCTTCAACGTATCGGCCACCGGCACGGCCAGCAGGCCGCCGACCGGATCGTCGATGCAGGCCTCGATCAGCCGCTCGACCCACGCCGGCTGCAGCAGGCAGCGTGCGGCATCGTGCACCAGCACCCAATCGTCGTCGTGGGCACCGTCCGCCTGCAGACAAGCCAGGCCGTTGGCCACGGTCTGTGCGCGCGTGGCACCACCGCAACGCACGACATCGGCCCCGGCCAGGCCCACCGCCGCATCGAACCAGGTGTCGTCGGTCGCCAGCACGACGAGCACGCGGCTCAGGCGCCCGACGCGCCGCAGCGCATCCAACGTGTGCGCCACCATTGGCCGTCCGGCGAGCGTTGCGTACTGCTTCGGCAGGTCGGCGCCGGCCCGCGAGCCCACTCCCGCGCACGGCAGCAGCGCGAACAGGCGCGGCTCGCGCGCAGCGGCAGGCGGGTTCATCGGGTGGATTCTAGAATCCACCCGAGCGATGACTCGGTGCCCGCGGTGACCCCCCGGTGAAGACCGCCCCGGGGTTCGCGCCATTGCCACCCATGCTGCCACCTCCCATCGCCCCTGGAAAGCGCTTCACCGTGCCGATGCCGCCCGGCTCGGGCGACGCCTTGTTGTTGGCGCGTTATGCGCAGCAGCGGTGCAAGGAAGGCCGCAGGACCGCGATCCTGACCGCCGAGCCGTACGATGCGCAGCGGCTGGTCGACGAGTTGGCGTTCTTCGCGCCCGATCTGCGTGTGGCCGCCTTCCCGGACTGGGAGACGTTGCCTTACGACAACTTCTCGCCGCACCAGGATCTGGTGTCCGAACGCCTGGCCACATTGTGGAAGCTGCTGCAGCGCGAGCTCGACGTGGTGCTGCTCCCGGTGACCACTGCACTGACGCGGCTGGCGCCACCGCGCTTTCTGGCCGGCACGACCTTCCACTTCAAGCAGAAGACACGTCTGAACGAGGCGGCGCTGCGCCACCAGCTCACGATGGCCGGGTACAGCCATGTGAGCCAGGTGGTGTCACCGGGCGAGTACGCGGTGCGCGGCAGCCTGATCGACCTGTTTCCGATGGGGTCGGCCGTGCCTTACCGGGTGGACCTGTTCGACGACGAGATCGACTCGATCCGCACGTTCGATCCCGACACCCAGCGCAGCCTGTACCCGGTGCCCGAAGTGCGCCTGCTGCCCGGGCGCGAGTTCCCGCTGGACGAGGCCGCGCGCACCGGCTTCCGTGCGCGCTGGCGCGAGCGGCTCGAGGGCGACCCGACGCGTTCGCGCATCTACAAGGACATCGCGCAGGGCCTGGCGGGTGCCGGCATCGAGTACTACCTGCCGCTCTTCTTCGATGAAACCGCGACGATCTTCGACTACATCGGCGACGACGCGGCGCTGGTGCTGCACGGCGCCGTCGACGACACGCTGACGAGATTCTGGAGCGACACGCGCGAACGCCATCGTTTTCTGCAGCACGATCCGGAGCGTCCGATCCTGGCGCCGGACGCCGATCTTCCAGCGCGTGGACGAGTTCTTCGGCCGCGCCAACGACCATGCGGTGCTCGCGTTGCGCGCCGGCGTCGTCCGCCGACGCGACCACCTGGGCACAGGCGTTACCCGACGTCAGTGCCGAGCGAGGTTCGACCGAGCCATTGTCCGCACTTCAACACTACCTCGACAAGACCACCGCGCGGGTGCTGCTGATCGGCGAGAGCGAAGGCCGGCGTGAAAGCCTGATCGAGCTGCTGCGCGACCACCAGATCGCCGTGCCGAGCGTGGCCACGCTGGCCGAATTCGAGTCCACCGACGAACCGGTGGCCATCGTCGCCGCCGCGCTGGCCCGCGGCTTCGTCTGGCAACGAGCCGGCGCACCCACCCTCGCCTTCATCACCGAGGCCGAGCTGTTCGCTGCCACGCCAGGCCTGCGCCGCCGACGCCGGCAGGAGGCGGTGAGCGACGTCGAGGCGCTGATCAAGGATCTGTCCGAACTGGCCATCGGCGACCCGGTGGTGCATGCCAACCACGGCATCGGGCGCTACCGCGGCCTGGTGAACCTCGACCTGGGCGACGGACCGAGCGAGTTCCTTCACCTCGTGTACGCTGACGACGCCACGCTGTACGTGCCGGTGTCGCAGCTGCACCTGATCAGCCGCTACACCGGCGTCAGCGCCGACGAGGCGCCGCTGCACAAGCTCGGCTCGGGCCAATGGGACAAGGCCAAGCGCAAGGCCGCCGAGCAGGTGCGCGACACCGCGGCGGAACTGCTGAACCTCTACGCGCGCCGCGCCGCACGCCAGGGCCATGTGCACCGCTACTCGATGCACGACTACGAGGCCTTTGCCGCCAGCTTCGGTTTCGAGGAGACACCGGACCAGCGTGCCGCGATCCACGCCGTGATCCAGGACATGGTGAGTCCGAAGCCGATGGACCGGCTGGTCTGCGGCGACGTCGGCTTCGGCAAGACCGAGGTCGCGCTGCGCGCGGCGTTCGTCGCGGTGATCGGCGGCAAGCAGGTGGCGCTGCTGGCGCCGACCACGCTGCTGGCCGAGCAGCACTACCAGACGATCGTCGACCGCTTCGGCAAGTGGCCGGTCAAGGTGGCCGAGCTGTCGCGATTTCGTACGGCCAAGGAAAGCAGCGCGGCGCTGGCCGGCCTGGCCGACGGCAGCATCGACATCGTGGTCGGCACGCACAAGCTGCTGTCGAAGGACGTGCAGTTCAAGCGCCTGGGCCTGCTGGTGATCGACGAGGAACACCGCTTCGGCGTGCGCCACAAGGAAGCGATCAAGGCATTGCGCGCCGAGGTCGACGTGCTCACGCTCACCGCCACGCCGATCCCGCGCACGCTGGGCATGGCGCTCGAGGGCCTGCGCGATCTGTCGGTCATCGCCACCGCGCCGCAGCGGCGGCTGGCGATCAAGACCTTCGTGCGCGACGAGGGCAACGGCGTGATGCGCGAGGCGGTGCTGCGCGAACTCAAGCGCGGCGGGCAGGTGTACTTCCTGCACAACGAGGTCGAGACGATCCAGCAGCGACGCAAGGCGCTCGAGGCGCTGGTGCCAGAGGCGCGCATCGCGGTGGCCCACGGCCAGATGCCCGAGCGCGAGCTGGAACAGGTGATGCGCGACTTCGTCGCCCAGCGCTTCAACCTGCTGCTGTGCTCGACGATCATCGAGACCGGCATCGACGTGGCGAGCGCCAACACCATCGTCATCAGCCGCGCCGACAAGTTCGGACTGGCCCAGCTGCACCAGCTGCGCGGCCGCGTCGGCCGCTCGCACCACCAGGCCTACGCCTACCTGATGGTGCCGGATACGCAGTCGCTCACCAAGCAGGCCCAGGCCCGACTCGACGCGATCCAGAGCATGGAGGAGCTCGGCTCGGGCTTCTACCTGGCGATGCACGACCTCGAGATCCGCGGCGCCGGCGAGGTGCTGGGCGAGCACCAGAGCGGCAACATGCTGGAGGTCGGCTTTCAGCTCTACAACGACATGCTGGCCGAGGCGGTGCGCGCGCTGAAATCCGGCCGCGAGCCGGACCTGCTGTCACCGCTGACCGCCACCACCGACATCAATCTGCACGCGCCGGCATTGCTGCCCGACGTCTACTGCGGCGACGTGCACACGCGGCTGTCACTGTACAAGCGCCTGGCCAGCGCAACCCGGCCCGAACAGCTCGACACCCTGCTCGAGGAGATCACCGACCGCTTCGGCAAGCTGCCGCCGCAAGGCCAGAACCTGTTCG
This sequence comes from uncultured beta proteobacterium, assembly GCA_963814435.1. Taxonomy (GTDB): domain Bacteria; phylum Pseudomonadota; class Gammaproteobacteria; order Burkholderiales; family Burkholderiaceae_C; genus JAEUPI01. Next base: position 68,807 of record CAWFCV010000010.1, read on the forward strand.
ACACGCACCGCCTGCGGGTGATGGCGCGCGGCTACGGCGTGCACAAGGTCGACGCCGGCCCCAAGCTGATGAGCATCACCTTCCGGCCCAACCCACCGGTGGATGCGCAGCGCATCATCGATCTGGTGCAACGGCACCGCCACATCAAGCTGGCCGGCAACGACCGCCTGCGCATCGAACGCGAGATTGCCGAGCCGCGCGACCGCGCCCAGTTCATCCGCGACGTGCTGCGTTCGCTCGGCACGCCGCTGCAGACACAGCCTGCTTGAGCGGCCTGCGGCAGATGGGAAGCCGCTCGCGCCCCGTATGGGGGGCTGTTTGGCGCGCTGCTATGTGGATGAGCCGCCACCGTCGCCCGCGGCGGGCCCCGAGCCCTTGATCTTCGAGTAGGCGAAGAGCAGGACGACCGCGCCGACGATCGATCCGATGAAGCCGGCTCCCTGCCCGGCCTGATACCAGCCCATCGCCTGCCCGGCGAGCCCGGCAACAAACGAACCGGCGATGCCGAGCAGCGCGGTCAGAATGATGCCCACGCTCTGGGTGCCCGGCAGCACGGCGCGTGCAATCAGTCCGACGACGAAGCCGACCACGGCCAGGTAGAGGTAATGCATGCAGACTCCTTGGTGATGGATGTGCGCCGGGCGCAGCGCCGCCGCGCTGGCTCGATCGTCGCGCATCCGCTGGCGCCGGCACACGGTGTTACTACCGCTCCAGCGCCTGCCAGGCCCGGTCGAGCCGCTTCACGCTCACCGGCTGGGGCGTGCGCAGCTCCTGGGCGAACAGGCTGACACGAAGCTCCTCCAGCAACCAGCGGTATTCATCCAGCCGCGCATCCTTCGCACCGCGGCGTTCCGCCGCCCGGCGCCAGTAGCGCTGCTCGAGTGGGCGCAGTTCTGCCAGCCGCGACGCATCGCGCGACGGATCGGCGCGCTGCTTGTCGAGCCGCATCGTGATCGCCTTCAGGTATCGGGGCAGATGCTGCAGTTGCGGGTACGGCGTGTCAGACACGAATCGCTTGGGCATCAGGCGCTGCAGCTGCGCCGAGACGTCGTCGGCCACGTCCTTGGGCGGCTTGCTGTCTTTGAGCTTGCGGGTCGCTGCCGCGTATTCCGCCAGCACCACGCCAGCCAGGCGAGCCACGTCCTGTGCGATCAGCGTCAGCCGTGGGCGACCCTGATCCAGGCGTTCGGCAAAGGCGTGCGCATCGAGCGGCAACGGTTCGCCGAGAAAGGCGCGGTCGAGCGCCACGTCGATGATCTGCGCGCGCAGCTCCTCCAGCGTTCCCAGCGGCATGTAGGCCCCGGCCATGCGTTGCAGCTCCGGGATGTTCTTCTCGAGGTACTTCAGCGGCTCCTTGATCTGCAGCGCGACCAACCGCCGCAGACCGCCACGGTGCCGCGCTGCGGCCAGCTCGGGCTCGTCGAAGACCTCGATCTCCACATGGCCGCCGTGGTCGACCAGCGCGGGAAAGCCCACCAGCGTCTGGTCGCCGCTGCGCAGTTCCATCAACTCGGGCAGCGCGCCGAAGGTCCACGCGACATAGCGGGCGGCAGGCGTCGCGACCGCCGGCGAGGTTGCGGCGCGGGTCTGTCGCGTGGCCGGTGCCTCTGGGGCGGTCACCGTCGGCGCTGACGGCACCACCGCCTTCAACGCCGCCAGGGCTTGAAACGCGCTGCGTGCCTGGCCGCCCCATTCGGCCTTCAGCGCGGCCAAGTGACGGCCCATCGCGAGTTGGCGCCCATGCTCGTCGACGACGCGGAAGTTCATGAACAGGTGCGGCGCCAGGCTGTCGAGCTTGAAGTCGTTGCGCTGTACCGCCAGTTGGGTACGCTCGCGCACGGCCTGCAGCAGCACCGCCAGCAGTTCGCCTTCGGCGAACGTCACCGCGCTGCAGAATTCGTCGGCAAAGTCCGGCAGCGGGAGCAGGCGCGATCGCGGCCGTTGCGGCAGGCTCTTCAGCAGCGCCAGCACCTTGGCATGCAGCATGCCCGGCACGAGCCAGTCGCAGCGCACTTCGCTCACCGGGTTGAGCGCGTAGATCGGCACGGTCACGGTCACGCCGTCGCTCGGGTCGCCCGGCTCGTGCAGGTAGGTCGCCGAGCAATCGACGCCGCCGAGGCGAACGGTCTTGGGATAAGCGGTGGTCGTGATGCCCGCCGCCTCGTGGCGCATCAGCTCGTCGCGCGTGAGCTGCAGCAGGCGGGGCTGGCGCCTGACCTCGTCGCGGTACCAGCGCTCCATCGTCGCACCCGAGTGCACGCCGGCCGGCACCTGTTGGTCGTAGAACGCGAAGATCAGCTCGTCGTCGACCAGCACGTCCTGCCGTCGCGACTTGTGCTCGAGCTCCTGCACCTGCGCTGCCAACTTGCGGTTGTGCGCCACGAACGGCAGCCGCGTCTCCCACTCGCCATGCACCAGCGCCTCGCGGATGAAGATCTCGCGTGCACCGGCCGGGTCGACCGACGCGTAGTTCACGCGCCGGTTGCTGTACACGACGATGCCATACAGCGTGGCCCGTTCGAGCGCGATCACCTCGCCGGCCTTCTTTTCCCAATGCGGCTCGAGCAGCTGCCTGTTCAGCAGATGCCCGGCCACGCCGGGAATCCACTGAGGCTCGATCGCCGCCAGACCACGGCCGAACAGTCGCGTGGTCTCCACCAGTTCGGCGGCGATCAGCCAGCGCCCTGGCTTCTTGCTCAGGTGCGCGCCGGGGTGGCGCCAGAACTTGATACCGCGCGCACCGAGGTAACACTCGTCGTCGTCGCTCTTGCAGCCCACGTTGCCCAGCAGCCCGGCCAGCATCGACAGATGGATCTGCTCGTAGGTGGCCGGCGCTGCCGTTGAGCCGCCAGCCGTGCTCGGCCACCACGGTGTGCAACTGGGTGTGGATGTCGCGCCACTCGCGCACGCGGCGCGGACTGACGAATTGGTCGCGGAGCCGTTGTTCCTGCTGCCGATTGGACAGCTTGTGGCTGTCCACCTTTGCCGCGGCATGGCCGTGCACGCCGCGGCCTTCGTCGATCCAGTGCCACAGCTTCAGGTAGCCGATGAACTCGGACTTCTCGTCGTCGAACTTGCGCTGGCGCTCGTCGGCCAGCTGCGCGTGTTCGAGCGGGCGGTCGCGCACGTCCTGCACGCTGAGCGCCGAGGCGATCACCAGCACCTCGCTGAGCGCCTGGCGATCCCGTGCCTCGAGGATCATGCGGCCGACCCGCGGATCGAGTGGCAGCTTCGCCAGCTCGACGCCGATCGGCGTGAGCTCGTGGTGCTCATCCACGGCGTTCAACTCCGCCAGCAGCGCGTAGCCGTCGGCGACCGCCTTGCGCGGCGGCGATTCGAGAAAGGGAAAATCCTCCACCGTGCCGAGCCGCAACGCCTTCATGCGCAGGATCACGCCGGCCAGCGATGAGCGCAGGATCTCCGGGTCGGTGAAGCGCGGCCGCTCGGCAAAGCCCCTCTCGTCGTAAAGCCGAATGCACACGCCGTCGGCCACGCGCCCGCAGCGGCCGGCGCGCTGGTTGGCCGCGGCCTGCGCGATCGGCTCGATCTGCAACTGCTCCACCTTGTGCCGGTAGCTGTAGCGCTTGACGCGCGCCAATCCCGAGTCGATCACGTAGCGGATGCCCGGCACGGTGAGCGAGGTCTCGGCCACGTTGGTGGCCAGCACGAGACGCCGGCCGTTGCCGACTTCGAACACGCGGTCCTGCTCGGCCTGCGACAACCGCGCGAACAACGGCAGGATCTCCGGCGGCGGCCCGCCGCGCAGGTGGCTGGCCAAGTGCTTGCGCAGGTGGTCGGCCGCCTCGCGGATCTCGCGCTCGCCGGGCAGGAAGATCAGGATGTCGCCGCGATCGCCGCCCCGCCACAGCGCATCGACCGCGTCGGCGATCGCGTCGTTCAGGTCGCGGTCCTTCGCCTCCTCGAACGGCTGCCAGCGAATCTCCACCGGATACAGGCGGCCCGAGACGGTGACGGTCGGCGCCGGCCCTAGCGTGGACGCGAAATGCTGTGCGAAGCGGTCGGCGTCGATCGTGGCCGAGGTGACCACGACCTTCAGGTCCGGCCGGCGCGGCAGCAGCTGCTTGAGGTAACCGAGCAGGAAGTCGATGTTGAGGCTGCGCTCGTGCGCCTCGTCGATGATCAGCGTGTCGTAGGCGTGCAGCTCCGGATCGGTCTGCGTCTCGGCCAGCAGGATGCCGTCGGTCATCAGCTTCACCGAGGCGCCGCGCTGCAGTCGGTCCTGGAACCGGACCTTGTAGCCCACCACCTCGCCGAGCGGCGACTGCAATTCGTCGGCGATGCGCTTGGCCACGCTGGAGGCCGCAATGCGCCGGGGCTGGGTGTGCCCGATCAGAGCGCGGCCGCCGGCTCCAAGGCCGCGCCCGAGTTCGAGCGCGATCTTCGGCAGCTGCGTTGTCTTGCCGGAACCGGTTTCGCCGCAGACGATGACCACCTGGTGCTCGCGGATCGCGCGCGCGATCTCGTCGCGCCGGGCGCTGACCGGCAGCGATTCGGGGTAGCGGATCGGTGGTATCGGCGCGGCGGCGCTGGCGCGGGCCACCGGCGGCGTGGTGACGGAACGATTCACGAGGGCGCATGATACGAGTCGACCGCGCGCCATGCGGCAGAATGACGTCGCTGCCCTTGCCCACCCGATGAGCCTCGTCTTCCCGCACACCTTCGTACCCTGGTTCCGTTCGGTCGCGCCGTACATCCACGCCTACCACGGCAAGACCTTCGTCGTGGCCATGGCCGGTGAACTGATTGCGGCGGGCAAGCTGCATGTGTTCGTGCAGGACCTGTCGATCCTGCATGCGATGGGCATCAAGCTCGTGCTGGTGCACGGTTTTCGCCCGCAGGTGAACGAACAACTCAAGGCCAAGGGGCACGCCTCGCGCTTTTCGCACGGCAAGCGCATCACCGACGAGGTGGCGCTCGACTGCGCCCAGGAGGCCGCGGGCCAGTTGCGCTTCGAGATCGAGGCCGCGTTCTCGCAGGGCCTGCCCAACACGCCGATGGCCAACGCGGCCGTGCGCGTGGTGTCGGGCAACTTCCTCACCGCGCGACCGGTGGGCATCGTCGATGGCATCGATTTCATGCACAGCGGTGTCGTGCGCCGGGTCGACGCCGCGGGCGTGCGACGGGCCATCGACGGGGGCGCACTGGTGCTGCTGTCGCCGTTCGGCTTCTCGCCCACCGGCGAGGCCTTCAATCTGACGATGGAAGACGTCGCCACCGCCACCGCCATGGCGCTGCAGGCCGACAAGCTGCTGTTCCTCACCGAGATCGCCGGCGTGCACGAAAAGGCCGACGACCCGGAGAGTCCGATCGACACCGAGCTGGCGCTGGTCGACGCCAAGCGGCTGCTGGCCGCCTTGCCCGAGCCCACCCGGCCCAGCGAGGTCGCGTTCTATCTGCAGCACTGCGTCCGGGCTTGCGAGGGCGGCGTCGAACGCTCGCACATCCTGCCGTTCGCGGTGGACGGCGCCATCTTGCAGGAGGTGTTCACGCACGACGGCATCGGCACCATGGTGGTCGACGAGAAGCTCGAGAGCCTGCACGAAGCCGGCGCGGACGACGTGGCGGCGATTCTGGCGCTGATCGAGCCGTTCGAGCGCGATGGCACCTTGGTCAAGCGCGGCCGCACCGAGATCGAACGTGACGCCGGCAACTACACCGTGATCGAACACGACGGCGTGATCTTCGGCTGCGCCGCGCTGTACCCCTATCCCGAGGCGCGCACCGGCGAGATGGCGGCGCTCACCGTGTCGCCGCAGGTACAGAGCCAGGGTGACGGCGAGCGGCTGCTCAAGCGCATCGAACAGCGCGCCAAGGCCATGGGACTCGAGAGCATCTTCGTGCTGACGACGCGCACCATGCACTGGTTCGTCAAGCGCGGCTTCGTGCAGGTGGACCCCGACTGGCTGCCCGAGGCCCGCAAACGCAAGTACAACTGGGACCGCCGCTCGCAGGTCTTCGTGAAGAAACTCGTCTGAATCGACGCCGCATCCACCATCCCATCTGGAGTTCGACACATGGCCCGCACCGTTCAATGCGTTTACCTGAAGCGCGAGGCTGAAGGCCTGGCCTATCCCACCTATCCGGGCGATCTGGGCAAGCGGATCTACGACAACGTGAGCAAGGACGCCTGGGCGCTGTGGCTCAAACATCAGACCATGCTGGTCAACGAAAACCGCCTGAACCTCGCTGACCAGCGAGCGCGGCAATACCTCGCGCGCCAGATGGAGCAATTCCTCTTTGGCGGCAGTGCCGATCAGCCAGCGGGCTACGTTCCGCCGAGTGCCTGACGTGCGCTGAGCGAGTTTCCGGTTACCGCGCCGAGCGTGTGGCGGGAGACTTGACACAGCACAAATGCGAATCGTTCGTGTTTGCATATATACTCCGGCACATCCCCTGCTGGAGTCAACATGAAGATCGTCCGCATAGCCGCCGTGCTCGCATTGATGGCGATGGGCAGCCTCGCTCTCGCCCAGGCCCCGGTGCTCAACATCTATTCGGCCCGCCATTACCAGACCGACGAGGCGCTCTACCAGAAGTTCACCCAGGCCACGGGCATCCGCGTCCAGCGCGTGGATGCCGACGACGCAGGCATCCTCGCCCGCCTGCGCGCCGAAGGTGCAGCGAGCCCGGCGGACGTGATCCTGCTCGTCGACGCGGCACGCCTGTGGCGGGCGGAGATCGACGGCCTGTTCCAGCCGCTGAAGAGCGATGTCTTGGAAAAGCGCATCCCCGCCCAGCTGCGCGGCAAGGACGATGGCAGTGGCTCGCAATGGTTTGGTTTCTCGACGCGCGCACGGGTCGTTGTCTACAACAAGGCCAGCGTGCCCGCGTCGGACGTCGACAGCTACGAGAAACTCGCCGAGCCGCAGAACAAGGGACGGCTGTGTACGCGGTCAGGCTCGCACCCGTACAACCTGTCGCTGTTCGGCGCGGTCACCGAGCACCTGGGTCCACAAAAGGCCGAGGCATGGCTGCAGGGCCTGGTGAACAACATGGCGCGGCCACCCAAGGGTGGCGATACCGATCAAATTCGGGCCGTCGCCTCCGGGGAATGCGCCGTCGCCTTGACCAATACCTACTATCTCGCGCGGATCATGCGCTCCGACATCGCCGACGACAAGAATGTGGTCGAACGCATCGGCGTGATGTTTCCGAACCAGAGTTCTTGGGGTACCCATATCAATATTGCGGGCGGTGCCGTGGCCCGTCACGCCAAGAATGTCACCGCCGCGCGGCTGTTCCTGGAGTATCTGGCCAGTGACGACGCGCAGGCGCATTTCGCGAACGGCAACAACGAGTGGCCGGCCGTCACTGGCCTGACGCTCGCAAATCCCGCGCTGCAACGGATGGGCCCGTTCAAGTCCGAGACGATTCCCGTATCGATCATCGGCATGAATCAGGTCAAGGTCCAGCAGATGCTCGACCGGGTGAGCTATCGATGAAACCCAGGCTGGCGCAGTTTGTTGGCTGGCGATATATTGGGCCTAGGTATTTCATCCGCCGGAGAAACCATGTCCAGCCTGACCGAATTGATGGCCCAAAAGGAGGCCCTTGAAAAGCGGATCGCGGACGCTCGGCGCACCGAACGCGCCGATGCCATCCAGAAAATCAAGACACTGATGGACGAATACGGTCTGACGACGGCCGACTTGAACGCGAAATCGGGCTCCGGACGCACCCGAAAAGGCAGCAAGGTGCCAGCCAAGTACCGTGACCCCGCTAGCGGCAGCACTTGGAGCGGGCGCGGGCTGCAGCCCAAGTGGCTGAAGGCGGCATTGGGCAGCGGTCGAAAACTCAGCGACTTCGCGCTTTGACGCCAGCGCAGCGTTCTGCCCCGATGCGGGCCATGGACTCCAGGCCGGCAACTGACGCGGCACGTCATTGCCGACCGATTCGATGATCGCTGCCGACGTGGCGTTGGATGACGGACGCCTAACCTGGCTCTTGCGAAGCGCCATCGTCATGGTGGCGATGCTGCTTGCGAGCCGGCTGGGACTGCAGCTTGCCGACGGTGGCAGCCTGATTGCACCCTTTGCGCCCGCGGCGGGCGTGGCGCTGACCGCGCTGATTCGACTCGGCCCGTCCGTCGCGCCGGCGCTGTGGCTGGGCGGAGCGGCCGCGTGGCTGTGGGCCGGTGCGAGCGTACCTCTTGCGGCAGCGCTGACGACCGGCACCCTGTTGAGCACGATGCTGTCGACCTTCTGGCTCAGCCGAAGCGACTTCGGCTCGCGCCTGCGCCAGCCACGGGACATCTGGCTGCTCACCGGTGCCGCGCTGTGTGGCGGCCTCGTGCTCAGCGCAGTCAACGGCGCAACCTGGCTCACGCTGGCCGGCCGGGTTTCAATGACCGATCTGCCTGCCGCGTGGCTGTCTTGGTGGGTCGGCGAGGCGATGGGCGTGCTGTTGGTGGGCATCGGGTTGCTTACCTTCGATCGCGGCGCGTGGCGTTCGGCCTGGCGCGCCCCGACGGGGCTCGGCACGGCCTCGCTGGTCATGGGCCTGCTGTTGTCGACCGGCGTCGGCGCCACTGCCGCGGCGTCGGGTCGACTCGAACTGCTGCCAATCCTGCTGGTGCCACTGGTGGCACTGGCCTGGATCGTCCTGCGCGCAGGCATCGCGCTGGGCGCCGGCTGCGTGGCCGTCGCGTCGCTGGTCGTGGCGGGCATGCTGGCCGCGCGATCGCCTCCGATTCAGGATCTGGCGGTGGCAGCCGGTGCGCCGGTGCTGTGGACCTTTCTGCTCATCGCGCAAGCCCTGGTGCTGGTAACCCACTTGCTGGGTGGACGGGCGCGCGCGACCGCGCAGCGCGCCGAACTGGCGCTGGCCGGCGCCGACCTCGGCGTGGCGGAATGGATTCTGGGCGGCAGCCCTGGATTCACATCCGCACGCTGGCGCCAGCTGCTGGGCGACCCCGATGGGTCACGGACCTCGACCTTGGAGTCGTGGCTCGAGCACGTGCATGACGACGACCGCCCGGAACTGCAAGCAGCGCTCGAGGCACTGGAGCGCACCCGTGAGGAGACGCTGTGGCGCCAGGTCCGCGTTCGCGTCGGCGAGGCCTGGCCGTGGTACGAACTGCGGGTGAATGTCGCCGAGCGCTCGGCGCAGGGCGTGCCCACCCGTCTCGTGGCGACGCTGACCGACGTGCAGGAACGGCGCAGCGCACAGGATCGCGAGCGCCTGTCGACGAGCCTGTTTCAGAATCTTCATGAAGGCCTGGTGATCGTCGATGCCGAGTTGCGCATCCTGGATGTGAATCCGACCTACAGCCGCATCATGGGCGTTGCGCGCGAGGAGCTGCTCGGCACCGTGCCCAATCTGCTCAGCTCGTCGTCGACCGACGCGATGACGCGCCAGCAGCAAAACGCCATCTGGGCCGGACTTCGCAGTCATGGGCATTGGAGCGGCGAAGTGGTCGAGCGCAAGCGCAACGGCGACCCCTGCGCCCTGCACGTGAGCGTGTTCACCGTGCACGACCCGGAAGGCGCCGTCCGCTATCGCGTGATGATGTTGTCGGACATCACGGAGCAGCGCCTGCAGCGCGAACGACTCGAGCGGCAAGCCAATTTCGACGAGCTGACGCGCTTGCCCAACCGCGCTCGGCTGACTCAATTGCTCGCCGACGCGATGGCTTCGAGCGACCGCGAGGGCTATCTGCTGACGGTGTGCTACATCGACCTCGATCACTTCAAGACCGTCAACGCCCAGTTCGGCCATGCCGCAGGCGACCGGCTGCTGGTCGAGTTGGCGGCCCGGCTGCGTGCGGCACTGCGGGCGCACGCATCCTGGTCCGACGTCGCGGCGCGCCTGGGGGGCGATGAATTCGTGCTGCTGCTGCGCGCCGACACGATCGAAGAGTCCCGGCTGGCGGTCGAGCGGGTGCTGCGTGTGATCGCAGCCCCCTACGCACTCGACCATTCACTCCAACCTGCCGCCATCAGCGCCAGCGTCGGCGCCACGGTGTACCCGATCGACCGCAGCGACCCCGACACGCTGCTGCGCCACGCCGACCATGCGATGTACGGCGCCAAGCAAGCCGGCAGAAACGGCTACCTGTTCTTCGACCCGGAACACAACCGGCGCGCCGAAGAGCGCGTGCTGGCGCTCGGTCGGGTGCAGGAAGCCATCGATCGCCACGAGCTGTGCTTGTATTACCAGCCCAAGGTGGATCTGCGTCGCGGCGCCATCCTCGGCTTCGAAGCACTGCTGCGCTGGAACCACCCGGAGCATGGCTTGATCGGGCCGGCGCACTTCCTGCCGCTGATCGAGAACACCGGGTTGTCGGCCGGGGTTGGCGACTGGGTGCTGTCGCAGGCGCTGCTGCAGCTCGAACAGTGGCAGGGCCAAGGGCTCGACATCTCGGTCAGCGTCAACGTCTCGGCACGCCATCTCCAGGAGCCCGATTTCGTGCAACGCCTGGCCGAGCTGCTGGCGCGCCACGCGCGTCCGCTGGGCCCCAGCCTGGAGCTGGAAATCCTGGAAACCGCCGCCCTCGCCGACGTGGCCTACACGTCCACCTTGCTGGAACAGTGCACGGCGCTGGGCGTGCGCTGCGCGCTGGATGATTTCGGCACCGGCTACTCGACGCTCACCTACCTCAAGCGGCTGCCGGTCCAGGTGCTGAAGATCGATCGCTCGTTCGTGCACAACATGCTGTCCGATGCCCAGGATCGCGCGATCGTCGAAGGCGTGATCAGCCTGGCGCGCACCTTTGCCTGTGTCGCCGTCGCCGAAGGCGTTGAAACCCCGGCGCAGGCGCGCATGCTGCTGGAGATGGGTTGCGAAGTCGGCCAGGGGTCTGGCATCGCGTCGCCGATGCCGGCCAATGACGTGCTGCGCTGGGTCCGCGACTGGAAAGGCCTGTTCGCAATCACACCGGCGGTCATGCCGGCGACCGGGTCCGCGCCACGCAATCGCTGAGCCGCGACCACGTCGCGATGGTTCGCTAGACTTGGCCGTGCTCTCGCCCGGCTTCATTCAGGATCTGCTGTCGCGCATCGACGTCGTCGAGGTCATCGCGCGACATGTCGAGTTGAAGAAGGCCGGCATCCATCACAAGGGTCTGTGCCCCTTTCACAGCGAGAAGTCGCCCAGCTTCACGGTCAGCCCCTCGCGCCAGACCTACCACTGCTTCGGCTGCGGCGCCCATGGCGACGCGATCCGGTTCCTGATGGAACACACCGGCCTGGGCTTCATGGACGCCGTGCGCGAGCTGGCGCAACGGGCCGGGGTCAGCGTGCCAGAAGACGATGCCACGCCCGAGGAACGAAGTCGCATGGCCGAGCAGCGCCAGAAGCAGGCCTCGCTGTCCGACGTGCTGGCGCGCGCGGGCCAGCACTACCGGGCGACGCTGAAGTCGAGCCCCCGGGCCATCGACTACCTGAAGCGGCGCGGCCTCACCGGCGAGGTCGCCGCGCGGTTCGGGTTGGGCTATGCCGGCGAAGGCTGGCGCGGGCTGGCCAGCGTGTTCGGGCGCTACGACGATCCGACGCTGGTCGAGGCCGGCCTGGTCATCGTGCAGGGCGAAGGAGCCGACGAGAAGCGCTACGATCGTTTTCGTGACCGCGTCATGTTTCCGATCCGCTCGGTGCGCGGCGACGTCATCGGTTTCGGCGGGCGAGTGCTCGACCACGGCGAACCCAAGTACCTCAACTCGCCGGAGACCCCGGTCTTCGTCAAGGGCCGGGAGCTCTACGGGCTGTACGAGGCCCGCACCGCGCTGCGCGAGGCCGGTTATGCGCTGGTGGTCGAGGGCTACATGGACGTGGTGGCGCTCGCGCAACTGGGCTTTCCCAACGCCGTCGCCACGCTGGGCACGGCCTGCACGCCCGATCACCTGGCCAAGCTGTTCCGCTTCACCGACCAGGTGGTGTTCAGTTTCGACGGCGACAATGCGGGTCGCAAGGCGGCAGCGCGCGCATTGGAGGCCGCCCTGCCCCATGCCAACGACACCCGCTCGATTCGGTTCCTTTTCTTGCCTGCCGAACACGACCCCGACTCCTTCGTGCGCGAGCGCGGCGCCGAAGCGTTCGCCGAGGCAATTGCCGCGGCCGTGCCGCTGTCGACGCAGCTGCTGACGCAGTCGGCAGGCGATTGCGACCTGAGCACGCCGGAGGGCCGCACCCGCATGCTCGCCCAGGCACGACCGCTGCTCGACCTGCTGCCCGATGGCCTGCTGCGCGATCAGCTGGTCACCGAACTCGCGCAGCGTGGGGCCATCGACCGACACACGCTGCAGGCGCACTGGCGGCGCCAGGGGCACGCCACGCACGTCGCGGCAGCGCTGGCGAAGGGCGCTCCCCCTGTGGGCAAACCGCCCCCCCGCGCCAGCACCGGCGCCCGCGTCAGGCCGCAGACCGCAACGCTGCTGGATCGTGCGGCGTGGCTGCTGGCCCGCAATCCCGCCGTGTGGCTGCAGTTGCCCGATGACGCGCACGAGCTGCTCGCGGGTCAGGCTGCGCCCCATGGCGCCTTCTTTGCGACACTCGAGCAGGTGCTGCACGAGCACGGTGTGCTCACGGCGTCGTCTTCATTCGACGAGCTGGAGCGTGCCGACGACCAAGGCAGCCTGTCGCACCTGCTGGCGCGCCTGCGTGGCTTTCACGATGTGGCGCAGGACGAGGACCCGGGTCGCTTGGTCCTGGGCATGATCCGTCAGTTGCGCATCCAGGCCATCGGTGACGAGCTGACGCAGTTGCTGTCGGCGGGCGAACTCTCCGCGGACGCACGCTCCCGTGCCAACGAGCTGATTCGGCTTCAGGCCAGCCTGCGAGCCGCGCCCGAGCAGCCGCTTTGACGAATGCACGCAAGTCGCCGATAATCTTGAATTCGTTGCAGCGGCAAGAGTGACAGCAGCGCTGACCCTAACCGGCAGGGACCCGGGCGACCCACGACACGGGTACAAACTGCCCAATCATCCCTCCAGGCGCTGTGGGTTCCACCCGTCCACGCGAGCTTGCCCGCCAGACATCCGACCCGCGTTCGCGGCCCTGTGCCGCCACGCGGGGCTGCGCATGCGCGCCTTGGCCGGCGCTGCATTGCCCGAAGGTGGCTGGCCCGCCGCCCTGTCCATTGATCAAGGAACCGCATGAACGCGAAGAAGCCCGCCGCCAAGCCTGCCGCTAAGGCCAAGTCCAAGCCCGCCAAGGCACCCGTCGCCGTGGAGAAGAAGGCGCCCAAGGCGGCCGCACCGCAGGCCAGGCCGCACTCAAAGCCGGTCGGCAAGGCCACCGCCAAGCCCGAGCCGGCGGCCAAGCCGGGGAAAGCGCCCGTCAAGGCGGCGCCGGCCAAGACCGCCCCGGCCGCGAAGGGCAAGGGGCGCGGCGGCAAGGGCGGCGACAAGGCGCCGGCGCCGGATCGCGCGGTCGAGGACTTCACCGACATCGAAGCCGACCTCGAGGGCGAAGTCGAGGTCGAGACGCCCGAGGTGGCCAAGGAAGAGAAGGCCAAGCCTCTGCGCATGAAGGTGTCGCGCGCCAAAGAGCGCGCGCTGATGCGCGAGTTCGGGCTCGATGAGGCCATGCTCACCGAGGAAGAGGTTGCCAAGCGTCGCCAGGAGCTCAAAACGCTCATCAAGATGGGCAAGACGCGCGGCTTCCTGACGCACCAGGAGATCAACGACCACCTGCCGGAGAAGCTGGTCGACAACGAGATCATCGAAGCCATCGTCTCGATGCTCAACGACATGGGCATCGCGGTCTACGAGCAGGCGCCCGATGCCGCGACCCTGCTGATCGCAGGCGGCACCACCACCACGGCCACCGAGGAAGAGGCCGAAGAGGCGGCGGAGGCCGCGCTGTCGACGGTGGACTCCGAGTTCGGCCGCACCACGGACCCGGTGCGCATGTACATGCGCGAGATGGGCTCGGTGGAGCTGCTCACGCGCGAGGGCGAGATCGAGATCGCCAAGCGCATCGAAGGTGGCCTGCAGGCCATGATGCAGGCCATCTCGGCGTCACCGACCACGATCGCGGAAATCCTCTCGATGGCCGATCGGCTGGCCGCCGGCGAGATGCAGATCTCCGAGATCGTCGACGGCTTCGTCTCCGACGACGAGGCTGACGACTATGTCGCCGAAGAGGACTTCGACGAGTTCGACGAGGAAGAAGACGACGACGGCCAGGGCGGCAGCAAGGCGCTGACCAAGAAGCTCGAGGAGATGAAGACCCAGGCGCTGGAGAAGTTCGGCACGCTGCGCGGCCACTTCGAGCGCATGCGCCGGGCCTTCGAGAAGGACGGTTACCGCTCGCCCTCGTACAACAAGGCGCAATCGGCGATCACCGAAGACCTGATGACGATCCGCTTCACGGTCAAGACGATCGAACGCCTGAGCGACATCCTGCGCTCGCAGGTCGATGACGTGCGCCGCTTCGAGCGCGAGATCCGCAAGATCGTGGTCGACCGCTGCGGAATGCCGCAGGACCATTTCATCCGCACCTTCCCGTCCAACTCGCTGAATCTGAAGTGGGCCGAGAAGGAGATCGCGCTCGGCAAGCCCTACACCGCGATCATGAGCCGCAACCTGCCGGCGATCCAGGAGTTGCAGCAGAAGCTGATCGACCTGCAGGCGCGTGCCGTGGTGCCGCTGGAGGATCTGAAGGAAATCAACCGCAAGATGAACGCAGGCGAGAAGGCCTCGCGCGATGCGAAGAAGGAGATGATCGAGGCCAACCTGCGCCTGGTGATCTCGATCGCCAAGAAGTACACCAACCGCGGCCTGCAGTTCCTCGACCTGATCCAGGAAGGCAACATCGGCCTGATGAAGGCGGTGGACAAGTTCGAATACCGCCGCGGCTACAAGTTCTCGACCTACGCCACCTGGTGGATCCGCCAGGCCATCACGAGGAGCATCGCCGACCAGGCGCGCACGATCCGCATCCCGGTGCACATGATCGAGACCATCAACAAGATGAACCGGCTGTCGCGCCAGCACCTGCAGGAGTTCGGCTTCGAACCCGACGCCCCGACGCTGGCCGAGAAGATGGAGATCCCGGAAGACAAGATCCGCAAGATCATGAAGATCGCCAAGGAACCGATCTCGATGGAGACGCCGATCGGCGACGACGACGATTCGCACCTGGGCGACTTCATCGAGGACACCAACAACGTGGCCCCGGTCGACGCCGCGATGCAGGCCGGCCTGCGCGACGTGGTCAAGGACATTCTCGACTCGCTGACGCCGCGCGAAGCCAAGGTGCTGCGCATGCGCTTCGGCATCGAGATGAGCACCGACCACACGCTCGAGGAAGTGGGCAAGCAGTTCGACGTGACCCGCGAGCGGATCCGCCAGATCGAGGCCAAGGCGATCCGCAAGTTGAAGCACCCCAGCCGCTCGGATAAGCTGCGCACGTACCTTGACAATCTGTGAGCCCGCGAGATCGGGCAGCTTCCAGATGCGGGATCACCCTCTAGCACTGCGCGCGGTGCGCAGCGACTTGGCGCGCCTGCGCAGCCGCCTTGGCGTGGCGGGCTTCAGCCTGCTCGAACTGCTGGTCGTGATGGTCATCATCGGCCTGCTGGTGAGCTACGTCGGACCGAGGTACTTCTCGCAGATCGGGAAATCCGAGATCAAGGCGGTACGCGCCCAGATCGACGGCTTCGAAAAGGCCCTCGAGCAGTACCGCATCGATACCGGCCGCTTCCCGAACAGCGAACAAGGCCTCGGCGCATTGTTCACGAAACCCAACAACGAGCCGAAGTGGTCCGGACCGTACCTGAAGAAGGCGCCTCCTCCCGACCCCTGGGGCAATCCCTACCAGTACAAGTCGCCCGGCGAACACGGCGAGTTCGACCTGTTCTCGTTCGGCAAGGACGGGCGGGTCGGCGGCAGCGGGGAAGACGCCGACATCACCAACTGGTAGGGGTTGGCCCGGACTGTGAAATTCAACGTCAAGGCCCTGCGCGCTGCCGGCGATGTCGTCCAGCTGACGATCGACGCGGACGACATCGCCGCGGCACGGCGCACCGTGTCCGGACAAGGCCTGAGCGTCCTGTCGATCAAGGCGCGCAATCCGATCGCCGGCTGGGTCAGCCGCCCGCGACTGGTGTTCGATCTCGACCTGTTCAGCCAGGAGCTCGTGTCGCTGCTCGAAGCGGGGCTGTCGCTGGTCGAGGCCGTCGAACTGCTGGCCGAGAAGGAGCAGGGACGCGGCGCGGTGACCGCATTGATCGAGCTGCGCGCCGACCTCCATCGCGGTCAGCGCTTCTCCGACGCCCTCGAGCGGCAGGGGGCGCTGTTTCCGCCGCTCTTCGTCGCCACCGTGCGCGCCTCCGAGCGCACCGGCGACATCAAGGAGGCCGTGGCGCGCTTCGTCGACTACCACAGCCAGATCGACCGCATCCGGCGCAAGATCGTGTCCGCCTCGGTCTACCCGGTCATGCTGCTGGGGGTCGGCCTGCTGGTGACCACGTTCATGCTGCTGTATGTGGTGCCGAAGTTCAGCCGCATCTACGAAGAGATCGGCAGCAACCTGCCGTTCCTCACGCGGCTGCTGGTCGGCTGGGGCCAGATGCTGGAGACGCACGCTCTGGCCACACTCAGCGGCGCGGCGGCTGCGCTCGGCCTGGCCTGGCTGATCTTCACGCGCCCCGGCGTGCGGCGCCGCATCGAGTCGCAGCTTTGGCGAATGCCCGCGATCGGCGATCGCCTGCGCGTCTACGAACTGGCCCGCTTCTATCGAACGCTCGGCATGTTGCTGAAGAGCGGCATCACGCTGCCGACCGCGCTCGACATGGCCGGTGGCCTGCTCTCGCCGCTGTTGCGCCACGGCGTCGAGCGCGCCGCGCGCGAGATCCGCGAGGGGCAGCCGGTGTCGCGCGCCTTCCACAAACAGGGCCTGACGACGCAGGTGTCGCTGCGGCTGCTGGCCGTCGGTGAGCAGTCCGGCCGCATGTCCCACATGGTCGAGCGCATCGCGCTGTTCTACGAGGACGACCTGGCGCGTTGGATCGACTGGTTCACGCGGTTGTTCGAGCCGGCCCTGATGGTGCTGATCGGCGCACTGGTCGGGCTGATCGTCGTGTTGCTGTATCTGCCGATCTTCGAACTCGCTGAGAATATCAAATAACCCCCGTAACTCGGGGGCGACGCCGCAGGCGGGTAGTCGATTTACCCAGCTCAGATCATCTGCGCGAGCGCAATCGACGCTAGCATCGTCCATGTCATCGCGGGCATGAGTGCCATGAACCTAGTTGATGCGCCGGGAACGTTCCTGGCCGAGCCGATTTCCGCCGACATGATTGCCGCCGCGCGCGCCGAGGCACGCTCGGCAGACCGGCGGGTCGTGGATGTGCTCGAGGCGAGCCTCGCATTGCCGCCGGCCGAGTTCACGCGACGTCTGGCCGCCACCGTGCGCTTCGCTTCGCTGACGATGGGCGATCTGCACGGGTTGCAGGCGGATTTCGACGCGTTGCCGTTCGCCGAGGCGACGCAGCACGAATGCGTGGCGCTGCGCGCCGCCGGCGGCGAGCTGATGGTGGTGTTCGGCGATCCGTTCGACGCCGGCGTGCGTGCCTGGGCCGAGGAGCGCATCGCCGAGGCGTTCTCGTTTCGGCTCGCCCACCCGGCCGACCTGCGCGCCTACCTGTCCCGCCACGAGGAGTCGATGCGCGCGATGGACTCGGTGCTCGGCGCTGCGCTGTCGAGCGACGACTCGCGCTCCGAGGCGGTCGAGTCACTGTCGATCACGTCGATCAGCGAGGACGACAGCCCAGTGGTCAAGCTCGTCAGCTCGACCATCTACGACGCCTTGAAATCGCTGGCCAGCGACATCCACGTGGAGACCACCTCCAGCGGCCTGGCGATCAAGCACCGCATCGACGGCGTGCTCGTGCCGGCGGGCAGCGTCGCCGGCCTCGACATCGCCGAGCAGGTGCTGTCGCGCATCAAGGTGATGGCCGAACTCGACATCTCGGAGCGTCGTGTGCCGCAGGACGGCCGCTTCAAGGTGTCGGTCAAGGGGCGCGCGATCGATTTCCGTGTCTCGGTGATGCCCAGCCTCTTCGGCGAAGACGCGGTGCTGCGCATCCTCGACAAGCAGGCCCTGACCGACCAGCTGCTCGGGCTGCACCTCGGCAACCTCGGCTTCGACACCCAGAGCATCGAGCAGATGCGCCGGCTCGCGCGCGAGCCGTACGGCATGCTGCTGGTGACCGGTCCGACCGGCAGCGGCAAGACGACCACGCTGTACGCGGTGCTCACCGAGATCAACAACGGGCAGGACAAGATCGTCACGATCGAGGATCCGGTCGAATACCAGCTGCCCGGCGTGCTGCAGATTCCGGTCAACGAGAAGAAGGGCCTGACCTTCTCGCGCGGACTGCGTTCGATCCTGCGCCACGACCCCGACCGCATCCTGGTGGGCGAGATCCGCGACCCCGAGACAGCCGAGATCGCTGTGCAGGCGGCGCTGACCGGTCACCTGGTCTTCACGACGGTGCACGCCAACAACGTGTTCGACGTCATCGGACGGTTCACGCACATGGGTGTGGAGCCCTACATCTTCGCTTCGGCGATGAACGGCATCGTCGCCCAGCGCCTGATTCGCAAGGTCTGCACCGAATGCGCGGTCGGCTAGAGCCCGACGACGCAGCTGCTCGCCGAATCGGGCCTCGCGCGCGAAGACGTGGGCGGGTTCAACTTCCGCATCGGTCGCGGCTGCGGCCG
This sequence comes from uncultured beta proteobacterium, assembly GCA_963814435.1. Taxonomy (GTDB): domain Bacteria; phylum Pseudomonadota; class Gammaproteobacteria; order Burkholderiales; family Burkholderiaceae_C; genus JAEUPI01. The sequence continues at coordinate 87,492 of CAWFCV010000010.1, forward strand.
CTGCCGCGGCACCGGCTACCGCGGGCGGCGCGCGATCGCCGAGTTCCTGCTGCTGAACGACGAGTTGCGCGAACTGATCGTGCGCGGCGAACCGGTGCGCCTGCTGCGCGAGGCGGCCGCCCGCAATGGCACGCGCTTCCTGCGCGAGGCGGCGCTGGAATGCGTGCGCAGTGGCGAGTCGACGCTGCAGGAGATCAACCGTGTCACGCTGGTCGGCTGAGCGCGTCCGCGATCGGCCTGGCCCCCGCACGCGTCGATCTGGCCCGACTGCGCTGGGGACTCGGCCGCGAGCCGGCGCGCCAGGCCAGCGTGGCGGTCACGCCGAAGAGCGGCGAACCACCCTGGCAGGCCGCGCTGGACGCAGCTCGAGCCGGCGCTGGCGCAATTCGCTTCGCGCGGCGACGCGGTCGCCGTCGTGCTGTCGAATCACTGGGTGCGCTACCAGGTGCTGCCGTGGCAGAGCGCGGTCACGGGTGCCGGCGAGGTGGAGCAACTGGCGCGCCTGCGCTTCGAGCAGACCTTCGGCGCGGCAGCGGCCAGCTGGTCGATCCGCGTCTGCGAACGCGGTTACGGCGGCGCTCAGGTGGCCTGCGCGGTCGACACGGCGCTGATCGACGAACTGCGCACCCGCCTGGCTGCTCACGGTGTGCGCCTGGCGTCGCTGCAGCCGCTGCTGATGGCCGCCTACAACGACCTGCGGCGCGAGCTGACGGGCAGCGCCGCGTTCGCGATCGTCGAGGCGGGCCGCGTCTGCCTGGGCCTGCTGCAGGCCGAGCGCTGGACTGACATCGCGTCGCGCCGCACCGGTCACGACCCGGCCGAGGCGATCGAGCAGGAGCTGGCGACGCTGGGCACCCAGCCCGGGCCGCCGCGCATCGACGTGGCCGTGGTCGGCGAAGACGCCACCTGGTCGGCCGGCGGCGGGCGACCGATGCGCCTGCTGGGCCGGCCCGACGCGCCGGGCCGTCGGTCGCTGGCGATGTGGGGCACCGCATGACGCGACCGCTCGAACTCGATCTCGTGCGCCGGCACTCGGGCTGGCCCGGATGGTTGATGCTGGCGGTCGGCATCGCGCTGGCCGGCGAAGCGTTGTTCTCGTACTTCGGCCTGCGCGACGAAACCGCCCAGCTGGAGCGTCGCCGCGCCGGACCGCAGCTCAGCGCCAAAGCGTCGACCGAGCCGTTGACCGAACAGACGCGACGTGAACTCGACGCGGCGCGGCAGACGCTACAGGAACTCGCGCTGCCCTGGGAGCCGCTGTTCCGCTCGATCGAAGCGTCGATCGGCACCGACACGGCACTGCTGGCGATCGAGCCCGACGCCGGCAAGCGTGTCGTGCGCATCAGCGGCGAAGCGCGCAACTACCTGGCCATACTCAACCTCATGCTGCGCCTGGAGGAGCCGCAGGTGCTGACCGGCGTGCACCTGTTGAGCCACCAGATTCGCGAGGACGTCGCCCAGCGACCGTACCAGTTCACGCTGTCCGCAAGCTGGAGAGCGGCACCGTGAACCACCTCGCCTGGCTGCTGCGCCACCGCGGCACCGCGCTCGCGCTGTGGTCTGGCTGTCGCTGATCGCTGCCGCAATGGCCTTTCATTGGCTTGCCGTCAGGCCGCTGGAGCAACGCGTCGAGGCACTGCAGGCCGAGCGCAAGGGCCCGCGCGAAGGGGCGCTCGGGCGCCTGGGTGATGCACTGGCCCGCGAGGACTCGCCACGGGCCCAGTTGGCCAGCTTCTACCGCTTCTTCGAGCGCGAGGACCGCCTGACCGACCGGCTGGCCAAGGTGCACGCCATCGCCCGCACGCTCGGCCTCGAAATCAAGCGTGCCGACTACCGCATGGTCAGCCAGCCCGAACGCAAACTCGACCGTTACCAGATGATCGTCCCGATCAACGGCAACTACCAGGCCATCCGCGCCTTCATCACGGCGGTGCTGCGCGAATTGCCGACGATGTCTCTCGACCAGGTTCAGTTCCAGCGCAAGGAAATCGGCGACGCCGCCGTGGACACGCAGATCAGCTTCAGCTTCTACCTCATCAAATGAAGCTCAGACCCAGCATTCGACCCGGACTGCTTGCCGCGGGAATCGGCACCGGGCTGGTCGCGGCCGGTTGGATCTACGTCGACGCCATGGCGCCGGTGCCTGTCGCGCCGACCGCGCGGCGAGCACCGGCGCCGCTGCCGACACCGGCGCCTGCGCCCGATCGCGCCACCACGGCGAGCATGACCGACCTGCTCGGCAGTCGCGCGATGGCCGCCGCCGCGCCGAGCGTCAGCACGGGCGCCGTGACACCCGGGGCGCCCAGGCCGGACACTGCCGTGCCAACTACGCGCGAGCGCAGCGTCCAGTTGGCGGCACTCGACACCGAGATCGTGCAGCAGCGCGTCGGCCCCGAGGCGAAGAGCAAGAATGCCTTCGCGGCCAAGAGCTGGCTGCCGCCGCCGCCACCACCACCACCTCCCGCGCCACCGCCACCGCCGCCGCCACCACCGCCGCCGCCGCAGGCGCCGCCGCTGCCGTTCAAGTACATGGGCATGTTGCAGGAGTCGGCCGAGCGCACGGTGTGGTTTCTGCTGCAGGGCGAGCAGCTGATCGTGGCCGCCAGCGGCGAGAACATCGGCACGTCGTATCGCATCGACGGGTCCGAGTCCGGGCAGCTGCGATTCACCTACCTGCCGCTCGACCAGCGACAGACGCTTGCGATTGGAGGATCCCCATGACACGCGCAACCCACCGGGCGCTGATCGGCTTGGCGCTCGTGCTCGGTGCCGGTTGCTCGACCGTCCAGACCGAAAGCAAGGCGCTGATCGACCAGGGCAACTACCAGGAGGGGCTGGGCCGGCTCGAGGAGGCGATGCGCCAGCAGCCCAACGATGTCGAGCGCCGCCTGCAGTACGTCCGTGCCCGCGACCAGGTCATCAATCGCCTGCTCGGACTGGCCAGCGCCGAGTTCGGCGCCGGCAGGCTCGAAGCCGCCGCCGGGGCCTTCCGGCAGGTGCTGGCGATCGACGCCAACAACGCGCGCGCCGCCGCCGGTCTGGCGGCGATCGACGCGGCGAGCCGGCACCAGATCCTCGCCGGCGACGCCAAGGCCAGGATCGCCGCCGGCGACGCCGTCAGCGCCGACCTGATGGTCAAGTCCATCCTCGCCGAAAACCCCAACCACCCCCAGGCGCGCGAACTCGATCGCGAGCTGCGCGAGCAGGAGCGCAAGAAGGCGCTCGCCGTGCCGGCGCTGAAGTCCAGGCTGCAGAACCCGGTCAACCTCGAATTCCGCGATGCACCGCTGAAGATCGTGATGGAGGCGCTGGCGCGCTCGGCCGGCATCAACTTCATTCTCGACCGCGAGATCCGGGCCGACCTCAGGGTGTCGATCTTCGTGCGCGCCGTGCGGGTGGAGGACGCGCTCGACCTGATCGTGCAGAACAACCAGCTCGAAAAGAAGGTGCTGACCGAGAACACCGTGCTGATCTATCCGAACACGCCGCAGAAGCTGCGCGAACACCAGGAGCTGGTGATGCGGACCTTCCAGCTGGGCAACGCCGATCCGAAGCAGACGCTGAACCTGCTGCGCACGATGCTCAAGACCAAGGACATCTTCATCGACGAGCGCATCAACATGATCGTGATGCGCGACACGCCGGATGCGATCCGCGCGGCCGAGCGCCTGATCGCCGAGCAGGACAGGGCGGACCCCGAGGTCGTGCTCGAACTGGAGATCCTGGAGGTGTCGCGCAGCAAGGTCCGCGACCTGGGCATCACCTATCCGACTGCGTTCACCGGCCCGAGCGGCACGCTGGCCGACATCAAGGTGCTCAACAACTCGACGATCACCGCCGACACCGGCTATGGCCTGAAGCTGCTGCGCACCGACAGCGAAACCCGGACACTGGCCAACCCACGCGTGCGGGTGCGCAGCAAGGAGAAGGCGCGCGTGCACGTCGGTGACCGCGTGCCGGTGATCTCGAGCACCATCGTCGGCACCACCGCCGCCGGCACGAGTGGCAACCAGCCGGTGACCACCGAGCAGATCCAGTACATCGACGTCGGCATCAAGATCGAGGCCGAGCCGACCGTCTACTCCGACGACACCGTCGCGATCAAGATCAACCTGGACGTGTCGACGCTGGGCACGCAGACCAAGACCAATGCCGGCACCACCGCCTACGAGGTCGGCACGCGCAACGCGTCGACCGTGCTGCGCCTGCGCGACGGCGAGACCCAGGCGCTGATGGGCCTGATCCGCGACGACGATATCCAGTCCGGCCGTGGCCTGCCGTTCGTCGGCGAGGCGCCGCTGCTGGACCGGGTGTTCGGCACCAAGAGCACCGAGCAGCGCAGCCGAGAACTGGTCCTGCTGATCACGCCGCAGCTCGTGCGCGGCGTCGAGCGCGCCGACGCGACGCTGTCCGAGTTCTGGTCCGGCACCGAAGCCGCGGTGCGCACACGCTCGCCCTTCGTGCAGCAGATCGCCGACAAGGAACCCCGACCCGCCGGCGCGCCCGGCGCCACCACCACCCTTTCGATCGCAGGAGCCGCGGCCACTGCCGCGGCGGGCGCCGCCAGCGCGACCGGCGCGGCGGCCGCAGCCGCGGGTGCCCCGGTGATGCTGTCGTGGCAGGCGCCGCCGTCGATCAAGGTCGGCGAGGAGTTCGTCGTCGAACTCAAGGCGCGCAGCGAGGGTTTGGTCAAGGGTGCATCGCTGCAGCTGCGCTACGACCCGCAAGAAGTCGAGGTGGTGGCGGTCGAGGACGGCGGGTTCTTCGCCCAAGTGGGCGGTGCCGCGGTGTTCACGCCGCGCGTGGATGCCGGCCTCGGCGTCGTGTTCGCGACGCTCGGCGCCTCGGGCGCCGGTTCGACCAAGGGCGACGGCCCGTTGATCAAGCTGCGGGCGAAGGCGCGCAAAGCCGGCACGCAGCCCGAAGTTGCAGATCAGCTCGGTCATCGCCGTCGATCCGGCCAATCGTCGCCTGCCGATCGAGGGATCGGTGCCGCTGGAGTTGAAGCTGCTGCCATGAGCGCTGCACCTGCGCGCGTGCCCGCGCGCCGGGGGCAGAGGCCGGCTTCACGCTGATCGAGCTGCTGGTGACGGCCACCATCGTGGCCGTGCTGGCGACGGTGGCGTTGCCGCTGGCCGAGCTCGGCGTCAAGCGCTCGCGCGAAAACGAGCTGCGCGCCGCGCTGCGCGAGCTGCGCGGCGCGATCGACGCCTACAAGCAGGCCGTCGACGAGGGCCGCGTGCCGAAGAAGGCCGACGAAAGCGGGTATCCGCCCAACCTCGAGGTGCTGGTCGACGGCATCGAGGATGCCCGCAGCCCGAAGAAGACCAAGATCTACTTCCTGCGCCGCCTGCCGCGCGACCCGCTGCACCCCGACGGCAAGACGCCGCCGGCCGACACCTGGGGCAAGCGCAGCTACGACAGCCCGCCCGATGACGCCGCGCGAGGGCCGCGATGTCTACGACGTGCACTCGCTGGCCGAAGGAGACGGGATGAACGGCGTCCCGTACCGCCGATGGTGACGCGGCGCGGCTTCACGCTGATCGAGCTGCTGGTGGTGATGGCGATCATCGCCACGCTGCTGTCGATCGCCGTGCCGCGCTACTACGGCAGCGTCAAGCGCGCCGAGGAGGCGACGCTGAAGCAGAACCTCGTCGCTGATGCGCGACGCGATCGACAAGCACTACGCCGACACCGGCCGCTACCCCGATGCGCTCGACGAGCTGGTGACCAAGCGCTATCTGCGCAGCGTGCCGCAGCGACCCGATCACCGGCGCCAGCGACAGCTGGGTCGTCGGCGCCGCCGCCGCCGCCCGCTGCCCGGGCGCGTCTACGACGTCAAGAGCGGCTCGGCGGCCACGGCGCTGGACGGCACGGCGTTCAACACATGGTGAGTCGGCCGCGACGGCAGCGCGGCGTGACCTACATCGCGCTGCTGCTGGCCGTGGCCATCACCAGCGGCCTGCTCGCCGCCAGCGCCTCGCTGTGGAGCCAGATCCAGCGGCGCGAACGCGAGAAGCAGTTGCTGTGGGCGGGCGATCAGATCCGCCGGGCGATCGTCGCCTACTCGCAATCGGCCACCAACGCCGGCAACCGCTACCCGGCCACGCTGCAGGACCTGCTGCTCGACACCCGCAGTCGCCGCGCCGCGCCGATACCTGCGCCAGGTCTACGACGACCCGATGACGCGCGGCACCGACTGGGGGCTGCTGCGCAACCCGCAGGGCCGCATCGTCGGCGTCTACAGCCAGTCCGACGGCGCGCCGGTCAAGACCGCCGGGTTCCCGGCCATCTACGCCAGCTTCGAGAGCGCGGCGACCTACAACGATTGGAAGTTCACCGCGGTGCCACAAACGCGCGGCGACGGTCGGCCGCCTGGCGCAGCGGCGGCCGCCTCGTCGCCGATCAGCCGACCGTGCAGCGCCGGCCGCCAGCGCCGGCTCGGCTGCTGGGCCGGGCGGCAGCGCCGGCACTTCAACGGCGCCCGCGCGCGCCCCGACCAAGGATGCTTCGCCGCAGCCAGTCGCCGCCGGGGCGGCCAGTGCGCCCGCGAACGCATCGTCCGCGCCACCGGCTGAAGGCCCACCACCCGACAGCACAGCCGAACCCGCAGAGCCCGACGACGCCGCAAGCCGGAATTGACGCCGCACTGCGCTCGCGCGCGGGGCGTCTACTGTGTCCGATCGAACAGACCGCTGGCACGCGTTGCAACATATTTCGACGCAGCCGTCGAAGGCCGGCTCAATGATGTTGCGCCAACAAACCTGTATCAGCCGTCCGCCATCCAGCTCTGTTGTTGGGTTTCACATCAAAAGTGTAACGATCCCATGCGCGGTTGCGCTGAATCACCAGCCATCTCACAAAACCAAACCAATCTGGAATCGGCGCGGGTCTAGATTCGGATTGCCAATGCTCCACGGCCGCGAGCCAGCCTCGCGGCAGCACACGAAGAAGAGGGGAAACCATGCTCAAGCCACGATTGCAACGTCTACGTTCCAACTTGAGGTTCACGCGTCGACCCGGCGCGTTGGCGCAGATGGCGGGCGCCGCCGCGCTCGTCCTGCTCGCATCGTGCGGCGGCGGTAGTGGCGGGGAAGCCCCCGCCGACGTGCTCGCCGACGATGCGACCCAGACCGCCTTACGCGCGGAGGCCGAGCTGCGCCGCGTCGAGGATTCGCTGGCGAGCAAGCTCAAGGAGCACGGCTTCACCGGCGCGATGGCCTCGACGCTCGAGCTGCGGCTCGGACGCAAGGTCGATCCGAAGCTGGCCGATCTGGGTCGCATGCTGTTCTTCGACACCATCGGAGGCCTGCACGACGACAACACCTGCGCGGGCTGTCATTCGCCGTCCGCCGGCATGGGCGACACCCAGTCGATCGCGATCGGCGTCCAGAACAACGGCAAGGTCGGCCCCGGCGCGCACCGGCCCACGCAACCAGCGCCGCTCGCCGATGGTGATCAACACCGCCTTCTACTACAAGCTGATGTGGAACGGGCGCTTCTTCTCGCCCACCGAAGATCCGTTCGACAACGCGTTGGGATTCGCGTTCACACTGCCCGAGGGCACCAGCGCGTTCAGGCCGAAGGATCCGCACATCGCGCACCTGCTGGTGGCTCAGGCGCATATTCCGGCGACCGAGCTGGTCGAGGTGGCGGGCTTCACCGGGGTCAAGGATCTCGGTCCGCGCTTCCTGCAGTTCGACGACGGCCTGGGCAGCCTGGTGCCAGCCGCCGACGCCTCGGGGTTCCGCAACGAGCCGATCCGCCAGGCGGTGCTGGTCAGGTTGAACGAAAACCCCGCCTACAAGGCGCTGTTCGGCGCGTCGTTCCCCGAGGTCGCGGCCGGCGCGCCGATCGACTTCACGATGTTCGGCCGCGCGATCGCGGAGTTCGAGTTCACACTGGTGCGCGCCAACGCACCGCTGGACCGCTTTGCGCGCGGTGAACGCCACGCGATGAGCCCGGCCGAGAAACGCGGCGCGCAGATCTTCTTCGGCAAGGGCAAGTGCGTGGAGTGCCACGCGGTGACCGGACGCTCCAACGAGATGTTCAGCGACTTCGAGAACCGCAACATCGGCGTGCCGCAGATCGCACCGGAGTTCGGCGTCGGCAAGGGCAACCTGATCTTCGACGGGGCCGGCGAGGACGAGGACTTCGGCGCGGCGCAGGTGTCCGGTCTGGTGGCCGATCGCTACAAGTTCCGCACCACACCGCTGCGCAACGTGGCGCTGCAGCCGGCGTTCTTCCACAACGGCGCGTTCACGCGGCTGGAGGACGCGATCCGCCATCACCTGGATGTCGCCAAGTCGGCGCGCGGCTATGACCCCCGGCGTGCCGGCATCGACCGCGACCTGCGCAACCGGCTGGGGCCGATCGAGCCGGTGCTCGCGACGCTCGACCCGTTGCTGCGTGATCCGGTCAAGCTCAGCGGTGGCGAGTTCGAGGACCTGGTGACCTTCGTCCGCAACGGCCTGCTCGACCCGATGGCACGACCCTCTCAGATGTGCGGCGTGATTCCGAACGCCGTGCCCAGCGGGCGGCCGATGCTGAGCTTCCAGGGCTGCGGGAAGTCCGGCAAGGATTAGTCACCGGGCAACGGTGGTCGCCGCGCGCCGCGCCCAGTCGCGGCGCGCTCGCTTTAGCGGCGCCGAATGCGCTGCACGACGACCGCGCCATCGTTGCGCAGCTGACCCCGCACCTCGACATAGTCGGCGCCGTCCGGGTTGGCCTGAACGCGCGTCGACGGCGTGACCGTCAGCGGCAGCTCGTCGAGGCGCCACGCCCCGCGCAACGTGCCGTGCAGACGCACCTGCGCACCGCCGGGCACGGCGGCGCGCTGGCCGTCCGCGGTGCGTGCACCCTGGTTGACCCAGTCGGTGATCAGCGCGACCTCGTCGTCGCTCAGGTACGGCGGGCCGTCGAACGGCATGCGCGGGCGCGCCTGGCCGCGAATGCGGCGCACCAGCTCGCTCGCGTCCGCGGCACCGGGCACCACGCGCGCACGGTCGGCGCTGGCCAGCGTGGCCTCGTACGACGTCAGCACATAGCCCTCGGGCGCCGGGCCCATCAGGCCGTTCGGCGAGTGGCACTTGACGCATCGCGTGGCGAAGATCGGTGCCACATGCGCATAGGTCACCGCTTCGCCGGGCGCCGGGCGCCGCGGTGAAGCCGGGGCCGGCGCGGACACGCTCGCCGTGCCGCCGCGCTCCAGGCCCGCCGCGACCCAGCGCTCGATCAGTGCGATCTCCGGCTCCGCCAGGTACGGCGGCCCGGTCATCGGCATCCGCGGCTGGCTGAGCCCCTTGATCCGGCGGATCAGCTCACTGCCCGCGGCATCGGCCGCCTTGACGACCGGGCCGTTCTTGCTGCCCTTCAACACGCCGTCCAGCGAATCGAGCCGCAATTCCAGCGGGGCAGCCGGGCCGGTGTGACAGACCACGCAACGTGCCGCCAGGATCGGCGCCACGTCGTCGTAGCTCACGCGCTGGGCCTGCGCGCTCGCACACGCGATCAGCGCGAGGGGGCCGGCCCATGCGATGCGGTTGAACACGATCAGCCAGCCCCCGCCTTGCGCCAGACGCTGGCCAGCCAAGGCTGCAGTTCGCGCGGCAGGCCGGGCGGGCGATAGTAGTGTTCGAGTTCGACGAATCCCGCCGCCGTCAGGTAATGACGCCACGCGTGAAGGTCGTGAAAGGCGCCGTAGCGACCGCCATTCCAGCCCTCCTCGCCCCGGCCACGCGGATTGGAGCTGAACAACACACCACCCGGCTTCAAGCTTGCGTTCAGCTCGCGCAACACCCGCGGCAGTTCCTGGCTCGGCACGTGGAACATCGCGGCATTGGCAAACACCGCGTCGAAGCGTTGCGCCGGCAAGTCCAGTTTGAGGAAATCCTGTTCCCACACCTCGCATCCGCTGTGCAGGCGTGCCAACTCGGCCAGGCGATGCGCGCCCTCCAGTCCGATCGGCCGATGACCGAGCCGCTGGAAGGTGACCAGGTCACGCCCCGGACCGCAGCCGAAATCGAGGATGGCCCAGGGCGGCTCGGCGGCGACATGGCGCAGCAGCGCCTCGATGTTCTGGCTCACGTCGTGATCGCGCGTGCCGGTCCAGAAGTCCTCGGCGTGGTCGTTGTAGTGCGCCAGCGTCATGGCGGCGACCTGCTCCAGCGCCGCGGCGTCGAGGCGTCGATGCGCTGGCGCTTCAGCCGGAGCGGACGCAGCCGGCTTGTCGACCTCAGGCATTGCGGCCCACTGCAGTGTCATCCGGGCAGGCCCGCGGCATGGCTAGAACGAATAGGCAATGTTCAGCGACGTGATCAGATCAGGACTATCGCCGCCGAGCCGCATCGCGACCGCGGGCTCCATGAACAGGCTGCGCGCGAGCAGCCAGGTCATGCCCAGCTGGAGCTGGTAGCGCTCGCGCGGCGGCGGGATCGACACGCCATCGGACGATTGCGCGTTGCGGTAGGTACCGCTGAACACCGAACTCAGCGCGAGCGAGTCGTTGACGGCGTACGTGTAGCCCATGCTCAGGCCCACGTTGTGCTTGGCGAGCGAGCGGCGCGCGTCCGCCGGATCGATCGAACTGCCGCGCAGGTAGCTCAGCCCGGCGAAGATGACCGCCGGGTCGTAGCTCTTGGACAGCACCAGGCCACCGCCGACGCCGCGATCGCCGGGGCCGCTGGGCAGCACGGCGTCGACGCTCAGGATGATGTTGGGCCGGCCGGTGGCTTCGCGCAGCGCGACGCCGAGCAGTGAAATCGACGCGTCGCCGCCGTAGCTGTCGCTGGCACTGCGCGGTGCGCTGGTGCCGCCGATCGACGCATCGGTGAAGACCTTGGTGCGGCGCCAGACCGCGGGCAGGCGCACCGTGGCCTGCAGGTCGTTCAGCAGGCCATAACGAACAGCGGCGGTGGCGCCCACCGTACGTTGTTCCTGCCGAATGACCGGGAACAAGGTCTGCTCGCCGTAGGAATACGCGACGCCGAAGTCCAACGTGACGGCGCCGCGCTTGAGCAACGCGCGCTGATCACGCAGCGCGATGTCCTCGGCGGTCGGCGTCGCAGGACGCTCGCCGACCGTGGGCAGCGGCGCCGTGCCCGCCTGGGCCCTCGGGTCCGGCGCGGCCTGCGCCAGACGCACCGCCGAGGGCGGCGCCGCAGCCTGGCCAGGACCCGGCATCACGAGTTCCTGCGCGAGGCCTTCGCCGGCCGCAAACGACGCGAGCGGCAACGCGCCGGCGCAACCGAGCGCGACGGGGATCAGCCCCCGATAAAAAGATGGAATGGATCAAAGTGCTACCTGGTCGGGTCGAGAATCGGAAGGGGCTTGCCGATCGCCATCAGGCGCTCGGCGCTCAATACTTCCAGCGGCGTATCGCTGCGATCGGCCAGCTGCAAAGCATAACGCTGCGGCCAGTCGCCCGCGGCCTTCTCCACCGCGAAGATGACGCCACGGCCCGACGCATCGGCCCACATGTCGAGAAACCGATACAGCGGCAAACGCACATTGCCCAGCGACGGGTCGGCCAGATGCACACGATCGCCGCGCAGGCCCTTGAACACCGCAAAGTGCTCGTAGCCCTGAGGCTTGATGAACACGATCACCGGGCGCGACAGTTTCGCGAGCTGGGACTGATGGACGCGGAAACCCAGCGCCTTGTGGCCGCGTTGTTGCGCGAGCTGCTGCAGGTCGAACAGCGACAGCCCCCGCTTCTGCAGCGCGCCGAGCTGGTCGGCCGACAGCGGCTCGAGCAACGCGCGCAACAGCACATCCTCGTCGACCGGGTCGTTCAGGCCATAGGTCAGCAGCGTCGCCAGCGACGCCGAGCCGCAGGAATAGTCGTAGCGCTGTTTCACGACACCCGCATCGCGCAATGCGCGCAGCGAGCGCACGCGGTACTCGGTGGCGCCCGCCGCCGCGTGGAGGATGACCCGCGAGTCGGGGCACCCGTCCACCCCCGGGCCTGCGTCGGCACAGCCCGCTTGCGGCCTGGGCGCGGCCGCCAGCGCGCCCTTCGGGACGCAATCGCCGATCTCGTTGGCGGGCATCTCCGCCGTCGCGAACGTCACGACGCCGGCCTGCGGCTCGACGCGCCTGAGATCGACCCGCACCGAACAGAACCCGAGGTCGCGATAGGCCTGCTGGACGGCGCTGCGCGCGCGTTCGATCTCGGCGGCGGTGCGGCGCAGACCGATGTAGGGCGCCACCAGGCGCGTGAAATCGGCTCCCTCGAGCTGGATGCTGCCTTCGATCGAATAGCCAGACACATCGACCCCGCCACGGCGTGATTCGTCCGGCGTGGCCTGTGCCCAGGCGCCGCATGCGGCGCATGCAGCCAACAGCGCCGCGAGCATGCGCGCGCGAACGACACACATCGCCAAGGTATGAGCAGCTGTTCGGAAACGCTCGGCGGTGTTCGACATACGCGGCGCGACACTATCACAGTCACCCTGGCGGGCTCGCCCGGATCGCGGCGGCGCACGCTGACGTGAAAACGGCCCCTGAGCGGGGCCGTTTGACCACTGCGCGCCGGCGTGTCGCCGGCTGCCGAGCTTATGGCGTGTACAGGCCAAGCTTCTTGAGCGTCGCGTCGATCGTCGCAGCGTTCTTCAGCGTGTAGTCATACAACTTCATCAAGTACGCCTTCAATGCAAGATTGGTCGTGCTGCTTGCTCTTGCCAGCAGCGCGCCCGCGATCTGAGCCGCATTCAGCTCGCCGGTGATGGCCTGCAGCTCATCGACCGACAGCGCCTGCGCATCGACGCCTTGCAGTGCCGAGAAGCCGGTGCTGCCTTGCGCCACGGCCGGCGTCGAGAACATGGTTCCCATCAGCATCGCGGCGGTTGCGACCAGCGAGACGAGTTTCTTCAACGACATGTGGACCTCCAACAGAGTGAGTGTTTTGAGAAAAATCCGACCTCGAACGAGGACGATTCACTCTATGAGAAATCACACGCCAAGTCACCGCCGCAACTTGTAAAAGTGCGTCCGGCACATGTAAAACGCCCCGCTCATTCGCGGGCTGCGACATTTTGCCGCGGCGTTTTCCCGGTGCCGTTGACGGCTCTAGTTGCACAGGAAGAAACGCTGTGCTAGCCGGATCAGACGACGTCATGGCCAGGTTAGCGCCGCCACGACGAACCGGCCTGCCTCAAAGCGGCGTCAGCACGTCGACCTTGACCAGCGAGCGAAGCTGCACGACCTCGTTGTCGATCGCACCCTTGCCACGCGAGGTCCGCAGGTTCGCGGCGGCGGCCGCGCGCCGGACGAACACGGCCATCCGTGGCCACCACCAGAACCGGTGTGACGAATTGCCGCGCGACAGTTTTGCACGCTTGATCTTCGTACTATGGGTCGCGCCTCGGGTGCGGGACCGATCGATCCAGGAGACCCGATTCGCTGCAACGTCGCTTCTACCCGAGTACTTGCTAGCACGGAGGTCTCAATGACAATCCTCACCGCAAAACGTGCACTGGCGCGCGCGTGGTTCGTAGTCGCGCTGCTGACTAATCTCGCGCTCGGCGCGGCTCCGGTCCACGCACAGGGGCAGGGGCTTGCGGCGGCCGGGCCCAAACTCGCCAGCGGCTTCCCGTCGTACTTTCAGGACCGGCAAGGCCTCGCGCTCGAGCCGTGCCTGGTACAACCGACGACGACCGTTCCGGTTCCCGATCCCTGCGCGCTCACTGGCACCTTGCCGCTGGGCGACGCCGCACCGATCGTGTTTCCCACGAACTTCCCCGATGAGTTCTTCTGGATGCGCGCGACCAGCCGGATCGACGGCATCGGCGGCCTGTCCACTGCACGGGCGGACTTGATCCTGGCCCTGGAGGGCGCCTTCGCTGGAGCCGTCGCCGATGGCCAGCAAATCGTCTTCGCGCGTTTTCGCCTGCGTGTCGACAATCTGATTGCCGGCCAGACCTACAAGGTGATCTATCCGTACGGCGAGCAGACGTTCCAGGCCGTGGTCGCGCCGCAGAACGGGAACATGATCAACTTCACCGACGACCAGGGATGCCTGGCGGTGCCGTGTGGCACTTTCGACGCGGTGTTGAACTCGACGAACGTCGGGCCGTTCGTGCAATGGGATCCCAACGTGCTTCCCCTGGCACCGCCCGGCTTCATCGGCGATCCGGCCATTCCGCATGCCATCACCGGCAGCACGTTCGCCGACAACAACAAGTTCCGCCTCGAGGGGCCCAACGTCGGCGGACCGGGGGTCAATTTCATCGAGACGCCTCTGTTCACGATCATCGGCAAGAAGTTCACCGGCGTTGTGCCGCCGCCGCTGACCATCAACCGGGCCACATACGTTCGCAGCTCGGCCACCGACGCCCAGATCAACGTGTTCGCCCAGTCCACGGGCACTGCAACCCTCGTGGCGAGCGGCGCGGGCATTCCCAACACCACGTTGACCGCGGACCCGGCGACCGGGCGATTCTTTGCGCCCATCGTTCCGAACACGCCGTCGAGCCTGCCCGGGTTCATCCGGGTCACGGCGAGCGCGCTTGGCGCACCCGACACCGTCCTCGACAAGGCGTTGATCGATGAGGTCGCAGTGACCCAAGCGACATTCGATGAGAACACGAACACGCTCACCATCCAGGCCACGTCGAGCGATCAGCTGGCGCCCGCGCCAACCCTCGAGGCGAGAGACAGCATCGGGCCGTTGGGTGTGCTCAGTGCGGGCACCCTCACCCACGCCATGCCTGTGCCGGCGGCCCAGGTCACGGTCAACTCGTCCGCAGGCGGAGTGGCCACGCTGCCGGTCAGCCTGGTCAAACGATCGCCGGTTGCGACCACGACGACGCTCACGGCGTCGGCCAATCCCGTCTTCGTCAACCAGGCCGTCACCTTGACGGCGACGGTCAGCGCGGTGTCCGGAACCACAGCACCCAATGGCACAGTGACCTTCCTGGACGGCGCCGCGACACTGGGAACAGGCACCCTGAACGCCTCCGGCGTCGCGACGCTCGTGGTGCCGGCCGGCAGCTTCGCGGCCGGAACACATTCGATCACCGCGGCCTACGCAGGAGTCGCATCCGTCTTCCTCGGCAGCACGTCCGCTCCGGTCAGTCTCGCGGTGAATCAGATTGCGACCACCACGGTCCTCACCGCGTCGGCCAATCCGATCGCCAGCAATCAGGCCGTGGCCTTGACCGCGACGGTCAGCGCGGGCGGCCCGATACCCGCTGGCCCGGTGACCTTCGTCGACGGCACCACGCAACTGGGAACGGTCACCCTCAACGCCTCAGGTGTCGCGACGCTGACCGTGCCGGCCAACACCTTTAACGTGGCCACCCACCCGATCACGGCTGTCTACGCCGGCAATGCGACCTTCATCGGCAGCAGCTCCGCCGTGCTGAACCTGGGGGTGACGGCGCCGAATCTGATCGCAACCACCACCACCGTCACTGCGTCGGCGAATCCGATCCTGGCCAACCAGTCCGTCACCTTGACGTTCAGGGTCGCCGCGGTTGCCGGAACGGCGATACCCACCGGTTCGATTCTCGTCGACGACCTCAACAGCACGGTGGGGGGCACGCTGACGCTGAACGCGCAGGGCGTGGCGACGCTCACCGTGGCGGCCAACATCCTTTCGGCCGGCACCCATCGTTTCGTCGCTACCTACGCCGGCAACACGACCTTCGGTGGCAGCAGCGGCCAGATCGACTTGGTGGTGAACCCGGGACCCACTGCGACCACGACCAGCTCCATCACGGCGACCCCCGTGGTGACTCAGCTCGGCGGACCCGGCATCCGCAGGAGCAGCCAGAATACCCTGGTGGTCACCGTCAGCTCGACCGCCGGAGTACCCAGCGGCACGGTCACCTTCCGGGACGGCACCACGACACTGGGAACCGCCACGCTGAACGCCGCAGGGGTCGCGACACTGGTGGTGCCGGCCAACACCATCCCGCTCCCGGCAACCGTCCTGATCGGCTCGGTCCATCCGATGACCGCCACCTACAACGGCAGTGCGACCCACGCCACCAGCTCGAGCACGACCAACGTGCGGATCTACCCGTAGAGGTCCGCTGACGAATCACTGAAAACCCGTTGATCGTCCTTCTGTACCGCCGGCGGTCTCACACCGAGACTTGCCGGCTTCTTGTTGTCCGCCGGCCCCGCCCGCTGTGCGGCGGCTGTCAGCGCCATCGGCATCAAAGCGGCGTCAGCACTTCGACCTTGACCAGCGAGCGCAGCTGTTCGACCTCGCGGTCGACCGCCTCCTTGCCGCGCGTCGACTGCAGATGTTCGCGGATGCGCGGGCGGGCTTCGTCCAGCGGCACCGACACGGCGGCCGTGCGCTGCTCGAGCTTGATGATGTGCAGGCCGGCGGACGTTTCGACCACCTCCGAAATCGCGCCGGGCGCCAGCGCGAACGCTGCATCCTCGAACGGCTTGGCCTTCTCGCCGCGAACGAACGGATCGAGTTCACCGCCCCATTGGCGCGTGGCATCGTCCGAGTGCTGGCGCGCCAGCGCTTCGAAGTCTTCACCGCCGCGAGCGCGCTCGAGCAGGCCGTCGATCCTGCGTCGGGCCTGCTCCTTCCGCAGCGCGTCGGCATCGGCCGGCACGGCGATCAGGATCTGGCGCACCTGCACCTGCTCGGGGCGCCGGAACGCCCGCGGGTTGGCCGCATAGAAGTCCTCGACGTCCTGGTCGGTGACGCGCACCTCGCGCTCGACAATGCGCTGCGCGAATCGTTCGCCCGACAGCAGCTTGCGCGTGTACTCGCGATAGGCCGTCTCGCTGTAGCCGCTGATCTCGATGCGCCGCACGAAAGTCTCGGCGTTGCGAAAGCGGCCGCGCACCGCGGCGACGGCACGATCGACCTCGTCGTCGCTGGCCACCAGTCCGGCCGCCTTGGCCTCCTGCCACAGCAGTTCGACGCGGATCAGTTGGTCGAGTGCCTCACGCTTGATGTTCTTGGCCTTCGCCGGATTGTTCAGGCGCGCGATGTGCAGCTTGCGCTCGCGCAACAGCTCCTCGTACTGGCGATCGAGCAGTTCGGCCGTGATGCCCACGCCGTTGACACGCGCTGCCAGCACCGGCTGGCCGAGCGCCGTGGCACACCACAGCACGCCGACGCCCACGACGAGCGCGCCGCGCCACAGAACCCGCCTCGCCGCGGTCAGGCGGATCGAGCGCCGCGCCGTCATGGCAGCCGCTGGTACCCGCCCAACGGTCGCAGCGTCTTGCGCTCGAGATCCACGGCCACCAGATACCCTCCCAGCGCGCCGATGCGCCGGTCGGCGTTATAGCTCACGGCCGGAACCAGCCCGGTGTCGAAGCCTTGCACGGCCTCGAGCGTGGCGATCAGCTTGCGGCGCGACAGGTCGCGCCCGGTGCGCTTCAAGCCCTCCACCAGCAGCAGGCCGGCGGCATAGGCGGCGATCTGCGGCGGCTGGAACGCCCGCGGCCCGCTGCCGGCTGGCTGCAGCGCGCCGAACTCGCGCAGTGCGTCGCCGCGCTGATCGCCGGGCGCCGTCGGGTACGCGAGCGTCACGCGGTCGCGAAACGCCGCCGGCAACTCGACGATGTCGCGCGGCGCCACCGGCCCGGGCACCAGCAACTGCGGCGTCCAGCCGATGCGCGCGGCCGAGGTCGCCAGCCCCGTGATGTCGGCGCCGGCGCCCAGCACCAGCACCGCGGCCACCTGGCGTGCGCTCAGGCTGGCGGCCAGCGCGTCGTGCGAGGTGCCGCGTGCGGCGAACGGCACCGTCAGGGTCGTGCGCCAGCCCGCCGCGCGCAGCGCGGCATCGACGGCCTGCGCCGTCGACCGGCCGCCCGCCGAGTCGGGGTGCCACAGCGCGATCGGCCGTGGCGTGAGGCGCAGCTCCTGCGCAGCGTGCAACGCCAGCACCTGCGCCAGTTCGGCCACACCCGGCAGCAGATGGAACACCTGGGTGTTCGATGCGCGCACGTCTTCGGTCAACAGCGTGAGCGGACCGATCACCGGCACCTGCGCCGCACTGGCGGCGTCGGACAACTCGCCTTCGATGCCGGCCGACACCGGCGCCAGCACCGCGAAGACGCCGCCATCGGCCAGCAGCGCACGCGCGCGGGCGCGCGCCGCGTCGATCTCGACCGGCAGCGGCTCCACGACGAGTTCGAGGCGCCGGCCGTGGATGCCGCCGCGTTCGTTCAGCGCCGCGAAGTACGCAGTCCACATCGCACGCAGCGATTCGCCCAGCGCCGCCAGCCGGCCCGTCAGCGGCAGCAGCGTGCCGATGCGGATCGCCTCCGCGCTCAAGCCGGCGTCGAGCACCGACTCCAGCTTCATCAGGTACGCGACGAGTGCGCTCAGATCCTTGGCCGACATCGCGTAGCGCGGCATCGCACCGTCCAGCGCGTGGCCGTCCGGATCCGTCCCTTCGACGATCGCGCGCCGCACCTGCTGCTCGTCGAACGCACCGTGCCGGCGTCCGCTGTCGTGCTGGTGCCCATAAGGCTTGGTCAGCTCCGACCACAGGATGTTGGACGGCGCGATGCCGCCCTCGGGTCGGCCGCGACCGTCTTCGCCGTGGCAGTTGCCGCACGCCACGCTGGCACCGGCCAGTTCGAGCCCGCTCATGCCAATCCGCGCGCTGATCCTGGCGCCGCTCGGGCTCTCGCCGCGCCGGTAGATGTGCTGCCCGGCCCGTTCCAGCTCGCTGAGCTCGGTCGCCGCGGCGGCACTGGCGGCGGCGGCGACGCACAGCGCCAGCGCCGCGCGCGCCAGACCCCGCAGCGCTGCAGCCTGGATGGCGCCAATCATTTGACCTCGGCGACCGACCCGGGCCTGTCGCCCGGCTACGGCTTGGCTTCGGGCGCGCCGCCCGCAGCGGCCAGCGTGGTCAACCGCTCGGCCATCGCCACCACCGGCGTGTCGGGCCTGATCTTCGCCCAGCGCTTGGCCGGCACGTTGCCGGCGATGATCAGCGTCGAGTGGTCTTCCTTGTCGTCGGCGTACTGGCCCAGCTTCTTCAGGATGTGGTCGATGTGGTCCTTGCTGCCGGTGAGGAAGGTCCAGCCCGCCACGTCGGCGCTCTGCTTCTGCGCGAACTGCTTCAGCAGCTTCGGCGTGTCGAGGATCGGGTCCGAGCTCAGCGTGACGAAGAACACCTGCTTGCCGAACAGCTCCGGTATCCGCTTGCGCACTTCGTTGAGCTGCTGCGTGATCAACGGGCAGGCGTCCTTGCAGGTCGTGTAGATCACGTTGATCAGCACCGTGCGGCCCTCGAGCACGTCGCTGTAGAAGCGCACCTTGCGCCCGTCCTGCGTCAGCAGCTCCAGGTCGGTGAAGTAGCTGCGCGCGTCGCGCGTGCGCCGCCGCCCGACTGCGCCGCCGGTGGCGCGGCGGCCTGCGGCGCGGCGCTCGCGCCGCGCCTTGTTCGGCTCGGTCTGGGCCCAGACCAGGCCGAACGAGAGCAATCGCCGCCACGCCGGCCGCGGCACGGATCGCTTGCATCATGATCGTGTCCTTCAACCCGGTGCGCCGGCCTTGGCGCGCGCGGTGCTCAGCTCGTCGACGGCCGTCACCAGCTGGTCGGGGCTCGGGAAGCCGTAGAACCGCACCCACTTGCCGGCCTTCGCATCGCCCACCAGCACCAGCGGCGGATGGTCGACGTAATTGGGCGTGTAGGCACCGAACACCTTCAGCGCCTCGTCGACCTGCGGCTTCGCTCCGGTCAGCCAGGTCCAGCCAGGGCCGGTGCCGATGCGGCCGCCGTACTCCTTCAGGCGCGCCGGCGTGTCGCGCACCGGATCGACCGTCAGCGTCAACAACGCGACGTCGCGTCCCACCCGCGCGCCGAGCTTGGCCTGCGCCTGCGCCATCACGGCAGAGACCACCGGGCACACCGTGGTGCAACTGGTGTAGATGAAGTCGACGACGACGATGCGCTCGCCGATCACGTCGCTCTTCAGCCGCACGCTGCGGCCGTCCTGGTCGAGCAGCGCGGTGTCGGCCAGGCTGATGCGCACGCCCTGCGGCGCGACCGGCTTGGCGGCGGCCTGGGCTTGATGCGCCGCATGGTCGTGCGCCGCCACCGGCGACAGCGCCAGCGTGGCGCACAGGGCGCACAGCGCGAGCGCACGAGCGAATGGGACTGAATGCATGGAGCCCTCCTTGGTCATCGCGCCGCCACCGGCGACTTGAAATCCGCCGGCGCGAGCGCCTGCAGCGAGAAGTACGGCAGGCGCTCGTAGCCGATCTTCAGCGACGGCACGCCGACGTGCACGTACCACGCGCCGGCCTCGCACGAGATCGAGCCGCGCCTCGTACACGCCGTCGCCCACTTCGGTGACCTTCACCTCGGTGCGCCGCCGCCCCGGCGCCAGGAAGTACAGCGCGCTGAGGCCGGCCAGCCCGACCTTCGGCTCGCCGGTCTTGCCGTCGGCGATGCGAAAGCGCACCACCGCGGTCTCGCCCACCTTGTACTGCCGCTGCGTGGTCTGGTAGGTCAGCGTCAGCGGCTCACGGTCCTTGGCGATCAGCGGGTTCTCGGCCGCCTCGGCGCTGAAGCAATGCAGCACCGCGGGCGTCTGGAGCATGAACGCCACGTCGTAGGTGCCCGGCCACCGGAATGCGCACGCGCCCGGCGTAGACGCCCGGCTCCACCTCCTTCAGGCTGCGGTCGACCACCGTCACCGCGCGCGGGCTCGAGCCGTAGACGCGGTAGTTGCTCGAGGGCGCGTTCATGCCCTCCATGTAGTAGTAGGTGGTGCCGTCGGCCGGGTTGACGACGAACACCGTGCCTTCGCCGGCGGCCGACGCCACCGAGTCGGCGATCGCCACGCCGCCGCTGGCGTTGGGCGGCTGCGCGCCGGCGGCGAAGCTCTGCACGCTGGGCTGCTTGCCCTTGCCGAGCGAGGCCAGCGTCGATCATGCTGACGCGCTCGGAGTGCATCGCGCGCACATAGGCGAAGGTCTTGCTGAAGGTGATCTGGAACGGCTGCCCGCTGATCTTGATGTCCTGCACATGCTCGTGGGTCGCGACGTCGATCACGTGCACCAGGTCTTCCTGCGGGTTGAGCGCCAGCGCGAAGCGGCCGTCCGGGTCGATGCGCAGCGGGCCGAGGCCGGGCTTCAGCGCGATGCGCGCCGTGATCTCCAGCTTGTCGCCGTCGATCACCGTGACCTTGCCGTCCTTGCCGTCGGCGACGTAGACCGCGCGCGCCAGCGCCGAATGGGCCAGCGCGAGCGGCTGGCTGCCGGTCGCGAGGGTCTTGACCACCTGGCGCGACGCGACGTCGATCACCGTCACGCTGCCGCCGTCGCGGTTGCTGACGAACGCGTGCCGGCTGTCGGCCGAGAACACGATCTCGTGGTGGCCGGCGCCGGTGGCGACGAAGCCGACCGGCTTGCGGCTCTCGGTGTCGATCACCGTCACGCCGCTGCTCGCCTCGTCGGCGCCGTTGTTGCCGACCCAGAGGAAACGGCCGTCGGGTTGCAGCACCACCCGCACCGGCGTCTTGCCGGCGGCGATGTTGTCGATCGATCTTGAAGTTCTCGGTGTCCATCACGGCGACCTGGCCCACCCGCGGCATCGAGATGTAGAGCCTGCGCTCGCGGTCGCGAGGGCGCCCAGTCCGCGCCCGGCGCATTGAGCAGCAGGCTGGCCAGCGTGCTGGTGGCGCCGGCCATGCTCACCACCGGGTCGACCACGGCCACCGACGCGTCGTTGTTCAACAGCACCACGTAGTAGCTGTTCAGGTCGACCATCGGCCGGATGCCGACCGCACCCTTGAGGTACAGCGAGACCTTGTCCTTGCAGCTCTTCTGGTCGGCGCCGCGGCCCTGGATCACCTGCGCCATGTCCAGCCACGCGCCGGGCGCGGTGCCGCGGATCGGCTGGCCGCTGCGCCTCGTCGGTGATGCGAAAGCGCACGTCGGCGAACTCGCCTTCGGTCAGCGCCTTGATGCGGCCCGCCGGCGTCAGGCTGAAGTCGACGGCGACGCCGTTGCGCACCAGGCGGTCGCTCACCGCACCGGCCGGCGCGGCGGTTTCAGCCGCCGATGCCGGCGCCAGGATCCACGTGACGGCTGCAGCGGCTAGCGCCGCCCGCGCCACACAACGACTGACATTCATGTTCATCACCTCTCATCGCGTTCGAACCGGTGCCCTGCGGCGCCGGAAGATCCGGGTCTTCTCCCGTGCGGCGATGCCGCCGCGCCGGGGTGCCCGTTGGGGTCGGTCGACCCGTCATGATTCTCACCGTCCTCTTTCCGCGCACCGCCCCTCGATCGGGTGGTGCCTGGAAAAAGCAGGCGGGCGCCGAGAGGTGCTCCACGTTCCGCCTGGAAGCAAAGAGGCGCTCCGGGAGATGGAACCCAGGAGCGCCGTCGTCTGTCTCGCCTACTTCACGCGGATGATGCTCCACACGCCCGACGCATTGCCGAACGAGGCCGAGTCCCTCATCAGGTAGTCGCCGACGACGCCGTTGCCGCCACCGGCGCTGGGCATCACGATGTCGAAGTGCGACATCGGTGTCCAGCTCTCACGCCCACCTTCGTAGAACCCGATCGGGTTCAGGCCGATGTTGCGCGAGCCCACGCTGGTCATCAGGCACGCGCCGGTGAGGCCGTTGCGCGCCTCGCCCGTGCAGACGTACGGGTCGCGCTGCCACTGGTGGCCGTGGACCTGCAGCGTGCTGCCGCGGGTGGTGCCGAACGGGTTGGTCATGCGCACCCGCATCGGCTTGCCCGCGTTGGCCTGGAACACCGGCGTCGCCGGGTCGGCCGTCTGGCCGGCCTGGCCCGGCACCGGCAGCGTGTTGCTGTAGGCCTGGTGCGAGTTCGGGATCGACGCCATAGCAGCCTGCGACGGCTCGCCGGGCCGAAGGGCGCCTGCGGCAGGATGCCGAAGCGGAACCACATCGGCTCGATGCCGTAGTTGAGCAGCATGCCAGAGGCCTCCTGCGAGTCTTCCGGAATGCCCACGCCTTCGCCGTTCATGTGCTCGACCGGGCTGCCGTCCCTGTAGTAGTGCGTGTTGCCCTTGGTCAGCACCAGCGAGAAGTCGCGGAAGGCGTTGGCCGCGGTGATCGTGCAGTTGGCGCCACCACCCGGGCAGACGGTCGCCTGCGCACGGGTCAGGCGCGTGCCGGCGGCGTCCTGGCGGTCGAACACCTGCGTGTTCTCGGTCCAGGTGGCAGCCGCGGGCTCGATCACCATCGCACCGACCAGCGACTTGGCGCCCTGCTTGATCTTGTCGGCCGGCGTGAGGTTCACGCCACCGAACTCGATCGGCAGTCGGGATCACCGTCACCAGGTCGATGAACTGGCTCAGCGGGTTGGCGGACACCGCGCCGAGACCGTGGTCACCGGCGTACCACTGGTAGGTGCGCACGCCATTGGGCGCGATCGTCTGCACCGGGTTGGCGCCGACGTTCGTGCCGTCGTTGCGGGTGACGTCGAACTCGACCAGCTGCGCATGCACGCCGACGTTGCTGGACGGACGGATCAGGTTGTTGTTGAACGTGGTCGCGCCGTTGGGCCGGCTCTGCGCGGAAACGATCGCGCTTGACGACGCCCTGCAGCGTCGAGTACGTCGCCAGGTCGGGCACCACCGCCGGCAGCCGGTTGCGCACGGTGACGTTCAGGCACTCGCCGGCCCGCGCCCGCAGCACAGGGCTCGACCGGCGCGGTCGGCCTTGCAGCTTGCCGTTGGCGTCGAGATCGGAGGTCAGCACGTACATGATCGCGGTCGGGTCGTGCAGCGGGCCCTGGTGGGTCAGCGTGACCGTCACGCCGGCTTCGTCGACGAACGTGCCCGACACCGTCGCGGCGCGATGGTTGTAGACCAGCGTGCCGCCGGCCGGGTTGAGCTTGGCGCCGACGTTCTGCGTCGCGACGTCACCGGTGGTCGGCAGCGTCACGCCGAAGGTGTTGCCCAGCGCGTTGTTGGCCAGCACCACCGAGATGTCGACGTTGCGCCGCGGCGCGTTGCTCGGGCACACGCCGAATAGGGAGCCGCCCTGCTGCGTGCGCTCGGCCGCCGGCAGCGTGAAGGCCGCCAGGTTGGCCGGGATCTGCGGCTTCTTGCCCGGCAGCTGGAACAGGTTGGCCTGCGGCAGCGTGTAGTTGCGCATGATGCCCCACATGCCGCTCCACCAGCCGTCGTTGCCGGCGTCCACCGACCAGGCGTAGTCGGCGATTGCCCAGCACGTTGGACATGTCGGCCATCACCGGCGCGGTCAGCGTGAACTGCTCGGAGATGCCCGCGGCCTGCGCATTGCGCCAGCCGGAGTTCTGGCGCGCGGCCGTGGCCGGAGCCGGTGCTGCAGCCACTTCAGGCCGTGGATGGTGGCGTTGTGCTCCTCCTCGTGGCCACCGGCCTGGATCTTCACCCGCACCAGGTCGCCCGAGTAGGTGCGCATCATCGGCGTGAACGGGTCGCCGGCGTTGACCCCGCCCGCGTTGATCGGCGGCGGGAACTTGGTGCCGTTGATGATGGTCGCTGCGGTCGGCTGCACGTTCAGCGCCGCGATGGCGCGGTCGGTGCGCGACTGCAGTGCGAACGCCAGGTCGCCCTTGTCGCCGTCGGCCTGCATCGCCGCGGCTTGCCGTCCGGGCGCCGAGGCTTGTTCGGGTCGTACACGCGCAGGCCGACCGGCTCGTTGCGGTAGTTCACCACCAGCACGCCGGGGTCCTGCACGTCGATCGCCTGCGGGCAGGGACGCGCCGGGCAGAAGTTGTTCAGCGGATTGTCCGCGTGTCGCCAGCTCGAGCACCAGGTCCGGGAAGACCGGGTTGATCTGCTCGCGCGCCGGCGGGTTGATCGCGAAGCGGAAGGCGTTCTGCGCGCGTGCCGTCCCACAGCGGATTGCCGGCGTTGAACGCCGACGGCGGCAGGCCGGCGCCCTCCGGGTTGAACGGCATGCCGTGCTGGTCGGCGCCGACGTAGACGCCGGCTTCATAGGCGTGCTGGAAGTCGCTGAACTCGAGATAGAACTCGCGGAACGGCTTCTGGCAGTCGACGCCTTGATCTGCGTGCGCGTGCAGGCTGGCCTTGACGGTGTTGCTCGCGTACGGCCGGTCTGCGCCTGCGGCTGGATCGCCGCCTGCCAGCTGGTCGGGCCGCCGTCGCTGAACACCGAGCCGTCCAGGCGCGTGTCGGTGCGGCCCGGCGCGCCGGTGACCGGGTCGTAGCCCAGCTGCTGCCGGTCTCGTTGTGCGCCCAGCTGCGAGCCGGCGGGCTCGGTCAGCACGGTGGAGTACAGGCCGATCTGCTGGTGCGTGGACGGGCCGTAGTGGTCGTGCGTGAAGATGATGCCCAGGCCGCGGTCCACGCCCTCGGTGTTGACCACCGGGTCGGCGAACCAGCGCTGGATCGTCGTGCGCGCGCCCTTCCACTGCTTCGGGGAAACGCGCCGCCGAGCGTTGGTCGGCGACCTTGCCCCAGTACGGGTGATCCTTCGCCACCAGGCGGGCCTTGCCGTCGGCGTGCCGGGGGTCACGCCAGCGTTGCACGCGTCGGCGAAGCCGTTGAAGCAGTTGATGGCCTCGATGCGCTCGCGGACCGTGCCGGGCGACGAGCGTGCCGTCTTCGTAGTTCCAGCCGTTGCGCCGCGCCGTCGGTGGTGGTCAGGTCCCACTTCGGCAGGTGGATGTGCTGGCCGATGATGTCGGTCGGCGTGCGCACCTGGTAGTCGTCGATCTCGTAGTACTCGGGCACCAGGTTGCTGTGGTGGTAGACCGCGCAGTCGAAGGTGTTCATGCGCATCACCAGCGGCTCGGGCGGCCTGTGTCTTGGTGATGACCGGCGCCACGTCCTCCCACAGCGCGACGATGCGCTGCTGCGGGTAGTGGTAGCCGACCTTGTTGAGCACCGCGTCGAACTGCATGTTGGTGCCCTTGTAGATGCGCGGCGTTGTCGGCGTTGAAGAGGCTCGCGCCGCGGGTGCTCATGCCCGGTGAGCGTCTCGCCGGAGAAGAAGCGTGCCGACCACGCCCGGCTTCAGGACGCGTGCCGGCGTCGTCGATGCAGGGGTCGTGGAACGGCGCGCCGACCACCGGCTTGCCGAGCCGTTGGTGATGAAGCCGCCGATCGGGCCCCTGACCGCGTCGACCGTGCACGCGGCAGGCGTGCCGTCGGGCTTGGAGGTCGGATGCAGCGCTGCGCGTGGAAGGCCATCGCCACCTTCTCGAGATCGGTGCCCTCCTCGGGGTAGAACACCACGTCGGCCTTGCGCGATCTCCTTGGTGAAGTCGAGCCGGGTCGTCGTGGTCTCGGCCACGCCGCCGGCGGCAACCCTTCAGCGCATGGCGCGGCAGGCCGCCGTCGAAGCCGTCGGCCTGGTCGGGTCGAGTTCGCGACCAGAGCGGATTGCCCGTGGCCTTCAGCGCCGTGGCCTGCGCCTGTCGTGAGCATGTCCAGCACCGGCGTCGGCGGACGCTGGCCGATCGATGTCTTCCATGCCGGCGATCCAGAACGGAAGCCGGGGTTGATGTTGCGGTCGATCACGACCGCCAGCGACCCGACCGGCTTGGCCGGGTTCGTGACGGCCATCAGCGGGTTGGGCTTGGTGGTCACGCGGCCGGGCATCACCGGCATCGGCTTGCCGGGCAGCGGCACCAGCGCCGGGATCGGCGTGCCGGCGACGATCTCGCCATCCGGGTAGGCGCGCGAGCCGGCGCTGGGCTTGCCTTCCTTCAGGGCCCACCGCGTGGTGTGGTAGCCGTTGGCGGTGGCGAATCCTTGCGCGTCGAGCGTCGCCGGCGTGGCGTTGAGGATGGTGCCGGCCTCGAACACGTCGTGGTTGCGCCAGTGGTACCACATGCCCTGCGCGAAGTGCGGGTAGAAGTGGCAGTGGAAGATCGCGTCGCCGGCGCTCTTGTTGCGGTTGCCCGAGCCGCCGAAGTTGATCTCGTAGGTGTAGCCGATGCCCGGGCCGATGCCCTGCGCGTCGAGGTAGTTGGAGTTGTCGTCGTTCGGGTTGTACAGCCACTGGTGGTTGTGCAGGTGGAAGACGTGCTGTTCCTTGCCGATGTGCGTGTTGCGGAACTTGACGAAGTCACCGATGTAGCTGTGGTGCACGTTCGACGGGTCTTCGGCGCCGATCACGTAGTTGGCCTTCGGGCCCTGCGTGCCGGGTGGCGGCGCGGCGCCGGGCAGCAATCGTTTCCAGGCCCAGGTTGGCCGGCACGTCCACCGTCAGCGCCGGGTCGCCGACCGTGAACGAGGTCAGGAAGAACTCTTCGTAGGCGCAGTTCAGGCAGTCGTGCATCGGGCCGACGCCGAGCCGGTTGGCGATGATCTCGCGAGCCGATGCCGCCCGAGCCGTAGTTGATCATGAAGCGCGTCCTTGACGCCCGCCAGCACGTAGCGGAACACCGGGTCGGTCTTGTAGAAGCCGGGGAAGGCCTGGGCCGACGCCGGTTTCGTCGTGGAACACCGACGCGAAATCGCGGAACGGCTCGAGGCGGTTGGGCACCGTCGGGTTGCGCTTGCCGACGCTTTCCAGCGGGTAGGTGCTGGCCGGGAACGTGCCGTCGGCGTTCGGGCCGGCGATCACGCCGTTGATCTCGGAGTGCACGATCGTCGCAGGCGGTGGCCGACGCGCACTGCATCATGTTGAGGATCGGCAGCCCGGCCTTGCCTTCGGCGGCCCAGGGTGCGCCGGCCGGATAGGTGGCTTCGTAGTTGATGATCTTCGGCTGGCCTGGCCGTTTCTCGGCGGCGTCGAGCACGCCGTTGCGGTTGACGTCGGCCACCAGGCGCATCTCTTCCTCGATACACCTGGCTGCGGTAGATCTTGGCGCCGGCGGGCTCGACGATCACCTGGCCGAACAGGCCGTTGGCGGTGTTGCCCTGTTGCCGTCGGAGCCGAAGGTGCCGCCGCCGGTGACGTTGAACACGCCTTCCTTCTCGGCGTACAGCTTGTAGACCTTCGTGCCACCGGCCGGCGGCGGCAAAGCCGTCGGTGGCGTTGGCGCCGACCCAGCTGCCGTCGCTGTTGATGTTGTCGACCAGCTGCATGCCCGACGGCGTGGAAGCTCGCGGCGCGGTCCTGGATCTGCTCGTCGAGGACGATGTGTGAAGATCTGCCCGGCCGGGGTGATGACCTGAGGCGGGTTGAGCAGGAAGTTGCGCGGGTTCGGCAGCGGTGTCAGCAGGTTGGTGAAGTTGACCGTCAGGCAGTCGCCGCCGCGCACGCGCAGCACCAGCGGGCGATGCCGCTTGTCGGGGCGCAGGTCGAGGTTGCCCGGCGTGGCCGAGCCGCCTGCGGTCAGCGGCAGCTGGCTCTGGTGTTGATGACGTCGCGCTTCAGCGCGTACATCATGCCGTTGACGTTGCCCGCGCCGAGCCGGTTGTACATCAGCGGCTTGTCGAACGCGACGACATCGGCGCGTGACCTGGCGCTGGCACGTGATGGCCGCCTGCGCCGGGCCCGCGGCCAGCAGCGTGAGTCCGGCGACGATCAGCGATGCGCCGATCCTGATGCGCCCAACGCAATGGCCCGTCATCGAGCCCTGGTTGGCGCGCGCTGCTGCAAGTCTGGCCCATCGTCTTCTCCTGCCTACCGATCCGCAAACCACGCTGGGCGGGAGCAAGCCGTCGTGCGCCGTGACCGTATCAACGCGGTGGTTGAGCCCTCTGTCTCATCCGCCGCTCCGTGTCGCCCGCCCCGAGCGGGGCAGACCAGGCGCGCTCGCCGTTCCCATCCAGTACAAAGAACCCGCCGCATTCGCGCGGCTTAAGGGCATGTTAAGAACGGCACGGCTTGACAAGATGCCGCGCGGCAATCTGTCGCACCCACATCGGGGGTGCGGCAACTTGCCGCAGTCGTGCGCGGCGGTGATGTCGAGCGCGCCGCGCGATCGCCGTGGCGCTCGCGCGGTCGGCGCTGGGAAACACGGGGCGAAGCGGTCATCGACACGCGGCGCTGCAGCCCGCTCACTGCCCGCGCGCCACGCGCGCTGAAGGCGGCAGCCGGCATGCGGTGCATCGGCGGTGCATCGTGGCTCGCGCACCACGCATGACTGCCGGCTCTGGCCTGCGTCGCCAATGCATCGGCGGTTTTCATCCATCGCCCCCCTTAGTTGAGTGCCGGAGAAACCCGGTGCCTGCGCAGCCGTTTCCGGGCCTCTCGTGGCCCCGATCTCCGCGAGCCACCGAGGGTCCGCGGGTCATGCCTGCGCGCCGGCACTGCCCCGTATCGGGGG
This sequence comes from uncultured beta proteobacterium, assembly GCA_963814435.1. GTDB lineage: Bacteria > Pseudomonadota > Gammaproteobacteria > Burkholderiales > Burkholderiaceae_C > JAEUPI01. The sequence continues at coordinate 116,650 of CAWFCV010000010.1, forward strand.
TTGCGCGACACCGACATCAGGGTTGGCGGCAGCGGTTACACATGCGACATTTCGCCGCAGGGGTGGGGGCTCCGATGGCGCAACGCCACCCGCAACAAGAAACCGGATGGAGTTCAGCGTTTGAACGCGGGCAAGGTGATGGGGCTGCAGTGGTCGCTGGCCGATCTGGCGGGCGATGTCTTCGGCACTCCGGCCGAAGGTGCGGCCTACGGGCTGCGGCTGCTGGCTTATCTGCGCATCTGGGCGCCGATCGCCCAGGCGGTGACGCTGTTCGTCGTGATCGATCTGTACGGCGTGCAGATGCCGCTGGCGCCGATCGTCGTGCTGCTGGCGGTGGAGGTGTTGCTCGCCGGCGCGACCTGGGGCTACCTGCGCAACAAGCGCCAGGTCAGCGCCATGGAGCTGACGCTGCAGGCGCATGTGGACATCGTGCTGTTCGCGGTGATGCTCTACCTGACCGGCGGCGCGACCAACCCGTTCGCGCCGCTGTTCGTGGTGCCGATGGCGGTGGTGGCCTCGACGCTGTCGCAACGCCATGTCTGGATCACCGCGGTCTCGACGATGGTGGCCTACGCGCTGCTGCGCTTCTACCACGTGAGGCTGCACCACCCCGACGGCCAGACCGAGGTGTACGAGCTGCACGAGAACGGCATGGTGGTGAACTACCTGTTCACCGCGGCGCTGCTGGCGATCTTCTGCAGCCGCATGCGTGCCGCACTGGGTCGCCATGAGCGCCGCCTGGCCGACATCCGCGATGCCCAGATGCGCGATGAATCGGTGGTGGCGATCGGTGCGCTCGCCGCGGGCTATGCACACGAGCTGAGTTCGCCGCTGTCGGCGGTGGCGGTCGTCGTCGACGAATTGAGGCGCGAGCGAGCCACCGACGACAAGCTGCAGCAGGATCTGCGCATCATCGAAGGGCAGGTCGGCGCCTGCAAGCAGATCATCTCGAACCTGGCCAACGCCGGTGGCCAGCGTCGCGCCGAGTCGGCCGGCGTGGCGCGGCTCGATCAGTTCATCGCATCGATCATCGACAAGGCGCGCAGCCTGCACCCGCAGGCCACGATCAACGTGTCGCTCGACACCACCACCCCGCCTCCTTTCATCGCGGCCGAGGAGACGCTGCGCCAAGCCATCACCAACCTGATCGAGAACGCGGCGCGTGCCTCGCCCTGTCAGGTGGAGGTCGGCGCCGACTGGTCGGGCGCCGAACTGCTGGTGGTGGTGCGCGACCGCGGGCCGGGATTCGATGCCGAGATGCTGCGCCGGTTCAGTGCGCCGGTCAGGCCCCGGCCGAGTGCCCATGGCGGCATGGGCGTCGGCTTGATGCTCAGCGCCGCGACCCTGCAGCGACTGGGGGGTCGGCTGAAGCTGTCCAACGAGCCCGGCGGCGGCGCGCGCGCCGAAATCCGCCTGCCGCTGAAGTCCATCACCATCGAACCCAGGAGGCCTGTGCACGATGTCCACCAGCCTGTCTGAGCGCCCCAACCTGCTGTTGGCCGACGACGATCGGGTGTTGTGCCAGGTGCTGTCCAAGGCGCTCGAAAGCCGCGGGTACATGGTCGACATCGCGCACGACGGCGCCAGCGCGCTGACGATCATCGAGAAGTCACCGCCCGAGTTCGCTGTCGTCGACCTGCGCCTGCCCGACATGTCGGGCCTCAAGGTGGTGCAAAGGCTCAAGGCCGCCGACGAGCACACCACGATCGTCGTGCTGACCGGTTACGGCAGCATCGCCACCGCGGTCGAGGCGATCAAGCTCGGCGCGATCCAGTACCTCACGAAGCCGACCAACGCCAACGAGATCGAGAAGGCATTCAAGGCCACGACGCCCGATGCCGATGCCGCGCTGTCCGAACAGCCGCTGTCGGTCGACCGGCTGGAATGGGAGCACATCCAGCGCGTGATGGCCAGCTTCGACGACAACGTCTCGGCGAGCGCACGCGCGCTCAACATGCACCGGCGCACGCTGCAGCGAAAACTCAACAAGCGGCCTCCGCGGCAAGCCTGATCGCACCCGCGTCCCCAGCCCGGCGTGTCGGCCGGCGAGACGCCGCGCTGCAGCCGGTCGCAGCCGTCACGTCGCGTTTCGGTGCGGCCCTGGTTGGCGATTAAACTTGGTGCATGACGCGGATCTCCGAGCGCACCGTCCTGTTCGCCGACCTGCGCGGCAGCACGTCGCTGTACGAGACGCTCGGCAACGCCGAGGCCACCTCGGTGGTGACGCACACCGTGACGATGATGGGGCGCACCATACCCGCCTGCGATGGCCAGCTGATCAAGACGTTGGGTGACGGCCTGATGGCCGTGTTCGATGCGTCGGTGTCGGGCCTGCGTTCGGCGGGCCTGATGCACGAGGAGCTGGAACGTCTGGTGTCGCGCGGCCGGGAGCACGGCGCGTCACCCGGGTTGCGCGGATTGCGGCTGCAGGTGGCCCTCGCACGCGGCGAAGTGGTCGAGATGGCCGGCGACTGCTTCGGCGATGCGGTCAATGTGGCCGCCCGGCTGCTCGACCATGCCGGCGACAACGAAACACTGATCACCGGCGACGTGCTGACCGACCTGCCGGCCGACCAGCGCGCACGCTTTCGCAGCCTCGACTGGATGCACCTGCGCGGGCGGGCCGAGCCGGTGCAGGTGCACGTGCTTGGCGGCCGGCGCCATTCCGACGCGGTGCCCGCCACGCAGTTCGGCCCGATCGAGCCATCGCCCGACCCCGAGGGCATCCGGCTGGCCTGGCACGACATGGTGCGTGTCTATGCGGCCGAGCACCTGCCGATCACGCTCGGGCGCAGCCCGCAGGCGACGTTTCGACTGGAGGACTCGAAGGTGTCGCGCTCGCACGCCCGCATCGACTGGACGGGCGGGACCTTCCACCTGGCCGACCTGAGCTACAACGGCACCTACGTGCGATTCGGCGGGTCGGACGAAGTCATCAGCCTGCGCCGGGGCGGCTGCACGCTGCACGGTCACGGCGTCATCGGCCTGGGCGGCGCGCCGACGGACGCCAATGCACCGACGATCCGCTTCGACGTGCTGTCGATCGTCGACACCGTTCCGCATCTGGTGTGACGGCGGCGCAGCCTGAATGAGCTTCGCCGCCGAGCCTGCGCACCGCCACGGCGCGCCCGAGCGCGCGGCCGTCCTGCTGGTCAACCTGGGCACGCCCGACGCGCCCACCGCCAGCGCGGTGCGGCGCTACCTGGCCGAGTTCCTGTCCGATCCCCGCGTCGTCGAAATCCCGAAGGTGCTGTGGTGGTTGATCCTGCACGGCATCGTGCTGCGGGTGCGGCCTGCCAAGTCGGCCGCGAAGTACGCGACGATCTGGACTGCGGACGGCTCACCGCTGCTGCACTGGACCAATCGGCAGGCCAAGCTGCTGGCCGGCTATCTGGGCGAGCGCGGCCATCCGGTGCTGGTGCGCCCGGCGATGCGGTATGGCCAGCCGTCGATCGGCTCCGCACTCGACGCCTTGCGGGTCGAGGGCGCGACGCGCATCCTCGTGCTGCCGATGTACCCGCAGTACGCCGCGGCGACGACGGCCAGCACGGTCGATGCGGTGTCGGACTGGACCCGCCGCGTGCGCCGCGTGCCCGAAATCCGGTACGTGATGCAGTATCACGACGACCCGGCCTACATCGACGCGCTGGCCGGCAGCGTGCAGGCGCACTGGATGCGCGAAGGCCGTGGCGGCATGCTGGTGATGAGCTTTCACGGCCTGCCGGCGCGCTCGCTCGAACTGGGCGACCCCTACCACTGCCAATGCCTGAAGACCGCACGCCTGGTGGCCGAACGGCTTTCGCTCGGCCCCGACGCCTATCGCGTGACGTTTCAAAGCCGGTTCGGCAAGGCACGCTGGCTGGAGCCGTACACCGAACCCACGCTGCAGGCGCTCGCCGCGCAGGGCCATCGCCGCGTCGACGTGTTGTGCCCGGGTTTCACGGCCGATTGCCTGGAGACGCTGGAGGAGATCGCGGTCGAGGCGCGGGCCACGTTTCTCGCCGCCGGCGGCACCGAGTTCCACGCCATCGCGTGCCTGAACGACCAGCACGGGTGGATCGAGGCGTTGGCGCAGATCGCGATGCGCCACTTGCAAGGCTGGCCCACTGCGACGGTGCCGGCCGCCGAGCTGCAGCGCCAGACCGAGCGCGCGCTGGCCGCCGGCGCCGCACGTTGACGGTCAGGCCGCCGCGGGCCGCCTGAACCAGCGGGCCAGGCGCGGCAACAGCAGCACCGCGACCACGATCGCCAGCAGCACCGCCGACATCGGGCGATCGACGAACACCGTCCAGCGCCCTTCGCCGATCGACAGCGCGTTGCGCATCTGGGCCTCGGCCAACGGGCCGAGGATCATGCCGACGATGACCGGCGCGGTCGGGAAGTCGAAGCGCCGCATCACGACGCCGATGAGGCCGATGCCCAACATCAGGAACAGGTCGAAGCTGCTCTGGCGCATGCCGTAGACGCCGACCGTGGCGAAGATCAGGATGCCGGCATACAGCTGCGGCCGCGGAATCTTCAGCAGCTTGACCCACAGGCCCACCATCGGCAGGTTCAGGATCAGCAGCATCACGTTGCCGATGTACAGCGACGCGATCAGCGCCCAGACCAGCTTCGACGAGGTCTGGAACAGCTGCGGCCCGGCCTGGATGCCGTAGTTCTGGAACGCATTGAGCAGGATCGCCGCGGTCACCGACGTCGGGATGCCGAGGGTCAGCAAAGGCACCAAGGTGCCGGTCACCGCCGCATTGTTGGCGGCCTCGGGTCCGGCCACGCCTTCGATCGCGCCGACGGTGCCGAACTCTTCCGGATGCTTGCTCAGCTTCTTTTCGGTGGCATAGCTCAGGAAGGTCGGAATCTCCGAGCCACCCGCCGGCACCGTGCCGAACGGAAAACCGATCGCCGTGCCACGCAGCCAGGCGGGCCACGAGCGGCGCCACTCGGCGCCGGTCATGTGGACCTTGCCGGCGCGGTTCAGCGTCGACACGTTGCGCCCTTCGTACAGCGCGTTGTAGAGCGTCTCGCCCACGGCGAACAGCCCCACGGCGACCAGCACCACCTCGATGCCGTCCATGAACTCGGGCACGCCGGCGGTGTAGCGCACCTGGCCGGTGATCTGGTCGAGCCCGATCAGGCCGACGGCCAGGCCGATGAACAACGCCGTCATGCCGCGCAGCGTGCTCTGCCCGAGCACCGCGCTGACCGTGGTGAAGGCCAGCAGCATCAGCATGAAGTATTCGGGCGGCCCGAGCTGCACGGCGAAATCGGCGACCACCGGCGCGAACAGCGTGACCAGCACCGTGGCGATCGTGCCGGCGACGAACGAACCGATGGCCGAGGTGGCCAGCGCGGCGCCGGCGCGGCCGTTCTTGGCCATCTTGAAGCCCTCGAGCGCGGTGACCATCGTGCCGGTCTCGCCCGGCGTGTTGAGCAGGATCGAGGTGGTCGAGCCACCGTACATCGCACCGTAGTAGATGCCGGCAAAGAAGATCATCGACGCGGTGGGCTCCACCTGCGTGGTGATCGGCAGCAGCATCGCCACCGTGACCGCCGGCCCGATGCCGGGCAAGACGCCGATCGCGGTGCCGACCACGCAGCCGACGAAGGCCCACAACAGGTTGATCGGCGTGCCCGCGGTGGCAAAGCCTGCGAGCAGCTGGGTTGCGATGTCGCCCATCGTCGCCCCCGCCTACAGCCAGCCGGTGCCGGTGAGCCCCGGCAAGTTGATGGCCAGCACCTTGGTGAACATCCAGAACACCGGTGCGGCGATCAGCAGGCCCGTGACGGCGTCGACCACCGTCTGTCGAAGCCCGCCGGCGGGGCGTCCTTCGGAACCGCGCAATCCGCGCACCGCCAGCACGAAGCACAGCGAGCAGCTCAAGATGAAACCGATGCTCGTGATCAGCGCCGCGTTGGCCAGCACGCCGGCCGCCACCCAGGCCAGCGCGCGCCAGTCGCCGCGCTCGGCACCCGACGGCGCCTCGAGCTCGCGAAACCCGCCTGAGCGAGCTTCCCAGAGCAGCAGGCCGCCGCACAGCATCAGTACCACGGCCACCAGCCAGGGCAGGAAGTTCGGGCCGACCCCGGCGTAGCCTGCGGTGGATGGAATCGACACCGCGCCGGCGCCAATGAGCGCACCGAGCACCAAGGTGGCGGCTCCGATCAGGCCCTGGTGGCGAAGGCCCGCAGGCGATGTGCTCATGGTGGCTCCTCTCGAAACGACAGGGCCGGCCGGATCGGCGGGCCGTGTTCTGCCGGCTCGCTGGAACGATCAGACCATGCCAGCCTTGACCATCGTGGCGCGCAGGCTGGCGAATTCGCGATCGACGAACTCGTCGAAGTCCTTGCCCACCAGCACCGCCGGCGTCCAGTTGTTCTTCTCCAGCGACTCGGCCCACGACTTGGTCTTCACCGCTTTCATGATCATGTCGGTCAGCGCCTTGCGCTGCTCGGCCGTGATGCCCGGGGCTCCGTACACGCCGCGCCAGTTGCCGATCTCGACGTTGTAGCCCTGCTCCTTCATGGTCGGCACATCGATGCCCTTCAGCCGCGTGGCCGAGGTCACAGCTATGGGCCTCATCTTGCCGCTTTCGATGTACTGCTGGAACTCGCTGTAGCCGCTGCCGCCGACCGTGACGTTGCCGCCGAGAATGGCCGCTGTCGCCTCACCACCGCCACGGAAGGCCACGTAGTTGATCTTGGCGGCATCGACCCCCACCTCGCGGGCCAGCATCGCCGCGGCGATGTGCTCGGTGGAGCCACGCGAACCACCACCCCACTTGACGCTGCCGGGGTCCTTCTTCAGCTGCTCGACCACGTCCTTCATCGTCTTCAGCGGCGAATTGGCCGGCAGCACGAACACGTTGTATTCGCTGGTCAGCCGCGCGATCGGCGTGGCCTGCGACAGGCTCACCGGCGGCTTGCCGGTGATGATGCCGCCGAGCATCACCGCGCCCATCACCATCAGCGCGTTCGGGTCGCCCTTGGCGGAGTTGACAAACTGCGCCAGGCCGATGGCACCCGCCGCGCCGCCCTTGTTGTCGTAGTTGATCGACGCCGCCACGCCTGCGTCCTGCAGCGCCTTGCCGAGTGCACGGCCGGTGCCGTCCCAGCCGCCGCCGGGGTTGGCCGGGATCATCATCTTCAGGTTGACGCTGGCGCGCGAGCTGAGCGGCAGCGCACCGGCGGCCGCCAGCGCGGCCAGTGACTTCAGGAACAGTTGGCGACGCATGGCATTCCTCTATCGACAGAAACCGGATGCCGGATCATCGGGGTTTCGGCCGTGGTTCGGCGGTCGGCCTGACTAGGGCAAATGCTAGGTTGGTGCATCAAGGCGGCCGCCGGGGAGCCTCGAGCCGCCATCGCGCCAGGGCGATGCCCGGCGGACGTGATCGGGCGCTCGGCGGCCGTCGGACAATCGACCCCGATGAGCGATTCGATCCGGCTGGACAAGTGGCTGTGGGCCGCGCGCTTCTTCAAGACGCGCAGCCTGGCCAGCGAGGCGATCGCGCTCGGGCGGGTGTCGGTCAACGGCGCCCCGGCCAAGGCGTCGCGCGAGGTGCGCGCCGGCGACCGCATCGGCGTGCGCCGGGTGGGGTTGACGCAGTGGGTCGAGGTGCGTGCGGTCTCGGCGCAGCGCGGCCCCGCCAGCGTGGCACAGACGCTGTACCAGGAAACGCCCGAGAGCCTCGCCGAGCGCGAACGCCAGGCACGGCAGCGGCGCGAGGCACCGGAGCCTGCAGCCGCGTTGAACCAGGGACGGCCCACCAAGCGCGACCGGCGCGACCTCGCCGACTGGCAACGCTGGAGCGCCAGCACGGACGATTGATCGTCTTGGGCCCTTGAAAAGCCCGCCTGCGCCCCAAGTTCGTCGCCAGACAGCCTGATTCCAATTGCCATGAGCGCCAATCAAAACATGCCCCAAGACGACGCTGCGTTGCAGCCCAACGGCGACGCCGCCAGCCCTGGAGTGGCGGCCCCGCCCGGGCCCGAGCAGCAGTTGGCCGAACTGCAGGCCAAGCACTCCGAGATGTCCGACGCCTTCCTGCGGGCGAAGGCGGAGGTCGAGAACACGCGCCGCCGCGCCGATGAAGAACTGGCCAAGGCGCGAAAGTACGCGCTGGAGTCGTTTGCCGAGGGCCTGCTGCCGGTGCGCGACAGCCTCGAAGCGGCCATCGGCATTCCCAATGCCACGTCGGAGCAACTGCTCGAGGGCACGCACGCCACGCTGCGGCTGCTGTCGCAGGCCTTGGAGCGCAACCGGGTGATCGAGCTGAACCCGCCCGCAGGCACCAAGTTCGATCCGCACCAGCACCAGGCGATTTCGATGGTGCCGGCCGAACAGGACGCGAACACGATCGTGGCGGTGCTGCAGAAGGGCTACCTGATCGCCGACCGCGTGCTGCGCCCGGCATTGGTCACGGTTGCGGCGTCGAAATGACCGCGGCCCGCCGCCGCCGCCCTTGAATCACCACAGCTTATCCACATCTCCTCCACATCCTTTTCCAAGACTCAGGAGCAACACAACATGGGCAAGATCATTGGCATCGATTTGGGGACGACCAATTCGTGCGTCGCGATCATGGAGGGCAACACCACCAAGGTGATCGAGAACAGCGAAGGTGCGCGCACGACGCCGTCGATCATCGCCTACCAGGAAGACGGCGAGATCCTGGTCGGTGCCTCGGCCAAGCGCCAGGCGGTGACGAACCCGAAGAACACGTTGTACGCGGTGAAGCGCCTGATCGGCCGCAAGTTCACCGAGAAGGAAGTGCAGAAGGACATCGACCTGATGCCCTACGCGATCAAGGCCGCCGACAACGGCGACGCCTGGGTCGAGGTGCGCGGCAAGAAGCTGGCGCCGCCGCAGGTCAGCGCGGAGGTGCTGCGCAAGATGAAGAAGACCGCCGAGGACTACCTCGGTGAAGAGGTCACCGAAGCCGTGATCACGGTGCCGGCGTACTTCAACGACAGCCAGCGCCAGGCCACCAAGGACGCCGGCCGCATTGCCGGCCTGGACGTCAAGCGCATCATCAACGAGCCGACCGCCGCGGCACTGGCCTTCGGCCTGGACAAGCACGGCAAGGGCGACCGCAAGATCGCCGTGTACGACCTCGGCGGCGGCACGTTCGACATCTCGATCATCGAGATTGCGGATGTGGACGGCGAGAAGCAGTTCGAGGTGCTCTCCACCAACGGCGACACGTTCCTCGGCGGCGAGGACTTCGACCAGCGGATCATCGATTACATCGTCACCGAGTTCAAGAAGGATCAGGGCGTCGACCTGACGAAGGACGTGCTCGCGCTGCAGCGCCTGAAAGAGGCGGCCGAGAAGGCCAAGATCGAGCTGTCCAACAGCACGCAGACCGACGTGAACCTGCCCTACATCACCGCCGACGCGTCGGGTCCGAGGCACTTGAACATCAAGCTCACGCGCGCCAAGCTCGAGTCGCTGGTCGACGAGCTGATCGAGCGCACGATCGAGCCGTGCCGCATCGCGATCAAGGATGCCGGCGTGAAGATCGGCGAGATCAACGACGTGATCCTGGTCGGCGGCATGACCCGCATGCCGAAGGTGCAGGACAAGGTCAAGGAGTTCTTCGGCAAGGAAGCGCGCAAGGACGTCAACCCCGACGAGGCGGTGGCGGTCGGCGCGGCGATCCAGGGCCAGGTGCTGGGCGGCGAGCGCAAGGACGTGCTGCTGCTCGACGTGACGCCGCTGTCGCTGGGCATCGAGACACTCGGCGGCGTGATGACCAAGATGATCAAGAAGAACACCACGATCCCGACCAAGTTCAGCCAGGTGTTCTCGACCGCCGACGACAACCAGCCGGCGGTGACGATCAAGGTCTACCAGGGCGAGCGCGAGATGGCCTCGGGCAACAAGAGCCTGGGCGAATTCAACCTCGAGGGTATTCCGCCGTCACCGCGCGGGCTGCCGCAGATCGAGGTCACGTTCGACATCGACGCCAACGGCATCCTGCACGTGGGCGCGAAGGACAAGGCCACCGGCAAGGAAAACAAGATCACCATCAAGGCGAACTCGGGCTTGACGGAAGCCGAGATCGAGAAGATGGTCAAGGACGCCGAGTTCAACGCGGCCGAGGACAAGAAGAAGCTCGAGATCGTGCAGGCGCGCAACAACGCCGACGCGATGGTGCACTCGGTGAAGAAGAGCCTGGCCGAACATGGCGACAAGCTCGACGCCGGCGAGAAGGAGAAGGTCGAGGCCGCGATGAAGGACGTCGAGGAAGCGCTGAAGGGCGAAGACAAGGCGACCATCGAGGCCAAGACCGAGGCGCTGATGCACGCCAGCCAGAAGCTCGGCGAGAAGATGTATGCCGACGCGCAGGCGGCTCAGGCTGCGGCTGGCGCGGCTGGCAGCGCAGCCGGCGCGCACGGCTGGCGAGGCTGCCAAGGCCACAGAGCAAGCCGGCCGACGACAATGTGGTGGATGCGGAGTTCAAGGAAGTGAAGAAGTGATCCGGCCGGCGCGACGACAAGTCGCCCGGTGACATTCGCCGCGTCGCGGGGTGTGCGCTCAAAGGCAACACCCCGGCGCGGCGAAACCCTTTCAGAACCGTTCGGATACCTGCATGGCAAAGCGCGACTACTACGAAATCCTCGGCGTGGCGAAGAACGCCTCGGAGGAGGACATCAAGAAGGCCTATCGCAAGCTGGCCATGAAGCATCACCCTGATCGCAATCAGGGCGACGATGCCAAGAAGTCCGAGGAGAAGTTCAAGGAGGCGAAGGAGGCCTACGAGATGCTCTCCGAGCGCGCGAGAAGCGTGCAGCCTACGACCAGTACGGCCACGCCGGCATCGACCCGAACATGGCGGGCGGCTTCCGCGGCGGCGCCGGGGCCGAAGGCTTCGGTGGCTTCGCCGAGGCCTTCGGCGACATCTTCGGCGACATCTTCGGTGGCGCCGGTGGTGCGCGCCGCGGCGGCGCGGCGGGCCAGCAGGTCTACCGCGGCTCCGACCTGTCGTACGCGATGGAGATCACGCCTCGAGGAGGCCGCGCACGGCAAGGACACGCAGATCCGCATTCCGAGCTGGGAGACACTGCGACACCTGCCACGGCAGCGGCGCCAAGCCCGGCACCAGCGCCAAGACCTGCACCACCTGCAACGGCAGCGGCACGGTGCACCTGCGCCAGGGCTTCTTCAGCATCCAGCAGACCTGCCCGCACTGCCACGGCAGCGGCAAGATCATTCCGGAGCCCTGCCCGGCGTGCAATGGTGCGGGCAAGATCAAGCGCCAGAAGACGCTGGAGGTGAAGATCCCCGCCGGCATCAACGAAGGCATGCGCATCCGCTCCGCCGGCAACGGCGAGCCGGGCACCAACGGCGGCCCGGCGGGCGACCTGTACATCGAGATCCGCATCAAGCAGCACGAGATCTTCGAGCGCGACGGCGACGACCTGCATTGCACCGTGCCGGTGACGATGACGCTGGCCGCCCTGGGCGGCGGCATCGAGGTGCCCACCCTGTCGGGCAAGGCCGAGATCGATCTGCCCGAAGGTACCCAGCACGGCAAGACGTTCCGCCTGCGCGGCAAGGGCATCAAGGGCATTCGCTCGAGCTATCCCGGCGACCTGTATTGCCACGTGACGGTGGAAACGCCGGTCAAGCTCACCGAGCACCAGCGCAAGCTGATGCGCGAACTCGACGAGTCGTTCCGCAAGGGCGGCGACCGGCATTCGCCGAACGCCAAGAGCTGGGGCGACCGGGTCAAGGATCTTTTCAAGTAGAGGCCGGCGTTTGCCCGGCCGCGCGCTCAGAACAGCGCAGCCTGGCCCGGCTGTGACGAAGGACGCCGGAACTGCGTGAGGTCGAGCTCGACCCGCTCGCGGTTCAGGCCCAGACGCGCGACGGCCTTGTCGAAACGCTGTCGAATCAATTGTGCCCAGACGCCGGTGCCCGTCATGCGGGTGCCGAACCGCGCATCGTTGTCGCGTCCCCCGCGCATCTCGCGCACGCGCGCCATCACGCGCGCCGCACGATCCGGAAAATGCTGCTGCAGCCATTGCTGGAACAGCGGGCTCACCTCCCACGGCAGGCGCAACACGATGCTGAAGGCACAGCGGGCTCCGGCATCCCGCGCGGCCTCGAGGATGCGTTCGAGCTCGTGCAGGTTGAGGAACGGAATCACCGGCGACACGCTCACGCCCACCGGCACACCGGCCCTGGCCAGTGCCGCGATCGTATCGAGCCGGCGCTGCGGCGACGCTGCGCGCGGCTCCATCACCCTGCGCCAGCTGCGGGTCGAGCGTGGTGATCGACACGTACACGGCGGCCAGACGGCGCGCCGCCATCGGCGCGATCAGATCCAGGTCGCGCTCGACGCCGGCAGACTTGGTGATCAGCGAGAACGCGTGCGAACACTCGCTCATCACCTCGATGATCGACCGCGTGATGCGCAGCCGCCGCTCGACGGGTTGGTAGGCATCGGTGGCAGAGCCGATGTTCAGCGACATCGGCACATAGCTGCTGCGTGCGAAAGTTTCGCGCAGCCGCTGCGCCGCGTTGACCTTGGCGACGATCTTGGTCTCGAAATCGACGCCGGGCGACAGGTTGAGGTAGCTGTGGGTCGGCCTCGCGTAGCAATAGATGCAGCCGTGCTCGCAGCCGCGGTAGGGGTTGATCGACAGGTCGAAGCCGATGTCCGGCGAGTCGTTGCCGGCCAGGATGGACTTGACCTGCTCCTCGAGCACTTGCGTCTGCGGCGGCAGTTGCTCTTCGCGTGCGGCCTGCTCCAGCGTGCCCCAGCCGTCGTCGAACGCCTCGGCGTGTTCGCGGCTGAATCGGTGCTCGAGTGCCCAGACGGTGCCGCGCCCCTTGATCGGCGCGTAGATCAGCGTCGCGGGCTTGGCCTGCGCGGGTTCGGCAGCGGGACGCAGCGACATACTGTTAATTTATACAGTATATTGCGCGCCGTCAAGCGACCACGCGACGAAAGCTCAGTAATCGCTGGGTTCGCCCGGCCGCCATGTTGTCGAACCGGGTCAGCGGCTTCAGGAAGGTCAGCTTCAGCGTGCCCACCGGTCCGTTGCGCTGCTTGCCGATGATGATCTCGGCCACGCCCGGCTCCTTGGATTCCTTGTTGTAGTAGTCGTCGCGGTAGATGAACATGATGACATCGGCATCCTGCTCGATCGCGCCGGACTCGCGCAGATCGCTCATCATCGGCCGCTTGTCGTTGCGCGTCTCGACGCTGCGGTTCAGCTGCGACAGCGCGATCACCGGGCACTGCAGCTCCTTGGCCAGCGCCTTCAGGCCGCGCGAGATCTCGCCGAGTTCGGTGGCACGGTTTTCGTCGCTGCCGCTGCTGCCGCTCATCAGCTGCAGGTAGTCGACCACGATCAGGCCCAGCGTGCCACCGAACTGCCGCGCCATGCGCCGGGCGCGGGCGCGCAGCTCGGCCGGATTGAGCGCGGCGGTCTCGTCGATGAACATGCTCACCTTGCCGAGCTTGTCCACCGCTTCGGTCAGGCGGGTCCACTCGTCGTCGCGCAGGGCGCCCGGTGCGCAGGTGCTGCTGGTCGATGCGCCCGAGCGAGCCGACCATGCGCACCGCCAGTTGCGACGCCCCCATCTCCATCGAGAACACCAGCACCGGCAGCTCTTCGTGCACCGCCACGTGCTCGGCGATGTTCAGCGCGAACGCCGTCTTGCCCATCGACGGGCGCGCCGCCAGCACGATCAGATCGCCTTTCTGCAGGCCTGCGGTGTAGCGGTCGAGGTCGTAGAAACCGGTGCGCACGCCGGTGACTTCCTCGGCGCCGTTCTCGTGCAACTCGGTCACGCGGTCGATCAGTTCGACCACCAGCTTGTCGATGCCGACGAAGCCCTGCCGGTTGCGCGAGCCCTCCTCGCCGATCTTGAAGATGCGGCCCTCGGCCTCGTCGAGGATCTGCGACACCGGTCGACCCTGCGTGTTGAACGCCTGCGTGGCGATTTCGTCGCTGGCGCCGATCAGCTTGCGCAGGATGGCGCGTTCACGCACGATCTCGGCATAGCGCCGCAGATTGGCCGCGCTGGGCACGCTCTGCGCCAACGAGTTGAGGTAGCTCAGGCCCCCGCACTCCTCCGCCCGCCCCAGGCTCTGCAGGTGCTCGAACACGGTGACCACATCGGCCGGCCGGTTGGCGCCGACCAGCGCGCTGATGGCCGAGTAGATGTGCCGGTGCTCGAACCGATAGAAGTCGCTTTCGGTCAGCAGGTCGCCCGCGCGATCCCAGGCCAGGTTGTCGAGCAACAGACCGCCGAGCACGCTCTGCTCGGCCTCGACCGAATGTGGCGGCACGCGCAGACGTGACACCTCGTCGTCGGCAGGACTTGCGCTGGATCTGAAGACGGCTGACATGGCGCCGATGATAAGTCGCCGGCAGCGGCGTGCCTGTGGGCAGACCTGTGGAGATCCGGGGGGCAGCCGCTGCAAAACAAAAGGGCCGGCGTATTGCCGACCCTGCGGGGCACAACCAGCGCGCAGCTGCCTATTCGGCTTCTGCCACCACGCTGATCTGGATGTCGACCACCACGTCGCTGTGCGCGGCCACCGAGACGGTGTGCTCGCCGACGGTCTTCAACGGCCCATTGGGCAGCCGGATCTGCGACTTCTGGATCTCGAAGCCCAGTTTCTTCAGCCCTTCGGCGATGTCGAAATTGGTCACCGAGCCGAACAACCGCCCATCGACGCCGGCCTTCTGCGCGACGGTGACCGTCTTGCCGGCCAGGCGCTCGCCGACGGATTGCGCGGCGGTCAAACGGTCGGCGGCGGCCTTCTCGAGATCGGCACGGCGCGCCTCGAATTCCTTGATCGCAGCCTCGGTCGCGCGGCGCGCGCGCTTCGAGGGGATCAGGTAGTTGCGGGCAAAGCCGTCCTTGACCTTGACCACGTCACCCAGGTTGCCCAGGTTGACGATCTTCTCCAGCAGGATCACTTGCATGGCCGTGGCCCCTTAGACGCGGTGATGATCGCTGAACGGGATCAGCGCCAGGAAACGCGCACGCTTGATCGCGGTGGTCAGCTGGCGCTGATAGAAGGCGCGGGTGCCGGTCAGGCGGGCGGGCGTGATCTTGCCGTTCTCGCCGATGAAGTCGCGCAGCACGTCGACATCCTTGTAGTCGATCTCCTCGACACCGGCCACCGTGAAGCGGCAGAAGCGCTTGCGCCTGAACAGCAGCGATTGCTGGTTGCGCTTGGGCTTGCGGTCCTTCGAAAACTTACCTTTACCTCGTGGCGGTGGCATGGTCGTCCTCTTTCAATCGGTTGGAGACACTCGGTCTCGTTGAATTCCTGATCAGTTCAGCGATGTGATGTGGAACAGCACGCCGCGTCCGTTTCGCGCGTTGGTCAGAAAGCCGGCAAAGGTGGCCGGTGTACCGAGGGACAGCGCGCCGACCGGTGCGGTGATCGCGCCGATCGCCAGCGCCTTGATCTCCATCGATACGCGGCGCATTTGCCCGTCCTCCGACAGATCCGACTCGTGCAGCAACTTCAGCTCGAGCACCGGAACCCCGGCCGGTGTGGATCGCCGCGCGCCGCGTTCGACCAGCGTGGCCGACAGCACCAGGCGGTTCATCGGCAGGCATGGCGTTCGGGCACGCCGCCGTCGCGCCTCAGCTGCTGACCTCCTGCGCGGCCTTGCGGGCTTCTTCCTTCTCGACGGCCTTCATCATGATCGACGGGATGGTCTCGGCCTTCGACTTGGCCACCGTCAGGTGGCGCAACACCGCGTCGTTGAATCGGAAGCCCGATTCCAGCTCGGTCAGCACAGGCTGCTCGCATTCGATGTTCAGGCACAGGTAGTGCGCCTTGGCGAGCTTCTGGATCATGTAGGCCAGCTGGCGCCGGCCCCAGTCCTCGACCCGATGCACTTTGCCACCACCCGCGGTGACCAGTGCCTTGTAGCGTTCCAGCATGGCCGGAACCTGCTCGCTTTGATCCGGGTGGATCAGGAGCACGATCTCATAGTGACGCATGAAGACTCCTTGTGGTTTCCAGACTTGGAAGCCGCCCCACGGCGTCGACAGTTGGGTGCGGCAAGGGAAAGCTGGTGAGTATAGCCCAGGCTTTCCAGTCGTCTTCAGCGCAAGGCAGCCAGACGCTGCCAGGTATCGACCACGGTGTCGGGGTTCAGCGAAATCGAGCCGATGCCTTCGGCCGCCAGCCAGTCGGCGAAGTCCGGATGGTCGCTGGGCCCCTGACCACAGATGCCGACGTACTTGCCGGTGGCCCGGCACGCGGCAATGGCGCGCGAGATCAAGGCCTTGACCGCGGGATCGCGCTCGTCGAAGTCCTCGGTCAGTTGCTGCAGGCCGGAGTCGCGGTCGAGTCCGAGCGTCAGCTGGGTCAGGTCGTTCGAGCCGATCGACATGCCGTCGAAATGCTGCAGGAACTGATCGGCCAGGATCGCGTTGCTCGGCACTTCGCACATCATGATCAGTTTCAGTCCGTCCTTGCCGCGCACGAGGCCGCGCTCGGCCATCAGCTGCACCACGCGTTCAGCCTGCCTCACGGTGCGCACGAACGGCACCATGATCTCCACGTTGGTCAGGCCCATTTCGCTGCGCACGCGGCGCAGCGCCTCGCACTCCATCGCGAAGGCATCGCTGAACTCGCCGCTGATGTAGCGTGACGCGCCGCGGAACCCGAGCATGGGATTTTCTTCGTCGGGTTCGTAGCGCTTGCCGCCGATGAGCAGGCGGTATTCGTTGGACTTGAAGTCGGAAAGGCGCACGATCACCGGCTTGGGCCAGAACGCGGCCGCGATCGTGGCGATGCCCTCCATCAGCTTGTCGACGTAAAAGGCCCGCGGCGACGCATGCCCGCGCGCCACCGACTCGACTGCCATCTTGAGCTCCGGATCGACGTTCGGATAGTCCAGGATCGCCTTCGGGTGCACGCCGATGTTGGTGTTGATGATGAACTCCAGCCGCGCCAGGCCGACGCCCGCATTGGGAATGCGCGCGAAGTCGAACGCCAACGTCGGGTTGCCGACGTTCATCATGATCTTGATCTGGCAATACGGCATCTCGCCGCGCTTGACTTCGGTGACCTCGGTTTCCAGCAGACCGTCATAGACGAACCCGGTGTCGCCCTCCGAGCACGACACCGTGACCAGCGCACCGTCCACCAGGCGCTCGGTGGCATCGCCGCAGCCGACGACCGCGGGAATGCCGAGTTCACGCGCGATGATCGCGGCGTGGCAGGTGCGACCGCCGCGGTTGGTGATGATGGCCGAGGCCCGCTTCATCACCGGCTCCCAGTTGGGATCGGTCATCTCGGTGACCAGCACATCGCCGGACTGCACATGGTCCATCTCGGCCAGCGAGTGCACGATTCGCACGCGGCCGGTGCCGATCTTCTGGCCGATGGCGCGCCCCTCGGCCAGCACGGTGCCGTGCCCCTTGAGCTTGTAGCGGTGTTCCACGGTCGCCTGGCTCTTCACCGTCTCCGGCCGGGCCTGCAGGATGTACAGCTTGCCGTCACGTCCGTCGCGGCCCCATTCGATGTCCATCGCGCAGCCGTAGTGGGCCTCGATGATCAGCGCGTAACGCGCCAGCTCCACCACGTCGCTGTCGCTCAACGAATAGCGGTTGCGCTGTTCGGGCGGGGTGTCGACGGTGCGCACCAGGCGGCCGGAGGAGGCCGTGTCGGCGGCATCGGCAAACCCCATGCGGATCAGCTTCGAACCCAACGAGCGCCGGATGATCGGCTGCTTGCCCGCCTTGAGCATCGGCTTGTGCACGTAGAACTCGTCGGGGTTCACGGCGCCCTGCACCACCGGCTCCCCGAGGCCGTAGCTCGAGGTGATGAACACCACGTCCTCGAAGCCCGATTCGGTGTCGATCGTGAACATCACGCCGGCGCTGCCCAGGTCGGAACGCACCATGCGCTGCACGCCCGCCGACAGCGCCACGTCGCCATGGGCGAAGCCCTTGTGCACGCGATAACTGATGGCGCGGTCGTTGTACAGCGATGCGAACACCTCGCGGATGCGGTGCAACACGTCGTCGATGCCGGTCACGTTCAGGAAGGTCTCCTGCTGCCCGGCGAACGAGGCATCGGGCAGGTCCTCGGCCGTGGCCGACGAGCGCACGGCAAACGAGGCCTCGGCATCGCCGGCGGACAGCGCGGCAAACATCTCGCGCACCTCGGCTTCGAGCGCCGGTGGTAACGGCGCCGCGCAGACCCAGCCGCGGATCTCGGCCCCCGCCTCGCGCAGCGCCTGCGTGTCGTCGGTGTCGAGTGCAGCCAGGCGTTTGCCGATGCGCTCGGTCAGTCCGCCATGGCGCAGGAATTCCCGGAAGGCGTGCGCCGTGGTCGCGAAGCCGCCCGGAACCCTGACACCTGTGGCAGCCAACTGGCTGATCATTTCGCCGAGGCTGGCGTTCTTGCCGCCAACCACCTCGACATCGCTCATCCTCAACTGGTCAAACGGTACGACCAGGGCGGTCGCGTGTGGCGTCGATGACATGGGAAAGCTCCGTAAGGGTCAGAAATCGGTGCTGTCCGGAACACGGCGCGGCCCATCGACTCGGCAGTCGAGAATCGGTTTCGGCTGGTGTGGCTCATCGCGGTGGCATCGGGCTTGCTTGGCCTGCGATTCTACGGAAAGCCACAGGCCTATCATCACGATTGGAGCAGCCATCCCGCACTCTCGGAAATCAGATGCCCAATCGCACCGTGTTCTTCGTCTCCGACGGCACCGGCATCACCGCCGAAACCTTCGGCAACTCGATCCTGGCGCAGTTTCCCGCGAAATCCAGGCATGTGCGACGTCCTTTCATCGAATCGCCGGAAAAGGCGCGCACGGTGGTGAGCGAGATCAACGCCACCGCAGAAAGGGAGGGGCGCCGGCCCATCGTCTTCGTCACATTGGTCAACGACGACGTGCGCGATGTCGTCACCGGGCCGGAATGTCATGGGCTGGTGCTGGACATGTTTCGCACCTTCGTCGAGCCGCTGGAGGTGGAGTTCGGCATCAAGTCCAGCCACCGGGTCGGCCGTTTCTCCGACGCGGCGCGCAGCCACGAGTACCATGCGCGCATCGATGCGATCAACTTCGCGCTGGCCCATGACGACGGCCAGTCCGCGCGCAACCTGGAGAGCGCCGACGTGATCCTGGTCGGTGTCAGCCGCTGCGGCAAGACTCCGACGTCGCTGTATCTCGCGATGCAGCACGGCATCAAGGCCGCCAACTACCCGCTGATACCGGAGGACTTCGAGCGAACGCGCCTGCCCACCCCGCTGGCGCCGTACAAGCGCAAGTGCTTCGGCCTGACGATCGACCCCGAGCGGCTGGCGCAGATCCGCTACGAGCGTCGGCCCGACAGCCGCTACGCAGCGCTGGACAACTGCCGCACCGAGGTGCGCGAGGCCGAGTCGATGATGCGACGCGAGGGCATTTCCTGGTTGAGTTCGACGCACAAGTCGATCGAGGAGATCGCCACGACGATCCTGCGCGACATCCGCCCGGACTCGCTGATCTATTGATCGACCTTCAGCGCACCGGCTCGATGCGACCCGGGCGCATCGCCGCCTGCCGCTGGCGCATCGATTCGTACAAGCACACGGCCGCCGCCGCCGCCACATTGAGCGACTCTTCGCCGCCCGGCAAAGGGATGCGCAACGACAGGGCGCTGCGACGCTGCAGTTCGTCTGCGACGCCCTGCCCTTCGTGCCCGAACACCCAGGCACATGGGTCTGGCAGGCGCACGCCCGCCGGCTCGATGCCGGCGTGCGAGCTGGTGATCAACAACGGCAGCTGCAGCTGTGCCACGTCGTCGAGCGTGGCCTCTTCGTGCAGCGTCAGCGCGAAATGCGCGCCCATCGCCGCGCGCAGCACTTTCGGCGACCACAGCGCCGTACAACCCTTCAGCGCCAGCACCTGCCGCACGCCGAATGCTGCCGCGGTGCGCAGGATGCTGCCGAGGTTGCCCGCGTCCTGGATCCGATCCAGGACCACCGCGGACGCCCCAGGCACCGTGGCCGTGGGGCCAGGCAGCGCCAGCAACGCGGCAATCGGCGGCGGCGAGACCAGCGCGCTGGTTTGACGCCAAAGCCGAGGCTCGACCACCAGCACTTTGCGCGCGGCATCGAGCAAGGTGCGCAGCGCGGGATCGCCTGCGTGATCCTCGTGGACCAGCACGACGGGCAACTCCAGCCCTCGCGCCAGCGCTGCCCGCAACAGGTGATCGCCCTCCAACCACACCTCGCCGAGCTTGCGATAGGCCTGCGGGTCGGCCAGCAGCTTGCGCACCCGCACCAGCGCCGGGTTGCTGCGCGACGCCAGGCGCGTGGGGGTGGACATCACGCCGATGCCAGCACCTGCTGCACCGGCGCAAAGCTGCGGCGGTGGGCCGTGCAGGCGCCGTGTTCGCGCAACGCACTCAGATGCTCCGGCGTGGGGTAACCCTTGTGCGCGTCGAATCCGTACTGCGGATGGCAGCGGTGCAGTTCCTCGCACATCCGGTCGCGTGCCACCTTCGCCAGGATCGAGGCGGCCGAAATCGCTGCCACGGTGGCGTCGCCCTTCACGATCGCCTCGGCCGGCATGCGCAGCACCGGCAGCCGATTGCCGTCGACCAGCACCCGCGCCGGCGGCAGTCGCAACGCATCGACCGCGCGCCGCATCGCGAGCATGGTGGCCTGCAGGATGTTCAACCGGTCGATCTCTTCCACGCTCGCCTGCGCGATCGCGAACGCCAACGCGCGGGCGCGGATCTCGTCGAACAGGCGCTCGCGCCGGGCAGCGCTCAGCACCTTGCTGTCGGCCAGGCCACGCACCGGGTTCAGGTCATCGAGGATCACCGCGGCGGCGACCACCGGGCCCGCCAGCGGCCCGCGGCCGGCTTCGTCGACACCGGCCACCAGCCCGGGCGGACTCCAGTCGAAGCCCAGCTGCTCAACGCGAGAGGATCTGCGCGATCGCATCGGTGGCCTTGCTGGCGGTGTCCTGCCGCAACTGGTCGTGCAGCTCGGCAAAACGTGCGGTCAGCGCCTCGCAGCGGGCGGGCGAATCGAGCCACTCGCCCACGGCCGCGGCCAGCCGGTCGGGGGTGGCCTGCTCCTGCACCAGCTCGGGCACCACGAACTCGCGGCTCAGGATGTTGGGCAGCCCGACCCAGGGCTGCAGGCGCATGCGCTTCATCAGTTGCCATGTTAGAGGATGCATGCGGTAGCCGATGACCATCGGTCGCTTGAACAGCGCCGCCTCGAGCGTCGCGGTGCCGCTGGCGATCAGCGTCACGTCGCAGGCCGCCAGCGCATCGTGCGAGCGCCCGTCCAGCAGCGCAAGCGCCAGGCCGGGCGCCAGGCGGGCCACCATCGGTTCGAGCAACGGCCGCAGCCCCGTGGCCACCGGCAGCACAAAGCGCAAGCCCGGCCGTGCGTGTGCGAGCAGGTTTGCCGCCCGCAGGAAGGCCGGTGCGATGTACTCGATTTCCGAGCGACGGCTGCCGGGCAGCACGGCCACCACCGTGTCCGCCTCATCCAGACCCAATGCGGCGCGGGCGGCGGCGCGCGGCGGCGTCGCGGGGATCGCATCGGCCAGCGGATGGCCGACGAAGCGTGGCCTCGATGCCGGCGCGCGCCAGCAGCTCGGGCTCGAACGGAAACAGGCACAGCACATGGTCGACCGCCTGGGCGATCTTCTTCACCCGCCCCGCACGCCAGGCCCAGATCGACGGGCAGACGAACTGGATCGTCTTGATGCCGCAGGCGCGAAGTTGCGTTTCCAGGCCCAGATTGAAGTCCGGCGCATCGATGCCGACGAACACGTCCGGCCGGTCGGCGAGCAGGCGCTGCGCGAGCCGTCTTCGGATGCCGGCAATTTCGCGATAGTGGCGCAGCACCTCGACATAGCCGCGAACCGCGAGCTTGTCGCTCGGCCACCAGGCGTCGAAGCCGCGTTCGCGCATGCGCGGGCCGCCGATGCCGAAGGTCGATGCCTCGGGCCAGCAGGCGCGGATGCCGGCGAGCACCAGACCGGCCAGCAGGTCGCCCGACGCCTCGCCGGCGACCATCGCCAATCGAGGGGCGTCCGCCGACACGTCAGCGCGCGACGCCGCGCGTCACCTGGGCCAGGAATTGCAGCATCAGCGCCACCTCGGCTTGCGCCTGCGGCGCCTGCGTGCGCAGCTGTTCGATCTCGCCGATCGCCTGCTCGAGCGTCAGGCCCTTGCGGTAGAGCGAGCGGTGCATCTGCTTGACCGCGGCGATGCGCTCCGCCGTGAAGCCACGCCGGCGCAGGCCCTCGGCGTTGAAGCCTCGCACCGCCAACGGATTGCCGTCCACGAGCATGTAGGGCGGCACGTCCTGCGTGACCGCGCTGGCGAAGCCCACCATCGCGTGGGCGCCGATCTTGACGAACTGATGCACGCCGGTCAGCCCGCCGATGATGGCCCAGTCGCCGATGTGCACATGGCCGGCCAGCGTGGCATTGTTGGCCAGGATGGTCTGGTCGCCGAGCTGCACATCGTGGGCAATGTGCACATAGGCCATGATCCAGTTGTCGGAGCCGACGCGCGTGACGGCGCTGTCCTGCACGGTGCCGGTGTTGAGCGTGCAGAACTCCCGGATGGTGTTGCGCTCGCCGATCTGCAGCTGGGTCGGCTCGCCGGCGTACTTCTTGTCCTGTGGCGGTGCGCCGATCGAGTTGAATGCGAAGATGCGGTTGTCGCGTCCGATGGTGGTGCGACCCTCGATCACGCAGTGGGCGCCGATCGACGTGCCGGCGCCGATGCGCACCTGCGGGCCGATCACCGCATACGGACCGACGCTCACCGCGCCGTCGAGCTCGGCCTTCCGGTCGACGATCGCGCTGGCGTGAATCTCGGCCATGCCCGAAACCCGTCGCTCAGGCGATGCGGCGCATCGTGCACATCAGCTCGGCCTCGACCGCGGTCTCGCCGTCCACGCTGGCGCGCGTCTTGTACTTGTAGATGCCCGACTTCATGCGATCGATGGTCGCTTCCAGGATCAACTGATCGCCCGGTTCGACCGGTCGCTTGAAACGCGCGCCGTCGATACCGACAAAGTAGACCAGCGTGTCGTCGTCGATCTCGCCACCGCGCGATTCGAACGACAGCAGCGCCGCGGCCTGCGCCAGCGCCTCGAGCATCAGCACGCCGGGCATCACGGGCCGGTGCGGAAAGTGGCCGACGAAGAACGGCTCGTTGATCGTCACGTTCTTCAGCGCCTTGATGCGCTTGTCGCGTTCGATCTCCAGCACCCGGTCGACCAGCAGGATCGGGTAGCGGTGCGGCAACTTCCTGAGAATGTGGTGGATGTCCAAGGGGGTCACTGCCTCTTCTCCAATGCGCGCAAGCGCTCCCGCATCGCATGCAGTTGCCGCAACGTCGCGGCATTCTTTTCCCAGGACGCATTGTCGTCGAACGGAAACAGCCCACTGTAGGTGCCCGGCTTGAGGATGGACCGCGTGATCACGGTGGCCGCCGTGATGTGCACATGGTCCACCAACTCCAGATGCCCCAGGATGATCGCGCCGCCGCCGGCCGTGCAGTGACGGCCGATCCGCGCCGAGCCGGCGATGCCGACGCAGCCGGCCATCGCGCTGTGCGCGCCGATGCGCACGTTGTGCCCCACCTGGATCAGGTTGTCCAACTTGACGCCGTCGTCGATCACGGTGTCGTCAAGCGCGCCGCGGTCGATGCAGGTGTTGGCGCCGATCTCGACATCGTCGCCGATGCGCACGACGCCGAGCTGCTCGATCTTCTCCCAGCGACCTTGCACCGGCGCGAAGCCGAACCCGTCGGCCCCGATCACGACGCCACCGTGCACGATGCCGCGCGCTCCGATGCGGCAGCCTTCGCCGACGACGGCATGCGGCGCCAGCCGCGTCTGGACGCCGATGCTGGCGAACGCCGCCACATGCGCCTGCGCCGCGATCACGGCGCCAGCGCCCACCTCGGCCCGTGCCCCCACATAGGCCAGCGGCCCGATCGACGCGCTCGGGTCGACGCGCGCGCCGGGCTCGATCACCGCGCTGGCGTGCACGCCGGCACGCGCGCAGGCGGCGCGCCGACGCACCCACCACTGGGTCAGGCGCGCGTAGTAGAGGTAGGGATCGTCGGTGACGAGCGTAATGCCGCGCGCCGCAGCCGCCTCCCGCTGCGCGGGGGACACGATCACGCAGGCGGCCAGGCTGGACGCGAGCTGCGGCGCGTAGCGAGCATTGGACAGGAACGAGATCGAACTCGAATCGGCCGACTCGAGCGTGGCGATGCGGTCGATCGGCGTATCGGCGTCTCCGACCAGCTCGCCACCCAAGGCGGCCACGATGTCGGCCAGGCGGACCGGCGTCACATCGCTCGCCCAGGACTTGGGCGCTTCCTCAGCGACCGGCCGGCGCGGCGTTCAGCGCCTTGATGACCTTTTCGGTGATGTCCACGCGTGGGCCGGCGAACACCACCTCTTGCAGGATCAGGTCGTACTTCTCCTGATCGAAGATCTGCTTGATGACGCGGTTCGCACGCTCGACCACCGCCGCCAGCTCCTCGTTCTTGCGCTGGTTCAGGTCTTCCTGGAACTCGCGGCGCTTGCGTTGCAGGTCGCGATCCTGCTCGACCAGCTCGCGTTGCCGCCGCGTGCGGTCGGACTCGCTCAGCGTCGGCGCATCCTTCTCGAGTTTGTCGGCCGCCGACTTCAGGCGCGCTGCGGTGTCGTTGAGTTCCTTCTCGCGTTTGCTGAACTCGGTCTCGAGCTTGGACTGCGCCGCCTTGGCCGGCGTGGCCTCGCGCAGCACGCGTTCGCTGTTGACGTACCCGATCTTCAGCTCTTGGGCAGGCGCTGCGCCCGCCAGCAGCCACAGGCCACAGAACGCGGCCAGCAGCTTGATGCGGTAGGAGGTGGACATCAGAACGCAGTCCCGATCTGGAATTGGAATTTCTGGATTCTATCCGTCGGCTTGCTGCGGATGGGTTTGCCCCAACTCATCTTCAACGGGCCCACCGGGGAGATCCAGGACAGCCCGATGCCCGCCGACGACCGCAAGTCCTCGCTGCGCACCGGCTCGCCTTCGCGCCACACGTTGCCCACGTCGGTGAAGCCGAAGATGCGCAACGACTTGTCGTTGCCGGTGCCGGGTACCGGGAAATAGAGTTCGGTGTTGAGGTTGAGCTTCTTGGCGCCGCCGATGTAGGCGCCGGTTGGGTCGATCACACCCAGCGAGCTTTGCTCGAACACCCGAACCGAGCCGAGGCCGCCGCCGTAGAAGTTCTTGAAGATCGGAAACGGACGGTTGCCCAGGCCCTGGCCGATACCCAACTCGGCATTGATGCCCAGGCTCAGCTTGGCGGGCAACGGGAAGAACTGCTGGTACTGGAAGTTCGAACGAATGAACTTCACGTCGCCGAACGCACCCCATTCGAGGTTGACGCGCTGATAACGCCCTGCCGTCGGCGTCAACACGCTGTCGCGCTGGTCACGCGCCCAGCCGAGCGTGAGCGGAAACGACGTGCTCTTCGGGCCGTACAGGTCGCGGTAGATGAAGTACGCGTTGGGAATCGAGTTCGTGCCGCGAATCTGGGTTTGCTCGACACCGATGCCCATGAACACGGTGTCGAACTCCGAGAACGGCACGCCGAACCGCAGCGCAGCCCCCGGCGTGGCCAGCTGATACTCATCGCCCAGGCTGTTCAATGGTCGCGACGTGCGGTAGAAGACATCGATGGCGCGCGAGATGCCGTCGATCGTGAAGTACGGATCGACCGTGCTCACCACCGCGGTGCGCGAGAACTTGCTGGTGTTGAGTTCGACGCCGAGGTAATTGCCCGAGCCGAACACGTTGTCCTGCTTGATCGAGAACGACAGCGCCAGCTTCTCGGTGCTCGAGAACGTCAGGCCGAGCGCCAGGTTGCCGGTGGGTTTTTCGGTCACCGTGACGAGCAGGTCCACCTGGTCGGGCGAGCCGGCCACTTCGTTGGTCTCGACCCCCACGTCCTTGAAGTAGCCGAGCCGCTCGACACGGTCACGCGACAGCTTGATCTTCTGACCGTCGTACCACGACGACTCGAACTGCCGGAATTCGCGCCGGATGACTTCGTCGCGCGTGCGCGTGTTGCCCGACAGGTCGATGCGTCGCACGTAGACCCGGCGCTGCGGCTCGGCGCGCAACGTGATCGCGACCTGACGCCGACGCCCGGTCGATGTCGGGCACCGCCTCGACGCGGGCAAAGGCATAGCCGTAGTTGGCAAAGCGTTCGGTGAAGGCCTTGGTGGTCTCCGTCGCGTCGATGGCGCGGTAGGGCGACCCGGGTCGAATGCGCACCAGTTGCTTGAACTCGTCGTCCTTGCCGAGGAATTCGCCTTGCAGGCGAACCGCGGTCACCGTGTAGGGCTGGCCCTCGTTGACCGTGATCGTGACCGAGATGTCCTGCTTGTCCGGCGAGATCGTCACCTGGGTCGATTCGATCGCGAACTCGAGGTAGCCGCGGTTGAGGTAGTACGAGCGCAAGGTCTCCAGGTCGGCATTGAGCTTGGCGCGCGAATAGCGGTCGTTCTTGGTGTACCAGGTCAGCCAGCCGCTGGTGGTCAGGTCCATCAGGCCCAGCAGCGTGCCTTCGGAGAACGCCTGGCTGCCGACGATGCGGATCTCCCCGATGCGTGCCGCGTCGCCTTCGGTCATCGTGAACGTCACGTTGACCCGATTGCGCTCCACCGGCGTGATCGTGGTCACCACCTCGGCGCCGTACAGGCTGCGCGACAGATACTGGCGCTTGATTTCCTGCTCGGCGCGATCGACCAGCGCGCGATCGAAGGGCAGGCCCTCGCCGATGCCGGATTCCTTCAGCGACTTGATCAGCTGGTCCTTGTCGAACTCCTTCAGTCCGGCAAAGCTGACGGTCTGGATCACCGGCCGCTCCTCGACCACGATGACGGCCACGTCGCCTTCGATCTCGATGCGCACGTCCTTGAACAACCCGGTGGCGAACAGCGAGCGCAGCGCGGCGGCACCCTTGTCATCGGTGTAGCTGTCGCCGATGCGAAACGGCAGTGCCGCGAACACCGTGCCGGCATCGGTGCGCTGCAGGCCCTCGACCCGGATGTCCTTCAGCACGAAGGCCTCCACTGCATGCGCCGGCGCCACGGCCAGGCCGACCACCATCGCCGCCACGGCCGCGGTGGGTCGCAACGGATTCAACACGGGAAAGACAGAGCATGCGGGATCGAGGATGTCAGTGCAGGCCCAGCAAGCGGGCCAGGTCGTTGTAGAGGGCCACTGACATCATCAGCAGCAGGATCGCAACACCGCCCCGCTGGAGCCGCGCGAGCCAGAGGTCCGACACGGGACGCCCGGTGACAGCCTCGAAAAGATAATACATCAGGTGCCCGCCATCGAGCATCGGCAGCGGAAGCAGGTTGAGCACGCCCAGGCTGACGCTGACGAGCGCCAGGAAGCCGAGGTAGTAGGCCAGCCCCTGCTGCACCGATTGACCGGCGTAGTCGGCGATCGTCAACGGCCCGCTGAGGTTGCGGATCGAGGCCTCGCCGATCAACATGCGGCCGAGCATCTTGATGGTCAGCGCCGTCACATCCCAGGTGCGCTGCGCGCCTTTCGCCAGCCCGACCAACGGCCCGTGGCGCACCTTCACCATTTCAGGCGGTGCGCCGACAAAGGCATCGATGCGCCCGACCGAGCGGGTGCCATCCTGCGCCACGCGTGGCTGCACCGTCACGTCCAGCGTTTGCGCGCCACGCTCGATCGTCCACAGCATCGCTCGCGCGGCGCCATCGGCCGCGGCGTCGCGAATTCGCTCGCGCAGTTCCTGGGCGTCGGTGACCGCACGCGTGTCGACACGCAGCACCCGATCGCCCTTGCGCAGGCCGGCCACCGCGGCAGGGCCATCGGCCTTCACCTCGCCCAGCACCGGTTCGCTGAACGCGCCGCCCAGCCCGATGCGGCGCGCCAGGCCTGCATCGACCTCGCGGGCGTCCAGGCGCTGCAGTTCGAGCGTCACCTGTCGCGCATTGCGCCCGAGCGCGTCGGTGACGGTCAGGTTCAGCGGCTGGCCGCTCAGCGCGTACTGGGTGACCTGCCAGCGCAGGTCGTTCAACGAATCCAGATCGACCCACTGGCCGTCGTCGGTCGCGTACGAGCGAACCCAGTCGCCGGCGCGCAGGCCGGCGCGTTCGGCCAGGCTGGCCGGTGCCGGCGCGCCGAGCACCGCCTTGGGTTCGTCGACGCCGATCCAGTGCGCGGCGGCGTACAGCAGCACCGCCAGCGCCAGATTGGCCAACGGCCCGGCCGACACGATGGCCGTGCGTTTCCACAGCGATTGGCGGTTGAAGGCACGGTCCAGCTCCGGCGCCGCCACCTCGCCCTCGCGTTCGTCGAGCATGCGCACATACCCACCCAGCGGCAATGCGCAGACGACGAACTCGGTCTCGCCGCGCCGGTGTCGCCACAACACGCGACCGAAGCCGACCGAAAAACGCAGCACCTTGACGCCGCAGGCCACCGCCACGCGGTAGTGCCCATATTCGTGGATGACGATCAGCACCGCCAGCGTCACGATGAAAGCCAGCAGCGTCGTCATCGCGCCATCGCCTTCACGTGCACGCGGGCCGCGGCGCGCGCGCGCTCGTCGAGCGCCAGCAGATCCTCGAGCGTCTCCTGAGAACCGAAGGCGCCGGCCAGGCTGTCCAGCGTCGCGGCATTGACCTGATGGATGGCCGTGAATGCGATCGCCCCGGACAGGAACGCAGCCACCGCCTCCTCGTTGGCCGCGTTCAGCGCGTTGGTGGCGCCGGCGGCGGCGCGCAGTGCGTCGAATGCCAGCAACAAGCCGGGGAAGCGGTGCGGATTCGGGTCTTCGAAATGCAGGCCGCCCAGGGTTGCAAATTCCAGCCGTTCGGCGCCCGACTCAATGCGCTCGGGCCACGACAGGCCGTAGGCGATCGGCACCTTCATGTCCGGCGTGCCCAGCTGCGCCAACACCGAGTTGTCGCGGCACACCACCATCGAGTGAATGATCTGTTGCGGGTGGATCAGCACCCGCACCTGTTCGGGCCGCAGGTCGAACAGCCAACGGGCCTCGATGATCTCGAGCGCCTTGTTCATCATCGTGGCCGAATCGACCGAGATCTTGCGACCCATCACGAAGTTCGGATGCGCACAGGCCATCTCGGGTGTCACGTCGTGCAGGGTCTCGGGCTCACGGGCACGAAACGGCCCGCCGGACGACGTGAGCAGGATGTGATCGATGTGCCGCGACCAGGCGGTGCGATCCGCCGGCAGGCACTGGAAGATCGCCGAGTGCTCGCTGTCGATCGGCAACAGCGTGGCGCCGCCCTGGCGCACCGTGCGCATGAACAGGTCGCCACCGACCACCAGCGCTTCCTTGTTGGCCAGCAGCAGGCGTTTGCCGGCGCGCGCCGCCGCCAGGCAAGGCGCCAATCCGGCTGCGCCGACGATGGCCGCCATCACGCTGTCGACCTCGGGGTGTGACGCCAGTTCCTCGAGCGCACGCGGGCCGTGCAGCACCTCGGCGCGCGAGCGCGTCTGCGCCAGGCGGCGGCGCAAGGACTGGGCCTGCTCCGGTGTACCCACCGCGACGTAGCGCGGCCGCCAGCGCTCGCACAACGCGGCCAATTCGTCGATGCGGTGGCGCGCCGTCAGCGCGAACACCTCGAATGAGCTGGGGTGCAGCGCGATGACTTCCAGCGTGCTCTTGCCGATCGAGCCGGTGGCCCCGAGGATGCACACGCGCTGCATGCCGCTCATGATCGCTGCCGCTTCACAGGCTGGCCAGCGCCATCGCGCACGGCAACACCGGCAGCAGGGCATCGATGCGATCGAGCACACCACCATGGCCCGGCAGGAGACGACTCGAATCCTTCGCCCCGGCGGCACGCTTGACCAGCGACTCGAACAGATCGCCCACCACGCTCAACGCGGCCAGCGCGATGACCGCCAACGCCATCGGCACGCCGCCGAAGCGCTGTTTCAGCTGCGTGAACACGCTGGCCGAATCGGCGGCGATGCGGGCATCCAGCACGACCCAGAACACGGCCAGCGCCAGCACGCCCAGCATGCCGCTCCAGACGCCTTCCCAACTCTTGCCCGGGCTGATGTTCGGGGCCAGCTTGCGTCGGCCGAACGCACGCCCGCCGAAGTACGCGGCGATATCGGCCATCCACACGATGCACAACACGGACAGCAGGAAATTCACCCCCACGACCCGAGCCTGGGCCAGCGCCCACCAGCCCACCCACAGCAGCGCAAGACCCAGCAACCAGCGCAGCAGGCTGGGCAGGCGTGCCCAGCCCGCAGGCCCCAGCCGCAACGCGATCGCCCCTCCCACCACCCAGCCGGCGGCGCTCGCCGCCCACAGCCCTGCGGCATCGCCGAAGCGCCAGGCTCCGCCGACCACCAGCAGGCCGCCGATGGCCACCGCCGCCGCCCCGATCAGCGCCGACACTTGCGGCTGCGCATTCAGCCGGCCCCATTCCCACGCCGCCGCGCTGATCAGCACCAGCGTCAGCACCATGAACGGCCAGGGGTTGGTGGTCCACAGCGTGGCCAGCAGCAGCGCCACCAACACCAACGCCGTGATGACGCGCTGCCTGAGCATCGCGGCTAGCCACCGGGCGCCGCATGCGACACTTTGACCTTGACGTCGCCGAACCGGCGTTCACGGCCGGCATAAGCGGCCAAGGCCGCATCGAGCTGGATTTCGTCGAAATCCGGCCACAGGCAGTCAGTGAAGTAGAGCTCCGAATAGGCCACCTGCCACAGCAGGAAGTTGCTGATGCGCACTTCGCCGCCGGTGCGGATGAACAAGTCGGGGTCGGGCGCGTGCGCGAGCGCCATGCGCTGCGACAGCCGATCTTCATCGATCAGCTCGGCCGGCACGCCGGCCGCCACCAGCTGCCGGCAGGCCTGCACCACATCCCAACGTCCGCCATAGTTGAACGCCACGGACAGCGTGATCCGCGAGTTGTGCGCGGTCGCGCGTTCGGCCTCGTCCCAGGCCGAACGCACCTTGTCGGTGACGGTGCTGCGGTCGCCGACGATGCGGATGCGCACGCCCTTCTCGGCCAGCTTGGTGAGGTACTTGGACACGGCCACCAGCACCAGACCGAGCAGACCGGAGATCTCCTCTTCGGGCCGCTTCCAGTTCTCCGACGAGAACGCGAACACCGTGAGGTACTCGATGCCGCGGTCGGAGCAGGCCTGCACGCAGCGCACCAGTGCGTCGACACCTTGTTTGTGGCCAAAGAACCGCGGCATGAAACGCTTCTTGGCCCAGCGACCGTTGCCGTCCATGACGATCGCCACATGGCGGGGAATCGATTTCAGGTCACGCTGCACGGCTTGATGGTGGTTGCTCGCGTCGATCGAAAGGTGCCGGTGCAGGGGCCGCCGCGGCTAAACCGCGAGAATCTCGGCCTCTTTGCCGTGCACGAGTTTGTCGACCTCGGCCACCGTGCGGTCGGTGAGCTTCTGCACATCGTCCTGCGCGCGACGCTCTTCGTCTTCGGCCGTGAGCTTGTCCTTGAGCATCTTCTTCAGGTGCTCGTTGGCCTCGCGGCGCAGGTTGCGCACGGCCACCTTGGTCTCCTCGCCGGCATGGCGCACCACCTTGGTCAGGTCGCGGCGGCGCTCTTCGGTCAGCGGCGGCATCGGCACGCGCAGCAGGTCGCCCTGTGCCGCCGGGTTGAGTCCGAGGTCGCTTTCGCGAATCGCCTTCTCGATCTTCGCGCCCATGCCCTTTTCCCACGGCTGCACGCTGATCGTGCGCGCATCCAGCAGCGTCACGTTGGCCACCTGGCTGATCGGAACCATCGAGCCATAGTAGTCGACGTGCACCTGGTCCAGCAGGCCCGGATGGGCACGCCCGGTGCGGATCTTCTGCAGCTCCTGCTTGAGCGCCTCGATCGACTTGCTCATCTTCGTCTCGGCGGTCTTCTTGATCTCGGCAATCGTGGTCATCGAAAAACTCCTACGCGTCTCACACGTGCACCAGCGTGCCCTCGTTCTCGCCCTGCACCACGCGCTTCAGCGCGCCGGGCTTGACGATCGAGAACACCTTGATCGGCAGCTTCTGGTCGCGGCACAGCGCAAAAGCGGTCGCGTCCATCACCTGCAGATTGCGCGCGATCGCATCGTCGAAGCTGATGGTCGTGTAGCGTATCGCGGACTTGTCCTTGTTCGGGTCGGCGCTGTAGACGCCATCGACCTTGGTGGCCTTGAGCACCACCTCGGCACCGATCTCCGCACCGCGCAACGCGGCCGCCGTATCGGTGGTGAAGAACGGATTGCCGGTGCCGGCGGCGAACACGACCACCTTGCCCTCTTCGAGGTATTGCAAGGCCTTGGGCCGCACGTACGGCTCGACCACCTGCTCGATCGCGATGGCCGACATCACACGCGCCGTCATGCCCGCCTGGCGCATCGAGTCGGCCAGCGCCAGCGAATTCATCACCGTGGCCAGCATGCCCATGTAGTCGGCCGTGGCCCGGTCCATGCCGACCGAGCCGCCGGCCACGCCGCGGAAAATGTTGCCGCCGCCGATCACCACGGCCAGCTCGACGCCGAGGTCGGTCACCTCCTTCAGCTCGCGCACCATGCGCACGATGGTGGCGCGGTTGATGCCATAGGCATCGTCGCCCATCAGCGCTTCACCGGAAAGCTTCAGCAGAATGCGCTTGTAGGCCGGCATGCGGCAGTCTCCTGGGCGTCGAGGCAGATCGAAGTTTACGCGGCGCCGGCAGTCGCCTTGCGACGCCGGCCGGGTGCCGGCACATGTTGTTTCACTGGCCCTTGGCCGCCGCCACCTGTGCCGCGACCTCGGCGGCGAAATCGTCGGCTCGCTTCTCGATGCCCTCGCCCACCACGTAGAGCGTGAACGCGAGCACCTTGGTGCCGGCGGCCTTGAGCATCTGCTCGACGGTCTGCTTGTCGTTCTTGACGAAGGCCTGGTTGGCCAGCGAGACCTCCTTCAGGTACTTCTGCACCGAGCCTTCGACCATCTTGGCCACGATCTCGGCGGGCTTGCCCGACTCGGCGGCCTTTTCGGCGGCGATCTTGCGCTCCTTGACGACCAGCTCGGCAGGCACGTCGGCCGCCGACAGCGCCACCGGCTTCATCGCCGCGACATGCATCGCCACGTCCTTGGCCGCCACGTCACTGCCGTCGAACTCCACCAGCACCCCGATGCGGGTGCCGTGAAGGTAGTGCGCCAGCTTGCCGCCGCCGGCATAGCGCTTGAAGCGGCGAATGCTGATGTTCTCGCCGATCTTGCCGATCAGGCCCTTGCGCACGTCCTCGACGGTGGGGCCGAACCCGTCCTGCGCCAGCGGCAGCGCGCTCAGGCCCGCCACATCGGCCGGACTGCGCGTGGCCACCAGCGCGGCGCAAGACTTCGCGAAGGACAGGAACGCGTCGTTCTTCGACACGAAATCGGTCTCGCAATTGATCTCGACCATCGCGCCGGTGTTGCCGTCCACTGCGGCGGCGATCACACCCTCGGCGGTGATGCGCGAGGCCGCCTTGCCGGCCTTGTTGCCGAGCTTGACGCGCAGGATCTCCTCGGCGCGCACGGCATCGCCGCCGGCCTCGGTGAGCGCCTTCTTGCACTCCATCATCGGCGCGTCGGTCTTGGCGCGCAGTTCGGCCACCATGCTTGCTGTGATTGCGGGCATCTGTCTATCTCCGTTCAGCTCGAACGCACACCGGATCGGGGCGCGCGCGAATGACATCTCGTCTGTGAAAAAGGGGCTGGATGCAGCCCCTTGTCCTTTCGGCCAGCGGCACCGGTCAGGCGCCTTCGCTGACCTCGACGAACTCGTCGCCTTCGGCGGCGGCCTGCACGACCTCGGTCACCGCATTGGCCTTGCCCTCGAGCACGGCGTCGGCCACCGCACGAGCGTACAGCGCCACGGCCTTGGCCGAGTCGTCGTTGCCGGGAATGACGTAGTCGATGTCCTCGGGCGAATGGTTGGTGTCGACCACGCCGATCAGCGGAATGCCGAGCTTCTTGGCCTCGGCCACGGCGATCTTGTGGTACCCGACGTCGATGACGAATACCGCATCGGGCAGCGCCGCCATGTCCTGGATGCCGCCGATGTCCTTCTCGAGCTTGGTCAGCTCGCGCTCGAACATCAGGCCTTCCTTCTTGGTCAGCTGCTCCAGGCCCGCTTCCTTCTGGGTCTGCATTTCCTTGAGCTTCTTCAGCGAGCCCTTGACCGTCTTGAAGTTGGTCAGCATGCCGCCGAGCCAGCGCTGGTCGACGAAGGGCATGCCCGAGCGCCGGGCTTCCTGGGCGATCACGTCGCGCGCCTGGCGCTTGGTGCCCACCATCAGGATCGTGCCGCGCTTGCTGGCCAGCTGGCGCACGAACTTCATCGCGTCCTCGAACGCCGGCAGCGTCTTCTCGAGGTTGATGATGTGGATCTTGTTGCGATGGCCGTAGATGTACGGGGCCATCTTGGGGTTCCAGAAGCGCGTCTGGTGTCCGAAATGGACGCCGGCTTCCAGCATTTCACGCATCGATATGGGCATGGGTGCTCCAAAGGTTGGGTCTAGAATCCGGCGCGAATCGCAGACGGCGGTTTGGGCCTGCCGCGACACCTTTTGAGGGCCGGTTCGGGATTGTTCGACTGGCTGTCCGCGCCGCACGCTGCAATCTTGTCGATTGCCACGGGCTGAGCATGAGCACCCAGTCAAACCCGCACATTGTATCAGCCGCGCACGACCCCGACCCTCGGCTCGCCACCGGTCGCGAGGTCGCATCCGGGCGACTGCGCGCGACCGATGCGCTGCACGACGCACAACACGCGGCGGCGTCGCCGCTGTGCCGACATGCGTTCGTGCGCCGCTTCGACGCGCTGGCCGCGGCGACCGCGAGCACCATCGACCAGCTGCACGCGGCCGGCGCCCCGCTGCCGCTGCTTGCCGGCGCCCCGGTGTCGGTCAAGGATCTGTACGACGTGGCCGGCTTTCCCACCACCGCCGGCGTCGCGCTCGATGCGCGACGCGCCGGCCGCCGCGGCCGACTCCACCGCGGTGGCCCGGGTGCGCGCAGCCGGTGCCGTGCTGGTCGGCCACACGCAGATGAGCGAGTTCGCGTTCTCGGGCGTCGGCATCAATCCGCACCACGGCACGCCGGCCAACGTGGGCACGCTGGCGCTGGACTCCGCCGCACGCGTACCCGGCGGTTCCACCTCGGGCGGCGCGGTGTCGGTGGCCTGCGGCGCCGCGCTGGCGGCGCTGGGGTCGGACACCGGCGGCTCGATCCGCATTCCGGCGGCATTGCAAGGCCTGGTCGGCTTCAAGAACACCCAGCGGCTGACGCCACTGGACGGCACCGTGCCGCTGTCGACCACGCTGGATACCGTGTGCGCCATCACGCGCGACGTGGCCGACGCGATCGTGATGCACGAAGTGCTGGCGGCGCGCCGGGTGACCCCGTCGGCGCGGCCGCTGCGCGCGCTGCGCCTGGCGTTGCCGCGCACGCTGCTGCTCGATGCACTCGACCCGGTCGTGGCGCGCGCGTTCGAGCGCAGCCTGCAATGCCTGCGCCGTGCCGGCGCCCACATCGACGAGATCGATCTGCCCGCCATCACCGAGCTGGCGGGCATGATGGCCAACGGCGGCTTCGCCGCGGCCGAGAGCTGGGCCTGGCATCGGCGACGGTTGGCCGAGCGCGGCGACGAATACGACCCGAGGGTGGCGCTGCGCATCCGGCGCGGCGAGGCCATCAGCGCGGCCGACTACATCGACCTGCACGCCGCGCGGGGACGCTGGATCGCCCGCATGACGCAACCCATGCTCGGCTACGACGCCTTGCTGTCGCCCACGGTACCGATCACCGCGCCGGAGATTGCGCCGCTGATCGCCAGCGACGAGCAGTTCTTCGCCACCAACGCGCTGCTGCTGCGCAATGCCTCGGTGGTCAACGTGCTCGACGGCTGCGCGCTGTCGCTGCCCTGCCAGGCACCCGACGAGATGCCGGTCGGCCTGATGGTCTGGCGCGGGGCCATGGCCGACGACACCGTGCTCGGCGGTCTCGCTGGCCATCGAGTCGGCGTTGCGCGCTGGCAGCCGCGCGTGACGGGCGCGATCGCGGCCCCGGCCAGCGCAGACGCGGGACGCTGAACCATGCAGGTCGCGGTCATCGGTGCCGGCATCATCGGCGTGACCACGGCCTACGAGCTGGCAGTCGACGGCCACGAGGTCACCGTGTTCGAGCGCTGCGCCAGCGTCGCCGCCGAGGCCAGTTTCGCCAATGCCGGCGTCGTGGCACCGGGCTACGTCACGCCGTGGGCGGCACCGGGCATGCCGGGCAAGGTGCTGCGGCAATGGCTGTCGGAGCACGCGGCCGTGCGCCTGGGGCGCCCGATCTCGGCTGCGCTGCTTGGGTGGGCGTGGCGCTGGTGGCGCGCCTGCGAGTCCAGTCGCTACCTGGCCAACCGCGGCCGCATGATCCGCCTGGCACGCTACAGCCAGGAGCGGCTGCACGCGCTGACGGTCTCGCTGCAGCTGGAATACGAACAGGCGCCCGGCATGACCGTGCTGCTGCGCACCGCGCAGGATCTCACGCTGGCCAGGCCCGGCATGAAGCTGCTCGCCGAGCTCGGCGTGCGCTTCAACCTCATCGACGCGGCGCAGGCCCGCACCCACGAGCCGGGCTTGAATGAAGAGACGCCGCTGCACGCCGCGCTGCACCTGCCCGACGAGGAGGTCGGCAACTGCCGGCAGTTCGCCCACCTGCTGCGCCAGGAAGCGCAGAACCGCGGCGCGATGTTCCGCTTTCACCGGCAGGTCGAGCGCATCGAGGCCGGGGCCCAGCCGGTGCTGCGCCATCGGCCGCTGGCGCACCTGGATGCGTCGCAGCTGCCCGGCGCCGAGCATGTCACCACGCAGCCCGAGCCCGAAGGCAGCGAGTCGTTCGACGCGGTGGTCGTGTGCGCCGCGCTCGAGTCGCAACGGTTGCTCAAGCCCTTGGGGTTGCGACTGCCGCTGGCCGCCGTGCACGGCTACTCGGTCACCGCACCGCTGCGCCACGGCGGCGAGGACGCCGGACTCGGACCGCGCTCGACGCTGATGGACGAGACCTTCAAGGTCGCCATCAGCCGCCTGGGCAAACGGGTGCGCGTGGCCGGCAGCGCCGAGCTCGGCGGCTCGCTGCAGACGCACAACGACGCCGCGCTGGCCACGCTGTACAAGGTGCTCGACGACTGGTTTCCCGGCTGCGCGCTGCAGCCGCAGGCCCAGGCCTGGAAGGGTGCGCGTCCGATGCTGCCCGACGGCCCGCCGGTGCTGGGCGCCAGCGCGGTGCCCGGGGTGTGGCTCAACCTCGGTCATGGTTCGAGCGGCTGGGCGCTCGCCTGCGGCTCGGCACGCGTGCACGGCCGATCTGCTGGCCGGCCGCACGCCGGCCATCGACGTCGAAGGGCTGGGCGATCGAGCGGCTACGCTGACGAGGCCGCCGCCAGCCGCTGGCCGCGCCACGCCGTGAGGTGGCGAACCACCACCGGTGCGGCCACACCGACGCCGAGCAAGGTGCTGACCAGGCCGGGCGCCACCATCAACAACGCGGCCGCACCGCACACGGCCTGTTCCCAGCGCTTCATCTCCACGAGCAGGTACTTCGACAGCGCCGCGGCCAGGAACACGATGCCGATGACGCAGCCGACGAAGGTGACCGCAAAGTCGTACAGCGTGAAGCCCTTGGCCACGATCAGCAGCGACGGCGAGAACACGAAGACGAACGGCACCAGCGCCTTGGCCATGCCGAGGCGGAAGGCCATGTTGCCGGTCTTGAACGGGTCGCTGCCCGCCATGCCGGCGGCCGCATAGGCGGCCAGCGCGACCGGCGGCGTGATGTCGGCCAGCACGCCGTAGTAGAAGACGAAGAAATGCGCCACCAGCGGCTGCACGCCCAGCAGCACCAGCGTCGGCGCGGCCACCGTGACCATGATGATGTAGTTGGCCGTGGTCGGGATGCCGCAGCCGAGCAGGATGCACACCACGCCGGTCATCGCGAGTGCCACCAGCAAGGTGATCGACTGCGGTGTCGGCCAGCGCCGCGGGCAGGAAGTCCATCGCGCCGCCGGCCACCGCCTGCGCTGCGCCGGTGATGATGGTCGACAGCTTGAAGCCGACACCGGTGAGCGTGACCACGCCGATCACGATGCCCACCGCGGCCGCCGCCGCGCCGACCGCCAGCGCGTACTTGGCACCGGTCTCGAACGCCTCGACCAGCACGCCCAGGCCGATGCGCCCGCTGACCGCCAGTGAGCGCATCAGCAGCGGCGTGGCCACCAGCACGGCGACGAAGATGCCGACCTTGAGCCATTCGTTGTGGATTTCGCCGAAGCACAACAGCAGCAGCACCGCGTGCAGCGCAACCATCAGCGCCCAGTTGCCAGCCCGGTTGCCCCGCGGGGCCGTGGTCAGCCCCACGATCGCGCACGAGCTGATGCCGGCAAACGCTGCCAGGTACGGCGTGCGGCCGCTGACCAAGATGGTGATCAGCAGCACCAGCGGAATCAGCGTCGGCCAGCGCTGCTGGAACGACACGCGCAGCTTCGGCATCTCGGCCTCGGTCAGGCCCCGCAGGCCGAAGCGCTTGGCTTCGAAGTGCACCTGCATGAACACACCGAAGAAATGCATGAACGCCGGCACGATGGCTGCGGCGATGATCGTCTGGTACGGCACGGCCAGGAACTCGATCATCAGGAACGCCGCGGCACCCAGCACCGGCGGCGTGATCTGCCCGCCGGTGGACGACGCGGCCTCCACGGCACCGGCGAATTCGCGCCGGTAGCCCACGCGGATCATCGCGGGAATGGTCAGCGAGCCCACGGTCACCGCGTTGGCCACCGAGCTGCCCGAGAGCATGCCGAACATCGCCGAGCCGAACACGCTCACCTTGGCCGGCCCACCGGCATAACGCCCGGCGATGCTCGAGGCGATGTCGAGAAACAGCTGTCCGAGGCCGATGCGGGTGGCCAGCACGCCGAACAGCACGAAGTGAAAGACGTAGGTCGCCACGACGCCCACCGCCACGCCGTAGATGCCCTGGCTGGTGAGGTACTGGTGGTTGATCAGCTGGCTCCAGCTGGCACCGCCATGCTTGAGCAGGCCCGGAAAGATCGGGCCGGCGAGGGCGTAGGTCATGAAGATCAGCGCGATCACCGGCAGCGGCCAGCCCATCGCGCGGCGGGTGGCTTCGAGCAGCAGCACCAGCAGGATCGAGCCCATCACCACGTCGATCGTCAGCGGGTTGCCGACGCGAAACGCCATGTCCTCGAAGATGTACGGGATGTACAGCACCGAGATCGCCACCGCGATCGCCAGCGCCCAGTCGATCAGCGGCACGCCGCCGGGCGTCTTCCAGCCGCCGCGGCGCGGCGCATCGGCGGCGCTGCGCGAGAAGCCGAAGACGATGAAGATCAGCCCCAGCACGAAGGCCAGGTGCACGCCGCGGTGGGTGGTCTCGCGCAGCAGGCCGAAACCCGCGGTGTAGTAGTGGAAGCACGACAGCGCGATCAGCAGGCACTTGAGGATCGTCGACGCCGGCGGCCAGGTGGGCCGAAAGCGCATCTCGGGGTCGAACTTCTCCTCCAGTTCGGCCACCTGCTTCTCGTCGATCGTCGTCGTGGTCATCGGCGTGTCCTGGCATGAAAAAAGGGCGGGCGCCCGGTCGCGCGCCGCCCTTGCATGTGGAGCAGGCGTACCGCCCGCCGGCCTATTTGAGCAGGCCGGCCTCGCGATAGAACTTCTCGGCACCCGGGTGAAACGGAATGCCCGCGCTCTTGACCGCGTTCTCCTTGGTGATGAACTTGCCCTTGGCGTGCCCGGCGGCGAGCACCTTCTGCGCCGCCTCGCCGTACAGCGCCTTGGTGATCTCGTACACCACGCCGGCGTCGGCCTTGTCGCTGGTGACCCACTGCGCGCCGACCGCCAGCGTCTTGACCGCCGGCACGCCCTTGTAGGTGTCGGCGGCGATCACGTCGGGCGAGAAGAACGGGCTGGCCATGCGCAGGCCCTCGGCTTGCGGGCCCTCGATCGGCACCAGCTCGATGCCGGTGCCGCCGGAGGCCAGCTCGGCGATCGCGCCGGCCGGCGCGCCGCCGGTGAAGAAGAAGGCGTCGAGCGAGCCGTCCTTCAGCTTGTCGCCGGCCTGATTGGGCTTGATGTACTCGGGCTTGATGTCGGACTCCTGTACGCCGTAGGCAGCCAGGATGATGCGCGCGTTGATCAACGTGCCGGAGCCGGGCTCGTCGAGCGCGACACGCTTGCCTTTCAGATCGGCCGGTGACTTCACGCCAAGGCCTTTGCGCACGACGATGTGCACGCTCTCGGGGTACAGGTTGGCGATCAGGCGCAGCCCCGGCACGTTGGGCTTGCCCTCGTACATGCCGGTGCCCTTCTGCGCCCAGGTGGCCACATCGGCCTGCGAAAAGCCCGACTCCAGCGAGCCGCCGACGATGCCGTTGACGTTGGCGACCGAGCCGTTGCTGGCCTGCGCGGTGACGACGATCTTGCCAGGCTGCGACACGGCGTTGGCGATCATGCCGCCCACCGGATAGTAGGTGCCGGCGGTGCCGCCGGTGCCGATGCGAAAGTACTGCTGCGCCTGCGCCGCTCCGGCCAGTGCCGCTGCGGCCAACACCGCGACCAAAACACGCTTCATTCGAGCCCCTCCTGCTGGGTTGATTACCCCATCAGTAAAGCACAATGACTGCCCACCTCCAATGCGGCGAACCCGCAAGCATCATGGTCATGCAGCGACCTGTCCGCGCGCCCTGCCCCGTGCTGCCGTCCCGCCGCGGCTGGCCGTTGCACCAAGCCGTTGCCAGTCGTGCGATCGAGCAGGCCGCAGCGGCTGGCTTGCCCGCCCACACGCTGATGGCGCGCGCCGGCGAGGCCACGGCACGCCTGGCGCTGGCCATCGCGCCGCATGCACGATCGATCGACCTGTGCTGCGGCCCGGGCAACAACGGCGGCGATGGCCTGATCGCCGCCAGCCACCTGCACAGCGCCGAGCGATCGGTTCGGATCGTCTTGCTGGGCGACGCGGCGCGCCTGCCGCCCGACGCACTCGACGCACTGCACCGTGCGCAGCAGGCCGGCGTGCGCATCGACGCGGCCCTGCCCGACGACCTGCAAGCCGATCTGATCGTCGACGCGTTGCTCGGGCTGGGCGCCAACCGCATCGTCAACGGGCCGCTGGCGCAGGCCGTGCAACGCATCAATGCCTCGCGTCGTCCGGTGCTCGCGGTCGACCTGCCGTCGGGCCTGCACGGCGACAGCGGCGCGGTGCTCGGCGAACACGCGGTTTGCGCGACGCACACGCTCTCGCTGCTGACCTTGAAGCCTGGGCTCTTCACCGGCCATGGCCGCACGCACGCCGGACGGGTGTGGTTCGACGACCTGGCGGTCGAGTCCTCATCGAGCACCGCCAGCGCCCTGCTGATCGGCCCCGACGACGTGCGGGGCACCTTGACCGCAGCGATCACACGCGCAGCACAAGGGCAGCTTCGGCAATGCCATCGTGATCGGCGGCGCGCCGGGCATGGCCGGTGCGGCACTGCTGGCCGCGCGCGCAGCGCTGGCGGCCGGCGCGGGACGGGTGTTTGCCGCGACGCTGGGCCTGACCGATGCGGCGCTGGATCCCGGCCGACCCGAGCTGATGCTGCGCACGCTCGCGTCAGTGCTCGAGCCCCGGGTTCTGGGCGACGCCACCGTCGTCTGCGGCTGCGGCGCGGGCGACAGCTTGCGTGAACCGTTGCCACGCATCCTTCACCATGCGGCGCGCCTCGTGCTCGACGCCGACGCGTTGAACACGATCGCGCTCGAACCGGGGTTGCGGCAGGCGCTGCGCGAACGGGCCCGGCGTGGCCTGCCGACCATCGTGACGCCGCATCCGCTCGAAGCGGCCCGCCTGCTGGCGTGCGACGTGCAGCACGTGCAGGTCGATCGGCTGCGAGCCGCGCACGACCTGGCCCGCGAGCTGGCCGCGACCGTCGTGCTGAAGGGTTCGGGCACGGTGCTGGCAGAGCCCGACACCATGCCGCGCATCAATCCGACGGGCAACGCGCGGCTCGCGACCGCCGGCACCGGTGACGTGCTGGCCGGCTGGCTCGGCGGCCTCTGGGCGCAGCAGCCGGCCGCAACCACGGCCATCGACGTCGCCAGTTGCGCCGCCTGGGTGCACGGGTGTGCGGCAGAGCCGGACGGCGAGCGCGGCCCGCTGCTGGCGGCCTGCCTGATCGAAGCCATGGCTCGCGCCACCGCAGTCGCTGCGCGCCGGCCGGTTCTGACGCGACGCTAGCGCCGCGCCGAGCGCGTGCGCGCCGACTTGCCGCTCGACCGCGTCTTGCCCTCGGCGGGGCGCGGCCGTGCCTTGGTGGCCTTGGCCAGTCCGGCCTTGGCGTCGCGGTCGCGTGCCTGCACCTGCGCCAGTTCGTCGCGCACGCGCCGTGCATCGGCCTTTCGTCCGCGCGCCAGCAGACGCTCGTCCTCGCCTTCGCGCACCATGCGAAAGTCGATGCGGCGGCTGTCCAGATCGACCCGGCTGACCTGCACGCGCACGCGCGTGCCGGCGGCATAACGTGTGCCGCTGCGCTCGCCGTGCAGTTCCTGTCGCACCTCGTCGAAGCGGTAGTAGCCGCCGCCGATCTCGGTGATGTGCACCAGCCCGTCCACGTACAGGTCGTCCAGCGTGACGAACAGGCCGAAGGAGGTCACGGCGCTGACCGTGCCGGCGAACTCCTCGCCGAGGTGCTCGCGCATGTAGCGGCACTTGAGCCAGGCCTCGACGTCGCGCGACGCCTCGTCGGCACGCCGCTCGTTGCTGCTGCAGTGGACGCCGACCGCGTTCCACTGCTCCAGTTCCAGCGCCGTCACCGCGCTTCGGGCCGGCGGCTTGCCGGCCACGCGCCGCTTCGGCCTGCTCGTCGTGGTCGCCGCCTTCGAGGTGATAACGCCGGTTGTGCAGCAGCGCCTTGATGACCCGGTGCACCAGCAGGTCGGGGTAGCGCCGGATCGGACTCGTGAAGTGGGTGTAGGCGTCGTAGGCCAGGCCGAAGTGCCCGCTGTTGGCCGCCGTGTAGTGCGCCTGCTGCATCGACCGAAGCAGCATCGCGTGGATCTGCGTGGCGTCGGGCCGCTCGCGCGTGGCCAGCGCGATGGCCTGCAGTTCGCCCGGCGTCGGCTCCTCGCTCAGCGGCAGGGCCAGGCCCAGCGTGCGCAGGTAGTTCTGCAACGTCGTGCGCTTCTCCGGCGTCGGGCCTTCGTGCACGCGGTACAGCGCCGGGTGGCGTGCGCTCCTGGATGAACTCGGCTGCACACACGTTGGCGGCCAGCATGGCCTCTTCGATCAGCCGGTGCGCCTCGTTGCGCGTGCGCGGCACGATGCGCTCGATGCGCCCGTTGTCGTCGCAGACGATCTGCGTCTCGGTGGTCTCGAAGTCGACGGCCCCGCGCGTGCCGCGGCGCCTGAACAACGCCCGATACACCTCGTGCAGGTGGATCAGGTGCGGCACCAGGGCGCTGCGCCGCTGGGCCTCGGGTCCGCGCGTGTTGCCCAGGACCGCCGCGACCTCGGTGTAGGTCATGCGCGCGTGCGAGCGCATCACTGCCGGGGAAGAACTGGTAGGCGGTGATGTCGCCGCTGGCGTCGACCACCATGTCGCAGACCATGCACAGCCGGTCTTCATCCGGGACGAGCGAGCACAGCCCGTTGGACAGCTTCTCGGGCAGCATCGGGATCACGCGACGCGGGAAGTACACCGACGTGGCGCGCTCGTAGCGCGTCGGCGTCGATCGGCTCGCCGGGCTTCACGTAGTGGCTGACGTCGGCGATCGCCACCACCAGGCGCCAGCCTTCGCTGCCGGTCTTGGCGCGCCCGCGCCTGTAGGGCTCGCAGTACACCGCATCGTCGAAGTCGCGGGCGTCCTCGCCGTCGATGGTGATCAGCGGCACGTCGCGCAGGTCGACGCGGTGACGGCAATCAACCGGCCGCACGTGGTCGGGCAGCGCGGCGGCCTGCGCAATCGCCTCGGCCGAGAAACGATGCGGAACCTCGTACTTGCGCACCGCGATCTCGATCTCCATGCCGGGGTCGTCGATCTCGCCCAGCACCTCGACCACGCGGCCCACGGGTTGCGAGAACATCGAGGGCGGCTCGGTCAGTTCGACCGCGACGACCTGCCCGGCCGTCGCGGAGGCCGTGGCGTTCTTCGGGATCATGATGTCCTGGCCGTAGCGCCGGTCCTCCGGCGCGACCAGCCAGACGCCGTTTTCGTGCAGCAGGCGGCCGATGATCGAGGTCTTGCGGCGCTCCACGATGTCGAGGATGCGGCCTTCGGGACGGCCCTTGCGGTCGTAACGCACCACGCGCACGCGCACGCGGTCGCGATGCAGCACGGAATTCATCTCCTGCGGCGAGATGTAGATGTCGGCCTCGCCATCGTCGCGCTGCACGAAACCGTGCCCATCGCGGTGGCCTTGAACCGTGCCGACGACCTCGCTCATGAGCGCCGCGCCCAGGGGGGTCGGAGCCTGTTTGGTAATGGTCTTGATGCTAAAATCCTTTGTTGATGTACCTGCCCAGGTGGCGGAATTGGTAGACGCACTAGTTTCAGGTACTAGCGCTTAACGGCGTGGGGGTTCGAGTCCCTTCCTGGGCACCAGAATTTGCGTAGAGAAGCGGGCTGGCGTCGCCAGCCCTTTTCTTTTTCAGACAGCAAACTTGCGGGCCAGCCCTTCGGGCTTCAGGTTGTCGTAGTCCTCGAACGGCTGGTGGATCCAGGGACTGGTGGGCAGCATTTCGACGAAGTAGTCCGGCGTGTACGGTCGAAACACCCTTGACCCA
The DNA here is from genome assembly GCA_963814435.1 of uncultured beta proteobacterium. Classification (GTDB taxonomy): domain Bacteria; phylum Pseudomonadota; class Gammaproteobacteria; order Burkholderiales; family Burkholderiaceae_C; genus JAEUPI01. Next base: position 161,517 of record CAWFCV010000010.1, read on the forward strand.
GATGACCGCCGAGCGCAACTCGCTGATCGACGGCATGCTGCGCAACCGATCGACCACCGCACGCAGCGTCATGCCCGAATCGGCCAGATCGTCCACCAGCAGCACCCGCCCCGCCAGTTCGCCCTTGGGCATGGTGATGTACTTGGCCAGATCGAGCCGGCCCTGGATGGTCCCGGCATCGGCCCGGTACGAGCTGGTCGACATGATGGCCAGCGGGATGTCGAACACCCGCGACAGCACATCGCCCGGGCGCATGCCGCCGCGCGCCAGGCACAGAATCTGATCGAACTGCCATTTCGATGCCGCCACCTTGAGCGCCAGGCGCTCGATCAGCATGTGGTATTCGTCCCAGGACACGTAGAGATGCTTGCCGTCGTCGGTGAGCATGGGTCGGGGCTCCTCGTTGCAATGGGTGTGTAGGCCTTCAGCCGCGGAACGGATGCCGCAGCACGATCGTGTGCTCGCGATCCGGCCCGGTGGAGACCATGTCGATCGGCGTGTCGATCAGGCTCTGCACCCGCTCCAGGTAGCGCTGCGCATTGCGCGGCAGGTCGTCCCAGCGCGTGGCGCCGGCGCTGCTGTCGCTCCAGCCCGGCAGCGTCTCGTAGCAAGGCTCGCAGGCTGCGATCTCGTCGGCATCCAGCGGCAGGATGTCGAGCTCGCGGCCGCCGAACCGGTACCCCGTGCAGACCTGGATCTGCGGCAAGCCATCGAGCACGTCGAGCTTGGTGAAGCAAAGGCCCGACACACCGTTGATGATCATCGAGCGTTTCAGCGCCGCCGCGTCGAGCCAGCCGCAGCGGCGCGCCCGGCCGGTGACCGTGCCCCGCTCCTGACCGACGGTGGACAGGTGGTGGCCCACTGTGCCCGGCGCATCGATCGGCAGCTCGGTCGGGAAGGGCCCGCCGCCCACGCGCGTGGTGTAGGCCTTGGTGATGCCCAGGATGTAGTGCAGCATCTGCGGCCCGACGCCCGAGCCCGCCGCCGCATTGCCGGCGACGCAATTGCTGGAGGTCACGTACGGATAGGTGCCGTGGTCGATGTCCAGCAGCGTGCCCTGCGCGCCTTCGAACAACAGGTTCTGCCCCGCCAGGTGGGCGCGGTGGATGCGGTAGCCCACGTCGGCCATCATTGGCGTGAGCTGCACCGCAGCCTGCATCGCCTGGTCGAGGATCGGTTGCATCTCCAGCGGCTTGGACCGCAGCATGCCGCCGAGGGCTTCGTTGTGCAGTTCCATCAGCTCGCGCAGCTTGGCCTCGAAACGCTGCGGGTGCTTCAGATCCTGCACCCGCAGCGCCCGGCGCGCCACCTTGTCCTCGTAGGCGGGGCCGATGCCCTTGCCGGTGGTGCCGATCTTGCCGGTGCCGTGGCTCTCGCGACGAGCCTCGCGGGCGGCGTCGACGGCCACGTGGAACGGCAGGATCAGCGGGCAGGATTCGCTCAGGTACAGGCGCGAGCGCACGTCGACGCCGGCCACCTCCAGCCGGGCCATCTCGCCCAGCAGGTGGCTCGGGTCGACCACCACGCCGTTGCCGATGTAGCAATCCACGCCCGCGCGCATCACGCCCGACGGGACCAGCTGCAGCGCGGTCTTGACACCCTTGATCACGAGCGTATGGCCGGCGTTGTGCCCACCCTGGAAGCGCACCACGCCCTGGGCATGGTCGGTCAGCCAGTCGACGACCTTGCCCTTGCCCTCGTCGCCCCATTGCGTGCCCACCACAACCACATTGCGCCCGCGCGCGATCGATTGGTCTCGTGTCATGTCGATTGAGATTCGTTGCTCGGAATTGCGACCAGTGCACGCTCGACCCACTGTCCGCCGGTCGCGACCAGTTCGCGGTCGCAATCGAATTCCTGCGCCTCGTGCTCGTGCCCGGGCAGGATGCACACCACCGTTTCGCCTTGGCCGCGCAGCCGGCGGATCGCGGCACGCAGGGCCGGGTCTTCGCCCCAGGGCGCGCGCACCGCGGCGCGCGGTGGCATCGGCTTGACCCAGCCGGCCAAGGCCTTCAGATCGAGGCTGAAGCCCACCGCCGGCCGGTTGCGCCCGAACACCGCACCAACCTCGTCATAGCGCCCGCCGCGCACCACCGCGTCGCCCGCGCCAGAGGCATACACCGCGAAGCGCGCGCCGCTGTAATAGGCGTAGCCACTCAGGTCGGCCAGATCGAAACCGACGCGCACCGCCGGATGCGCGCCCTGCACATGACGCGCCAGCCAATCCAGGTCGTCGAGTGCGCTGCGGATCAGCGCGCGGTCGGGCAACATCGAGCGCGCGCGCTCGAGCACCGACTCGTCGCCGTACAGATTCACCAGCGCCGCCAGTGCGTCGCGTGTGGCCGTGGGAAACGACGCCGACAGCGCGGCGAGTGCGGCCGTGTCCTTCGCGGCCAGCGCCGACACCACCGCCTGCAGACGTTCGCCGTCGGCCGACACGCCGGCCAGCACACCGCGCACGATGCGGGCATCGGCCAGATCCAGCAACAGGCCGTCGAGCCCGGCAGCCATCAGGCCGTCGAGCGCAAGCTCCTGCACCTCGAGGTCGGCCTCCAGTCCGCCGTGGCCATAGATCTCTGCCCCCAGCTGCAGCGGCTCGCGGGTGGCGTGCGGCGCACCGGGGCGCGTGTGCAGCACCGGGCCGCAATAACAAAGGCGCGACACACCGGCGCGATTGAGCAGGTGCGCATCGATGCGTGCCACCTGCGGCGTGGTGTCGGCCCGGATGCCCAGCGAACGACCGCTCAGCTGGTCCACCAGCTTGAAGGTGCGAAGGTCCAGCTCACGGCCGGTGCCCGACAACAGCGATTCCAGGTGCTCCATCAGCGGCGGCATCACCAGCTCGAAGCCGTAGCTGCGCGCCATGTCCAGCAGCGTGCGTCTCAGCTCCTCGATGCGCCGGGCCTCCGAGGGCAAGACATCGGCAATGTGCTCGGGCAACAGCCAAGCGGAGGACATGAAAGACACCGGGGGATCAAAACCGGCATTGTACGGGTCGGTCGGCCAGCGACCACCCTGCCTGCGACCGCCATGTCCTGCGCGTCAGCGCCAGAACACCACCAGCAGCAGCAAGCCCACCAGCATGCTCGACAGTCCCAGAAAGCGGATCTGTCCGTCGCTCATGCGCATCGCGCGCTCGAACACCTCGCGCCAGGTGCTCGGGCTCAGAAACGGCAGCAGGCCCTCGACCACCAGCATCAAGGCCACCGCGCCGATCAGGAAGTCGGACATGCCGTCGCGCGCCGCCGCGCTAGCGCTTCGGTGCCGGCGTGGAGGTTGTCGGCGTGCCGCGCATGGCCTTGAAGAACTCGCTGGACGGGTCCACCACCATCACGTCGGAACGATTGCGGAAGCTCGCGCGGTAGGCCTCCAGGCTGCGATAGAACTGCGCGAATTGCGCGTCGCGGCCGAACGCATCGGCGTACAGCGCCGACGCCTTGGCGTCGCCCTCGCCCTTGAGTTTCTGCGAATCGCGGTAGGCCTCGGCAATGATCACCTCGCGCTGCTTGTCGGCATCGGCACGGATGCGCTCGGCGTCGGCTGCGCCCTGCGAGCGCAGCTCGTTGGCCACCTGCTGGCGCTCGGACTGCATGCGCCGGTACACCGAGTCGGTGATGTCGGCGACGAAATCGACCCGCTTGATGCGAACGTCGACCAGCTCGATGCCGAACGATTTCGCCTCGTCGGCGAGACGACTGCGCACATCCTGCATCACCTTGTCGCGCTCGCCGGCCAGCATGCTGCGCACCGTCCGCTTGGTGACCTCTTCGTTGAAGGCCGCCTGAACCACCTGGGTCAGACGGCTCTCGACGTTGCGCATGTCGGTGCCGTTGTTGCGGATGAACTGGCGCGGCTCGACGATGCGCCACTTGACCAGCCAGTCGATCACCAGGCTCTTCTTCTCGGCGGTGAAGATCGGCCGCGTCTCGGTGCTGTCCAGCGTCTGGATGCGCTTGTCCAGAAACACGACGTTCTGGAACGGCGGCGGCAGCTTGGCCTTCAGGCCGGGTTCGATGATCACTTCCTTGATCTCGCCCAGCGCGTACACGACACCCATCGACTTCTGGTCGACGATGAACAGCGTGGAGCTCGCGATCATCAACAGGATCAGCGCGCCAGCGACGTACAACCCAATTCGGTTCATGGTTCCTTCCTCCCGGACGACTAGCGGCCTTCGCGGTCGCGGCTGCGCGCGCCGTCACGCGAGCGCGGGTCGACCGCGGCGGCCGGGCCAGGTGCCGGCACGGCGGGTGGCCCGTCGGTGCCGGCATTGGGTGTGCCCATCGTCGACGTGGCGCCGGTGCCGGACGCCTGCTGGATCAGCCGGTCCAGCGGCAGGTACAGCAGGTTCGAGCCATTGCGGCTCTCGACCATGATCTTGCTGACGTTGGAGTACACCTGCTGCATGGTTTCCAGATACAGGCGGTCGCGCGTCACCACGGGTGCGCGCTGGTACTCGGTGAGGATCGAGCGAAATCGCTGCGCGTCGCCGTCGGCCTGCGCGATGACCCGCTGCCGATAACCCTCGGCCTCCTCGCGCAGGCGCGCGGCCGTGCCGCGCGCCTTGGGCACGACATCGCTGGCATAGGCCTGGCCTTCATTCTTCAGCCGGTCGCGGTCGGCGCCGGCCTTGACGGCATCGTTGAACGCGGCTTGCACCTGCTCGGGCACCTGCACGTGCTGCACGTTCACATTGACGACCAGGATGCCCGCGTTCAGGCGGTCGAGCTGAGCCTGGATCGACTTCACCAGATCGGTGGACAGCGCCTCGCGCTGCTCGTACAGCACCGAGTCGACCTTGCTGCGGCCGACGATCTCGCGCACCGCACTCTCGGCGGCCTGCTCGACCGCCGAGTCCGGGTCGCGGTTCTCGAAGATATAGGCCCGCGCATCCTTCAGGCGATACTGGACCGTGAAGCGGATGTCGACGATGTTCTCGTCCTGCGTCAGCATCGACGAGTCGCGCAGGCCGGTGGCCTGGACGACGGTGTTGCGCCCGACGTCGCGCGAGCGCAGCTGCGTCACCGGTACGGTCTCGTGCGACTGGAACGGATACGGGAAGCGCCACTGGAAGCCGGCGTCGGCGGTATAGCTGTACTTGCCGAACGTGCTGACCACCGCCTGGTGACCCTCCTGCACGATGAAGAAGCCGCTGCCAGCCCAGACCACGACGATGACCAGCCCGATCAGGCCGGCGCCGATGCCGGCGCTCTTCATGTCCGGCTGGAACGACGGACCACCCCCCGGCTCGGGATCCGGCCGGCGCCCGCCGCCCTTGCCGCCGAACAAGCCGCCGAGCTTGCGGTTGAAATCGCGCCAGAGTTCATCCAGATCCGGCGGCCCGTCACCCCGGCCGGCCATTGCGATGCCGCGGCCGGGCCGTGTGCGCGACAGCGCCGCACGCCACAGCGCCGCAGCGGCGCGCCAGGCGTCGCGTGCGCGCTGCGCCAAGGTCGGTGGATTGTCCAAGAATGCCGTCGATGGGCGCATGCTCATGCCATTCCAGTGGTTTGGGCTGATTGTCCGATAGTCGGCGCCGGCGCCCCGTCTGCCGCAGTTGGAGACGTTTCGGCGGGGCTCAAGCCCTCGCCGCTCGCCGCGCGGGCGATCAGCGAGCGCAGGACATCGAGCCCGGTGCCGCGCAGCGCACTGACGAACACGCGCGGCACGACTTGGCCCGGCGCGCGTTCGATCCAGTCCAGCGACACACGGGGCGCTGGCTCGATCGCATCGAGCTTGTTGTAGACGAGGATCTGCGCGATGTCCTGTGCGCCGATCTCGGCCAGCACCCGCTCGACCTCGTCGCGTTGTTCCTGCAGCGTGGCGCTCGACGCATCGACGACGTGCAGCAGCAAGTCCGCCTCCGACGCCTCCTGCAGCGTGGCGCGGAAGGCCTCGACCAGCTTGTGCGGCAGGTCGCGGATGAAGCCCACGGTGTCCGACAGCGACACGCTGGTGCCGATGCTTTCCAGGTAGAGCGAACGCGTGGTGGTATCCAGCGTCGCGAACAGCTGGTCGGCGGCGTAGGCGCGCGCCTTAACCAGCGCATTGAACAGCGTCGACTTGCCGGCATTGGTGTAGCCGACCAGCGATACGCGGAACGACCCGCTCTTCTCGCGCGCGCGGCGCTGCGTGTTGCGCTGGCGCTTGACCTTCTCGAGCCGGGCTTTGACCGACTTGATGCGCTCGCCGATCATGCGCCGGTCGAGCTCGATCTGGGCCTCGCCCGGGCCGCCGCGGTGGCCTGCGCCGCCGCGCTGGCGCTCCAGGTGGCTCCAGCGCCGCACCAGGCGCGTCGCCAGATACTGCAGCCGGGCCAGTTCGACCTGCAGCTTGCCCTCGTGGCTCTGGGCGCGGCGCGCGAAGATCTCCAGGATCAGCGCCGTGCGGTCGGCCACCTGCACGCCCAGGTGGCGTTCGAGGTTGCGCTGCTGTGCTGGGCTCAAGGCCTGGTCGAACAGCACGCCGTGCGCGCCGTGCTCGGCCACCAATGCCTTGATCTCGTCGGCCTTGCCGGCGCCGACGAACAACGCGGCATCGGGCGCCTTGCGCCGGGCGATGATGCGCGCCACCGGCATGTCGCCGGCCGACTCGGCCAGCAGCGCGAGTTCGTCCAGCGTCGGGTCGAACGACGATCCGCGGCCGAAGTCGACGCCCACCAGCACCGTGCGCGCGGGCTCGCCATCGGCCAGCGCAGGCAATTCCGCAGCGGCAGTCAAGTTAGCGAGACAGCCGGTGGGGTCGGGCGCGAGTCGATCCGCACGGCGCTCACGTCGCCTCGCCGTTCTCGTTGGTATGGAAGTTGACCGGCCGGCCGGGCACGACGGTCGAGATGGCGTGCTTGTAGACCATCTGAGTAACCGTATTGCGCAGGAGCACGACGTACTGGTCGAACGACTCGATGTGCCCCTGCAGCTTGATGCCGTTGACGAGGTAGATCGAGACCGGAACGTGTTCCTTGCGCAGCAGGTTCAGGAACGGGTCTTGTAGGAGCTGCCCTTTGTTGCTCACGATATTCTCCGTGTTGTAGGTCGATTGAGTGCCACGTTATCACACGCGGCTCGTCGGCACCCGGACGAGCGTCAATCCTGCGCCAGCGGGATGGACCCGTTCGGCGCGAAAAGGTTCGCCTGACGCGTCAACGGTTGCTGTCGAACGGGTTTCGCGAAGTCTTCAGCTCGATGCGCAGCGGCGTGCCCACGAGCTTGAAATGGGCCCGGACCCGGCCCTCCAGGTAGCGTTTGTACGCGTCGGTGACATGTTCCAACGCATTGCCGTGGATCACCACGATCGGCGGATTCATCCCACCTTGGTGCGCGTAACGAAGCTTGGGCCTGAAATGGCCCGCCCGCTTCGGTGCCTGGTGCGTCACCGCGTCGAGCACCAGGCGGGTCAGCACCGGCGTGGGCAGCTTGGCGTTGGCCGAGGCGTGCGCCTGCGCGATCGCCTTCCACAGCGGCGCCAGCCCCTGGCGCTTGCGCGCCGAGATCCGCAACACCTCGGCGTAGCGCAGAAAGGCCAGTCGCTGCGCCAGCGAGCGCTCCAGCATCTCGCGCTGGTAGCTGTCCACGGCGTCCCACTTGTTCAGGGCGATCACCACCGCACGGCCGCTCTCCAGGATGTAGCCCGCGATGTGGGCGTCCTGGTCGCTGACGCCTTGAGTCGCGTCGAGCAGCAACACCACCACATGGGCATCGGCGATGGCCTGCAGCGTCTTCACCACCGAGAACTTCTCGATCGCCTCGAACACGCGCCCCTTGCGACGCAGCCCCGCGGTGTCGATCAGCTCGAACCGCTGCCCCTGACGCTCGAACGGCACGTGGATCGCATCGCGGGTCGTGCCCGGCTGGTCGAATGCCACCAGCCGCTCCTCGCCGAGCCAGGTGTTGATCAGCGTGCTCTTGCCGACGTTGGGCCGGCCGGCCACGGCCAGACGGATCGGCTTGTCGGGGCCGACACCGGCGTCGTCGGCAACGTCGAACTCGAAGCCTTCGAGCGCGGCCTCGACCAGGCTGCGGATGCCTTGACCATGTGCGGCCGACACAGCATGCGGCTCACCCATGCCGAGCTCATGAAACTCGCCCAGCGCGGGCGAGTCGGCCATGCCCTCGGCCTTGTTCGCCGCCAGCACGACCCGTTTGTTGGCCTGGCGCAGGTAGCGCGCGATGTCGTGGTCCTGCGCCGACAACCCGGCGCGGACGTCGACCACGAACAGCACCGCGTCGGCCTCGGCCACGGCCTGCTGGGTCTGCTTGGCCATCTCGCGCACGATGCCGGTGGTGCTGTCGGGTTCGAAGCCGCCGGTATCGATGACGATGAATTCGCGCCCGTCGGACCTTGCGTCGCCATAGTGGCGGTCGCGGGTCAGCCCGGCAAAGTCGGCCACGATCGCATCGCGGCTCTTGGTGAGCCTGTTGAACAGCGTCGACTTGCCGACGTTGGGCCGGCCGACGATGGCGACCACGGGTTTCATGATGCCGTGGGCTCGACAGGTCGCGCGCGCACCGCCCCGACGTGTTCACTCGGTGACGGCGCCCGCCGGTTCATTCGGGCCGGAACGCGAACAGCCCGCCACTGCGCGTGACCACCAGGATCGTCGTGCCCGCGGCCGTGGGCCTGCCGACCACTTGCGAGCCGTCGGTGGGCAAACGCAGCAAGGCCTGGCCGCTGTCGCGAGCCAGGAAGTGCACCTGTCCCTCGCTGTCGCCGAACACCACCGTCGGCCCGACGACCAGAGGCCCGCTCAGGCCGCGATACAGGTACTTCTCGTTGGTCCACGCGATGTCGCCGGTGCCGGACTTCCAGGCCGTGATGCGGTCGCTGGCATCCGCGCCGAACAGCAGCTCCGCGTCGCCGCCGATGGCTTGCACGCCACCGACGTTGCGGCTCCAGCGCAGCCTGGGTGTGGCCTCGAGTTCCGCACAACCCACCGCCGACTGGAACGCCCGCGCGCACAGGCTGTCGCCCAGCCGGACCGCAGGCCCGACCAGGTCGGCCAGACGCTCGACTTCGTTGGTGCCGCGCGGGTTGGCCAGCGGCACCTCCCAGCGCACCGTGCCGCGCAATGGATCCACGCCGGTGAGCAGCGGGCCCTGACCGACCACCAGCGTGTCGCGATGGGCCGTCAGCACACCAGGCTGCGACAGCGTCAGCGCGTCGCCGGGCCGCTGCAGCAGCCACAACGCACGCCCGTCGAGCGCGTCGAACGCCTGCACCGCGCGGTCGACGCCCATCACGAACACCCGCTCGCCCGCCACCAGCGGCGGTGTCGTGGTCAGCGAGTTCAGTCGTTTGCGCCAGCGTTCGGTGCCGCGCTCCAGCACCACGAGCTCGTTGCCGCGCGTCACCACCGCCGCGAACCGGCCATCGCTGCCGACGCCCGCCGACAGCCGCGCACCGACGCTGCCGCGCCACTGTTCGCGTCCATCGATCGCCGTGAAGGCGGCCACGGTGCCCTCGCTGCCGGCCACGACGAAGGTGCCGTCGCGCACGGTCACGCCGAGTGGGAACTGCACCGCATCGAGCCGGGCGCTCCAGACCAGGCGACCGGCGATCTTGGGTTCCAGCGGCTCCAGGGCGGTCGGTTTCGGCTTCTCGCTGGCGCAGGCGGCCAGCATCAAGGCCAGACACCAGCCCAGGGCTCGTCGCCCGATCATGGGCTGCCCGCGGGCGCCGACGCGGCGACCGCCTTGGCCGGCGCTGCACCGAGCGCGGTGAGCTTGGCATCGACCAGGCGCCGGTACTCCAGCTTTTCGTCCATGGCCTTCCAGGCCGACTGGTAAGCCGCCTTGGCCTCATCCATCTTGCCCTGCGCCAGCAGCACGTCGCCGCGTCGGTCGGCCGCCAGCGCCGAGAACGGCCCGGATTCGACGGCGTCGAGCTGTTTCAGCGCCTCGTCGTACTGCTTGCCGTCGAGCAACACGCCCGCCAAGCGCAGCCGCGCCATCGTGCGGTATTCACCCTCGACCGCATGGTCGATCACCCAGGCCAGCGCGGCACGCGCCTCGTCGGTCTTGCCCTTTTCGTATTGCACCTTGGCGGCCAGCATGCCGCCCTGCTGCGCGAACGCCGTGCCGGCGTAGCGGTCCTTCAGGTCGGCAAACACGCGTGCGGTCTTGTCGGCATCCCCGGCCTGCGCCGCGCGATCGAGTTCGTCGAACATCGCGCCGGCCTTCTGTGCCTGATCGCGCTGCCACCACTGCCAGCCGTTCAGGCCGGCGTAGACGGCCAGCGCGGCCACCAGCGCCCAGGTGATCAGGTTGCCGTACTGCTTCCAGAACGCCTTGAGCGCGTCAACTTGCTCCTGCTCTTGCAGGTCCAGATGTGTGGCCATGGGGGTCGGTCGATCGAGTGTGAAAGCGCGAAGCGCGGATTATGCGTTGCGCAACTCGTGCGCCCAGTCGCCCGGGCTCGCCAGCGGTCGCAGCACCTGCTGGCCGGCGGCGTCGCGCAGCGCTTTCACGGCCACCATGCCCTGCGCCGCTTCGGCGGCGCCGAACACCAGCGCAAAGCGCGCGCCGCTGCCGTCGGCGCGACGAAACTGCGACTTCATGCTGCCAGGACCGTCCTTGCCGGCGGCGTGCAGCACCACGCACAGGCCCAGCGCGCGCAGGGCCTCGGCCACCGCGGTCGCGCTGGCCATGGCCGCGGCGTCGGGCACGATGGCGTAGGCGTCGGGTGCGACCTCGGGCACCGCGACGGCGGCCTCCTGCAGCGCGTCGAGCACCCGCTCGATGCCCATGCCCCAGCCGACCGCCGGGGCGGGCTTGCCACCGATCATCTCGATCAGGCCGTCGTAGCGCCCGCCGCCGCACAAGGTGCCCTGCGCGCCCAGCCGGTCGCTGATCCACTCGAACACGGTCAGGTTGTAGTAGTCCATGCCGCGCACCAGGCGCGGGTTGATGCGGTACGGCTGCCCCACGGCGTCCAGTGCGGCACGCACGCGGGCCAGGTGATCCAGCGACGCGTCGCCGAGGAAGTCCATCAGCTTGGGCGCCGCCTCGATGATCGGCTGCATCGCCGCGTGCTTGCTGTCGAGGATGCGCAACGGGTTGGTGTGCAGCCGGCGCCTGGCGTCCGCGTCGAGCCGGTCGGCATGGGCCTCGAAGTGCGCGATCAGTGCCACACGATGCGCCTGGCGCTCGTGCAGCTGGCCCAGGCTGTTGAGTTCGAGCCGCACGTCGGTCAGCCCGAGATCGCGCCACAGGCTGCGTGCCATCAGGATGACCTCGGCGTCCACGTCCGGGCCGGGATAGCCGAGGGCCTCGACGCCGACCTGGTGGAACTGCCGATAACGGCCGCGCTGCGGCTTCTCGTGGCGGAACATCGGCCCGATGTAGAACAGCCGCTTGCCACCTTCGTAGAGCAGCGAATGCTCGATCGCCGCCCGCACCACGCCCGCGGTGGCCTCGGGCCGCAGCGTGAGCGCGTCGCCGTTCATCGAGTCGACGAAGGAGTACATCTCCTTCTCGACGATGTCGGTCACCTCGCCGAGGCCACGCACGAACAGCGCGGTCGGCTCGACGATCGGCGTGCGCACGTTCAGGTAGCCGTAACGCCGCATCAGTGCGCGCACGGTGTCCTCGAACCATTCCCAGCTCGCCGAATCGGGCGGCAGGATGTCGTTCATGCCTTTCACGGCTTGCAGCGGTTCGGCCATACGAGCGGATCGTGGGTTTGGTTCGAATCGATTCCGCGGCAACGGCGCGGAATCCGCGGGCAATGCGTCAGCCGACGGCGGCGTAGCGCCGGTGGATGTAGTCCTCGACGACTTTCTGAAAATCCTGCGCAATCGCGTCGCCGCGCAAGGTCATCACCTTCTCGCCGTCGATGAACACCGGTGCCGCCGGCGCCTCGCCGGTGCCCGGCAGGCTGATGCCGATGTCGGCATGCTTGCTCTCGCCGGGGCCGTTGACGATGCAGCCCATCACCGCCACTTTCAGTGACTCGACACCGGGGTAGCGGCTCTTCCACTGCGGCATCTGCGTGCGCAGGAAGCCGTCGATCTGCTGCGCCAGCTCCTGGAATGTGGTGCTGGTGGTGCGGCCGCAGCCCGGACAGGCCGTCACGCTCGGGTTGAACGCGCGCAGGCCGAGCGACTGCAACACCTCGAGCGCGATCAGCACCTCCTGCGTGCGCGCCTCGCCCGGCTGCGGCGTCAACGACACGCGAATCGTGTCGCCGATGCCCTCCTGCAACAGCAGCGCCAGCGCGGCGGTCGAGGCCACCGTACCCTTGGTGGCCATGCCGGCCTCGGTGAGGCCCAGGTGCAGCGGGTAGTCGCAGCGCGCGGCCAGCGCGCGGTAGACGCTGACCAGATCCTGCACGCCGCTGACCTTGCAGCTCAGAATGATCTGGTTCGGATCCATGCCCAGCCCGGCGGCCTGCCGAGCCGATTGCAGCGCCGATTGCACCAGCGCCTGGTACATCACCGGCTTCGCGTCCCAGGGCTCGGCGCGGCGGGCGTTCTCGTCCATCAGCGCGGCCAGCAATTCCTGGTCGAGGCTGCCCCAATTGACGCCGATGCGCACCGGCTTGTCGTGGCGGCACGCGACCTCGATCATCTGCGCGAACTGCCGGTCGTGCTTCTCTCCCTTGCCCACGTTGCCGGGATTGATGCGGTACTTCGACAGGCTGCTGGCGCAGTCGGGGAAGTCGGTCAGCAACCGGTGGCCGTTGTAGTGGAAGTCGCCGATCAAGGGCACGTCGATGCCCATGCGGTCGAGTTGTTCGCGAATCGCCGGCACGGCCCGCGCGGCCTCGGGCGTGTTGACGGTGATGCGCACCAGCTCCGAGCCCGCGATCGCCAGCTCCTTCGCCTGGATCGCTGTACCGATGACATCCACCGTATCGGTGTTGGTCATCGACTGCACCCGCACCGGCGCATCGCCACCGATCGTGACCACGCGCTGGCCCCAGACGACGCGTGCCTGGCGCGAGCGCCGTGGTGCGGGCGCCGCGGTGGCGATGACGAGGTCGTCCCGGTCCATGACAGGCTCCGAGCGCTGGTAGCGCAGGCTCATCGCAACTCCATGCGTACGACATTGTCGCGCCCGGCCGGTGCGAGCGTCACGCGCTTTCCGCGCAACAACACCTCGGTCGCCGGTCCGTTGCCGATCACCAGCCGAAGCGGCACCGCGCCGTCGAGGCCCACTGATTCGCCCGGCTGCAGCGTGCGCGACAGCAAGACCGAACCCTTGGCGTCGCTGACCTCGACCCAGGACGGCTCGGTGGCGCGCACCACCGCCACGCCGGCCGGCATGGCCTGCGCCGCGTCCGGCGCCGCAGCGGGAGGCGCCGAATGCACGGTCTCAGTCACCACGACAGGTCCGCTCGCCGGCTCGGCCACGGCCGCGATGGGCTGGACCTCCGGCCGCGGCAACGCCTTGGGGCTTTCACGGGTCGCCATCGATGGCGCCACCTTGGCCGGGGGCGGGGTGGCGGTACTGCCTGCGACGCTCATCAGGCTCGCCGGCAGCCATTGGCCGCGGCTGGGCCACAACACGAAACCGGCGGCTGCCGTCAGCAGCACCAGCACGACCCAGAATACCGGCTGGTGCCAGATCTGGCTCTCGACCGGCTCGGCGCGGCCCGGTCGCTCGCGAAACGGCGCCTTCAGGCCCTTGTCGACCTTTTCGAGCATGCCTGCGCCGGCGCTGGGCAGCAGATCCAGGATCGGCTTGGCGTCGATCTTCAGCACGCGGCACACACTCTGCGCCAACGCGCGCACGAATGTGGTGTCGGTCAGTTCGTCGTAGCGACCGTTCTCGAGCGCGTCGAGCTTGTTCGGCGGCACCTTGATCGCCGCGGCCAGCGCCGCGATGTGCAGCCCCTGGCGTTCCCGCGCGGCCCGCAGCAGCGAACCGGCGCTGCGCGCCTCGGGCGACGGAGTGTCTTGCGGGCTTTCACTCATCGAAACGGCCCCGCTCGTAGGCCAGCGCCTCGGAGGACTGCGGAAAGCGATTGCGCAGCTGCTGGCCGAAATCGCGCACGGCCGATGTGTTGCCGAGCTTGCGCTCGATGCGCGCGGCCAGCCACAGCGTCTGCGCACTGGACAGATCGGTGATCGAATTGACGCGCCGGATGTAGAACCGCGCGCGCTCGAACTCACCGCGTCGGTACAGCACATCCGACAGGTTCACCGCCGTCGCCGGGTTGGTCGGGTCGAGCTCGTAGCTGCGCGACAGGCTGCGTTCGGCGTCGGCCAGCGCACCGGCGCGGCCCTGGCACACACCCAACGCCATCTGGCTGCGCGCCAGCGCCGAGTACTGCGGCTGCGCGACGGTTTGCTGGAACATCGCGATCGCCTCCGGATAACGCTGGCGCTGGCACATGAACCATGCGTAGTTGTGCATCGCATCGGCGTCGCGCGGATTGACCTGCAACGCGCGGCGGAAGCTCTCCTCGGCCAGCCGCTCGTCACCGAGCGCCGAGTAGATCAGGCCGCGCAGGTTCAGTGCCTCGCCCAGATCGGGCTTCACGGCCAGCGCCTGCTTGACCTCGTCGAGTGCGGTCTCGAACTGGCCGCGGCTGTAGTAGCCGCCCGCGAGCTCCAGCCGAACGCGGGCACGGCGATCGGCGTCGGGCTGGTCGGAGGTGGTGACGCGGTCGCGCGGCAGGCCATCGGGCGCGGTGGCGGTGGCGCAGCCGAACAGCGCGGTCAGCGCCAGCAGGCAGGCACCGGCGGTCTTGGCAAGCGAGGTGATCACGTGCGGCGCTCCAGTCAGTGGCGCACGCCGGCGTCCGCCGGGTGCAGCCGGATCGCCGGCCGCGACAGACGCTCGGCGGCGCGCGTGCGGTCCTGCACCTCGCCGGCCAGCTGGCCACAGGCCGCCGCGATGTCGTCGCCGCGCGTCCTGCGAATCGTGGTCACCAGACCGGCGTCCTGCAGCACGGAGGCAAACGCCAGCACGCGCTCGCGCGGCGAGCGCGTCAGGCCGGACTGCGGGAACGGATTGAACGGGATCAGGTTGAATTTGCAGGCCACGCGAGAGTGCACCAGCTGGACCAGAGCGCGCGCTTGCTCGGGCGAGTCGTTCACGCCGTCGAGCATGCAGTACTCGAAGGTGATGAAGTCGCGCGGCGCGGCATCGAGGTAACGCACACAGGCGTCGAGCAGCTCGGCGATCGGGTACTTGCGATTGATCGGCACCAGCTGGTCACGCAGCGCGTCGTCGCCGGCGTGCAGCGAGACCGCCAGCGCCACCGGGCAATCCTCGCGCAGCCGGTCGATCATCGGCACCACACCCGAGGTGGACACCGTGACGCGCCGGCGCGACAGCCCGTAGCCATGGTCGTCGAGCATCGTGCGCAGCGCGGGCACCAACGCCGTGTAGTTCTGCAGCGGCTCGCCCATGCCCATCATCACCACGTTGTCGATCGCGCGCTCGCCCTCGGCCAGGCCCAGCCGCCGGCGCAGCGTGTGCTCGGCAAACCAGAGCTGGCCGAGGATCTCGCCGGTGCTGAGGTTGCGGCTGAAGCCCTGGTGGCCGGTGGAACAGAAGCGGCAGCCCACCGCGCAGCCGGCTTGTGACGACACGCACAATGTGCCACGCTCGGCCTCGGGAATGTAGACCGATTCGACGGCATTGCCGCCGCCCACATCGAACAGCCACTTCGCGGTGCCGTCGGCCGAGCCCTGTTCGTTCAGCAACGCCGGCGCAGCCACGACGGCCTGCGTGGCGAGCTTGTCGCGCAGCGACTTGGCCAGATCGGTCATCTGGCCGAATTCGGCCGCGCCGCGCTGGTGGATCCAGCGGAATAGCTGAACTGCGCGAAACCGCTTCTCGCCCAACCGCTCGCAGGTGGCGCTCAGGGCGTCGAGGTCGAGATCGAGCAGGTTGATCACACCGATGCGGCGCGGCGCGCTAGCGGCCGTAGATCGCCATACCCGGGAAGAAGAACGCCACCTCGGCCGCGGCCGTGTCCGGGCCGTCGGAGCCGTGCACCGCGTTGGCGTCGATGCTCGTCGCGAAGTCGGCCCGGATCGTGCCCTTGTCGGCCTTCTTCGGGTCGGTTGCGCCCATCAGTTCGCGGTTCTTCGCGATCGCGTTTTCGCCCTGCAACACCTGGATCATCACCGGGCCGGAGGTCATGAACTCCACCAGATCCCTGAAGAAAGGCCTCGCCTTGTGCACCGCATAGAACGCTTCGGCTTCCTGGCGCGACAGGTGAGCCATGCGCGCGGCGACGACCTTCAGGCCGGCGGACTCGAAACGGGCATAGATCTGACCGATCACGTTCTTCGCCACGGCGTCGGGCTTGATGATCGAGAGCGTGCGCTCGGTGGCCATTCGAATTCTCCTGATGACTCTGGGGCTGACGACAAACCGTTGATTTTAGCCGGCGACGACGACACCGCCGTGACCGCCCTAGCGCCGCCGCCGCCCGCCGCGGCCACCTCCGCCGCCGCCTCCGCCTCCGCCCGCCATCTTCTTATGAAAAGCGTCGGCACCGATGTAGCCGACCGAGGTCTGCATCGGATCGGGTTGTTTGGGGTTGGCATCGCCGCCGCCCTTGCGTCCGCCCTGACCGCGCGGCTTCTGCACGAACCGCTTGTCGTAGGTCTGCTCCAGCGGATTGGGAATCGGCCCGTCCTCGGAGATCTCGCGCCGGGGCTGACGGGCTTCGCGAATCGCACGGCGATCGAAAGTCTGCTGCAGCGGATTCGGAATCGACGCGTATTCGTTGTGCTCGACATCCTGGATGGGCGCACGGCCTTCGGGCGCCCGTGGCTCGGCCGCACGCTGCTCGGGCGGGCGATGCTCGGGCGGGCGATCGCCGTCACGGGGCCCCCGTCCACGCCGACCACGACGCCGGTTGCCCTTGCCGTTGGCCTGCGGATCGCGCGGCCCCGGCGACGGCTGATGCGGCCGCACGCCCAGCAGGCTTTGCAGCGCGCCCACGTCGCGTGCGCCCAGGTCGACCCAGACGCCGCGCTTCAAGCCGCGCGGCAGCACGATGCAGCCGTAGCGGATGCGAATCAGGCGATTGACGGTCAATCCCACCGCGGCGAACAGGTTGCGCACCTCACGATTGCGCCCCTCGGTGATGACGACGCGGTACCAACGGTTCACGCCTTCGCCGCCGCCTTCGTCGATCGAGCGGAACGCAGCGCGTTGGCCGTCGATGTCCACACCCTCGAGCAGGCGCACCTTCGATTCGTCGTCCAGGGTGCCCAGCACCCGCACGGCGTATTCGCGCTCGACGCCGAAGCGCGGGTGCATCAGCTGGTTGGCCAGCTCACCCGAGTTCGTGAACAGCAACAGACCTTCGGTGTTGATGTCGAGCCGGCCGACCGATTGCCACTTGCCCTGGCTCAGGCGCGGCAAGCGGCGAAACACCGTGGGTCGGTTCTGCGGATCGCCATGGGTCACCACCTCGCCGGCCGGCTTGTGGTAGGCCAGCACGCGAGCGGCCGGCGGCGTGATGCGCAGCCGCACCGCCTTGCCGTCCACGCGCACCTGATCGCCGACGGCGATGCGCTGGCCGACGTGGGCCGCCTCGCCATTGACGGTGATGCGGCCATCGACGATCAACTGCTCCATGTCGCGGCGCGAGCCGACGCCGGCTTGCGCGAGCACCTTGTGCAGCTTGGGCGCGTCCGGGTCCGCGGCCAGTATGCGGCGTTCGGCCGTGGCATCGGGCGCCTGTTCTTCAACCGGCTCGCTGTCGTACTGGCCCGACACCACGTCGGCGAAGCGGTCGCCGGCGTCCACCGGCTCGAGCGGCGGCACCTCGGGCACGGCGTCGAGCGGCTGCACCGGCACGATCGGCTCGCCGTCCTCGCCCACCAACACGGCCGCCTCGATCGCGATGCCGGCGGCCTGCTCTGCGCCCGGTTCCCCAGGCCCGCGCTTGCCGCGGCGGCGGTTGCGACTCCTGCGGCGGCCCGCGCTGTCGGCACCCTCGTTTTGTTCGCCCGGGGCATCGGGCTCGCGCCCGCCGGCATCGCCTTCGACCGTCGCGGCAGGCGTTGCGGCGCGTGGCGCGTCGCCCTCCGGCCGTGGGTCTGACGCCGGCGCCGCCGGGCCGGGAACAGGCGGTTCGCGATTCTGGTCGTTCATGCTGATGCGCAGGGGGTTGCCGATGTCGAGGGGTCGATGGGACGGTGGGATGGTTCGGGCCGGGCGTCGGCCGTCGATGCATCGGCGCTGTCCGCGCCGGCGTCGAGTTCGAGCGACGCCTGGGCCTCGGTCAGGTTGGCCAATAGGTCCTGGGTCGGGTCAGCCGGGCTGCCCGCAGCCGACAACGGCGGCAGCTGGTCCAGGCGTTCCAGGCCGAGGTCGTCGAGGAAATGCCGGGTCGTGCCGTACAACGCCGGGCGCCCGGGGCCCTCGCGGTGGCCGATGCTCTCGATCCAGCCGCGGTCTTCCAGCTGCTTGACGATCTGGCTGCTGACCGTGACACCGCGGATATCCTCGATGTCGCCGCGGGTGACCGGCTGTCGATAGGCAATGATCGCCAGCGTTTCCATCGCCGCACGCGAGTAGCGCGGCGGCTTTTCCGGATGCAGGCGCTCCAGGTACTGACGCAGCTCGGGCCGGCTCTGATAGCGCCAACCCGTGGCCATGGTCACCAGTTCGATGCCACGGCCTTCGCATTCACGCGACAAGTCGTCGAGCAGGCTGGCGATCGTGTCCGGCCCGACCTGCTCGTCGAACAACGCCCGCAGTTCGCGCATGGCAAGTGGCTGCTGCGCACACAACAACGCGGCTTCGAGCACGCGCTTGGCCTCGGCTGTATTCATGGATCCTGTGTCAGATGAACCGTCGCGGTTCGGCGCCGGATCGGCATCCCATTCGGCTTGGGCGTTGGCCACGCGACATCGCGCGGCGGATGGCTGGGCACTGGTGTCATGAGCCGGTGGCCTCGCCCACTTGGGGCGAGTACGAGGCAGCGGGCGTTCTCGCCTGCCGGAACCTGCCCGATGCCTCGAGGGCTTTCGAGCCTTCCGTCGCAGCCTTGTGCCGGATCCTGCCCGAGATTGTAGCCTGCCCCGACCCGTTGCGTCACCCTGGCAACGCACGGGCCCATGCCGACGCGAGATCCGGTGGCAGCGCACGTTCGAACGCGAGCGGCACGCCGCGTGTGGGATGTCGGAAGGCAAGCCGCGCCGCGTGCAGGCCCTGGCGCGCCAGGCCCCAGCCGGGCTTGCCGCCGTACAGCAGGTCGCCGACCAGCGGATGCCCGCGTGCCGCCAGATGGACGCGGATCTGGTGCGTGCGGCCGGTGTGCAGGGTGCATCGCAGCCCGCACACCTGGTCGCCTCGCGCCAGGCACTGCACGTCGGTTCGCGCCGGCTTGCCACTGGTGACCACCGCCATGCGCACGCGCGACACCGGATCGCGCCCGATCGGGGCTTCGATGGTCAGCATGCTCCACACCGGCACCCCGTGGGCCAGGGCCAGGTAGACGCGCCGTACCTCGCGCGCGGCAATCGAGCGCACCAGCGCGGTCATCGCGGTCAGCGTCTTGGCCACCACCATCAGGCCCGAGGTGTCCTTGTCGAGTCGGTGCACGATGCCCGCGCGCGGCAACGCGGCCGCGCCGGCGTGATGCGCCAGCAGGCCATTGAGCAGCGTGCCCGACCAGTTGCCTGCCGCCGGGTGCACCACCAGCCCGGCCGGTTTGTCGAGCACGAGCAGATCGTCGTCCTCGAAGACGAGCGTCAGGTCCATGCGCTGCGGCCGGAACGCCAGCGTCTGCGCGGTCGGCATCAACATGACGCGCAGCAGCTGCCCCGCCCTCAGCCGGCGCGATGCCGTCGTCGCCGCCACGCCATCGAGCGTGACGTGCCCGTGCCCGATCAGGCTCTGCAGGTGGCTGCGCGAGAACTCCGGCGCCATGCGCACCAGCACCTTGTCGAGGCGTTCGGCGTGTGCCGGTGCGTCGATGACCAGCTCGCGCGACTCGGCCTGCTGCGCGGTCGGCTCGGCGTCGGGCTCGTCGTCACGCTCGGCGGCTGGCGGGTCCTCGATCGGGCCTCCCATTAGAATCGCCGCCGGCCCACGATGATGCAGATCGCTCGCATTGACTCCTCGATGAACTCCATCTTGTCGACCGCGCGCCGCGTCGGTCTGGCAGCGGGGCTGCTGGCCGCGCTGCTGGCGGGTTGTGGATCGTCGCCGAAAGACGACGACAAGGGTAGCGCGGAAAAATTGTACGCAGAGGCGCGCGAGGACATGGCCGCCGGTAGCTACGACCGTGCGATCAAGACGCTCGAGCGCGTCGAGGGCCGCGCCGCGGGCACGTTGCTCGCCCAGCAGGCCTCGCTGGAACTGGCCTATGCCTACTGGAAGACGGGCGAGCGCGCACAGGCGCTGACCACGATCGACCGTTTCATCAAGAATCACCCGTCGAGCCCGGCGCTGGACTACGCGCTGTACCTCAAGGGGCTGGTGAATTTCAACGACAACCTGGGCATCCTGAGTGCAATTGCCCGGCAGGACCTGTCCGAACGCGACCAGCAGGCCTCGCGCGATGCCTACCAGGCCTTCAAGCAACTCGTCGATCAGTTCCCGGCGTCGCGCTACAGCCCCGACGCGCGCCTGCGCATGGACTACATCGTCAACGCGCTGGCCGAGTACGAATTGCACGTGGCGCGGTACTACTACCGGCGCGGCGCCTACGTGGCCGCGGCCAACCGCGCGCAGCAGGCGTTGCGCGACTACGAGCACTCACCGTCCACCGAAGAGGCGCTGTACATCATGGCGCAGAGTTACGATCGTCTCGGCCTGGACGAGCTGCGTGACGATGCCGACCGCGTGCTCAAGCGCAACTTCCCGGGGAGCGGGTTTCTGCGTGACGGCATCCGCCGGCGCGACGATCCGTGGTGGAAGTTCTGGTGAGCGCGCCGTCAACGGTGGCGTAGCGCCAGTTCGTCGAGCCAGGCCAGCGCCTCGATCTCGCTGTCGAACGCGGTCATCGGCGGCAGCGCACGGCGCAGCCGCTTGCCGTACCCCATCGTGCGCAGGCGCACGTCGCACACCACCAGCAGTCCGCGGTCGTCCTCGTGACGGATCAGGCGGCCGGCACCCTGTTTGAGCGACACCGCCGCCTCGGCGACGAAGTAGTCGTTGAACGGATCGCGCCCACGCGCCTGCAATCGACGTGCGCGGGCCTGCACCAGGGGATCGTTGGGCGGCGGAAACGGCAGCTTGTCGATCAACACGCATTGCAGCGCATCACCCGGCACGTCGATGCCTTCCCAGAAGCTCTGCGAGCCGACCAGCACGCTGCCGGGCCCGGCCAGGAAGCGCTGCAGCAGCGCACGCCGCGGCTGGCTGCCCTGCACCAGCACCTCGAGCGGACGGCCGAGCGCGTCGGCGTGTTCGCGCACGGCCTGCGCGATCGGTGCCAGCGCGCGCAACGTGGTCGTGAGCACGAAAGTGCGTCCGTTCAAGCGCGACGCCAGACGCGCGGCCAGCGCGCCGACGGCCTGCGCATGGCCGGCCTCGTTGGGCCGCGGCAGCCCCTGTGGCACCCAAAGCCGCCCGTGGCCGGCGTAGTCGAACGGACTGTCGACGCGCAGCTTATCGGCCTCTTCGAGCGCAGCGGCCTCGCAGAACCAGCTCAGGGTCTCGTCGTCGCCCAGCGTGGCCGAGGTGAAGATCCAGCTGCGCGGAGCGCCGGCTCGCTGCTCGGTCAGCAGATCGCGGATGTCCAGCGGCGAATCGATCAGGCGCACCTCGCGCGGGCCGAGATCGATCCAGCGCACGCGCTCATCGTCGGCGGCCTGGGCGAATCCACGCGCCAGCGAGGCCAGCGTCTGCGCACGCTCGCGCAGCCGCGCGAAGTCGGGCGCCGCCGGCTGCAGATCGTCGAGCGCGTCGGCGACCACGCTGAAGCGCTGCATCAGCTGCTGCAGTGCCGCGTCGAATTCAGGCCGCCCGGCGCGCTCGTCCCAGCGCAGCTTGACGACACCGTGCAGGTTGCGCAACGGGCCCGCACTGGCCAGGCGCAGCTCGCGTGCGGCCGTCTCGCATCCAGCGGCGAGCTCCGGCCAGGGCCTCATGCCGCGCGCCTGGCTCATGCCCACACCCAGCAGGTCGCGGGCGAAGTCGATCAGCTGGCCACTGCCCAGCTGCAGGCCGAGAAACTGCACGCCGGTTTCGACCAGCTGATGTGCCTCGTCGAACACGGCTGCATCCACCGTCGGCAACAGCTCGGCGATGCCGCTCTCGCGCAACGCGAGGTCGGCAAAGAACAGGTGGTGATTCACGACCACCAGGTCGGCCGCCACCGCGTCGCGCCGCGCCTTCATCACGTGGCAGGCGCGATGTTCGGGGCAATCGGTGCCCAGGCAGTTGTCGCGGGTCGAGGTGACCAGCGGAATCACCGGCGAGCGATCGTCCAGACCATCGATCTCGGCCAGATCGCCGGTCTGCGTCGACGGAGCCCATTGCTCGATGCGGGCCAGCATGCGCAGCGCAAACCGGTCGGGCAGCGTGGCCGTCTCGCGCGCCTGGTGCAGCCGGTGCAGGCACAGGTAGCTCGAGCGGCCCTTCAGCAGCGCCAACCGGGTGGGCATCTGCAACGCGTCGCGCAGGCGCGGCAGGTCGCGCAGGAACAACTGGTCCTGCAGGCTCTTGGTGGCGGTGCTGATCAGCGCGCGACGCTGCGACAGCAACAGCGGCACGAGGTAGGCGAAGGTCTTGCCGACGCCGGTGCCCGCCTCGGCGACCAGCGTGCGTTGTTGGTCCAGCGCCAGCGCGACCGCTTGCGCCAGCGCCTGCTGCGCCGCGCGCTCGACGAAGGCCGGTTCGCGCGCCGCGATCGGACCGTCCGGCCCGAGCGCCCGCGCGGTGGCCTGCACCAGCGCGTCGCTGGCCGTCGCGGCCGGGCTGTGCGTCACGCCGGCTCGGGAGGATCGAGTTCGGCCTCCAGGCGCACGATCTGGTCGCGCAGCGCCAGGCGCCGCTTCTTCAGTCGCCGCAAGACCAGCTCGTCGATCGGCGATTGCATGGCCGTGCGGTCGATCAGGCTGTCCAGATCGGCGTGCTCCATGCGCAACTCGATCAGCCAGCGCTGCGGTGAGTGCAGGTTGTCATCCATCGTTGCACCGGCTCGTCGTGGACGGCACGCCAGCCCGGGGGCCGGAATCGGTCCTGACGAGACGTACAGCGCACATTGCACTCCCAGGTTCATGCAGCCGCAGTTTATAGTCGTCCGCATGTCTACCGCCCCCAAGGGCTACCGCCTCAGCGCCGCCACCGGCATCCACCGAGGCGATCGCGCCTACCAGCAGGATCAGGTCGAGATCATGGCGCACGTGCGCGTGCCGGGTTGCGCGTTCGCCGTGCTGGCCGACGGCATGGGCGGCAAGAGCGGCGGCCGCAAGGCGGCCGACCAGGTGATTCTCACCGCCAAACAGCTGTTCGAGCGTTACTCGCCCTCGAAGGAGGACGCGGGCGAGATGCTGACGCAGGTGCTGATGGAGTCTCACTTGATGATCAAGCTGACCGCCATCACCGCCGAGGAAGAACCGCACAGCACGATCGCCGGCTTCGTGATCGGCCCGTCGCGCGAGTGCGACTACGTGCACGCCGGCGACTCGCGCGTGTATCACTTCCGGGGTCCCGATCTGGTCACCCGCACGCTGGACCACTCCTACGTGCAGCGCCTGATCAGCGAAGGCAAGATCACCGAAGAGCAGGCCAACAACCACCCGCAGGGCAACCTGCTGACCGGTTGCCTGGGCACGCAGAACGATCCGCCGCTGTCCACCGCGCACATCGAGCGGCTGGAGGTCGGCGACAGCATGCTGGCCTGCAGCGACGGGCTGTGGCACTACTTCACGCCCAAGGAACTGGGCGCGATCGTGCACGCGCTGCCGCCGCGCGAGGCCAGCGAAATGCTGGTGAGCAAGGCGCGCCAGCGGGCGCGTGGCGGCGGCGACAACCTGTCGCTGGCGCTGATCCGCATCGACCCGCTCACCTGAGCGCGCGCGAGGCCGCCGAGGCGGCCGGCAGCGCCGCGGCAGGAGCACGCTTGGCCACCCGCTCGGCATTGCGCCGGTGCACCGCTTCGGCAT
Organism: uncultured beta proteobacterium; assembly: GCA_963814435.1. Taxonomy (GTDB): domain Bacteria; phylum Pseudomonadota; class Gammaproteobacteria; order Burkholderiales; family Burkholderiaceae_C; genus JAEUPI01. Next base: position 185,551 of record CAWFCV010000010.1, read on the forward strand.
GGGCCTGGGCCTCGATTTGGCGGCGCTGCGCGGCGTCGTGTCGCTTCGCCGCCTTCGCGGCCGCTGCAGGCGCTCGATCCTGATCCGAGCGCGGTTGGCGCGGCGCCGCGGAGGCCGGCTGCGGCACCGGGCGCGCCACGCGCAACGGCGGGGTTGGTGCCGACGCCGCCGGGCGCTCGGCGGCGAGTTGCTGCTTTTCCTCGACGCGGCGACTACGTTCGGCCGCGCGCCGCTGGCGCACGGCCTGGTCCAGCGCCGCCTGCTCGGCGAGGAGCCGATCGAGCTCGCGGCGACGCTCGCGTTTGGCCTGGTCCAGGCAGGCGGTCTGGGCGAACACGCCGTCGCACGCGCGCACGGCGGCGCTGTGCCGCGACTGCACCGCGCTGCGTTGCGCCGCGATGCGCGCGCGCTGGTCGGCTTCGCCGTCCCCTGCGGCTGCGGCGGCGGCCAACAGCCCCACGACGACGATCAGCAGCGTGCCGGCAATGCGCATGGCGCCGATTGTCAGGTCAGCGCGGTGTCGACGCTGCGGCGCTCCGAATCCAGGTAGTCGGATGACTGCATCTCCTGCAGTCGCGACGCCGTGCGACCAAACTCGTGCGCCAGCGGGCCTTCGGTGTAAAGTGCTTCGGCGGGCACCGCGGCCGACAGGATGAGTTTCACCCGGCGGTCGTAGAGCACGTCGATCAGCAGCGTGAAGCGCCGCGCCTCGCTGGCCAGCCGCGGCGGCATCTGCGGCACGTCGGACAGCAACACGGTGTGGAACTGCTGCGCCAGCTCGAGGTAGTCGTTCTGCGACCGCGGTCCACCGCACAGCGTCTTGAAATCGAACCACACCACGCCGCCCGCGCGGCGGCGGCAGCGCAGCTCGCGCTGCTCGATGCGCAGCACCGGATCCTCATCACGCGCCTCGGCCAGTTGCTCGAACGCCCGCAACATGGCGGCATCGGCCTGCGGGCCCAGCGGGCGGTGGTAGGTGGTCACTGCATGCAACGTGAGGCGCCGGTAGTCGGTGCCGGCGTCGACCGCGATGACCTCGAGCTTGTCCTTGAGCAGCTCGATGGCCGGCGCGATGCGATCGCGGTGCAGCCCGTTCGGGTACAGATCGTCCGGATGGAAATTCGAGGTCGTGATGATCGACACGCGGTTGGCGAACAGTGCCACCAGCAGCCGGTGCAGGATCATCGCATCGGTCACGTCGGAGACGTGGAACTCGTCGAAGCAGATCAGGCGGAAGCGCCGCGCGATGCGGCGGCCGAGTTCGTCCAGCGGATCGGCCGTGCCTTTCAGATCCTGCAGCTCGCGATGCACCTCGCGCATGAACTCGTGGAAGTGCAGCCGCGTCTTGCGCGTCAGTGGCACGGCCTGGAAGAAGCAATCCATCAGAAAGCTCTTGCCACGCCCCACCCCGCCGTGCATGTACACGCCGCGCGGAATCGGCGGGCGCACCAGCAGCTTGGTCACGGCGTTGCCGCGGCGCGCCTTGTAGTCGGCCCACTCGGTCTCACAACGCTCCAGCGCGTCGATCGCCCGCTGTTGCGCCGCATCGCTGCGATAGCCGCGAGCGACCAGCGTCTGCTCGTAGAGCTCGCGGACCGACATCAGTCAGCGCCGGGCCGTTCCCAAGCTGACCGAGCGCCCCCTCGGGGGGCCGCGAACGCAGTGAGCTGGGGGGCAGTCATTCAGTCAGCGCCGGGCCGTTCCCAAGCTGACCGAGCGCCCCCTCGGGGGGCCGCGAACGCAGTGAGCTGGGGGGCCGTCATTCAGTCAGATGTTCAGCGCTCGCTTATCCACGGCCAGCGCAGCCTCCTTGGTCGCCTCGCTGAGCGATGGGTGGGCGTGGCAGATGCGCGCGATGTCCTCGGACGAGGCCTTGAACTCCATCGCCACCACCGCTTCGGAGATCAGCTCGGATGCGTAGGGCCCGACGATGTGCACGCCGAGGATCTCGTCGGTCGCAGCATCGGCCAGCATCTTCACCATGCCGGTGGTGTCGCCCAGGGCCCGCGCCCGGCCGTTGGCCATGAACGGGAAGGTGCCTGCCTTGAACGCGCGGCCGGCAGCCTTGAGCTGCTCCTCGGTCTGGCCGACCCAGGCGATCTCGGGCGACGTGTAGATCACCCACGGGATGGTGTTGAAGTCCACGTGCCCATGCTGTCCGGCGATGCGTTCGGCCACCGCCACGCCCTCTTCCTCGGCCTTGTGCGCGAGCATCGGCCCGCGCACCACGTCGCCGACGGCCCACACGTTGGGCAGGTTGGTGCGGCACTGGTCGTCGACGACGATCGCGCCGCGCTCGTCCAGCGTCAGGCCGACGGCCTGCGGCTCGAGCCCGACGGTGTGCGGCACGCGCCCGATCGACACGATCAGCCGATCGACCTCGAGCGCGGCGGCCTCGCCCTTGGCGTTGGTGTAGGCGACGCTGACGCTTTTCTTGCCGCTCTTGACCTCGCCGACCTTGACGCCGAATTCGAGGCGCAGGCCTTGCTTGGTGAAGGCCTTGTGTGCCTCCTTGGCGATTTGCTGGTCGGCCATGCCCAGCAGCGTGGGCAGTGCCTCGAGCACCGTGACGTCGGCGCCCAGGCGACGCCAGACGGAGCCCATCTCCAGGCCGATGACGCCCGAGCCGATCACGCCCAGCCGAGCGGGGACCGCAGGAATGCGCAACGCGCCGTCGTTGGAGACGATGCGGTCTTCGTCGAACGGCGCGCCGGGCAATGCCCGCGCCGACGAGCCGGTGGCGACGATCACATGCCGCGCCTGCAGCGTCTCTTCGCTGGCGCCATACACCTTGATCTGGTAGCCGTCGGTACCGGCCTTGGCGAAGGCGCCGCGGCCATGGAAGAAGCTGACCTTGTTCTTCTTGAACAGGTACAGGATGCCGTCGTTGTTCTGCTTGACGACCGTGTTCTTGCGCTTGAGCATCGTCGCGACATCGATGCTCAGATCTTTCAGACCGATGCCGTGCTCGCCGAAGTGCTTGGCGGCATGCTCGTAGTTCTCGCTCGACTGCAGCAGTGCCTTGCTCGGAATGCAGCCCACGTTGGTGCAGGTGCCGCCTGGCGCGGGGCCCCCTTTTCGTTCTTCCAGTCATCGATGCACGCGGTGGCCAGGCCCAACTGCGCGGCGCGGATGGCCGCGATGTAGCCGCCCGGTCCGCCGCCGATGACGACGACGTCGAATGTCTTGCTCATGGATTGTTAGAGGGGTTCAGATGTCGAACAGCAGCCGCGCCGGATCTTCCAGCGCCTCTTTCATCGTCACCAGGCCGAGCACGGCCTCGCGCCCGTCGATGATGCGGTGGTCGTAGCTCATCGCCAGGTAGTTCATCGGTCGGACCACGACCTGGCCGTTCTCGACGACGGCGCGGTCCTTCGTGGCGTGCACACCGAGGATCGCGCTTTGCGGTGGGTTGATGATGGGGGTGGACAGCATCGAGCCGAAGACGCCGCCGTTGCTGATCGAAAAGGTCCCACCGGTGAGCTCCTCGATGCCGAGCTTGCCGTCGCGCGCCTTGACGCCGTACTCGGCGATCTTCTTTTCGATGTCGGCAAAGCTCATCTGGTCGGCATTGCGCAGGATCGGCACGACCAGGCCGCGCGGTGAACCCACCGCGATGCCGATGTCGAAGAAGCCGTGGTAGACGATGTCGGTGCCGTCGACGCTGGCGTTGAGCACCGGATACTTCTTCAGCGCGGCAACCGCCGCCTTGACGAAGAAGCTCATGAAGCCGAGCTTGACGCCATGCTCCTTCTCGAACTTCTCCTGGAAGCGCTTGCGCATCTCCATCAGCGGGGCCATGTTGACCTCGTTGAAGGTGGTGAGGATCGCGTTGGTGGCCTGCGACTGCAGCAGTCGCTCGGCCACGCGCGCGCGCAGGCGCGACATCGGCACGCGCTGTTCGGGCCGCTCGCCGAGGTTGAGGCCGACCGGTGCGGCCACGCTCGGCAGCGGCGCGGCCGCGGCCGGCGCGGCCACCGGCGCGGGCTTCGGCGGCGTGGGCCTGGCCCCGACCTGACCGGCCGCGAGCACGTCGCCTTTGGTGATGCGGCCGTCCTTGCCGGAGCCTGCCACCGAGCCGGGCGCCATGCCCGCGTCGGCCATCAACTTCGCGGCGGCGGGCATGGCGATGCCGGACTTGGCGCCACCGGTGGCCGAGCCGGCCGCCGGGGCGCTGGGGGCGGAGGCCGGTGCCGCGGCGGCGGCAGGTGCGGCAGCACTGGCCTTGCCCTCGGTGTCGATGCGGGCGATCAGCTGGTCGCTGACCACCGTGCCGCCGTCGGCCACCACCAGCTCGGCCAGCACACCGGCAGACGGCGCCGGCACCTCGAGCACCACCTTGTCGGTTTCGATCTCGATCAGGATCTCGTCCATCGCCACGGCTTCGCCGGGCTTCTTCTTCCACTGCAGCAGCGTGGCTTCGGCCACCGATTCGGACAGCTGCGGAACCTTGACTTCAACGATTGCCATTTGCTTTTCGCTTTTCTCTTGTTTGCGGTTCGTCTCTCACTTGCTGATCACGAAACCCTTCAACTTGCCGAAGGCCTGGTCCAGCAGGGCCTTCTGTTGTTCCTGGTGCAGGTGGGCGTAGCCGACTGCCGGCGAGGCTGACGCCGGCCGCCCGGCGTAGCCGAGCTTCTGGCCGTCGCCCATGTTCTCGTGGATGTAGTGCTGCACGAAGAACCACGCGCCCTGGTTCTGCGGTTCGTCCTGGCACCACACCACCTCGGTTGCGTCGGGGAAGCGCTTCATCTCGGCCGCGAACGCCTTGTGCGGGAACGGGTAGAGCTGCTCGACACGAAGGATCACCACGTCCCAGGCCTTCTTCTCGTCGCGGCGCTTGATCAGGTCGTAGGCCACCTTGCCCGAGCATGCGATCACGCGCTTGACGTGGTCGGTCTCCACCTCGCTGCGCGACGGGCCGATCACCGTGCGGAACTCGCCCTTGGTGAACTCGGTCAGCGGCGAGGTCGCGTCCTTGGCGCGCAGCAGCGACTTCGGCGTCAGGATGACCAGCGGCTTGCGGAACTGGCGCACCATCTGCCGGCGCAGCAGATGGAAGATCTGGCTGGCCGACGTGGGCTGGCAGATCTGCATGTTGTTGTCCGCCGCCAGTTGCATGAAGCGCTCGAGCCGCGCCGAACTGTGCTCGGGGCCCTGGCCCTCGTAGCCGTGCGGCAGCATCAGCGTCAGGCCATTGACTCGGCCCCACTTGACCTCGCCCGAGGCGATGAACTGGTCGATCACCACCTGCGCGCCGTTGACGAAGTCGCCGAACTGGGCTTCCCAGATCGTCAGCGTGTTCGGGTCGGCGCTGGCGTAGCCGTACTCGAAGCCAAGCACCGCCTCCTCCGACAGGATCGAGTCGATCACGACATAGGGCGCCTGCGTGTCGGCCACATGCTCCAACGGCACGTAGATGCCCGTGTCCCACTTCTCGCGATTCTGGTCGTGCAGCACCGAGTGCCGGTGCGTGAACGTGCCGCGACCGCAGTCTTCGCCCGACAGGCGCACGGCATAGCCGCTGGCCACCAGCGAGGCAAACGCCAGGTGCTCGCCCATGCCCCAGTCGACGTTGATCTCGCCACGGCCCATCGCGGCGCGGTCGGCGAGCACCTTCTCGACCAGCGGATGCACCTTGAAGCTGGCGGGCACCGTGGTGATGCGCTCGGCCAGACGCTTGATCTCCGCCAGCGGCAGCGCGGTGTCGGCCGCATCGGTCCACTTGCGGTTCAGGAACGGAGCCCAATCGACCGCGTACTTGCTCTTGAAGTTGGTCAACACCGGATCGGCCGTGTGCCGGCCGGCGTCGAACGCGGCGCGCAGGCTCTTGACCAGCTCGTCGGGGCCCTGCTCGGCCAGCAGGCCCTGCGCCACCAGTTTGTCGCCGTACAGGCGCCGGGTGCCGGGGTGCTGGCCGATCTTCTTGTACATCAGCGGCTGCGTCAGGCTCGGCGTGTCCTGTTCGTTGTGGCCGAGCTTGCGAAAGCAGATGATGTCGACGACCACGTCCTTCTTGAACTGCTGGCGATAGTCGAGCGCGATCTGCGTGCACAGCACCACCGCCTCGGGATCGTCGCCGTTGACATGCAGCACCGGCGCTTCGATCATCTTGACCACGTCGGTGCAGTACAGCGTCGAGCGTGAATCGCGCGGGTCGCTGGTGGTGAAGCCGATCTGGTTGTTGATCACCAGGTGCACCGTGCCGCCGGTGTAGTAGCCACGCGTCTGCGCCAGTGCCAGGGTCTCCATGACCACGCCCTGGCCGGCGAACGCGGCATCGCCGTGCACCAGCACCGGCAGCACCTGATCGCCCAGCTTGTCGCCGCGGCGATCCATGCGCGCCTTGACCGAGCCCTCGACCACCGGATTGACGATCTCCAGGTGCGACGGGTTGAAGGCCAGCGACAGGTGCACCGCGCCGCCGGGCGTGGAAATGTCGCTCGAGAAGCCCTGGTGGTACTTGACGTCGCCGGACGGCAGGTGCTCGGGTGCGGTGTGATCGAACTCGGCGAACAGGTCCTTGGGCATCTTGCCCAGGGTGTTGACCAGCACGTTCAGGCGGCCGCGGTGGGCCATGCCGATCACGATTTCCTGCACGCCCTTTGGCGCCGGCGCGTTGCACCAGCTCATCCATCGAGGCGATGAAACTCTCGCCGCCCTCGAGCGAGAAGCGCTTCTGGCCGACGTACTTGGTGTGCAGAAAGCGCTCGAGCCCTTCGGCTGCCGTCAGGCGGTCGAGGATGTGCGTCTTCTCTTCGGGACTGAAGCTCGGCTTGCTGCGGATCGACTCCAGCCGCTGCTGCCACCAGCGCTTCTCGGTCGGCTCGGTGATGTGCATGAACTCGGCGCCGATCGTGCCGCAATAGGTTTCGCGCAGCGCCTGCAGGATCTCGCGCAGCGTCTGCTGCTCGGCCTTCGTGAAGTAGGTGTTGGTGGCGCTGAAAGTGATGTCCATGTCACTTTCGTTGAGATCGTAGAACGCCGGTTCGAGCTCGGGGATCTTCGGCCGCTCGGTGCGCTTGAGCGGGTCCAGGTCGGCCCAGCGGGCGCCCAGCGAGCGGTAGGCGGCGATCAGCGACTGGACATGGACCTGCTTGCGCGCGACGGCCAGCTCGGCACTGCTGGCCTTGAGCGCGAAGGCGTTGGCCTTGGCGCGTTGCGCGAACGATTCGACCACCGGGGCGTGCGCCACGTCGCGACTTTCCGAGCCGTCGACGGCCGGCACGTGCTGCAGGTTGTCGAAGTAGGTGCGCCAGTTGTCGGGCACGCTGCCCGGGTTGTCGAGGTAGGCCTCGTAGAGCTCCTCGACATACGGGGCGTTGCCCCCGAACAGGTACGAGTTCGACCTGTATTGCTGCATCATCTTCGCTCACCTTTCGCCCCGGTTTCCAGGGCTTCGATGGGTTCACACAACCTTCCGCGGCCCGGCTCGACCGGTTGGCGGACTAGCGACCTGCCTCGCCGACTTCTCACGCCGGCAAGGCGGACACGGAAAGGGCCTATGGCGTCATGGGCGGGGACTTTAGCACCCCAACCTGCACCGCAACTGACATGAACTGGGCCGCAAAGGGGGCGCACTTGACGGCCGGTTGATCGGCCACGGCCATGCACAGTATGCGCACGATGCCCTCGTCGATCATCTGGCTGCACGCGGACGCGCCGGTCAAACCGGCGGTGGGCGAGCGCTGCAACGGCTGCGGCGTTTGCTGCGCCAGTGCACCCTGTCCGGTCGGCATGCTGGTGAGCCGCCGGCGCGTCGGGCGCTGTCGGGTGCTGGCCTGGCATCCGGAGTCGCGACGCTACCGCTGCGCTCTCGTGCCGGCGCCGGACCCGGGAGCGCGGCGCCCACCACCCCTGCGGCGCCTGCGCTCGTGGCTCGTGCGCCGCTGGATCGGCGCGGGCCACGGCTGCGATTCGTACGCAGAGGTCGGGCCTCTCTGAGGGGAAAACCTGTTCGCCGAGGGTCCGGCGGCCTCTACGATGGCGTACTTTTCCGCCAAGGAGTTCCCCATGAGACTGAAGGCCCTCTTCACGGCCGCGGCGTTCGCGCTGGCGGCCGCCCTGCCAGCCCAAGCCACCAATCTGCGCTGGGCCGCGCAGAACGACATCCTGACGCTGGATACGCACGCGCAGAACCACGCGACGACCAACGCGATCCTGATGCACGCCTATGAAGGCCTGACCCGCTACAACGAAAAGTACGAGGTCGAGCCCTGCCTGGCCACGAAGTGGACCTATCATCAGCCCGACGCAGGTGCGATTCGAATTGCGCAAGGGCGTCAAGTTCCACGACGGCTCGCCCTTCACCGCCGACGACGTGGTCTTCAGCTTCGGCCGCATCAAGCAGCCGCAGGGCACGATGCAGATCTACGTCACCGGCATCAGCGACATCAAGAAGATCGACGACCACACGGTCGATGTGGTGCTCGGCGCACCCAATCCGATCCTGCTGCGCAACATCGTCGACTTCCGCATCATGAGCAAGGGCTGGTCGGAGAAGAACAAGACCACCAACGTGCAGGACTACAAGGCGAAGGAAGAGAACTTCGCGTCGCGCAACGTCAACGGCACGGGGCCCTACCGGATCCTCAGCTGGCAGCCCGAGGCGCGGGTGGCGATGGCCGTCAACGAAGGCTGGTGGGACAAGCCGAGGGGCAACGTCACGCAGGTGATCTACACGCCGATCAAGTCCGACTCGACGCGCGTGTCCGCGCTGCTCAGCGGCGACGTCGACATGGTCACCGACGTGCCCACGCAGGACATCGACAAGCTGCGCGCCGACAAGAAGCTCAAGGTGATCGACGGCCCCGAGGTGCGCACGATCTTCATCGCGCTCGACCAGGGCAGCAACGAGCTGAAGTACTCCAACGTCAAGGGCAAGAATCCGTTCAAGGACAAGCGGGTGCGCGAGGCGCTGAACCTCGCCGTCGATCGCGAGGCCATCAAGCGCAGCATCATGCGCGGCCTGTCGGTGCCGGCGGCCATCATGGTGGCGCCCGGCGTCAACGGCTATTCGACCGAGCTCGACAAGCCGCTGAAACCCGACCTCGATCGCGCCAAGAAGCTGCTGGCCGACGCCGGCTACCCCAGTGGGTTCGAGTTCCAGCTCAACTGCCCGAACAACCGCTATGTCAATGACGAGAAGATCTGCGTGGCACTGGTGTCGATGTGGGCCAAGGTCGGCATCACCGCCAAGCTCGCGTCCGAGGGCATGGCCACCTTCATCCAGAAGGTGCAGAACTTCGACACCTCGGCCTACATGCTGGGCTGGGGCGTGGCCACCTACGACGGGCAGTACTCGGTGCAGTCGCTGATTCGCACGCGCACCAGCGGCGCCGACGGCAACTTCAACTTCGCCAAGGTCAGCGACGCCAAGGTCGACCAGCTGATCGACGCGATGAAGACCGAGACCGACGTCGCCAAGCGCAACGCGATGATCCGCGACGCGCTGATTCGCACGCGCGACGAGTTCCTGTTCATCCCGCTGCACCACCAGATCCGGCCCTGGGCGATGAAGCAGGGCGTGACCACCGTGCACCGCTCGGACGACCGGCCGGAGGCGCGTTTCACTTCATTGAAGTAGCCCGCGGCGCTCAGGCCAGCGTGTTCTTGACGATGCGCCCGCCCTGCACGATCAGGCGCAGGCCGGCGGGCCGCGTCAGCATCGACAACTCGCGCGTCGGGTCGCCCTCGACGACCAGCAGGTCGGCCCAGGCGCCGGCGACGAGCTCGCCGAGCTGCCCTTCCTGCCGCATCAGCTGCGCGGCGACCAGCGTGGCGCTTTGCAGCGCCTGCACCGGGTTCATCGCCTGCAACCGCAGGTCGAACTCACCCGACTGTCGATCGTGCATGTGGCCGAGCAGGTCGGTGCCGAAGACCACCGACACGCCCTCGGACACGGCCAGCCGCACCGCATCGATGCCGCGCTGCCCCACCGTGGCCAGCTTGTCGAGCATCGACGCCGACCAGCCCAGCCGCTGGCCCTCGTCGGACAACGCCGCATAGGTCGACAGCGTCGGCACCAGGTAGGCGCCTTCGGATCTCATGACGCGGGCTGTCGCCTGGTCGATCAGGTTGCCGTGTTCGATCGAGCGCACGCCCGCGCGCACCGCCCGCGTGACTGCGCGTGGCGAATAGGCGTGCGCCATGGCGTATAGGTTGGCCGCTGCCGCTTCCTCGCACGCCGCGCGCAGTTCTTCTTCGGAAAACTGGGTGCCCTCCAGCGGGTCCGTCGGACTCGCGATGCCACCGCCGGCCATGATCTTGATCTGGTTGGCGCCGTTGCGCACCTGCTCGCGCACGGCGCGTCGCACCTCGCCCACACCGTCGGCGATGGCGCCGATCAGGCCGAGACCCGCGCAGGTGCAGAAGAACTCGCGCTGGCGCACACCCTTGGGCCTCATGTCGGCGTGTCCCCCGGTCTGTGAAACCGGAAAACCCGCCACGAACAGACGTGGCCCCTCGAAGAGACCGCTGGCCACGGCCTCCTGCAGGCCGAAATCGGCCCCACCCGCGTCGCGCACCGTGGTGAAGCCGCGCAGCAGCATGTCGCGCATGATGCGGCTCGATTCGGCGGTGATCAGCGACGGCGGCTTCAGCGCCAGGCTCATCAGGTCGTGCGAAGTCGCGGTGACGTGAACGTGCGCGTCGATCAGGCCTGGCAGCACGACGCGACCGCCACCGTCGACTCGCTGCGCGTCATCAACCTGTCGCGGCTCGGGCGTGATCTCGACGATGCGCCCCGACTCGACGATGATGCGCGACGCCGGCGCGACCCGACCGCGCCGGCTGTCGAACGGACGCACGTTGTCGATCAGCAGGCGTTGTGCATTCACGCGGCCGCTCCGATGCGCCGGCGCGCGGCGTCGTACTCCGCTTTCAGTCTGGCCACCAGTTCACGCGTGGACAGCACCGCGTGCACGGCACCGATGCCCTGGCCGCAGCCCCAGATGTCCTTCCAGGCCTTGCGTGCGTTGCCGAAATCCATCTTCGTCGGGTCGCTGTCGGGCAGGTTGTCCGGGTCCATGCCGGCGGCGCGGATCGACGGCTTCAGGTAGTTGCCGTGCACGCCGGTGAACAGGCTCGAGTAGATGATGTCGTCGCTGGTGCTGTCGACAATGCATTGCTTGTACGCGTCGGACGCACGTGCCTCGACGGTCGCGATGAACGCCGAGCCGATGTAGGCGAAGTCGGCGCCCATCGCCTGCGCGGCGAGCACCGCGCCGCCATTGGCGATGGCGCCCGACAGGGCCAGCGGGCCGTCGAACCACTCGCGGATCTCCTGCACCAGCGCGAACGGACTCTTCACGCCGGCATGGCCGCCGGCGCCCGCGGCCACTGCAATCAGTCCGTCGGCGCCCTTGTCGATCGCCTTGTGGGCGAAGGTGTTGTTGATGATGTCGTGCATCACCACCCCGCCCCAGCCGTGCACCGCGTCGTTGACGTCGGTGCGCGCCCCGAGCGACGTGATCACGATCGGCACCTTGTACTTGGCGCACACCTGCATGTCGTGCTCCAGCCGCTCGTTGGTCTTGTGCACGATCTGGTTGATCGCAAAGGGTGCGGCCGGCGATTCGGGGTGATCACGATCCCACGCCGCGAGCGTTTCGGTGATCTCGGCCAGCCATTCGTCGAGCTGATCGGCCGGACGCGCATTCAGCGCCGGCATCGAGCCGACGATACCGGCCTTGCACTGCTCGATCACCAGCTTGGGGTTGCTGATGATGAACAGCGGCGCGCCGATCACCGGCAGCGACAGCTTGGACAGCACAGGGGGCAGCGGCACGCGGGTCTCCACAGCGATCATTGCAAACAGAGTGCGTCGGACAGGACGCCGCGTCCAGTCCAGGGCGGGACGGATTCATCGACGATGTCGCACAGGCTCAGAATGCCTCGAGCGCCATGCTGGTCACGCCCGCGGCGCCTTCGACGATGCTGTCGCGCAGGCCGGGCGCGCGCGACAGGATGTGATCGGCATAACACCGCGCGGTGGCGATCTTGGCCTTCATGAAGACCGGATCCTCGCCAGCGGCCAGACGGTCTTCGGCGACGATCAGCGCGCGCGCCATCTGCCAGCCCGCCACCAGGTTGCCGGCCAGCATCAGGTAGGGCACGCTGCCGGCGAACACCGCATTCGGGTCGGCCCGGTTGCCGCCGACGACGAAGTCCACGACGTCGAGGAAGGCACGGCGGGCGGCCGTCAGGCGTTTGAGCACCGCGCGCGCGTTGGCGCTGGCGCGTGATGCGAGCTGGCCCTCGGTGGCCTCGATCTGCGCGGCAACGGCGCGTGCCACGCCGCCGCCGTCACGCGCCGTCTTGCGGCCGATCAGGTCGTTGGCCTGGATCGCGGTGGTGCCTTCGTAGATCGTCAGGATCTTGGCGTCGCGGTAGTACTGCGCCGCGCCGGTTTCCTCGATGAAGCCCATGCCGCCGTGAACCTGCACGCCGAGGCTCGCGACCTCCAGGCTCATCTCGGTCGAGAAGCCTTTGACCAGCGGCACGAGGAATTCGTAGAAGGCCTGGTTCTGCTTGCGTACCCCGGCGTCGGGATGCGCGTGCGCGGCGTCGTACGCGGCGGCCGCCACCAGCGCCATCGCGCGGCAGCCTTCGGTGCAGGCGCGCATCGTCATCAGCATGCGCCGCACATCGGGATGGTGGATGATCGGCGCCGCGGCGGGCATCGAGCCGTCGACCGGCCGGCTCTGCACGCGGTCGCGTGCGTGCTGCACCGCCTTCTGGTAGGCGCGCTCGGCCACGGCGATGCCCTGCACGCCCACCGCGAAGCGCGCGGCATTCATCATCACGAACATGTGCTCCAGGCCGCGGTTCTCCTGGCCGATCAGGTAGCCCACAGCGCCGGGACCGGCGCTGTCAGCAATGCTCGCCGCCATCCCGTCGCCGTACTGCAGCACCGCCGTGGGGCTGGCCTTGATGCCGAGCTTGTGCTCGATGCTGACGCAATGCACGTCGTTGCGCCGGCCGTCGGCCAACACCTTCGGGCAGATGAACAAGCGAGATGCCCTTGACGCCCTTCGGGCGCGCCGCTCACCCGCGCCAGCACGAGGTGGACGATGTTCTCGGCCATGTCGTGCTCGCCGTAGGTGATGAAGATCTTGGTGCCGAAGAGCTTGTAGGTGCCGTCGGGCTGCGGCTCGGCCCGCGTGCGCACCAGCGACAGGTCCGAGCCGGCCTGCGGCTCGGTGAGGTTCATCGTGCCGGTCCACTGGCCGGAGATCATGTTCGGGATGTAGGCCTGCTGTTGCTGCGGCGTGCCGGCCGTCAGCAGCGCCTCGATGGCGCCGTCGGTCAGCAGCGGGCACAACGCGAAGCTCAGGTTGGCGCTGTTGAGGATCTCGCCGCAGGCGGCGCCGATCGTCTTGGGCAGGCCCTGGCCGCCGAATTCGACCGGGTGCTGCAAGCCCTGCCAGCCGCCCTCGCAGAACTGGCGAAACGCCTGCTTGAAGCCCGGCGTGGTGGTGACGATCGCCGTCCTTGAACGTCGACGGGTTGCGGTCGCCGTCCCAATTGAGCGGCGCCACCGCGCCTTCGTTGAACTTGGCGCATTCCTCGAGCACCGCCTGGGCGGTGTCGATTCCCGCCTCTTCGAACCCGGCAACTGCGCCACGGCCTCGATGCCCGCCAGCTCCTTCATCGCGAACAGCATGTCCTTCAAAGGGGCTCGATAGCTCATGGCAGCGCTCCAGGCTTTGATGCTCGGCGCAGCCCGCGCCGCGCGTCGTGCACTACAGTGACTTGACCAGCTCCGGCACCGCGGTGAACAGGTCGGCCTCCAGGCCATAGTCGGCGACGCTGAAGATCGGCGCCTCGGGGTCCTTGTTGATCGCAACGATGACCTTGCTGTCCTTCATGCCCGCCAGGTGCTGGATCGCGCCACTGATGCCGCAGGCGATGTACAGCTGCGGCGCGACGATCTTGCCGGTCTGCCCCACCTGCCAGTCGTTGGGTGCATAGCCGGCATCCACCGCGGCGCGGCTGGCGCCGAGCGCGGCGCCGAGCTTGTCGGCCAGCGGCGTCAGCACCTCGGTGAACTTGTCGCGACGAGCCCATCGCGCGGCCGCCCGAGACGATGATCTTGGCCGCGGTGAGCTCGGGCCGGTCGCTCTTGGCGATCTCGCTGCCGACGAAGCTCGACAGGCCGCTGTCGGCCACAGCGCGCCAGCGATTCGACGCTGGCGCTGCCGCCACTGGCCGCCGCCGCGTCGAAGCCGGTGGTGCGCACGGTGATCACCTTGATCGCGTCGCTGCTCTGCACCGTGGCGATCGCGTTGCCGGCGTAGATCGGCGCGCTCGAACGTGTCGGCGCTGATCACCTTGCTGGCGTCGCTGATCTGCGCCACGTCGAGCAGCGCGGCCACGCGCGGCGCCACGTTCTTGCCGTGAGCCGTGGCCGGGAACAGCAGGTGGCTGTAGTTCCTGGCGATGGCCAGCACCTGCGCGGCGACGTTTTCGGCCAGCTGCTCGGCCAGGCTGGCGGCATCGGCGTGCAGGACCTTGGCGACACCGGCAATCTTGGCGGCAGCCTGCGCCGCGCCGCTGGCGTTGGCACCGGCGATCAGCACGTGGACTTCGCCACCGCAGGCCAGCGCCGCGGTCACGGTGTTGAAGGTGGCCGGCTTGAGCGTGCCGTGGTCGTGTTCGGCAATGACGAGGGTTGCCATGTCAGATCACCTTGGCTTCGTTCTTGAGCTTGTTCACGAGCGTGGCCACGTCGGGCACCTTGACGCCCGCGCCGCGCTTGGGCGGCTCGCTGACCTTGAGCGTCTTGATGCGCGGCGTCACATCGACGCCGAGGTCGGCAGCCTTCAGGATCTCGAGCGGCTTCTTCTTCGCCTTCATGATGTTGGGCAGCGTCACGTAGCGCGGCTCGTTCAGGCGCAGGTCGGTGGTCACCACCGCCGGCAAGCTTGATCTTCAATGTCTCCAGGCCGCCGTCGACCTCGCGCGTGACGCTGGCGTACCCATCGGCGATCTCCACCTTGGACGCGAAGGTGGCCTGCGGCAGCTTGGCCAGCGCCGCGAGCATCTGGCCGGTCTGGTTGCAGTCGTCGTCGATCGCCTGCTTGCCAAGGATCACCAGGCCCGGCTGCTCCCTGTCGACCAGGGCCTTCAGCAGCTTGGCCACCGCCAGCGGCTCCAGGCCGTCGGCGGTCTCGACGAGGATCGCGCGGTCGGCGCCGATGGCCATCGCGGTGCGCAGCGTCTCCTGACACTGCGTGACGCCGCAGCTGACGGCGATGATCTCGGTGACCACGCCTTTCTCCTTGAGCCGCACTGCCTCCTCGACGGCGATCTCGTCGAACGGGTTCATGCTCATCTTGACGTTGGCGATGTCCACGCCGCTGCCATCGGACTTCACGCGCACCTTGACGTTGTAGTCAACGACGCGTTTGACGCTCACCAGGACCTTCATGTCGGTTCGCCCCCGAGTTCTATGCTTCGTGGATCGGAAGCCGGGATTTTATGCGGTGGCGCGAGCCGCGGCCGCGGCGCCCCGCGACATGTCGATCGGGCGAATCGCCAGCCAGCCCGCCACGAAGAACAGCCCCGTCGACAGGATCGCCAGGCGGTGATCGCCCGCGGTGATCCAGGTCACCAAACCATAGGTGACCGGGCCGATGATCGACGCCAGGCTGGTGGCGAACGTCCACAGCCCGTAGAACTCCGCCAGGCGCTCGTGCGGCGCGAACACGCCCACCATCGCGCGACCGGCCGACTGGCTCGACCCCATGCACAGCCCGGCAATCACCGCCGCCACCCAGAACAGCGCGGCGGTGGTGGCCACGTAGGCCAGCGCGGTCATCACGACCCAGCCGAGCAGCGTGGCACCCAGGGCCGGCTTGTGACCGATGCGGTCCTCCAGATAGCCGAAGGAAAAGGCGCCCAGCGCCGCGGCGATGTTGACCAGGAACACCAGCATCATGGTCTCGGTCTGCTTGAAGCCGAGCACCTGTTCCGCGTAGACCGCCGCCAGCGCGATGACCACCGCGATGCCAGCCTGGTAGAAGAAGCCGCACACCATCAGCCAGACGAAGTCGCGGTAGGCGCGCGCCTGCTGCCAGGTCTGCCGCAGGCGTGCGAGCGACGCCGCGATGCCGCTTCGTCCGGCGGCCTGCAACTGGGGCTTCGCGTGCTCCTTGAGCAACCGGAATGTGACGAGCGCGGCCGCGCCATAGATCGCCGCGGTGATCACCATGGTCACCGGCACGAATGTGCTGGCGGTTTCACCGCGCGCCTGCGCCGCCATCACGTACGCGAGGCTCAGGCCGAGGGTCAGCATGCCGCCGAAGTAGCCGAAGCTCCAACCCCAGCCCGACACCCGACCCAACGCCTCGGCGCGGCTGAGTTCGGGCAGGAACGCCGCGGTCAGCGACTCGCCATAGGCATAGAACAGATTGGAGACCACGATGAGCGCGATGGCCAGACCGACATCGCCCTGGCCAACCCATGCCAGCGCGGCGGTGCTGAGCACGCAGGCGACGGTGGTGATCACGAGCAGCCGCTTCTTGGCCGCGTGGGCGTCGGCATAAGCACCGAGGGCCGGCATCGTGAACATGACGATGGCGCGCGACAGACCCAGCGCCGCGGTCCACGCAAAGGTCGCCCAGGCCGCCGAGCCGGCCACACCGGCGACGAAGTAGGCGTTGAAGACGGCCGTCAGGACCACGGTGGTGTAGCCCGAGTTGGCGAAGTCGTACATCGCCCAGCCGAACACCTCGCGCTTGCGCACACCGTCGTTCAGCGCTTCTTGGGAAAACCAGGCCATGAACCGCTCCTCACCCTTTCGCCGGCGCCTGCCAGCAGGGCAGCGGGTCGGGGAATCATGCCAGAGCGGGCTGTGGCAGGGCGGACCGTGCGGTCACCGGAGCGGGATCGAACCCACATCGATGCCGCAGTCGCCCTCTGACGCCACCGGCCAGGCCCGCAGCCAAGCCCGTTGTCGCTTGAACCAGCGCCGCAGGAGCTGCAACCCAGTTGCGACGCCCCCTGTGGAGCGGTGGGCGCAGGAGAAGACGATGAACCGAGCCCGACTTCTGATGTTCGCCGCTCTGGCTGTCGCCTGCGCCGGCTTCTTGACGCTCAGCCAGCCGGCCGATGTGGGCCTGATGGACAGGCCCGCTCACGTCGCCACTGCGCTGGCCGCCATCCGCTAATAGTCAGTCCGGCGCGCAGACGCCAGCGACCGATGGTGCTTGCAGGCTTCGCTCGAATCACGTTGTCGATGGTGCCCGGAGCGGGGATCGAACCCACACGCCCTCTTTCGAGAGGCGGCGGATTTTAAGTCCGCTGCGTCTGCCAATTTCGCCATCCGGGCCGGCGCTGCGGCCGATTATCCAACCCGACCGCAAGCGAAATGGCCCCGCGCTGCGACACGCGAGGCCATCGAATCTGGAGGCGCGACCCGGAGTCGAACCGGGCTAGACGGATTTGCAATCCGTTGCATAACCGCTTTGCTATCGCGCCGCGCGGCCGAATTGTCACATAGGCGGTCGGGGCGCCGCTCTGACCGTCACTCAACGAGAAAGGGGAAGCCGGAGCTTCCCCTTCGCGGAATCTGGAGCGGGAAAGGAGTCTCGAACTCCCGACCTCAACCTTGGCAAGGTTGCGCTCTACCAACTGAGCTATTCCCGCATCACCTGCCGCGACCACCAAGGCTGCGGCGGCAGGCCGGCATTATAGCCAAGCCAATTTCGGTTCAGTGCGGCAGGACGTCTCCACCAAGTGTCGGTTTCGCCGCCTCCGCCTTGGCGGGCTCGACCTTGGGCGCCGCCTCTTCGTCCGGCAACGCCTGTGGCACCGATACCAGGGCCAGTTCGAGCACTCGGTCGACCCAGCGCACCGGCACGATTTCGAGGTGGTTCTTCACGTTCTCCGGGATCTCCTGCAGGTCCTTGACGTTCTCTTCCGGGATCAGCACGGTCTTGATGCCGCCACGATGCGCCGCCAGGAGCTTCTCCTTCAGTCCACCGATCGCAGTGACTTCCCCACGCAGCGTGATTTCACCGGTCATCGCCACGTCGGCCCTGACCGGGATCCCGGTCAGGGCGGAGACGAACGCCGTGGTCATCGCGGCGCCGGCGCTCGGCCCGTCCTTGGGGGTTGCTCCGTCGGGCACGTGGATGTGGATGTCGCGTTTCTCGAACATCTCGTCCTTGATACCCAGGCGCTGCGCACGACTGCGTACCACCGAGCGCGCGGCCTCCACCGACTCCTTCATCACGTCGCCCAGTGAGCCGGTGCGGATGATGTTGCCCTTGCCCGGCATGACGGCAGCCTCGATGGTCAGCAGGTCGCCGCCCACCTCGGTCCACGCCAACCCGACCACCTGGCCGACCTGGTTCTTCTTCTCGGCTCGACCGAAGTCGAACTTGCGCACACCGAGGTAGTCGTTGAGATTGTCCTCGTTGACGACGACCATGCCTTCGGTCTGCTTGAGCTGAATTGCCTTGACCGTCTTGCGGCAGATCTTGGAGATCTCGCGCTCGAGCGAACGCACGCCCGCCTCGCGCGTGTAGTAGCGGATGATCCCTCGGATCGCAGATTCGGTGACGTCGAGTTCCTCGTCCCTGACGCCGTTGTTCTTGCGTTGTTTGGGCACCAGGTAACGTTGCGCGATGTCGACCTTCTCGTCCTCGGTGTAGCCCGACAGGCGGATCACCTCCATCCGGTCCAGCAACGCCGGCGGGATGTTCATCGAGTTAGAGGTGGCGACGAACATCACGTCGGACAGGTCGAAGTCGACCTCGACATAGTGGTCGCTGAACGTATGGTTCTGTTCAGGGTCGAGCACCTCGAGCAGCGCCGACGACGGGTCACCGCGGAAATCCATGCCGAGCTTGTCGATTTCGTCGAAAAGGAACAGCGGGTTGCGCGTGCCGACCTTCGACAGGCTCTGCAACACCTTGCCCGGCATCGAGCCGATGTAGGTGCGGCGGTGGCCGCGGATTTCGGCTTCGTCGCGCACGCCGCCCAGCGCCATGCGCACGAACTTGCGGCCGGTGGCACGCGCCACGCTCTGGCCGAGCGACGTCTTGCCCACGCCCGGAGGCCCCACGAGGCACAGGATCGGCGCCTTGACCTTGTCGACGCGCTGCTGCACCGCGAGGTACTCGAGGATGCGTTCCTTGACCTTATCGAGGCCGGCGTGGTCCTCGTTGAGCACGTCTTCGGCGTGCCGCAGGTCGTGCTTGATCTTCGTCTTCTTGCTCCAGGGCAAGGCGACCAGAGTGTCGATGTAATTCCGGACCACGGTGGCCTCGGCCGACATCGGCGACATCAGCTTGAGCTTCTTGAGCTCGCCGTCGGCCTTCTTGCGTGCCTCCTTGGGCATGCGCGCGGCCTTGATCTTCTTTTCCAGCTCCTCGAGATCGGCACCTTCCTCGCCGTCGCCGAGCTCCTTCTGGATGGCCTTGACCTGCTCGTTCAGGTAGTACTCGCGCTGGCTCTTCTCCATCTGGCGCTTGACGCGGCCACGGATGCGCTTTTCGACCTGCAGGATGTCGACTTCGTGTTCGAGCAACTCGAGCAGCTTCTCCAGCCGCTTGGCCACCGCGAACAGGTCGAGAACCGACTGCTTGGCCTCGAGCTTCAGCGGCAGGTGCGCCGCGATCGTGTCGGCCAAGCGACCCGGATCGTCGATGCCGGCGATCGAGGTCAGAATCTCAGGCGGGATCTTCTTGTTGAGCTTGACGTACTGGTCGAACTGCTGCGTGACCGCTCGACGCAGCGCCTCGACCTCGGGCGACGGCTCGCCAGCCACCGGCACCGGCGACACTTCGGCAACGAAGTGTTCGCCCGGATCGGCGATATGGCGGGTCTCGGCACGCTGGATGCCTTCGACCAGCACCTTCACGGTGCCGTCGGGCAGCTTCAGCATCTGCAGGATGCTCGATACGCAGCCGACGCCGAACATGTCTTCCGGGCGCGGTTCATCCTTGCCGGCGGCCTTCTGGGCCACCAGCATGATCTGCCGACCGGCCTCCATGGCCGCCTCGAGCGCCTTGATCGACTTGGGCCGCCCCACGAACAGCGGGATGACCATGTGCGGGAACACGACCACGTCGCGCAGCGGCAGCAGCGGCAACGTGATCGGATCGGGCGGAAGAACCGGGTGACCGGACATACGAACCTCTCTTTCTCAGGCCGACATGAGGCCTGAGACAACAAACTCAAGTATCGGCAATTGCCGCCGGGACTTCAGGCGCTGGCCTTGGCTTGTTCCCGATACACCAGCAGGGGCTTGGCCCCGTCCTGGACGATGTGTTCGTCGACCACCACCTTTGCCACGCCATCGAGTGTGGGCAAGTCGAACATAGTGTCGATCAGGACGTGCTCCATGATCGAGCGCAAGCCCCGAGCGCCGGTCTTGCGCGCCAGCGCTTTGCGGGCAATGGCGGCCAGCGCGGAGGGACGGATTTCCAGCTCCACGCCATCCATCGAGAAGAGCTTCTGGTACTGCTTGGTCAGTGCGTTCTTCGGCTCGGTAAGAATCCGCACCAGGGCGTCCTCGGTCAGTTCGCCGAGCGTGGCCACCACAGGCAGCCGCCCCACCAGCTCAGGGATCAGGCCGAACTTGATCAGATCCTCGGGCTCGACGTCGCGGAACAGGTCGGCGGCCCGCTTCTCGCTCTTGCTGTGCACCGTCGCGCCGAAGCCGATGCCCGAGCGCTCGGTGCGGTTCTGGATCACCTTCTCCAGCCCGTCGAACGCGCCGCCGCAGATGAACAGGATGTTGGTCGTGTCGATCTGCAGGAAATCCTGATTCGGGTGCTTACGCCCGCCCTGCGGCGGCACCGAGGCCATCGTGCCTTCGACCAGCTTGAGCAGCGCCTGCTGCACGCCCTCGCCCGACACGTCGCGCGTGATCGAGGGGTTGTCGGACTTGCGGCTGATCTTGTCGATCTCGTCGATGTAGACAATGCCTCGCTGCGCGCGGTCGACGTCGTAGTTGCAGTTCTGCAGCAGCTTCTGAATGATGTTCTCGACGTCTTCGCCCACGTAGCCGGCTTCGGTCAGCGTGGTGGCGTCGGCGATCACGAACGGCACGTTGAGCAGCCGCGCCAGCGTCTGCGCCAGCAGCGTCTTGCCAGAGCCGGTGGGGCCGATCAGCAGGATGTTGCTCTTGGTGAGCTCGACGTCATCCTTGCCGCCGAGATGCTTGAGGCGCTTGTAGTGGTTGTAGACCGCCACCGACAGCGTGCGCTTGGCGACTTCCTGGCCGATCACGTACTGGTCGAGGCTGTTCTTGATCTCGGCCGGGGTTGGCAGTTCCGACTTGGCGGCCTTGGCGCCCGCGCCGTCGGGCGGGGCCTCGTCGCGGATGATGTCGTTGCACAGCTCGATGCATTCATCGCAGATGAACACCGAAGGCCCGGCAATGAGCTTCTTCACCTCATGCTGGCTCTTGCCGCAGAAGCTGCAATACAGAACCTTCTCGCCGGTGGCGCCCTTCTTGTCGGCCATGTGGGTGTGTACGTGCGAATCGCCCGCTGGGTTCCCTTGAGATCAATGATAGACCAAGCCCAAACCCAGGCCGCCCGACCGCCACCACGCCCCGAACGGGTGGCCGTCAGCGCGTGGATTACGCACGCTTGTCGATGACCTGGTCGATC
This sequence comes from uncultured beta proteobacterium, assembly GCA_963814435.1. GTDB lineage: Bacteria > Pseudomonadota > Gammaproteobacteria > Burkholderiales > Burkholderiaceae_C > JAEUPI01. The sequence continues at coordinate 207,183 of CAWFCV010000010.1, forward strand.
AGCCCGTACGTCTTGGCTTCCTCTGGCGACATGAAGAAGTCACGCTCCATGTCGGCCGCGATCTTCTCGTACGTCTGGCCCGTGCGATCGGCGTAGATGCGATTGAGCTGCTCGCGGGTCTTGATGATCTCGCGCGCCTGAATCTCGATGTCCGTAGCCTGTCCCTGCGCGCCGCCCGAAGGCTGATGAATCATGATGCGCGAATTGGGCAATGCCAGGCGCTTGCCTTTGGCGCCGGCCATCAGCAGGAACGATCCCATGCTGGCGGCCATGCCCAGGCACATCGTCGACACGTCCGGCTTGACGAACTGCATGGTGTCGAACACCGACAGACCCGCGCTGACGCTGCCCCCGGGCGAGTTGATGTACAGGAAGATGTCCTTGTCCGGGTTCTCGCTCTCCAGGAACAGCAACTGCGCGACCACCACGTTGGCCACCGCGTCGTTCACCGGCCCCACCAGGAAGACGATGCGCTCGCGCAGCAATCGGCTGTAGATGTCGTAGGCGCGCTCGCCGCGCCCCGATTGCTCGATCACGATGGGCACCATGCCCAGTCCAGTCGTTTCCAACGCGCTCATCAGAGGTCCTTCGACAGCGAATGTTCAAACCCGAGGGCGATTATGTCGTGCCGCTGTGGCAGGTGCCGCCAGCAGCGAAATCGGCGCCGGCCGGCGCAGCCGCCTCATCCCCGATGCGCGAGCTGACCGCGGGTCAGGCATCCATCAATTCGTCGAATGGCAGCGACTTGTCGACGACCCTGGCCTTGCCGAGGATGAACTGGGTCACGTTGGACTCGATCACGATGGCCTCGACTTCGGCCATTCGATTGCGATCCGACAGGTACCAGCGCATCACCTCCGCGGGCTTTTCATAGCTCTGCGACAACTCCTCGATGTGCGACTGCAGCTGTTCGGGCTTGGCCTGCAGGGCATGCTGGCGCACGAGTTCCGCCACCACCAGGCCCAGACGCACCCGTCGCTCGGCCTGTGGCTGGAAGATCTCGACGGGAATGGGTGCCTTTTCGGCATCCTTGACGCCGCGCTTCTTCAAGTCCTCGCGCGCGCCTTCCGTCATGCGCTCCACTTCGGATTCAACCAGCGCCTTGGGCACGTCGAGCTCGGCCACCTTGACCAGCGCCTCCATCGCGGCGGACTTGTTGCGCGCCATCACGCGAAACTTGACTTCGCGCTGCAGGTTCTTCTTGACGTCGGCACGCAGTGCATCGACGGTGCCGGCCGCGATGCCGAGCGACTTGACGAATGCCTCGTCCACCGCGGGCAGGTGCTGCGCCTCGACCTTCTTCATCGAGACCATGAAGTCGGCTTCCTTGCCCGCGACGTCCTTGCCGTGGTAGTCGGACGGAAACTTGAGCGCAAAGGTCTTGGATTCGCCGACCTTCATGCCGCGCACGGCCTTGTCGAACTGCTCCAGCATCTGCCCTTCGCCGATCACGAAGTTGAAACCTTCGGCGTGACCGCCCGAGAAGGACTCGCCGTCGATCTTGCCATCGAAGTCGATCGTCACGCGGTCGGTCTCCGCGGCGCCCTCGGCGGCAGGTCGCTGGGCAAAGGTGCGGCGCTGCTTTCTCAGGATGTCGATCGTGCGGTCGATTGCGGCGTCCGAGACGTCGCAGGTGACGCGCTCGACCTCGACGGCCGCCAGGTCTCCGACCTTGACCTCCGGATAGACCTCGAACGTGGCATCGAAGGCCATCGTGCCTTCTGGCGCACCCTCTTTCGGCGTGATGCGCGGCGTGCCGGCCACTCGAAGCTTGGCTTCGTTGGCGGCACTGGTGAAGGCCGCGCCGATCTTGTCGTTCATCACCTCGTATTGCACCGAATAGCCGTAGCGCTGCGCCACCACCGACATCGGCACCTTGCCCGGCCGGAAGCCGTCGGCGCGCACGGTGCGCGAGAGCTTCTTCAAGCGCGTCTCGACCTCCGTGTTGATCTCCAGGGCCGGCACGGTCAACGTCATGCGGCGTTCGAGTTTTTCCAGGGTTTCTATTTGGACTGCCATTTGGAGCTCATCTTTCAAGGATTCTGGTGCGCGGGGCCGGACTCGAACCGGCACGCCGGTAAGGGCGTCAGGACCTAAACCTGGTGCGTCTACCAATTTCGCCACCCGCGCCCGGGTTCGCCACGACCTGCGCCTTCAAGGGCACGCGTAGGCGTCGCCGCTGGGGACCAGGTTTGCAGAGCCGTTGATTTTAGCCGCCGTCGGCCCGGCGAACCCGGAACCAGGCGGCATACATCGCCGGCAGCGACAGCAGCGTCAACGCGGTGGCCACGATCAGGCCGCCCATGATGGCCACCGCCATCGGGCCCCAGAACACGCTGCGCGTCAGCGGAATCATCGCCAGCACCGCGGCCGCCGCGGTGAGCACGATCGGTCGGAACCGCCGCACCGCGGCCTCGACGATCGCAGTCCAGCTGTCAACACCACGCGAGCGGTCCTGCTCGATCTGGTCGATCAGGATCACCGCATTGCGCATGATCATGCCCACCAAAGCGATGACGCCCAGCAGGGCGACGAATCCGAACGGTCGATTCAGCAACAGCAGCGCGGCGGCCACGCCGGCCAGGCCCAGTGGCCCGGTGAGAAAGACCAGCACCGCGCGCGAAAAACTCTGCAGCTGCAGCATCAGCAGGGTCAACATGATGAACAGCATCACCGGTATCCCCACTGCGATCGAGCCCTGCCCCTTGCTGCTTTCCTCCACCGCCCCCGCGATCTGGATCGAATAGCCCGCCGGCATCTCGGCCTGCAGCACGGCGAGTTTGGGCCAGACGCGCTGCGTGACCGTCGGCCCCTGCACGCCGTCGACCACGTCGCCTTGCACGGTGATGGCGAACTTGCGGCCCTCGCGCCACATCACGCCGGGCTCGAATCCGAAGCCGACCGTGGCAATCTGCGTCAGCGGGATCGAGCGTCCGCTGCTGGTGGGCAGGTACGCGTTGCCGATGTCGGTGATCGCGTTGCGCTCCTCCAGCGGTTGGCGCAGCACGATGTCGACCAGCTTGTCGCCCTCGCGATACTGCCCGATGGTGGTGCCCGAGAGGATCGTGCGCGATGCCTGGGCCACCGACTGGCTGGTCACGCCCAACGCACGTGCCTTGTCCTGGTCGATCTCGAGCTTGAGCGCCTTGACGGACTCGTTCCAGTTGTCGTTCACCCCGCGTGTGCTCGGGTCAGCCTGCAGGATCGCCTTGGCCCGGTCGGCCCAAAGCCGCACCACCTTGGCGTCGCTGCCGACCACACGGAACTGCACCGGGTACGCGACCGGCGGCCCGTTCGGCAGCAGCTTGACCCGGGCCCGCACCTCCGGGAACTCCTCGGCCAGCAGGGCGGGCAGGCGCTGGCGCAGCTCCTCGCGCTGCTCGATGCCCTTGGCCAGCAGGATGGCCTGGCTCACGTTGGACTGCGGAAAGATCTGATCGAGCGGCAGGTAGAAGCGCGGCACGCCCGCACCGATCCAGACGCTCACCGCCTCGAGGCCCGGTTCGCGCAGCATGCGCGCCTCGAAGCGACGGGCAATGGCTTCGGTCTCCTGAATCGTGGCTCCCTCGGGCAGCCAGAGATCGGCCATGATTTCCGGACGGCTTGAGTCGGGGAAGAACTGCTGCTGCACGCGCCCCATGCCCACCAGGCCCAACGCGAATACGGCGATGGTCAGGCCGATCGTGATCCATCGGTGATCGACGCACCAGTCCACCGTGCGCCGGAAGCGGCTGTAGAACGGCGTGTCGAAGAGCTCGTGCGCCTGCCCGCCGCCGACCTTGCTGCGCGTGTGCAGCAGCAGCGATCCCAGGTACGGCACGAAATACACCGACACCACCCACGAGATCAGCAGCGCCGCGGTAGTCACCGCGAAGATCGCAAAGGTGTATTCGCCCACCATCGACTGCGCCAGACCGATCGGCAGGAAGCCCGCCGCCGTGATGAGCGTGCCGGTGAGCATCGGCATGGACGTGACCTCATAGGCGAACGTCGCAGCGCGCATCTTGTCGTAGCCCTCCTCCAGCTTGCGCACCATCATCTCGACGGCAATGATCGCATCGTCCACCAGCAGGCCCAGCGCGATGATCAGCGAGCCGAGCGAAATCTTGTGCAGCCCGACGCCCCAGTAGTACATGGTGACGAACGTGACCGCCAGCACCAGCGGGATGGTGATGCCCACGACCAGCCCGGGCCAGATGTCGATGCGCAACGGCCGCGTGTGCAGGCCCAGACTGATGAAGCTGACGAGCAACACCACCGCCACGGCCTCGACCAGCACGCGCACGAACTCGCCCACCGAACGCGATACCGCGCGTGGCTGGTCCTGGATCTGCGACAACTCGATGCCGATCGGCAGTTCGTTGCGCAGTGCGTCGGTCTTGGCGCGCAGCGCCTGGCCGAGCGCCACGATGTCGCCACCCTTGGCCATCGAGACGCCGAGCGCGATCACGGGCTTGCCCTGATGCCGCACCTTGGTGGTCGGCGGATCTGACGTGGCCCGGCGGATCTCGGCCAGATCGGACAGGCGCAGAGTGCTGGCCACGCCGGAGGTCGGATTGGTGGCGCGGATCGGAAACCGCCTCAGCTCCTCGACCGAGTCGAACGCGCCCGCCACGCGCACCTGGAGGTTTTGCGTGGCCGCGTTCAGGACGCCCGCACCCTCGACCGCGTTCTGCGCGCCGAGCTGCGCGAGCACCTGGTTCATGTCCAGGCCCAATTGGGCCAGGCGACGATGCGAGATCTCGACGAAAAGCTTCTCCGCCTGCGCGCCGAAGATATCGACCTTGGCAACGTCGGGCACGCGCAGCAGCGACGAGCGCACGTCTTCGGCGAAGACGCGCAATTCCTCGTCGCTGAAGCCGTCGGCACCGAGCGCGAAGATCGACCCGTAGACATCGCCGAAATCGTCGTTGAAGAACGGGCCCGCGACGCCTTGGGGCAGATTGCCGCGCATGTCGCCGATGCGCTTGCGCGCCTGGTACCAGACGCCGGCCACCTCCCTGGGTGGCGAGCTGTCCTTGAGCTGCAGGAACGTCAGCGATTCACCGGGCTTGGTGTAGCTGCGGATGATGTCGGCATACGGTACCTCCTGCAGCGTCTTCTCGATGCGGTCGGTCACCTGTTCGGCCATCTGTTGCGCGGTGGCTCCGGGCCAGAATGCCTGAACCACCATGGCGCGAAAGGTGAACGGCGGATCCTCATCCTGGCCGAGCTGGAAATACGCGGCAAAACCCAGGACCAGCAGCACCACCAGCAGGTAGCGTGTCAATGCCGCATGTTCGAGCGCCCAGCGCGAGATGTTGAAGCGCGGACCTTCGGGCGGACTGTGGTCGGTTGCCGGTGGCATCGCCTGGATCGCGCTTCAGCGCGCCGTGGCGGACGCAGGCGCCGCTTTCGGATCCTGATACAGCCGCACCTTCTGGCCCGGCAGCAGCACGTGCGTGCCGGCGGTGACCACGACCTGGCCTTCGGCCAGACCCGCGGCGACCCACACATCGTTGCCGTCTGCGCCTGCCACCTGAACGGGCTGCGGCTTCACGGTCATGCTGTCGCGGTCGAGCACCCACACTGCCCCCTGGCCGTGCTGCTCGACGATCGCCGCCAGCGGCAGGCGAACCATGGCGCCGCCGACGCTCGCCGCGGCGACCCTGACCGTGGCGGTCTGGCCAAGGCGCAAAGCGGCTCGCCCGACGTCGGCCTTGACCACGAAGGTGCGGGTGACGGGGTCGGCCGAGGCGGCCACTTCGCGCACCGTCGCGGCGATGGGTGTGGCCCGGTCCGACCAGAGGAAGACCTGCACCGCCCCGGCCTTGCCGAGTAACGCGCGGAGGTCGGACACGCGATCTTCCGGCACGTTGAACACCACGTCGCGGGCACCATCCTGCGCCAGTCGGACCACCGGCGTGCCGGAAGACACGACGGCGCCCGGCTCCGCCTCGATCGCCGTGATGACCCCGGAGGCGTCCGCAACCAAATTGGTGTATCGCGCCTGGTTGCCTTGCGCACGGGTCTGCACCTTGGCCTGCTCCAATTGGGCACGCGCCGATGCGAGCGCGGTCTCGCGTCGTTCGAGCTCCCATCCGCTGATGAAACCCTGGTCCTTCAGTTCGCGAAAACGCCGCAGCTCGGCGGCGCTGAATTCGTAGTTGGCCTGCGCCGCGGTCAGCACTGACTGCGCCGCCTCCAGGCTGAGCCGAAGATCGGCAGGGTCCAGTTGCGCCAGCACCTGTCCAGCGCGCACGCTGTCGCCCAGATTGGCGCTTCGGCTGGCGATCTTGCCGGCAACGCGAAATCCGAGCCTTGACTCCGTGCGGGCCCGCACTTCCGCTGCGTATTCGACGCTGCCGCCAGGCTGGCTGAGCCCGACGGTCATCGTGCGCACCGCGCGCACTGGCTCGGGCGGTGCGGGCGGCGGCGAACAGGCAACCAGCGCGATACCCGCGATCACCAGCAACGACCGTTGTCGAACATGCGTCATCTTGGGCTGACGGGTGGCTGCCGAGTTGCGGCAGCAGTGTTAATGACTGACCGGTCAGTACTGTATTTGACCGCGATCAGCCTGTCAAATCACGGCGAGCCAATGGGCCATGGACAATGCCGTGGTGGGATCCGCGCACTATGAGAATTTTCCGGTGGCGTCGGTCCTATGCCCACGCCGCCTGCGTGAACCGATCCGCTGCATCTACGCGTTTGCGCGCACGGCCGACGACATCGCCGACGAAGGGGCGGCGGGCGCCGACGAGCGCCTTGCCGCGTTGCGAGGCTATCGCAACGCGCTGCGCCACAGTGCCAGCTCAAAACGCGCACCGTCCGGCGAGACGGTTCCCAACGATGCATGGCCCTCGGTGTTCACGCCGTTGGCCAGCGCCATCGACGAGTTCGCATTGCCGCTACCGCTGCTGGAAGCACTGCTCGACGCGTTCGAGCAGGACGCTCGAAACCCACCGTACGAAAACCGGGAACAGTTGCTGGACTATTGCCAGCGTTCGGCAATGCCTGTAGGCCGGCTGCTGCTGCATCTGTACGGCATTGACGACAGTCAGGCGCTGCGCGAAGCGGACGCGATCTGCAGCTCGCTGCAATTGATCAACTTCTGGCAAGACCTGAGCGTCGACTTGCCGCGTGGCCGGGTCTACTTGCCTCGATCGGACTGCCGACGTTTCGGCGTCAGCGCCGCAGAACTCGCCGACGGGCAAGGCGGAGCCGCGGCGGCGGAGCTGGTTCGTGAGCTGGTGCTCTGGGCGGCGGATCTGATGGCGTCCGGCGCCGGACTGCCGCGACGCATCCCCGGCCGGGCAGGTTGGGAGCTGCGTGTCGTCATGCATGGCGGGTGGCGCATTCTTGAGAGAATCCGCCAGATGGATTTCCGCTCGTATGCGCGACGCCCTCGCCTGACCTCACGCGACGTGCCGCTGTTGTTGTGGCGTGCCATGCGCTTCTCGCCCGATCAGTTTCGGCCCGAAGCCGTGCAATGACGCCCGAGCAGTACGTGCAGAAGAAGGCCGCGCAAAGCGGCTCATCGTTCTACTACGCCTTCCTGTTCCTGACACCGCCGCGCCGCGCGGCGATCACGGCGTTCTACGCGTTCTGCCGCGAGGTGGATGACGTGGTCGACGAGGTCGGCGACAGCAGCGTCGCGGCCCGCAAGCTGCAATGGTGGCGCGATGAAGTGGCGACTGCGTTCGATGGCAATCCGAGTCATCCGGTCATGGTTGCGCTTTTGCCCCATGCGCCCACCTACGGGATCGGGCCGCACCATCTGCTCGAAGTCATCGACGGCTGCCAGATGGATCTCGACCAGACGCGCTACCTCGACTTCGCGGGCTTGGAGACCTACTGTCATCACGTGGCCGGCGTGGTCGGCGAGGTCGCGGCCAACATCTTCGGCCGCACGCGACCGGGCACCATTGCCTACGCACACCAACTTGGCCTGGCGCTGCAACTCACGAACATCATCCGCGACGTGGGCGACGACGCGCGGCGCGGACGCATCTATCTGCCGATGTCTGAACTGCAGCAATTCGGGGTCAAGGCCAATGAGATCCTCCAGCGCAAGGCACCTTGGGGCTACAGCGATCGGTTCCTGGCGCTGATGCGGTTTCAAGCCGCGCGCGCCCATCGGGCGTACGACGATGCAATGGCGGCTCTGCCGGACGAAGACCGCAAGTCTCAGACGCCGGGCCTGATGATGGCCAACATCTACCGGGCACTGCTGCGCGAGATCGAGGCCGACGGATTTCGCGTGCTGCACCAGCGAACCTCGCTGACGCCTGTGCGAAAGCTTTGGATCGCCGCGCGTACCCACTGGCGCGGCGCCTGACGGTGCCCGACGACCGGTCCCTGGCCATCGTGGGCGCCGGATGGAGCGGCCTGGCCGCGGCCGTGCGGGCCTGCGACCTGGGCCGTAAGGTGACGCTGTTCGAGATGGCGAGCCATGTGGGCGGGCGGGCACGCAGCGTGACCCTGCCCCCCGGTGCGCTGACGCTCGACAACGGTCAGCACATCCTGATCGGCGCGTACCGCGAGACGCTCGAGTTGATGGCGCATGTCGGCGCCGACCCGGATCGACTTCTGATGCGCTTGCCGCTGGAGCTTCGCTATCCGGACGGCAGCGGGCTGAAGCTCGCGCGTGGCCCCGCCGTCCTCGGTTTCGTGTGGGGCGTTTTGACCGCCAACGGCTGGACACCGGTCGAGCGATGGCGATTGCTGCGAACGGCGCTCGGCTGGTGGCGCGACGGCATGCGCAACCCGGGGGTATCCACCGTGCAGCAACTGTGCGCGTCGCTGCCGGCGCGTATTCGCGCCGACTTGATCGACCCGCTTTGCGTCGCCGCCATGAACACGCCGTCCGACCTGGCGAGCGCAAGCGTGTTCTTGCGAGTGCTGGCCGACGCGCTGTTCGATGTACCGCAAGGCTCGGACCTGCTGCTGCCTCGCGTCACGCTGTCCGAGTTGTTTCCGCGCCCGGCTCTGGCATGGCTCGAGCAGCGTGGCGTCGCCATCGCGATCGGTCGTCGAGTTCAACAGGTTTTGCGCGCCAACGATCGATGGCTGGTGGATGGCCAATCCTTCAGCGACGTGGTCCTGGCCTGCACCGCGCACGAGGCGTCGCGCCTGACCCAAGCCATCAATCCGTCTTGGTCAGCCGATGTCGCGTCGCTGACCTATGAGCCGATCGCCACGGTTTATCTCGAGCGTCGCGGTCCTCCCCTACCAAGGCCGATGATGGCCTTGCACGTCCGCTTCGACGCCCCGGCGCAGTTCGCCTTCGACCTCGGTTTGCTCGGAATTTCCGGATCGACACTGGCACTCGTGGTGAGCGGCGCGCGGGCCTGGCTTGATCAAGGTCTGGATCAACTCGCGCACACGGTCCGGGACCAGGCGCTGTCGGCATTCCCCGGCTGCTTTCCGGGCGGAGAGTGCCTGATTGTTCATGCCGCCGCCGAACGTCGAGCGACGTTTTCGTGCATCGCCGATCTTCGGCGCCCAGGTTGCGAGATTGCGCCGAGCCTGTTCGCTGCCGGAGACTATGTCGCCGGGCCCTATCCTTCGACGCTGGAAGGCTCGGTGCGATCGGGGCTCGACGCCGCTCGCCGGGCGTGCGGCGCGACGAACGCTTGCTCGCGTTCGACGTGAGCCGACTCTGTCTTCCGCTATGCAAGAATGCATTCCATGGTAGGAAGACAGTCAACCCCGGCTTCACGCAGTCAGACCCCCGCGATCCAGGTCATCGAACGGATGTTCGGGCTGCTCGACGTACTCGCGTCGCACCAGGATCCGGTGCCGCTCAAGCAGTTGACCGAGCGCACCGGCTTGCATCCGTCCACGGCGCACCGAATCCTGAACGACCTGGTGATCGGCCGCTTCGTGGATCGCCCGGAGGCCGGCAGCTACCGACTTGGCATGCGTCTTCTTGAACTGGGCAATCTGGTCAAGGCGCGGCTCGATGTTCGGGATGCCGCCATTGGGCCGATGCGCGAGCTGCACAAGCTGACCCACCAACCAGTGAACCTGTCGGTTCGCCAAGGCGACGAAATCATCTACATCGAACGAACCTACAGCGAACGCTCGGGCATGCAGGTGGTGCGGGCGGTCGGTGGCCGTGCGCCCCTGCACCTCACTTCGGTGGGCAAGCTCTTCCTCGCGTTTGACGATCCACAACGTGTGCGCGCCTATGCCACGCGCACCGGGCTGGCGGGTCACACCCGCAACAGCATCACCGACCTGGGGCGGCTGGAACGTGAGTTGGCTCAGGTGCGCAAGAGCGCCGTGGCGCGCGACGACGAGGAATTGGAGTTGGGCGTCCGCTGCCTGGCGGCAGGGATTTTCGACGATCAGTCGAATCTTGTGGCGGGCCTGTCGGTGTCGGCGCCCGCCGATCGACTGGAGGAATCCTGGCTAGAACGAGTCAGAGCCACTGCGGCTCAGATCTCCACTGCCCTCGGAAACCGCGGCCGATAGGGATTCAACGCGCTGCGGCAGGACCCTTGCTTCGACCGACTGCGGCGGCTGGATCCTGTTGTTCATCCAGCGCCGAATGCGTTCGGCGTCGCCAATTCGCGTATAGCGTCCGGTGGAGTCGAGCAGCACCATGATCAGCTTTCGCCCCGCCAGTTGCGCCTGCATGACGAGGCAACGTCCGGCCTCGGAGATGTAGCCGGTCTTCTGCAGCCCGATTTCCCAGATCGGACTGCGCACCAGGGAATTGGTGTTGCGAAACTGCACCATGCGCCGTCCGACAGGCATCGCCGCGTCCGGCGACGTCGAATACTCGCGCAGCGCGGGATGCTGATAGGCCGCCTTGACGAGAAGCGCCAAATCGCGCGCGCTCGATTGGTTGCGGCTTGACAGGCCGGTCGGCTCGACGAACTGCGAATCCTGCATGCCGAGTTCGACCGCCTTGCGGTTCATCGCCGCCACCAGCTCTGACATGCCCCCCGGATAGTGCGCCCCCAGAGCGAAGGCGGCGCGGTTCTCCGACGACATCAGGGCCAGGTGCATCAGCTCCGCCCTGGACAACTCGGCGCCGACCTTGAGTCGCGACCGGTTGTTCTTGGGCGTGTCCAGCGCGACGCGCTCGACGCGAAGCGTCTCATCCATGGACTGCTGTGCGTCGACGACCACCATCGCGGTCATCAGTTTGGTGATGGAGGCGATCGGCAGAACCGCTTCAGAGTTCTTGCTGAACAGCACTTCGTCGGTGTCCTGGTCGACGACCAGCGCAACACTCGACCTCAGATCCAGCGGATCTTCGGTGGCCCGCAAACCCTGAAGTTGCCCCGCCGACGGGCGCGTCGGGACGGCTCGCACCTTGCGACGTTTTTGCGCCGCTTGCGGAGTCGCACCACCGGCGACTTTGGCACTGGTGCGGTTCGTCGTGGAACCGGCGGCGTTGGCCGACGGCGTCATGCCGCAGACGAATACCACCATGGCGGCGATCCAACCGACCACCGACAACCCCAACGACGCTTCCCGATTGATTGTTTGCATGCGCTGTCACGGACGCATCGGGCAACTTGCCGACGTGGTGAGTCTAGCGGACCGAAAAAAAGCGCGCAATATCAAAAGCTTAGGTAGTTTTCCTCAAGTGACATGCGAACGACGATTCTGCACGGCCCGGACCGTGCAGATCTCACTTCAGCCCTGCGCAGCCACGCGCTCGGCTTGGTGATGGAGCTTGTTCAAGGCTGCGAGGTACGCCTTGGCCGAGGCAACGACAATATCCGGATCCGCCCCGACGCCGTTGACGATGCGCCCCCCCAACTGAAGGCGTACGGTGACTTCCCCCTGCGATTCGGTGCTCCCGCTGGTGATCGCATTGACCGAATACAGCACCAATTCGGCGCCCGAATGGACCCGCGACTCGATGGCCTTCAGGCTGGCATCGACCGGGCCGTTGCCGTCGCTCTCGGCGTGCTGCTCGGTGTCGCCCATCGCGAAGGTCACACGGGCATGCGGCCGTTCGCCGGTTTCGCTTTGCTGCTTGAGGCCTAGAAGGCGATAGTGCTCGTGTTGACTGGCGACGCTCTCCTCGCCAACCAGCGCGATGATGTCCTCATCGAAGATCTCGCTCTTGCGATCGGCCAGGTCCTTGAAGCGTGCGAACGAAGCGTTGATGTCGGCCTCGGACTCGAGCTCGATGCCAAGTTCGTGCAACCGCTGCTTGAACGCGTTGCGCCCCGACAGCTTGCCCAGCACGATGCGGTTGGCCGACCAACCCACGTCTTCCGCACGCATGATCTCGTAGGTGTCGCGAGCCTTCAAGACGCCGTCCTGGTGAATGCCCGACGCGTGCGCAAACGCATTGGCGCCGACCACGGCCTTGTTCGGCTGAACGACGAAGCCGGTGGTCTGGCTGACCAGGCGCGACGCCGGCACGATCTGGGTGGCATCGATGCCGAGTTCGAGTCCGAAGTAGTCGCGGCGTGTGCGCACGGCCATGACCACTTCCTCGAGCGAACAGTTGCCAGCGCGCTCGCCAAGTCCGTTGATGGTGCACTCGACCTGCCGCGCGCCGCCGATCTTCACGCCAGCCAGCGAATTGGCGACTGCCATCCCGAGGTCGTTGTGGCAATGAACCGACCACACAGCCTTGCCCGAATTGGGTACGCGCTCACGCAACATCGCCAGGAAGCCGCCGTAGAGCTCGGGGACCGCATAGCCTACGGTGTCGGGAATGTTGACCGTTGTGGCGCCTTCCTTGATCACCGCCTCGAGCACGCGGCACAGGAAGTCCGGATCGGATCGGTAGCCATCCTCGGGTGAGAACTCGACGTCATCGCACAAGTTGCGGGCGAACCGGACCGACAGCGTGGCCTGCTCCAGCACCTGCTCGGGCGACATGCGCAGCTTCTTCTCCATGTGGAGGGCACTCGTGGCAATGAAGGTGTGAATGCGCGCCCGCATTGCCCCCTTCAGCGCCTCGGCAGCCCGCGAAATGTCGCGATCGTTGGCGCGGGCCAGCGAACACACGGTGCTGTCGCGCACGGCGGCCGCGATGGCCTTGACCGCGTCGAAATCGCCGTTGGACGAGGCCGCGAAGCCCGCCTCGATGACATCGACGCGCAGGCGTTCGAGTTGACGCGCGATGCGCAACTTCTCGTCGCGCGTCATCGAGGCGCCAGGCGATTGTTCGCCGTCGCGCAGCGTGGTGTCGAAAATGATCAGTTTGTCAGCCACGAGGTGCCCCTTGGTGAGTGTCAACGACGAAAACGGCAACGGCCCGCTGCGAGATCACAAGCGGGCCGTTGAACAGAGGAAGACGAGGTCGAGTCTGGTCAGCGCGCCCTGAACGCTCCTAGCAGTAGCAACGCGGCGACAGACTGTGCAACCATCAAATCACTATAGCACGCGATGCCGAATCGTATGCAACTCACCGGTGCAGACCCTCTTCGTCCGGTTCGTCGGTCGATGTGGCGATCACGCTCACCGGCCTGCCTTTTGCCCTTCGATAGGCGTACACCGCATAGCCTGACAAACCGTAGATGCAGAAGAGCGCGAACAGCACGAGCGGGGGGTGAATGTTGATCACCGCGATGGCCAACGCGATAGCGACGATGACGATGAACGGCACCGATCGCTTGAAGCTCACATCCTTGAAGCTGTAGAAGGGTACGTTGGTCACCATGGTCAGGCCCGCATACAACGTCACAGCGAATGCGGTCCAGGCCAGCCAGTCGATTCTCGCCGCGTCCTTGATGCCGTAGTCGTCGAGCACCCAGATCATGCCGGTGACCAACGCCGCCGCAGCCGGACTGGGCAGGCCCTGGAAGAAACGCTTGTCGACGATGCCGATGTTGGTATTGAACCGTGCCAAGCGCAGTGCCGCGCCGGCGCAGTACACGAAGGCGGCAATCCAGCCCAGTTTGCCCAGCCCCTTCAGCGACCACTCGTAGACGATCAGCGCGGGAGCCGCCCCGAAACTCACCATGTCCGACAAGCTGTCCATTTGTTCGCCGAACGCACTCTGCGTGTTCGTCATGCGCGCGACACGCCCATCCAAGCTGTCGAGCACCATGGCGCAGAAGATGCCGATGGCGGCGTTCTCGAACCGGCCGTTCATCGCCATCACGATGGCGTAGAACCCGCCAAAGAGCGCCGCCAACGTGAACAGATTGGGCAGGATGTAGATGCCCTTGCGCCGCGGTCGCGGCGCCTCGGTGGAGTCGCCGCCGGCGCCTGCCTGGGTATGGATGGGATCGTTCATTCGCTTGCAGCCCGCACGCGAGCGCCGTTGATCAATTGCGGCTCTTGTCGACCAGCTTGTTGGCCTTGATCCACGGCATCATCGCGCGCAGCTTCTCGCCGACCACCTCGATCGAGTGCTCGGCCATCAGACGGCGGCGCGACAACAACGTCGGCGCACCGGCACGGTTTTCGAGAATGAAGCTCTTTGCGTACTCGCCGCTTTGGATTTCGGCGAGCATCTTTTTCATCGCGACTTTGGTTTCGGCGGTGATGACCTTCGGACCGGACACGTACTCCCCGTACTCGGCGTTGTTCGAGATCGAGTAGTTCATGTTGGCGATGCCGCCCTCATAAATCAGGTCGACGATCAGCTTCAGTTCGTGCAGACACTCGAAGTACGCCATCTCGGGCGCGTAGCCGGCCTCGACCAAAGTTTCGTAGCCAGCCTTGATCAGTTCGACCGTACCGCCGCATAGCACTGCCTGCTCGCCGAACAGATCGGTTTCGGTCTCTTCACGGAAGTTGGTCTCGATGATGCCGGCTTTGCCGCCACCGTTGGCCGCGGCGTAGCTGAGCGCAAGGTCGCGCGCCTTGCCGCTCTTGTCGGCATGTACGGCGATCAGATGCGGCACCCCGCCTCCCTGGGTGTAGGTGTTGCGGACGGTGTGACCCGGCGCCTTGGGCGCGACCATCCAGACGTCGAGGTCTTCGCGGGGAACGACCTGGCCGTAGTGCACATTGAATCCGTGCGCGAAGGCGAGCGATGCCCCCTTTCGGACGTGGGGCTCGACGTCGTTCTTGTAGACGGCACCAATCTGCTCGTCCGGCAGCAGGATCATCACGACGTCCGCAGACTTCACCGCGTCGGCCACCTCGGCCACCCTGAGCCCCGCCTTCTCGACCTTGGACCACGATGCCCCGCCCCGGCGAAGGCCGACGGTGACCTTCACGCCGCTGTCGCTGAGGTTCTGCGCGTGTGCGTGGCCCTGCGAGCCGTAACCGATGATCGTGACGCTCTTGCCCTTGATCAGGCTGAGATCGGCGTCCTTGTCGTAGTAAACCTTCATGTCTCGTCGCTCCTATGAAATCAGTTTGAAACCCGCCCGGGGCCGTCGGTCAGACCCGCAGGATGCGTTCGCCGCGCCCGATGCCGCTCGTTCCGGTGCGCACGGTCTCCAGAATGGCCGCCCGATCGACCCCAATGATGAACGCATCGAGCTTGGCCGCATCGCCGGTCAACTCGATCGTGTAGCTCTTGTCGGTGACGTCGATGATGCGGCCACGAAAGATGTCGGCCATGCGTTTCATCTCCTCGCGTTCCTTGCCGACCGCACGGACTTTGATCAGCATCAGCTCTCGCTCGGTGAAGCTGCCCTCCGTCAGGTCCACCACCTTGACCACCTCGATCAGGCGGTTCAGGTGCTTGGTGATCTGCTCGATCACCTCGTCGGACCCGGTGGTGACGATGGTCATGCGCGACAGCGATGCATCCTCCGTCGGCGCCACCGTCAGGCTCTCGATGTTGTAGCCGCGCGCCGAAAACAGGGCAACGACGCGCGACAACGCACCCGGTTCGTTTTCCAGCAGGACCGCGATGATGTGCTTCATTTGAATTCGTCCTTCGCGCTCTTGGGCGTCGACAGCGATAACTGCCGCGCTTTGGCCACGCTCTTCGAGTTGATTGGGTCGGATTGCGGACTTCGCGGGTTGGCGTGGCAGCGGGCCGAGTCGACGCGGTAACGTCGCCCGACGCGCAGCCGCGCGCGCCTATAGGTCCTCTGATCCCAGCAGCATCTCGCTGATGCCCTTGCCTGCCTGCACCATGGGCCATACGTTCTCGGTGGGATCGGTTCGCACGTCCAGGAACACCGTGCGGTCCTTCAACCGGATCGCCTCGCGCAGCGCCGGCTCCACGTCGGCTGGCCGCTCGACCAGCAGCCCCACGTGGCCGTAGGCTTCTGCCAGCTTGACGAAGTCCGGCAGCGCATCCATGTAGCTGTGCGAGTAGCGCCCACCATAGTCGAGTTGCTGCCACTGGCGGACCATGCCCAGGTAGCGATTGTTCAATGACACGATCTTCACCGGCGTGCGGTACTGGGCACAGGTCGAGAGTTCCTGGATACACATCTGGATCGAGCCTTCACCGGTGATGCAGAACACCTCCGAGTCGGGCTTCGCGAGCTTGATCCCCATCGCGTACGGCAGGCCCACGCCCATGGTGCCCAGGCCGCCGCTGTTGATCCAACGGCGCGGCTCCTGGAACCGATAGAACTGAGCCGCCCACATCTGGTGCTGGCCGACGTCGGACGTGATGTACGTATCGATGTCGCGGGTGAGTTCCCACAGCGTCTCCACCACCTGCTGAGGCTTGATCACGTCTGCGCTTCGCTTGTAGCTCAGGCAATCGCGCCGGCGCCACTCGTTGATCTGGCTCCACCACGCCGCCAGCGCCGTCGCATCGGGACGGATTGCACCCTCTTTCAAGTGCGAGATGAGTTCCTGCAGCACGTCCTTGACATCGCCGACGATCGGGATGTCGACCCGCACCCGCTTGGAGATCGACGACGGATCGATATCGACGTGGACGATCTTGCGTTCCACCGAGGCAAAATGCTTCGGATTGCCGATGACCCGGTCATCGAAGCGCGCACCGACGGCCAGCAAGACGTCGCAGTTCTGCATCGTCATGTTGGCCTCGTAGGTTCCGTGCATGCCGAGCATGCCCAGGAACTTGGGGTCGCTGGCCGCAATCGCACCCAGGCCCATCAGTGTGTTGGTGCACGGGAACCCGAGCAAATCGCAGAGTTCGCGCAACTCGGTCGACGCATTGCCCAACACGACGCCGCCGCCGGTGTAGATGTACGGCCGCTTGGCGTGAAGCAACAGCTGCAATGCCTTGCGAATCTGCCCCCCGTGCCCTTTGCGCACCGGGTTGTACGAGCGCATTTCCACGCGCTCGGGGTAAACAAACGCGGCGGTCTTCAACGACACGTCCTTTGGGATGTCCACCACCACCGGTCCGGGCCGACCGGTGCGCGCGATATGGAAGGCCTTTTTCAGCGTCAGCGCGAGGTCGCGAACGTCCTTCACCAGGAAGTTGTGCTTGACGATCGGGCGCGTGATGCCCACCGTGTCGCATTCCTGGAACGCGTCGAGTCCGATGGCTGGCGTCGGCACCTGCCCGGTGATGATGACCATCGGAATCGAGTCCATATACGCGGTGGCGATGCCGGTGACCGCATTGGTCACGCCCGGGCCGGATGTCACCAGCGCCACGCCGACTTCGCCCGTGGCGCGCGCGTAGCCGTCGGCGGCGTGTACCGCGGCCTGCTCGTGGCGCACCAGCACGTGCTGGATGGTCTCCTGCTTGTACAGCGCGTCGTAGATGTACAGCACGGCTCCGCCGGGGTAGCCCCAGACGTACTTGACGCCTTCGGCCTGTAGACAGCGAACCAGGATTTCGGAGCCGTTTGGCTCGACGTTGGGGGATTGCGGCGGCGCTGACGCGGCGCGCTTGATGTCCGCGGTAGACATATCCATCTTGAACCTCTGTGATTTTCTCTGACGAAAAACCATCGGTGCCCCTCTTCTCACCCTCGTGAGGCGGATTCGGAGCCTGAGCGGTCCACGAACTGGAGGCCCCGGTAGGACCACCGCTTCGGACCGAATGAAGCTGTTGTGCGAAGCAACATTATTGCACTGGAGCGACGCGCCGCCCAAGCGCGCAGCCGCGCGCAGGGCCGATGCGATAATCGCGCGGCCCAAAAAATGGCCGGACGCAGGCGCAGCGGGCTTTCCACTTGGCGACAGACAAAGAACTTTCCGATTTCCTCAAGAGCGTCGAGAGGCGGGCTTTCAAGCGAACGGTCTACGCCGTGCGCGACGACGAGTCGGCGCTGGACATCGTGCAGGACTCGATGATCAGGCTGTCCGAGAAATATGCCGATCGCCCTCCCGCAGAGCTGCCGCTGCTGTTCCAGCGCATCCTGTCCAACGCCACGATGGACTGGTTCCGGCGGCAGCGCGTGCGCAATGCGGTGGTGCAAAATTTCTCGGATTTCGACTCGAACGGCGAAGGCGGAGACTACGATCTGCTGGAGACTCTGGAGACGGCAGACGGTTCGATGGGTGCCGAAAGCGCGGCAGACAGCGTCGGCCGGGCCCAGATCCTGCTTTTGATTGATGCGGAAGTGCAGCAACTGCCTCAACGTCAACGTGAGGCGTTCCTTCTGCGTTACTGGGAAGAGCTTGACGTGGCGGAAACAGCGGCGGCGATGGGTTGTTCGGAGGGCAGTGTAAAAACCCACTGTTCCAGGGCCGTCCATGCGCTGGCCAAAGCATTGCGCGCCAAGGGAATCACACTATGAGCAGCCCCTTCAGAACGATTGACAACGCGTTCGCGTCGACCCAGCGCGTGGAGGCGCTGGAGGCCCGGCTCGGCCGCAAGATCGTCGCTTACCTCTCAGAAGGCGGCGAGCAGGTTCCGCACGACATCAGCGAGCGACTTCGCGTCGCACGGCTGCAGGCGTTGGAACGCGCTCGCGCGCTGCGCAAGTTGTCGCCGCAAACAGCCTCGGGCGTCTACGCGCAAGGCGCCGGCACCTTGTCGCTCGGTGGTTCGCCCTCTTGGTGGTTGCGCCTGGCTTCGTTCGTGCCGTTGGCAGTGCTGGTGGGTGGCCTGTTGCTGATTCAGCATCGATATAGCGAACAACAGATCTCCGCCGCGGCCGAGATCGACGCGGCGCTGCTGGCCGATGAGTTGCCCCCCCAGGCATACAGTGATCAAGGCTTCGCTGAGTTTCTCAGAGCCCCCCAGCCTTTGGAGTAACCCATCGCGATGGGCCTGGTGAATCCTCTCTCCGCGGGTAAGCGAGCAGCGCTGCTCGCCATTGTCGCGGCTTTCCTCACATTGAATTCGGGGTATGCCCAGGTTCCGGTGCCCGTTGCCAAGCGCGGCACGGAGACCGGCCCACGCTGGCAATCGTTGACGCCTCAGCAGCGGTCGGCACTTGCACCGTTACAGGGCGAGTGGGGCTCGATCGATGCCGACCGCAAGGCCAAATGGCTCGAAATCGCCGGCCGTTTTCCGCGCCTGCCCGCCGATGAGCAGCAGCGACTGCAGGGGCGCATGGCCGAGTGGTCCAGGCTCAGCCCGAGCGAACGAGGCCGGGCACGGCTGAATTTTCAGGAAGCCAAGCAGCTCCCGCCGCAGGACCGCCAGGCCCAGTGGCAGGCGTACCAAGCGTTGCCCGAGGGCGAGCGCAAGGCATTGGCCACGCGCGCCACGCCGGCTGCCCGATTGGCACCCGGTGGACCGCCGGTCCCGGGTGAGCCGCCGGCCAAGCACAACATCATCGGCAATCCGTCGCTGACGGCGGCCCCTGGCAGGCCGGTGGCCCCGACCGTGGTTCAGGCTGCACCCGGTGCCACGACCACTCTGGTGACTCGGCAACCGGCACCGCCGGCTCATCAGCAGACCGGAATGCCCAAGATCGCCGCGACGCCTGGTTTCGTCGACCGCACCACCTTGTTGCCCAAACGCGGCCCGCAAGGGGCCGCCACGCGGGCCGCCGGCGCATCGCAACCCAAGAACCCATGATCGAGGGCGCAGGGCTCCGGCCTGAGCAGACCTCGCCGGGCCCCGCCCCATCGCTTCTGCGCCGAATGGCCAGCATGCTGTACGAAGGGGTGCTGCTGTTCGGCGTGGTCATGGTCTTCGGTTACCTGTACTCGGCGCTCACCCAGCAGCGCCATGCCTTGCAGGGGACGACCGGACTGCAGGTCTTCCTGTTCATCGTGTTGGGCATCTACTTCGTCGGCTTCTGGTCATGGGGCGGTCAGACCCTGGCGATGAAGACCTGGCAACTGCGGGTGGTGCGCCGCGACGGCGGCCCGGTCTCGCGCGCCCGTGCCTTCGTGCGGTATGTGTTGTGCTGGCTGTGGTTTCTCCCGGCGCTCGCGTCGGCGCATTACGCCGGCATTCGTGGCACCGCGGCGACGTTCGGCGTGCTGGCGGTCGGCATGGCGGGCTACCTGCTGCTCGCGCGCCTGCGTGCGGACCGGCAGTTCCTGCACGACGTGGCCTGCGGCACGCAAGTGGTCGACCTGCGGAGCGCGCCGGCCAAGCCGGCACAATCGGCCGCATGAAAAATCCACACAAGGGCCGCACGGGATTCGATCGACTCGCGCGCGCAACCGGCTTCTCGATTCAGGGCCTCGTCGCAGCGTGGCAGACAGAGAGCGCATTTCGCCAGGAGCTCGTCCTGGCCGCGGTGATGTTGCCGGCCTCCTGGTGGCTCGCCGGCAACTGGGTCGAAGCCGCGCTGCTGGCGGGCACGGTCGTGCTGGTGCTGATCGTGGAGTTGCTGAACTCAGCGCTGGAGGCCACCGTCGACCGCATTTCGCTCGACGAGCATCCGCTGTCGAAGCAGGCCAAGGATGCCGGCAGCGCGGCCGTGATGCTCACACTGCTGCTGTGTGCGGGCAGTCTGGTGCGCCGCGCTCGTCCATCGTTGGGGCCAGGGATGAGCACGCCGATCTCGGTGTGCGTGTATTGCGGCTCGAGACTCGGAACGAGCGAGACGTTTCAGCGAGCAGCCGCCCAACTCGGTGCCGCCATCGGCCGGCGTGGTTGGCAGTTGGTGTATGGCGGCGGCCGCGCGGGTCTGATGGGTCTGCTGGCCGACGCCGCGCTCGGCGCCGGCGCCCGCGTGATCGGGGTGATTCCCGAATCGCTGATGCGCCGCGAAGTCGGCCATCGTGGCCTGACCGAACTGCACGTGGTCCAGACCATGCACCAGCGCAAGCGACTGATGGCCGATCGTTCGAATGCCTATGTGGCCTTGCCGGGCGGGATCGGAACGTTCGAGGAGTTGTTCGAGGTATGGAGTTGGCGCCACCTGGCGTACCACGACCAACCGATCGCGCTGCTCGACGTGGACGGGTACTTCCAGCCGTTGATGCAGATGCTGCAACGCGCCGCCATGGCCGGATTCGTCACGGCCGAGCAGATCGGCATGGTCGACCTGGTCGCGGATCCGGAGTCCCTGCTCGATCTAATCGCCGTCAAGGCTGCGCGGGCCGTCGCGCCCGACGATTTCGGTCGGGTCTAGAACCCGGCGGTCGCCGTCGCTCTAGACGGCTGCTTCGTCGGTCTCGCCGGTGCGGATGCGCACGACCTGTTCGACGGCCGCGACAAAGATCTTGCCGTCGCCGATCTTGCCGGTCTTGGCGGCCTTGACGATCGCAGTCGATGCAGCGATCGACCTCGCCGTCCTTCACCACCACCTCGATCTTCACCTTGGGCAGGAAATCCACCACGTACTCGGCGCCGCGGTACAGCTCGGTGTGGCCCTTCTGGCGGCCGAAACCCTTCACCTCGGTCACGGTCAGACCGGAAACACCCACTTCCGCCAGCGCCTCACGCACTTCTTCGAGCTTGAACGGTTTGATGATGGCGGTGATCTGTTTCATCCTGAACTCCGAGAGCGATCGTGCGTCAGCCAGATTTAAGCACGGAACTTCGATGTGATGGGATAGCGCCAGTCGCGGCCGAATGCCCGGTGGGTGATTCGAATCCCGATCGGCGCCTGGCGCCGCTTGTACTCGTTGATCTTGATGAGGCGGGTGACCCGCTCGACATCGGCAGCAGCGAATCCTGCCTCGACGATCTGCTCGATGCTTTGATCTTCCTCCATGTAGCGCCCCAAAATGGCGTCCAGCACCTCATACGGCGGCAGGCTGTCCTGGTCGGTCTGGTTCGGCCGCAGCTCGGCGCTGGGCGCCCGGGTCAGGATGCGCTCCGGAATGACGGGGCCCGACGCTGCCGTCCGCTCGAGTGCCGGCCTGTGCATTGCGCCAATGCGCCAGGCGATAGACGAGCGTCTTGGCAACATCCTTGATGACCGCGAAGCCACCGGCCATGTCGCCATACAGCGTGCAATAGCCGGTCGCCATCTCGCTCTTGTTGCCGGTGGTCAAGACGATCGAGCCATGCTTGTTCGACAGCGCCATCAACAGCGTGCCGCGAATCCGGGCCTGGATGTTCTCTTCCGTGGCGTCTTCAGACAGACCCTTGAATTCGTCGGCCAGGCTGCGGCGGAAGGCATCGAACATCGGCGCGATCGCAATCTCGTCGTATCGCACGCCGAGCCTGCGCGCCATGTCACGCGCATCGACCCACGAGATCTCGGCCGTGTACGGCGACGGCATCATCACGGTGCGCACGCGGTCGGCCCCCAGCGCGTCGACGGCGATCGCCAACACCAGCGCCGAGTCGACACCGCCCGAGAGCCCGATGATGACGCCGGGAAACCCGTTCTTGCCCACGTAGTCGCGTACGCCGGTGACGAGCGCGCGCCAGGCTTGCTCCTCGAGCGACGGTATGCCCTCGCAGCGCCCCTCGACGCGGCCGTCCGTGGTGATGTCGACCGGCACCAGAGCGACCTCGAAACTGGCGCCGCGAACGCGCGTTTGGCCCTGCGCGTCGACCGCAAACGAAGCGCCGTCGAACACCACCTCGTCCTGCCCGCCCACCAGGTGCGCGTACAGCACCGGACAACCCGCAACGCGGGCCCGATGCGCCATGCGCGCCTCGCGTTCCTCGCCCTTGCCGAGGTGGAAGGGCGACGCGTTCAACACACAAAGGATCTCGGCGCCGGCCTTCCGAGCGGCCGAGGCCGGTTCGTCGAACCATGCGTCCTCGCAAATCAGCACGCCCAGCCGTCGGCCGCCGGCCTCGAACACCACGGCCGGAAGATTCGCGTCACGCCCGCCGACGAAATAGCGCCTCTCGTCGAACACCTGGTAGTTCGGCAGCTCGCGCTTGCAATAGGTGGCCTGCACCCGTCCGCCCCGGAGCACGGATGCGGCATTGAAGCGCTGAGGCGTTGCGATCGACTTGCTGCGCAACGCGGGCACTCCCTCGGCAAGGGCTGGATGCCCGACCACGACGGCCATGCCGGGAAACACAGCCAACTCGACCGCGAGACGCTCCAACTGCCGGGCGCAGGCGTCCATGAAGGCCGGACGCAACAAAAGGTCCTCCGGTGGGTAGCCCGACAATGCCAGTTCGGGCGCGATCATCGCGCAGGCGCCTTGCGCGTGCGCCTGCCGGGCCGCCTCGACAATGCGGGCGGCATTGCCCTCGAGATCGCCGACAGTGGCGTCGATCTGCGCAAGTGCGACTCGAACCTTTGACACGAGAGCTGATCGGTGAGCGAACTGAGATCAAACGATTATGTCATTCGGATCCACGACGATCCGGCGCTGATCGATGCCACGCTCTGGAACGCCCTGCTGGCCATGCAGGCGCAGCCGACCCTCTTCATGCGGCACGAGTACCTCGCCGCGCTGCACTCGTCGGGCAGCGCCACCGCGCGCACCGGATGGTCGCCACGTTACCTGACCTTGTGGTCGGGGGCGCAGCTGTGTGCGGCGGCTCCGATGTACCTGAAGCAGCACTCCTACGGTGAATACGTGTTCGACTGGGCCTGGGCCGATGCCTATGAGCGCCATGGCTTGCCCTACTACCCGAAGCTGCTCGTCGCGGTGCCATTCACGCCAGTGCCCGGGTCGCGCCTGCTGGCGATCGACGCCCCTGCGCGCACGGCGTTGGCGCAGGCCTTGCGAGACCACGCGCGCGAAATCCGTGCGTCGTCGGTGCATATCCTGTTTCACGATGCCGACGACCGCGCCGCACTGCCCGATTCGAGCTGGATGATGCGACAGAACGTGCAGTTCCACTGGGACCGCGCGTCGTCCGGCGAACCCGATACGTTCGAGGCATTCCTGTCTCGACTGCAACGCGAGAAGCGCAAGAAGATCTCGCAGGAGCGACGCAAGGTCGCAGCGGCCGGCGTGAGCTTCTCGGTCAGGGCGGGCCGGGACATCGGCCCCGCGGATTGGGATTTCTTCTACCGCTGCTACCTCAACACCTATCGGCTGCATCGATCCACGCCCTACCTGTCGCGCCAGTTCTTTCGCAGCATGGCGCGGACGATGCCAGCCCCCTGGCTGCTCTTCATCGCTCAACGCGACGAAGTGCCGATCGCGACATCGCTGATTGCCGTCGATTCGCAACGACGTTGCGCCTACGGGCGCTACTGGGGCGCCGTCGAGCACGTCGATTGCCTGCACTTCGAAGCCTGCTACTACCAACCGCTGCAGTGGTGCATCGACAACGGCTACCGCCGCTTCGAAGGCGGCGCGCAGGGCGAACACAAGATGGCGCGTGGCCTGCTGCCGGTGCGTACCCATTCGTCGCACTGGCTGGATCATCCCGCGTTCGCGCAGGCGGTCGATCAGTACTTGCAGGCCGAGGGCCAGGGCATCGATGCCTACGTCGACGAGCTGTCCGATCGCGACCCGTTCAAGCGCGAGGCTTGATCGAAGCGCCGGCCACCGCTCAAGGCTGCTTGAAATCCCCAGCCAGCACGAACGCCAACGCGTCGGGCTTCAGGTGCACGCGAAGCGCGTTGTTCACCTGGCTGGCACTGAGCCGGGCGATGGCCTTGTCCACCCGGTCGGCAAACTCGAATGTGCGGTTGAGCTCGAACGCGCGCACCAGCGACTGCGCCAGCCGTTCGTCCTGCGCCCGCGACAGGCGGCGAAAGTTCAGCAAGGACTGCTTGGCGTTCTGCACCTCGGCCTCGCTGAAGCCGTCGCGCACGGCCTTGGCCAGCTCTTCCCTGAACGCGGTTTCGACCTTGTCGCGATTGGCCGGCGCGAAGATGGCACTCCCGTTCCAGACCGAGTGAATATCGGCATCGCCCCAGTTCACGGTGGTCCACACGCCGTACGACAGGCCCTCGCGTTCGCGGATGCGTTTCCAAAGACGCGAGTCGCCGCCGCTGCCCAAGATGTAGTTGGCCAGCGCCAGCGCCGGATAGACCGCGTCGTTGTCCGAGATCGGCCAGCGCATCTGCACCCCGAGCATGGCGTTTTGCTTGTCCGGCGTCGCGATGACCTCGCGCCCAGGTGCCACCGCGAACAGCGGGCGTTCCACCCGCGTCGCGGGCGACTGCGCCACCCAATCGCCGAAGTGCTCGGTCAGCGCACGCTGCACCGCCGCCGGATCGAAGTCGCCCACTGCCGCGAGGCGTGCCTGCCCACCGCCATAGAACCTGGCGTGGAACGCCTTGACCTGGTCGACGGTGGTGGCCTTGGCCTCGCCCAGCATCTCGTCGAAGGTCCGGGCGTGGCGCACGTCGCCGGGCGGGTAGGGATCCCCGCGGCGCGCCAGCGACGTTTTCGACGATTGCCTCCGGATCGTCGCGCTGCGACTGCACCGACGCGATGGTCTGGCGTTTCAGCTCATCGAGCGCCGACTCGGGGAACACCGGTTCGCGCAGCACGCTGCGCCAGCAGCGCGATCGCGCCGACGACCGTGTCGCGTCGGGCCAGCAGCGAAACGTCGACCTGATCGCCGGACGAACCGATGGACAGCTCGGCCTGCAGCGCGTCCAGGCGATCCTGTATCTGCAGGCGCGACAGCTGCGTCGTGCCCTTGTCGAGCATGGCGGCGGCGAACTCGGACACCTCGCGCTGACCCAACAGGCTGCGTTCGTCGCCGACGCGGAACTGCATCGCCACCTTCACCGTCTGGCCGCGCGTCGGCTTGGGCAGCAGCGCCACCTTCATGCCGTTGGACAACGCGAATCGCCGCGTCTTGGCGTCCAGCCGGCTGGGCGTGGTATCGAATGCCGGCACCGCGGCAGCAGCCGCTTGCGGCTTGAACGCGTTCATCTGCTGCGCGACATCGACGCGTTCCGGCGCGGGCGCCCGCTGCGGGCGATCGGTCGGCACGTAGGTCGCGGTGGTGCGGTTGGCCGGCACGAAGCGCGCCTGCGCGACACGCTGCACCTCGTCGCGCGTCAGCGCGCGAACTCGGTCGCGCAACAGGAACAGCAGCCGCCAGTCGCCTTGCGATACCGTCTCCGACAGCGCCAACCCCACGGTCTCGGGGTTGGTGTACTGCTGCTCCCAGTTCTTCAGCCACTTCACCTGCGCCCGCTTGAACTCCTCGTCGGTGACCGGCGTGGTCGCAAGGCCTTCGACGATCGCCGGTCAATTCGTCGGTGGCGCGGCGCGTGTCCTGGCCGGCATTGAACTGCGCGCCGAAGAGGGCGAAGCCCGGGTCTGCCAGTGCGAAGGTCTCGGCGTAGACGCTCGAAGCCAGCCCCGGCTCGACCAGTCGCTTGTGGGCCCGGCCCGACGGGCTGTCGCCCACGATCAGGGCGATCAGTTCCACCGCCGCGATAGTCCGGGTGCGGCCCGGGCGGAACGTGGTAGCCGAGCATGACCATCGGCGTGCCGCCCGCCCGGCGCAGGGTGACGCTGCGCTCGCCGTCCTGCACCGGGTCGAGCGTGTACAGGCGCGGCAGCGTGCGCTTGGGCTTCGGCAATCCGGCCGAACGACTGCTGGATCCAGTCGAGCACCTTCGCCGGATCGAACTGGCCCGACACGATCAGCGTGGCGTTGTCGGGCTGGTAGTAGGTGCGGTAGAAGGCCTGCAGCCGGCCGATGTCGACGTTCTCGACGTCGGCGCGGGCGCCGATGGTCGACTTGCCGTAGTTGTGCCACTGGTACATGGCGGACATCGTCTTCTCGAACAGGATGCGGCCGGGGCTGTTCTCGCCCATCTCCATCTCGTTGCGCACCACCGTCATCTCGGTGTCGAGGTCGCGTCGGGCGACGAAGCTGTTGACCATCGCGTCGGCCTCCCAGCCCAGGTACCAGCGCAGGTTGGCGTCGTTGGCGGCGAAGCTGGCGTAGTAGTTGGTGCGATCGACCCAGGTCGAACCGTTGGCGCGCAGGCCGCGCTTGGAGAACTCGGCCCAGGCGTTGCGCGTGGTCGGCGTGCCCTTGAACACCATGTGCTCGAGCAGGTGCGCCATGCCGGTCTCGCCATAGCCCTCGTGGCGAGAGCCGACGCGCACGGTCAGGTTGACGGTGGTGGTGGGCTTGCTGTCGTCGGGCGCCAGCAGCACCTGCAGGCCATTGGGCAGCACGTACTCGGTGATGCCTTCGACCTGGGTGGACGGGCTTCAGCGGGGCTGCGGCGACCGCTGTGGTGAACGACAACGCAACGAGCAAGACGGCAATGGCGACGACGCATGACGGCTCCAGCCCGGATGCCGGGCGCAGGCCGCAGTGTAGGTACACGGCATTCCCCCGTGCCGACGCGGGCGATGTATCGCCTATTTCGTGGTTTCAGCCGCGCTGCGCTTCAGCGACGCGTGCTTGACAGCCCAGGCCTGCATGCCCGATCGCACGTCTTCCCTGGCGCTCTCCGGGCCCTCCCAGCCGAGCACCTTGACCCACTTGCCTGCCTCGAGATCCTTGTAGTGCTCGAAGAAGTGCTGGATCGTCTGCAGGCGCAGCGGGTTCATGTCCTCGGGCTTCTGCCACTGCGTGTACAGCGACAGGATCTTGTCGATCGGCACGGCCACCAGCTTGTTGTCGCCGCCGGCCTCGTCCTGCATCTTCAGCACGCCGATCGGCGCGGCAGGTGACCACCACGCTCGGGATCAGCGGCACCGGCGTGATCACCAGCACGTCCACCGGATCGCCATCGTCGGCCAGCGTCTGCGGGATGTAGCCGTAGTTGCACGGATAGTGCATCGACGTGGCCATGAAACGGTCGACGAACAACGCGCCCGTCTCTTCGTCGACCTCGTACTTGATCGGGTCGGCGTTCATCGGGATCTCGATGATCACGTTGAACTCGTCGGGCGCCTTGTCGCCGGGACTCACGTTGTGCAGGCTCATGCAGCGCTCCCATTCACAGGGGAAACCCGGATTTTACCGACGGGCCTTGCGCCGCACTGACGCGATGCCGCCCAACATCCCTTAGGATGCGCGCCGGGCGATCCGCACCTCGACATGCAGGCCATGTTGCGGAACAACGTGCGGACGCAAGGGAATCCGAAGTTCGAAAACGAGGAAGGAGAAATCTCCATGTCGATGATGACGGCGCTCTATGTGGCGCTTGCCTGCGGTTTGGCCGCAGTGATCTATGGCTTCGTCCAGCGCAGCTGGATCCTGAGCCAGGACGCGGGCAGTGCCCGCATGCAGGAGATCGCGGGGGCCGTGCAGCAAGGTGCTGCGGCGTACCTGGCGCGGCAGTACAAGACGATCGCCATCGTCGGCGTCGTGCTGGCCGTGCTGATCACGATCTTCCTAGGCGGCAGCACGGCCGCGGGCTTCGTGCTCGGTGCGGTGCTGTCGGGCGCGTGCGGCTTCATCGGCATGAACGTGTCGGTGCGGGCCAACGTGCGCACCGCGCAGGCGGCCACCAAGGGCATCGGCGCCGGCGCTCGACGTCGCCTTCAAGGGCGGCGCCATCACCGGCATGCTGGTGGTCGGGCTCGGTCTGCTGGGCGTGAGCCTGTTCTTCCTGTACGTCAGCGGCGGCACCAAGGTCGACAGCGCGACGCTGAAGCCCCTGCTCGGCTTCGCCTTCGGGTCGTCGCTGATCTCGATCTTCGCGCGTCTGGGCGGCGGCATCTTCACCAAGGGCGCGGACGTCGGCGCCGACCTGGTGGGCAAGGTCGAGGCCGGCATTCCGGAGGACGATCCGCGCAACCCGGCGGTGATCGCCGACAACGTGGGCGACAACGTCGGCGACTGCGCCGGCATGGCCGCCGACCTGTTCGAAACCTATGCGGTGACGCTGATCGCCACGATGGCGCTGGGCTCGCTGATGGTCACCGGCGCCACCATCAACGCGGTGGTCTATCCGCTGCTGCTGGGCGGCGTGTCGATCATCGCGTCGATCATCGGCTGCTACTTCGTCAAGGCCAGCCCGGGCATGAAGAACGTGATGCCGGCGCTGTACAAGGGCCTGGCGGTCGCCGGCGTGCTGTCGCTGATCGCGTTCTACTTCGTCACCACGATGATGTTCCCGCAGGCGGTGACGATCGTCGGCGGCGGCAGCGTGTCGGCGATGGCGCTGTTCGGCGCCTGCGCCGTCGGGCCTGGTGCTGACCGCGGCGATGGTGTGGATCACCGAGTACTACACCGGCACGCAGTACAGCCCGGTGCAGCACATCGCGCAAGCCTCGACCACTGGCCATGGCACCAACATCATCGCCGGCCTCGGCGTGTCGATGCGCTCGACCGCCTGGCCGGTGCTGTTCGTCTGCGTGGCCATTCTGGTGTCGTACCAGCTCGGCGGGCTCTATGCCATCGCCGTGGCCGCAACCTCGATGCTCAGCATGGCCGGCATCGTGGTGGCGCTGGACGCCTACGGCCCGATCACCGACAACGCCGGCGGCATCGCCGAGATGGCCGAGCTGCCCAAGAGCGTGCGCGACGTGACCGACCCGCTGGATGCGGTGGGCAACACCACCAAGGCCGTGACCAAGGGCTATGCCATCGGATCGGCCGGCCTGGCCGCGCTGGTGCTGTTTGCCGACTACACGCACTCGCTCGAAGGCCGCGGCATGAGCGTGAGCTTCGACCTGAGCGACCCGAAGGTGATCGTCGGCCTGTTCATCGGCGGCCTGATTCCCTACCTCTTCGGCGCCATGGCGATGGAAGCCGTCGGCCGCGCCGCCGGCGCGGTGGTGGTGGAGGTGCGCCGCCAGTTCAAGGAGATCAAGGGCATCATGGAAGGCACCGCCAAGCCGGAATACGGCAAGGCCGTGGACATGCTGACCGTCGCGGCGATCAAGGAGATGATGGTTCCGTCGCTGCTGCCGGTGGTGGTGCCGATCATCGTCGGCCTGCTGCTCGGGCCGGCGGCCCTCGGCGGCCTGCTGATGGGCACGATCGTGACGGGTCTGTTCGTCGCGATCTCGATGTGCACCGGCGGCGGCGCGTGGGACAACGCCAAGAAGTACATCGAAGACGGCCACCACGGCGGCAAGGGCAGCGAGGCCCACAAGGCCGCCGTGACGGGCGACACCGTCGGCGACCCCTACAAGGACACTGCCGGTCCGGCCGTGAACCCGCTGATCAAGATCATCAACATCGTGGCCCTGCTGATCGTGCCGCTGTTGCCGATGCCATCGGGCAGCGGTACGGCGCACGCCACAGCGGCGCCCGCCGCGGCCGCACAGACGGCCGACACTGCGTCGATCAAGGTCGAAGGCGGTGTCGTGAAGTTCTTCTTTGCCAGCGGCAAGTCGGAGTTGCCCAACGGCGCGGCGGCGGCACTCGCGGGTGTGATCAAGGGCGTGGCCGACGGCAAGAAGGCTGTGGTCAGCGGCTTTCATGACGCCACCGGCGACCCGGCGATGAACGCCGAACTGGCCAAGCAGCGCGCGGTCGCGGTGCGCGATGCACTGAAGGCAGCCGGGGTCGACGAGGCGAAGGTGGAGCTGAAGAAGCCCGAGCAGATCAACGCCGGTACAAGTGCCGAGGCGCGCCGCGTCGAGGTTGCACTGCAGTAGTAGCTGCGCGCCGCGCCATCGACGGGGCCGGCAATGCCGGCCCCTCTCGCGGAAGTCCGCCGGCCGAGCGACGGCTGGCGCTGGTCGCGGCCCGCGTCGACGGTATGTCGATCGCCGACGGACCCGCCGGCGACTCCACCACGGGCAGTCAGGCCCTGCTTAGATTGTGGCGCTTCAGCGGTAGCGAGCGGACTCGCTTGCCAGTGGCGCGCGAGACCGCGTTGCACACCGCAGGCCCCACAGACGGAAATCCCGCAGCCGTACTTGGTCCCGGGCAGGCCGAGGTGGTCGCGCAGGACCCACAGCAGCGGCATCTCGGGCTCGACGTCGACGCGGTGGGCGCGTCCGTTCACTGTGAGTTCCAGCATGCGCGTCTCCTTCGGTGCTCAACAGTGTGTGCGTCTGCGATCGCGGAAGCGCGGCGAGGAACAACCGACGATCAGGATGTCCCGCCCCTGATACCTTGTCTCCGGCAGACCACCGCCTCACCTGGCGCGTCAGTCGATCACGGATTGCGAATCAGGCGTTGCGCAAACTCAGATTCCGGTCGCATCGGTGACTGGCGGAACCCGCTGACGGGATTCATATGCATGACACGGAGGACGCGCACGTCTTGCTTCAAG
This sequence comes from uncultured beta proteobacterium, assembly GCA_963814435.1. Classification (GTDB taxonomy): domain Bacteria; phylum Pseudomonadota; class Gammaproteobacteria; order Burkholderiales; family Burkholderiaceae_C; genus JAEUPI01. Next base: position 238,391 of record CAWFCV010000010.1, read on the forward strand.
GTCGGGCGCAATACCAAGTCGGCGAGAAGACGTTCACCATTCAGGCGCCTTACGTGGCAAAGGTGCCTGCCGGCTGACCTGGCGCGCCGCGTCGGTAGGAAGCGGTGGCACAGTCGCTATGGCTCGTTGAGCGCGTCGGAGTGCGGCGTGAATTTGCCGCACGTTTGACGACGCTCCCTCAAGTTCGCGGAGTGCCGCGCCGATATCGATACGGGGCTTCGCGCGCGCCAATTTGTCACGCGATCGAGCCGCGGCAAATCACCGGCACAACACCACGACCGCCATGACACCGGCGTTCACAGCTGCGTACTCCCTTTAACAATCGCACACATCGAAGTCGCGGTGGCATACAGCCCCACGACAGTGAATGCCAAGCGAACCCAGGGAGTGCAAAACATGGCCTCGATCCCCAACCAGTTCATCGTCCTGATCGAGCGGTGCATCAGCCTGCGCACATGGGGCCTCGGCCTGGCGTCGCTGGCGCTGGTGGCCGGCTTGCTCGGATTCAAGGTCGCCCATGCGCAGACCGCGTCGAGCAAGATCGCCGCCGACCTGCAGCAGGTCATCGCCGCGCCGACCACGCCCACAGCTGAGCTGGGCCAAGGACGTCAACGGCATGCGCCACGTCAAGGCGCTGGTCGTCAGCAACAGCACCGACCCCGACCTGGTGGCGCTGCGCGCCGCCGTGCTGGCCAACGGCGGCTCGGTCTACATGCGCTACGTGTCGGTGGCCGCGCTGTCGGTGATGCTGCCGGCCAACCAGGTGGCGGCGATCGCCGCGCGCAGCGACGTGCAGGGCATCTCGCCGAACCGCCTGACCGCGCGCACCGCCAGCCTGCTGGAATACGCCACCGGCGCGTGACCTCCAACGTGCGCACACGGCAGCGCCACGCTACACCGGGCTGGACGGCACCGGCATGCGGCATCGCGGTGCTCGACTCGGGCATCGAGGAGTTCCACACCAACACCTTCGGCCGTCCGACGGCAAGACCACGCGCGTCAAGACGGCGGTGGACTTCCAGAGGGTCGGCGACGCCACCGCCGCTCGGCGTGAAGGACTGGACGCGCCGGCATCGACGCCTCGGCCTCGCTGTACCCGGGCAGCACGACGATGGCCGACTACGAGACGAAGATCGACTACGCTGGCGCATCAACCGGCCCGACCTGTACGGCCACGGCACGCATGTGGCCAGCGGTCGCCGCCGGCCGCGGCGCCTACCAGGCCATCGACTCGACCGGCGTCGCGCCCAACGCCAACCTCTACGACGTGCAAGGTGCTCGACGCCAACGGCGTCGGCCAGCTCAGCGACGTGCTGGCCGCCATCGACTGGGTGATCTACCACGCCAAGGAATACAACATCCGCGTGATGAACCTGAGCCTGGCCGCGGACTCGACCGAGACCTGGCTGACCGACCCGCTGTGCCGCGCCGTGCGCAGCGCCGCGGCCGCCGGCATCACGGTGGTGGTGGCGGCCGGCAACTTCGGCCAGAACGCCAGCGGCGCCGAGCGCTTCGGCACCATCAGCTCGCCCGGCAACGACCCGAGCGTGATCACCGTCGGCTCGGCCAACACCAAGGGCACGGCCGCGCGCAGCGACGACACCGATCAACCTGTTCAGCTCGCGCGGCCCGACGCGCGGCTCGTACATCGACGCCGGCGGCGTGCGCCGCATCGACAACCTGCTCAAGCCCGACCTGGTGGCCCCGGCAACAAGGTCGTCGGCGCGCGTGGCCACCGACAAGGCCGGCGCCGGCGGCTCGTGGAACTACCTGGCCAAGACCTACGGCGTGCTGTCCAGCGCCCTACGGCGGCAGCAGCCAGAACGGCAAGGTCGCGCTGATGAACCTGAGCGGCACCTCGATCGCCGCCCCGGCCGTGGCCGGCACGGTGGCGCTGATGCTGCAGGCCAACCCCGGGCCTGACGCCGCCGCTGATCAAGGCCATCCTGCAGTACATCGGCGCAGCCGATCGCCGGCGCCAACCTGCTGCAGCAGGGCGCGGGCCTGCTCAACGTCGACGGCGCGGTGCAAGCTGGCGCAAGGCGCTGCGCACCGACATCGCCAGCGCCGTCGACGCCGGCACGCTGGCTCCCGGGCGCCAACCTGCTGGCCACGCGGCAAGACCATGCCCGCGGCGACCTCGACGCTGAACGGCCAGACCTTCAACTGGAGCCGCATCGTCTCGCCGGCGGCCGCCAGATCGTCAGCGGCACGCCCTGTTCACCAAGTACCAGCCGATGTGGGATCCGCGCGTGGTCTGGGGCGGCGCAAGGTGGCGCGCGCAGCACCGTGAGCTACTGGCCCGCGGCGACCGGCGTGCCGGCCAACACCTTCGTCAAGTCGATCGTCGCAGCGCCGGCGCCGAACCAGTCGCTGCTGACCGCCGGCGTGGTCAACGCCACCTCGCTGGCCGGCGTCAGCTCGAAGACCGGCAAGACCGGCACCTTCATCCCCACCGCCACGCTCAGCGGCTGGCTCGTCTCGCGGCAGCGGCATCATCCTCAGCGAAGGGATCATCCTCAGCGAAGGGATCATCCTCAGCGAAGGCATCATCCTCAGCGAAGGGATCATCCTCAGCGAGGGGATCATCCTCAGCGAAGGGATCATCCTCAGCGAAGGCATCATCCTCAGCGAAGGGATCATCCTCAGCGAGAGCGGCCAGACCGGCGGCACGCAGAACGACGCCAGCCTGCTCGGCGAGCCCTGAGCCGTGGCACCGGCACCGGCGCCGGGCCACTGCCGCGCTCAAGCGCGCCGAGGCCCGGCCGAGAACCGCTGAGGACCCATGAGACCCCACCGACGAGCCCCGAGGCTCCCGCGCGCCCGACCCCGCCCTGGGCGTGGCTGCATCAGTCGCTGATGCCGGACTACAACCGCAAGGCCACGGCGTACTGGTGGACGGTGGTGTTGCTCGGCCTGGCGGCCGTGGCGCATTCGGCCGTCAGCGTGGCGATGCTGCCGCTGGTGGCGCTGGCGCAGGTGCTGGCCGGCATGGCGATCGCGATGGCCGCCGGCTTCTTCCCGGTGCGCATCGGGCGCTCGAAGAGCTCGTTCGCGGCGGGCGAGGTCTTCATCTTCCTGCTGCTGCTGATGCACGGCCCGGCGGCGGCGACGCTGGCCGCCGGCGCGCGAGACGATGGTGGGCGCGCTGCGCACGCTCCAAGCGCTGGACCAGCCGCATCGCCAGCCCGACGCTGTCGGCGCTGGCCATGTTCTGCTGCGGCTCGCTGCTGCACGCGATGCTTGCTGTGGCTGCAGCACCGGGGCCTGACCAACGCCGGCCTGACGGTGGTCGCGGCGATGCTGTTCTCGCTGCTGTACTTCAGCGCCAACGGCATGCTGGTGTCGACCATCCTGCGGCTCAAGCGCGACGAGCGGCCGCAGCTCGCCGACATGCTGGGCGTCTTCGGCTGGGTCGGCATCGCCTTCGCCGGCAGCGGCGCGGTCGCGGCGCTGCTGTTCATCACCTACCAGCAGGCCGGGTTCGGCGTGCTGGCGGCGGTGGTGCCGATCATGGCCACGCTGCTGGCCACGCTGCACTACTACAACCGGCAGCAGGAGGCCAACGAAGCGATGCGCCTGGCCGCCGAAGAGGCCGCCGCGCGCGAGGCCGAGGCGGCCGCCCGCGCCGCCGCGCGCGAGGCCGAGGTCGCCGCGCAGCACCTGCAGCAGCTGCAGGAAAGCGAACGGCGCTTCCACAGCGCCTTCACGCACGCGTCGATCGGCATGGCGCTGCTGTCCTTCGACGGGCGCATCCTGCAGGCCAACGACGCCCTGCGCGAACTGCTGGGGGTCGACGACGCGGGCCTGCTCGAGCGCGCCTTCCAGCGGCTTCGTCGTCGAAGCCGACCACGACGCGCTCGAGGCCGCAGCTGGCGCTGGTGACCGAGCCAGGCTTCGAGGACTTCTCGGTCGAGCTCCGCTGCCGCGACGCCGGCAAAGCCGAGGTCTGGGTTTCGCTGCACGGCAGCATCTTCACCGAGCCCGGCTCCACCGCGCCGTGCCTGATCCTGCAGGCGCACGACATCAGCGCCCGCCGCAAGGCCGAAGCCGGGCTGCACCACATCGCGTTCCACGACAGCCTCACCGGCCTGCCCAACCGGCGCCGCTTCGGCGACCTGCTGGCGCAGGCGGTGCAGGCTGCGCGCACCGACCGCCGGCAAGGCTTCGCGGTGATGTTCATCGACTTCGACCGCTTCAAGCTCATCAACGACAGCCTGGGCCATGCCGCGGGCGACGAGTTCCTCGTCGGCGTGGCGCAGCGCGTGCGCGACACTGTGCGCCCCGGCGACGTGGTGGCACGCCTGGGCGGCGACGAGTTCGCGGTGCTGCTGCACCACGTCGAGCACGAGGCCGGCGTGATCACGCTGGCCGAGCGGCTGCTGAAGACCCTGCGCCAGCCCCTGGTCGTGGCCGGATCGGCGTTGACCTCGAGCGCCAGCATCGGCATCACCACCAGCGCGATCGGCTACGAGCGCCCGGAAGACGTGCTGCGCGACGCCGACATCGCGATGTACCGCGCCAAGGCCGCCGGCAAGGACCGCTACGCGCTGTTCGACGCCGCGCTGCACACCGAAGTGACCCGCCGCGTGCAACTCGAGGCTGACCTGCGGCGGGCCATCGCCGAAGGGCGAGCTCTCGCTGGTCTACCAGCCGCTGTACGAGCTGCGCGAGCGCGCGGCTGATCGGCTTCGAGGCGCTCGCGCGCTGGATGCACCCCGAGCTGGGCGCCATCGGCCCGGACGTGTTCATCCCGATCGCCGAGGAGACCGGCCTGATCGTGCAGCTCACCGATTTCGTGCTGCGCACCGCCTGCGGCGACCTGAAGCAGTGGCAGCTGTCGGACCCCGCCTACGCCGGCCTGACGATGAACGTCAACATCTCGGGCAAGGACATCGCGCACAGCGGCCTGGTGGCGCGCATCACGCGCGCCCTGGTGGCGGCGCGGCTGGAGCCGCAGCACCTGAGTCATCGAGCTGACCGAGAACATCCTGATGGACCAGCTGAAGGTCGCGCTGCCGCTGCTGGAGGACCTGCGCACCCTGGGCGTCGGCTTGAGCGTGGACGACTTCGGCACCGGCTACTCGTCGCTGGCGCACCTGTCCAGCCTGCCCGTGGACAGCCTGAAGATCGATCGCTCCTTCATCCGCAACATGCGCTCGGGGTCCAAGGAGGCGGCGGTGGTGCGCGCGGTGGTCACACCTCGGGCACTCCCTGCACAAGCGAGTCGTGGCCGAAGGCATCGAGACCGCGCAGCAGTACGAGCAGTTGCGCGACATGGGTTGCCAGGCCGGACAGGGCTACCACCTGTCTCGCCCGCTGACGGCGTTGGCGGTCGTCGCGATGCTGGAGGGCGCGCTGGGCACGTTGGCCCCGGCAGCCTCGCGCCTACTTTCGGGGTGGCCAATGCCCTGCACTGAGCGTTCGGCGCAGGCGTGCCACCGGCGCTGCATTGCGCGCAGCTCCGGGGCGCTGCCTCTGGCTCAGGCGCTCATGAGCCCCGCCAGCCAGGTTTCTTTCGTCGAGGCCTCACATGACCCTGCTCACACCCTCCTGGACCCTCTTCACGCGCCGCGCGCTGCTGCGCGGCCTGGCCCGCGCGGCCACGCTGACGGCACTCTCGGCGTCGCTGTTCAGCGGCGCCGCTCAAGCGCAAAGCGCGTCTTCGCCCAAGATCTCGGCCGACCTGGGTGCGGCGCTGGCCGCTCCAGCCGGCAGCACGCCGAGCGTCACCTGGGCCAAGAACCTCGAACGGCGTGCTGCACGTCAAGGTGCTGATCAACGCCAGCAGCACCGACGCCGACACTCGCCTCGCTGCGCCAGGACATCCTCGCCCGCGGCGGCTCGGTGACCTACAACTACCTGTCGGTGCGCGCGCTGTCGGCCATGATGCCGGCGGCCGCCGTGCCGGCCATCGCCGCACGCACCGACGTGCTGGGCATCGCGCCGAACCGCGCGGTGTCGCGGCACGCCACGAAGGCGGCGCAGGATCCACCGCGACGCAGCGATCCAGTGGCCGCATCGGCCGGCCGTCCCGGGCCTGGACGGCGCGGGCGTGGGCATCGCCATCCTCGACACCGGCATCGACTGGAAGCACCAGGACCTGCAAGGGTGCCGACGGCGTCTCGCGCGTGCGAGCGGTGGTCGACATTCCGGGCGTCATGAAGTCGCTGGGCGCCAACAGCTGGACCAAGGGGGTCGACTACACGCCGTCGACCAAGTCCACGCTGGACGGCACCCAGTTCAACGAAGACCGACACGAGCAACCTGCCCTCGGGCGGCAAGTCCGACCCCTACGGCCACGGCACCCACGTGGCCTCGGTGGCCGCCGGCAACAACGCCGCGGGCGCCTACCGCGGCGCGGCGCCGGCGGCCGACCTGTACGACGTGCGCGTGCTCGACGAGCGCGGCGTGGGCAACATGGCCGACGTGCTGGCCGGCATCGACTGGGTGATCCAGCGCGCCCGGCTGGCCAACATCCGCGTCATGAACCTGAGCCTGGGCGCGGCGTCCACCGACTCGTTCCTGGCCGACCCGCTGGCGCGCGCCGTGCGCAGCGCCACCGCGGCCGGCATCGTGGTCGTGGCCGCGGCCGGCAACGCGGGCAAGAACGCCGCCGGGCAGAAGGTCTACGGCACCGTGTCGTCGCCGGGGCACGAGCCTTCGGCGATCACGGTCGGTGCGCTCAACGCCTTCGGCACCGCCACGCCCGCCGACGACGCAGTCAACGGCTTCAGCTCGCGCGGCCCCACCCGCGGCAGCTTCGCGCTTGCCAGCGGCAAGCGCTGGATCGACAACCTCGTCAAGCCCGACCTGGTGGCACCGGGCAACCGCATGGTGGGTGCGGCGGCCACCGTCACGACCGACACGCGTGCCGGCGTGGAACGCGTTGCTCGCCACCTACCCGCAACTGCTGCAGACGCCGGGCACCGCGCCGGGCTCGCGCACGGCGCTGATGCAACTCAGCGGCACCTCGGTGGCCGCGCCCGCCGTGGCCGGCGCCGCGGCGCTGCTGCTGCAGGCCAACCCCGGGCTGACGCCGCCGCTGGTGAAGGCCATCCTGCAATACAGCGCGCTGCCGCTGGCGCAGGGCAGCCTGCTCGAGCAGGGCACCGGCGCGCTGAACGTCGAGGGCGCCGTGCGCCTGGCGCAGGCGCTGCGCACCGACCTGGGCAGCGCGCTCGCGGCCGGCACGCTGAAGGCCGGCGACAACCTGCTGGCCAGCCGGCCAGGTGCTGCCGACGCCGGCGACGCGTGCAGGACGGCGTGTCCTTGCCCTGGAGCCGCATGGTGCTGGCCGGCGGCACGCGCCTGGTCGGCGGCGACGCGCTGTTCACGCGCTGGCAGCCGATCTACGACCCGGGCCTGATGTGGGCGCGCGAGGTGGTGACGCGCAGCACCGTGACCTACCAGGTGGTCAAGGGCGTGGCCGCCAACACGGTGCCGGGCGCCATCGTCGAGACCAACGCCGCCCCGCAGACTCTGCTGACCGCCGGCGTGCGCCTGCTGGATGCCATGGCGCCGCAGCGCGCAGGGCGCCTCGAGCACGCTGATGGCGCCGCTGACCACGCTGGCCGCCCGCGCCGCTGGCGGCGCGGGCATCAACCTGCAGCTGGGCTTCAGTGGTGGCAACGGGCAGGTGAGCGGCGAAGGCGTCCCACTGAGCCAAGGATTCCTGCTGACCGAGGGTTTTCTCCTGACCGAAGGTTTCCTGCTCACGGAAGGCTTCCTGTTGACCGAGGGCTTTCTGCTGACGGAGGGCTTCCTGCTGACCGAAGGCTTCCTGCTGACCGAGGGCTTCCTGCTGACCGAAGGCTTCCTGCTGACCGAGGGCTTCCTGCTCACGGAATCGCTGACCGACCCGGCCGCGTCGTCGGACCGGTCCTTCCTCGGCCGAGTAGTCCGCATCCCGTGCCGCCGATGAGCCGAATCCCGTCCGTGCGTGGCCGATTTTCGCGCCACGCGCCAGGCCGTGGGCAAGCCGGGCTCAAGCTCGGGCACCGCACGGCCGATGACCCAGAGGCATCGCACGTGCGGCCGCTGGGGTGCCCATTGCCGCGTGCATGCACCCTGAAGCCCGCATGACTCCCGAGTCGACCCTTGCCAACGCCCTCCCCGGCAATGCCTGGCGCGGTTTCGTCCGCCGGCACCTGTTCGACTATCCGCCGCAGGCTCGGGCCGCCTGGTTGGCCATCACCGGCATCGGCGCCGTCGCGTTGGGCTGGGCGCTCTCGTACGTCGCAGCGTCTACCGAGTTCGTCGTTCATGCCACTGGTACTCGCGCTGGGGCTGGTGGCGCTGGCCTCCTCGCTGGCGCTCAAGCTGCCGCGCACGTCCTACTCGCTGAGCGTCTCCGACGTCTTCGTCTTCGGCGTGCTGGCCGCGCTCGGTCCGGCCGCAGCCGTGCTGGCCACCGGCATCGATGGTCTCGTCGGCACGCTGCGCAATTCCAAGCGCCTCAGCAGCCGCGTCTCGACGCCCGCTGCGGCGATGGCCGCGATGGCCGTGTCAGGCTGGGCGTTCGAGCAGGCCAAAGCGGCGCTGCTGGCACTCCCGCTCGGACTGGACGCCGCAACTGGCGCCGATGGCGGCACTGCCCCTGGTCGCGCTGTTGCCGTTTCTGCTGACGACGATGCCATTGATGGCCATGATGGCGCTCAAGCGGCGCGCGCCGATGGCGCCGATTCAGTGGCTGGCCGATTCGGCGTGGATGGCGGCCATCTATCTGGCGTCGGCGCTGATCGCCGGGCTGGTGCACCTGAACGCGCAGCGCTTCGGCCAGGCCCTGCTGCCCATCTCAGCGCTCGCCGCGCTGGCGATCCTGCTGCTTCTGCGCATCGCGCTGCTTCGCCAGGAGGCCGAGCGCCAGCGCCACGAGACCAAGGTGGCCGAGGTGACGCGCGAAGCCGAGCTGAACCAGCAGCGCTTTGCGGCGGCCTTCAGCCATGCCGCGATCGGCATGATCATCGTCAAGCCCGACGGCCGCATCCTGCAGGCCAACGAGGCCTTCTGCGAACTGCTGGTGTTCGAGCCCGGCGAGCTGCTCGGCCAGCAGCTTCGAGACGCTGCTGGACGGCGCCGAGGCTGAACTGCTGCAAAGCCGCGCCGAATCCGCGCTCGATGTCGGCGGAGAACGCCTTCTCGATGGAAATGCAGGTCAGGCGCTCGAACGGCGAGGCGATCTGGGTGGCGGTGCACTGCAGCCAATACGAAGACCCGAGCGGCAGCGGCCATTGCCTGATCTACCAGGTGCAGGACATCAACCCGCGCCGCCTGGCGGAGGGCCGCCTGCACCACATCGCCTACCACGACGGCCTCACCGATCTGGCCAACCGCCACGGCTTCCACGAGCGGCTGGCGCTGGCGGTGCAGAAGACACGGCGGGACGCGAGCCAGCGGTTCGCGGTGCTGTACCTGGATCTCGACCGCTTCAAGGTGGTCAACGACAGCCTGGGCCACACGGCCGGCAACGAACTGCTGCGCGAAGTGGGGGCGCGGCTGCGCGGGTGTGTGCGCCCGGGCGACCTGGTGGCGCGGCTGGGCGGTGACGAGTTTGCCGTGCTGACGGAGGGGATCCACGACGCCCAGACCGGCGTGCGTCTGGCCGAGAGCGTGCTCGACGAGCTCGGCCGGCCCATGGAGCTCTCCGGTACCGAGGTATTGCCGGGCGTCAGCGTTGGCATCACCTTCAGCGACCACGGCCACCGTACCGTCGACGAGGTGCTGCGCGACGCTGACCTCGCGATGTACGAAGCCAAGGCGGCCGGCGGCGGGCGCGTGGCGGTGTTCGACTCCTCGATGCACGAGCGCGTCGCCGACAAGATGGCCTTGGAAGGCGACCTGCGGCGGGCCATCGGCGACGGGCAGCTGAGCGTGCACTTCCAGCCGATCTACCAACTCGAGCCGTATCGACTGACCGGCTTCGAGGCCCTGGCGCGATGGGTGCACCCGCAACGCGGACCGGTCAGCCCGGCTGTGTTCATTGCGCTGGCGGAGGAATCGGGCCATATCGAGGAGCTCACCGACTGGGTCATCGATCACGCGATGGCGCAGCTGGCGCGGTGGAAGCGGGCCCTGCCCGCGGCGCAGCATCTGCGCATGCACGTCAACATCTCCGCCCGCGACCTGGCCCGCATCAGCCTGGTGAGCCACGTCAAGCAGGTGTTGCAGCGCCACCATGCGACGCCGGGTTCGTTGACGCTGGAACTCACCGAGACCACCCTAATGGGCCGGCTCGATGTCGCCCTGCGGACCATGGCGCTGCTGCAGGCCGCTGAAGTGCGATTCTCGATCGATGACTTCGGCGTCGGCTTCTCGTCGCTGGCCTATCTGAGCGCCCTGCCCATCGACAGCCTGAAGATCGACCGTTCCTTCGTGATGGCATTGCACGAGAAGCCGCAGAACGTGGAGATCGTGCGGGCGGTGCTCACGCTGGCGCAGTCGCTCGGCCGCAAAGTCATCGCCGAGGGCATCGAAACCGGCGACCAGTTGGCGTTGCTGCGTCAGCTGGGCGTGCGCGAAGGTCAGGGCTATCTGCTGTCGCGGCCGCTGCGCGGCGAGCAGGTGCTCGATCTGCTCGTGGTGACCGAGGCGGTGCAGTGAGGCGCGGCCGGCACGAGCACCAGGTTTACTCCTCGGCGGGTCTCGGCTGAGGCGCCGAAGTCGGCGCGCGTGTCAATCAGCCACGTGTGCGACGCAGTGCGTGCAACCGCTCTGGCAAGCCCGCGGGGCTCGCGTCGCTCAGCGGTGCCAGCTCCCCGGCCAGGGCACGGCGCACGAGCCGCCGGCCGGTGGGCGCGTTGGGCATGACCGCCGCGAAATGGCAGATCTGGCCTGCGCGCGCGATCAGCAGCGTCGGGAAGTCGTCGACCTCGACCGTGCCCAGCGCGTCCTCGTCATCCTCGATGTCGACCCAGACGAAGCCCGCCGCATCAGCGAGCTCCCGTGCCAGCTGGGCGAAGGTCTGTCGGTAGTCCTGGCAGACATGGCACCAGTCGGCACACAGGCAGGCCACCAGCCAGCGGTCTGACGCATCGTCGGGTGCGTCCATCGCTGCTAGCGTAACGCCGCCGGTGGCCGTGCCCACTTCCGGCGGCAGGCCATCGCCGCTACGCTTGGGTCGCAAAACGTCTCCGATCGGAGTCGAGCCGATGCCGCGTCACGACCGCCCCACCGATGCGCTGCTCGCCCACCTCAGCTTCGCGCCCGAGGCGCCGACGCTCGACTACCTGCACCGGCTGGTCGCTGCGCACCAGCGTCGGGTGCCGTTCGAGACGCTGACCAAGCTGATCGACTATGAACCGGGACTCGCGCGCGGCGACTTCCTGCCGCCGCTTGGCGAGTACGTCGGGCGGATCGTGCGCCGTGGCGGCGGCGGACTGTGCTGGACGCTCGCGCGCGGATTCCACGCGCTGCTCGCCGACCTCGGCTTCGACGCCGCGCTGATGGTGATGGAGCCGGGCCACTGCTGCGTGCGGGTCGAGCTGCCCGAGGGGCCGCAGTACGCCGACGTCGGATACGCAGCGCCGATCTTCCGTGCCTACCCGCTGTTCGAGTCGTTCACGCTCGACACCCACCGCGAACAGTTCGTCTACCGGGTCGCCGACGACGGCATCGTGGTCACGCGTCAGCCGGGGCCTTCGAAGGGCTCGACCGCGCCGCGGCGGCTCGACGAACTGCGCTGGCGGATCGACGCCGCCAACGACTGGTCGGCGCCGCAGAGCTTTCTGCATCGGCTCGCCTACGCGCACGAGGTTGACGGCGTGTTCACGAGCCTTCGCGACGGCACGCTGACGCGCTACCGGCCCGGCGGCGCCGAGACGACCGAGGTCGCGCCGGCCGATGCGCCCGGCGCGCTCGCCGAGGTGTTCGGCGCCGACCCCGACCTCCACGTCGAAGCCGCGCGCGTGCTCGCGCGCTACCGGCCGGCCGGCGGTTGAGCGGGGCTGCGCCGGGCCGGAATCCGCCCGGTGTCAACCTTCACCCCCCAACGAACCCAACACGTCGAGCCCTGAAGCAATGTCGGGAGCGGGCCGGTCTCGCGCATCCGGTGCGACGGCTCGAGTGATCGCGATGTGAGGACAGGCCAAGCTCGAAAATGGAAAACGCCTTAGCGGCTCGTGCCGGCTAAGGCGTTGGTTTCATTGGTCGGGGTGGCGGGATTCGAACTCGCGACCCCTTGCACCCCATCACGGCAACACGCCATTATCGACGCCATTTTCAGCGACCCCCATCAATGCAATCAATGAGTTAGGTTACGATAGCGCCCGTTAGGCGTCGCCAGAAAGTGCCACTACCCGGAATTATTTCCGTACGTGGTTCCGTACGTGAAACCGGCGACGCGACCACTTGCCTAGTTGCAAAGGGGCGCACCGATGGCTGAAAACATACTCACCGACGCGAAGCTGCGAAACGCGAGGGCCGAGCGCGATGGAGCTTTTCTGCGCGATGGTGGCGGGCTGCGAATCCGGCTGCTGCCACCAAGCCGCAACCACGCCAAGGGCGCGCGGCTGGCCGAGTTTCACTTCAAGCTCAAGACCGCGGCCGGTACCTACAAGGGCGGCGTGGCGCACCTGGGCACCATCGGCGACCCGTTCGCCGACTCGGCGGGCGACGTGCGGCCCTTCACGCTGGCCGATGCCAGAGTCGCCCGTGATGCGGCGCGCGAGCTTGTCTCGCAGGGGATCGACCCACGCAAGGCCGGACGCCTGGCGAAGCTTGAGCGCGCCGAGACACAACGCAAGCGCCTGGCCGAGCTAGAGCAACGTCGCACCGTGCGGCAGGCATTCGAGCGCTGGCATGCGCTGTACCTGAAGACCCATCGCAACGACGGCGGAGCCTTCGTTGACGCACTGTTCGAACGGCACATCTTGCCGAGCCTGGGCGATGTCCCGCTAGAGGCGCTCGAGCGCAAGCAGATCGCGGACATGCTCGACGCGGTATTGGCAACCGGCAAGCGGCGCACCACAAACACGGCGCTAGCCCATGTCCGGCAGTTGCTCCGCTGGTGCGCCGCACGCGGCTGGATTGACGTGGACCCGACTGCGCCAATGTCCAAAGCCGACTTCGGCGGCAAGGCGGTAACGCGCAGTCGCAACCTGTCGGCGGCCGAACTGGTCGAACTCAGGGACAAGCTGCGCACGGCGCAACTGCCGGACCGCTTGGCGCCCGCTATCTGGCTGCTACTCGCGACCGGGGTGCGTGTGGGCGAACTCTCAGGCGCCAAGGTGGCTGACGTCGACACCGACGCGCGAATGTGGCACCTGCCGATGACGAAGAACGGCGAGCCGCACGACGTGCACCTGTCGGACTTCGCGGTGCGGCATATCGAGCGGCTGCTGGCGCTTCGCGGCGAATCGGAATTCCTGCTGCCGAGCGCCGACCCCGACTTTCCCATCGGCGGCAAGATCATCGCCAAGGCGATACGCGACCGCATGCGGGCTACGCCATTGAAGGGCCGCGCCAAGGCGTCGCAGGCGCTGCTGCTGGCCGGTGGCGAGTGGACGCCACACGATCTGCGCAGGACGATGGCGACGCGAATGCGCGAGTCGCTAAAGGTTTCGAGTGACGTTATCGAGCGTTGCCTGAATCACAAGCCCGAGGGCATCGTCGGCGTTTATCAAAAAGGCGAGTTGTTGGAAGAGCGCAATCGGCTGCATTGAGGATGGGGCGCCCGGTCGCATCGGCTCGATGGCTGCATCCAACGTGGTCGAACTGACGCGCAAGGCAGTCGCGTGATGGACGGCGATCTTTCCATCGAAGAGCTGCACCAGATTGCAGAGGCTCGGTCAAACGAGCATGTGCGGAGCTTGCTGACCCTGGCGCGGCATCATCGGCGCGCTGCTGCTGAGGCCAAAGATGGCGACCCCTCGATTGCCAAGAAACTGCTACTCCTGGCGTCGATTGCGGAGCGTGACGCCGCGCTGGTCCGCGCTGAATTCGAGAAGCGCCAGCGCGGCCTAGAAAAGCATCGCCAGCGTGGCAGCATGCGTGCCATCGCCAGCAACAAGCGCCCGGGCCGCGCCAACCCGATGCGGCTGCGCATCTGCAGCATGCTGGCGACCGCGCGACCCGGTTTCAAGGACTTCAAGTCGTTCATGCGCGCATGGGAGCGCGACGCAATGGAGGGGCTGCGCCTGCATGAAACCTCGCCGGGCCACTACGCGATTGACGACGAAAACGCATTCGACAAACCGGCGAACTACACCCGCGGCACGCTGGAGAAGCTCTACAGCCACAGCGGGTGAGCGATCGAAGAATTACCGCTAGCCTGCCTTTGTTAGCGGTAAACGTGCCCTGACGATGGCACCCGTCGATTGACGGAGCCATCACCATGACTGCACGCACCACACGGACCGAGGCGGCACAAGTCGCCGAGTTGGTCACCGATCCCGAGGGCGCCAGGCTGTTGAACCTCGGGATCACCCGATTCCTTGAGCTGCAGCGCGAGCCCGACTTCCCGGCGCCGATTCGGCTAGGCCCGCGTGGCAAGCGCCACGTCGCGCGGAGTTGCTCGGGTTCGCGCTGTCGCGCCGCGCGCCGCGGGGTGCCAAGTGAGGCCCCCCAACGAAGAGCGCCTGCCGGTTGTCGGGACCGAGCAGGCGCAGGCAGAGCAAAACGGACAGACGCGACTCTGCCACCGATGCGGGCGAGCGCAAACGGCGCAACACCCTGGTCGCGCACCTGGCGCTGCGTGGCTACGAGCTGCGCGAGCTGGCCAGCGGCGAGCTGTTAGTGACCCGCTGGGGTCTGCAGCGGTTCTGCGCGACGCTGGAAGCCGCCGAAGACTTCGCGCGGCAAGTGGGGGCGCTGCGATGACCCCGGCGCGCGAACTGTGGCGCAGTCCGTGCCGCTGCAGGATGTCGAAAGGCGCGTCGTGCTTCACCTGCGCCTGGTGGGCGCGGCTACATCGCCGGCTCGTTGCGCGGCGGCGCGTGTGGAGTGCCGTCAATGGCTGACGAGCTGACCCGCGCCCGCGCCGCGCTGCAATGGTGCGATTCGTACAGCCGCATGCCTACGCTGATCGGCCTCGCCACGTGCTTTCCCCCGACGACTGGCACACGCTGCTCGGCGAAGCATGGAACATCTGCGACAACATCGGCGCGCACCGGAATCTGTTGCGCCGCATGCTTCCGCCCTCGGGGCCAGTGCGGCAGATGATGAACGCCGACGAGCCGGCCGCATATGACGCGCTGCCTCGAGCGGCCGACCGTCTATCGCGGCCGCGGCTGCGGTCCGAACTTGAGGGGCGCAAGCTGGAGCTTGCGCCGTGAAGTCGCGGCGAGGTTTCCATTTCTGATGCGCTACCGCGCAGAGCGGCCGCTGCTAGTCACGGCGTCGGTGCTCAAGCGCCGCGTGCTCGCGATCAAGCTCGATCGTGACGAAGCCGAAATCATCACGTTCGCCGCGCGCAGAACGGCAGTCGAGATGCTGAGGCGGGAGGCCACGGTATGACGACGACCATCGCGGCGGCGCTGCGCTACGCCACGCTCGGATGGCCTGTGCTACCCGTCGAGCCGAAAGGAAAGAGCCATTGAACGGCTGCGGCATCGAACACGCGACGACGGACGCCACGACCATAACCGAGCTGGTTCTCGAAGTATCCGAGCCGCCAATATCGGCATTCGGCTCGACAAGGCAGGCTTGATGGCCGTCGACATCGACCCGCGAAATGGTGGCGACCTTGAGATTGATGCGGAACTACCATTCACGCTGACGGCATCAACCGGTGGCGGCGGCTGGCATCTGATCTATCACATGCCTGAAGGGTGCAAAGGTGCCCGGGCAGTATCGCCAGGGCATCGACCTGAAGCACCGCGGCTATATCGTCGTCGAGCCGAGCGTGCACGCCAGTGGTCAGCAGTACGGATGGCTCGATTGGGACGTGGCCGGTGATGACGCGCCGGAGATTGCCGAAGCGCCGAGCGAGCTGTTCGCCCCACAGGACGCGCCAGAACGGCCTACAAGCGACGAACGCCCCGAGGGCAAGGCCCAGCAGGGCGGCCGCAACACGATGTTGTCCCGCGAGGCTTTCAGGCTGCGCAAGAAAGGCCACAGCGTCGAGCAGATCATCTCGGTACTCCTCGCGATGAATCTCAATTCTGCTGACCCGCCACTGAGCGAGGCCGAGGTGCGCGGGATCGCCAAGGCAAGGCCGACATTCCACCTGAGCCAGGCGACGAGCCTGCGGACTTCACCGAATGGCCGGACGGTCGGATTGATGGGTACTTCGAGACCTGAACCGCCACCGGTGCCGTGGTTCTGCCGCGAGCGACTGCTGGCCGGCCGCGGGCACCTATTGGTCGGCACCGGCGGATCATCGAAAACTCGCATCCAGTACTACCTGGCCGCGGCCGCCGTGCTGGGCAATCTACCGTGGGCCTGGGACGTGTCGGCGCGAGGCAGTGCAGCGCTGTTTTTGACCGAGGATGTCGGCGCTCAGGTGCACCGCGTGCTGCACGCCTTCGGTTCCACACTAAACCCGGCCGAGCGTGCCCTGCTGGCCGAACGGTTGCGCGTGTTCCCGCTCGCCGGCAAGCGTGCCCTGCTGCTCGAACTGAACGGGTCCGCGCTGCGTGAGACCGCGGTCTATGCCTGGCTGATGGAGCGCATCGACGCATTGCCAAAACCGGTGGCGTTCATCGGCATAGACCCGGCGTTGGGCGTGACCGAGGGTGACGAGATGAACCCGGCGCACCAGCGGCGGCTCGGTGAACTGGTCGACCGCATCGGCATCGAAACCGGCGCATGTGTGGTGCTGAACGCTGCACGGTGCCAAGAGCCTGCACCTGGCCGAGAGAGCTCCGGCTCTACACGCGGCCCGGGGGTCTGGTGCCATCACCTGGTATGCGGTGCGCGCCGAGTTCACGCTGCGCAACATGACCGCCGAGGAGGCGCGACGATTCGGCATCCACGACCGCGCCGAACGGCAGATGAACGTGCAACTGGCCGCGACAAAGGGTAATGAGCTACCGCCTGCGGCAAACGTGCCGGTATGGCTCAAGCGTGGCGCAGGGGGTGCGCTGCTGGGCGTCGACCTTGAGCAGGTGGAGCGCGGCAGCGTCGGCCAGCGCGAACTGGATGCGCTGGACGTGCTGCGCAAAGCCGCTGCCGCTGGGGACGTGACCATGAAGTTCTGGCGCGAGCAATGCGTTGCGGCCGGAATCATCATAGCCAAAGGCGAGGCCGGCCAAAAGAAGGCGATGGAGCGCATCCGCGACGCACTCCTAAACGACGGCCTGGTGCAGGCAAGCCTGACCCGCGGGCTGTGGAAACCAGCATGAAGCGACAGTGACGCGACACGACAAACCACACCCGCGAGACGACATGACATGCCTAAAGGCATTTGTCGCTGTCGTCGCTTCGCGTCCGTGTGCGAATGTCGCTCTGTGTCGCTTCATTTGTCGCTTCGTTGTCGCTTCAATGTGAAGGCCTGCGATGGACCGATTCGCCCTGATGGCGCTGACCCTGACCGGCGCGCCACCACCCGCCCCGCCCGACCTGCCCGGACGACGACATCGCTGGGCCGAGCCCTTCGGCGATCCGATGGCCGCCGCTTGGGATGCCGCACACCTGCCGCCACCATCAAGCGGGCCACTGCAAGCAAATGTTACGGGTCCCAATTGGGCCACACCCCAGGGAGGGCCATTGACGCTCCCTTGCTCGGGGTAGCGAATGGGTTGCTTGGTATGTCCTACACAACCACGAAGGGGGTCTTGTGCTCCAGAAAGAAATAGCCAAAGCGCTCGGAATTGACCAAGCGCTAGTGTCAAGACTCAAGCGCCGCGGAATGCCGGTCGATTCGTTGGAGAACGCGCAGGCCTGGCGCGCAGCGCACCGTCGTCGCACCCGATTGCCGCGAAAGCCCACGAACGGCGGCGATCTGACGCATGCGCTGCTGGCTGCGCGTGTCGATCGCGAGCAGGCCGACGCCTTGACTGCCCGGGTGCGCGCGAATCACGCTGAGCGCCGGGTGCTCGATGTCGACCGAGTCGAGGCCATCATCGCGCGGGCTTGTTCGAATGCGCGGGAAACGCTGCTCGGCATGTGCGCCCGCCTGGCACCGGTGTTGATCAATCAACCCGACGTCCATGTGGTGTGGGCTCTGCTCAACGACGAGGCCCTACGGACGCCTGACCGAGCTTCAGGGCGCGGCAGCGGCCGTGCGGCGGGACGACTGATGCCCGGCGAGTTTCTCACCCGCGCCGACGCGGCCGAGCTCGGCCGCTGGCACGCCGCCCGCCTGCAGCGCCTGGTCGACGAGGTGCGGCCGTTTCTGCAGCGCTGGGCCGCAGCGTCCGAGGATGAGCGCGACGAAGTGCTGGCGCAGTTTGAGGCACAGGTGGCGCTGAAGTTTGCGAACGTGGGCGCGGCGCTCGTGCTGCTGGCCGATCGGCTGGCGGTGGACGGGGATTGACGCCGATGGATTCGGCCGTCGTCGAGCTGCTGCGCCAGGTGCGCGATGAGCTGGCCTGCCTGCGCCGTGAGACGGCCGACGCGAACATCGAGCTGCTGGACCGCCTGAGCCGGCTCGAGCAGGGACGCACAGCGCCGGCCGTCGAAGCCGCAGGCCTGCTGTCTGCAATCGCTACCGGATTCGGCGAGCGCGAGTTTCTGGCGGTCGAACTGATGGCCTGGTGCAGCAAGTGTGTCGACCAAGCGCAGCGCGATGCCTACCGCGCGCTGCAGACCTTGTGCGAGGACGTCAATCCGACGAGCGCGCAGGCGGGGATGGCATTGCGCGCATTGGCCGGAGCGCCCGGTCCGCTGCGGCTCGAGCGGCGGGGCGACCGGCGCGGGTCTGCGCTGTGGGCCGTCGTGCGGGAGTAGGTCCCGCAGTCCCGCGCTCGCCACTGCGACGATGGGCGCTCAATCACCCGAGAACCACCATGCGACTGCAAAATCGAGAGCACCGAGCACCGACGCTGGTGCTGTCCACGAAAGAGCGACAAGACTACAGCCTGCGGCGTGCGCTGGAAGCCGCGAAGACCGGTAGCTGGCGCGAAGCACCATTGAGCGCGAAGTTTCCGACGAGCTTGCCAAAGCCACGAGCGTGCTCGGCGGACTTCGGCCGCACGAATTCGTCGTGCCGATTGACGCGCTGCAGCGGCGCGACCTGACTGTCGCTACTGCCAGCGCGGGCGGATATCTGTCGCAAGACGAGGTGCCGTCCGTTATCGGCGCGCTGAGAACTGGTTGATCCTAAATCGGCTGGGCGCGCAGACCATCACCGGATTGAAATCGAATCAGACCATCGCACGAGTCGGCGCGACTGCCACGGCGACATGGCAGGTGAACGAAGCCACGCAGGCAGCGGAAACCACTACCTTGAGCCTGGGGCAGGTCGCGCTCACGGCGAAGACCGTGCTGTGCTATGTCGAAGTGTCCCGGCAATTGAAGTTGCGGGATGCCGGACTTCGCCGAGCGGACCGTGCGCGACAACCTGGCGCAAGCTTGGCCGCGGAATCAGCGGGTGGCGTTCAACGGCAGCGGCGCCAGCGGCGAGCCGACCGGCGTGCTGAATACAGCCGGCATCGGCACGTTTCCCGGCACGACGATCACCCACGCGAACATTCTGGAAAGCCAGACCGATGTGTTGACGGCCAATGCGCTGGGCGAGGAATCGAAGTCTGGCTATACCTGCCGGCCCGCTGTGGCATCTGTGCTCGCGGCGAGGCAGGGTTTCTCGACCTTGATGCCGTTGTGGGTCGGACCACTGAACGCGGGCACGATCGTCGGCGCGCCCGCGTTCACCTCGATGACGGTGCCGACCGCGACGCTGGTCTGCGGCGATTTTCGAAAGTTGCTGCTGGCCGAGTGGCGCGCCGGCGTGCTCGCTGATCAAAGTAAATCCGTACGCGAATTTTCAAGCGGGGATCACTGGATTCCAGGCTGCGCTCGCGATGATGTCGGCGTGGCGTGGCAGACGGCATTCACAGTCGCAACGAGCGTGAGCTGATGCCGGCACCATCATCGAGTCTGCTGCACGCGAGCCATATCGTGGTGCGATTGCGGTCAAGACCGTGTATCTGCGCGGCCGGCATCTCACACTGCACGGCCCGCACGGCACCCTGCGCGCGTTGCCTATGGCCGATGCGATGCGGCCTATCGACACGGGACAAGCCAAGCTCGCCCGGCGGGGTGACGCGGCGTCAACTGGCCGACCACATCAACCGCATTGGAAACGGCATGAGCGACCAACTGATCGAGTCCGGGCCCTGCGAAACTTTCGCGCGTGCGGCGACGTGTTCGCACGCTGGCGCAATCGTCGCGCTGGCTCCAATCGACGCGGCGCTGGTGCTCGAAGTCAGGCCGCGGCGAACTGGTTCACCACAAGGCCGACTTCCCGGCTGTCAGAGACGCGGTACGAGCCGAAACCGCACGAGCATTGAAGTCTGCAGGCCCCGTGCGCGGCGAGCCTGGCGGGCCGTGGCGCAAGCTGTGATGTTCGACGTTCGGCTGATGCGCTCGATGAAGCTGACTGATGGGTCTACCGCTATCCGTGGCCTGCCTTGCGCGTGCCTGCACCCCATGCTGCGCGACGATCCGCGAGGGCGTTGTGATGTTGGCCGACGATTCCGACATGCCTACGCTGTTGCGCGAGATGCGGGGCACCACCCACGCGGAGCACTCCTACCGATGACAATCGTCGACGTTGCCTGCTGGCGCGACCGAGCGCTGATCGGTGCGGACTCTTTGATGGCCCGACATGGGTGCGCGCTGCTGCGCGCCGGCAAAGCACGGCTGGTCGATGGCCCCGAAGTAGAGGACCCGCAGCGCACAGTGCAGCGGGCCGACGGCGCGCAGGCGTGAGCGAGGGCACAACCCCGGCGAGCACGAAAGCTGCCGCCGGTGCCACAATGGTCCGCATGCAGATCAAAATCGCCACCAACCGTCCGACGAAGACCGCGCCGCGCAGGCGGCCGCCGCTTACCTGCTGCAGCGCGCAGGCGAGCCGTTGACCGTGCTCAAGCTGATGAAGCTGCTCTACTTGGCCGAGCGCCGTTTGCTTCAGCTGCACGCGGTGCCGCTGGTGGGCGATGTGCCGGTGGCGATGCAGCACGGGCCGGTGTTGTCGCGCACGCTTGACCTGATCAATGGCAGCGCAGCGGGCACGACGGGGCGCACGGACGACTCGATCGCCGAGCGCGGCCCACATCGTCACGAGGTCACGCTACGCGACGGCGCGCAGGCATTCGGGGCGCTATCGCGCGCCGATCTTCGCGTGCTCGACGAGACATGGCAGCAATTCGGCGGCATGCTCCCGTGGGACCTGGCGCGCCATTGCCATCGCAACTTGCCAGAGTGGGAATCGCCCGGATACGGTGCGATCGAGATTCCCGTGCACCGCATCTTCCGCGCATTTGGGTTGTCAGCTGAAGAAGCTGAGGCCGCCGTTGAAGCGATCGAGGCGCAGGCGCGCGAGGCAAGGGCGATGCATCCCGACATCGCGCCGTTCTATTGAATCCGTGGCGCTGGCGGCCGGCTCGACGCTGCCGATCCATAGCGGCCCTCAGGCAAGCACCTGCACGCGGTGGTATTCGGCCCCAGTGGTGATCGAACATCAAGGCGATGTGCCGCAGTTTGTACTTGTGGGTATTACAACGCGCAGGCAAGGCGCGCACCATGATCCCGCATGCACGCTCAATGTTGGCGATCACCGCTTCATTCGGCACGAGAGCTTTGCCGCCTACCGCTTCGCGCGGTGCCGAGCGCGTCGCCCATGTCGAGGCAATGGTGCGCTCGGGTGCGTGGCGCGAGCATGAACCGTGCAAATGCAGCGCTGCTGGCTCGCTCGTGGCGGGCGCGCGCGTGTCTGATCACCTGCGCGGGGATCTGCAGGCGCTGTTCAATCCGTGACGGCTTAGGGTGCCCACCTCGGAGGGCCCTCTTTGCGGTGGCACAATTGGGCGTCCTAACTGCGGGGGATGCGCAGGGGCGCGGAAACCGACCGCACTTGTGGCGAAAACCGCAACGTCCGCGTTTTCCGTACGTGGTTCCGTACGTGAACCCCAGAAAGCCGAACGGGTCGGCCCTTTGTGAGAGCTAACCCGTTGATTTCATTGGTCGGGGTGGCGGGATTCGAACTCGCGACCCCTTGCACCCCATGCAAGTGCGCTACCAGGCTGCGCTACACCCCGACGAAGCGTTGGATTATAGGTTGCGCCAGCGACTCAAATGGCGAGCAGCTTTCGAATCGACTGCAACTCGATGCGCAGCTGTCCGAGATCGATCTCTGCCGGCTCGGGCAGCGGCAGCGCCGGGGTGCCATCGTGTTCAGGCTGCGCGGCGGCATCGATGTCGTTTCCGTCCACTTCGACCACCACTGCCGGCTCGCGCGAATCGACCGCGCAGTCCG
Organism: uncultured beta proteobacterium; assembly: GCA_963814435.1. Classification (GTDB taxonomy): domain Bacteria; phylum Pseudomonadota; class Gammaproteobacteria; order Burkholderiales; family Burkholderiaceae_C; genus JAEUPI01. The sequence continues at coordinate 260,748 of CAWFCV010000010.1, forward strand.
TCCGCGCGGGCTGGCCTGACTCGGCCAAGCCGATTGCGTGCACCACTGATCGTGAAGCCCTGGTCGTACAGCAACTCGCGGATGCGCCGGATCAGCAGGACCTCGTGGTGCTGGTAGTAGCGCCGGTTGCCGCGGCGTTTGACGGGTCGCAGCTGCGTGAACTCCTGTTCCCAATATCTCAGGACGTAAGGCTTCACGCCGCACAGCTCGCTCACCTCACCGATGGTGAAGTAGCGTTTGGCGGGAATGGCGGGAAGCGCTTTCTCCATTGAAATCAATAAGGTGGAGCGGCAAAGTTAGACTTTACTCGAACTCACCTTCGGCCGGCGTGTCGCCCTGCACAATTGATTTCAGCTTATGGCTCGCGTGAAAAGTCACGACATGGCGGGCTTTGATCGGAATGGCTTCGCCGGTGCGTGGATTGCGGCCGGGCCGCGGTGCCTTTCGACGGATATTGAAGTTGCCAAAACCGGACAACTTGACGTCCTGGCCTTCGACCAAGGTGTGATGGATGAGGTCGAAGAATGCCTCCACCATGTCCTTGGACTCGCGTTTGTTCAGACCCAGTCGCTCGAACAACAGCTCGGCCAGCTCGGCCTTCGTGAGGGTCGGCGTTTCCAGCGAGGGTACCGCCACCCGGGGCGCAGCCCTGTCGTCTTCGGTGCTCATAGCTTCCCTCGGCTGATGGCCACGCGCTAGCCGCGCAGCCTGGCGCCGACACGTTCATGCGCCCGGGTCTTGGCGGATTCGATGGCCCGGTCGATTCGCTCGTCGGTCAATGTGGCCTGATCGTCCATCAATTCAAGGCGTACCGCCATACTGTGTTCACCCGGTCCCGCGGTCTCGCCGGCCGCGTGGGGCCGGTACAGATCGAACAGCGTGGCCCTGCGCACGAGGCCCTGCGGATCGTCCATCAACGCGTCGATCAGCTGGTCGTGGCCGGCGCCGGCCGACACCACGAACGCCAGGTCGCGCCAGACCGCCTGCTGTCGCGGCAGCGGGACGAACGACGGCACGTCGCGCTCCAGCACGGCGGCCAGATCGAGCTCGAACAGCACCGGCGCATGCGGCAGGTCGTACGCCTGGCGCCACCGTGGATGCAGCTCCCCGATGGCGCCGATGCAACGGTCCGCCAGCCACAATGGCGCGCTGCGGCCCGGGTGCAGCGCCGCGTGATCGGCCGGCCGGCACGACACCGCGCGCGGTGCCAGCAGCGCCTCGACATCACCCTTCAGATCGAAGAAGTCGACCCGCCGCTCGCCCTGACCCCATTGGGTCGGCGCCGCTGGGCCGTAGGCCAGCCCGGAGAGCTTCATCGGCTGGGCGATGCCGGCCACGGTGGTTCCGCCGGCGGCACCGTGTCGTCGCGCGCGAAGACACGGCCGACCTCGAACACGCGCACCCGCTCGGCCTTGCGCGCCAGGTTGTGGCGCAGCGTGGCGATCAGGCTGCCGAGCAGGCTGGATCGCATCACCGCCAGCGGCGCCGCAATCGGGTTCAGCACACGAATCGGGTTTGCATTGCCGGCCAACTCATGCTCCCAGCGCGCCTCGACGAAGCTGTAGGTGATGACTTCCTGGTAGCCCAGCGCCGCCATGGCCCGGCGAACGGCAAAGCTGCTGCGCACCGCCTCGCGGCGCACGCGCGCCTGCAAGGGCGCCAATGGCGGCGTGTCGGGCAGCTTGTCGTAGCCGAGCACGCGGGCCACCTCCTCGATCAGGTCCTCCTCGATCTGCAGATCGAAGCGCCAGCTCGGGGGCGTCACGGTCAGGCGGCCCGGCTCTTCGACAAATGGCAGGCCGAGCCGGCGGAACACGCCGGCGCAGGCGGCCTGGTCGACGCGGCATGCCGATCACCTTGGCCGCCGCGCGCGACCCGCAGGCTGACCGGCTTGCGACCGGGCATGTTCGGCTGCTGGTCGTCGATCGGGCCGGGTTCGCCGCCGCAGACGTCGATGATCAGCCGCGTGATGCGCTCGATGTGCTCGACCGTGCCCTGCGGGATCGACGCCGCGCTCGAACCGATGCCCGGCGTCGGTGGCGAAATTGAAGCGACGCGATCGACCTGCGATCGGCATCGGGCCACCAGAACGCGGCCTCGACATAGACGTTGCGCGTGTCGTCGGAGACCGCGGTGGCATCGCCGCCCATGATGCCGGCGAGCGACTCCACCGCCTCAGCGTCGGCGATCACGCCGACCGCTGCATCGAGCTCCGCCGTGTCGCCGTTCAGCAGCTTCAGCGACTCGCCGGGGCGTCCCCAACGCACCGTGAGCCCCTCGATGGATCTTGTCGAGGTCGAAGATATGCGACGGACGCCCGTACTCGAACATCACGTAGTTGGAGATGTCCACCAGCGGGGTCACCGCGCGCTGGCCGCATCGCGCCAGGCGATCGACCATCCAGCCGGGCGTGCTTCGCACGGGTGTTGACGCCGCGCACCACACGACCCGAGAAGCGGCCGCACAGGTCGGTGGCCTCGATCGTCACCGGCAACCGCCCGTCGTGGGTCGGCGCGATCGGCTCGAATCGTCGGCGTGTGCAGCGGCGCCCCGGTCAACGCCGACACCTCGCGTGCAATGCCGTACACCGACAGGCAGTGCGCCAGGTTGGGCGTCAGCTTCAGCGTGAACAGCGTGTCATCGAGCCGCAGCGCCTGGCGCAGGTCGGCACCGATCGATGCATCGCCGTCCAGTTCCAGCAGGCCGCCATGGTCGTCGCTCAGCCGCAATTCACGCGCCGAGCACAACATGCCGGTGCTCTCCACGCCGCGCAGCACGCCCTTGCGGATCTCGAACGGCTTGCCGTCCTCGCCCGGTGGCAACTGCGCACCGACCAAAGCCAGCGGCACGCGCAGTCCGACCCGCGCGTTGGGGGCACCGCAGACGATCTGCAGCGGGCCATCCTTCGAGTGCGGTCCGGCGTCGACGCGGCAGACGCGCAGGCGCTCCGCGTTCGGATGTTGCTCCACCTCGATGATCTGCGCCACCACGACGCCGCTGAACGGCGGCGCCACGCTGCGCATGGACTCGACCTCGAGACCGGACATCGTCAACAGATCGGCCAGTGCCTGGCTCGACAGCGGCGGGTCGCAGAATTCGCGCAACCAGGATTCTGGAAATTGCATGGCGGCTCGATGCTCGTTCAGTTGAACTGCGACAGGAACCGTTGATCCCCGTCGAAGAACAGTCGCAGGTCGTCGACGCCGTAGCGCAGCATCGCCAGTCGATCGGGCCCCATGCCGAATGCGAAGCCGATGTAGCGCTCCGGATCGAGTCCGAAATTCCGCACCACATTCGGGTGCACCTGACCCGAGCCCGCCACTTCGAGCCACTGGCCCTTCAGCGGACCGCTCGCGAACGCGATGTCGATCTCGGCCGAAGGCTCGGTGAACGGAAAGAACGATGGCCGAAACCGCAACTGCAGGTCCTCGCTCTCGAAGAACAGCCGGCAGAAACTCGGTGAACACGACCTTCAGGTCCTTGAAGCTGACGTTCTCGCCGATCCACAGGCCTTCGCACTGGTGGAACATCGGCGAATGCGTGGCGTCGCTGTCCACGCGATAGGTGCGTCCGGGCGCGATGACGCGGATGTCAGGCATCGGGTGGGCGCCGGCGTGACGGGCGGCGTGTGCCCGGGCATAACGCACCTGCATCGGCGACGTGTGCGGGCGCAGGTTCAGCCAGCGACCGGCTTCGTCCTTGATGTCGACGTAGAACGTGTCCTGCATCGATCGCGCCGGGTGATTCTCCGGGTTGTTCAGTGCCGTGAAGCTCATCCAGTCGGTCTCGATCTCGGGGCCGTCCGCGACGTCGAAGCCCATCGACGCGAAGATGGCCTCGATGCGCTCCATCGTGCGCGACACCGGATGCAGACCACCCTGGCCATGCTGACGGCCCGGCAACGTGACATCCAGCGCCTCGGCCTTGAGCTGCGACACCAACTCGGCATCGGCCAATGCCTGACGTCGAGCCTGCAGCGCGGACTCGATGCGCTGCTTGGCGAGGTTGATCTGCGCGCCGCGTGCCTTCTTCTCCTGCGGCGACAGGGACGCCAGGGCCTTGAGCATCTCGGTCACGCCACCGGACTTGCCGATGAAGCGCGCCTTGGCGTTCTCGAGTTCGGCCGGGGTGGGCGCCGCCGCGAATTCGTCCAGCGCACGCGCTACCAGTTGATCAAGATCGTTCATCGGCCGGATGCAATGTTGTTCGAACAAAAAAAGCAGACCGTCCCGAGGTGACGGCCTGCCTGGGGTTCATGCGCCGGCAGCAAGTGCCGGCGCGAGCGCCATCAAGCGAGTTGGGCCTTCACCTTCGCCACGATGCTGCCAAAGGCAGCGGGGTCGTTGACGGCGAGTTCGGCCAGCATCTTGCGATCGATGTCGATCGAGGCCTTCTTCATGCCGGCCATGAACTTGCTGTAGCTCAGGCCGAGCTCGCGGCTGGCGGCATTGATGCGGGCGATCCAGAGTTGGCGGAAGACGCGCTTGCGGGTGCGGCGATCGCGGTAGGCGTATTGGCCCGCCTTCATCACCGCTTCTTTGGCGACGCGAAAGACGTTCTTGCGGCGACCGCGGTAGCCCTTGGCCAGCGGCGAGGATCTTCTTGTGACGGGCGTGGGCGGTGACGCCACGTTTGACGCGAGGCATGGTTCAGCTCCTTGTTGGGTGCGTCAGTCGATCACAGACCGGCAAAGGGCATCATCGCAGCGACGTGTCCCATGTTGGTCTCGTGCACGTTGGTCGCACCGCGCAGGTGGCGCTTGCGGGTCGTGGACTTCTTGGTGAGGATGTGGCGCTTGTACGCCTGACCGCGCTTGACGGTACCCCCCGGACGCACGCGGAACCGCTTGGCCGCGCTCTTCTTGGTCTTCATCTTGGGCATGACTGCTCCTTCTACTGTGCTGCCGCAGGCGGATGCAAGGGGCTTGCATCACTTGGTGAAGCCTGCGGTGGCTTCTCTCCCGACGCCGCGGCGACCCGACCGCGGCGCGGAAAACTCATCTACGCATTCACGACTTCTTCTTCGGCGCCAGCACCATGATCATCTGGCGGCCCTCGAGCTTGGGCATGTGCTCGACCACCGCCACATCGGCCAATTCATCGCGGATGCGCTCCAGCAGCCGCATGCCGATTTCCTGGTGCGTGATCTCGCGGCCACGGAACCGCAAGGTCACCTTGCCCTTGTCGCCATCTTCGGCAATGAACCGCCGCAGGTTGCGCATCTTGATCAGGTAGTCGCCCTCGTCGGTGCCCGGGCGGAACTTGACTTCCTTGACCTCGATGATCTTCTGCTTGGACTTGGCTTCGGCCGCCTTCTTCTGCTCCTGGTACTTGAACTTGCCGTAGTCCATCAATCGGCAGACAGGAGGATCGGCGGTCGGTGCAATCTCGACCAGGTCCACGTCGTACTCACCCGACAACCGCAGAGCCTCGATCAGGCTCACGACGCCGAGAGCTTCGTTCTCGGGGCCATTCAATCGCACCTGCGGTGCGGTGATCTCTCGGTTGAGCCGGTGCTTGCGCTCGGCGTTGGGTGTGCGACGGTCCAGAAATGTAGCGATGGTGTTGACCCCTTCAGCGGCCCCAAGGCAGGAAACAGGCCACAGACAAAATCAAAAGCGCGCCGAAAGCTCAGGCCTTACGGGCGATGTCGTCCGCGATCTTCTGTGAGAAGGCTTCGACGGTCATCACACCGAGGTCCACGTTGCCTCGTGCGCGCACCGAAACGGCCCCGCTTGCCTTTTCCTTGTCGCCTACGACCAGGATGTACGGAACCTTTTGCATCGAATGCTCGCGGATTTTATAGCTAATTTTCTCGTTCCGCAAATCTGTTTGAACTCTAACCCCTTGTTTTTGAAGCAATTTCGCCACCGCCTCGGCCCAATCGGCCTGCGCGCCGGTGATCGGCGACACCACCACCTGGCATGGCGGCGAGCCAGGCCGGCAACGCGCCGGCGTGCTGCTCCAGCAGGATGCCGATGAATCGCTCCAGGCTGCCGACGATGGCCCGGTGCAGCATCACCGGGTGGGCCCGGCCGCTGGACTCGGTGACGTATTCGCCGCCCAGGCGTTCGGCCATGTTGAAGTCCACTTGCATCGTTCCGCACTGCCATTGACGGCCGATAGCGTCTTTTAGCGTGTATTCGATCTTCGGCCCGTAGAAGGCCCCGTCGCCTGGCGACACCTCGAACTCGCAGTTCGATCGTCGCAGCGCCTCCATCAGCGCGAACTCGGCCTTGTCCCACAGCGCATCCGCGCCGACCCGCTTGTCGGGTCGCGTGGCGACCTTGTAGATGATCTCGTTGAAGCCGAAGTCGCGGTAGACCTTCTGCAGCAGCGCCGTGTAGGCGACGCACTCGTCGAGGATCTGGTCCTCGGTGCAGAAGATGTGGCCATCGTCCTGCGTGAAGCCGCGCACCCGCATGATCCCGTGCAGCGCGCCGCTGGGCTCGTTGCGGTGGCACTGGCCGAACTCGCCATAACGCAGCGGCAGTTCGCGGTAGCTGCGCAACGCCGACTTGAAGATCAGCACGTGGCCGGGACAGTTCATCGGCTTCAGCGCGTACTCGTGCTTCTCCGACTCGGTGACGAACATGTTGTCGCGGTAGTTGTCCCAGTGGCCCGTCTTCTCCCACAGGCTCTTGTCGAGGATCTGCGGGCCCTTGACCTCCTGGTAGCCGTTGTCGCGGTAGACCGCGCGCATGTACTGCTCGACCTGCTGCCACACCGTCCAGCCGTTCGGATGCCAGAACACCAGGCCCGGCGCCTCCTCCTGCATGTGGAACAGGTCGAGTTCGCGGCCGAGCCGGCGGTGGTCGCGCTTCTCGGCCTCCTCGAGCATCGTCAGGTATTGCTGCAGGTCCTCCTTGGTCGCCCAGGCCGTGCCGTAGATGCGCTGCAGCTGCTCGTTGGCCTGGTCGCCGCGCCAGTAGGCGCCGGCCACCTTCATCAGCTTGAAATGCTTGAGCCGCCCCGTGCGCGGCACGTGCGGCCCGCGGCACAGGTCGATGAACTTGCCCTCGCGGTACAGGCCGATCGGCTCTGCCGCCGGAATGCTGGCGATGATCTCGGCCTTGTACTTCTCGCCCAAACCGAGGAAGAACTGGACCGCGGCGTCGCGCTGCATTTCCTCGCGCTGCACCGGCTCGTCCGAGCCTGCGCCAGCTCCGCCATCTTGGCTTCGATGGCCGCGAGATCCTCGGGCGTGAACGGCCGCTTGTAGGCGAAGTCGTAGTAGAAGCCGTTCTCGATCACCGGCCCGATCGTCACCTGCGCGTCGGGGAACAGCTCCTTCACCGCGTAGGCCAGCAGGTGCGCCGTCGAGTGGCGGATGATCTCCAGGCCGTCGCGGTCCTTGTCGGTCACGATCGCCAGCGCAGTGTCGTGTTCGATGCGGTGGCTCGTGTCGACCAGCCGGGCCGACTCGCCGCTGCCGACGCGTCCGGCCAGTGCCGCCTTCGCAAGGCCCGGGCCGATCGCGGAAGCCACATCGGCCACGGTGGGAGCTTGGTCGAACTGTCGCTTCGAGCCGTCGGGCAGAGAGATCGTGATCATGGGCATGCCTGCAAGCAAAAGAAAAAGCGCGGTGGGGACCGCGCTTGATCGTGTGGAGGGGGATTCAGGTGGTCGTGGACGCGCGGCCGTTCAAGCAAATGTAGCAGAAGCCGAAAGTTCGCGGTGTCATAACCATGATGCCTTTCCCCGGTCCTTGTAGGTCATCGATGACCAGCATTGTAGGCCAGCGCGCCGCGGGTCGGCGAGACCCGCGGCGCTGTCGACTCTGTCGGACTATTGCACTGCCTCGGGTTCGGTGGTGTCGCTGGTGAACATCGAGGCCAGCGCGGTCAGGTCGATCGCTTCGCGCGCCTCGCTGAGCAGCTGCGCCAGGGTGGCCAGGTAGCTCACCATGCCGGGTGCGCTTTGCGCGGCCTCGGCCGGAACGGCGGCCAGCGGGTCGACGAGGGGCGGATGCGTCATTGCCGCCACCACCGCAGCCGGCCAGCACGGCGGCCGTGGTCACGGCGATCAGCAGCTTACGGATCTGCATCATGGTTTGGCCCTCCTTCAGCGGGCGCCGGGTGTCGGCGTGAACAGATACGGGAAGCCGGGCAGCAGCGGCACCACCGCCTGGTCTACCGCGTCGTGCAACGCGGCCGACGTGGCACCCAGCGGCACCTTGCCGAAGCGGCACTCGGAGCTCAGCGTGGTGGCCGGCGTGCCGGGGATCGTGAAGGTGTTCAGGCCGAGCACGTTGTTGTTGTCGGCGGGTTGCAGCGCGGCCAGCGAGGCGTTGCTGTTCAGCACGCAAAGACCACCGGCCACGGCGACCAGCGCGATGTCCACCACGTCGTCCTTCGGGCGACGACCGTTCGGGAAACCCGCGAGATCCACCGCCTGCGACAGGTTGGCAGCACCGCCCACGCGCAGCAGCTCGCCGGCCACGCCGAGCCGGTTCTGCTGCGCGAAGGGCACCGCGGGGATCGCGGTGTTCAGGCGCAGCATCTCGGCCGGCACCACGTTGGCCGGCTTGTTGACGCCGCCGATGCCGCTCAGGAACACGTTGGCCAGGTCGGTGCGCGGGAAGTTCGACGGCGCGATCGGCCCCGGCCGGCGTGCCCAGCGCCACCTCGAGCAGGCGCGGCAGGGTCGGATTGGTCACGTAGCTCGCGAACTGCAGGTCGTCCTTCGGCTTGGAGCTGTTGAAGCGGTCCTTGTCGGGCAGGCCGATCACCACTTCGTTGACCAGCGGATTGCCCAGGCGCGAGACCTGCACCCACGCGCCACCGGAGATCGCCGTCGTCTGATGGCCCTTCTTCGGCGACGGGTTCAGCAGCGTGCCCTGGCGCAGGCTGGCCGTCGTCCAGCCGCCGATCACCGGCTCGTTGCCCTGCGTGAGGCAGCTCTTGTGCACCTCCAGCGCCAGCGTGGACACGTTGGCATCGTCGATGATGTTGGGCGCCGCGTTGATGAGGGCCGGATTGGTGATCACCGACAGCGGCGCGTTGACCAGGTCGAAGATCGTGCCGAGATTGACCGCGAAGGCCTCCTTGCGCTGGCCGACGAACAACTTGGCCGGCATGTTGCAGCCCGGAATGTTGACGGTGTAGATGTGCTTGGCCGCATAGGCGTCGTAGTCGGGAATGGTCTTGGTGCCGATGTTGTCCACCGGCTTGTCGAACACCGCGCCGCCGCCGGCCGCGTTGGTGATGGCAGCGCGACCGCCCCCGCGGCGATCGCCGCGCACGATGTCGACGGTGTAGGTCTCATTGACGTTCAGCGCCGGCGCGTTGCGATCGGTCACCTGGCCGGCCTGGATCAGCGGGATCGCGACGTCGGTGCCGCCGATCGGCAGCGTGATGCCCTTGAAGTTGTTCTTGAAGCGGAACTGGAAGGTGATGTCTTCCTTCGCGTCGCCGTTGTTGTCGATGTGGATCTCGTACAGCGCATTCGGATCCATCGAGAAGTAGTTCGGGCCGCCGTAAGGCGCCTGCAATGGCTGGTAATTCGCGATCAGCGTGACGTAGCCCGCGCGCCCGGTCTCGTAGCTCGAGAACATGTAGAAGTCGGTGCCATCGACCTTGGGCTGCGTCGTGATGTACGGCGCTTCGCGGTGGCTGGATGCATGGGCAGGCGAGAACACCGCGCCGGCGGCAGCGGCCAGCGCGGCCGCTGCGATCGGCAGCAGGCGCGCGCGGGTTGGAGACATCGTGGTCATGTGCAGGATCCTCGAATCAGGGTTGAGCGACGGCCGCCGACCATCGATCGACGGCGTTCCGGACATCCCCGCACGCGGTGGCTGGGGCGTCTGAGGCCCTGATACGCCCCGTGCGTGAAATCGGATGCAGGCAGCTAAGGCAGCGGCTGCGCCTCGCGCAGCGCCGCGGTGGGCATCGGTGATGCGCTCAGCCGGCGTCCGCGCGCCGCAATGCCGCGCGCAGTTGGTCGCCCAGTTCCGGCCGGTCCTTGAACGGGTCGGTGGGGTTGCGCTGCTGCATGATGTCTTCGAGGCGGGTTTGCACCGTGCCCAAGGCCTTCGGGTGGCTGTAGATGTAGAAGCGCTGGTCGGTCATCGCGTCGAACACGAAGCCGGCCACCTGGGCCGCGCTGACCTTGCCGCTGGTGACCGCCTTCTCGCTCATGGCCTGCGCGATGAGCTGGCTGCGCGTGGGTTTCGTCCGTGCATCGGCCATCTCCGCCGGCCGGTTGCGATGACTCTGGTGGATGCCGGTGGCGACGAAGAAGGGGCACAACACATGGGCATGCACCTGCGTCGTCACCAACGTCAGGTCCTGGTACAGCGTCTCGCTCAGGCTCACCACCGCATGCTTGCTGACGTTGTAGACGCCCATGTTCGGCGGATTGAGCAGCCCCGCCATCGACGCGGTGTTGACGATGTGCCCCTCGTAGCCCGGGTCGCGCGCGGCTTCGGCCAGCATCAACGGCGTGAACACGCGCACTCCATGGGCGACGCCCATCACGTTGACGCCGATCACCCACTCCCAGTCCTTCAGCGTGTGTTCCCAGATCAGCCCGCCCGCACCGACGCCGGCATTGTTGAACACGAAGTGCGGCGTGCCGAAGCGCTTCATCGTGGCCGCGGCCAGTGCCTCGACTTCGGCGGCCTTGGCGATGTCGATGCGAAACGGCAGCACGGCAGCGCCGATCGACTGGACCTCGCGCGCAGCCAGCTCCAGTGCATCGGGCTGCACGTCGGCCATCACGACGTTCATGCCACGTCGCGCGGCGATGCGCGAGGCCTCGAGGCCGAAGCCCGACGCGGCGCCGGTGATGACGGCGGTGTCGCCGCGGCCCAGATGGATGTTGCTCATGATGATCCTTGATTCTGAAATGCGATCGAGTCGTTTATCAGAGCACGCCCGGCATGGCGCGCCGGATCAGATCGTCCAACGGCGCGCCGGCGCGCAGCAGGCCGAATGCGCCGCCGCCGCCCGGCTCGTCCAGCCGCGAATCGCAGAAGGTGTCGAACACCTCGGCCGGCGCATGCTGCCGCAACAGCGCCGCCTGCACACCCAGCGCCACGTCGCGTGCCAGGCGTCGCGCGTCGACTTCTTCGCGCACGCCGTCGACGCGACCGGGCAGCGCGGCCACCAGGCGATCGAACGCCGCGTGCGCGCCACGCGCCGGGGCCAGCTCGTGCATCAGCGCATCGGCCACCGGGCCGGTGCGCAGCGCCCGCAGCAGGTCCAGCGCCATGATGTTGCCGGCGCCCTCCCAGATCGAGTTGAGCGGCATCTCGCGGTAGATGCGCGCCATCGCACCCTCGCCCTGTTCCTCGACGTAACCGTTGCCGCCCAGGCATTCCATGGCCTCCTGGCCGAACAGGCTGCCGCGCTTGCAGATCCAGAATTTTGCAATCGGTGTCAGCACGCGCCGCATCAGGGCCTCGTGTCCGCTCGGGTCCTGTGCATTCTCGGAGCGGTCGACGGCTCGCGCCAGCCGCAGCGCGAGCGCCGTCGCCGCTTCGCTTTCCAGGGCCAGGTCGGCCAGCACGTTCTTCATCATCGGCTGCTCGATCAGGCGCGCACCGAAAGCCTTGCGCTGTGCGGTGTGGTGCAGCGACAGCGCCAGCGCGTGGCGCATCAGGCCGGCGGTGCCGAGCGCGCAATCGAGCCGCGTGATCGCGCCCATGGCCAGGATCTGCGGCACACCACGGCCCTCGTCGCCGACCAGCCAGGCGGTCGAACGGTCGAACTCGATCTCGGAACTCGCGTTGGCATGGTTGCCCATCTTGTGCTTCAGGCGCTGGATGCGCAGCACGTTGGTCGAACCATCGGGCAGCCAGCGCGGCAGGAAGAAGCAGCTCAAGCCCCCAGGGGCCTGCGCCAGCACCAGGAAGGCGTCGCACATCGGCGCCGACATGAACCACTTGTGGCCGGTGATCGCATAGCGCCGGCCCCAGCCGTCGTCGCCCAGGTGTTCGGCGCGCGTGGTGTTGGAGCGCACGTCGGAGCCGCCCTGCTTCTCGGTCATGCCCATGCCGAGCGTGACCGCGGTTTTCTGCGCGAACGGCGCGAAGCGCGGGTCGTACTGGGTGGACACGATGCGCGATTGCCAGGCCGCATACAGGCCGGCATTGGCGCGCAGCGCCGGCGTCACCGCATAGCTCATCGACACCGGGCACAACACCGACGGCTCGGCCTGCGTCGACACGATGAAGGCCGCGGCCCGCTCCACGTGCGCACCGGACGGCCGCGACCACGGCGTGCCGTGCAGCCCGTGGCGCAGCGCGGCGCCGAGCAGCACGTGGTAGCTGGGATGGAACTCGACCTGATCGATGCGGTGCCCGAAGCGGTCGTGCGCATGCAGCACCGGGCTGTGGTGGTTGGCCAGCCGCGCGTGCGTCACCGTGCTCGCCGAGCCGGCTTCGGCGCCCAGCGCCGAGAAGCGGGCGGCGTCGAAACTCGGCAGGTTGAAGCACAGCGCATCGCGCAGCCCGGCATCGGTGTCGAACAGGTTGACATCGACGAACGGCGTGCTCTGGTTCAGGACTTCGTGCGTGACGTGGCTCATGACGCGCTCCTCAACATCTGGACATGCGGGATTCCATCCTCGATGTACTCTGGCGTGACCGGCTCGAAACCATGGCGCTGGTAGAAGCGCTGCAGGTGTGACTGCGCGCTGATGCGATTGGCTCGCCCCGGCCACGCCTGAGCGCAGCGCGCGACCCCTTCACGCATCAACACGTGGCCGCGTCCTTGGCCGCGAATTGCCGCGTCGACCACGACCCGCCCGATCGACGGTTCATCGAACTTCACGCCCGGGTCCACGACACGAAGGTAGGCCAGCAGGTCGCCGCTTTCATTGCGCCCCAGCAAGTGCCAGGCGAATCGGTCGGCGCCATCGGGATCGAGGTACGGTCCCTGCTCCAGGATGAACGCCCGCGCGCGCAGCGCCAGCATGTCGTAGACGCCGTCTGCACCCAGTTCGGCAAACCGCTGCCAGCTCCAGCGCAGGGCCACGCTACACCAGCTTGACCAGCTGCTTGCCGAAGTTGCGGCCCTTCAACAGCCCGATGAAAGCCTCGGGAGCGCTCTCCAGCCCCTGGGCGATGGTCTCGCGGTACTTGAGCGTGCCGTTGGCCACCCGCTCGCCCAGCTCGGCCAGCGCCGCGGGCCAATGCTGCAGGTGCTCGCTGACGATGAAGCCGTGCACCTTCATGCGGCTGGTCAGGATCAGCTTCGGGTCGGCCATCGGAATCGGCTCGCCGTTGTAGCCGGCGATCATGCCGCACATCGCGATGCGCGCGAACGCATTGGCGCGCTGCATCACGGCGTCCAGGATCAGGCCGCCCACGTTCTCGAAATGACCGTCGATGCCCTGCGGGCAGGTCTGCGCCAGGGCCGCCGACAGCGACGCCAGATCCTTCAGCGGTCTGTAGTCGATGCAGGCGTCGAAGCCGAGCTCGCGCACCACGTAGTCGCATTTCTCGCGCCCCCCGGCGATGCCCACGGCGCGGCAGCCGCGCGCCTTGGCCAGCTGGCCCACGGCACTGCCCACCGCACCGCTGGCGGCGCTGATCACCACCGTCTCGCCCACCTTGGGCTCGATGATCTGCGTCAGGCCGTACCAGGCCGTCACGCCCGGCATGCCCACGGCACCCAGGAATGCGGACAGCGGCACCCGCGAGGTGTCGACCTTGCGCAGCATGCCGCTCGGAGCACCGGTCACCACCGAATACAGCTGCCAGCCGCCGGAACCGACGACCGTGTCGCCCGCATCGAAGCGCTCGTGGCGCGACTGCACCACCTCGCCGACGGTGCCGCCGATCATCACCGCGTTCAGCGGTTGCGGCTGGGCGTAGTTCTTGCCCTCGTTCATGCGGCCGCGCATGTACGGGTCCAGGCTCAGGTAGTGGTGGCGAACCAGCACCTCGCCGTCCTGCAGTGCAGGCACCGGCGTCTGCACGAGCTTGAAGTTGGCGGCGCTGGGCTCGCCGCTCGGGCGCGACACCAGCAGCATCTGTTGGTTCATCAAGGTCATCATGATTCCTTCTGCGCCGCGGCGCGCTGGTGTTTGATGTCACCCCGCGGGGTGGGCAGTGCGCGCAGGTACTTGAAGGTGCCGGTGGCCTGCGCACAAAGCTGGCCCGCGTCATCGAACACCGACCCTTCACAGAACGCCATCGTCGCGGTGCGATGCAGCAGCTTGCCGAGCGCACGCAACTCGCCCTGCGCCGGGCGCATGAAGGTCGTCTTCATCTCGATGGTGGCCACGCCGCGGCCCTGGCTCGGGTCGTGCTGGTGCACGCTGCGTGCGGCGTGCGCCATCGCCACGTCGAGCATCGTCATCAGCACGCCGCCGTGCGCCACCTCCCAGGAATTGAGGTGTGCCTCGGCCAAGTCGACCCGCAGCTCGGCCTTGCCGTCGCCGAAACCGTGCAGCTCGAGCCCCAACTCCTCGACGAACGGAATGCGGATCGGAAAGGCGATCTTGGTAGCCGTCATCGACCCTCCTCAGCCCCCGGTGATGCAGGACACCCCGCCATCGACCGCCAGGATCTGCCCGGTGATGTGCTTGCCGGCGGCCGAGGCGAACAGCAGCGCCGCGCCCTTCAGGTCGTCGTCGTCGCCGATGCGGCGCAGCGGCGCGTGCGAGGCGAGCGTCTCGACCCCCAGCGTCTTGAGCGTGCCCTGGGTCATCTTGCTGGGAAAGAAGCCCGGCGCGATGGCGTTGACGGTGATGCCGTGCTCGCCCCACTCGGCCGCCAGCGCGCGCGTGAAGTTCACCACCGCGCCCTTGCTGGTGTTGTAGGCCACCGTCTCCATGCCGACCGGATTGCCGCCGAGCCCGGCGATCGACGCCACGTTGATGATGCGCCCCTGCCGGCGCGGAATCATGCTCGCCTTGCCGATGGCCTGGCTGAACACGAAGATGCTGCGCACGTTGAGGTTCATCACCTTGTCCCAGGCCTCCAGCGGATGGTCCTCGGCCGGCGCGCCCCAGGCCGCGCCGGCGTTGTTGACCAGGATGTCGACGTGGCCCATGCGCTCCAGCGTCTCGCGGCAGACCTTGTGCACCTGAGCGGCGTCGCTCGCGTCGGCGGCGATCCAGCGCGTGTCGATGCCCTTGGCCTGCAGGTGCGCCGCGGCCTCTTCCAGGTCGCCCGCCTTGCGCGACGTGAGCATGATCTTCGCGCCGGCCTCGCCCAGGCTCTCGGCGATCTGCAGCCCCAGGCCGCGCGAACCGCCGGTGACCAGTGCGGTCTTGCCGCTCAGGTCGAAGAGTTTCATCACGGGTGTGGCCATCGTCGTCTCCAATTGCTCGTTCAGAACCATTCGTCGCGCATCTCGCGGCACACCGGGTCGCGCGCATTCACCACGCTCAGCCAGGCCGCCACCTTGGGCAGCTCGTAGCCGAAGAAGTAGCGCATCGCCTGCAGCTTGCCATGCAAGAAATCGGTGTCCGGCGCGCCGGCCCGCAGAGCCCGGTGCGCGCAATGGCCCAGGTCGAGCCAGATCCACGCCAGCACCATGTGGCCGAAGGCCTGCAGGTACGGCATCGCGTTGCTGAGCGCCTCCTCCGGCACACCGCTGGACCACGCCGAGCGGGTCGCAGCGCCTACAGCCTGCAGGGCCGATGCCAACGCCGCGGCATGCGCCGTGAGCTCGGGCGCCAGCCGCGCCGCCGCGATGCTCTGGTTCACGCGTGTCGACAGCAGCTTGAGCCCCGCACCATCGTCCATCACCACCTTGCGACCGAGCAGATCGAGCGCCTGGATGCCGTGCGTGCCCTCGTGGATCATGTTCAGGCGGTTGTCGCGCCAGTACTGCTCGACCGGGAAGTCGCGCGTGTAGCCATAACCGCCGTGCACCTGGATCGCCAGGCTGTTGGCCTCGAGGCACCATTCGCTGGGCCAGCTCTTGACGATCGGCGTCAGCACCTCGAGCAAGGTGCCGGCCTCGCGCGCGGCCGCGGCCTCGCCGCTGTGCAGATCGTCGACCAGGCGCGCGCAATACAGCGCCAGCGCGAGGCCGCCTTCGACGTACGCCTTCTGCGCCAGCAGCATGCGTTTGACGTCCGCATGTTCGATGATGCGCACCGGTGGCCGCGACGCGTCCTTGCCCGATGGACCGATCGGCCGGCCCTGCGCGCGATCGCGCGCGTACTGCAGGCTGGCTTCGTAGCCGGCGTAGCCGAGCATCACGGCACCGAGCCCGACCGCGATGCGCGCCTCGTTCATCATGTGGAACATGCAGCGCAGGCCTTCGCCGGGCTTGCCGACGCGATAGCCCACCGCACCGGCGCCGGCGCCGTCCAATCCCCCGCCCGCTGCGCCGCGCACAGGAAACGTGCCTTCGCCGAAGTTCAGCAGCGTGTTCGGGATGCCGCGGTAGCCGAGCTTGTGGTTCAGCCCGGCGAGCGCGACGTCGTTGCGTTCACCGGTGAGGCGACCCTGCGCGTCGACCAGCTTTTTCGGCACGATGAACAGCGAGATGCCTTTCGTGCCGGGGACCAGCTTGCCATCGGGGCCCGGTATCTTGGCCAGCACCAGATGGATGATGTTCTCGGTGAGCTCGTGCTCGCCGTTGCTGATCCACATCTTGTTGCCGCGCAGCCGGTAGCGCGGACCCAGCGGATCGTCGGCGAAGTCCTCGCCGTCGGGCTCGGCGCGGGTGATGATGTCGGACAGCGACGAGCCGGCCTGCGGCTCGCTCAGGCACATCGTGCCGAACCAGCGCCCGGCGAACTCGTTCTTCGCGAAGACTTCCTTCTGCAACGCGGTGCCGTGCGCCATCAGCAGATTGGCGTTGCCGCTGGTCAGCATGCCGCCGCCGCCCAGGCCGATGCCGGCCTTGGAAAAGAAGGTGTGCGCGGCCATCTCGACCACGCACGGCAGCTGCATGCCGCCCAGCTCGTAGTCCTGCGCCGCCGCCAGCATGCCGGAGTCGATGTAGGCCTTGGCCGCATCGTGCGAGCAGGCTGGCAGCACCACCTTCTGTCCGTCGAAGCGCGGCTCCTCGGTGTCGCTGATGCGATTGAACGGCGCGAACTTGTCGCGCGCGATGCGCTCGCAGGTGTCGAGCACCGAAGCGAAGGTCTCCGGCGAATGGTCGGCAAAGCGCGGCCGCGTCAGCAGCGACTGCACGTCGAGCCAGCGGTGCAGCAGGAAGTCGAGCGTGGTTCGCATCGGTTGCACTCAGCCGCGGTTCGCCTTGGCCTTGACCGCCATCGTCGCCGACGCCTTGACCACCAACGTGCGCTGATCGCCCGAGACGGCATACACCTCGGCCTCGGTGAAACTCACGGTGCGCCCGGGCTTGAGCACACGCGCTTCGCAGACCAGTCGCTCGCCGATGGCCGCGCGCAGGTGGCTGGTCTTCAACTCGGCGGTGAAGATCCAATGGCCCGCCGGGGCCATCGTCTGCGCCGCCGCGCCCATGCTGTGGTCGGCCATCGCCGATGCCACGCCGGCGTGCACTTGCCCGGTGTGCTGCAGGTGGCGAGGTGCCAACGCCAGCTCCGAGCACAGCCTGCCCTCGCCCACTGACACCGGCTCGACGCCGAGGTCGACCATGAACGGCGAAGAGCGGAAGAACTTCCGCAGCGCTTCGAGATCGGTCTTCATGCCGCCAGACCGAACTGCCGCAGCGCCGCCGTCGCGATCGGGCCACCCCATTCCTGCAGGAAGTGCCCGCCCTCGGCCACTTCGAGCGGCGCCGGGCAATTGCGGATGTTCTTCTGCAGCGAGCGCATCGGCGCTTCGCCGAGCACCGGGTCGCGCATGCCGATGGCCATGAAGGCCTGCCCGCTCCATTCGTTGCGAAGGAACTCGCGCGCGCGCCGGCTGACCGCCGCGCCGGGCGCATCGTCGCCGTCGGGCACCAGGTTCGGAAAGGCCTGCAGCGCGGCCTTGTAGCTCGGATCGGGGAACGGCGCGTCGTAGGCCGCCACTTCGCCGGCAGTCAGCTCGGGCTTGCCGCGCGCGAACAGCTTGCCCACCGGCAGGTCGGGCTGGAGTTGGAATAGGCGCGCCACTGGCGGAAGCCTTCGGTCACCGCGCCGGTGCCGAGCCCGGTGTTCATCACCAGCAGCCGCGTGAAGCGGCCGGGCATGTCGTGCGGCAGCGTGAGGCCGAGCAGGCCGCCCCAGTCCTGGCAGACGAGCAGGATGTTCGCAGGTCCAGCCGCTCGACGAAACGCAGCAGCATGCTGCGGTGGAAATCGAAGCTGTGGTCCTCGACTCGGACCGGCTTGTCGGAGCGGCCGAAGCCGATCAGGTCGGGCGCCACCACGCGCAGCCCGGCCGCGGTGAACACCGGGATCATGTGCCGGTACAGGTAGCACCAGCGACGGGTTGCCGTGCAGGCACAGCGCCGTGACCGCCGCATCGCGCGGGCCTTCGTCGAGGTAGTGCACCCGCAGGCCGTGGCAGCCCGGCAGGTCGTCCACATAGTGCGGCGGCAAGGGGAAACCCGGCAGCTGGCCGAAGCGATCGTCCGGCGTGCGCAGCGTGTTCATGCCGCGGTCACAGCACCTCGAACACGCCGGCCGCGCCCATGCCGCCGCCGATGCACATCGTCACGCACACGCGCTTGGCGCCGCGGCGCTTGCCTTCGATCAGCGCGTGGCCGGTCAGGCGCTGGCCGCTGACGCCGTAGGGGTGGCCGACCGCGATGGCGCCGCCGTTGACGTTGAGCCGGTCCATCGGGATGCCGAGCGTGTCGGCGCAGTACAGCACCTGCACCGCGAAGGCCTCGTTCAGCTCCCACAGGTCGATGTCGTCGACCGTCAGGCCCAGGCGCTTGAGCACCTTGGGCACGGCGAACACCGGGCCGATGCCCATCTCGTCGGGCTCGCAGCCGGCCACCGCGAAGCCGAGGAAGCGGCCCAGCGGCTTGAGGTTCTTCTGCTGCGCATAGGTGTCGCTGACCACGACGCAGGCGCCTGCGCCGTCGCTGAACTGGCTGGCGTTGCCGGCGGTGATGACGCCGCCGGGCACCGCCGTGCGGATGTCCTTGATGCCGTCGTAGGTGGTGCCGGGACGCAGGCCCTCGTCGGCGCTGACCGTCACTTCCTTGCTGCGCAGGCCGAGCTGCGCATCGGCGACGCCGGCCATCACCGTGCAGACGACGATCTCGTCGTTGAACAGGCCGGCCTCCTGCGCTGCGCAGGCCTTCTGCTGGCTGCCGGCGCCGTAGTGGTCCATGCGCTCCTTGGGGATGTTGTAGCGCTTGGCCACGTTCTCGGCGGTCTGCAGCATGGGCCAGTAGATCTCGGGCTTGTGCTCGACCAGCCAGGGGTCGGCAATCATGTGGCGGTTGATCTCGTTCTGCACGCAGGAGATGCTTTCCACGCCGCCGGCGACGTAGACGTCGCCCTCGCCGGCGATGATGCGTTGCGCGGCCATCGCGATGGTCTGCAGGCCGCTGGAGCAGAAGCGGTTGACGGTGACGCCGCCCACCGTGATCGGCAGCCCGGCGCGCAGCGCGATCTGGCGCGCGATGTTGCTGCCGGTCGCGCCCTCGGGCGTGGCGCAGCCCATCAGCACGTCCTCGACCGCGCCGGCGTCGACGCCGGCGCGTTCGACCGCGGCCTTGACGGCGAAGCCGCCGAGCGTGGCGCCGTGGGTCATGTTGAAGGCGCCCTTCCAGCTCTTGGCCAGCGGCGTGCGGGCGGTGGAGACGATCACGGCTTGGGTCATGGTGTTTCCTTGGCTGTTCGGGTCGAGACCCTTGGTAAGCATGCTCGGTCAGGCGCGCTCCCAGCGAACACCGCGGATCCGGCTCTGCCGGTCCGCGGTGTTGCCCCCTCGAGGGGGAGGCGGCCGCCAGGCCGCTACGGGGGTGGGTCATATCAGGTGAAGCTCTTGCCTTCGGCCGCCAGCCTGGCCAGCAGCGGCGCGGGCTGCCAGAACGCTGGCGTCGTCGCGCGGGTTCTGCGCAAAGCGCTTCATCGCCTGCACCACGTTGAACAGGCCCTGGCTGTCGGCGTAGCACATCGGGCCGCCGCGGTACAGCGGGAAGCCGTAGCCGGTGAGGTAGACCATGTCGATGTCGCTGGCCTTGCTGCGCGATGCCTTCCTCGAGGATGCGCGCGCCTTCGTTGACCAGCGCGTAGACCAGGCGCTGCACGATCTCGTCGTCGCTCGATCTTGCGCGGCGTGATGCCGGTCTCCTTGCGGTAGTCCTCGATCATCTTCTCGACCAGCGGCGACGGGATCGCGTCGCGCTTGCCGGGCTGGTAGTCGTACCAGCCGGCGCCGGTCTTCTGGCCGAAGCGGCCCAGCTCGCACAGCAGGTCGGCGGTCTTGCTGTAGCGCGAAGTCGGGGCTTCTCGACGTAGCGGCGCTTGCGGATCGCCCAGCCGATGTCGTTGCCGGCCAGGTCGCCCATGCGGAACGGCCCCATCGCGAAGCCGAACTTCTCGATCGCCTTGTCCACCTGCTGCGGCGTGCAGCCTTCGTCGAGCAGGAAGCCGGCCTGGCGGCTGTACTGCTCGATCATGCGGTTGCCGATGAAGCCGTCGCAGACGCCCGAGACCACCGCGGTCTTCTTGATCTTCTTGGCCAGCGGCCATCACGGTGGCCAGCACGTCCTTGGCCGGTCTTGGCGCCGCGCACCACCTCGAGCAGCTTCATCACGTTGGCCGGGCTGAAGAAGTGCATGCCGACCACGTCCTGCGGGCGCTTGGTGAACGCCGCGATCTTGTCGACGTCGAGCGTCGAGGTGTTGCTCGCCAGGATCGCGCCGGGCTTCATCACCTGCGTCGAGCTTCTTGAACACCGTTTCCTTGACGCCCATCTCCTCGAACACGGCCTCGATCACCAGGTCGGCGTCCTTGAGGTCGTCGTAGCTCAGCGTCGGCTTGCAGCAGCGCCATGCGCTGCTCGTACTTGTCCTGCCTTGAGCTTGCCCTTCTTGACCTGCGACTCGTAGTTCTTGCGGATCGTCGCCAGGCCGCGGTCGAGCGCGTCCTGCTTCATCTCGAGCATCGTCACCGGGATGCCGGCGTTGAGGAAGTTCATCGCGATGCCGCCGCCCATCGTGCCGGCGCCGATCACGGCCACCGACTTGATCGTCGCGCACCGGCGTGTCCTCGGGCACGTCGGGGATCTTGCTCGCCGCGCGCTCGGCGAAGAACGCATGGCGCAGCGCCTTGCACTCCGGCGTCAGCATCAGCGCCATGAAGAGCTCGCGCTCGTAGACGCATGCCGTCGTCGAACTTCTTCGTCAGCGACGCCTCGACGGCGTCGACGCACTTGGGCGGCGCCGGGAAGTTCTTCGCCATCGCCTTGACGGTGTTGCGCGCGAACTGGAAGTACGCGTCCGGCGTTCGGGTGCGCGACCTTCAGGTTGCGCACCAGCGGCAGCGGCCGCTTGTCGGCGACCTCGTTGGCGAAGGCGAGCGCGCCGGCCAGCAGGTCGCCGTCGACGAGCTTGTCGAACAGCTTCTGCCCCGGCAGCGCGGCCAGCAGCTCGCTCTTCACCGGCTCGCCGCTGACGATCATGTTCAGCGCGGTCTCGACGCCGAGCACGCGCGGCAGCCGCTGCGTGCCGCCGGCGCCGGGGATCAGGCCGAGCTTGACCTCGGGCAGCGCGACTGCGCGCCCGGCGCGGCCACGCGGTAGTGGCAGCCCAGCGCGAGCTCCAGCCCGCCGCCCATGCACGACGCTGTGCATCGCGGCGACCACCGGCTTGGCCGCGTCCTCGCACAGCCGGATCAGGCTGCAGCAGGTTGGGCTCGGCCATGCGCCTTGGGCGAGCCGAATTCGCGGATGTCGGCGCCGCCGGAAAACGCCTTGCCGGCGCCGGTGAGCACGATGGCCTTGACGGCCGCATCGGCATTGGCCCGCTCGATGCCGTCGGCGATCGCCGTGCGGGTGTCGTAGCCCAGGCCGTTGACCGGCGGGTTGTTCAGCGTGATGACGGCGACGCCGTCGCGAACTTCATAGCTGGCACTCATGGGATTTCCTCGTCAGCGCGGTGCGCCGGAAAAGCACGGTCGTTCGATTCTAGGTGGCAGCAGCGGCTGGCGGTTGTCCCTGGTGCGACATCGACGCGCCCGTCGCGGCGCGGCGACATCAGACCTCCAGCCACTCCTTGCGAATATACGCGTTGGCCCGCAGGTCCGGCGGCGTGCCTTCGAACACGATGCGGCCGTGGCCCATCACGTACAGCCGCTTGCGAGATGCGCAGCGCGATCGTCAGCTTCTGCTCGACCAGCAGGATCGAGACGCCGCGGCCGGCGATGCGCTCCAGCAGGTCGGCGCACCAGGTCGACCATCTTCGGCGCCAGGCCTTCGGTCGGCTCGTCGATCATGATCAGGTCGGGGTCGCCCATCAGCGTGCGGCAGATCGTCAGCATCTGCTGCTCGCCGCCCGACAGCACGCCGCCGGGCGTGTCGGCGCGCTCCGCAGGCGCGGGAACAGCTCGAACATGTCGTCCATGCTCCAGCGCCCGCCGCCTTGCGTGGACTTCATGCCGAGCATCAGGTTCTCGCGCACCGTGAGCTGCGGAAAGATGTCGCGGTTCTCCGGCACGTAGCCGAGGCCGCAGCGCGCGATCTGGTGCGGCTTCATGCCCGATCAGTTCGCGTCCCTTGAAGCGCACCGAGCCGGTGCGCGTCGACCTCGCCCATGATGGCCTTGATCGTCGTCGAGCGGCCGACGCCGTTGCGCCCGAGCAGGCGCACGATCTCGCCCTCGCCGACGCGAAAGTCGACGCCCTGCAGGATGTGGCTCTTGCCGTAGTAGGCGTGCAGGTCGCGCACTTCAAGCATGATCGGCTCCGCCACGGCGGTGCCGAGATAGGCCTCCTGCACCGCCGCGTTGCCGCGGATGCGCTGCGGCGTGTCGGTGGCGATGACCTGGCCGTAGACCAGCACCGAGATCCGGTCGGCCAGGTCGAACACCACGCTCATGTCGTGCTCGACCATGACCAGCGTCTTGCCCTCGCGTGACCGCGCGGATCAGCGCCACGGCATGCTCGGTCTCGGACGCGGCTCATGCCGGCCGTCGGCTCGTCGAGCAGGATCACGTCGGCGCCGCCGGCGATGGTGATGCCGATCTCGAGCGCGCGCTGCTCGGCGTAGGTCAGCACGCCGGCCGGCATGTCGCGCCGCGCCGCCAGGTTGATCTGCTCCAGGATCGCGTCGGTGCGCTCGCGCGCGTCGCGCGCGCGCTCCGACCAGGCGCCAGAACGAGTAGCGGTAGCCGAGCGACCACAGCACGCCGCAGCGGATGTTCTCGAACACCGACAGCCGCGGAAAGATGTTGGTGACCTGGAAGCTGCGCGACAGGCCGCGGCGGTTGATCATGTACGGCGGCAGGCCCGTCGATGTCGTCGCCGTTCAGCCGAACCTGCCCCGAGCTGACCGGAAAGCGCCCGCTGACAGGTTGAACAGCGTCGACTTGCCGGCGCCGTTGGGGCCGATGATCGCGTGCCGCTCACCCTGGCGTCACGTCGAGATTGACGCCGCGGATGATCGGCGTGACGCCGAAGCTCTTGTGCAGATCGATCAGCTGCAGCGCGGACGCAGCTCATGCAGCCCTCCGCTGCCGCGCCTCTTGCGCCGCGCTGTGGAAGGCGTCGGACACCTTCGGCGCCACGCGACGCAGGGTCCACACACCGGCGACCAGCAGCAGCACGATGGCCGTCCACGCGATCGGCGAGTTGGCCTGGTAGTCGACCCAGAACATCCGCATTGCCAGCGCCCTCGGTGGCCTTGACCATCAGGTGGTGGCTGGTCTCCACCAGCAACACGCCACCGACGGCCAGCATCAGCACCGGGGCCAGGCGCCAGCGCATAGGCGGGCAGCACGCGCCGCCAGGTACCGGCCGCCAGCAGCGGCTGATGCATCAGCAGCAAGCCGCCCAGCCCCCAGGGCGCGTACATCACGACCACCACGAACATCAGGCCCACGTACAGCAGCCACGCACCGGTGTAGTCGGACAGCGAGATCTGCAGCGCCGTCATCAGCACCGCGCCGATGATCGGGCCGATGAAGAAGGCGATGCCGCCGATGTAGGCCATCAGCAGCACGAAGCCGGACGGCACGGCGCCGACCACGCTGGCGGTCACGATCTCGTAGTGGATCGCCGCCAGCCCGCCGGCGACGCCGGCGAAGAAGCCCGGACACGCAGAAGGCGATGAAGCGCACCATCTGCGTGCTGTAGCCGACGAACTCGGCGCGCTCGGGGTTGTCGCGCACCGCGTTGCACATGCGCCCGAGCGGCGTGCGCGTGAAGGCGTACATCGCGGCCATGCACGATCAGGCACCACGCCGCGATCAGGTAGTAGACCTGGATCTGCGGACCGAAGCTGATGCCGAACAGCTTCAGCGTCGCGGTGCGGCTGGTGGAGATGCCGCCCTCGCCGCCGAAGAACCCGCGCAGGATCAGCGAGCAGGCCGCGACCAGTTCGCCGATGCCCAGCGAGATCATCGCGAACGCAGTGCCGGCACGTTTGGTCGACACCCAGCCGAAGAGGATGGCGAAGAACAGCCCCGCCAGCCCGCCCACCAGCGGCATCACCGGCAGCGGGATCGGCAGCTTGCCCGCGCCGACCACGTTCAAGGCATGCGCGGTCATGAAGCCGCCCAGGCCGTAGTACACCGCATGCCCGAACGACAGCATGCCGGTCTGCCCGAGCAGCATGTTGTACGACAGCGCGAAGACGATCGCGAAGCCCATCAGGCTCATCATCGTGACCGACGCGCCGCTCGAGAACACGAGCGGCAGCACGCCCATCACGATGGCCGCGACGGCCCACACGACATAGTGCCCGCGCCCGCCGGCCAGCGTGCTCACTGGTGCACCCTACGGCCTGCGGCCGCTCCCGCCAAGCGGGAATGAGCCCTCGGCAAAGCCTGCGGGCTCATGTGTCGCGGTCCCCCATGAGGCCCTTCGGCCGGAAGATCAGCACCAGCACCAGCAGCAGATAGGGAATGATCGGCGCCACCTGGGCCACGGTGGCCATCCACAGGTCGCCGCCGATCGAGTCGCGCGTGACGGTGACGCCGAGCCGTGCCAGCACATCGGCCAGCGACACGTTGAGCGCCACCGCGAAGGTCTGGATCAGGCCGATCAGCAGCGACGCGATGAACGCACCCGGCAGCGAGCCCAGCCCGCCGACCACGACCACGACGAAGAGGATCGGCCCGAGCGAGGCGGCCATCGCCGGCTGGGTGACCAGCGCCGGCCCGGCGATGACGCCGGCCAGTGCCGCCAGGCCGCAGCCGACGCCGAAGACCAGCATGAAGACCAGCGGCACGTTGTGACCCAGCGCGCCGACCATGCTCGGGTGGGTCAGCGCCGCGCGGATGATC
Organism: uncultured beta proteobacterium; assembly: GCA_963814435.1. Classification (GTDB taxonomy): domain Bacteria; phylum Pseudomonadota; class Gammaproteobacteria; order Burkholderiales; family Burkholderiaceae_C; genus JAEUPI01. The sequence continues at coordinate 286,035 of CAWFCV010000010.1, forward strand.
AGGCCCACGCGCGTGCGCGTCAGCAGCAGCAGCAACCCGATGAACACCGCCACCGACACCAGCAGCATGAACATGCGGAACGCCGGATAGGTGGTGGCGAACAGCGTGAACGCCGAGAAGTTCAGCGCGTCGGGAATCCGGTAGTCGACCGGGATCTTGCCCCAGATCATCTGCACCAGCTCTTCGATGATGAAGGCCAGGCCGAAGGTGAACAGCAGCTCGGCCACATGGCCATGCTTGTGCACCGTGCGCAGGCCGTAGCGCTCGACCAGCGCGCCGATCACCCCGACCAGCAGCGGCGCGACCACCAGGCCCGGCCAGTAGCCGACATAGCGGCTGATCTGGTAGCCGAAATAGGCGCCCAGCATGTAGAAGCTGGCGTGCGCGAAGTTCAGCACGCCCATCATGCTGAAGATCAGCGTCAGACCGCTGGCCAGCAGGAACAACAGCATGCCGTACAGCAGGCCGTTGAGCGTCGAGAAGATGATCAGTTCGAGCATACGGAACGCCGTCGGCGGACGACAAGCGTCCTCAAGCGGCCGCCGTGGATCCGGCTCTGCCGGGCCGTTGGCGGCGCCCCCTCGGGGGAGGCGCCGCAGGCGCTTCGGGGGGGTCAAATCAGCTCGGAACCTGCATCTTGCAGGTGGTCGGGATCACCGTGTCCTGGGCCTTGATCAGGCCGACGGTCTTCCAGCCCCAGCCGGTCTTCTCCTCGTCGTGCTTGGTGCCCGAGCCGAACGACGAGATGTACATGTCCTGGAACAGCGAATGGTCGCTGGGCCGCATGAAGGTTTCAGCGCCAAGCGAGTTCTTGTACTTCATGTCGGCCAGCGCCGCCGCCACCTTCTTCGGGATCGGACGACTTGGCCTTGTTCAGCGCGTCGGCGAACATGTCCATCTGGTTCTTCATGCGCAGGTACCACCAGCCTTGCTGACTGGCGCCGCCGTACTTCTTCAGGAAGCTGTCGGCAAAGGCCTCCATCTCGGGCGCCGGCACGTTGGTGTGCCATTCGCTGATCTGGAAGACGCGGTGGTCGAGGCCGGTCTGCTTGATCGCCGTCGGTCCGCCGGCACCGCCGGCGTAGTAGGTGTACCAGTTGACCTGCAGGCCGGCGTCGGCGGCCGCCTTGAGCAGCAGCGCAATGTCGTTACCCCAGTTGCCGGTGATCACCGAGTCGGCGCCCGAGGCCTTGATCTTGGCGATGTAGGGCGCGAAGTCGGTGATCTTCAGCAGCGGGTGCAACTCGTCGCCGACGATCTGGATGTCGGGGCGCTTGTCCTTGAGCATCGCATTGGCCGCGCCGCGCACCGCATGTCCGAACGAGTAATCCTGGCCGATGATGTAGACCTTCTTGATGTCCTTCTTGTCCTTCATGAAGTTCGTCAGCGCGGCCATCTTGATGTCGGAGTTGGCGTCCCAGCGGAAGTGCCAGTAGCTGCATTTCTCGTTGGTCAGCGCCGGGTCCACCGCCGCATAGTTGAAGTACAGCACCTCCTTGCCGGGGTTGCGCTCGTTGTACTTGGCGACGAACTCGGAGATCGCGATCGCCGCGCCCGAGCCATTGCCCTGGGTGATGAAGCGCACGCCTGCGTCGATGGCCTTCTGCACCTGGACCAGGCTCTCCTGCGGGCTGCCCTTGTTGTCGTAGGCCACCGCCTCGAGCTTCTGGCCGCCGATCACGCCGCCCTTGGCGTTGATGGTTTCGACCAGAAACTGCAGGTGCTTCAGGCCATGCTCGCCGATCGTCGCGGCGCCGCCCGACAGCGGGTCGACATAGGCGATCTTGACGGTCTGCGCCAGCGCACCACCGCACGCCAGCAACGCGGCGACCCACCCGAGGCCGATTCGCTTGATCATTCGATTCATGAAGGACTCCTACACCGTTGAAATCGGATCCGTGAACGGTAATCGAAACCACCGCCGGGAGGGTTCGGTAACTACCCGAGACCGCCGTCGGTGTCGCCAAGGTGACGCGTCGTCATCCCCCCGCCAGCTGATGGGTCTTGAACTGCTCGCGCAGCTTGTTCTTCTGCATCTTGCCGGTGGCCCCGAGCGGAATCGCGTCGACGAAAACCACGTCGTCGGGGATCTGCCATTTGGCGACCTTGCCTTCGAAGTAGGCGAGGATCTCCTCGCGCGTGGCGTTGCTGCCGGGCTTGCGCATCACCACCAGCAGCGGCCGCTCGTCCCATTTGGGGTGCGGCACGGCGATGCAGGCGGCCATCGCGACGCCCGGGTGCGCCATCGCGATGTTCTCGACGTCGATCGAGCTGATCCACTCGCCGCCGGACTTGATCACGTCCTTGCTGCGGTCGGTGATCTGCAGGAAGCCATCGGGGTCGATCGACGCCACGTCGCCGGTGGGGAACCAGCCATCGACCAGCGGGTCACCGCCCTCGCCCTTGAAGTAGCTGGAGATGATCCACGGCCCCTTGACGTGCAGGTCGCCGCTGACCTTGCCGTCCCACGGCAACTCCCCGCCGTCGGGATCAACGATGCGCATCTCGACGCCGAACACCGCGCGCCCCTGCTTGGCCATGACGGCCAGGCGGTCTTCGGAACCCAGTGCGAGCTGCTTGAGCTTCAGGTTGCAGACCGTGCCCAGCGGCGACATCTCGGTCATGCCCCAGGCGTGCAGCACGTTGACGTCGTACTCGTCGCGAAAGGTCTTGATCATGGCCGGCGGGCAGGCTGAGCCGCCGATCACGGTTCGACGCATCGTCGAGAACTTCAGGCCATGCTGCTTGGTGTGGCCCAGCAACCCGAGCCAGACTGTCGGCACGCCGGCTGCAAGGGTGACGCGCTCCGATTCCATCAGGTCGTAGACCGACTTGCCATCCAGCGCGGCGCCCGGGAACACGAGCTTGGCGCCGGTCATCGCCGCGCCGTACGGAATGCCCCAGGCGTTGACGTGGAACATCGGCACCACCGGCAGGATGCTGTCGCGCGACGACAGCGACAACGCGTCGGGCAATGCGCCGGCGTAGGCGTGCAAGACCGTCGACCGGTGCGCGTAGAGCGCCCCCTTCGGATTGCCGGTCGTGCCGCTGGTGTAGCACAGCGCCGCCGCGCTGCGTTCGTCGAACTGCGGCCAGGCGTACTGATCGCTTTCGCCACCGATCCACTCTTCGTAGCTGCGCAGGCCGGCGATGCCGGTGTCGGCCGGCAACTGGCCGGCGTCGCACAGCGCGATCCAGTGCTTGACCGTGCTGCACTTCGACCAGATCGCCTTGACGATGGGCAGGAAGGTCATGTCGAAGCACAAGACGCGATCCTCGGCATGATTGGCGATCCAGACCACCTGGTCGGGCGCCAGCCGCGGGTTGATCGTGTGCACCACCCGGCCGCTGCCGGTGATGCCGAAGTAGAGCTCGAAGTGGCGGTAGCCGTTCCAGGCGAGTGTGGCCACCCGGTCGCTGAACGCGAGCTTGAGCCGCTCGATCGCGTTGGCCACCTGGCGCGACCGGCGCGCCGCGTCGCGGTAGGTGTAGCGGTGCAAATCGCCCTCGACACGCCGCGAGACGATCTCGGCGTCGTGGTGGTGGCGCGACGCAAACTCGATCAGGTTCGAAATCAGCAGCGGTTGATCCTGCATCAGGCCCAGCATGGGTGTCTCTCCTTTCGCCTCTTGGCGCAGCCTGAGAGTATTGCGTCGCATGGGCCGTCGCCCAATGGGGTGATTCCCCGGGCCCGCCACCCTGGCCGACCTCGAGCGCCGACAATGCGGGGATGAATGCGCCCCACGATTGGCCCGCCGGCCTGACACCGCGCTGGCGCGAGGCCGGGTTGATGCAGGGCCTCGGCCCGGCCTTTCACACGCTGCTGCCCGCGCAGCCGCTGCCCGGCGTGCACTGGGTGGCGCGCAGCACCACGCTGGCCGCCGAGCTCGACCTGCGCGGCTGGCTCGACAGCGACGCCGCACTGGCCACGCTGTCGGGCAACGAACCCCCGGCGCATGGCGCCACGCTGGCCACGGTGTACAGCGGCCACCAGTTCGGCGTGTGGGCCGGGCAGCTGGGCGACGGCCGTGCGCTGTTGCTCGGCGAGATCGACAGCCCCATCGGCCCGGTCGAGCTGCAGATCAAGGGTGGCGGCCTGACGCCCTATTCGCGCATGGGCGACGGCCGCGCCGTGCTGCGCTCGTCGATCCGCGAGTTCCTGTGTTCGGAGGCGATGCACCACCTGGGCATCCCGACCACCCGCGCGCTCGCGGTGGTCGGCTCGCCCGCCGCGGTGCGCCGCGAGACGATCGAGACCGCCGCGGTCGTCACGAGGGTGGCGCCGAGCTTCCTGCGCTTCGGCCATTTCGAGCATTTCGCGCACACCGCTGGCGACACGGATGCGCTGCGCCGCCTCGTCGACGCGGTGATCGCGCGCTTCTATCCCGAATGCCAGGACGCTGCGAATCCTCTGCTGGCCTGGCTGGAAGCCGTGGCGCGTCGCACCGCTCGGCTGATGGCCGACTGGCAGGCCGTGGGCTTCTGCCACGGCGTGATGAACACCGACAACATGTCCATCCTCGGCCTGACCATCGACTACGGCCCGTTCGGTTTCCTGGATGCGTTCGACCCCGGGCACATCTGCAACCACAGCGACGATCAGGGCCGCTACGCCTATGCGCGGCAGCCGAGCGTCGCGTTCTGGAACCTGCATGCGCTGGCGCACGCGCTGAGCCCCTTGCTCGACGACGTTGAGGCGCTGCGCAACGCGCTGGAGCCGTTCAAGGACGAGTACGCGCAGGCCATCCAGCGCCGGCTGCGCGCCAAGCTCGGGCTGCGCGACAGCCGCGAGGTGGACGCCGGGCTCATTGACGCGCTGCTCCAGCTGATGGCCGCCGACCGCGTGGACTACACCATCGCGATGCGGGGCCTGTGCAGCTTCGACAGCGCGCTCGATGCGCGCAACGCGCCGGTGCGCGACCTGTTCATCGACCGTGCCGCCTTCGACACCTGGGCCGCGCGCTACCGCGAGCGTCTCGAGGCGGAATCCAGTGTCGATGCCGAACGCAAGGCGCGCATGCAGGCCGTGAATCCGAAGTACGTCTTGCGCAACCACCTGGCCGAACAGGCGATCCGGCGCGCGCGCGAGGGCGACTTCACCGAGACGCAGCGCCTGCTCACGCTGCTCGAGCGACCGTTCGACGAGCAGCCCGAGCACGCGGCGTACGCCGACCCGCCGCCCGACTGGGCGCAGCAGCTCGAGGTCTCCTGCTCGTCCTGAACCTTTCGCGCCCGAGGAGCCCCGCATGCCGCACGACACCGACGACCCGCGCTACCCGGTGCGCAAGCCCGACGAGCAGTGGCGCCAGGAACTCGACCCGATGCAGTACCAGGTGGCGCGCCACGGCGCGACCGAACGCGCCTTCACCGGGCAGTACTGGGACCACTGGTCCGACGGCTCCTACCGCTGCGTCGGTTGCGGCCAGGTGCTGTTCGACAGCGGTGCCAAGTTCGACGCCGGCTGCGGCTGGCCGAGTTGGTGGGAGGCGCTCGACCCGGCCAAGGTCGAGCGCATCGAAGACCACAGCCACGGCATGACCCGCGTGGAGGTGCGCTGCGCCAACTGCGGCAGCCACCTCGGCCATGTATTCGACGACGGGCCGCAGCCCACGGGTGAGCGCTATTGCATCAACTCGGCGTCGATCCGCTTCGCACCCAAGCCCTGACCGGCGCCCCATTGGCATCCAACGCTACACTGCGCGGCGCATGAAGCTGCTGTTCGACTTTCTGCCCATCCTGCTGTTCTTCGGTACGTTCAAGTACGCCGAGGCCAACAAGCTGTGGGCGGCCGGATTCGCCAGCCAGCACCTGGGATTCGTGGTCGCCGGCGGTGCGGTCGGGCCCGAGGAGGCACCGGTGCTGCTGGCCACCGTGGTGGTGATCCTGGCCACGATGACGCAGGTGGCTTGGCTCAAGCTGCGCGGGCTCAAGGTCGACCTGATGCTGTGGGTCAGCCTGGCGCTGGTGGTGGTGCTCGGCGGCCTGACGGTGTGGTTCCACAGCGAAACCTTCATCAAGTGGAAGCCGAGCGTGCTGTACTGGGCCATGGGTACCGCGCTGTGGATCAGCCAGGCGGTGTTTGGCAAGAACCTGCTGCGCACGCTGCTCGGCGCGCAGATCCAGTTGCCGCCGCCGATCTGGCATCGGCTCAACTTTGCCTGGATCGCGTTCTTCGCCTCGATGGGCCTGCTCAACTTGTGGGTCGCCTACAGCTTCCCGACCTCCACCTGGGTCAACTTCAAGTTGTTCGGCGGCCTGGGATTGATGGTGTTGTTCACGCTTGCGCAGGGCGTCTACCTCAGCCGGCACATCAAGGAAGAGCCCGTGCAGGAGCGGGGCTGATGGCCGTGCGCGCCCGGGATATCGAGGCCGCGCTGCGGTCGGCACTCGCCCCGACATCACTGCAGGTCGACGACGATGGCCATCTGCATGTGGGGCACGCCGGGGCCCGCGAAGGCGGGCACTTCTCGGTCCGAATCAGCAGTGCGGCGTTCACCGGCCTGACCCGTGTGGCGCGACATCGCCTCGTGTATGATGCCCTGCACCGCCTGATTCCATCGGGAATCCACGCGCTGGCCATCGAGGCCCGCACGCCCGACGAGACCGGCACCGCGTCTTGAATCCTCCGTCTGCCGGGCTTGGTCGCACAGCGCGATCACGAGGCCTGGCCACCAGCCTGAAAGGCCGTTCACCCCATGAGCTACCCGACCCAACTCGCGCGCTTGGCACTGATCGCCGCCGCCGCGCTCTCGCCGCTGGCCGCGTCGGCGCAGAACATCACGACCGTCAATGGCAAGCCAGTGCCGAAGGCCCGCGCCGACATGCTGCTCAACCAGGCCGCCCGGGCCGGGCAGCAACGTTCACCCGAATTCGAATCGCGTGCGCGCGACGAGGTGGTCTTGCGTGAGATCTTCGCGCAGGAGGCCGAGAAGCGCGGCATCCCCGCCACCGCCGACTACCGCGCGCAGCTGGAACTGCTGCGCCAGACGGTGCTGATCCGCGAGTTGTTCGAAGATTTCAAGAAGAAGAACCCGGTCACCGACGCCGAGGCCAAGGCCGAGTACGACAAGTTCAAGGCGCAGTCCACCGGCACCGAATACCGTGCCCGCCACATCCTGGTGGAATCCGAAGACGAAGCCAAGAAGCTGATCGGCCAGATCAAGGGCGGCTCGAAGTTCGAAGATCTGGCCAAGAAGAACTCCAAGGACACCGGCTCGGGTGAAAACGGCGGCGACCTCGACTTCGCGAAGCCCGATTCCTACGTGCCCGAGTTCGGCAAGGCCATGACCGCGCTGAAGAAGGGCGAGATGACCGACACCCCGGTCAAGACGCAGTTCGGCTACCACATCATCCGGCTCGAAGACGTGCGCGAAGCGCAGTTCCCCGAGTTCCCGGCGGTCAAGCCGCAGATCGAACAGCGCCTGGCGCAGATGAAGCTGCAGAAGTACCAGGAGGATCTGAAGAAGGCCGCGAAGACGGACTACAAGTTCGCGCAGTAGCGCGGCTCGCGGCGCGCCTGACTTAATTAGTTAAGAAACAAGCGGCCGCGGTGGCTCCGGCTCTGCGGGGCTGCCTTTGGCGCCCTCTGGGGGACGCGCCCAAGGCGCTGCAGCGGTTACGTCAGTCTCCCTGCCTCGATGTGCAACTGCCGGTCGCAGCGCGACGCGATCGCGTCGTCGTGCGTCACCAGCAGCAGCGTCGTTCCGGCTTCGCGGTTCATATCGAACATCAGCTGCATCACCCGCTCGCCGGTGGCGAAGTCCAGGCTGCCGGTGGGCTCGTCGGCCAGCAGCACCGCCGGCGCAACCACGAAAGCGCGCGCCAGGGCCACGCGCTGCTGCTCGCCGCCGGACAGCGTGCGCGGGTAATGAGACAGTCGCTCGCTCAGACCCACCCGCCCCAGCATCTCGGTGGCACGCGATCGGGCGTTCGGCGCGCCGAGCAACTCGAGCGGCAGCATCACGTTTTCCAGCGCGTTCAAATTGCCGAGCAGCTGAAAGCTCTGGAAGACGAAGCCGAGCTGGCGTGCGCGCACCGCGGCGCGCGCGTCCTCGTCGAGCGCAAACAGGTCGGTGCCGGCCAGCGACACGGTGCCCGAAGTCGGCACGTCGAGCCCTGCCACGATGGCCAGCAACGTGCTCTTGCCCGACCCGGATGCCCCCACGATGGCGGCCGACTCCCGTGCCTGAAGCTCGAAATCGATCTCATGGAGTATCGTCAGTGTGCCGGTGGCGTCGCTCACCTGCTTGGTGACGCGTTGTACTGAAATGATGGCATCGGACATGGATCTCGCGGAGCTGGTTTCACGGCGCCAATGGCTCGCGCACTGTAGCCTGCTCGCGCTCGGTGCAACTTCCGGGGCCCAAACGGTTGCGGCCGTGGCGAGCCGCCGCATCCTGGTGGTTGGCGACAGCCTGTCAGCCGAATACGGACTGGCCCGCGGCAGCGGCTGGGTCGCCCTGCTCGAAAAGCGATTGAGCCGCGAGAAGATCGCGGCCGTCGTGATCAACGCCAGCATCAGCGGCGACACCAGTTCGGGCGGTCGCACGCGGCTGCCGGCGCTGCTGGCGCAGCACGGCCCGACCCACGTGATCATCGAACTCGGCGGCAACGACGCGCTGCGTGGCCTGCCGCTGTCGATGACGCGCGACAACCTGCGCGCGATGCTGCGCGAGGCCCGCGCAGCGGGAGCGAAGCTGCTGCTGCTGGGGATGCAGGTGCCGCCGAACTACGGCCGGGCCTACACGCAGGAGTTCCAGGCCCTGTTCGCTGCGCTGGCCCAGAGCGAAGGCGCGGCGCTGGTGCCGTTCCTGCTGGCTGGCGTGGCCGATTCGCCGAAGGCCGACTCGCTGTTCCAGTCCGATCGAATCCACCCCAACGCGGCGGCGCATCCGATCATGCTGGCCAACGTGTGGCCGGTGCTCAAGGCCCAGTTGATGGCGACGCGCTGAGGTCACCACCCCGACGACGCCGCTACTGATACTGGTTTCTTGGCTGCTGCGGCTGCCGCACCTCGGGCCCGCGACCGCGGGAGTCGGGCTCGCCGCGCGGCTGCGGATGCTGCGGCACCCGCTGCACCTCGCGCACGGCCGGCGCAGCACCCCGCGCTGCGGCGGGTGGCGCTGGACGACCGGCCTCGCGAGCTGCCGGCGGTTGCTGGGGCATCGGGGCGCGAACCGCCGGCGCCGGCCTGGCCGGCGGCCCGGCCTCGGGCGCCACGCTCGGCGGCCGCACCGGCTCCACGCGCACGGGCGCCGGACGGTTCGGCGTCGGCACGCGCCCATTGAAGTCGCGCCGCACCCCCGGCTCGTCGGCGCGCCGATCGCGCACCGGCGGCGTCGGCTGCGCGGGTGCTGGCGCCGGCGCCGGTATCGCAGGCTGTGCCGGCGCCTGCGCGGTCGGGTTCGGACGCTGCGGGATGCGCTCGCGGCGCAGGTCGATCACCTGCGGCGGGCTGCCAGGCTGCGCATTCGCATTCGGCGGCGGCGGGCGAACGCCCGGCGGGCTCACCGGCACCGCGCCACCGGGAACCGGAATCACCCGCGCTGGCGCCGGCGGCGGCGCGTGGCGCTGCCAAGGCTGACTGGACAGGTTGTTGCGGACGTTCAGGTCGACCTGGGCAACTGCAGGCGCCACCGGACGGCGCGCCGACAGCACGTTGGACGGCACCACCGTCACGGCTCCCGGCACGCCCTGGTTGGTGTACATGATCGGCCCGGTCGGCACCGTGCGCACCGGGTCGGGGTGCAGATGCCGATAGCCGGCGTTGACGCCGCGCACGTACACGGCGCTCACCGGGTAATACGGACGGAACACATCGCGCGGCGCCAGCGGCACCCAACCCACCACCGACGGGCCACCGACCGTGACGCCCACGCTCACCGAGGGTCCCCCGACCCAGGCCACCAGCGCCGGTGCGTACACCGGGCGGGCGACGTAGCGGCCCGGCGCCCAGCACCAATGCCCGCCGTAACTGACCCAGCGGCCGTAGTGGAACGGCGCGAAGCCCCATGGCGCGTCGTCGACCCAGGTCCAGCCCCAGGGGCGCACCCAGGCCCAATGCCCGTAGCGATACGGCGCCCAATCCGCGGCCACCACGGTGGGCACCCAGATCGCGCCGTATTCAGGGTGGTTATCCCAGCGGCCGTTGCGGTCGAGGTCTTCCCAGCCGGTCATCTCGGGCGAGACGTAGCGTGTGGACGCAGAGCGATCGTCCTCACTGTTGGCACGTGCCACCCAATCGGCGAAGCGGTCGCGCTGCGGCTCGACCCAGCTGTAGTGCGTGGTGCGCTGGGCGCCCTCTTGCCAGAACTCGGCACTGCGCCCGGCCGGAATGTTGAGCACGCTGTCCGGCGCCTCGAAACGGATCTCGCCGCTCCAGGCCGTGGCAAAGCTCGTGTCGTCGCGGCGGTCGATGCGGTAGTGGCCCGCGCGTCGGGGCAGGAACCGGCCCTCGGCCGTGTCCAGTTCGACCTCGCGTGCCACCTCGGGCGACCGCACGCGCAGCGCGGCGCTGCCGCTGTGCAGCTGTAGCTCGATGCGCTCGTCGTCGAGACGGCGCACTTCGAGTTCGCTGGCCCCGTCCAGCCGCACCGCGGTCGAACCGATCCGCAGCTCGACGCGGCCACCGCCTTCGACCGACAGCCGGTCTCCGGCCGTGATCGGCCGATTGCGCTGCAGGGCCAGCCACTCGCCGCCCTCGGCGTCGTACTGCCAGGCCTGGCCCTGGCTCTCGGTGATGCGGCCGACGCGGCCCGGCGGGTCCTGTTCGGCATGCGCCGCGCGTGGCAGCAGCGCCAGCGCGCACAGCAACGTCGCGCCGAGGCCGGCGGCCACACGGTGGCGCCAGGTTGAAAGGCCAGGCTCGAGGGCCCTGCACTTGGCGGTCATGGTCGCTCTCCAGGCATATCGACAAATAACGCGCCAGACGCGGCTTGCGCTGACCGAACGGGCCCGAACCAGCCGTGACAAGGCGTGAACCCGCATTGACCGTGCAATGTACTGCGCGGACCATGCCACGATTCCATGGCAGCTTTACGAACCCGAAACATGCACGACTTCAAGACCCTGCAGGTGCGTCAACAGCCTGGCCAGCCGCGCATCGCCCGCCTCACGCTGAACCGGCCCGAACGCCTGAATGCGATCAGCGAAGGCATGCCGCGAGAGATCCGCGATGCGGTGACGTGGGCCGAATCGAACGACGACGTCCACGTCATCGTGCTCGACGGCGCGGGCCGATCGTTCTGCGCCGGCTACGATCTTCAGGATTTCGGCTCCGGTCGCACCGAGCACCCCTGCCAGCAGGAGCGCCAGCCCTGGGACCCGATGGCCGACTATGCGGCGATGAAGGGCTACACCGAGGACTTCATGAGCCTGTGGCGTTGCCGCAAACCGACCATCGCCAAGGTGCACGGCCATGCGGTGGCCGGCGGCAGCGACATCGCGCTGTGCTGCGACCTGCTGGTGATGGCCGAGGACGCGACCATCGGCTACATGCCCACGCGTGTGTGGGGATGCCCCACGACCGCGATGTGGACGCAGAGATTGGGGCCCGCGCGCGCCAAGCAGATGATGTTCACTGGCGACGTGATCAGCGGCCGCCAGGCCGCCGAGTGGGGCCTGGCCAATCGCGCGGTGCCGGCCGACCGGCTGGAGGCGGCTGCGCTGGAGCTGGCCGAGCGCATCGCCGGCGTGCCGAGCTCGCATCTGGCGATGCACAAGCTGGTGGTCAACCAGGCCATGCTGACGATGGGCCTGGAGCAGACGCAGATGTTCGCCACGCTGTTCGACGGCATCACGCGCCACAACCCGGAGGGTCTGTGGTTCCGGCGCTATGCGCAGGCCGAAGGCTTCAAGGCCGCGGTGCAGTGGCGCGACAGCGGCCGGCCGATCCCGCAAGGTGACGAGGCCCGCGCACGCGTCGCCGAGCTGGAGGCACAGCTGCGCGCGCGTGATGCCGCGGCTTGACGCTCAATCGTCGCTGGCCTCGTCGAGATCCGGAAACAGCACGCTGGTGTAGCCGAGCTTGCTCAGATCGGGCATCCGCGTCGGGTAGAGCCGTCCGATCAGGTGGTCGCACTCGTGCTGCACGACCCGCGCATGGAACCCGTCGGCTTCGCGGTCGATCGGGTGGCCCTGCGGATCGAAGCCGGTGTAGCGGATGCGCGCGTATCGCGGCACCACGCCGCGCAGGCCCGGCACCGACAGGCAACCCTCCCAGCCCTCCTCGATGTCGTCGGACAGCGGGGTGACGGTCGGGTTGATCAGCACCGTCTTCGGGACCGCCGGCGCGTCGGGATAACGCTCGTTGTGATCGAAACCGAAGATCACGACCTGCAGATCCTCGCCGATCTGCGGCGCCGCAAGGCCTGCGCCGCGCGCAGCGGCCATGGTCTCGAACATGTCGTCGATCAACGCGTGCAGCGCGGGCGAGCCGAACTCGCGCACCGGTTGCGCCACACGCAACAGGCGCGGGTCGCCCATCCTCAGGATCTCGCGCACGGCCATCGTCTGCAGGCTCCAGTATGTCGACCGATCGACCGCCGATTATCGCGGCGCGGCGCCGAGCATGGCGCGCAGCCCGGCTTCGTCGACGATCGACACGCCGAGCTCGCGCGCCTTGTCGAGCTTGCTGCCGGCATCGTCGCCGGCCACCACATGGTGCGTCTTCTTTGACACCGAACCGCTCACCTTGCCGCCGGCGGCCTCGATCAACGCCTTGGCCTCGTCGCGCGACAGCGTGGGCAACGTGCCGGTCAGCACGAAGGTCATGCCGGCCAGCGGCTTCGGGCCCGCAGCGGCCGCTGCGCCGTCGTGCTCGTCCCAGGTCACGCCAGCCGCGCGCAGCTGATCGACCACCTCGCGGTTGTGCGGCTGGTCGAAGAACAGGCGCACGCTCTGCGCGACGATCGGCCCGACGTCGGGTACTTCGAGCAGCTGCTCGGTGGTGGCGGCGATGATGCGATCGAGCGAACCGAAATGCTGCGCCAGGTCGCGCGCCGTCGATTCGCCGACATGCCGGATGCCCAGGCCGTACAGGAAGCGCTGCAGCGTCGTGCGCTTGCGTTGCTCCAGCGCCTGGACCAGGTTGCGCGCGCTCTTGTCGCCCATGCGCTCCAGCGCTGCGAGCTTGGCCACACCGAGCCGGTACAGCTCCGGCAAGGTGCGGACCACGCCGGCGTCGACCAGCTGCTCGACCAGCTTGTCGCCCAGGCCCTCGATGTCCATCGCCCGGCGCTGCGCATAGTGCAGGATGGCCTGCTTGCGCTGCGCCGGGCAGAACAGTCCGCCGGTGCAGCGCCAGTCGACCTCGCCCTCCTCGCGCGCGATGGCGCTGCCGCAGACCGGGCATCGCCCGGCCAGGCGCTGGAACAGGTCGAAGGGTTCGCCGGCATCGGCGGGCCGGCGGTCGACGACGACAGCCACGACCTCGGGGATCACGTCGCCGGCGCGGCGCACGATCACGGTGTCGCCGATGCGCACGTCCTTGCGCCGCGTCTCGTCCTCGTTGTGCAGCGTCGCGTTGCTGACCGTCGTGCCGCCGACGAACACCGGCTCCAGCTTGGCCACCGGCGTCAGCTTGCCGGTGCGGCCGACCTGGATGTCGATGTCGAGCACCCGCGTCATCTGCTCCTGGGCCGGGTACTTGTGCGCCACCGCCCAGCGCGGCTCGCGCGTCTTGAAGCCCAGGCGCTGCTGCAACGCGCGGTCGTTGACCTTGTAGACCACGCCATCGATGTCGAACGGCAGCGCGTCGCGCCTGGCCGCGATCGCCGCATGGAAGGCGACGAGTCCCACGCCGCCATGCACGACCCGACGGTCCGCGTTCACCGGCACGCCCGCGGCCGCCAGCGCGTCGAGCAGGGCGCTGTGGGTTGGCGGAACGATCCAGCCCTTCACATCACCGAGCCCGTAGGCAAAGAAGCTCAGCGGTCGCTTGGCGGTGACGCCCGAATCGAGCTGCCGCACCGCGCCGGCCGCGGCGTTGCGTGGGTTCACGAAGGTCTTCTCATGCTTGGCGCCCGCGGCGATCAGCTCGCGCTGGCGTTCATTCAGGCGCTCGAAATCGTCGCGCCGGATGTAGACCTCGCCGCGCACCTCGAGCACCGGCGAGTCGACGCCAATCAGCCGCAGCGGGATCTGGCCGATCGTGCGCACGTTGTGCGTCACGTCCTCACCCGTCTCGCCGTCGCCGCGCGTGGCCGCCTGCACCAGCACGCCGCGCTCGTAACGCAGGTTGATCGCCAGCCCGTCGAACTTGAGCTCGGCCGCGTACTCGACCGGCGGCGCGTCGGCTGGAAGCTCGAGGCCCGCGCGCACCCGGGCATCGAATTTCTCAGCGCCGGCCGCGGTGGTGTCGGTTTCCGTTTCGATCGACAGCATCGGCACCGTGTGGCGCACCGGCGCGAGACCGGACAGCACGGCGCCGATCACGCGCTGCGTCGGCGAGTCCGGCGTGCGCAGCTCGGGTTGGGCGGCTTCGATGGCCTGCAGCTCCTGGAACAGCCGGTCGTATTCGGCATCCGGGATCTGCGGATCGTCGAGCACGTAGTAGCGGTGCGCGTGATGCTGGAGCAGCGAGCGCAGCTCGGCGGCCCGCGCGCCGGGTGTCGGGGTGGGGTTGGCGCCCATGGCACGATTGTCCCGGATCGCCGACGCTGCACGCGCCGCCACCTTGACCGCCCGTCGCTGCGACGGCGGCCTGTAAGCCGCAGGTGAATCCGGCGACTGAAACCCGACAACCGCCCCTGGGAGATCGAGCGATGGCCTACGAATACGACCTGATCACGCTCGGTGGCGGCTCCGGGGGCGTGGCGGCTTCGCGGCGCGCGGCGTTGCACGGCGCGCGCGTGGCGCTGATCGAGGCCGGCCGCGTCGGTGGCACCTGCGTGCTGCGCGGCTGCGTGCCGAAGAAGCTGTTGATGTACGCCGCGCAGTATGGCGATGCGCTGCACGAAGCAGGCGGTTATGGCTGGCAGTTGCCATCGGGCGACCCGGCGTTCGACATGGCGCGCTGGCAAGCCGCCAAGTCCACCGAAACCGCCCGGCTCGAGGACGTGTACCGCGAGCTGCTGGCGCAAAGCGGGGTCGAGCTGATCCATGGCTTCGGTCGCCTGGCCGGCGACAACACGGTGGCAGTCGGCTCCCGGACGCTGACCGCGCGACATGTGCTGCTGGCCACCGGCAGCGCGCCGGTGCGCGACAGCATTGCCGGCATCGAGTCGTGCCCGACATCGGACGATCTGCTGGACCTGAACCAACTGCCCGCACAGGCCGCCGTGATCGGCGCCGGCTACATCGGCGTCGAGTTCGCATCGATGCTGGCGCGCCTGGGCGTGCGGGTCACGCTGCTGTTTCGCGACGCGCTGCCGCTGCGTGGCTTCGACGAGGACCTGCGTCGGCGCCTGGCCTCGGCACTGACCCAGGCCGGCATCGAACTGCACCCCGGCCAGGCGCCGCGGCGGGTGACGCGCCAGCGGCGACACCTGGCGCCTGGCGCTGCCCTGTGGCGATGAACTGATCGTGCCGTGGGTGCTGAACGCCACAGGCCGCCGACCGAACACCGCGGGCCTGGGGCTCGAAAGCGTCGGCCTGACCACCGACGCCCGTCACGCGCTGGTGGTCGACGAATCGATGCGCACCGCAGTCGCGCAGGTGCATGCGATCGGCGACGTGACCAACCGCAAGAACTTGACGCCGGTGGCGATCGCCGAAGGTCGCGCCGTCGCCGACCGCCTGTTCGGCGGCGCCACCGACGCGCGGGTCGCGCTCGATCGCCTGGCCACCGGCGTGTTCACATTGCCACCGATCGGCACCATCGGTCCCAGCGAAGCCGAGCTGGCGGCCGCCGGGCGAACGCTGCGCGTCTACGAGGCCGACTTCAAGCCGATGCGCCACGCATTCACCGGCCGCAACGAACGCTGCTACATGAAGGTGCTGGTCGACCACGCCAGCGACCGGGTGCTCGCGGTCCACATGCTGGGCGCCGACGCGCCGGAGATCGTGCAGAGCCTGGCGGTGGCACTCACGGCCGGCGCCACCAAGGCGCAATTCGATGCCACGATGGCCGTGCACCCGACGGCGGCCGAGGAGTTCGTGCTGATGCGCACGCCGGCGCGACGGGTCAACTGAGCGCGGGTCGCCCGCGCCGTCAGCTGAACAGCCGCCGCGCGCTGCCCGACCCCGCGGCCAGATCGCGCGCCGCCAAGGCCTGGTACATCTGCGTCAGCTCGCTGCCGATGGCGGTGAAGGCCTGCAGCGTGATGGCGGCGCCCTGGTCGTCGACCAGCGTCGCGTCCATGTCGTCGGCCAGGCCGCGCGCCACCTGCTGCCACGCCGCGAAGGGCTCGGCGGTCTCGGCGGTCTGCGGCACGTCGAGCGCGAGCGACACTTCGCGCAGCGCACCCAGCTCAGGCTGCTCGGCGAGGGCCACCTGGGCGTCGAAGCTCAGCACCAGCACCGGTGGCGCATGCTCCTCGGCCGCGGCCAGCACCAGCCGGCCGGACACCGCACCCGGCACGAACCCATAGCGCGCCGCACACTGCTGCAGGTAGCCGAGCGACCAGGACACGGTGTTCGCGCGCAGCGTGACGGTGAGTTGCGCGTCGTGTTGGCTGGCAAAGCCATCGAGTTCGCGCGCCCGCGCAGCAACCTCGAGCATGTCGGGCAGCTCGACCATGGCGCCGAGGTTCTCGGCGAAATCCTGCACCTTCTGCGCGAACTCCGAATACTCGATCTCGTTGAGGGCACCACTGCGGTTGGCCAGTTGCACGCCGGCCTGTAGTTCGCCGTAGCGTTGCCCGAGGGCGATCGGCTCCCACTGGGCGCTGTCGGCGTTGAGCCCTTCGATCAGGAACGGCTTGCTGCCGGCGCGACGCGTGGCCGGCATGTGCGCCAGCACGAATTCGCCGCTGACCGCGGACTCGAACCGCAGCGGCGCGATGGCGTCGATCAGCGCGTCGATGCGCGGTCCGCGGCGGGCGCGCACGGGTTCGTCGGCGGCAACGTCGAGCGGCGCCACCGCCGCCGCCGTGCCCGACATCACCGGCTCGACGCGCTCGGCCCTGGGCAGCGGCAACGCCTGGCGTGGGCCCGCCCGCCGCGCGCTCCAGGCGCCATGCGCGACGATCGCCGCCAGCACCAGCCCGGCGACGATGGCCAGTGCGGCGGTGAGCGTCATGGCGTGCGACGGCTCATGCCGCTTCGGCCAGGCTGACCGCGGCGTCCATGTCCACCACCACGATCCGCGAGACGCCCTGCTCCTGCATCGTCACGCCGATCAGCTGCTCGGCCATCTCCATCGCGATCTTGTTGTGCGAGATGTAGAGGAACTGGGTCTGCTGGCTCATCTCGGTCACCAGCTTGGTGTAACGCTCGGTGTTGGCGTCGTCCAGCGGTGCATCCACCTCGTCGAGCAGGCAGAACGGTGCCGGGTTCAACTGGAAGATCGCGAACACCAGCGCAATCGCGGTCAACGCCTTCTCGCCCCCCGACAGCAGGTGGATCGTCGAGTTGCGCTTGCCGGGCGGCTGCGCCATCACCTGCACGCCGGCATCCAGGATTTCGTCGCCCGTCATGACCAGCCGCGCCGTACCGCCGCCGAACAGGCTCGGGAACATGCGGCCGAAATGCTCGTTGACCTGGTTGAAGGTCTGCGCCAGCAGATCGCGCGTCTCGAGGTCGATCTTGTGGATCGCATCCTCCAACGTGTGGATGGCTTCGTTCAGGTCGGCGTTCTGCGCATCGAGGAACTGCTTGCGTTCGCTGGCGGTGGTCAGCTCGTCGAGCGCGGCCAGGTTCACCGCGCCGAGCGCGGCCACCTCGCGCGCGAGGCGGTCGATCTCGGACTGCAGCCCGCTCAGCTTCACGCCGCCCGCGGCGATCGATTGCCCGAGCGATTCGAGGTCGACCTGCACCGCCTGCAGTTGCTCGAGGTACTGCGCGCCGCCCAGCTGCGCCGCCTGTTCCTCGAGCTGCAGCTTGGTGATCCTCTCGCGCATCGGCTCCAGGCTGCGCTCGAACTCCAGGCGCTGCTCGTCGGCGCGCTTGAGCTTGGCGCTCAGGTCGTCGTATTCGCTGCGCCGTGCGGCCAGCAGCTGCTCGCGGTCAAGCTTGAGCACGAGCGCCGATTGCAGCCCCACCTGAGCGGCGCTGTCGTCCAGCGACCCGAGCTCCAGGCTCAGCTGTTCACCGGCGCGCAGGTTGGTGGCCACCTGTTCGGCCGCTGTTTCGATCGCGCGCGCCAGTTCGGCGCGGCGCGCCGCCAGCGCGCGGGCCTCGAACTGCGCCTCCTGTGCCTGGCGTTCGAGGCTGCGCAACGTTTCGCGCGCCTGGTTCAGCGCGGCCTCGGCCGCGCGAGTGGCGTCGTCCAGCTCCGCATGGCGCTGCTGCGCGTCCGCCAGCTGAAGGTCCAGCCGCTCGAACGCGGATTCGCTGCCGCCGCGGCGCTGGCCCAGGGTTTCGAGCTGGGCATCGATTTCAGCCATCTCGGCGTCGAGCTGCTCGCGCCGCGCCGTCGTGGCCTCGGACTGCTGTGTCAGTCGCAGCAGTTCCACCTGTCCCTGGTGGGCGGCAGCCTGTGATTCCATCGCCTCGCGGCGCAAGGTCACGAGACGCTGACTGGCGTCGGTGTAGCCGGCCTCCAGCCGCACCAGCGCCGACTTGGCCTCGTCGGTGATCAGCGCCTGCGCGCGCAGCTGGCGCTCCAGGTTCTCGATCTCCTGGGCGCGGGCCAGCATGCCGTCGTGCTCGGAATCGGGCGCATGGAACGCCACGGCGTAGGCGCTGACGGCGTGGCCCTCGCGCGTCATGATCACTTCGCCGTGGGTAAGCTTGCCGCGGTGCGCCAGCGCGTCATCGAGGTCGCTCGCGGTGTACACGCCCTCGAGCCAGTCGCTCAGCAGCGCCTGCAGGCCCGAGTCACCCAGGCGCAGCAGGTCGGCCAGTCGTGGCAGCGTGCGGTGCGTGTCGGGCGACACCGCCTGCGGCACGGTGAAGAACGCCAGGCGCGCCGGCGGTGCATCGGCGGCGAACGCGCGCACGCTCTCGATGCGACCGACCTGCAGCGCGTTGATGCGCTCGCGCAGCACCGACTCCAGCGCTGCCTCCCAGCCGGGCTCGATGTGCACACGCGCCCACAGGCCCTGCAGGCTGTCCAGGCCGTGCTTGACCAGCCAGGGCTTGAGCTTGCCCTCGGTCTGGATCTTGTCCTGCAACGCACGCAGCGCCGACAGCCGCGCACCATGGTCGGCCTGCTGGGCCGTCTCGCGGTTGAGCAGCTCGTGCTGTGCGCGGCGACGCTCGTCCAGCGCCGGCAGTTGATCCTGCAACTCGTGCAGGCGCGCTTCGGCCGAGCGGTAGCGCGTGTCGAGCTCGGGCACCCGGCTCTGCAGGTCGGCCAGGCGCTGCGCATCGGGTGCGACCAGTGCGGCGACCTCGGTCGCCAGCCGGTCGCGGCGCGAACGCAGGCCGCGTTGCTGTTCCTCCAGATTGCGCGTGTCGGCGGCCAGCAGCTGGATCTGCTGCTGCACCGCAGTCACCGCCTGGCGTTGTTCGTCGGCACGCGACTGCGCGGCACGCACGGCGTCCTGCAGCGCCGGCAGCGTCGCGGCGTGCTGCTCGACCTCGGCCGACTGCTCCAGCGCGGACTGCTCGCTGGCGACGATCTCGTCGGCCAGACGCGTCGACTCCGCCTGGTCGGCCACGCGGCGGTTGTCCCACTGCGCGTTCTGCGATTGCAGATCAGCCAGCCGGTGCTCGACACGCTGCCGGCCCTCGACCACATAGCGGATGCGCTCTTCGAGCCGGCTGACCTCGAGCGACGCGTCGGCCAGCGAGCCCTGCGCGGCGTGCATCGAATCGCCCGCGGCGTAGTGGGCCTGGCGCACGGTTTCGAGTTCCGCCTCCAGATGGCGCAGCTCGGCCAGGCGCGCCTGCAGTGCGGTCTGCGCATCGGCGGCGGCCTGCTTGACGCGCTCCTCCTCTTTCGCCGCGTCGCGGTGCTTCAGGAACCACAGCTGGTGCTGCTTGAGCGTCTGCTCCTCGAGCAGGCGGCGGTAGAACGTGGCCACCTGGGCCTGCGACTCGAGCTTCTCGAGGTTGGTGTTCAGCTCGCGCAGGATGTCGTCGACCCGCGTCAGGTTCTCGCGCGTGTCCTTCAGGCGGTTCTCGGTCTCGCGCCGGCGCTCCTTGTACTTGGAGACGCCCGCGGCCTCTTCGAGAAACAGCCGCAGCTCCTCGGGTCGCGACTCGATGATGCGGCTGATCATGCCCTGGCCGATGATCGCGTAGGCCCGCGGGCCGAGCCCGGTGCCGAGGAACACGTCCTGCACGTCGCGCCGGCGCACCGGCTGGTTGTTGATGTAGTAGCTCGAGTTGCCGTCGCGCGTGAGCACCCGTTTGACGGCGATCTCGGCAAAGCTGTTCCACTGGCCGCCGGCGCGCGCGTCGTCGTTGCTGAACACCAGCTCGACACTGGCGCGGCCGGCCGGCTTGCGCTGGCCCGAGCCGTTGAAGATGACGTCCTGCATCGACTCGCCGCGCAGCTCGCTGGCCTTGCTTTCGCCGAGCACCCAGCGCACGGCATCGATGACGTTGGACTTGCCGCAGCCGTTGGGCCCGACCACGCCCACGCGCTGGCCCGGCAGCTGAAAGGTGGTGGGGTCGGCGAACGATTTAAAGCCCGAAAGCTTGATCTGATTCAGGCGCATTGTTTGGTGGGCGGCCCTGATGTGCAAACGGCAGCCAATCGCGCCGCCGTTTCCAAGTGCTTGATATGTCTGAACATTCTTCGCGCGCCAGGGGGTGCGAAGCGGGTCGGATGATACCATCGCGCCCCCGAGTGACACGCCGTCTTGCCCCATGGCCCGAATGCCTGCACCGCGCTCGCCGAAACAACGGCCGATGCCGCCGAATCCGCCCTCGGCGCCGAGCAAGGAGTTGCACGTCTTCGCCAATCCCGCGCCCCAGCGCGACTACGTCATCGTCTTTCGCATCCCCGAGTTCACCTGCCTGTGCCCGCTGACGGGTCAGCCCGACTTCGCGAAGTTCGAGATCGAGATGGTGGCCGACGCCTGTGCATCGAGTTGAAGAGCTTGAAGATGTACCTGTGGAGCTATCGCGACGAGGGCGCCTTCCACGAGGCGGTGACCAACAGCATCCTCGACGACATCGTCGCGGCCACGGCGCCGCGATTTGCGCGCATCCGTGCGCGCTGGAATGTGCGCGGTGGCATCACCACCGACGTGGTGGCCGAACACCGCGCGCGGGGCTGGAAGCCCGCCGCGTCGATCGCCCTGCCGCCAGCAGACCATGAATCCGCTGCTGGCTAGGCTGCACCCGTATCCGTTCGAGCGCTGGCGCGAGCTCACGCTGCAGATCCAGCACAGCGGTGGCCTGCGCCCGATCAGCCTGGGCATCGGCGAGCCGAAGCATCCGACGCCGGCGCTGATCGAGACCGCACTGACCGGCGCCATGAAGGGCCTGTCGGTGTACCCGCCGACGGTCGGCGAGCCCCGGTTGCGCGAGGCCATCGCCGGCTGGCTGCAGCGGCGCTACGGCGTCAAGCTGAACCCGTCGACGCAGGTGCTGCCGGTCAACGGCTCGCGCGAGGCCCTGTTTGCGTTGGCCCAGGTGGTGATCGACCCGAGCCGCGACGGCGCCACGGTGGTGTGCCCGAATCCCTTCTATCAGATCTACGAGGGCGCGGCGCTGCTGGCCGGCGCCCGCACCGCGTTCGCCAACAGCCGGGCCGAGCGCAACTTCGCCGCCGACTGGTCGCAGATCGACGCCACCACCTGGGCGCGCACCCAGCTGCTGTACGTGTGCTCGCCGGGCAACCCCACCGGCGCGGTGATGCCGCTGGACGAGTGGCGCGCGCTGTTCGAGCTGTCCGACCGCTACGGCTTCGTGATCGCCAGCGACGAGTGCTACTCGGAGATCTACTTCGGCTGCCGAGGCGCCGCTGGGCGGCCTGCAGGCCGCGCACGCGCTGGGCCGCGACGACTTTCGCCAGCTGATCGCCTTCACTTCGCTGTCCAAGCGCTCGAACGTGCCCGGCATGCGCTCGGGCTTCGTCGCCGGCGACGCGGCGCTGATGAAAGCCTTCCTGCTGTACCGCACCTACCACGGCAGCGCGATGAGCCCGGTGGTGCAGGCGGCCAGCGTGGCCGCCTGGAACGACGAGGCGCATGTGCTGGCCAACCGGGCGCTGTACCAGGCCAAGTTCGCCCAGGTCACGCCGCTGCTGGCGACCACGCTCGACGTGCGGCTGCCCGACGCGGGCTTCTACCTTTGGGCACAAGTACCGGGAGGCGACGATGTCGCCTACGCGCGCGGCCTGCTCGCTCAATACAATGTCACGGTGTTGCCAGGCAGCCTGCTCGCGCGCGAAGCGCACGGTGTCAATCCCGGCCGGGGCCGCATCCGCATGGCGCTTGGTGGCCGAAACCGCCGAGTGTCTCGAAGCCGCGCAGCGCATCGTTCAGTACACCCAGTCACGACCCAGCCCCCCATGAGCTCCTCGCGACAATCCGTGATCGATCTGGCCTGGGAAGGCCGCACCAGCCTGAGCCCGACCACCGCGGACCCGAAGATCCGCGACGCGGTGGAGCAGACCATCGCCGACCTGAATGCCGGCCGCATCCGCGTGGCCGAGCGCATCGGCGTGGGCAACTGGCAGGTCAACCAGTGGGTCAAGAAGGCGGTGCTGCTGAGCTTTCGCCTGAACGACAACCGCGCGATGCACGCCGGCGATCTCGGGTTCTTCGACAAGGTCGCGCCCAAGTTCTCGCACCTCGACGAAGCCCAGATGCGCGCCACCGGCGTGCGCGTGGTGCCGCCGGCGGTGGCGCGCCGCGGCAGCTTCATCGCGAAGAACGTCGTGCTGATGCCCTCGTACGTGAACATCGGCGCCTATGTCGACGAAGGCACGATGGTCGACACCTGGGCCACCGTGGGCTCGTGCGCGCAGATCGGCAAGAACGTGCACCTGTCCGGCGGCGTCGGCATCGGCGGCGTGCTCGAGCCGCTGCAGGCCAACCCGACGATCATCGAGGACAACTGCTTCATCGGCGCGCGCTCCGAGGTGGTCGAAGGCGTGATCGTCGAGGAGAACTCGGTGATCGGCATGGGCGTGTACATCGGCCAGAGCACCAAGATCTACGACCGCGCAGACGGGCGAGTTCAGCTACGGCCGCGTCCCGGCGGCTCGGTGGTGGTGACCGGCAACCTGCCCAGCGCCGACGGCAGCTACAGCCTGTACTGCGCGGTCATCGTCAAGCGCGTCGACGCGCAGACGCGCGCCAAGACCAGCATCAACGAATTGCTGCGGGCCTGAATGCGGCCCGCATTCCACCCACGGCACCCGGAGGAGCGAGCATGAGCGGCGGCAACATGGAGAAGGTGCTGCGCATGATGGCGGACAAGAACGCGTCGGACGTGTTCCTGTCGGCCAACATGCCGATCCTGATCAAGATCCACGGCCAGATGCTGCAGCTATCGGACCAGTCGCTCACGCCGGGCCAGCCGCGCCAGCTGCTGGCCGAGCTGCTGTCGCCCCAGCAGATGGAAGAGCTCGACGACACCGGCGAGCTGAACCTCGGTCTGGCGATGGAAGGCCTGGGCAGCTTCCGCATGTCGGCGTTCCGGCAGCGCGGCTCGATCGCCGCGGTGTTCCGCCACATCCCGCACGACATCCCGTCGCTCGAAAGCCTGAACCTGCCGCCGCTGCTGTCGTCGCTGGTGCTGGAAAAGCGCGGCCTGATCCTGATGGTCGGCGCCACCGGCACCGGCAAGAGCACCACGCTCGCCTCGATGCTCGACCAGCGCAACCAGCAGGTGTCGGGCCACATCCTGACGATCGAGGACCCGATCGAGTTCATGTTCAGCAACAAGCGCTCGCTGGTCAACCAGCGCGAGGTCGGTCGCGACACCGAGACGCTGCAGACGGCGCTGAAGAACGCGCTGCGCCAGGCGCCGGACTGCATCCTGATCGGCGAAATCCGCGACCGCGAGACGATGACCTCGGCGATCTCCTACGCGCTGTCGGGCCACCTGGTGCTGGCGACGCTGCACGCCAACAACAGCTACCACGCGCTCGGGCGGATCTTGTCCTTCTACACGCCGGAGTCGCGTCCGGCGCTGCTGAGCGACCTGTCGTCGGGCCTGCGCGCCATCATCTCGCAGCGCCTGTTGCGTGCCAGCGCCGGCGGGCGCATGCCGTCGGTCGAGGTGCTGCTGAACACCAAGCTGATCGCCGAGCTGATCGAGCAAGGCGAGTTCGGCGGCATCAAGGAGGCGATGGAGAAGTCGCTGGCCGAAGGCTCACAGACCTTCGAGGCCGATCTGGCGCGCCTGATCAACGACGGCCTGATCACCCGCGACGAGGGCCTGTCGCACGCCGACTCGCCGACCAACCTGCTGTGGCGGCTGCAGAACGACCAGACGCCGATTGCGCGCGACGCCGCAGAAGGGCGAGGACCCCGACACCGCGTTCTTCACCGAGATCGCGCTCGACGTGATGCCCGACGCTCCCAGCTCGCGCAGCGCGCCGCTGGGCCGGCGCTGAATGCCATGAGCCAGACGCTGCGCCTCGCCGAGGCGCTGATCGCCCGACCCTCGGTGACGCCCGACGACGGCGGTTGCCAGGCGTTGATCGCCGAGCGCCTGCAGGCGCTGGGCTTCGCGTGCGAGACGATGCTGTTCGGGCCGGAAGAGCGGACGCGTCACCAACCTGTGGGCCTGCGCACCGCGGCCAGCGGCCCGGGCCGACCGTGGTGCTGGCCGGGCACACCGACGTCGTGCCCACCGGGCCGCTCGAGCAATGGCGCAGCGACCCGTTCGTGCCGACGCACCGCGACGGCAAGCTGTACGGCCGCGGCGCCGCCGACATGAAGACCTCGATCGCCGCGATGGTGGTGGCGGCTGAAGAGCTGGTGCGCGTCCAGGCCCGATCATGCCGGCACGATCGCCCTGCTGTTCACCAGCGACGAGGAAGGCCCGTCGGTCGACGGCACCGTGCGCGTGGTGCAGGCGCTGCAGGCGCGCGGCGAGCGGCTCGACTGCTGCATCGTCGGCGAGCCGACGTCGGTGGAGCGACTGGGCGACATGATCAAGAACGGCCGCCGCGGCTCGCTGTCGGGCCGGCTCACGGTCAAGGGCGTGCAGGGCCACGTGGCCTACCCGCAGCTGGCGCGCAACCCGATCCACCAGCTCGCGCCGGCGCTGGCCGAGCTGGTGGCGATCGAGTGGGACGCGCGGCAACGCGTTCTTTCCGGCCACCACGCTTCCAGGTGTCCAACATCCACGCCGGCACCGGGGCGGGCAACGTGATCCCCGGCACCGTGGTGGTGGACTTCAATTTCCGCTTCAGCACCGAATCCACGCCCGAGGGTCTGCAGCAGCGGTTGGTGCACGTGCTGCGACGCCACGGCCTCGAGTACGACGCTTGCGTGGGTGCTCGGCGGCGAGCCCTTCCTCACCACGCCCGGCAGCCTGAGCGAGGCGCTGACGGCGGCGATCCGCAGCCGAGACCGGCGTGACGCCGAGCTGTCGACCACCGGCGGCACCTCCGACGGCCGCTTCATCGCCCGCGTCTGCCCGCAGGTGGTGGAGTTCGGGCCGGTCAACGCCAGCATCCACAAGATCGACGAGCATGTGGCCGTCGACGACATCGAGCCGCTGAAGAACATCTACCGGCGCACGCTGGAGACGCTGTTGACATGACCGTGATCGAGTTGATCGAGCGCTCCAGCGCCCGCCTCGAACAGGCGGGCGTTTCGTTTGGCCATGGAACGACCAATGCCTTCGACGAAGCCGCGTGGCTGGTGCTGTGGCGGCTCGGCCTGCCGCTCGACGATCTGGACGCTGTGGCCGACCGTGTCGTGGACGCGGCCGCGCAGCAGCAGGCGGAGCAACTCGTCGCCGAGCGCATCGCCACGCGCAAGCCCGCGGCCTATCTGACCGGCGAGGCCTGGCTGCAGGGCGTGCCGTTCCAGGTGGACGAGCGCTGCATCGTGCCGCGCTCGCTGATCGCCGAGGTGCTGGCCGACGGATCGCTGCAACCCTGGCTGGATGCACCGCCGCAGCGCGTGCTCGACTTGTGCACCGGCAGTGGCAGCCTGGCCGTGCTGGCCGCGCTGGCGTGGCCCGAGGCGCGGGTCGATGCCGCCGACATTTCCGGCGACGCGCTCGAGGTCGCACGCATCAACATCGAGCGCCATCATCTGGCGTCGCGCATCACGATCATCCGCAGCGACGGCTTCGCCGCGCTGCCCGGGCGCTACGACCTGGTGCTGTGCAACCCGCCCTACGTGAACACCGCATCGATGGCGGCGCTGCCCGCCGAATTCCGGGCCGAGCCCGCGCTGGCGCTGGCCGGCGGCGCGGACGGCATGGACTTCGTGCGTCGCCTGCTGCGCGAGGTGCCGGCGCACCTGAATCGCGGCGCCCTACTGGTGCTCGAAATCGGCCATGAACGCGCCCACTTCGACGCGGCGTTTCCGGCAATCGAGCCGCTGAGCCTGACCACCAGCGCGGGTGACGATGCCGTGCTGCTGATCACCCGACAGGCGCTGACCGGGTCATGATCACGCTGCGCGATGTCACGCTGCGGCGCGGCGCGAAGGTGGTGCTCGAGCACACTAGCGTTACGGTGCACGCCGGCGAGAAGGTGGGCCTCGTCGGCCGCAACGGTGCCGGCAAGTCGTCGCTGTTCGCGATGCTCGCGGGCCGGCTGCAATGCGACCACGGTGACGTGGAGCTGCCACCGCGCTGGCGCATCGGCGAAGTGGCGCAGCACATGCCCGAGACCGATCGAGGCCGCCACCGAATACGTGCTGCAGGGCGACGAGCCGCTGATGCGCGCGCAGGCCCGGCTGATCGAGGCCGAACGCCTGGCCGACGGCCACGCGATGGCCGAGGCGCACCTGGCGCTCGACGAGGCCGGCTCCTTCGACTCGCGCGCGCGCGCGCAGGCCTTGCTGCTGGGCCTGGGCTTCCTGTCCGCGCAGCTGGACGAGCCGGTGAACAGCTTCTCGGGAGGCTGGCGCATGCGGCTGCAGCTGGCGCGCGCGCTGATGTGCCCGTCGGACGCGCTGCTGCTCGACGAACCCACCAACCACCTCGACCTCGACGCGCTGGTGTGGCTGGAGAGCTGGCTCAAGCGCTACGCCGGCACGCTGATCGTGATCAGCCACGACCGTGAGTTTCTCGACGCGATCACGCGCGTCACGCTGCACGTGGACTCGGCACGGGTCGAGCGCTACACCGGCAACTACAGCGCGTTCGAAGAGGCGCGCGCCGAGCGGCTGTCGCAGGCGCAGGTGGCGTTCGAACGCCAGCGCGAGAAGATCGCGCACCTCACACGCTTCATCGAACGTTTCCGCGCCAAGGCCAGCAAGGCCAAGCAGGCGCAAAGCCGTGTCAAGGCCCTCGACCGCATGGAGCGCCTGGCGCCGGTGCTCACCGAAAGCGATTTCCAGTTCGAGTTCCGCGAGCCGGCCAACCTGCCGAACCCGATGCTCGCGCTGCGCGACTTGATGTGCGGATACGACCACACGCCGATCGTGCGCGACGTCAATCGCACCGTGCTGGCCGGTCAGCGCATCGGCATCCTGGGTGCCAACGGCCAGGGCAAGTCCACGCTGGTGAAGACCATCGCGGGTGCGCTGCCACCGCTGGGCGGCACGATGACCCAGGGCAAGGGGCTGGCGATCGGCTACTTCGCGCAGCAGGAGATGGACCTGCTGCACGAGGACGATACCGCGCTGCAGATGATGACGCGGCTGGCGCGCAGTACCTTGATGCCCCCAGGGCCGGGCCAGCCCGACCCGCCCCCCGCGGGCGCCCGAGTTGCCCGGCAAAGCCGGATCAACTCGGGCGTCGGCGCGCGCGAGCAGGATCTGCGCAGCTTCCTCGGCCAGTTCTCGTTTGCCGGCGACATGGTGCACCAGCGCGTGGGCACGCTGTCGGGCGGCGAGCGCGCGCGGCTGGTGCTGGCCACCATCGTCTGGCAGAAACCGAACCTGCTGCTGCTGGACGAACCGACCAACCACCTGGACCTCACCACGCGCGAGGCGCTGTCGATCGCGCTCAACGAGTTCGAAGGCACGGTGATGATCGTCAGCCACGACCGCGCGCTGCTGCGCGAAGTCTGCGACGAGTTCTGGCTCGTCACCGCCGGCGGCGTGGAGCCGCTCGACGCCGACCTCGACGAATACCAGCGCTGGCTGCTCGACGTGTCGCGGGCGCGCGCGCGCGGCATCGAGCCGCCGGCGCGGCCCGGCGCCGAGCCGGCCGCGGCGCCGAGCGCAGCGGGCCCGACATCGCCGTCGCCCGCGCCGCCAGCCGCGCCGAGCGCCGCGGCGTCGGCCAACCGCCGCGACGAGCGCAAGCAGCAGGCCCAGTCGCGCGCCCAGCTGGCCAACCGCACGCGCCCGCTGCGACACGAGATCCAGCAGATCGACGCGCAAGCTCGAAAGACTGGGCGCGGAGAAGTCCGAGATCGAAGCCGCGCTGGTCGCCGGCACGCTCGTCGGTGGCGAGTTGGCCGAAGCCGGCCGGCGCCTGAACTACAACGCCGCCGAAACCGCGATGCTCGAAGAGCGCTGGCTCGAACTGCAGGGCCAGATCGAAGCGCTCAACACGCAGGCCGGCGCCTAAGCGGGGACGCGACGCGGGGCAACATCGACGTGAAACCCGGTATCGCAGCACGCCTTCAGGGCGCGCCGCCATCCCGGCGCGACATCAGACGCAGCATCAGCTCCACCCGCGCCTTCGCCGGCGTGAGCGCCCCGGCTGACGGCCACTTCGGCACGGCGCCATCGGGTTCGAGGATGGCACCGTCGGCGCAGCGCGTGGCCCGCAGCACCTGGATGCCGCCCCACGCGGCCTGCTCCAGCGCCTGCTCGATCGCCTTGTGCACCGAGCCGTTGCCGGTGCACGGCAAGCACGATGCCGCGCGCGCCGCCGCGCGCCAGCGCGTCAATCAACGTCGCCGCTGGCGCCGGCGTGGCTGGTGACGATCTCCACCACCGGCCAGGCCGCGACGTCGGCTGCCACCGCGGCCAGGCCCAGCGCATCGCCCACGGGCCAGGCGCGCAGGCGATGCAACCGGCCGTCCTCGAAGCGCGCCACCGGCCCGACGTCGCCGGAGCTGAAGGCGTCGACGCGGTGCGGATGCACCTTGCGCACGTCGGCCGCGCCGTGCACCGCGCCGTGCCAGCACCACCAGCACGCCGTGCGCGCCGCCGCTCGTCGCGCGCCAGCGCCACCGCGTCGGCCAGGTTCTGCGGGCCGTCGGCCTGGCGCGCGTTGGCCGGCCGCATCGGCGCCGGTCAGCACCACCGGCTTGGCCGGCGCGAGCACGCGGTGCAGCAAGTAGGCGGTCTCCTCCATCGTGTCGGTGCCGTGCGTGATCACGACGCCCGCCACGTCGGCCGCGCCGCAGGTGGTGCGCCACGCGCTGCGCCAGCGCCTGCCAGATCGGCATGCGTCATGTCCTTGCTGTCGACCTGTGCCACCTGTTCGGCCTCGAGCGGCACGCCGGCGCAGCGCCGGGCACCGCGCCGACCAGCTGCTCGACGCCAGAGCTGCGCCGAGCGGTATGCCGACGTCGTCGCCGGCGTCGGCCGCCATGCCGGCGATCGTGCCGCCGGTGCCCAGGATCACGACTCGTTGTTTTGCATTTTTCTCGCATCTGGATAAAAATACAGCCACTGGATGAATCAGCTTCAGGAGCGCCCCGTGGAAGAAAGCCCCAAGCTCACCGCCCGGCAACAGCAGATTCTCGACCTCGTGCAAAGCGCCATCGAGCGCTCCGGCGCGCCGCCCACGCGCGCCGAGATCGCCAACGAGCTGGGCTTTCGGTCGCCCAATGCCGCCGAAGAGCACCTGCAGGCCCTGGCGCGCAAGGGCGTCATCGAGCTCGTGGGCGGCACCTCGCGCGGCATCCGGTTGAAGTCCGACACACTACGCGCGCTCAACCAGTCGCGGGGCAAGCAGTTCACGCTGCCGCTGCCCAGCCTGGCGCAGCTGGCGCTGCCGCTGGTGGGCCGCGTGGCGGCCGGCAGCCCGATCCTCGCGCAGGAGCACATCGACCAGACCTACCTGGTCGAGGCC
This sequence comes from uncultured beta proteobacterium, assembly GCA_963814435.1. Lineage (GTDB taxonomy): Bacteria > Pseudomonadota > Gammaproteobacteria > Burkholderiales > Burkholderiaceae_C > JAEUPI01. The sequence goes on from CAWFCV010000010.1 coordinate 316,152, forward strand.
AGCATGTTCCCGCGCCGGCCCGACTACCTGCTCAAGGTGCGCGGCATGAGCATGCGCGACGCCGGCATCCTCGATGGCGACCTGCTCGCGGTGCAGAAGACGCGCGAGGCCAAGAACGGCCAGATCGTCGTCGCGCGGCTGGGCGACGAGGTCACCGTCAAGCGCCTGCGCCGCACGCGCAACTCGATCGAGCTGATTCCCGAGAACCCCGACTTCAAGACCATCGTCGTGCCGTTCGGCGACGTGGATTTCGAACTCGAAGGCGTGGCGGTGGGCCTGGTCCGCAACACGATGCTGATGTGAGTGCCGTGCTGGGACTCGGTCCGCGCATGAAGCCGCGCAAGGCGGCCCAGGCGGCGGAATGCGACACGCTTCGAGCAACTGCCCAATGTCGGGTGTGGCGATGGCGGCCGACCTGCGCGCGCTCGGCCTGGTGCATCCGCGCGAGCTGGCGCACCGCGATCCGTTCGTCCTCTACCAGGCGCTGTGCGTCCACACCGGCAAGCGGCAGGATCCGTGCGTGCTCGACACGTTCATGGCGATCACCGACTTCATGCGCGGCGCGGCGCCGGCGCCCTGGTGGCGCTACACCGCACAGCGCAAGCTTCTGTACGGCGCCGTGTAGCGCTCGATCCGCCCGGCGCGGCCGGCGATCTACGCGTCCGGCTTCAGGGTCAGCGTGCCCACCGGCGGTTCGCTGTTCCACACCGGCACGTAGTCCACCTGCGCCCAAGACTGCACGAAGCTCTGGTACCACTTGGACCACGGGATGCCGCTTTGCCCGCTGCTGTGCATGAAGCGCGACTGCGCCGGTTTTCCCAGGTCGTACAACGCGCGCAGCGACGGGCCGTGCTCGTCGAGGTAGAGCTCTCCCGTGGTCGCATCGGGCTTGTAGAGCACACGCGACACGTTCACTGTAAAGCTGTCGCCGCCCACTGGCGCGCGCAGCTCGAACCAGCGCGCCAGCGCCTTGACGCGCGAGAACGGCCGGTGCTCCGCGCGCGCCTGGTGCGCACGACCCCATAACCAGCGGCTCACGTCGTCGCCCTGTGCGGCGCGCAGCTCGTCCAGCGCCAACGCCAACGCACGGTCGGCCAGCATCGCGCAGGTTTCGACGGCGGGTGTGGCCTTGTCGTCGCACCACCAGGCGTCGTTGCGTTCGAGCACGCCGTCCAGCGCGTCGCGCAGCGTGCGGCCCGCGATCAGGCGCTCGTACACCGGCCCCAGCTCGTCGGCAAACACCAGTTGCGTGAGGTGCCGCTGCCACGACCACAGGATCAGCGGTGCGGCGCGGTCGGCGGCCATCGTGCCGTCGAAACCTTCGATCGCCTGCCTGGCCGCGGCGGCCAGCGGATGGTCGGCCTGCGCACGCTGCAACCACGGCAGCAGCTTGGCCGCCGCGAGCGATTTCACGTCGGACTGCATCGCGCGCAGGTCGTCGATCGAATGCTTGGGCCTGGCGTCGAGCATCTGCTCGATGCGCTGCTGGCGATACGGCAGCGCCCATTCGCTGGTCAGGAAATGCGGATAGTCGGCCGCCACGACACGCTGGTTGGCGGTGGCGATCCAGCCGCGCGCCGGGTCGCGGTCCTGCGGCAACGCGTCGGTGGGCAGCCACCCGGCCCAGTCGTAGCGAGCGTCCCAGCCCGGCGCCGGCACCAGGCCCCTCAGGTCGTTGTCGGGCCGGCGCAGCGGCACGCGGCCGGGCGAGATCCAGCCGATGTGACCGTCGCGGTCGGCGACCACCATGTTCTGCATCGGTGCGATCCAGCCCTTGGCCGCGTCGATGAACCCGACGACGCTGGTCGCCTGGGTCATCGCGAGGCCGACGCCGACGGCATCGACATCGGCGTCCAGCGCGGTCCAGCGCATCGCGATCGCGTGCGCCGGCTTGCCCTTCGGGCCCAGCAGGTCGTCGAGGATGCCGGCGTCCGAAATCAGCGGCCCGTGGCGCGATTCGCGCACGGTGATCGTGACGTCGGGCCGGCCCTTGACATGGATCGTCTCGGTGAACGACTTCAGCGGCGCCCAGCCGTCGGGTGTCTGCACCTGGCTCGGATCGTCGGGCTTGAAGCGTTCGAGGTAGAGGTCCTGCACGTCGGGGCCGGTGTTGGTGAAACCCCAGGCGATCGAATCGTTCTGCCCCAGCACCACCAGCGGCAGACCCGGCATCGAGGCGCCCGCCACCCGGAGACCCGGCGCCTCCAGCCGCACGAAATACCACAGCGCCGGCGTCGACAGCTTCAGGTGCGGGTCGTTGGCCAGCAGCGGTTTGCCGGTCGTGGTGTGGCTGCCGGCGACGACCCAGTTGTTCGACCCGGCGCCCTCCACGCCCGACAACGGCGCCGCGGCAGCCAGGCGCTCGAGCGCGCCATCCAGCGCCGCCGTGGTGGTGCCCGCATCGAGCTTCAAGCCGCGCAACAGCGCCACATAGTCGGTTGTCGCCAGCGGCTTCTCGCCCGGGTACGGCGGCAGCAGTTCGTTGATGCGATCCAGCGGCAGCTTCATCGCCAGGCGCAGGCGCAGCAGCTCGGAGCCCCAGTTGCCGCCCAGATCCCAGGCCATCATGATTGCCCAGGCGAGGCTGTCCACCGGATCCCAGTCTTCCGGCTGCACGCCGAGGATCAGCATTTCCGGCGGCCGCGCGCGCAACTGAGTGCGGATCACTGCGTTGGCGCCGGCGGCGTAGGCCTGCAGCGCATCGCGCGTGGCCGCATCGGCACGGGCCCACTGCGCCGCGGCCGCCCGGCGCACGCCCAGCGCGCGCAGGAATCGGTCGGAATCGACCGCCCCTTCGCCGAACGCTTCCGCCAGCCGCCCGGCACCGATGCGCCGGTGCGTCTCCAACTGCCACAGCCGATCCTGCGCGTGCACGAAGCCCAGCGCGAACAGCAGGTCGGCCTGGTTCTCGGCCTTGATACTCGGAATGCCGTATACATCGCGCTCGATGCGCACCGGCCGCTTGAGGCCGGGCACCATCAGGTCACCGTCGATGGTCGGCATCGCCCGCGTGGAGTAGATGCCCGCGGCCACCGCCATCAGCACGGCCAGGCCCACCAACATCCACAAGAACCTGCGCAGCCACCTCATCGCGGATCTCCTCGTCATCGCGATCGCTGCCGGTGAGCGTACCCTACCGCGCCGTCGTCGCCGGCGAATTGTGCGGTCATCGGCGCGTTGTTCGCGGCTTCGCTGCCCGCTGCGATCCACACAATGGAGTTGAGCCAATCCCTCCCGCCGCATGCACACCGTCGCGCCCCGCCACTACATGCCGAGCCTGCAGCCCGGCGCCGCGATCGTGCGCCTGGGCTGCTCGGGCCCGCCGCACGAGCGTCTGGCACGGGTGGCGGCACGCCGCACCTTCGTCGACATGAAGCAGCGCTTCATGCAGGCGGTGGCCCACGTCGAAGGCTCGCGCGGCGACTGGCTGCGCTACCAGGTGCGCCACGCCAACGACCCGGTCGACCTGTGGCTCTTGCGCGGCGCGGTGTTCGCCGTGCTGAGCGCGCGCGAACCGGAAAGCCGGCGCATGCGGCTCGACCTGCACCGGGTGCTCGACACGGTGTTCCCCGACAGCGGCGACATCGACGAGATGCTGCCGCTGTAGAGCGCCTCCTCAGTCGCCTGGCAGGCCGCGCTCGCGCAGGCAGGCGCTCGCCTCGCCTGAGGCATTCGCCCGTGCGCAGGGCACGGGCTCGTGTCCTCGTCGCCTGGCAGGCCGCGCTCGCGCTGGCAGGCGCTCGCCTCGCCTGAGGCATTCGCCCGTGCGCAGGGCACGGGCTCGTGTCCTCAGTCGACTCCGAGGAAGTCGCTCTTGCCGATGTCGACGCCGTTGTGGCGCAGCAGTGCGTACAGCGTGGTGGCGTGGAAGAAGAAGTTCGGCAATGCCCAATGCTTGAGGTAGTACTCGCCCTTGAAGCGCCGAGGATCGCGATTGCGCGCCGGGATCACGATCTCGCGCTCTTCGCTGCCCTTGAAGGCATCGGCCGGCACCGTCTCCAGGAACGCCAGCGTCTTGCGGATGCGCTGGCGCAATTCGTCCAGCGTGCTCTCGTTGTCCTCGAACACCGGGATCTCCTGGCCGGCCAGCCGCGCCGCGCAGCCCTTGGCCGCGTCGGCGGCGATGCGCACCTGCCACGGCAGCGCCAGCATGTCCGGCGCCAGCCTCAGCGTCATGAAGACCGCCGGGTCGAACTTCTTGGCTGCCGCGTGGGCGTCGGCCTTGTCGAGCCATGTCAACATATTGCCCAGGGTCTTGACGAAAATCGGCACGCTGGCCGAGTACATCGAAATGCTCATACAGGTCTCCTGGAGGGTTTTCGCGTGATGATGATGAAACCGGATGCTAGCGCGGGACTGTTCGGCCTGCCGGAGAAGGCACAATCGCCGCGCAGGCCCATGAACATCATCATCCTCGACGACTATCAGGATGCGGTGCGCAAGCTGCGCTGCGCGTCGCGGCTGGAGCCGTACAACGCCAAGGTCCACACCAACACGGTCAAGGGCATCGGGCAGCTGTCGGTGCGCCTGCGCGATGCCGAGATCCTGATCCTGATCCGCGAGCGCACGCACTTCCCGCGGCAGCTGCTGGAGAAGCTGCCGCGCCTGAAGCTGATCGCGCAAACCGGCCGCGTCGGCCCGCACATCGACGTCGACACCTGCACGCGGCTGGGCATCGCGGTGGCCGAAGGCCAGGGCTCGCCGGTCGCCGCGTCCGAGCTCACGTGGGCATTGGTGATGACGGCAATGCGGCGCCTGCCACAGTACATTGCGACGCTCAAGCACGGCGGCTGGCAGCAGTCGGGCCTGAAATCGCTGTCGATGCCGCCGAACTTCTGCCTCGGCGTGGCGCTCAAGGGCCGCTGCATCGGCATCTGGGGTTACGGCAAGATCGGCCAGCTGGTGGCCGGCTACGCACGCGCGTTCGGCATGCAGGTGCAGGTGTGGGGCAGCGAAGGCTCGCGGCAGCGGGCCGTGGCCGATGGCCACCAGGCCGCCGAAAGCCGCGAGACGTTCTTCGCCACCAGCGACGTGCTGACGCTGCACCTGAGGCTCACGCCCGACACCCGTGGCATCGTCACCGCGGCCGACCTGGCGCGCATGAAGCCGACCTCGCTGTTCGTCAACACCTCGCGCGCCGAGCTGGTGGAAGAAGGCGCGCTGGTGGCCGGGCTCAACCGCGGCCGGCCCGGCATGGCCGCTGTCGACGTGTTCGAGAGCGAGCCCATCCTGCAGGGCCACCCGCTGCTGCGGCTGGAAAACGCGGTGTGCACGCCGCATATCGGCTACGTGGAACTCGACAGCTACGAGCTGTACTTCGGCGCCGCGTTCGACAACGTCGTCAACTTCATCCGCAACGAACCGACAAACATCGTCAATCCCGACGCGCTCAAGGTGATTCGTTGAGCGTGCACGACCCGCAGGTGGTGCGCGCGCGCTGGGCGCTGATGGGTGGCAACTTCGCGATCGCCTGCGGTGTGATGGCGCCGGCCGGTGCATTGAACGACCTGGCGCGCTCGATGTCGGTGAGCGTGGCGGTGGCGGGCCAGCTCACGACCATCGGCGCGATCGTGCTCGCGCTGGGCGCGCCGACGCTGGCCGCCTGGGTTGCGGGCAGCGACCGGCGCCGCCTGCTCGCGTTCTGGCTGGTGTGGTACGGCGTCGGTCACCTGCTCTGCGCGCTGGCGCCGAACTACGCCGCGCTGGTGGTGTTGCGCACGGTGTCGCTGCTCGGCGCCGCGGTGTACACACCGCAGGCCGGCGCGGCGATCGGCGTGATGACGCGGCCCGAGGCGCGCAGCGGCGCGATCACCTTCGTGTTTCTCGGCTGGGCGCTGGCGTCGGTGCTGGGCATGCCGATCAACGCGTTCGTCGCCGAAACCCTGGGCTGGCGCAGCGCCTTCGCGCTGGTGGGCCTGCTGTCGCTGATCGGCGCCGGCTGGGTCTGGTTCGCGCTGCCCGACGGCATCCGCCCGGCCGCGATGTCGGCCGCGAGCTGGCGCGTGGTGTTGACGCATCCGGTGCTGATGACGGTGGTGGGCGTCACCGCGCTGGCCGGCGCCGCGCAGTTCACGCTGTTCTCGTACATGGCGCCCTACTACCGTCAGGTGCTCGGCCTGTCGCCGGGCGAGATGGCCACGCTGTTCCTCTGGTTCGGCGCGGTGGGCCTGGCCAGCAGCGTGGTGGTGTCGCGGCAGATCGACCGCCTCGGGCCCGCGCGCATGGTGGTGTTGCTGCTGAGCCTGATGGCCTGCAGCTACGCGCTGTGGCCACTGGGCACCAACGGCTGGTTGATGGCGCTCGTGCTCGTGCCGTGGGCCCTGGGCGGCTTCGGCTCGCAATCGTCGCAGCATGCGCGGCTGTCGTTGCTGGCGCCGGCCTTTGCGCCGGCGTCGATGGCCCTGAACTCGTCGGCCATCTATGTCGGCCAGGCCATCGGCGCGGCGATGGGCGGCGTGCTGCTCGTCGTCAGCGGCTACTCGATGTTGAATTGGGCCGCACTGTCGCTGGTGGTGCTGGCGATGCTGGCCAGTCAATGGGCGGCACGCCGCACGCCGGCGCTCACCGCCGCATGACGACGACGGGCTGCGCCGGCCGCACGGCCGCCGTGAGGCGATGAGCGAGTTCGAGATCCGACGCCCGCACTCGAGCGGCGAGCTGTTCAGCGCTTTCACGCGCCTGGCGCTGCAGGGTTTCGGCGGCGTGCTCGCGGTGGCCCAGCGCGAACTGGTCGAGCGCCTGCAGTGGATGAGCAAGGAACAGTTCGTCGAGCTGCTGTCGGTCTCGCAGGTGATGCCTGGGCCCAACATCATCAACCTCGGCCTGATGTTCGGCGACCGGCATTTCGGCTGGCGCGGCGCGATGGCCGCGGTGGCGGGGCTGCTGGCCGTGCCGCTGCTGATCGTGCTGGCGCTCGCGGCGCTGTATGCGAGCTACTCCGATGTGCCGCAGGTGGCCGGCGCGTTGCGCGGCATGGGTGCGGTGGCGGCGGGCCTGGTGCTGGCCACCGCGTTCAAGCTCGCCGGCACGCTCAGGCGCAACCCGATGGGGCTGGTGTGGTGCGCCGCCATCGTGGTCACCACGGCGCTGGGCGTCGGCTGGCAACGCTGGCCATTGGTGTGGGTGGTGCTGGGGCTGGGCGTGTTTGGCTACGCGCTGGCGTGGCGCCGGCTGGCGGCGCCGGAGCGCGCGCCATGAGCGCGGCCTACTTCGGCCTGCACGGTCTGGACTGGGTCGACCTGCTGCAACTGTGCGGGCACTTTGCGCTGCTGTCGCTGCTGGCGGTGGGCGGCGCCATCACCTCCGCGTCGGACATGCAGCGCTACCTGGTCGGCGAGCAAGGCTGGATCGACGCATTGCAGTTCAACGCGTCGATCGCCATCGCGCAGGCGGCGCCGGGGCCCAACATCCTGTTCGTCGCGCTGCTCGGCTGGAGCGTCGCCGGCCCGCTGGGCATGCTGGCCACGATGGCGGGCATCATGCTGCCGTCGAGCGCGCTCACGCTGGTGGTCAGCCGCTACGGCCGCTCGCGGCAGGACACCCTGCCGGTGCGCGCCTTCAGCGTCGGCCTGGCGCCGTTGACGATCGGCCTGCTGCTGGCCACCGGCTGGGTGCTGGCACAACCGTCGCGCGGACACTGGGGCGCGATGCTGCTGGTGCCGGTGACGATCCTGTTTATGCTGAAGACCTCGCGCAGTCCGCTGTGGATGATCGGCGTGGGTGCCGTGGTCGGCGCGCTGGGGTGGGCCTGATGGTCGAGGGCGTGCACGACCTGCCGCTGTTCGTCGCCGCCGGGCTGCTGCTCAACATCACGCCCGGCGTCGACATGGCGCTGATCGCCACCCGCAGCGCCACGCAGGGTCTTCGCGCCGGTAGCGCGGCGGCGCTGGGCGTCGGTGCAGGTTGCCTGGTGCACGTGGCGGCCGCGGCGCTCGGGCTGTCGGCCTTGATCGCCAGCTCGGCCACCGCCTTTGCACTGTTGCGCTGGGCGGGCGCGGCCTATCTGGTGTGGCTGGGTGTGGGCATGCTGCGCAGCCGCGCGTCGACCCTCAGGCCGACGCACCGCCGCACGAGCGGCCCGCCGCGCCGTTGGCGCGCGTGTTCGTGCAGGGCTTCCTCACCAATGCGCTGAACCCGAAGGTGGCGCTCTTCTTCCTCGCCTTTCTGCCGCAGTTCATCGACGCCGCCACGCCCGACAAACTGCCGGCGTTCGTGGTGCTCGGCTTGATCTTTGCGGTCAACGGCACCGCGGTGAACGTGGGGTTCGCCGCCGTGGTGGCCTTTGCCCGCCAGCGCTGGCGCGGCGGCGCGCGGCTGGGGTCGTGGATCACGCGCGGCGTCGGCGCGGTGTTCATCGCGCTCGGCGTGAAGCTGGCGTGGCCCGAGGGCGGTCTGCGCTAGCGAAGGGTTTGCAGCCAGGCCAGATAGGCGTCGCCGCGGCGCTCGGCGAAGAAGTCGAGCGCCAGCATCAACCCGGCCTGCACTGCCAGGCCGAGACCCGCGCCGCGCCACGCGCTGGCCGGTGGCGCGAACGCCCACAGCAGCGCACCCAGCACCAGCAGCGCGACCTCTGTCCAGCGGTAGATCACGAAATTCTTCATCACCGCCTGCATGCGCGGGATCTCCTCGCGTTGCGCGCGCCTGGGGTCGGCCTGCACCAGCTGCTGCACGCGCGCGGCGTCGTGCGGGCTGCGCACGAAGACGATGCTGCCGACGGTGATCTGGATCGCCGCCACCAGCACCAGCGGCACCGCCAGGCCCTTGTGGAAGGGTTTGCGCGACGCCCGCCAGCACCAAAAGGCCAGCGCCACCGCGACGAGGCCCACAGCGATGAAGAGCACGCTCTCGGCGCGTTCGGCCTCGAAGTAGCTCGCGATGGCGGCATTCCAGCTCGGCATGATCAGCCGATGTTAAGACCGGCGTGCCTCAGGCAAATCGCCCCTGCAGGAACCAGCCGCCGCCTTCGCCGGCCTGCAGCGGCAAGCGCGCGCGGTACACCCACACCAGTGTCCCGTCGGCCGCGCTGGCGATGAAGTAGTCGCGCGCGGCGAGCGCGCCATCCCACCAGCCCGACTCGATGCGCTCGGGGCCCGCCAGCAGCTGCAGCGGTGTGCCGTCGAGACAAGGCCGCGACGCACGCTCGGCCAGCGGCTGCGGCTCACCCAGCAACCACAGCGGGCGCGTCAGCGTGGCCGCCTCGTGCGGCGCTGGCGCATGCGGGCTGAGGCGGCGCGACCGCCTGAGCCGGCCGCCACGCCACGGCGCGCTCGGGCCGGTGGTCGGCCACGCGCTCGAGGCGCTGCACGCCCTCGGGCCCCAGGCGCGCCTGCAGCCGCTCGATCAGGCGCGTGAGGCCCTCGCGTTCGCTGCGGTGGCTCGCAAACAGCTCGGCATTGGGCGGCGCCGCGTGCACCAGCGCCTCGCAGCACAGGCTGAGCTCCAGCGCCGGCTCGATCAGCGTCCAACGCGCCAGCCGCTCGGTCAGCAGCATCTGCAGGTGAGCGAGGTCGGCCGACGGTTCGGCCAGCGCGAGGCGAAGCGTGCCGGGATCGAGCGCCGCGCCGCGTTGCCGCGTCTCGTGGTGCGCCAGCAGCGTGAAGTGCGCGACGCGGCCGTGTCGCGCGCCGGCCCAGGCCAGCAGCCGCGCCAGCAACACGCGGGCACCGCCGAGCAGCTGCTCGGCGCTGTCGGCGCGCGCGAAGAGCTCGATGCGCTGCTCGAAACGCTCCGGCGGCACGATCGGTTCGCGTGGGTCGGGCGCGTCGCCACGCGCACGATCCAGATCGCCCAGCAGCGCGGGACCGAAGCGCCGCGCCAGACCCGCGCGCGGCAGGTGTCGCAGGTCGCTCAGCCGCGTCAGGCCCATGCCCTGCAGCGCCTGCCAGTGCTCGCGCCCCGAGCCCAGCAGCCACACCGGCGCGTCGTCGAGCAGAGCGCACAGCGCGGCACGATCGACGCTGTGCGCGCCATGGGCCAGATCGTCGCGCCAGCGTGCCAGCAGCGCCGCGCCGAGCGCGGTGGGCGCACTCGCGATCTGCCAGCGGTGACTTAATGGGCGCAGCGCGGCCTGCACGCGCCGCAGCAGCCTGGCGAAACCGCCGAAGTAGCGCAGGCAGGCCTGCACCTCGAGCAGCACCACCGGCACTGCGGCGGTCGCGTCGATGCACACGCTGGGTGTGAACGCCAGCGCCGCGAACGCCACTGCCTGCAACGCCTGCGCATCACGCGCCGCGTCGGCCTCGCCGAGCAGCAAATCGGCGGCCAGCGCCAGTGCGGTGGCGCGCTTGACGCCGGGCTGCACACCGAGTGCAGCGGCCCGCGCATTGACCAGCGTGATGCGGTGCGCATCGATCAGCGCGAGCGGGCGGGCCTGCTCGTCGGGTGCAAGCGTCGCGGCGAACGACTCCAGCGACAACGCGGGCAGGTGGACGGCGATCCACAACATCGCGACCGCTCCTGCATGGCCGCCGCGTCAACGCGCATCCAGCGCCAGCGGCTCGCGCGATGCAGCCGGCAAACGCTGCGGCTGCCCGGCCCGCGCGCGCAACCGCTCGGTGAGCACCGGCGGCAGCGCCAGCACCAACGGCTGCGCCAGCGGCGGGCCGCGGCGCTTGAGCACGCGCACCGCCAGGCGGTCGATGCCGGCGCAGCCCAGCGACAGCCGCAGCGGCGCGGCGCTGGGCTTGGTGCGCGCATCGATCTCGCGAAACAGGAACGCCGGCCCGTCGTGCGACTGCGCCGCCAGCTGCAGCCGCCGCAGCGCATCGGCACGCAGGCGCAACGGCAGCCAGGCCAGCACGGCGCCCAGGTGTCCGCTCTTCAACGCCTGCTCCAGTGCCCACAGCAGGTCGGCACACGGCAGCAGGCGGCGCAGCCCGACCGCGCCGCGCGGCCCGTCGCGGCCGACGATCACCAGCAACTGCTCGGCGGCCACGCCCAGCTGCGCCAGCGCCCAGCCACTGAGCGCGGCCGGCGGGTCGAACAGCATCACGCTGCGACCGGACTCGCCGTCACAGCCGACCACACCTGCGAGAGCCGGTGCCAGCAGGCGCATCTCGCCCAGGCCCGGATGCGGCAACAGCAATTCGGTCAGCACCCGGTGCGGCCAGCCGCCGCCAGGCAACTCGGCATCGAGTGCGGCAAAACCGCTGGCGGTGACGGCGCAGCGGCTGCGACCGAGCTGGTTCGCGCGCCACAGTGCGGGGTGCAGGTGTTCGGGTGCGGCGTCGGACGCAGACGCCGCGAGTGTCTGCGTGGCCTCTGCGGGCACGGCATCGGCAACGCCTGCCACGCCAGACAAAGGAGTCGTGGCCCCGCGCCGCGACGGCACGCGGGCCACGACACAAGCCCGCGCCGCGGGCGATCTGCCGATCAAGGAGGGTGACAGGTCCACAAGAGTACTGTATATTCATACAGCATCAGCTGCAAGACCTCACGGACCCTATCTAAACCCTCACTGTCGAGTAATCCTCGCGCATCCGTCAGGCGAGCGCACGCGCCAGCACCTGCGCGCACAGCGTCACTGCGGTGTTGGCCTCGTCGATGAGGCGCCCCATCGTGATGAAGCCATGGATCTGTCGCTCGAAGCAGACGTACTGCGTGGGCACGCCGGCCTGCGACAGGCGATCTGCGTATTGCCGGCCTTCGTCGCGCAATGGGTCGAAGCCCGCCGTCAACACCAGCGCCGGCGGCAGGCGCGACAGATCCGGGTGCAGCAGCGGCGAGGCGCGCCAATCCTGCCACTGCAGCTCGTCGGCGATGTAGTGGCCGCGGTAGTAGTCGATCGAGTCGGCCGTGAGCATGTAGCCCTGGCCGTTGGTGCGATGCGAGGGCGCGACGGCCCGCATGTCGGTGGCCGGATAGATCAGCAGCTGCAGCCGCGGCTGCGGCCCGGCCGCCTGGCCGTCGCGCAGCGCGAGCGCCGTCACGGCGGCCAGGTTGCCGCCGGCGCTGTCGCCGCCGATCGCCAGCCGCGTGCCGTCGATGCCGAGCGCCTTCGCCTGCGCGTGTACCCAGCGCGTGGCCGCCACGCAATCGTCCACCGCCGCGGGAAAGCGCCGCTCGGGTCCGAGCCGGTAGTCCACCGCGACGACCACGCAGCCCGCTTGTAGCGCCAACTGCCGGCACAACACATCGTGCGTGTCGAGGTCACCGATCGTCCAGCCGCCACCGTGGTAGTACACCAGCGCCGGCGCACTGGCGGCGGCCTGGGCCGGCCGGTACAGGCGCAGCGGCACGGCGCCGAGCGGACCCTCGCACGACAGCTCGCGCACCTCGGCCAGCGCCGGCGCGTCGGGCTGGGTGAAGCCGCGGCGATCGCGATAGAACTGGCGGGCCGTCGTCGGTTCGAGCGTGTGGGTCGGCGGCACGCCGCGTTCGATCATCAGGTCGAGCAAGGCGCGGGCTTGCGGGTCGAGCATCGTCGGCTCCTCGGGGCGGGTGACACCGAGTCTAGCCAATCAGGCCGGTCTGGTCTAATTGCCTTTGGCAACCATGTACATGACAATGGCAGGCATGTCGATCGAATCCGACCTTGCGACCCCAGGCGGCGGCGCTGCGCGCCTTCAATCGTTTCTACACCCGCCGCATCGGCGTGCTCGACGAACGCCGGTACGGCTCGAACTTCACGCTGCCGCAGACGCGGGTGTTGTGGGAGCTGGCGCATCACGACGGACTCAGCGCCGCCGAGCTCGCGCGCTCGCTCGATCTCGACCCCGGCTACCTGAGTCGCCTGCTGGCGACCCTGAAGCAGCGCCGCCTGATCCGCGCGCAACGCTCGCCGCTCGACGCGCGCCAGAGCCTGCTGTCGCTCAGTGCCGCTGGGCGGCGCGCGTTCGCGCCGATCGACGCGCACTCGCAGGCGCAGACGGCCGCCCTGCTCGCCGCGCTCGACGAATCGGGCCGCCGGCAGCTGCTGCAGGCCACCCGCACGATCGAGTCGCTGCTTGGCGCACCCAGCGCCGGCCAATCGGCCGTGCTGCTGCGGCCGCACCGCCCGGGCGACATCGGCTGGGTGGTCTCGCGCCACGGCGCGATTTATGCGCAGGAGTACGGTTGGTCGATGGCCTTCGAAGGCCTGGTGGCGCAGATCGCCGGGCGCTTCCTCGAGCGCTTCGACGCCGCACGCGAGGCCTGCTGGATCGCCGAGCGTGACGGCCAGAACCAGGGTAGCGTGGTGCTGGTGCAGGCGCGCGACGAACAGACCGACAGGCCCGAGCACGGCGTCGCTCAGCTGCGGCTGCTGCTCGTCGAGCCGTCCGCACGCGGCCTGGGCCTGGGTGCGAGGCTGGTGGCCGAGTGCGAGCGATTCGCGCGTCGGGCCGACTACCGCCGCATTCGCCTCTGGACCCAGGCCAACCTGCTGGCCGCGCGCAGCATCTATCGCAAGGCCGGCTACCAGTTGATCGGCACCGAGCCGCACCACAGCTTCGGCGCCGATCTGGTCGGCGAGATCTGGGAGCTCGCGCTGTGAAACGATCGGTCGGCTGAGTTCGCCGCGTGCCTGCGCCCAAGCCCGAGCGGCCTTCGCTCAGGCGAATTCTTGACGCACACCCTGCGAGCTCAGACGCCGGATCACCCAGGCCAGCAGCATGCAGGCCAGCAGGCTCACCGCCACGGCCGCGGCGCGGGCAGCGGTGGCAAAGCCGCCGAACACGCCCACCGCTTCGCGCGGCAGCGTGGTGCGCGCGAGCGTGGAGTCGATCAGGCTTTGCAGCAGTTCCTGCTGCAACCACAAGCCGGCCAGGTTGCCGAGGATGGCAAGCACCGACAGCGCGATGAACACGCGGCGGGCCCACTCCAGCCGCAACAGCAGACCCACCGCGGCGGCGAAGGTGGCCACCGACAGCACCAGGCCGATGCCGGCCACCCAGGGCAGGTGCGCCACCAGCAACCCCGTCAACAACGGCAGCGTGCTGGCGTCGAGCGAAACCTGGAACCCCGGCAGCAGCGAGGCCATCGCCGCGTTCTGGATCAGCGTGCTGACGCTGGCCGCTGCGCCGAGGACGATGAAAATCCAGGCCGTGACGCTGACGAACAGCGATCTCGATCCGACATTGAATGTCTGTGGCATGGCCCGTTCCCCCTCGACGCGAGCGTCCTGGCATGCGCCGGTGTCGCGCTGGAATGCTGCTTGCGGCGTGTGACAGCAATTTTTCTTTTTGCCGGGCGCGGCGTCATTCCCTCATGCAGGGGTTCGCGGCGCGATTCGGCGCGTGATGTGTGACGCAACAGACAGTTTGCGTCACCTGCTGCCGTCAGCCGAAGCGCAGCGCGTAGATCGGCGGCAGACGCAGCGGCAACGCTTGCCAGCGCTCGCCGCCGTTGAAGGTGGACCACAGCCCACCGCCGCTGCTGCCCATCAGCAGGTTCTGGCCGTCCGGCGCGACGACCAGACCGTGGCGGTAGATCAGGTCGTAACAGTCGGCCTGCGGCAGGCCCTGTCGCTGCGCTTCGAAGGTCTCGCCGCCGTCGCGCGTGCGATTGACCACCAGCGCGCCGTCCTTCGGCACGCGGCACTGGTCGGCCACTGCGGGCACGAACCAGGCCGCGCCCGGATCGCTGGGGTGGGCGGCCACGGCAAAGCCGAACGTAGACACCGGGGCCGCTGTGACCTCCTGCCAGTGCAGCGCATCGTCGGTGGAGCGCCAGATGCCGTTGTGGTGCTGGCACCAGACCACCTCGGGCCTGGCGGCACAGCGCTCGATGCGGTGCGGGTCCTGAATGCGGCCATCGTCGGCGCGCTCGGGAGGCATGTAGGTGGCACGCAGGCCCCGTGTGCGCAGGTTCCACGTCTGCGCGCCGTCGCCGGTGTGCCACACGCCACCGCAGCTGACGGCCAGCAGCAGCTCGTCCGGCCGCGCCGGGTGCGGACAGATCGAGTGGATGCCCGGCACGTCGTAGCCACCACCGAACCACTCGGCGCGCTCGGGTTGGTCCCACAGCGAGCGCACCAGCTGCCATGACTGGCCAAAGTCGTCCGACCGGAACAACCCGCCCGGCAACGTGCCGGCCCACAACGTACCGCCTGCGGCTTCGAGCGACCAGATCTGCTGCAGCTTCCACGCCGGCCCCGCGGCGCCGGCCGGTTGCTCCGGATACGTCGGCGTGGTCACTTCATGCCACGTGGCGCCTGCGTCGTCGCTGGCGTGCACCTTGGTGCCGAAGTGGCCGAGGTTCAGCGCCGCCAGCATGCGACCGCGGTGCGGCCCGGCGGCCACGGGCGGCAGCACCATCGACACCGGCTCACCGAGAAAGCCGATCTGCGCGATGCGCCATCCGTCGGGGCTGCGCTGCAGCCGGAACAAGCCCTTTCGTGTCGCCACCCAGGCACGGTCGTTCATGCTCATCCTCCGGACAAGGCCTGCAGCACATGCACCGTGCTGTCGGCGCCAAGCGTCTGATCGAGCCGCGTGCGGTCGTCGCAACGCTGGCCATCGATGAAGATCACCACATTGGCGCGCACGTGGGCCTGATCGTCGAGCACATAGCCGCGCAGGCGCGGATTGGCCTCGAATGCGGACTCCAGCGCCTGGCGCAACACCGTGGCCGGCGTCTGCACCTCGGGCGTCTCGGTAAATCGCCGCAGCTGCGGCGTGAACACCACGCGGGCCATCAACCGATGATGCCTGCCGCCGGCCGGCGCGACGAATTGGGCTTCCACCGATCGCGGTCATTGCCCGTCCCGGGCGATGGCAGCGCCCGTGCTGGCGCGGCGCGCACCAGGCCGCGTGACACACCCAGCTGATTGCTCGGCCATGCGGCATCATGCGCGGCTGTGCGACTGTTCAAGCCCGTCATGCTCCCACGCGCCCTGATTCCCGTTGCCTGTGCGATCGCGCTGTCGTCGCCGCTCCCGGTTCGTGCACAGGGCGCCGCCACACCGTCGTCGCTGCCCACCCTGACTGCGTTGGGCGCCGAGAACGTTCGCCTGCCGGGCGACGAACGAATGGGGCTCGTCGGCGGCTCGGTGCTGTTTGGCATCGGCGACGAATGGTGGCTCGGCCCGGCGGTGTACGGCGCAGCCAGCGGCTCGCGCGGCGGCCTGTTCGTCGGCGGCGTGCAGTTGCTGCGACGCTGGTCGCTGGGCGAGCGCTGGTGGTTGCACACCAGCGCCTACGCTGGCGGCGGTGGTGGCGCCGCGGCGCCCGTGGGCGGCGGGCTGATGCTGCGCCCGGAGATCGGTGTGTTGCGCGATCTCGGTCCGATGTCCGCGGGGCTGACCTGGTCGCAGGTGCGCTTTCCCAGCGGCGACATCGGTAGCTCACAGGTCGGCGTGCTGATCACCTGGACCGGCGAGTTCCGTCATCTCGACCTGTCGGCCGCCCCCGGTGCCGCAACGCCAGCCGTCGGCCGCACCGGCCTCGGCTTCGACCGTCTGGCCGGCACCGCGACGCGTTATCAGCTGCGTGGCACGGCACCGCGACACATCGGCCTGGTCGGCGCGCGCGCGGAACGCCTGGATGCCGGCTGGCGCTGGGGCCTCGAGGCCGCGGCTGCGGCCCAGGGCGATGCGGCCGGCTACATGGAAATCCTGGCCAGCCTGGGTCGCGACTGGGCGCTCGGCGCCAACGCGCGCAGCGCGCCCAGCCTGGCCGTGCGCGCCGCCGTCGGTCTGGGCGGCGGTGGTGCGGTGCCCACGGGCGGTGGCTCGATGGCCAAGCTTGCCGGCGGCCTGGCCTGGCCGCTCGGCAACGGGTTGACGATCGGTGCCGAGCTCGGCACCGTCCGCGCGCTCGACGCCGACCTGCGCGCACGCACTGCGCAGGTCTGGCTGGCGATGGATCTCGAGCCCGACCGCGATGTGGCCGCCGCGTCGAGCGCCGTCACGCGCACCGAGTGGTCGGCCAGCGTCCAACACCTTGTGCACGCCGATCGCGTGGACGGCAGCCGGCGGGCGCTGCAGACCATCGGCCTGAAGCTCAACCGGTTCGTCAACCAGCACGCCTACCTCAGCGCGCAGGCGCACAGCGCGTTCGCCGGCGGCGCGGGCGCGTACTCGGTGGGCCTGGTCGGTGCCGGACTGGCCACTGCAGCAGACGCCGGCGCCTGGCAGTTCGGTGCCGAGGCCCTCGTGGGCGCGGCCGGCGGGGGCGGCGTCGTCACCGGGGGCGGCGCGATCGCTCAGACCCTGGCATGGGCCGGCTGGCGCGTGCAGCCCGCGATGCAGTGGCGCATTGGCGTCGGCGCCGTGCGCTCGGCGCGCGGCAATCTGAGCACGCCGTTGCTGGAGCTGACCTGGTCGCGGGCCTTCGGGTTGAGCGGCGTGTAGCGCGCTTGCGCTAACGCAGGTCGCCCGCCAGGCTGGCCAGCGTTTCGGGCGCGATCTGCAGGTGCGCGGGGTAGTTCGTGTGGTCGCAGCCGATCTTCACGGCGGCACCCGCACGAATGGCGTCGC
Organism: uncultured beta proteobacterium; assembly: GCA_963814435.1. GTDB lineage: Bacteria > Pseudomonadota > Gammaproteobacteria > Burkholderiales > Burkholderiaceae_C > JAEUPI01. Next base: position 333,547 of record CAWFCV010000010.1, read on the forward strand.
GCTGCGCGCCGTTGAACTCGAAGCGCACGAAGTGGACGGCTGAGGTCTTCGCTTCGTTCTCGCGTTCGAGGTCTTCGTCGGCGATCGCATAGACGCGCGCGTGGCCTTCGACCTCGACGAACAGGCGGTCTTCGACGCCGATCAGGCGTGCCAGTTCGCGCTTGCGCTCGTTTGGATCGGGGTACTCGATCAGCACCGTCGCCTTCCAGTTGCTGCCGTCCGGTACCAGCGGCGCATAGGCCTCGATCTCGCCCCGGATGCCTTCGTCGTCGAAGATCTTCTCGATGTGCAGCATCTCCTGGATCTGCCGGCGGACGGTCTGCTCGTCCTCGAACTGCAGCGTCATGTGTTCGCCGAGCGCCACGCTGCGCAGGCGGCGATGCGCGATGACTTCGGGCTTGCTGCTTTGGCGAATCTTCGAGTAGTCCTCCAGCGTCAGCAGGCTGTCGCGGGTGATGGTCATGGTGTCACTCCTGGTGGTCAGAGCCCGTACGCGGCGCGCACCAGACTCAATGGGTGTTGCACGGCCTTGGCCGGCGTGCCAGCCTGGCCCATGCCCTGCGCGATGTGATGGCCGGCCATCGGGCAATCGCTGCTGATGACGTCGGGTTCGTCGTTGGCCATGGCCTTGAATACCGGCCGGCCGATCTTCAGGGCGATGGGGTGCGTCGGCGTCTTCACGCCGTAGGTGCCGGCGTGGCCCGAACAGCGCTCGACCGTATTGAGCTTGACCTCGACGCTGCCGCCGATCAGGCGGAACATCTCCTCGGTCTTGCGGCCGATGTTCTGCACGCGCCCGTGACAGGGTATCTGGTAGCTCACCTTGCCGAGCGCCGTCTTGAAGTCGGTCTTCAGCAGCCCGTCCTTGTGGCGGGCGACGAGGTATTCGAACGGATCGAACATCGCCTCCTTCACCGCCTGCGTGTCGGAGCAGTCGGGGAACATCAGCGGCAGCTCCTGCTTGAACATCAGCGTGCAGCTGGGCACCGCGGAGACGATCGCGTAGCCTTCCTTCGCGTAGCGCGCGAGCACCGGTATGTTGGCCGCCTTGTGTTCAGCCACCGCGTCGAGGTCGCCGAGTTCGAGCTTGGGCATGCCGCAGCACCGCTCCTTGTCGACGATCACGTACGGGATGTCGTTGTGCGCCAGCACCTTCAGCAAGTCGTGGCCGATGCCCGGCTCGTTGTAGTTGACGTAGCAGGTGGAGAAGATCGCCACCTTGCCGGGGGTGCGCTCGCCGTTCGTGACCACGCTGGCCGTCGACTTCGCCGCGCTCCAGCGGAAGCGCCTGGAAGCCAGCTCGGGCATCCAGGCATCCGGGTGAACGCCGAGCATCTTGTCCATCTGCCTGCGCGCGAACTTGGTCTTGTTCACCGCGTTGACCGCCTGCACGACGACCGGGATGCCGGCGAACTGGCCGTGCACGTCGGTCGAGGCGAGGAACTTCTCGCCGCCCTTGACGCCGCCCCGCTTGAACTTGATGGCCTTGGCGCGCAGCATCAGGTGTGGGAAGTCCAGGTTCCACGGGTGCGGCGGCGTGTAGGGGCACTTGGTCATGTAGCACAGGTCGCACAGGTAGCACTGGTCGACGACCTTCCAGTAGTCGTCCTTTTTGACGCCATGCACCTCGCCGTCCGGCGTGGCATCGACCAGGTCGAACAGGTTCGGAAAACTCTGGCACAGACTGACGCAGCGGCGGCAGCCGTGGCAGATGTCGAATACGCGCTCCATCTCCTTGAAGGCTGCGGCCTCGTCGTAGAAGTCGATGCCTTTCCAGTCGAGCGGATGGCGTGTCGGGGCGGCAAGGTTGCCTTCGCGCATGGTGCGTGAGCCTTGTGGTTGGGCTTGAAATGAACAAGGGGCCGCGCCGACCCCTTGCCGTCAGACCTCGGGACCGGTCAGTCGACGAACGCGTCCAGCGCCTTCTGATAGCGGTTGGCGTGCGAGCGTTCCGCCTTGGCCAGCGTCTCGAACCAGTCGGCGATCTCGTCGAAGCCCTCGGCCCGCGCCGTCTTGGCCATGCCCGGGTACATGTCGGTGTACTCGTGCGTCTCGCCCGCGACGGCGGCCTTGAGGTTCAGCCGGCTGCCGCCGATCGGCAGGCCGGTGGCCGGGTCGCCCGAACCGTGCTCCAGGAACTCCAGGTGGCCGTGCGCATGGCCCGTCTCGCCCTCGGCGGTGGAGCGAAACAGCGCCGCGACATCGTTCTGGCCCTCGACGTCGGCCTTGTTTGCGAAATACAGATAACGACGATTGGCCTGCGATTCGCCGGCAAAGGCGTCCTTCAGGTTCTGCTCGGTCTTCGATCCCTTCAATGCCATGTCACGCTCCTCTAGCAAAGGTGATTCACAGTCGCCCACTGTCGTGAGCCGACACCGCGTACGCTAACAGGCACGAACCCTCGAGGCCAATACAAAGGTTCAATGTGATGAATTCAGTAGGGCTATGAGCTATGCCATCTTGATAGCGTGATGCCCTATCGCAAAGCCAGCAAGCGAAGGGCCAGCTCGTGCAGGCGGCCGTCAGGCTCGGCCAGGCCGTGCAGCACGTCGAGATGGTGACGCCCGGGCACGGTTTCGCACACCGGCACCGAAGTCGGCCCCCACTGGTCGCGGATCAGCTGGTTCTGGCGCAGGAACTCGTCGCTCTCGTTGAGACCGACCGCCGCGTACAGCGCGCCGCGTGGCCGCGGAAAGAACGCCGGGCTGAGCCGCTTGACCGAGGCCGGGGTGAGGCGCAGGTCGGGCTGCAGGAACGTGGTCAAGCGCAAAGGCTCGAGGTCGTACAGGCCCGAGATCGACAGCGCACCGGGCAGCAGGTTCGGCGGCAGGTCGGCACCCACCTCGCGCCAGCGGCACGACAGCAGCATCGCCGCGAGATGCCCGCCGGCCGAGTGGCCGGCCGCGGCGATACGACTCGGATTGCCGCCATAGCTGCCGGCGTTGCGCCACACCCAGGCCAGCGCCCGGGTCATCTGCATGGCAATGGTCTCGATCGTCACCGCCGGGCACAGCGCGTAGTTGACCACCACCACCATCGCGCCAGCCTCGAAGAACGCCGGCGCGATGAACGAGAAATCGCGCTTGTCCAGCGAGCGCCAGTAACCGCCGTGGATGAACACCAGCACCGGCGAGTCGGGCTTGGCGGCGGGAAAGACATCGAGCGTCTCGCCCGCGTCATCGCCATAGGGCAGATCGAGCTTGCCCGCGAGCCGTTCGCGCGCGAAGGCCGAGGATTCGGCCCAGCGCTTGAAGATCTGCTCGTGTTCGGGAATCCGCGCGCGATTGTTGTACTGCGCATCAAGCCAGGCCGCATCCGTTCGGGACATTCGCTTCTCCATCGTTTGGCCGGTGCGCCCACCGGCAGGCCGCGCTTTCTATACCGATCGCGCCGACTCGAGCACGCGGTCGATACTGCTAGAATTTAACGCTGTTTGTCGGGGACGTAGCTCAGCTGGGAGAGCGTCGCGTTCGCAATGCGAAGGTCGGGAGTTCGATCCTCCTCGTCTCCACCATCCACACATCCCGAGACGTCTCGCCGAATTCGAGACTGTCTCGCAAGCCCTAGAGAAACAACGCTCTAGGGCTTTTTTCTTGTCTCAGGGCCTCCCATTGAATCCCGACCTATCGGAGTTCACAATGCGCGAACCGGCGCAGGAACCGGAAGATCCGCGGCATTGGTGCTGTAACTCAAGACGGCCTGGCACCACGAAGCCACCCGCATCGCGATGTCACCGCTGGAGTTCATGCCACAGCGGCTGGCCGTGCTGGAGGGTGAGTCGACGATCATTGCGGCCACTCTTGAGCGGCTGGCGATCGAGAAGATCCTCACGCACCTGGGCATGGGTCCTCAACCGCCGCCCAAGGCGCCGGCGCGCGAGTTGGGGCCGCATCACGCGGGTTGAGCAGCGTCTGCTGTTCTGCCAGGCGCGAAGGTGGATGAATCTCCTGTGCGCCTCACCACCCCGGTGTCGAGAAGAGGTAGTCCAGGCCGAAACTCACGCTGTTGGCGACGAAGCGGTTGCCTGCCGAGCTCCTGGCCACGATGCGCCCCGCGTTCATGCTCAGTGCCAATCGATCGCTGAGGCCGTAGCGCAGGCCCCCACTGCCCTTCACCGCCAGGCCGTGCACATTGGCGCCGACCATCACCTGGCCAAAGGCTTGCAGGTGCTCGCCGCGGTCAAGGCGACTTTGCAGGCCGATGCCCCCCAGCAGTTCGCCATACCCGGGGTAGCCCAGGTAGGTGCTGTAGGCCATGGTGCCCCGCAGCGGGACGTACCAGTGCTCGTCGATGATGGCGTCGATCTGGAGGCCGATCATCCGCACCTGCCCGCGGTCGAGATCGCGGTAGCGCACACCCAGATCGGTCTCCTGGAACAGGCCGAACCTGAAGGCCTGGTAGCTTGGCAGGCCGCCGCTGCCGATCGAGGGGCCGTCGGTCACGCGCAGGTGCCGCGTCAGGGCGATGCCGAAAGACTGGTTCTTCGACGAGCCCTTGGGAGCGACCAGGTAACCAGCCGAGAGCGACAGGCCCAGGTCCTTGCTCAGTGCGAATTCCGCCGAGACCTTCGGATAGACCAGCAGCCCGGAATCGGTGTTGATGACTCCCGGCGCGTAGATGCCCGAGCCGACGCCGAGTTGGCCGTAGCCCGTGATGCGCGGGGAGATCTGCACGCGCTGCCCCACGCCGCCCAGTACCTGGTTGGACAGCGGCAGGCCCCGGTAACCCACGCCCAGGCTGGCAAACCAATAGCTGGCGGTGGAGAAGAACTGCGAGTACTGCAAGTCGACGATGTTGAACGCGCCCTTGAACGTGCCTTCGGGCTCTCGTTGCCGATAGTTGTCGAAGACCACCGTCAGCATGCGCTCGCTCGATGCCGCTGCGGCCCGGCGCGCGTCGGCCGGCGACAGCAACTGGCCGTGGCCGGAAAAGGGGCCCGTGAAGTACGTGTATGGGATTTCCAGGAAGACGTTGGCCTGTGTGCCGCCGACGGCCGCGCGGTTGAACTTCATGTGGGTCACATGGGCGCCGACCGAAACCGACCCGAGGTCATACCCCAGCCCGACATAGCCCTTGACGAAGCCGCCCGTACCGGCCAGCGTCTTGGCGTTCTCGACGTTGCGGCCACCGGCGCCGCCACCAAGCGCCAGGCCGGCCGTCGCAAAGACCTGGGGTGTCAGGCGGTGCTGCGCGTGGGCGCCGATGTCGAAGGTCGTAAAGCCGCCGTACGCGCCCTTGAACAGCGGCGCCGACATGCCGGCGCCTGCGTACAGCCCATCGGCCACCTTGTTGTGCACATGGAAGCCCATCAGGTCGATGGGCTTGTCGCCCTTCACGCGCAGGACCTGATAGTCCAACAGGACCATCGCCTCGTTGCGGCGCAGTGCGGGAGCTTCTGGCGCACGCACATCCGGCTGCTGTGCTGAAGCGGTCGCGCCGAGGAGCAAGCTCGCCACCAAGATTCCGCCGGAAATGTTGACGCGTGCGGCCATATGTTCTTCGCTCTGTCCTTCGTTGTGTGTCCGATCGCTGATCCAAGCCTCGGGCCCCTCGGCCGCTCGCATGATGCCCTGTGCGTCGTGCGCCGGGTTATGACCCGACGCCTGCGTTTCGGCCTGCAGCGCGCAGTGTCCGGGCGCCGCCCATCTGGATGGCGTGCGAGGCGGCGCAAAGGAAAATCCAGACGCACTGTGCAGCCGCATGGCGCCGAAATGAATGTGGTGTTTGTCGGAGGCGTCGGCGGGATGTTCGACGAGCGGCTGCAGGATGCCACGCTGCCGGATGTCGTCGGCGAGTTCGTCGAGCCAGGCTTCGGGGAACTCGGTGCGCTGGTTGGCGGGGTCTTCGTGAAGGCACTACGATGCGAGGGTGCGCTTCGAGACCCGATCCGCGCGTGGCAACCCCAAGCGCGCGTTGGCTCTTCTCGACAAGCTCGATCGCGCCGACTGACGAGAAGCCCACCAACCAACCTGACGAAGCAGGAACCTCTGCGGGAACTGGCGCCCACTCTGGCTTTCCCAAGCGTTTTCGATCCTCCTCGTCCAACCAAGATCCACGGGCCTGCCGGCGCGCCCCGCCTAACTTGACGTTGGGCGAGACTTGCGCGAAGCGCGCGCCCGGCGCATGCTGGTTGCTCGCTGAGGAGCCTGCACGATGCCCGATCGCCAACCCATCAAGATGATCGATGTGCGAACCGCCATCGGGCTCGGCGAAATCGGCCCATTCCCATGGGACTTCTACGAGCGCCGGTGCCTGGCGCAGGGTGACTCGTGGTTTTCGATCGGCGCGCTGCCGCCGCAGTTCACCACCAACCTGCTGCTCGAGATGCAGCTGACCCGTCGCACGGTGGTCACCCAGTGTGCGCGTCCGGGCAAGGTCTTGCGACGCTTCACCGACACCACGCGGGAGCAGGACTTCCTGCGCATGATCAAGGGCCGCCTGGCGTGGCGCTGGCACGCGATCCTGATTTCCGGCGTCGGCAACGACCTGATCGATGCCGTGGGATCAGCGCCCGATGAGTCAGCCGACCGCAGGCTGCTGCGCGCACCTGCCGAGCGGGGCGCCGGGGCCCAGCCGGCGGCGCAGTACATCAGCGAGCCCGGCTGGCAGACTTTCGCCACCCACATCCGCGCGGTGTTCAAGGCACTCGTGGAGCTTCGCGACAGCGGCGTGAACGCGCGCGTGCCGATGGTCCTGCACAACTACGCCCGGTTGATGCCGCGGCCGGCACCGGCCGGCCCGCTTTCGGGGCCCTGGCTGCACCCGGCCTTCGAGTCCTTCGAAGTGCCGCAAGCCGACCGTCTGGCGGTGTCGGATGAGCTGACCGGCCGGATGAACCAATTGCTGCTGGACATGATCGCCGAGGCGCACAGCGTCGATCCGGGAGCCAACCTGCATCTGGTGGACAGCCGCGGCAGCGCCGGCGTCGTGCTCGCCGAGCCGGGCACATCCGGTGCCTCGGGCGACTGGGCCAACGAGATCCACCTCACGCCCGCGGGCTACGGCAAGTGCACCGCACGATGGGCTGACGTGCTCGACCCGATCCTCGGTTGACGCGCACCACGACTCAGAAGCTCATCGACAGGCTCAGGTCGGCGGCGGGGCTGACCGAGTCTTTGCTCATGCTCATCACGGTATGGGCATACAGGGCGAAATCGATCTTCAGGTTCCCCGAGCGCCAACCCAGGCCCGCTGTGGGCGCGAAGGGAAACGGAGTGCCACGCCGCCGCGGCGGCGATCTTGCGCGGGAACCGTGCGCTCGCATCGGGCGCTGTTCAGCGGTGCCGCGGCGATGCCCAGGCGATACGACTTCGTCTTCGTGTCGATGTCACCGTCGAAGGTACCCGAGATGCCTGGCAACAGGTACCTCAGGCACGGTGGCTTTCACTCCCCAGCGCTCGCCAAGCGGCAGTCGCCAGGCCGTTCCTGCACCTGGCGCGGTGGGTGGCATCATGGGGCGACATGCAATCCAACTACATCCACGAAGACATCCCTGGCGGCGTGCCGCTGAAGATGTGGACGCGCGGCGTCCCGATCGAGGACGAAGCCAAGCGCCAGCTGACCAACGCCGCGCGGCTGCCGATCGTCTTCAGGCACATCGCGGCGATGCCCGACGTGCACTTCGGCATCGGCGCGACCGTCGGCTCGGTGATTCCTACGCTGAACGCCATCATCCCGGCGGCCGTGGGCGTGGACATCGGCTGCGGCATGATGGCCGCCAAGACCACGCTGCGCGCGGACGACCTGCCCGACAACCTGGGTCCGCTGCGCTCGGCGATCGAGCGCGCGGTGCCTCACGGCCGCACGCCGGGTGCTCGCGACCCTGGCGCGTGGAGCAAGGCGCCGGGCGCGGTCGACACCGCGTGGGCGCAGCTGGAGCCTGACTTCGCCGAGCTGTGCCGCGACCACCCGAAGCTGGCAAAGACCAACAACCGGCTCCATCTCGGCACGCTGGGCACCGGCAACCACTTCATCGAGGTCTGCCTGGACGAGGAAGGCGCAGTGTGGTTCATGCTGCATTCGGGCTCGCGCGGCGTGGGCAACGCGATCGGCACGATGTTCATCGAGCTGGCCAGGCAGGATGCGCTGCGAAACAACGCCAACCTGCCCGACCGCGACCTGGCGTACTTCGACGAAGGCAGCCGCCACTTCGGCGACTACGTGCGCGCCGTGGGCTGGGCGCAGAAGTTCGCGGCGCTGAACCGCGAGGTGATGATGCGCCGGGTGATCGACGCCGCGAAGACGCTGATCCGCAAGAACTTCCAGAGCCACATCGAGGCGGTGAACTGCCACCACAACTACGTGCAGAAGGAAGCGCACTTCGGCCAGGAGGTCTACGTGACCCGCAAGGGCGCGGTGAGCGCCAAGGCCGGGCAGCTCGGCATCATCCCCGGCAGCATGGGTGCACGCAGCTACATCGTGCGCGGCAAGGGCCACCCCGAGTCGTTCGAGAGCTGCTCGCACGGCGCCGGCCGCGCGATGAGCCGCGGCGAGGCCAAGCGCCGCTTCACGCTGGCCGACCACCGCGCCGCGACAGCAGGTGTCGAATGCCGCAAGGACCAGGGCGTGATCGACGAAACGCCCGCAGCCTACAAGGACATCGACGCCGTGATGGCTGCACAGCGCGACCTGGTGGACGTGGTGCACACGCTCAAGCAGGTGGTGTGCGTGAAGGGCTGAGCCGAGCCGGTATCCGTTCGACCCATGCGACAGGTCCGGCTCGAACGGCCGCGCCCCGATGGCTGCGTCGACGTTGCCGTGGTGCATGGGACCGACGGGCGTTCAGGTTGAGTGGCCTTGCCGCTCGCGCGCAATCAGCGATTCGGCCACCACCATGTTGATGAGCCACCCCGCCCCCATGAGCACTGTCCGTGCCAATTCCCCCTGGATGCTCGGGAACAGGAACCAGGGCAGATGGGTGAGAACTTGCGTCCCCGCGCCGAGTCCGAGTGCATACGCTCGGATCATCCAGGCTCGGTGCGCCGGGATGTCGCGCCTGAGCGCCGCAGCCAGGCCAAGACACAGAAACAGGGCCATCGCCGAACCCACCAGCAACCGGATGACGTAGAGCAACGGGCCGTCGAAGCTTGTGGGTGGCTCGATGCCAACGGGATAGAACTGGGTCATCCACAGGGCCGACAGTGCGGCGACCAGCCCGCAGGGCGCCAGCAGGCGACCGGCCGCACGGTGCCACGCGGGATGACGTCGGCGCAGACCGGGCAGGAACTGGAAAGCGCCGAGGACGCAATAGATGACGGCGCTGAGAATGTGCGCCGACACGGGCCACGGCACCGCGAAGAAACGCGCGTTTTCCGGCACGACCTGTGCACCACCGCCAAGTTGAATCAGGCGGATGGTGCCGGCAAGGGCCGGAACGATGCTGAGCGCTATCAGCCCGGCGGGGATGAGCCATTCGGCCTTGCGCATGTGGTCAGGTGCAAGCGTCTGCATCGGTGTGTTCATCCTCTGAACGATGGGGCACGCCGTGAAGCGGCGTGGCCTGCAATTGCGATGACCAGTGCGGCGAGCATCAGGGCGGCGGCGGCGGCGAAGGTGATCCGCATTCCGACCACCAGGGCGTCGGGGCCGGCGGTCATGAAATCGGCAGTTTCCGCGCCGAGCGCGAACACCGCACCCATGACGGACGCGCCCGTGATGAGACCAAGATTGCGCGACAGGTTGAGCAGGCCCGAGATGACGCCCCGCTGGTCCGCTCGGGTGTTCGTCATGACGGCCGTGTTGTTGGCCGCCTGGAACAGTGCATAGCCGGCGGTGATGACGACCAGCGGGGTGACGTAGCCCGGTACGCCCAGGCTCGTGGGCAGCCGGGCCAGGACGGCGGCGCCGACCGCCATGGCGATCAGGCCGACGATGCCGGCACGGTGCGACCCGAATCGGTCCACGACGCGGCCGGCCGGCGCGCCAGCCAGCGCCGCAGCCAGCGGACCGGACGACATGACGAGACCCACTCGCGCGGCATCGAGGGCGAGCGCGCCCGAAAGATAGAACGGGCCAACCACCAGGGTCGACATCACCACGGTCGTGACGAGAGTGCTCATGGCGAAGCCCGCACTCAGCCGCCGATCGCGGAACATGGCCAATGGAATCAACGGGCATGCCACTCTGGCCTCGATGCGCAGGAACAGGCCGACTCCGGCAACAGCCGCCAACAGCAAGGCGATGTTCAGAGGGCCGAAACGGCCGCGCCCGATCGTCATCGCGAGAGCATAGGCCGCCAGCGTCAGCGCCAGCAGCAGCGTGCCGACGGGGTCAAAGCGGTTGTGGCCCGCGCTCGGGGTTTGTCGGTCAGCGGGCAGGAAGCGCCCTGCAAGAACAAGACCGAGCACGCCCAGAGGCACGTTGACGAAGAAGATCGCCTGCCAGCCGAAGCTGGCGATCAGAACGCCCCCAAGCGTTGGGCCGAGGGCAGTGCCTGCGGCGGACACCGTCCCCAGCAGCCCCATGGCGCTGCCGATCCGTGCCTTCGGCACCGCCTCGCCAACCAGCGCCATGGCGAGCGCCATCATCACGGCCGCGCCGAGCCCTTGCGCTGCCCGGGCAGCGATCAACAGCCCGAGCGAAGGTGCGACGCCGCACAGGATCGACGACACCGTGAACAGCACGATGCCGGCCAGCAGCAGCCGGCGGCGGCCGACGACGTCACCGAGCCGCCCGGCGCTGACGACCAGGGTGGTGATGGCCAGAAGATAGGCAAGCACGACCCACTGGACTCGCTGAAAGGACGCGTCGAAATTCTCGGCTAGCGTCGGCAATCCAACGTTGGCGATGCTGGTGCCCAGCGAGGACATCAGCACGGCGAGCGAGAGGCCGGCCAGCACCCACCTCACCGGGGGTGTCCGTTCCGCGCGTGCGGCCTCTGCAGCCTGCAGCTCGGGCAGCGCGAACCGCGGTTTGGAGAGGTCCATTGGCGATCGGGTGGCGGTCGGGGTGGTCAAGATCTCGTCCTTTGATGGTCGCGATCGACACGAATCGCTGATCGAATCGATGCGAGTGGTTCGGCTGCCTGAAGCGTAGTGAGTTGTCATGTGTGGCGGAAGGCGCATCATTTGCACTTAGTACGTGCATGTGACGCCATGCCAGAACCGCCACGCCGGGAGCGACGCCATGGCCAGACCCGATCTCAACCTGCTTTTCACCCTGGACGTGCTGCTCGCGGAAGGCAGCGTTGCGCGCGCTGCCCGACGCTTGCGCCAGAGCCCGTCGGCAATGAGCCGCGCGCTGGCGCGTCTGCGTGAGGCCACCGGCGATCCGCTGCTGGTGAGGGCGGGTCGCGGTCTGGTTGCCTCGCCCCGCGCGCTCGAGCTTCGCGACACCGTCAGTCAACTCGTTCATGACGCCGAAGCTGCCCTGCGCCCCGCCAACCAGCTCGATCTCGGACAACTCGAACGAACGTTCACGCTGCGGGCCAGCGAGGGCTTCGTGGAGAACTTCGGGGCCAGACTCCTGGCTCGCGTTGCCGAACAAGCCCCCCGAGTTCGACTTCACTTCCTGCACAAGCTCGACAAGGACAGCGGGCCTCTGCGGGACGGAACCGTCGACCTGGAAACGGGCGTGGTGGACAAGTCAATCGGGCCGGAAGTGCGGGCGCAGGCATTGTTTCGAGACCGCTACGTTGGTGTGGTGCGAGCGGGGCACCCGCTAAGCAGGGGCAAAGTCACGCGCGCCCTCTATGCCGCCGCAGCGCATGTCCATGTGTCGCGCCGAGACAATGACAAGGGCCCCATCGACGATGCCTTGGCAGCGTTCGGGTTGAAGCGCGAGATCGCCACGGTCGTGGGTGGTTTCTCTGCGGCGTTGGCTTTGGCCCGAGCCTCGGATCTGGTCGCCACCGTTCACGAACGGCACACCGGAATCCTGTTCGCTGGAATGCACAGCTTCGCATTGCCGCTGCCAATTCCGCAGTTCACGGTTTCGTTGCTCTGGCATCCGCGGTTGGATGGCGATACAGCGCATCGCTGGCTTCGTGGGTGTGTTCGAGAGACCTGCGCCTTATCTTTAAGTGAATCGCAGGCGCGTGCTTGACAGGTCGCCGAATGCCGGCTCGCGATTCCGATCGTTCGACTCGAGGAGCCGTTGATGAAAACGTTCAGGTTTACGTGCCTTCTGGCGATGGCGGCGACCCTTTGCATGCCGGCTTGGCCGCAAAGCTTCACCCCCAAGCCCGAGGAGGCCGGCATGTCGACCGATCGCCTCAGGCGCGTGGACACCCTCATGTCGCGACTGCAGGCGCAGGGGAAGCTGGCGGGTGCCGTCACCGTCGTGGCCAGGCGCGGGCAGCTTGTGTCCTACAAGGTCGCACGGGTTCGCCGACCTCGAGTCGCAGCGGCCGATGCGAGTCGACGACCTCTTTCACATCCAGTCAATGACCAAGCCGATCGCTACGGTGGCGGTGCTGATGTTGCTGGAGGAAGGACGCCTTCTGCTCAGCGATCCGATCGCGAAGTTCCTGCCGGAGTTCGACGACATGAAGGTCGCGGTGGCACGGCCCGACAACGCGGCCGGGTTCGACCTCGTGCCGGCGAAGCGCCCCATCACGATCCTGGATTTGCTCACCCACCGGGCGGGCCTCACCGGCCTGCCCCCGCGCCCGTCGCCTGCCGCGACGCTCTGGGCGCAAGCGATCCAGTCCTTGCCGCGCAATGACGATTTCACGCTCGAGCAGTACATCAGGAAGCTGGCGTCATCGCCGCTGGATGCACAGCCCGGTGTCGAATTCCGCTACGGGCCGTCCACCGAGGTCCTGGGCCGGCTGATCGAGGTCGTCACCGGGCAACCCCTCGGCGACGCGCTGCGCGATCGGATCTTCTCGCCATTGGGGATGATCGACACGCACTTCGTCGTGCCCCCGGACAAGCGGGCCAGGATCGTGACCGCCTATTCGCGCACCCCGCCGCAGGGCTTGAAGAGGCTGCCGCCGGATCCGTCGAGCCCGCGATTCATCTCCGCAGGAGGCAATCTCTACTCGACTGCAGCGGACTATCTTCGCTTCTGCCAGATGCTGCTCAACGGCGGCGAACTCGGTGGCAAGAAGCTGCTGAGTCGCAAGACCGTGGAACTGATGCTCGCGCGCCAGGTCGACCCGCTGCCGTTGATCTTCCTGCCCGGACAGTACTTCGGCCTCGGCGTTGCCGTGCGCAAGTCCGACGGCGAATCGGGCCTGATCGGATCGCCCGGCAGCTTTGGCTGGAGCGGCGGCTACAACACCTACTTCCGAATCGATCCGCAGGAGAAGCTGATCATGATGCTCTTCACTCAGCTGAGCTTCTCACCGACGGATCTCGAGCTGCAGTACGGCTTTCACAACACCGTGATGCAGGCGATCGTTGATTGACGGGTGCGGCGCCCGCCGGCTCCATGCGGCGCAAATGGAAGGAGCAGAAGCGTTCGCGCCTGGCAGTTGCCCATGCGTCGGTCTGCACCGGCCTGCGGGCTATGCCGGCGCGCGAATCCCTTCGCACCTTCATCGCGGCCCAGTCTAGGCCGACGATGTGGGCACTTTCCGCCGCGGCGCGCCGCGCGAACCTGCCGGTTCCGCAGCCCGTACAGCACCGAGTTCCCTCGCGAAGCCCGAGCGCCGATCGCAACAGCGCCCACTCCGCGCTGCCGATCTGGCCCCCGCTCGCTGTGTCGTCCACGCGTGGTATTGGTCGGGCGTCACCGTGTGTGCATCTGCTGCCATGCGCAAGCCAGCGCTTCGGCGGCTCGCTCGACCTCTTCGAGCGTAGTGCCGCGGCCGACCGATAGCCGTACTGCACCGGCCGCCTGTGCCGCGCTGGCGCCCATCGCTGCCAGCACCCCGCTCACGGCATCGAGTTCGGAGTGACAGGCCGACCCGACCGACGCCGCGACGACGTCGGCCGCTTCGCCGAGCAACGCGCGGCCGCTCACGCCCGGAAACGAGACATGGAGCGTGTTCGGCAAGCGGTGCTCGGGGTGGCCGTTGAGATGCAGGTCCGGGACTGCGGCCACCAGGCGTTGATGCAATTGGTCGCGCATTTCGCGCAAATGCTCAGAGGTAACGGGTAGCGAGCGCTTGGCCGCCGTGGCGGCGGCGCCGAGCGCGACGATGGACGCCACGTTCTCGGTACCTGGTCGGAGGCCTTGCTCCTGCTCGGCACCATGGAGCACCGACCGGATTGGCGTGCCGCCGCGCACGTACAACGCGCCCACGCCCTTGGGCGCGTAGAACTTGTGTCCCGCCAGCGTCAGCAAATCGACGCCGAATTCATCGACATTCAGCGGCAGCTTGCCGGCGGACTGCGCGGCGTCCGTATGCAGCAGGATGCCCCGTTGGCGCGTCAGGCGAGCGATCTCGCGAATCGGCTGCACGGTGCCCACTTCATTGTTGGCATGCATCACCGAGACGAGTGCCGTCTCTGCGCGCAGCGATTGCTCCACGGCGTCGAGCGAGATCCGCCCGAAGCCATCGACGGGCAAGACCGTCACGTCCCAGCCTTGCTCACGCAAGACCAGGGCGGGCGTCATGACCGCCGGGTGCTCGATCGCACTGATCACGAGATGCCGTATTGACGTACCGAGCGCACGCGCGACGCCGAGCAGCGCCAGGTTGTTGGCCTCGGTGGCGCAGCCGGTGAAGACGATCTCCTGCGGCTGCGCACCGATCAGGTCGGCAACCTGACGCCGTGCCGTCGCGACAGCCTGCGCAGCGCGGCGACCGTAGGGGTGCGTGCTCGATGGATTGCCGAACTGCTCGCGCAACCAGGGGAGCATCGCGTCGAGCACTTCTGGCGCGACCGGCGTAGTGGCGTTGTAGTCGAGATAGATCGGGTCGCTCATCGGTCGTCCTTTTGGATGAAGACGGACTTCGATCTACTGTTTGAGATCGCGCCGCTTCCGCTCGTATGGCTCCCGCTCGATCTCCCCTCGCGGGCTCCGAGCTTGCGCAGCCAGCGCGGCAGGAAGGTCACCACGCAGACCAGCGCCAGCGCAATCAGCCCATTGCGCACCATGCCTGCGTCGGCCCCCAACGCCTGGCGGCCGGCATGGCCCAGCCAGGTGTAGGCCAGTGCCCCGGGCAGCATGAACACCGCGCTGGCCACGACGTAGGTCAGCGAAGCGGATGCGTGTGAGGCCGAGCGCGTAGTTCAACAGGTTGAAGGGGAACAACGGCACCAGCCGCACGAAGGCGATGAATCGCCAGCCTTCGTCGGCGACGCCAGCGTTCAGTCGCTGCAAGCGCGGCCCGGCGCGCCGGCTCACCCAGTCCGCCCCCAGATAGCGGGCGATCAGAAAGGCCAGCGCACTGCCGAGCGTCGCCCCCGTGAGGTTCCACACCGTTCCCCACAGAGGTCCGAACAATGCGCCGCCTGCCAGCGTGACCAGCGCGCCGGGCAGGAACAGCACCGTGGCGGCGGCGTAGACGGCGATGAACACGATGGGGCCGGCCGCGCCGGCGTACTCCACCCAGGCACTCAGCGTCGCGGCGTCGAACAGATCCCGGAACGCGAGGGTGGTGCCCACCAGGGCGAACAGGGCGAGCGCCATGGCCCAGCGCAAAGCAGTGGACTTCATCGCGTCACCTGCTCGCCGTGCCAGTCGCGGCGGTTGATCGCATAGCCGTCGACCTCGCCACGGAACGGCAGCATCAGCATGCCATCCAGCCGTGCCACCTCGTGAGGATCGGTGTGGCCGTGGATGCCGATCGTCATCGCCTCATGGCCGGCGCGCGGCTGGGCACGGTAGGTGCCGAACAGGCGATCCCACCACGGCAGGTTGAAGCCGAAGTTGGAGTTGGTCTCGTCGTCCTCGACCGAATGGTGGACGCGGTGCATGTCGGGCGTGACGACCAACCAGCGCAGCGCGCCATCGATGCCGGCGGGGATGCGGATGTTGCCGTGGTTGAACATCGCCGTCGCGTTGAGCAGCACCTCGAAGATCACCACGGCCAGCACCGGCGGGCCGAGCACGGTGATGGTCGCGAACTTGATCAGCATCGACAGCGCGATCTCGATCGGGTGGAAGCGGGCGCCGGTGGTCACGTCGTAGTCGAGGTCGGCGTGGTGCACGCGATGCAGCCGCCACAGCGCCGGCACGGCGTGAACCATCACGTGCTGGAGCCAGATCACGAAGTCCATCGCGACCACGGCCACGGGCACGGCGATCCAGAACGGCACCTGGAAGTGGTTGAGCAGGCCCCAGCCGTTGGTCACGCCGAAAGCGGCGATGCCTGCGGCGGCCAGCGGGAACACCAGCCGCAGCAGCAGGGTGTTCAGCGCCACCAGGCCCAGGTTGCTGGCCCAGCGCATGGCCTTGGACACGGTCAGTGCGCGGCGCGGTGCCACGACCTCCCAAAGGCCGATCAGGGCGAAGACGCCCAGGAAGAAGGCCAGCCGGATGGCCGGCTCGTTGGCGAGGACGAATTGTTCAAGGTCCATGATGGGCTCCACGGCGAATCGACTGCCGCCCTGTCTCGGGCACATTTGCCTTTATTCGCAAGATCGTTAGAATGTACACCATGGACAACCGAACCCTCAAGGACCTTCTGTACGAACAGGTCGCCCGCGTGGGCAAGGCACTGGCCAGCCCGAAGCGGCTGGAGATGCTGGAGATGCTGGCGCAGGGCGAGAAGTCGGTGGAGGCCGTGGCCAGGCCGTGGCGGTCGACATCAAGCTCGCCAGTGCGCACCTGAAGGCCCTGAAGGAAGCGCGCCTGGTGCAAAGCCGGCGCGACGGCAAGCGCATGCTCTACCGCCTGAGCGGCCAGGACGTGGCGCAGCTGGGCGTCACGCTGCGGCAAGTCGCCGAGGAGCATCTGGTCGAGTTGCGCCTGGCGCTGCAGCAGATGATGGCCGAGCCCGAGCGTCTGGCGAGGGTCGGACGCAAGGAACTGCTGGCGCAGGCCAAGCGCGGCGAGGTGGTCGTGCTCGACGTGCGCCCGCAGGACGAGTACGACACCGCGCACCTGCCCTATGCGCGCTCGATGCCGCTGGCGGAACTGGCGCATCGCCTGGCCGAGTTGCCGCGCGACGTCGAAATCGTCGCCTACTGCCGCGGCCCGTTCTGCCTGATGTCCGACGAAGCGGTGGCGCTGCTGAAGCAAGCGCGGCTTTCGTGCGCGCAAGACCTTCGACGGCGTCAGCGAATGGCAGGCGGCGGGACTGCCGGTCACACGGCCGTAGCTCCGAACACAGGAGCCCTCCATGACGTCCACCCTGTTCATCCTCAACGACGCGCCGTACGGAAACGAGCGCGCCTACAACGCGCTGCGCCTGGCCTCGGCACTCGCGGGCAAGGAAGGCCAGACGGTCCGCCTGTTCCTGATGGCCGACGCGGTGGCTTGCGCCAAGAGCGGCCAGAAGGTGCCCGAGGGCTACTACAACGTGCAGCTCATGCTCGGCAAGGTGCTGCGCAAGGGCGAGGTGGGGCTGTGCGGCACCTGCATGGATGCGCGCGGCCTGCGCGACGAGGAGCTCGATCGAAGGCGCCAGGCGCGGCACGCTGGCGCAGCTCGCCGACTGGACGGCTGAAGCCGACAAGGTCCTGGTCTTCTAGACCGGTGAAGGCCGGGCGCATGATTCCTGAACTGGGTGTCATCGAAGGATATTTCGGCAGACCGTGGCGCCACGAGGATCGCAAGCTCGTGGTCGCGCAGCTGCGGGTACTCGGCTTTTCGTGGTTTCACCATGCGCCGAAGGCGGATGCGTTTCTGCGGCGGCGCTGGCGCGAGCGACACCCGCCAGCCGCGCTTGCCGAGCTGGCGGATCTGTCGGCGCACTGCCGAAGCCTCGGCATGCGGTTCGGCGTGGGCTTGAGCCCCTACGAGCTGTATCGAGACGACTCCGGTCCGGCGCAGGCGGACTTCCTCGCCAAGATCCGGGCCCTCGACGAGATCGGCATCGACGACCTTGCGATCCTCTTCGACGACACAAGGGGCGATGTGCCGGACCTGGCGGCCAGAGAAGCCGAGATCGTCCATGCGGCGCTGGCGAACACCCGCGCCAGTCGGGTCATGATGTGCCCGACCTACTACTCCGACGACCGGATGCTGGATGTCGTCTTCGGCGAGCGCCCTTCGGGCTACCTCGAGGATCTCGGACGCAGGCTCGATCCCCGTGTCGGTGTCTATTGGACCGGCGAGGAGATCTGCGCGCGCGAGATCAGTCCCGGCCATCTGGCGTCGCGTGACCGAGGCGCTGCGGCGCAAGCCGACACTGTGGGACAACTACCCGGTCAACGACGGGCCGCGAATGTCGCGCTTCCTGCACCTGCGCGGATTCACGGGGCGCCCGAGCGGGATCGGATCCGACATCGCGGCGCACGCCATCAACCCGTCCCTGCAGCCCCACCTGACCCTGATTCCGGCCGCAACTCTGGTCGCGAGCTATCGCGAGGGTTCGGCCTACTGCTACATGCACGCCTTCCGCGAAGCCGCCCGTGCGTTGGCAGGCGCCGAACTCGCGGCCATGCTCGAGGACGACCTGCATGCCCTGCAGGACCGTGGCATCGATCAGCTGGGCGACGAACGCGAGCGCCTGCGGCAGCGCTACCTGGCCGTGGACCATCCCATGGCCGCCGAGGTCGTGCGCTGGCTGGAGGGTTCCGACACGGCGGACTGCTGGGTCGAGGACACTTGAGCCTGGTTTCGGTCGGGCATGCCCCTGGCAGTACACGAATCTGAATTTCGCTACCCGTGGCCAGCGACCGGAAACGGCCGAGAACCACTGCAGACCGTTCGGTTTGCGGTCGACACTGACCCGTCGACTGGACAGCGAAGCGCGCTGTGAAACTCCAGCACCGGCGGTTCACCACGGTGCTGATCATGCACTCAACGAGTGCACCAATCACGAGCGACCGCTGTTGATCGCATCGACCCGCGACGCGGCCGATGCACGGGAAATCATCCAACCACTGCGCAGGCGGCCACCTGCACAATCGCGAGCGCCCGAGTCCCGGGTCCGCTGGGTTGCAAGCCGTGAACGATCTCATCGTGATGCTGGGCATCGAGTCGTGGAAGCCGGTGATCGGCGCGCTGTTGCTGCCGCCGGTGCCCTTTGTGCTGATGGTGCTCGTCGGCGGCCGCCTGATGTACCGCCGCCGTCTCATCGCCTGGACGTTGTTGTTCACCGGTGCGCTCGGCATCTGGCTCATGTGCACCGTGGCGGCCGGCGTAGCGCTGACCAACCTGCTGCTGATGCCGCCACGCTCGCTGAGTCCGTCCGAAGTCGACGATCTGAAGAAGGCGCAAAAGACCGCCATCGTGGTGCTCGGCGGTGGAGGCAAGCCGCTGTCGCCTGAGTACGGCGTGGCCGACCTCAACAACTTCGGCATCGAGCGCCTGCGCTACGGCGTGTGGTTGTCGCGCAAGACCTCGCTGCCTTTGGCCTTCAGCGGCGGCATTGGGCATGGCGGCCGGTCCGGGCCTTCCGAGGCCGAGATTGCCGCACGCATCGCCGAACTCGAATTCGGCCACCCGCTGCGCTGGACCGAGACGCAGTCACGCGACACGAACGAGAACGCCATGCGCACGCTGCCGCTGCTCAAGCAGCAGGGCATCGAGCACATCGTGCTCGTCACCCATGGCTCCGACATGCGGCGCGCGCTGGCAGCCTTCCAACGCGCCTGCGAGCGCATGTCGATCCCGATGAAGGTCACGCCGGCGCCGATGGGCATGCAGGGCTCCTACCGGATGCGCGCGCGGGACTGGCTGCCCAGTCGCATCGGATTCAACATGGTCAACATCGCGCTCCACGAGTGGCTGGGCCGCATCGGCGGCGCCTGAACCAGACGGCTCCCGACGCGGGCAGCGCCGCCCGGGCGGTCGTTCGCACCCATAATCCGCAGGCCCACACCGCGAAAGGCGAGCCTTCCATGATCGTCGTGCACCACCTCAACGAGTCGCGTTCGCAGCGCGTGTTGTGGTTGCTTGAGGAGTTGGCCGTGCCTTACGAGATACGCCACTACCAGCGCGATGCCACGACGCGACTGGCGCCGCCTGCGCTGCAGGCGGTGCACCCGCTGGGCAAATCACCCGTGGTCGAGGCCGACGGCATGACCTTGATCGAGTCCGGCGCCATCGTCGACTACCTCATCCGCCGCCACGGAGGCGGGCGCCTGCGGCCCGCCGCGGATTCGACCGACTTCGAGATCTACCAGCAGTGGCTGCACTACGCCGAGGGCTCGGCCATGCTGCCGTTGTTGCTCAAGCTCTATGTCTCGCGACTGGGCGAAGCCGGTGCGCCGCTGAAGCCGCGCATCGACAGCGAACTGGCCAACCACCTGGGCTTCATCGACCGCTCGCTGCAGGGTCGCGAGTGGCTCGTGGGCGACACGCTCAGTGGCGCCGACGTGCAGATGAGCTTCGTCGGCGAAGCTGCGCGTGGCCTGCGCGCCAGTTATCCGAACATCGACGCCTGGGTGCGCCGTTTCCAGCAACGGCCGGCTTACCGGCGCGCGCTCGAACGCGGCGGGCCGTATTCGATGGCCGACTGAGGCAGTGCCCGGCCCGACGGGCGCCCGGCCGGTCCGGCGGCTATCAATCGGACCCGAGCGCAAAGAACGCCATGGCCGGGCTGCGGATGTCCAGGCGCTCGAATCGCGAGAAGCCGGCGTCGCGCGCCAACGCGCGTGCGCGCCGTTCGCCCCAACACGCGCCCAGGCCCGGCCCGCCTCGGGCCAGCGATTGCGGCACGCAGTGCAGGCAACTCATCGCGTAGAGCATGCGCGCGAACGGGTTCTGCACGTTGCCCTCCAGTTCGTCGGCCACCTTGGGCTCGACCATCAGGTAAGTGCCGCCCGGGTTGAGCGCGCTGCGGATCCGCTGCATCGCACCCAGCGGGTCGGGCAGATCGTGCACGACGTCGAAGGTGCTGATGAAGTCCCATCCGGGGTCGGTCGGCAGGGCCTCGGCCGGCTCGGCCAGAAATGCGACACGATCGCCCAGGCCATCGCGGCGTGCGTAGCCACGGGCGATGTCGATCGACCGTGCATCGAAATCGAGCCCGGCCACGGTTGCGGCGGGAAACGCCTTGGCCAGCGTGATCGACACCACGCCGGTTCCGCAGCCGACGTCGAGGGCGCGTCCGCCGGCCTGCAGACGCGCCACCACGTCGGGCATGGCGGGCAACCAGCTGCGCACGAGTCGGTTCTCGTAGACCGATCGGTTCATCGCCTCCAGCGATGCCGGCAGCTCGGCACCAAAGTCGGCGAACGAAACGCCCTCGCCACCCTTGAACGCCGTGGTCAACCGCGGCGTCATCGCCAGCAATCCCGGAATGCCCTGGAACAAGCCGCCGAGGTAGTACTCCGACGTGTCATCGGTCAGGAACATCGCATGCTCGTCCGGCAACGCGAACGTGTCGGCGAGCGGATCGTGCTCGACATAGCCCGCGCCGGTCATCACGGCGAGCCACTCCTCGACATATCGCGGTGCGATGGCGGCACGCTCGGCGAGCTCGGCGGCACTCAACGGCCCCGCCCCGGCCATGGCCTTGAGCAGGCCGCTCTGATCACCGACGACCAGCAGTCCGGCCGCCAACGCGGTGCCGACATCGCCCACCAGCTTGAGCATGAACTGAGTGGATTTCTCCTTGTTCACTTGCGCCTCCAGGTTTGACGCCGCACGGTCTTGCCGCGGCACGCTGCATCGTACATATCCGCGTCCGACACGCAGCGCCGCCGCGCATCATCGCGAGCGACGGCCGGGTGCCTCAGCGCGGCCCATGCGGGCTGATCGGCGGCCTCAGTCGGTGGGCGGGTACAGCGCGGTCAGTTCCTTCTCGCGCCGGTAGGCGTCGCGAAATTCGGCGAATGTCATGGTCTTGAAGCCACGATCGCGATTGGCACGCCCGATCTGGAACAACCAGCGGTACTGCCGCATCAGGTCGCTCCAGGCCTTCAGCAACGACGTGCGGCGATCCCAGATGTGCGTCAGCTCGGCGCCGGCACCGTTCACCTCCACGATGGTGAAGGCCTCGCCGCGCTGAAGTTGCGCGAAGTCCGCGAAGCGCACATCGAAGCGGCCGAAATGGAACTCGGGCAGGCTGCGCGCGATGGCGTCGAAGCGGGCCTCCATCGCCGGCGTGACCAGATGACTGCCGTCGCGGAAGATCGCGCCGCGGCTGTGGCTGCCGGCAAAGGCCAGGCGCACCGCGCTGCCGGCGGCTGGCACGGTGTCGAGCCGGTCGGCGTGGCGCTGCAGGTACAGGTGCGGCACGCGCCCAGCGCGCGGGTCGTCAAGGATCAGCTGGCGCAGCGTGCGTCGTCCATCGCCGTGCACATACGGGAAGTACTTCAGCGTGATCGACACGATGCGCCCGCGCGACTGGCCCGGCAGGCGGCAATAGAAGACCCCGGCCTCGCCTTCGAAAGGCACGTAGCGTTGCAGAACCAGGCGCGCACCGAGCGGAAACGCGCGCCAGGTAGGCGCGCAGATCGGCCTCGGCTGCGCACCAGCTTGACGCCAGCGCCGCGGCAGCCGAGATCGGGCTTTGCCACCACCGGCAGCGCCAGGCCGTGGCGCCGCAGTCGGGCCATCGCGGCCTGAACCTCGTCGTCCATCGCACCGCCGCTCAGCGACTGCAGAGTGCGGGCGGTCGATCGCGACGAAGGGCGCCACCCACGCGGGCGCGTGGCGAACCGCGAGCTCGAGGATCGCGCGCCTTCGACTCGCCGTAGAAGCCGCCGCCGGGGAACGACGGATTGGCCACCGTCGGCAGCAGGACGCCACGGTAGCGCAGCATCAGCCAGGCGCGCATACAGCGCGACGGGCGGGTAGAAAGCCCACATCGGCCAGAACTCGAAGAAGCTCAGCGGGGCGCCGTCGCCGGACTCCATCGGCGGCATGCCCTGGTGCGGCACGGCAGGAACCGGCTCCGTACCGACAACCAGCGAAAGGCGGGGCACACGATTGACCGCAGAATTCATGACACGGATCTCCTGATCAGACTCGTTCGGGTGGCGCGCACCAGCGGCACCAGCGCCGCGAACACCACGATCGGAAGCGCCACGGCGACCGGCGCGGGCAGTCCCCAGACTCGGCTCAAGGCACTGCCGATCTGCGCACTGGCCCAGTACAACCCGCCGGTCCACAGCGCAACCGCCAACAGCACCCAGGCGCTGAAGCGCAGCAGCGGTACGCGCACGAAACCGCAGGCGGTGTAGGTGATGAGCCGCAGGCCCGGAATCACCCGCGCCAGCAGCACCGCGGTCGGCAGGTTCTGCCTCAGAGCGCCAGGCTGCAGCGCGCTGCGCAGGCGTGGCAGGCGACGCGGCAGCCAGGCGGCGCGCGCAGCGGCGACACCCAAACCGTACAGCGCGATGTCGCCGGCGGCGATGCCCAATGCCACCGCGGCGAAGGACAGCTCCCACGCCAGCAGGCCCTGGGCCGCCACCGCCACGCCCGCGGCAATGGCCAGGTCCTCGACCAGCAGCGTGGTCAATGCGAGTGCGCTGCAGACCAACCACGGCGAGGCCATCCCGGCCAAAGCCAGCGTGAAGCCCGGCCACAGATCGTGCAACGCGCTCAGCATGGCGGACACGCTGCCCAGGCCAGCGCCGAGCGCACCTCGGCCTCGGCGTTCCACGGCAGGAAGTGGTTGCGTCCCGGCAGCAGGCGCGTGTGCCGGCAGCGTGCGCCGCGCAGATTGGCCTCGATGTACGGCACATTGGCCACCGGCACGAGGTCGTCGTCGCTGCCGTGCACGACCAGCACCGGCGCGGTGATCCGCGGCAACAGCGGCCGGAGTTGCTCCAGCTCCCGCCGCAGCGCCATCAGTTCGGCGTTGGCGTTGCGAATTGCGCGCGGCAGCATCGCGCGCAGCGGCGCCCAGCTGCCGATCGGCTGAAGCGGGTGGATTCGTTCGAGCGACGGATCGAGCGACGCGGCCAGCAGTACCAGCGCTGCGATCGCTTCGGGATGCTCGGCGGCGACACGCGCCGCGATCGCCCCGCCGAGCGAGTGACCCAGCAGCACGGCACGCCGGCCGCCGGCGGGCAGCAACGCGGCCAGCGCCGCAGCCTGCGCCGCCAGCGCAGGCTGGGCTGGGCCCGGCCCGCTGCGGCCGAAGCCGGGCCGATCGACCGCGATCAGCTCGAGCCCCGGCGGCGGCTCGAGCAGGTAGTCGGTCCAGCCCTGCGCCGTGCCGGGCGTGCCGTGAACGAGGATCACGCGCTGGCCGGCCGGATTGCCGGCAACGAGAAAGCTGATGTCGCAATCCGACCGTGCGCCCGCGCGCAGCGTGCGGCGCAACGGCTCGGTGCGCGCCGCCGGCAGGCGCGGCCCGGCTGGCGCGAAGCCCACCGTGGCCAGCACGACGGCCAGCGCACTGACGGTGCGATTGCGCTTCATGCGGCGGCGCCCGGCATCAGTGGGCGACGGCAGGGCTCGCGCCGTGCGCCGCTGTCCCGCGCATGTGCACGAACCAGCCCTGCTGCGCGGTACTGCCTCCCAGAAGGTGCATGCGTGCAGCCAGCGGCTGCAGTTCGGCGGCGGCCTCGCGGGTGCGCCGGCGCGCATGGGCAACGACACCCCGGGCCGCCGGCAGCGCGACGTCACGCCAGGTCGACTCCGCCGCGCCGGCATGCCCGATGCCGACCAGCAGTTCCGCGACGGCCGAGTCGTCGCCCGCGCGCGCCAGCGCATAGGCGAAGTGAAGGTCGAGGAACGGGTTCTGGCGGTCGTGAATGCGCGGCCGCACGAACGCCGCCAGATCCTGCCAGCGCTCGCCGACGTCTGCGCCCTGCTGTTCGAGTCGGGCCAGCAGCGACACCGCGTTGACCTGGTTGCGCACGGATGTCTTGCGCAGGGCCCACACCCGCGAGTCGTACAGCATCAGCGCGTCCGACAACTCGCCGCGCGCCAGATGGAACAGCGCCAGGTGCCACCAGTTGTGGGCCAGCATGAAGCTCGAGCATCGATCCCAGCTCGGCGCCAGCGCGACCAGCCAGGCGATGCCCGCGGCGTGCTCGCCCTGCGCATCGAAGACATGGGCCACCGCATGTTGCGCCCAGGGGTCATCACGATTCATCGCCACGGCTCGTTCGCCCGCGGCGCGTGCCGAGTCGAGATCACCGGCCTCGACCAGCGCAAACGCATGCAGGCCCCAGGCGAAGCTCACGCCCTGGTTGTGCGGCAGGATGCTGCGGCTCAGGCGCAGCATGCCGCTGCGGTCGCCCAGGCTGAGTTGATGCACCTGCGCGATCTTGGCGTTCAGCAGGTCGCGCGGCCAGCGCCGCGCCACTTCGAGATGCTGCGCCAGCGCGGCCTGCGGCCGCCGGTCGGCCCACGCCTCGAAGGCGCCGAGCAACAGCGTCTCGCGCTCGGCTGCGCCGCCGCGTCGCGCCGCCTGGCGTGCCCGCGCGAGCCAGGGCCTGGCCTGTCGCGTGCCGTCGGCCGTCTGCAGAAAGAGATGCAGCGCCCCCGCACAGGCGTTGGCCAGCACCGAGCCCGGATCGGCTGCGGCAGCTTGCAGAATCGAGGCCGCACCCTTGCCGTGGCTCAGCACTTCAGTCGCGAAGTGATCGACGCCCGCGACGGCCGCCTCGCCGCCGCTGGCCACCGGCAGATCGAATCGATCCCGCAGCATGGCGCGCCTGCGTCACGCGGGGACACGCGGGCGGTGCAGCAGCCGGCGGCCCAGTAACGCCCTGTGCAGGCCCAGCAGCACGGCCGCGGCCACCCACACGCCGCAGGCCAGCGCGAACAATTCGCCGCCGTCCAGGCTGCCGTCGGTGTTGCGCACCTGCACGCCGAGCGGGGTGAACAGATGGAAGAAGATGGCGCCGCTGATCACGCCCAGCGACAGCAGCGCGCCCAGCGCATGCAGCAGCGGCCGTGCGGCGAACAGCCCGATCAGCAGCAGCGCGGACGCGACGAACTCGGCGCTGCCCACCACGTATTGGCTGAACACCCCCCGCGGCGCGAACAGGCCGGGAAGACCCAGGCCCGTTGCCCACGCGTCGAGCGTGCCGAAGATGTACTGGGTTTCCGGCGAGTTGGAGAACTTGAAGAACAGCGACTGCACGAAGACGAGCGCGATGTACAGCGTCAGTACGAGCGTGACGATCCGGGTGGTGCGTGTGGTGTTCATCGATGCCTCCTCATTTGCCGAGCACGGCCGGCCAGTTCTGATTCGCCTTGGCGATGAACCCGGGAATGTCGCGTTCCCACTTCATCTGCACCGAGGCGTCGTAGTTCAGGTAGAGCTTGTCGTCGACGATCTTCCAGAACTGCGGATCGCCCGACGCCGTGTAGCCCTGCGACACCGCCCAGGCGCAGTAGCCGCCGTACTGGGGTGCATAGCGCTGCGGCTGCGCGGCGAAGCGGTCACGGTTTTCGGCCGTGGCAAACAGCCACTCGGCGCCGGCATGGCTGAGCGCAAATCGTCTGTCGCCCTTCACCGGCCTGCGTTCGGTGAAGTAGGCCACCGGGTCGTAGCCGCCGACCGCGGTGTTGCTGAAGGTGCCGGTATAGATCGGCGCCTCCTTCGCCTGCGCCGCCGGCAGCAGGCCGAGGGCTGCGCCGAACAGCGCGAGCAACAGGGTGAGTCTTCGAAACATCGCATCGTCTCCGTTGGGTCTCGGGTCGCCTATGGGTCGGCCGGCGCGCCGCCGCCTTACAGCAAGTCAGACGCCGGCGACCGGGTGTAATGAGTCCGGGGTCTCCCCGACCAACCGCGCATGAGCACCCTGGACCTGCCGTCTCATCCGGCGCCGACGGTCGCCGCGACGGGCTACCGATCGCTGTTGGCCACCAGCCGGCAGCAGGTGCGCGCCGCGCAGGCGCTGCGATTCAGGGTCTTCAATCTGGAGCTCAACGAAGGCCTGCAGGAATCCTTCGACACCGGACTCGATGCCGACCGGTTCGATGCCTGCTGCGACCATCTGCTGGTGCAGGACGGTCGCAGCGGCGCGATCATCGGCACCTACCGGCTGCAGACCGGCGAGCGCGCGGCGTCATGTCACGGCTACTACAGCGAGCGCGAATTCGACCTCTCGCGTTTCGCATCCGTGCGCAGCGAAGTGATCGAGCTCGGACGCGCCTGCATCGACGCCGAGCACCGCAACTTCACCGTGCTGAACCTGCTGTGGAAGGGCATTGCTGCCTATGCGCACGAGCGTGGTGCCCGCTACCTGATCGGCTGCAGTTCGCTGACCTCGCAGGACGCGGGCGTCGGTGCGGCGGCGTACCGGCGGCTCGAGCCGTATCTGGCCGAGCCTGAATTTCGCACCCATCCGGTGGCGGCGTTTGCCTGTCCGCTCGAGGTGCTGGCGAGTGAACCGCCGAAGATCCCCAAGCTGCTGACCGCCTACCTGGCGCTCGGCGCCGCCATCTGCGGGCCGCCGGCGCTGGATCGGGAATTCAAGACCATCGACTTCCTGACGCTGGTCGACCTGCAGTCAACCGGCGTGCAGGCGTTGCAGCGTCGCCATCGCTTCGGCGGCTCGTCGCGCTGACGCCACGGGCGGACGGAGTACCGCGCGCGCGGTAGACGTGCCGAAGCGCCGACGCCGAGCGCGGCGGCAGGCGTGTCGGATGTGCGCCGGGCCAACGCTCAGCCGGGTTAGTCGGTGGGCACCAGCCGTTGCGCACCACTGCCCTGCTGCGCGCAGCGGTCGTCCGGGTTGTACAACGCGCAGGCCCGCAACGACAGGCAACCGCAGCCGATGCAGCCGTCCAGGCGATCGCGCAGCGCCTGCAGCGCGGCGATGCGTGCGTCCAGCTGCGCACGCCAGCGCGACGACAACCGCGCCCAGTCGGCCTTGGTCGGCGTGCGCTGCTGCGGCAGCTGCTCCAGCGCGGCAGCGATCTCCGCGAGACGGATGCCGAGTTGCTGCGCCGCGCGAATGAAGGCCACACGCCGCAGAACAGCCCGGGGGTAGCGGCGCTGATTGCCGGCGCTGCGCTGCGCACGGATCAGCCCCCGGGACTCGTAGAAGTGCAACGCCGACACCGCCACGCCACTGCGCCGGGCCAGTTCGCCCACGGTCAATACGGCATTCGTGTCCGGCATCGCTTGACATCAAGTTTACTTGAGGTTGTATTCTGCGGCCACTTCGATGCCTCAGCAACCGATGACCAGCGCCACCCTGCCCGTCGAAGCCGACACCCTCGTCAGCCACGGTCGCCTCGGCGCCTGCATCGGGTCGGTCGCGCTGGTGTCGCTGTTGGCGTTCGAGGCGATGGCGGTGGCCGCCGCGATGCCGGCGATCGTGGACGCGCTCGACGGGATCGGGCTCTACGCGCTGGCCTTCGGCGGCATGCTCGCCACGTCGGTGCTCGGCATGGTGCTGGCCGGGCGGTCCTGCGACCGCCACGGCTCGTTTCGCGCCACCGCGGCGGGCCTCACGGTGTTCACCGCCGGCCTGCTGCTGGCCGGGCTGGCCGGCAGCATGGGCTGGATGGTCGCCGGCCGCATCGTGCAGGGCCTCGGTGTGGGCCTGCTCGGCGTGGCGCTCTATGTCGGGATGGGTCAGCTGGTGCCGCCGTCGCTGCACCCGCGCCTGTTCGCGCTGTTCGCCGCGGCCTGGGTCTTGCCCGGATTGCTGGGTCCGCTCGTGGCCGCCTGGCTGGTCGAGCAGCTCGGGTGGCGCGCCGTCTTCCTGGTCGTTGCCGCGGCGGTGCCGCTGGCCGCGGCGTTGCTGCTGCCCGCGTTTGGCCGCCTGCCTTTGCCGGCGCACGTGGCCGGCAACGCGCCCATGCCCGGCGGGCGAATCAGCTGGGCCGCGCTGGGCGCCTTGGGCGCACTGCTGCTGCACGCCGCAGGCAAACCCGGCGCCTCGATGCTCGTGCTGCCGGCCTTGGCACTCGGCCTGGTCGCGGCGGGCGTGGCGGCGAGCCGCCTGCTGCCATCGGGCAGCCTGGCCGCGGCACCCGGCCTTCCTGCGGTGATCGCACTGCGGGGTCTGCTGGCCGCGGCGTTCGCCAGCGCCGAGGTCTTCGTGCCGCTGTACCTGACGCGCGAAGTGGGCTGGAGCCTGGCCCAGGCCGGCCTGGCCCTGAGCGCCGGGGCGGTGGCATGGAGCTGCGGCAGCGCCGTGCAGGCGCGCATCGGCCCGGAGCGACAGCGCCGGCGCGGCCTGCAGGTCGGGTTTCTGGCGGTCGCCTCAGGCATTGCCCTGGTCGCCGCTCCGTTGCTCACCGGTGGTTCGGCGTGGTTGACGATGGCCGGCTGGACTGTGTCGGGCTTCGGCATCGGCCTCGGTTTCCCGATGCTGTCCGTGCTGACCCTGGGCCTGTCGACGCCCACCGAGCAGGGCCGCAACGCGGCGGCGCTGCAGCTGAGCGATGCCCTGTGCAGCAGCGCCGCGCTGGCCATGGCTGGCGCGCTGTTCAACCATGTCGGCGGCAACGGCCCAACGGGTTATGCGCTCGTGTTCGCCCTTGCCGCGTCGTTGGCCTTGGTCGGCGCGCTGCTGGCGCGTCGCGCGTTCGCGTTGCGAGATGATCGACCCGGCAGCACGCTTTGACCACGGTGCGCGCCAGCCTGTCAGCATAGAGCCCCTTCGCGATGCAGTGAGCCACCGTTGACCGAGTTGACAGCCCAACCCCTGCGCATCGATTTCGACGGCGAGCAGGTTTCCGCGCTGCTGCAATTGCCGCAACACCCGCGCGCCGGTTTCGTGTTGGCCCACGGCGCCGGCGCCGGCATGGCGCACGCGTTCATGTCGGCCCTGGCCACAGGCCTGGCAGAGCGTGGCATCGCCACGCTGCGGTATCAGTTCCCGTACATGGAGCGTGGCTCCAGGCGACCCGATGCGCCCGCATTGGCGCACGCCACCGTGCGGGCCGCGGTGGCCGAGGCGTCGCGACTGCTGCCGGGCGTGGCGCTGCTGGCCGGAGGCAAATCCTTCGGCGCTCGCATGACGTCACAGGCGCAGGCCCTCAAGCCGCTGGACGGCGTGCGCGGGCTGGTGTTCGTGGGCTTCCCGCTGCATCCCGAAGGCAAGCCGGCCGACGAACGCGCGAAGCACCTGTTCGACGTGCAGGTGCCGATGCTGTTTCTGCAGGGCACGCGCGACGCGCTGGCGCAGTTGCCGCTGATCCAGGCGCTGGCGCGCCGGCTCGGCGGGCGCGCCACGCTGCATCTGCTGCAGGATGCCGACCACTCGTTCCACGTGCTCGCGCGCAGCGGCCGCCAGGATGCCGAGGTGCTGGGCGAGATGCTGGACGCATTCGCGCGTTGGG
Organism: uncultured beta proteobacterium; assembly: GCA_963814435.1. GTDB lineage: Bacteria > Pseudomonadota > Gammaproteobacteria > Burkholderiales > Burkholderiaceae_C > JAEUPI01. The sequence goes on from CAWFCV010000010.1 coordinate 363,709, forward strand.
TCGACGCGGTCGTCGCGGGCGACGACCGCACGCGCTGAGCCACGATGGCCCGCCGCAGCGCGCCCGTCGCCAAGACCGCCATGCCGCTGCAGCGTTATGCGGCCAAGCGCGACTTCGCGCGCACGCCGGAGCCCAAGGCGGCCCGCGGCGGCAAGAAGACCGAGTCGCTGAGCTTCGTGATCCAGAAGCACTGGGCTTCGCGGCTGCACTACGACCTGCGGCTCGAATTCGACGGCGTGATGCACAGCTGGGCGGTGCCCAAGGGGCCGTGCTTCGACCCGCAGGAAAAGCGCGTCGCGATCCATGTCGAGGAGCATCCGGTTTCGTACAACGAATTCGAGGGCACGATCCCGCCGAAGCAATACGGCGCCGGCACGGTGATCGTCTGGGACCGCGGCACCTGGGAGCCGGCGGACGACCCGCGCGAGGGCCTGGCCAAGGGCAAGCTGCTGTTCAAGCTGCACGGCGAAAAGCTGGCCGGTCTGTGGGAGCTGGTGCGCATCGCCAAGCCCGGCGACAAGCAGGATCCGTGGATCCTGTTCAAGAAGCGCGACGAGTGGGCGCGGCCGCTGGCCGACTACGACGTGATCAACGCGCTGCCCGACAGCGTGGTCGACAAGCCGCTCGGCCTGCTCGAGCAGCGCGCACCGCCGGGCTTCGTGCGCCCGCCGGCGCCCTCGCCCGCGCGCACTGTCACCGGCCGACTCTGCCCGGTGCCGTGAAGGCCGCGCTGCCCGCCGCGCTGGCGCCGCAGCTCGCCACGCTGGCCAGCAGCGTGCCGGCGCAGGGCGCGTGGCACTACGAGCTCAAGTTCGACGGCTACCGCCTGCTGGCGCGCGTCGACGACAGGTCGCGCCCGGCTCTTCACGCGCAACGGCAACGACTGGACGCGACAAGATGAAGCCGCTGGCCGCGGCGATCGAGGCGCTGGGCGTGCAGTCGGCCTGGCTCGACGGCGAGATCGTCGTGCTGGGCCCGACAGGGCACGCCGGACTTCCATCTGCTGCAGAACGGCCTTCGATTCCGCCGCCAGCCAGGCCGATCGACTACTTCCTGTTCGACCTGCCGTTCGTCGACGGCTTCGACCTGCGCGCGGTGCCGCTGCAGCTCAGCGCCGCGACCTGCTGCGCCAGCTCGTCGAGCGCGCCGGCAGCGACCGCATCCGCTTCAGCGCCGACTTCGTGGCCGATGCGCGCGAGCATCCTGGCCTCGGTGCGCCGCGCTCGGGCTCGAGGGCATCGTCGCCAAGCGCGCCGACTCGCCGCTACGTGTCGCAGCGCAGCGACCACCTGGCTGAAGCTCAAGTGCATGCCAGCGCAGGAGTTCGTGATCGGCGGCTACATCGCCGCGCGACGGCTCGAGCACGGAGGTCGGCAGCCTGCTGCTCGGCGTACTACGGCAGCGAGGGCGCAGCTGCAGTACGTCGGCAACGTCGGCACCGGCTGGAGCGCGCAGGCGGCGACCGAGCTGCGCCAGCAGCTGCAGAAGATCGAGCTGAAGGCGAGCCCGTTCGCCGGCACCGTGGCGCCCGGCCGCTGGACACGCCGCGCCAGCGGGCAGGAGCGCTGGGTCGAGCCGCAACTGGTGGCGCAGGTGCGTTTCGCCGACTGGACGCCCGCAGGGCCACATCCGCCACGCCGCCTTCTCGGGCCTGCGCGACGACAAGCCGGCCAGCGCGGTCGTCGCAGCGAAGTGGCGCTGCCGACGGCGTCGGCGCCGCGAGCCGCGTGCGCGCGGTGAAGGTGACGCACCCCGAGCGCGTGATCGATCCGTCCACCGGCCTGACCAAGCTCGACCTGGTGCGCTACTACGAGAGCGTGGCCGAGTGGATGATGCCGCACCTGTAGGGGCGGCCGGTGTCGCTGGTGCGCGGGCCGCAGCGGCGTCGACCGGACAGCTCTTCTTCCAGAAGCACGACGACAAGACCAGCATCCCCGGCGTGCGCGAACTCGACCCGGCGTTGTGGCCCGGCCACGCCGGCGCTGCTCGAGGTGTCGAGCGCGCAGGCGCTGGTGGCCGCGGCGCAGATGAACGTGATCGAGTTCCACACCTGGAACTCGACCATGAAGGCAATCGACAAGCCCGACCGCATGGTGTTCGACCTCGACCCCGGCGAAGGCGTGGCCTGGTCGCGGGTGCAGGAGGCGGCGCACGCTGACGCGCGCGCATCCTCGACCGAGCTGGGCCTGCAGAGCTGGCTCAAGACCAGCGGCGGCAAGGGCCTGCACGTGGTGGTGCCGATCACGCCGCGGCTCGACTACGACAGCGTGAAGGCCTTCTCGCAGGCCGTCGTGCAGCACCTGGCGCGCACGATCCCGTCGCGCTTCGTCGCCAAGAGCGGGCCGGCCAACCGGGTCGGCCGCATCTTCGTCGACTACCTGCGCAACGGCCATGGCGCCACCACCGCGGCGGCCTTCTCAGCCCGGGCGCGACCGGGGCTGGGCGTGTCGATGCCGGTGGCCTGGGACCAGCTGCCGGCGCTGAAGAGCGGCGCGCAATGGACCATCGCCACCGCGCGCGAGCACCTGTCGTTCCAGAAGGCCGACCCGTGGGCCGACTACTGGACGACGCGGCAAACCCTCACGAAAGCGATGAAGGTCATTGGCGTCAAGCCAACAAAGTCGCCCGGTTGAAGCCTGCCTGGGATGCAGGGCCGCGCGTTTCGCAGTAACCTGCCTGCCCCGCACTCCCCCGCACAGGTGCCTCATGGCCGCTCGTTCCATCGCGTCGCTGTCGCTCAGCTTCGGCCTGGTGTCGATCCCGGTGAAGGTGTATCCGGCGACCGAAAGCGCTTCCAGCGTCAGCTTCAACCTGCTGCACAACTGCGGCTCGCGCGTCAAGCAGCAGTACCTTTGCATCAAGGAGAACATCCCGGTCGAGCGTGCCGACATGGTGAAGGGCTACGAGTTCGAGAAGGACCGCTACGTGATGTTCACGCGCGGCCGAGCTCAAGGCGCTGGAGGAGGCGCCGCGTTCCACCATCGACATCGTGTCGTTCATTCCGCTGGCCTCGGTGGACCCGATCTACTACGACAAGGCCTACTACCTGGCGCCCGACAAACGCGGCGGCAAGCCCTATGGGCTGCTGATCGAGGCAATGCGGGAAAGCGGGCGTTGCGCGCTGGCGCGCTGGGCCTGGAAGGGCAAGCAGCTGGTCGTGCAGGTGCGCGTCGGCGACGATGGCCTGATCCTGCAGCAGCTGCTGTACGCGCAGGAGGTGCGTTCGATGAAGGATCTGGACATCGAGCGCGCCGACATCCAGAAGCCCGAGCTGCAGTTGGCGCTGCAGCTGATCGACCAGATCTCGGCCGACAGCTACGACCCGGCCGAGTACGAAGACGAAGAGAAGAAGCGCATCCTCGCGGCCATCGACGACAAGATCGCCGGCAAGCAGATCGTCGTCACCGAAGGACAGGAGAGCGCCGCGGGCGCGCAGGTGATCGACCTGGTCGAGGCGCTGAAGGCCAGCCTCGGGCCGCGCCGCGCCGCGGGCAAGGCGCCGGCGGCACCGACTGCCGCAACGCCGGTGGCCGAGGAGCGCAAGGGTGCCAAGCGCGCGGCGGCCAAGCCGACGGAGCCCGCGGCCGAGCCGCCCGCGCGGGTTCGCGCCAGGAAGTGATCCCCCTCGCGGATGCAGACCTATACGCTGAGCGGCATCCAATCGATGCTGGGCCTGTCGCGGGCCGTCGTCACAGGTCTGGTGGCCGCAGGGTTCGTCACTCCGAGCCGGGGCAAGCGGCGCGAATACCGCTTCAGCTTCCAGGACGTGGTGCTGCTGCGCACAGCCTACAACCTGCAGGCGGCGAAGATCCCTGCGGGCCGCATCGTGCGCGCGTTGCAACGCCTCAAAGCCAGCCTGCCGAGCGAATTGCCGCTGACCGGCCTGCGCATCACCGCCGTCGGCAGCGACGTTGCGGTGCGCGAAGGCAACCGGCAATGGGCGGCCGAGTCGGGCCAGCTGCTGATGGATTTCGAAGTCAAGCCGGCGCAAGGCAGTGTCGAAGTCCTGGGCGGCACGGTGCCCGACGACCGCCTGGCGAATGCGCGCGCGGCCTTCGAGCTGGGCCTGTCGCTCGAGGGCGATGCGCCGGTCGAGGCCGAGCAGGCGTATCGCGAGTCGATCCGCATCGCGCCGGATTTCGTGGACCCGTACCTGAACCTGGGCGTGCTGCTGATCGAGGCTGGTCGCGCCTCAGACGCCGTCACACTGTGTCGCCAGGCCGTCAAGGCGGGGCTGGACGAGCCGCTGTTGTACTTCAATCTCGGCGTCGCGTACGAGGACCTCGGCGATACCGGCCAGGCGCTCGACTGCTACGCAACCTGCATCCACCTGGCGCCCGACCTGGCCGACGCGCACTACAACGCGGCGCGGCTGCACGAGCAGCTGGGGCACGCGAAGCAGGCGATCCGGCTGTACAGTGAATACCGGCGGCTGCAGCGCTAAAGCGGGCCCGTCATGTCAACCACACAGGAATGCCGCCGCATGGCCACGTTGCAAATCGAGCCCGACATGCCTGCGATCACGCCGGCACAGAACCTGGTCGGATGGCATCGCGAGTTCTGCGTCGAGCTGCTCGGCGCGGGACGTGCCCGGGTATTCGTGCGAAGCGTGGAACTCAGTTCGATGAAAGCCACCGAGCTGGCACGCGCCATCTTGTTTCACCGCCTCGATCCGCGCGTTTCCGATGTCGCCGCCTGTGTCGAGTCCATCCGCGTCGATCTCGAAAGCCTGGTCGACGGGGCGCGTCGAACCTCCCCCAGCGCGGACAACCTGTTCAGCGCGGTGGCGTACGACAGCGCGTTGTGGGAGCGCGTGCGCAGCGGCATCGATCGCTGGCCCCGGCGGGCCCACGGCCCGCGTGGTCAGTGAGACTGCGGCGTTCACGGCCACCCACCCTGCAGCCGCCTCCCCCTACTTCGAAGCCCGCCCACCCCCTCCAGGGGGATGGCCCGATTCGGCGCCGACGCCGATCATCGCGACACACCAGCCGGTGTCGTTGCGATGCCCGGGGAGACCCACGATGGCCCGATTCCTACCTCGTTTCACCCGGAGCATGTTCGGCCTGTTCGTTGCCCAGCCCGCTGGCGCGAATTCAGACCTGGCGCTGTTCGACCGGGTGGACGCGGGGCGCCTGGACGTCGGCGAGTTTCGGGCCTCCGGGTCGATGCAGTTCACCGACTCCCCGGTCTGCGACTTCAGCGACACGCTGCCGGCCTTTTCGCGCGAGGTCGGCGCGACGCATGCGCCGGGCTTACACCACCACTAGGCGGTGATCGCCAGCCACCGTTGCCGGCTCATCGCTGCACGTTCGGAAACCGGAAGGCCTTGCGGATGACGCCCAGGGCTTCCGGGCTGTCCCATTGCCTGGCACCGTAGACCTTTTCGACGACGCGCCCATTGGCGTCCACCAGCACGGTGAGCGGCAGCCTCGAGGCGCCGAGCATGTTCTCGAGCAGCAGTTTCTGATCGATGAAGTGGCTGATCGTAGCGCGCGAGGTCTTCAACAAACCGATGGCGCGCTCGGGATAGTCGTCGGTCGAAATGCCGATCACCGCGAACCGGCCTGCCTCGTCATGCCAGGCCAGGCGCTCCAGCGACGCCATTTCACTGATGCAGGGCCCGCACCAGCTGGCCCAGACGTTGATGATCAACGGCCTGCCGCGAAACGCAGACAGCTTGCGCGGCGGGCCGTTCAGCCCCTGCATCATCGCGTCGGGCAGGGCCTCGCCGACGCCTACCTCGCCCGGCGTCCTGGCCGCCGCTGGCGGCACGGCGGCGCTGAACCAGACCACCAGCGCCAGAACCAAGCAAGCCCGCGTTCGGTTCGGTGGCCCGAGCCGGCTGTCGGTGCGGGCATCAACGTTGACGAGTCGATTCGAGGTCACGGTGGCGGAGTCGGATGGTGTTGCGCGATCGTAGCGCGGCCGCGGCCACGGCCGCTGCCGCGCCCCGATTGGCGCGGCTCGAGCGACGGCATAGGATGCTCGCTGCGGGCCGGGCCGGGTCGTGCGGTGGGAGACCAGACATGCGCATTGCAGTGATCGGTGCGGGCGGGTTGGGTGGCTACTTCGGCGCGCGCCTGTGTCTCGGCGGGGCCGACGTGCATTTCGTCGCCAGGGGCCGGCACCTGCAGGCGCTGCGCGACGAAGGGTTGCGCGTCGTCGGGCCGCAGCCGTTGCACGTGGCACACGTGAATGCGAGCGACGACGCCGCTTCGATCGGCCCGGTCGATCTGGTGATGCTGTGCGTGAAGCTGTGGGATACCGGGACTGCGCTCGAGCAGGTCCGTCCGCTGATGGGCGCGCACAGCGCGATCGTGTCGTTCCAGAACGGCGTGCTGAAGGACGACGCGCTGCGCGCAGCCTTCGGCGCCGGGCGCGTGATGGGCGGCGTCGGCTACGTGGCCGCCACCATCGAACGGCCGGGCGTCATCCGCCAGACCGGACCGATGCAAAGGCTCGTGTTCGGCGAGTTCGACGGTTCGCCATCGGCGCGCGGGCAGGCCTTCCTCGGCGTCTGCCTGGCCGGCGGCATCCAGGCCGAACTCTCCACCGACATCGTGCGCGAGATCTGGCAGAAGTTCGTGTTCCTGGCGGCGCTGTCCGGTGCGACGACGACCATTCGCAAGACCATCGGCCCGATTCGCGAGCATGCCCAGACACGCCAGTTCCTGCTGGACCTGATGCGCGAAGTGGTCGCGGTCGGCCGGGCCCATGGCGTGACACTGCCCGAAGACTTCGCCGAAGTGCGACTGAAACTGGCCGACGACGTGGCCGCCGACATGACGTCGTCGATGCACCACGACCTCGAACGCGGCAATCCGCTGGAAGTGCGCTGGCTGGCCGGCGCGGTGGTGGAACTCGGTCGCGCCAAGCAGGTGCCCACGCCACTGAACCGTGCGGTGGCCGACATCCTGGCGCTGCACGCGAACGGACGTGCCGCATAGAACCGGCGCACGCGATCGATCCTCTCCGGATCAAATCCGGACACACATTTTTCTTGTTCACCGCCCGGTTCATGCACTATGGTTGACACGACCGCCGCAATCGGCGTGGAGCGACACAATGCGAATGACTTCTCCTCCGACTGACAGCCCGCGCGCCGTTGCGAACGTGCTGGCGATGGTGATGGCCGCCCATCCCGACAGCAACCCGCACGAGTTGAGCATGCTGGAGGAACTGGATGCCTTTCGCCGCATCGGCATGTCGGAAGCGGAGTTCCTGCGCATCGTCAGGCGCTTTCGCCACGGCGACTTGTGCGAGCTGTCCCAGCACGAGTACCCGCATCCGAACGATCTGGAGTTCGTCGACGAACTGCTCGACGGCGTGCGCGACACGCGACACCGTTTGCTGTTGTGCCGGTTGGCCAGCTGCCTGATCACGGTGGACGGGCAGATCGACGGGCTCGAACGCACGCTGTACGACCGCATGCTGCTTCGTTGGGGGTACACGCGCACCAGCGTGTCGCGCGCGATCCTCGCCGAACACATCCACTGAGCGCTGCGGCGGCCGGCGGCGCGCCTGGGCGCGCGCGTCAATGGTCTTCGATGCGGGTGCCGGTGTCTTCGGCCAGCGCACCGGTATCCGGGTCCAGCCACTCCGACAGGCCAAGCTCCTGTTCGGCCTCGGCCAGAGTCTCCTCGGGTTCGACGCCATCGTCCGGGGGGCCTTGCATGTCGGCCAGCGCATCGTCGAGCGTCGCAAACGGCCCGAACTCCTGATGGCCGTCGGGCGCGATCCAGTGAAAGCCATCCGGACGTTGCACGATGCGCTGCAGGCGCTCGTCGTCGCCGCTGCTCGCCGCATCCGGATCCAGCGGGTCGGGCTCGTGTGGGTTGCGCTCCTCGATCATGGTCGTCGCCTTTTCAGCAGACGCGCTCGTCGCGTGTGGGCTCGATATTAGGCCGGCGCCGGAGGCTGCGCTTGCGAGCCATCAATTCGGTAGGGACAAGCTCGGGTCCGGCCGCACTTCATCCGCGCGTTGACCCGCGGCAATCCGCGACGACCGCGTCGCGCTAGGGTCTCGGCAGGCGACGCGCGCCCTGCGAGCCGCACAATCGAACATCGGCCATGATGGACTGGATGGAACCCTGGGCCAGCGCCGCGATGGCCTGGGATATTCGGGCGGTGTCGTGCACCGGTCCCGCGGCGTGGACGCAGCGCCGCGAGCAGCGTCTGCACACGCTGCTCGACATGGCCAGTCAGCGCTCGAAGATCTACGCCGGCGCCCCGGTCCGGTCGGCCGGCGCGATGGACCGCCTGGCGCGCTGGCCCGTCGCCCACAAGGGCGATCTGATGCACCGCTTCGACGACTGGGTGACCGACCCGGCCGTGACGCTGGCCGCGCTGCGCGAGTTCATGTCCGACACTGGCCGCATCGGACACTGGTTCGGCGGGCGGGCGATGGCCTGGGAAAGCTCCGGCAGTTCGGGCGAGCCCGCTGTGTTCGTGCACGACGCGCAGGCGATTCGAGTCTACGATCTATTGGAGTACCTGCGCCGGCCCGCCCACTGGCTTGCCCAACCCTGGCTTGCGCCGTGGACCGGCGCCGAGCCGCTGGCCTTCGTCGGCGCGACCCAGGGTCACTTCGCGAGCGTCTGTTCGATCGAGCGGCTGCGCCGCACGGTCCCATGGCTGGCGCAGCGCATGCGATCGTTCTCGTTCATGCAACCGCTGCCGGCGCTCGTCGACCAGCTCAACGACTTTCAGCCGACCACGCTCGCCAGTTACCCCAGCACGGCGCTGATGCTGGCCGAAGAGGCTGCGGCCGGCCGGTTGACGATCCGGCTGCGCGCCGTCTGGACCGGTGGCGAAACACTCACGACGGCCGTGCGCCAGAGCGTGCAATCCTCGTTCGGCGCGCCGGTGATCAACAGCTACGGAGCGTCGGAGTTCCTCGCGCTGGCCTGTGACTGCGAGCGTGGCGCGCTGCACTTCAACAGTGACTGGGCGATCCTCGAGCCGGTGGACGATCGGCACCGCGCGGTCGAACCGGGCCATTTCGGCAGCACCGCGCTGCTCACCAACCTGGCCAACCACCTGCAACCGCTGATCCGCTACGACATCGGCGACCGGATCCGATTCGATCCTCGGCCCTGCGCATGCGGCTCGCCGCTGCCAGTGATCGAGGTCGAGGGGCGCACCGACGACAGCCTGCTGCTGCGCGGCTCGCACGGGCGGCGCGTGCGCGTCCCGCCGTTGGCGCTGGTGAGCCTGCTCGAGAACGATGCCGGCGTGTTCGATTTCCAGCTGATCCAGTCGGACGATCACCGGCTTCGGCTGAACCTTGCCGGCACGGGTGAAGCAGCAGAACAGCAGCTGCGCAAGGCGAGCGAGTTGCTGGGCGCGTTTCTTCGTACTCGCGGCTGCGACCGGGTGCAGCTCACCGGTCGTTGCGGCATGCACGAGGTGCCGGGGCGCAGCGGCAAGGTGCAGCGAGTCGTCGCCGCACCGATGCGCGAACCTGCGTTGCGCACCCCCATTGCCCGACCCTCACCGCGCGACGCCGGTGTCTCGGCGGATCGGACACGAGCGTGACGCGGCGCGACCTTCCCCTGTCCAGGGTCTACGGCCTGCTCGAGCCCGGGCCGGTGGTGCTGCTCACCACGTCACACCGTGGCCGCGCCAATGTGATGACGATGTCGTGGCACACGATGATGGAGTTCGAGCCGCCGCTGGTGGGCCTGGTGGTCAGCGCCAACGACCACAGCTTCGCGGCGCTGAGGTCGACCCGCGAGTGCGTGCTCGCGATACCGACGATCGCGCTCGCCGCGGCGGTGGTGGGCTGCGGCAACACGACAGGCCGCAAGGTCGACAAGTTCGAAGCCTTCGGCCTGACGCCCGTGCCGGCCCGCAAGGTCGCCGCACCCCTGATCGCCGAGTGCCACGCCAACCTGGAATGCCGCGTGGTCGATACGCGCTGGGTGAATCGCTACAACTTCTTCGTCGTCGAGGTCGTCAAGGCCTGGATCGACCCGGCCTGCGCGGACCTGCGGACTCTGCATCACAAGGGGCGTGGCCGATTCATGGTCGCCGGCAGGACGATCGCCCTGCCTTCGAAGATGCGCTGAGCCTGAGACCCCTGCCCGCCCGGACTCGCGCCGTGCCCTGGAACGACGACTACTTTCCGACCTCGATGCGCCACCTGGGCGTTCAAACCAGGCACAAGGCCATCGAGATCGCCAACGCGTTGCTGGCCGAGGGCATGGACGAAGGCAAGGCGATCCGCATTGCCGTCGCCAAGGCCAAGCAGTGGGCCCACCACCATGGCCTGCCGGTGCGCGACGACGAATGAGCGGCATCGGCCCGGTCGCCGCTCGCGCCCTCGCCCGACTCAGCGTCCGCGTCCGAACGGCATCAGCGCGGCGCGAGCCGCCGCGATGGACGCGGCGCAGCCCGCGCCGGCAAGCCTGCTCGCCGTTGCGCCCGATCAATGCGGCGCGCGTGTGCCGACGCAGACTCAAATCCGAGCAAACCATTTCAGCCTGACGGTTCGAAGGATGCAATGACGCGCAACCCGAAGGGGCAGCGAAAGGTGAAGCGGCGCGCAGTGCATGCCACGGCAGCGCGGCGCAGTGCAATCGCGCTGGCACAGCCGGTCGACGGCCCGGCGGGCGATGAACCATTGGAGTCGATGGAATTGCTGGACGCCGGCCGAGTCGACATCGAGCGCGTCGATGAACACGCGCCGGAGCCGATCGACAGCATCACCGAGACGGGGGTCGACGACGGCAGCACCGGCGCCATCGAGGCCGCAACGGCGGATCCGGCACAGGCGCAGGCGCCGCCGCACCTGGTCGAACGATGAACGGCATGCGCCGACTGCGGCTGTGGCCGGGCGACCGGTTGAACTGACCCCGGTCTCGACTCATGCCGCGCGGCCGGCGGCCATGCCGCGGTCCGCACCGCCATCCCGAGCGCAGAGCCCGTCGACCGGCCGCTCTCGCGGTCAGCCCTCAGCCGTGAAATCGGCTTCGGGCCTTGGCTACGGCTCATGCCGTCGGGCGTGAAATCGCCCGCCGTCCTTCGCCAGCCGTGCTACGCCTTCCGGCGTCGCACGCGCCGGCTCAGCCCTTGACGCAGACCAGCGGCTCGAGCCGGGTCACCTTGCGTGCCAGCCCGGCAGCCTGGGCTGCATCCACGACCGCCGCGACATCCTTGTACGCGCCGGGCGCTTCCTCAGCCACGCCGCGTGACGACGGGCTGCGGATCAGGATGCCACGTGCGGCGAGTTCGTCGACCACTTGTCGCCCGCGCCAGGTCTTCATCGCTTGGTGCCGGCTCATCGCCCGCCCTGCACCGTGGCAGGCCGACGACAGCGCCAGCGACTCGGCCGTGGCGGCGCCGGCCAGCACGTACGAGCCGGTGCCCATCGAACCCCCGACCAGCACCGGCTGGCCCACGGCGCGCAACGCCTCGGGCAGATCGGCATGGCCCGGCCCGAAGGCCCGGGTGGCGCCCTTGCGGTGCACGAACAGAGCGCGTTCGTGGCCACCGACGCGGTGGGTCTCGAGCTTGCATGTGTTGTGCGACACGTCATACAGCAGCGGCAGGCGTGCGGCCGGCAGCAAGTCGGCGAAGACCTGACGCACCAGATGCGTGAGGATCTGCCGATTGGCCAGCGCGCAATTGATCGCCGCGCGCATCGCGCCGAGGTACTCCTGCCCGAGATCGGAGCGGATCGGCGCGCACGCCAGCTCCCGGTCGGGCAAGTTCAAGCCATGCCGCGGCGCCTGTTCGACCATGCGGCGCAGGAAGTCGGTGCCGATCTGGTGGCCCAGTCCTCGCGAGCCGCAGTGGATCATCACCACGATGTCGCCCAGCCTCAACCCATAGGCATCGGCGGTCGGGGCGTCGAACACCGCGGTGACCTCCTGCACCTCGAGATAGTGATTACCGCTGCCGAGCGTGCCCATCTCCTCGCGCTGGCGTTTCTTGGCCTGCTCCGACACCGCGCCCGGCTTGGCGTGCAGCATCTGGCCCTGCTCTTCGATGCGCTCCAGGTCGGCATCGCTCCCCCAGCCGCGCCCGACCGCCCACCTGGCGCCGCCGGTGAGCATCGCGTCCATTTGCTGCGCGTTCAACCGGATAGCCCCGGTGCTGCCCACGCCAGCGGGAATGTGCTCGTACAGGCGGTCGGCCAGCCGACGTTGCAGCGGCACGATGTCGGCGCGCCGCAAGCCTGTGTGCAGGCAGCGCACGCCGCAGGACACGTCGAAACCGACGCCACCCGCCGACACCACGCCACCGGCGTCGGCGTCGAACGCCGCGACGCCGCCGATCGGGAAACCGTAACCCCAGTGCGCATCGGGCATAACGTAGGAGGCCCCGACGATGCCGGGCAGCGTCGCGACATTGACCGCCTGCGACATGGCCTGGTCGTCCATGTCGCGCAGCAGGGCAACGCTCGCGAACGCCACCACCGGCACGCGCATCGCGCCGCTGGCCGGCAACTCCCAACGGCAGGGCCCGCGTTCGATCAGGCGGTGGAGGTCCATCACACATCGACCACGGTTTGCGCGAGCCACTGCCCATTGGCCGCCTGGCCGACATGCAGCGCGGTATAGGTCGCACCCTTGACCTCGACCGCGGGCCGATGCCGCAGCGGCGCGACCGGCTCGCCGACGGCACTGGCCTGCAGACGGTGGCCGTCGATGCGAACCTCGAATCGCCCGAACAGCATGCGCCGCACGGCCATCTCGTAGACGAGGGCATTGAGCCAGGCGACGAACAAGGTCTCGTCGTCCGCAGCTTCGCAGGCGATGTCGACGCTCTGGCGCAGCGCAACCTGCGCGGGGTCGGTGATCACTGCCGTCAACGCCATCGCCGCCTGCTCGAAGGCCTGCGCCTTGCTCGTGCCGAGGCCCCGCACGCCGATGTCTGCACCGTGCTCAAAGTGCTGCCACCCTTGTTTCACGCCCTCGCCCATCAGCCACCTTCATCGCTTATGCGCGTGACAGCTGATCGCAGCATTGAGCGACCGCAAGACCGGGCGAACTGGTGCTCGGTGGCGATGGTTGGAGCCGGCACGGTGCCAGCCGGAGTCGGGCAGCCAGCGACTTGAGTCTGCGCAATGCCGCACCAGCCATGCCGGTGGTCGAATGCGTTGAGCGAGGATCCGGTGGGCAACGATTCACACGATTCGACAACTCGGGCCGCGCCGCCCACCGAGGCCAAGGTGCAGTTCCTGCTCTCGCCCGAAACGTACCCGCAGCTGAACCAGCCGCCCACCTGCGTGGAGACACACATGTCGTGGCTATTCTTCGCCGGCGATCGGGTGCTGAAGCTGAAGAAGCCGGTGCGCTACCCGTTCCTCGACTTCTCCAGCGTGCAGGCGCGCGAGTTCTATTGTCGCGAAGAGGTACGCCTGAACGCGCGCCTGGCCCCCGGCGTGTACCTCGGTGTCCTGGCGCTGCAGGCCAGCGATGGCGCACTGGCGCTGCTGCCCGAGTCGCGCCTGCCCGCGCCTGGACGCACGGTGGATTGGCTGGTGCAGATGCGCCGGCTGCCGCAGGAGCGCACCTTGCTGCGCTGCGTGCTCGATGGACGCGTCGAGCCGCATCACGTCGATGCCCTGGTGGCGGTGTTGGTGGCCTTCTATCGCCGCGCACCCAAGGTCACGGTGTCGGTACCGGAGTACCTGGCGCACTTTCAGCGCGAACAGGCCGCCAATCGCGACGTGCTGTTGCGGCCGCAGTTCGAACTGCCCGATGCCGGACGCACACTCGACCGTTTCGACGCCGCCCTGGTGCGGTGGGCAGGGTTGCTGGAGGAGCGTGCCCGCGGCGGCTGCGTGGTCGACGGGCACGGCGACCTGCGGCCGGATCATGTCTACCTGATGGACCCGCCCGTGGTGATCGACTGCCTCGAGTTCAATGCCCGGCTGCGTCAGGTCGACCCGTTCGACGAGGTCATGTTCCTGTCGTTGGAGTGCGACATCGCGGGCGCGCCATGGGTCGGCCCGCGCCTGCTCTCCGGTTGCGTTGCCGCGCTCGACGACACGCCGCCGAGCGCGCTGCTGCTTTTGTACACCGCCCACAGGGCACTGCTGCGCGCCCGGCTGGCGATGGCCCACCTGCTCGACCCGGTGCCGCGCACGCCGCTGCAATGGCCGCGGCGCGCACAAACCTACCTCGAACGCGCGCAGCAGGCGCTCGACCGCCTGGCATCGCCGAGCCCGCATTGAAATTCAGCGCTGCCAGGCATCGCGGCAGTCCCTGATCGCCCGCGCGAACAGCGGCACCGTGGAGACGACGCGCAGCCTGCGGCGCACGGTGGCGTCGGCGGGCAGCCGAAAAGGCGGCACGCTGTCGGTCACCACGATCTGGTCGATGGCCGGGTCGGCGAGCAAGTCGGCTGCCGGCTCGATGAACAGACCGTGCGCCGCGCAGGCGATCACCTGCAGCGCACCGGCCCGGCGCAACACCCGGGCGGCACGCAGCATCGTCTCGCCGCTGGCGATCAGATCGTCCAGCATCAGCACGGTCATGCCATCGACGTCACCGGCCACCAGGTTGGCGCTGCTGACGACACCGGCGCTGCGACGCTTGTCGACCATGGCAAATCCGACCGGCCTGCCAAGCTGTTGCTCCAGCCATTCGCGCCACAGTTGCGCGCGCTTGACACCCCCCGGGTCGGGCGAGGCGACGGCCAGCGCGGGCTTGTCGGCGAGTTCGTGCACGACCGGATCGAATGCGCGATGGGCCTCCAGATGCAGCGTCGTGCAGCGAAACGCATTCTGCAGCGCCGCAACATTGTGGGCCTCGAGCGTGATCAACTGCGTCAGGCCGACCGCTTCGAACAGCTGCGCCACATAACGTTGTGCCACCGGGTCGAACGGCTTGGTCTGCCGATCCTTGCGCGCATACGCCAGGTACGGCACCACCGCGGTCACCCGCGCGGCGCCATGCTCGCGCAATGTGGCCACGAACATCATCAGCCGGCACAGCTTGTCGTGCGGGCTGTCCACCGGCCCGCCGTGCAGGCTGGCGACGACATAGGCGTCCGCCCCGCGCGGATCGACCAGCGGTCTGACTTTGTGTTCGCCGTCGGGGAACGCGCGGTCCTCGTGCGCCGAAAGCGACTCGTCCAGCTCGGCCGCCAGCGCCGGCGCCAAGGCACAGTCCCGATCCAGCGAAAACAGCAGCATCTTCCGCCCGGCCTACGACCGACCCGACGCCAGGACTTCGATCACGGCCGCATCACCGGCTCGCGCTTGCGGCCCACCTCGATGGCCTGCACGACCAGACGCAGCTCGTCGGCCACCAGCTCGAGCAGGTCGTCCAGCGCGACCAGCCCTACCAGCGCGCCCTTGCCGTCGACCACCGGAATGCGTCGCACGCCTTTGCGACGCATCAGCCCCAGCACATCGGTGGTCGAATCCTGCTCGCGCACGGTCACCAGATCGCCGCTCATCGCGTCTTCGACCCGGACCATGCGCGCGTCGATGTCCTTCGCGACGATGCCGGTGACGATGTCGCGGTCGGTCAGCATGCCGACGGCCACGCGACCCTGTTCGGTCTCCTCGACCACCACCAGCGAGCCGACGTGCTGCTCGCGCATCAACCGGGCCGCCTCGTTGACCGGCATGCTCTTGTACGCATGCGTCACGTTGCGCGTGCACACCTCGCCGGCATTCAATCGTCTGCTCATGCTCGTCTCCAATTGCGCCGTCGCACCGGCAAGCCGATCCGCCTAAGCCACCGGCTGGCGCCAGCCCGCCGTGCCGATCGCCGGAATGCGCAAGGCAGGCATGGCGGGCGGCGCCGCCCTCGATTGGGTGACCTCACGTTCGATGCCGATGCGGATCACCTGAACCAGATCTTCCATCTCGCCTGCGGCGGCGCTGATCAGGTCGTCGAACGCGACGATGCCAATGAGCTGCTGTTCGTCATTGGTGACCAGCAGACGGCGCACGCCGCCGTCCTGCATCGCGGCAATCGCGCTGGACAGATCGTCGTCCTCGGAAACACTGACGATGCGCTGGCGCGCCAGCTCGCGCAAGGTGGCGCCGGTGGCATCGATGCCGCGGGCAAGCACCTCGATCACCAGGTCACGGTCGGTGACGACGCCGCCCACCTGCGTGCCTTCGGGCGTATTCACGGTGACGACCAACGATCCGACATGATGCTCACGCATCAACGCCGCCGCCTCGACCACCGAGCTGTCTTCATCGATTGTCACGACGCGACGACGACACACCGAACCGATCTTCATCATGGGCTCCTCGAATCAGGCCGATGCCGGCACCCGATGATTGGGATACCCGCCGCCCTGGGCCTTGTTGAGTCGGGTCAACGCCGCCGAAAAGACGGCGCGCGCTCGCGGCTCACGCGGGCGTCTGCGATCGCCGTGCCGCCAGGTAGGCGACGATGGCATTCAGCGTGACGAGTCCCGCGTAGTCCGACTCCGGGATGTCGACGCCAAAGCGCTGATGGAAGCCGACGATCACGTTCAGCCAGTCCATCGAGTCGAGGTCCACCTGCTGGCGCAGCGGCCGATCGGCGACCAGATCGTCCTCCTGAATCTCCGGTGCGACGGCCTTGATGGCCGCGATCACGCCGGCACGAATGTCGCTGTCGTTCACGTTGCGCTCCTCATAGTTCGTCGGGCCGCTGCAGCGCGTCGCGCAGGCAGGCCAGAAATCGAGCGCCGCGATGGCCGTCGCTGACGCGGTGATCGGCACTGAGACTGACGGTCAGCACGGACATCACCGCGACACGCCCCTCGTCCACGCACGGCGACTCGCGCAGGCGACCCAGTCCGACCAGCGCCACCTGTGGTGGGTAGATCACCCCGAACACCGACTCCACGCCCTGGTCACCGAGGTTGGTCACGGTGATCGTCGGATCCGACATCTCCGAACTGCGCAGGCTGCCGGCCCGGCCGCGCCGCACCAGGTCGATGAGGCCACGCATCACCTCGTCGACGCTCAGCTGGCCCACGTCGTGCAGCGCCGGTGCGATCAGCCCGCCCTGGCGCAGCGAAATCGCCACCCCGACGTGCGCCGCTGCACTCGGCCGGAAGCCGCCGTCGACGAACAGGCCGTTCATCTCGGGCACCGCGCGCACCGCCACGGCCACCGCCTTCAACAGCAATGCAGCCGGCAACAGCCGCGCGGTCACCGGGCGTTGTTCGTTGGCGACGCGCAGCCAGTCCAGTGCCCGTCGCATCGGCACCGTCTCGGCCAGGTAGTAGTGGGGAATCTCGCGTTTGGAGCGTGCCATTGCCGCGGCGATCGAGCGTCGCATCTCGGCCGTGCGGTCGACCGCGGCCGGCGTCCGGGCCGTCGCCGCAGCGGCCGCTGCACGTTCGACGTCGTCGCGCGTGACGGCACCTTGCGGACCGGACCCTTGCACTTCACGCAGGTTCACACCCAGGTCGACCGCGCGCTGCCGCGCTGCGGGCGATGCGCGCAGCACCCGCGACGGCTGGGCCATCGCGCCCGCCTGCGGCGCGCAGGCCACCTGGGCGGCTGACCCGGACTGCGCGTCCACGACCACCCGGGCGGCGTGCGGCGCGGGCGCTGGCGCTGCAACATGCGGCACCACTTCGTCGGCGACCCGCAGCAGCGCCATCACGGCGCCCACCGGCAGCGTCTGGCCGACCTCGGCCAGGAGTTGGTGCACCACCCCATCGTGCCAGCACTCGAGGTCGATCGCCGCCTTCGAGGTATCCACCACGGCAACGACCTGCCCCTTGCGCACGACATCACCGGGCTGCACGCGCCATTCGAGCAGCTTGCCCGACTCCATATCGGAACCCATCGATGGCAGGCGGAACTCGATCATCCGAAACATGATGGGCCACGCCACCCGGCGCCGATTGATGCCCGTCAGGGTTGCGCACCATCAACGCGCCGCCATGCGCGGTCTGTAGTCTGTGCCGAGTGGCCGCCAGCGAAGGCGCGGCCCACGCAACACGGCAAGGCTCGAGGAGAGGTTCGTGACGCAAGGAAGAACCAGCGCGATCCCGAGTGCGGCGTCGCCAGCCGCAGGTGGGCGTGGCCCGATCAAGAGCTACCTGGTCGGCGGCGGCATGGCCTGCCTGGCCAGCGCGGTCTACCTGATTCGGGACGGCCATGTCCCGGGCAAGGACATCCACATCCTCGACGAGTCGCGGCTCGGTGGCAGTCTGGACGCCGGCGGTTCGGCCGAGCGCGGGTACTCGATGCGAGGCAGCCGGATGTTCGGGCCGGCCTACGTGCTCACCTACGACCTGCTCGACGGCATTCCTTCGCTCGACGACCCCGCCAAGTCGATCACGCAGGACACGTTCGAGTTCTGGCAGGCCACGCCCTGGTACGACAAGGCGCGGCTGGTCGAGCATGGGCAGATCGTGGACCTTTCGTCGTGGGGCTTGCGCAACCAGGAGCGTGCGGACCTCATCAAGTTGATGGTCCAGGCAGAGGACTTGCTGGACGGCAAGCGCATCGACGAGTGCTTCGAGCCGCACTTCTTCGAATCGAACTTCTGGTTGATGTGGTGCAGCATGTTCGGCTTCGAGACCTGGCACAGCGCCATCGAGCTGAGGCGATACCTGCTGCGCTTCCTGCGGCTGTTCCCGGACCTCGAGACGATGCAGATCATCCAGTCCACCCGCTACAACGGCTATGACTCGATCATCCGGCCGCTGCTCAGGTGGCTCGAGGAACAGGGCGTGCGCTTCGAGACGGGTGTCCAGGTCACCGACCTGCACTTCGCGTCGCGCAACGGCAGCAGGGCCGTCGAGCGCATCAGTTGTCTGCGCGACGGGGTGCCCACCGAGATCGACGTTGGCCACAGCGATCGGGTCATCGTCACCCTCGGTTCGATGACCGCCGATTCAAGCCTGGGCTCGATGACCGCCCCGGCGGCCTTGAGAAGCGAACCCATCGGCGCCTCATGGGCCCTGTGGAAAAGACTGGCCGAGAAGGACCCCGCATTCGGTCGGCCGTCGGTGTTCTGCGGGCACGTCGATCAGACCAAATGGGTCACGTTCACGGTGACGGATTCCGACGAGCGATTCTTCAAGCGGATGGAGCGCTTCAGCGGCAGCCCCGCGGGCCGCGGCGGCTTGGTGACCTTGAAGAGCTCGGGCTGGCTCATGACCTTCCACCTGTACCCCTCGCCGGCCTACGCTTCGCAGCCCCAGGGGTGCTGCGTGTGGTGGGGCTACGGACTGTTCCCGGATCGTCCGGGCGACTTCGTCACGAAGAGGATGTCCGATTGCACCGGCAGGGAGATCCTGGTTGAGTTGTTCTCGCACCTCGGCTTCCAGGACGACCTGGCGACATTGCTCGCGAGCTCGAACTGCATTCCGTGCATGCTGCCGTACACCACCAGCCAGTTCATGCCCAGAACCAAGGGCGACCGGCCGCGCGTGATCCCGCAAGGCACGGCCAACCTCGCGTTCGTCGGCCAGTATTGCGAGATTCCCGACAACGTGGTGTACACGGTCGAGTACTCGGTGCACTCTGCGCGACTGGCGGTCACCTCGCTGCTGGGCCTGCGCGAAGACGTTCCGCCGGCCTACGAGGGGCTGGATCACCCCAACGCGCTGGTGGAGGCGCTGCGGCGCATTCTCCAGTGACCACGCCGCACCGCGGGCGCACGGTGACCCGCGACCTTGGGCGTCAATAGGCTCAGGCTTGCGGTAGCCCCGTTATCAGCGCCCGACCAGCGCCTTGGCCGCGGCCACGATCTTCGGCGGCATCGGCAGCGCGGCGTCCTCCAGATGCTTGGCGTACGGCATCGGCACCTCTTCGCTGCACACCCGCGCCAGCGGCGCATCGAGGTCGTAGAAAGCCTCCTCGCCGATGCACGCCAGGATCTCGGCCGCGAGGCTGCAGCGGCGCCAGCCTTCGTCCACCGCCAGCACCCGGCGTGTCTTGCGCACCGAGGCCAGCACCATCTCCATGTCGAGCGGGCGCAGCACGCGCAGGTCGATCACTTCGGCCTCGATGCCGTCACCCGACAGCGTCTGGGCCGCGGCCAGCGCACGCGGCAGGCTGCCGCCGTAGGTGACGATCGTCAGCGCGGTGCCGGCACGCCGCACGGCAGCATGCACGATATCCACCACCGGCGCCGGATCATCGAGCGCGCCCTCCAGGTTGTAGAGCTGCGCATGTTCGAACATCACCACCGGGTCCGGGTCCAGCAACGCCGGCCACAACATGCCACGCGCGTCTTCCAGCGTGGCGGGCGCGAGCACCTTGATGCCCGGCACATGCGCGTACCAGACCTCCAGGCTGTGCGAATGCTGGGCGGCCAGCTGCCGGCCGGCGCCGGTGGCCATGCGGATCACCACCGGCACCGAGAACTGGCCGCCCGACATGTGCCGCATCGCCGCCGCGGTGTTGACGATCGGGTCCAGCGCCAGCAGGCTGAAGTTCACCGTCATCACTTCGACGATCGGACGCAGGCCACCCATCGCGGCGCCGATGCCGGCGCCGACGAAGCCCAGCTCCGACAGCGGCGTATCGCGGATCCGCGCGTCGCCGAACTCCTCGAGCAAGCCCTTGGTCACTGCGTAGCTCCCGCCATAGCGGCCGACGTCCTCGCCCATGATGAAGACACGCGGGTCGCGTTGCAGCGCCTCGCGGTGGGCGGCGCGCAGCGCTTCGCGGTAGGTGGTGGTCGTGCTCACGGCGCGCTCGAATCCGCCTGGATGAGCCCGAAGCGCAGGCCACCCGGCTCGGCGCAGGTGGCATACCAGCCGATGCCGGGAATCGCCATGCGCGGCTCGACCACCTCGCCGCCGGCGTCGACCACCCGCGACGTCGCCGCATCGAGATCGGGCACCGGCACCGTCAATTGCGTGATCGGCCGGCCGAGCGCCGCGGGTGCGTCGGCCAGCGCGCCGATGCCGCCGTCGATGCCCGCCTCGCCCTCGGGGCCGGTCTGGATGCGGTAGTACTCATACGGCATCGGGAAGCGTTCGAAGCGCCAACCGAGCACCGCCTCGAAGAAGCGGCGCGCCGCGCCAAGGTCGCTGACCGTCATGTCGAAGTAGGTGGGTT
The DNA here is from genome assembly GCA_963814435.1 of uncultured beta proteobacterium. Lineage (GTDB taxonomy): Bacteria > Pseudomonadota > Gammaproteobacteria > Burkholderiales > Burkholderiaceae_C > JAEUPI01. The sequence goes on from CAWFCV010000010.1 coordinate 384,707, forward strand.
TCATCGCCGGTTCCCCGTGATCAGCCGCCGCCGGCCGGCGTGTAGACATCGGCCGCGAGGTCGGCCACCGGCTCCAAGGTGCCGGCTTCGGCGAACGCCACCGCCGCGTCGACCTCCTGTTCGGCGTCGCGGTCGAGGCGCTGGAAGTCCGCCTCGTTCATCATGCCGGCGGCCTTGAGCTTGTCGGTGAAGGTGTGGATCGGGCCGTGCTGCTTCCAGCGTTCGACCTCGGCCTTGTCGCGGTACAGCTCGGCGTCGAACATCGAATGCGCGCGGAAACGGTAGGTGTGCAGCTCGAGGAAGAACGGCGCCTGCTGCTCGCGCACATAGGCCACCGCCTGCTGCGCCGCATCGTGCACCGCGAGCACGTTCATGCCGTTGATGTGGCCGGTCGGCAGGCCATAACTGGCGGCCTTCCTGGTCAGGTCGATCTGCGACTCGCTGCGCGCCAGCGCCGTGCCCATCGCGTACAGATTGTTCTCGCAGATGAACAGCACCGGCACGCGCCACAACATCGCCAGGTTGAGCGATTCGTGGAACGCGCCTTCGGCCACCGCGCCTTCGCCGAAGAAGCAGGCCGTCACGCATCCCGGCCTGGGTGTCATCTGGTCGGCCAGTGCCAGCCCCACCGCCAGCGGCAAGCCGCCGCCGACGATGGCGTTGCCGCCATAGAAGCGCGTGGCGCGGTCGAACAAATGCATCGAGCCGCCGCGGCCGCGCGAGCAACCCTCGCGCTTGCCGAACATCTCGGCCATGATCGCGTTCATCGACACGCCGCGCAGCAGCGCGTGGCCGTGCTCGCGGTAGGTGGCCACGATGTTGTCCCCGGTCGCCAGATGCGGCATCACGCCGGCGGCCACCGCCTCCTCGCCGATGTACAGGTGCAGGAAGCCGCGGATCTTGCCCTCGCCGTAGAGCTGCGCGCAGCGTTCCTCGAGCCGGCGCACGCGCAACATGTCGCGCAGGCGCGCCAGACAGAATTCGCGCTCGTAGCCCGTGACGTCGGTGCTGAACGTGGTGTCGAGTCGCCGCGTCATGCGCCGGCCTCCAGCGTCGAGATGTCACCCTCGGGCAGCCCGAGCTCGCGTGCCTTGAGCAGCCGGCGCATGATCTTGCCGCTGCGCGTGCGCGGCAGCGTCGGCAGGAACGCAATCTCCTTCGGCGCCACCGCCGCGCCGAGCCGCTTGCGCGCATGGCCCAGCAGTTCCGCCCGCAGCGCATCGGTCGCCTCGAACCCCGACTTCAGCGACACGAACGCCTTGACGACCTCGCCGACCAGCGCATCGGGCTTGCCGATGACGCCGGCCTCGGCCACGGCCGGGTGCTCCATCAGCGCGCTCTCGACCTCGAACGGGCCGATCAGGTGGCCGGCCGACTTGATCACGTCGTCGGCGCGGCCGACGAACCAGTAGTAGCCGTCGGCGTCACGCCGCGCCAGGTCGCCGGTGAGATAGAGGTCGCCGGCGAAGCACTTGCGATAGCGCTCGTCCTGGCCGAGGTAGCCGCGGAACATCGCCGGCCAGCCCACGCGCAGCGCCAGCTCGCCTTCGACGTCGGGCTCGTCGACCGGCACCACCGTGCCATCGCTGCGGCGCACGATCAGCGCGTCGACGCCGGGCAGCGGCTTGCCCATCGAGCCGGGCTTGATGTCCAGCGCCGGCGTGTTGGCGATCATGATGCCGCCGGTCTCGGTCTGCCACCAGTTGTCGTGGATCGGCAGCCCCAGCACTTCGTTCGCCCACCAGACGGCCTGCGGGTTCAGCGGCTCGCCGACGCTGGCGATGAAGCGAAGCGCCGGGTACCTGTACTGGTGTGCGAGTTCCGGGCCGGCCTTCATCAGCATGCGGATCGCGGTCGGTGCGGTGTACCAGACGGTGACCGCCTCGTCGTGCAGGATGCGGTACCAGCGCTCGGCGTCGAAGTCGGCGCTGTCGACGATGCTGGTCACCCCGTGCAGCAGCGGCGCGATGACGCCGTAGGACATGCCGGTCACCCAGCCGGGGTCGGCGGTGCACCAGAACACGTCGTCGTCGTGCAGATCGAGCGCGTAGCGGCCGGTGGCGAAGTGCGTCAACGCCGCGCCGTGCACGTGCATCGCTCCTTTGGGCGTGCCGGTGGTGCCGCTCGTGAAGTGCAGCAGCGCCGGGTCGTCCGCGCGGGTCGTCACCTCCGGCGACGACTCGGGGCTGCGCGCGAGCCAGGCACCGTAATCGAGCGTCCCGGCAATCGCGCTCGCGGCTCCGCCCTCACCGACCACGATCACCGCACGCAGCGACGGCAGCGCGCCGCGGATCTGCTCGACCTTGTGCCGGTACAGCGCTTCGGTCGTGACCAGCAACTGCGCCTGCGCCAGGCCGATGCGAGTGGCGATCGGCTCCGGGCCGAACGCCGAGAACAACGGCGTGACCACGCAGCCGTTCTTCAGGCTGCCGAGCACCGCCACGTACAACGGCGCCATGCGCCCGGCCAGCACCGCCACCCGGTCGCCCGGGCCCAGTCCCAACGTGCGCAGGCCGTTGGCGAAGCGGTTGGTCAACCGCTGCAAACCGATGTAGCTGAGTTCCTGGGGCTCGGCGCCGGGCGACAGGAAGCGAAACGCGACGTGCTGCCCACGCGGCCCGTTGGCATGCCGATCGACCGCCAGGCGCGCGATGTTGACATCGGCCGACACGCCGACCAGCTCCTCGCGCACCCGATCCCAGGAGAAATCCGCCCGCGCAGCAGACCAGTCCGCGAGGTTCGGTGTCACCCGCACGTCAGCGGCGCTCTTTCGGATCAGAGCCTCTCGCATGCCACCACTCCGCCTACAACCCAGACAACCGCTGGCATGTTGACCGCTGCGCCGCCGCCAACGATGAGCCCGCGCAATGCTGTGGCACCCAGCCTTGCTGCGGATCGCGCGCTGCCGCACGGCGGTGCCGCGTGGTGTGTGTTGCTGTGTGCACACTGGCCCGCCGTCGTTGCGCTCGCTCAATTCGCGTCGAGAGTGCCACGGCAACATCGCCCGAATGGGAAGACGGCACAGATAAGCCCAAGCCGCGATCGATGAAGCCGCCCACTCTCAAGCTGCCTGTCGTGCCCGGAACCTGTGCGCCACAGGGCCGGCTTCGCATGCCGGTCGGCGCGACGGCGCTGGTGCTGGCGGTTCATCCCGACGCCAGCAGTCAGGGCCTGGACGGGCATCGATTCGTCGCCGACGTGCTGAGCGCCAATCGCATCGCCACGCTGTCGTTCAGCCTGACGACACCCGGGCAGGTGATCTCCGGGGCGGGGTTTTGCGGCGACGAGGCCATGCAGCGGGTGCTCGCGGTACTCGATGGTGTCGAGTGCAAACGCGCGGCGCGCGGGGTTCATGTCGCGCTGCTCGGCGTCGGCCCCGCGGTGGCCAGCTGCATCCACGCGGCAGCCAGCCTCGGGCCCCGGCGGATCGGCTCGCTGATCCTGCTCGATGGCCATCGCTGGCTGACTGCAGCCGCCATCGGCCGTCTGCGCGTGCCGACACTGCTGATCGCCGGCGGCGCCGATCCCATGGCTCTGGCCCGCTATTGCAGCATCGCCGCTGCGATGCGCGCTGCGCACCGGGTCGAGATGCTGCCACTGGCCGCGCAGCCCCGTGCACAATCCGGCGCGTACGAGGCGATCGCCTGCACGGTGGCCAACTGGCTCGATGAGCGCCTGTATGCCGAGGCCGCGGCGAAGGCGCTTTCGCCGCGCAGCCGACAGCCCCGGATGCGCACCGCGACCCGGCGCGCGGAGGCCGATTGAAGGACATTGACATCGCTCACCACGACTTCGGTGCAGGCGGCGCAGACTGTCGCCATCGAACACACCACAGGAGCATCTGTCATGCCCGAACTCTCCACTGCCCAACGCGACAAGCTGATGACTGATCTGCGGTTGGTGATCGCCGACACCGAGGAACTGCTGCGCGTCACGGCCGGCCAGGCCGGCGAACAGGCCAAGGAACTGCGAGGCCGCATGCAGGTACGGCTGGACCAGGCGAAGGCCAGCCTGACCCATCTGCAGGACGTGGCGGTGACCAAGGCCAAGGCCGCCGGTCACGCGGCCGACGAGTACGTGCACGAGAATCCGTGGCGCGCCATCGGCGCCGCCGCGGGCATCGGCCTGATCGCCGGGTTGCTGATCGGTCGGCGCTGAGCCGGCACGTCGATGAGCCAAGCCCATCTCGGGCTGCTGGGGTCGCTGCGTACGTTGGTGGGCACGGCGCTGGAGATCGCGCAGACGCGCCTGGAGTTGCTCGGCTGTGAGCTCGAGCAGGAGAAGGCCAACCTGTTCGATGCCTTGTGGTGGGTCGCGCTGGCACTGGTCTTTCTGAGCGTCGGCCTGCTGTTGACCGTCGGCTTCGTGTTGATGCTGCTGCAGGAAAGCTACCGCCTGCCTGCGCTCGGCTTGCTGACGCTGCTGTGCGTGGCCGCTGGCTGGGCGATGCTGCGTCACGCGCGCCGCCGGCTGCACAGCCCCGGCGGCGTGTTCGCCACCAGCGCAGCCGAGATCGCACGCGACCGTGCCGGCCTGGCGGCCGGAGACTGACCGGCCGGGGGCTGCGATGAGCCGCGCGAGCCAACAGGCGCTGCGGCTGCGGCGTGAACATCTGCTGATCCGCAATGCCGAGCTGCGCCAGCAACTGGCGCGCCAGACGCGGCACCTCGCAGCACCGCTCGCGCTGGCCGACCGGTCGCTGGACGGTCTGCGCTGGTTGCGCCAACACCCCGAATGGCCGCTCGGCGCGCTGACCGTGTGGATCGTGTTCCGCCCGCGCCGCGCCTGGCGCTGGGCCGCGCGCGCCTGGTGGTTGTGGCGCACGGCTCGACAACTGCAGCGTCTTTGGACGCGCGTCGCCTACCAGTGACGCCGCCGGATCAGCCCGGCGCACAGCGCGACGCAGGCCACGCCCAATGCAAACCCCGCCAGCACATCGCTGAGGTGATGGACGCCCAGCACCAGCCGGCTCAAGCCGACCGCGGCCACGAGGATCGCCGCGGCCAGGGTCGCCGCGGCGCACCAACGCCCGGATGTCGCGCGCAGGCAGATCAGCAGTGCCAGCGTGCCGTACAGCAGCGTCGCGTTGGCCACATGGCCGCTCGGAAAGCTGTAGTCGGTGAACACGCTTTCGGCGGCGCTGAAGCCCGGCCGCGGTCGCATGATGCTGTGCTTCAGCAGGTGGTTCAACGTGGACCCGACCGCCACGCAGCCCACCAGCGCGAGCGCGCCGACCCGATCGCGCCGCCACCACAGCACGACGGCGGCCAGCAGCGTGATCAACGCGATGCCGCGTGGGCGGTGCCCGTTCGACACCAACGTCATCACACCGTCGAGCGTCGGCGTGGAGTGCCGGCGAATCCACAGGAACACGGTCTCGTCGAGCCCACGCAGGGCGCCGCCCTCGCCCACCGCCGCCGCGAGCACGACCACCATCACTGCGGCCGCGGCGGCCACCGCCCAGGCAAGGTAGCCGGTGCGTGAGGCGCCGGCCGACGCGCTGGGCGCGCCACCCGTCAATGGTGCACGCGCAACGCCGCCTGTCTGCGGGCGCCGCCATCGGCCATGCCGGCGGGCATGTCGCGCATGGCGTGCTGCTCGCCGGCCTGTCGCCGGGTGCTGCGCGCGAACGCCTGCAGCAGGTCCAGGTCGACGATTTCGACCTCGCGGTTCTCGGCGTGCACGCAACCCAGTTGTGCCAACGCTCCGAACGAGCGGCTCACGGTCTCATGAGCGACACCGAGGTAACGGGCGATCTCGCGGCGACTCATGCGCAGGTGGAACCGGCGCGGCGACTGGCCGAAAGCGGCCATGCGGCGCGACACCTGCACCAGAAAGCGGGCCAATCGCACCTCGGCCGCCACTGGCGCCATCAGCTCGGCCAACTCGTCGCGCCGCATCAGCTGGCTGCTGACGGCCAGGTGAACGGCCCGGCCCAGCTCCGGCAGGCGCAGCCCGAGCGTGAAGACATCCTGCACCGGCAATGCATACAGACTGGAATCCTCCAGCGCCACCGCGGCCGTCGGGTGTCGGCCGATGCAGACCGCGTCGAACCCGACGATCTCGGCCCGGCCGGCAAAGCCCAGCACCTGCTCGTAGCCGTCTTCGGCGGTGCGGAAGTTCTTGATCGTCCCGGTGCGCACGAAGTAGATCGACTCGGCCGGCGCGCCTTCGTGGTACAGCGCGTGTCCGCTGGGTACGCGCCGCAACACGACCGGCAGCCGGTCGGCGAAGCCCTCTGCGGGCAGGTCGACATCCATCAGCCGCATCAGATCGGCCATGGTGCTGCGTTCGCCGCTGTTGGCAGGTGCCGCCACCGGCACCGTACTCAGTCGATGGATGGAGCCAGGCACTACGATCGTTTCGGTCATCGTCATTCTCCACGAGAGGGGGTGTCGTTCGCCGCACTGGCAGGTGCCAAGCGTGCCCTGCCGGCGCCCGGTTGACCATCGGCGCGGCGGCGGAGTTGCTGTCGGCGCGTTCCGCGCCGCGCCGGATTCCTCCGGCGGCAGGTCAGACGATTCCGAACGCCCGACTTGATGCGGATCATGGCAATCGCGCGGCGGTGCGATCGCATACCCGCTGTGCCGCCTAGGATCGAACGCGGTAGAGTTTTCATTCGGCAGGGACGATTGCGTGACCACAGCGACCCACGACCCATTCGGCGATGCCCGCATCGGCGCGCTCGACGCCGCGTCCGACAGTGACAAGCAGGGCCTGAAGTCGGAGTTACTGAACCTGCAGCGGCGCATCCGCGCCATCTTCGAGCTGGCGCCGATCGCCATCTCGGTCACCGACGGCGACGCCATCGTCTTCGCGAATCGAGCTTGCGCCGCGCTGTTCGGCGCCGACCAGCGTGAAGACCTGGTGGGCCGCTCGATCTACACGCTGCTCAGCCCGGAGTCGCATGCCGGCGTGCGCCACATCATCACGCAAGCGCTGACCCATCGCGACCAGGTGCCCACCGTCAGCGAACGCGTCCATCGCCTCGATGGCGGTGTGCGCGAAGTCGAGATCGCGGTGGCGGCGCTGCCCGACCACGGCCAGACTGCCATGCAGATGGTCATCACCGACGTCACCGACCGCAATCACGAAAGCGCGCAGCTGAAACAGTCTCGACGCGAGCTGCGACGGTTGTCGGCCGGACTGGTGGAGGCGCGCGAAGAGGAGCGGCTGCGCATCGCGCGCGAACTGCACGACGAACTCGGGCAACGCCTCACGGCGCTGAAGATGGAGCTGTCGAGCCTGGCGGCACAGACGCCGGCAGCCAGGCCACGCATCGACGCGATGATCGAGATGGTCGACGAGACGGTGGCCTCGGTGCGGCGCATCGCCACCGACCTGCGGCCGCTGATGCTCGACGACCTGGGGCTCACGCCGGCGATCGAGTGGCTGGTCCGCGAGTCCTCGCGCCGGATGGGCATCGACTTCACGCTGCACGTCGACGACGTCGACGCGATCATCGACCCGCCCACGGCGATCGCGGTGTATCGCATGATCCAGGAGGGCATCACCAACATCGCCCGTCACGCTCGCGCAACCTCGGCGTGCATCCGGCTCGAACGCGAAGGCACGGGCCTGCTGCTGACGGTGCAGGACAACGGCTGCGGCTTCACCGCGCAATCGATTCACCGCGAAGGCTCACATGGCCTGATGGGCATCCGCGAGCGCGCTCGCATGCTCGGCGGCCAGATGAAGATCGTCAATGCGCAAGAGGGTGGCGGCCGGATCCACGTGCACCTGCCGTTCGCGCGGGTCGAGAGCCGACAGGCCGGTTTGCCGGACGAACCTGCCGCCGCGGCGTTGCTGCCGGAGTCATCATGATCACAACCGCCGCACCAGGCCCGCTCGCACTGTTGATGGTGGATGACCACACCATCGTGCGCGAAGGTCTGAGGCGCATCCTCGAGCCGCATGCCTGCGAATGGTCGATCACCGAGGCGGGCACCGGATTCCAGGCACTCGAGTGCCTGCGCCGCCAGCACTTCGACCTCGCGATCGTGGACCTGTCGATGCCGGGGATGAGCGGGCTGGAGCTGATCCGACGCGTCAAGGCCGATTACCCGACGGTGGCGATCCTGGTGCTGAGCATGCACGCCGAGGAGCAATACGCGATGCGCGCGTTCAAGGCCGGCGCCAACGGCTACCTCACCAAGGACAGCGCCGCTGCCGAGCTGGTGGCGGCCGTGCGCAAGGTGGCCGGCGGCGGCGCCTACGTCTCGCCCGGCCTGGCCGAGCGTGTGGTGCAGCAACTCAACGGCGCGATGCCGACACCCAGGCACGCCGAGCTGTCGAATCGCGAGCTCGAGATCCTGCAGCGCATCGTGACCGGGCAGCGACTGACCGATATCGCCGAGGCGCTGCACCTGTCGATCAAGACCGTCAGCACGCACAAGAGCCGCATCCTGGAGAAGCTGCAGTTGCCCAACACCGCGGCGCTGATCCGCTACGGCCTCGAACACAAGCTGGACCAGGCCGAGCTGTCAGCCGGTGTCGCGGGTTCCTGAGGGGTCGGTGTGGCCGTCGCCCCGGGCGGGGCGCGGTGGCGCGCCGGCCGCGGCCAGCGCGGCCAGCACGCCGGCGTCGTCGACCTGTTCGAATTCGTCGTAGTGCAGGCCCACGGCCCGAAAAGGCGTCGGCTGCAACAGGCACACCACCTGGTCGGCCTCGGCACGCAGGGCCTGCACGGCTTCCGGCGGCGCCACCGGCACCGCGACGACCAGCATGGCCGGGCGCCGGCGCCGCAATGCCGTCAAGGCGGCGCGCATGGTCGTACCCGTGGCGATGCCGTCGTCCACGACGATGACGGTACGCCCGGCGACATCCAGCGCGGCGCGGCCGCCCAGGTAGATCTGCCGTCGCCGCGCGATCTCGTGCAACTCCTCCTGCGCCCGGGCCTGGATGTAGGCTTCATCGATGTCGGCATCGCGCTGCACCGCGTCGTCGATCACGACGTCCGGTGGATTGCCCTCGACCACGGCGGCGACCGCCAGTTCCGGCTGCCAGGGCGTGCCGATCTTGCGCACCAGCACCAAGTCCAGCGGCGCGTCCAACACCCGGGCCACCTCGGCAGCCACCGGCACACCGCCTCGAGGCAGCGCCAGCACGACGCAGGGTCGCGGCAGTCGCATCTGCCGCAGGCGTTCGGCCAGGGCCCGACCCGCCTGCGTGCGATCGGCGAAAGGCCGGTTCATGCCTGCCGCCTGCGCGCCAGATGCCGGTCGAACCAGTCGGCGGCCAGTGCCGCGACGCTGTCGAGCGCGCCCGCTTCCTCGAACAGATGGCTGGCGCCGGGCACGACCTCGAGTCGTTTGTCGCAGGACAGCAGGCGCAGTGCGTCGCGGTTCCATTGCAGCACCTGCGCGTCGTGGCCACCGACGATCAGCAACGTGGGCGCCGTGACCCTCGACAGGCAATGGGCCGCCAGGTCGGGGCGCCCACCGCGGGAAACCACCGCACCCACCCGGCCCGGTCGCGCTGCCGCTGCCACCAGCGCCGCCGCGGCACCGGTGCTGGCGCCGAACAGGCCGACCCGCAATGGCGCCAGTTCGGCTTGCTGACCGACCCAGTCGAGCGCTTCGCCGATGCGTCCGCCCAGCAACGCGATGTCGAACACATTGCAGCGCTCGGCGGCTTCGACCGGTGTGAGCAGGTCGAACAGCAGCGTCGCCAGATGATGGCGCTGCAGCACCTCGGCAACCTGCCGGTTGCGCGGGCTGCGATGCGTGCTGCCGCTGCCATGCGCGAACATCACCAGCCCGACGCTGCCATCCGGCAGGCTCAACTCAGCTGGCAACGCCTGAACACCGATCTCGAGACGATCGATCCTGGTTTCTGCACGCATGACCGCGATTGCCCCAACCACCAACCACAACGGGTTCATGATCGGCCGAGCACCAGACCCTGCGTTGAGCGGACGCAACGGACGCGCGAGCGCCCGGCTGTGCGCCGGGTCAGGCGTGTCGCCAGGACGCCATCTGGGCGGCCTCGATGGCGCGTCGTTGACAGGGGATTGCGTCGACTCAATGGCGCTCGCGCGAAGACCAAGAAACTGGTGCTTGCGGCGACTCAGTCAGCGCGCGGCGCGTCGCGCAGTGTTTCGACATCCGACGTCCCGGAGGCCAGTCATGATGATGAACTACCGCAGCCTGCTCGTGCACCTGGACACCACGGCGACGTGTGCCAGCCGGACCGAGGTCGCCATCGGTCTTGCGCTGGAGCATGGCGCGCACCTGCTCGGCGTGGCGGCCTGCGGCTGGCCGGCCGCACCGGCCGCCGTGGCCGGCGACCTGCTGGGCTTCGGTCCTCTGCTGCCGGTCGGCGATGGGCATCGAGCCGAGGTCGAGCGCGTCTGCGAGACGTTCGCGGATCGCGCGCGCCAGCGTGCACTGGGCTCGTTCACCGTGCGCATCGAGGAAGCCGCCGGCGCACAGTACCTCGTACAGATGGCCCGCTGCCACGACCTGGTGATCGTCGGACAGCCGGTGCGCACCGGAGGCGATCCGCTGGTGCCGCGCGACCTGGCGGTGCAGTTGCTGATGGGCGCAGGGCGACCGCTGCTCGTGGTGCCTTGGGCCGGTCGCTTCGAGGCTGCGTTTCGAACCGTGGCGCTGGCCTGGAGCGGCTCGCGCGAATCGGCTCGCGCGCTGGCCGATGCCTTGCCGTTGCTGGGACGCGCCAGTCGCGTGCATCTGCTGGGCTTCGAACGGTCACGGCCGGACGGCAACCTGGTGCAGGCGCAGTTGAACGACGCGCAGCATTGGCTCACGTTGCACAACATCGGCGCGCAGGTGCACCGCGAGGTGGTGGATATCGATTTCGGCGAGGCACTGCTGTCTCGCGTGACGGATCTGGGTGCCGACCTGATCGTGATGGGCGGCTACGGCCACACGCGCGCGGCCGAATTCATGCTCGGCGGCATGACCAAGACCGTGCTGTCGGGCATGACGGCGCCGGTGCTGATGTCGCATTGAGCTCAGGCCCGACATTGCGCCAGCTCAATGCGTGCGTTGCGAGATGAACTAACGTTCAATTGCGTCACATCGCTGCCCTGGCAGCCGACGACGCAAAGTTGAGGGGCTCGTCACCGAGCCACGTCTGGACGTCTAGGTGCGTTCTGACGGATGAAGGCATCCTCAGACTGGTTGCACCGCAAGGGATCAACCGGGGGCCTTCACCAACCCGTCGGGCCGTCATGGGTCGACGGGTTTCTTGCTTTCAGCGCTCCTTGCATGCCCGCCGTCAGGCCCGCTCGACGCACTTCTGATACAGGCCGAGCAACCGGTGCTGCGGGTCGTAGCGGGCCTGGAGTTCGCGATGACGCGCGGTGTTGTACGCCCGCGCGAACTCGTCACGGGTGAACCAGCTGTCGGAGTACAGCGACTTGATGCCGCCAAGCTCCAGCACCTTGCGCTCGACCAGGCGGTTGAAATGCCCCGGTTCCGCCGCCTCGGCGCAACGCTTCACGTCCCAGAATCCGAAGTTCAGGTAGCGTTCGTGTGCCGGCATCGGGTACAGCGTGAACGGCCTGCCGGACGCCCCGGACCGCACCGGGCAGGTCCAGATCGGCAGGATGCCGATGTCGCGCAGCGCAAAGGCCAGGAACGCCTCGGAGCGCGACCAGGGAATGTCGACATCCTGGATCACCGATTCGGTGTGCCGGCCGAGCCAGCCGTTCCAGCGCCGTGTCAGACGCCAGCGTGCATTCCAGCGCATGATGCGCGTGTAGGTCGCCGAGTTCAGCCACTTGCGGCCGAGCAGGCGTCGCACCAGCGGATGCTGGGCACCGAGGTTCTTCGAGCACCAGAACCAGTCGGTGTCCCAGCGCCACAGGTAGCCGAGGGCGCTGAGATCGTCCTGCTCGCGCTCGCGGATCGACCGGTAGTAGATGCGCTCGAAGGTGTAATCGCTGGCCGGCCGCGGCTCGTCGCTGAAGCGGCCGACGCTGACGACCTGCTCGCTCGGACCGAACACCACGCCGTCGACGAAATCCGCCGCCGAGTCGCACTGCGCGGCCAGATCTGCGAGGAAGCGGCGCAGGTCCGCGTGGTGCCGGTGCTCGACATGCACACCGCGCTTGACCACGATCGTGCGCAGCCGCACCCGCAGCGCATAACCGAGCGTGCCGTAGGAATTCGGGAAACCGAAGAACAAGTCGCGGTGTTCGTTGTCTGGCGTGCAGCACAACGACTTCGCCGCTGGGCAGCAGCACGTCGAGCTCGAGCATCGTGTCGTGCACCAGGCCGTGCCGGAACGATGTGGCCTCGATGCCGACGCCGGCCACCGCCCCGCCGACGGTGATGGTCTTCAGTTGCGGCACCACCGCCGGCATCACCCCAGCGGCAGCGTCGCTGCCACGAGCGACTCGTAGGTCGTCAACCCCTCGACGTCGACCCAGCCCTGGCCTGGGCACACCTCGATGACATGGCAGAAGTCGCTCAAATCCAGGCGCTGCTTGGCTGGCTCGGCGCGGTCGCGAAACAGGTTCGAACTGCGCTTGTGCAGGCCCAGCGGGCCTGCCGCGCAGGATCCGGCACGCCATCGCGCCAGCAGGCGGTCGCGCCGTGCGGCGTAGGTGTCCATGTCAGGCGCCGTACAGATGGGCCCGGCTCATCGGGTGACTCTTGCGCGTGACGTTGCCCTTGCTGAACAGCACCTGGAACAGGTGCGTATAGCCCGCGGGCGAGCGGAACATCTCGGCGCAGCCCATCAGGTAGGTGCGCCAGATACGGCGGAAGCGCTCGTCGAATCGGCCCGGATCCGAGCAACTGGATCTCAGGCCAGGCTCGCTCGAAGCGCGACGCCCATGCGTCCAGCGTCGGCGCGTAGTGACGGCGCAGGTTCTCGACGTCGAGCACCTCCAGGCCGCACCGATCCATCTCGGCCAGCGCATCGGCGAGGCTCGGGATCCAGCCACCGGGGAACACGTGTTTGCGAATGAACAGCTCGGTGTCGTGTCGACCCAGGTGCCCGATGAAGTGCAGCATGCCCAGGCCGCCGGGCTTCAGCAGATCGGCATGGGCCCGGATCACCTCGGGCAACTGGTCGCGGCCGGCGTGCTCGAGCACGCCGATCGACACCACCTTGTCGTAGGCCTGATCGACGTCACGAAAATCGGCCTCGCGCAGGCGCAACTGCGCGCCGAGGCCCCGGCGCGCGATCTCCTCGCGCAAGCCAGTCCACCTGTTCGGTCGTCGTGTTCAAGCCGGTGCCGAGCGCGCCGCGTCTGCTCGAGCGCACGGAACATGAAGCCACCGAAGCCGCAACCCACGTCGACGAAATGCTCGCCGGGCGCCAAGCGCAGCTTGCGGCACACATGGTCGATCTTCTGGCGCTGCGCCTGTTCCAGATTCTCCGTGCCGTCGGGCCAGTAGGCGCAGGTGTACATCATCAGCGGGTCGTCGAGCCAGCGCCGATAGAACTCGACGCCCAGGCCGTAGTGCGCGCGGGCATTCGCCTTGGCTTGCGTCGGGTCGCGGTTCGAGTAGCGCCACTCGTGCAGGTTGTTCTCCACGCCGGCCAGGACATTGAAGCGCCGGTCGAAGCCGGCATTCATGCCGGCGGCCAGCGCGGCACCGAAGTCGCCCTCGACGTCGACCTGCTGGTCGAAGTACCCCTCCAGAAGACCCATGTGGCCGCGGGTGATCGTCGCCAGCACCGCAGACTCGGAGCGGAAGCACAGCGTGAAGCGCGGCTCGCCGTGCACGCGATAGTTCGAGCCATCGGGCAGCCGCACGGCGAACGCCACGCCGGCGTCGGCGCCGAGCGACTCGATCACACTCTGAACCGACGCACGCATCGCGAAGCCCGATCTTGCCAATGGCCAACCCGGACACCGCACGATTGCGGCCCGCGCCACGGCAATCTAGCGCGGAACGTGCGCGCGGTGTTGCGAGCCGTCAATCACCGGGGCACCAGCACCCAATCGCGATGGATCGCTACCAGCTCCACCAACTTGCGGCATCGGGGCCCGGCAGCCGGTGCGCTTTGCAAATCAATTGTTCAGCCTTAAACTAATTACCGCGACGGAACCCGGCGCGGCGCGCGCCGGCAACTGGCCCAAGGGAGTGAGTGCGTGAAGATCGTCTGCATCGGCGGCGGCCCCGCCGGCCTGTACTTCGCGCTGCTGATGAAGCAGCTCGACGCCGCGCGCACGACATCACCGTGGTCGAGCGCAACCAGCCCTACGACACCTTCGGCTGGGGCGTGGTGTTCTCCGACGCCACGATGGACAACATGCGCGCCTGGGACCGCGCCGACCGCCGACGCGATCGAGCAGTCGCCTTCAACCACTGGGACGACATCGAGCTGCACTTCAAGGGCCGCGTCATCCGCTCCGGCGGCCACGGCTTCGTCGGCATCGGCCGCAAGAAGCTGCTCAACATCCTGCAGGCGCGCTGCGAGGAGCTGGGCGTGAAGCTGGTGTTCGAGACCGAAGTCGACGTCCGACGCCGACTACCCCGACGCCGACCTGGTGATCGCCAGCGACGGCATCAACTCCAGGATCCGCGCAGCAAGCACGCCGCGGTCTTCAAGCCCGACATCGTGACGCGGCCCAACCGCTTCATCTGGCTCGGCACGAACAAGCTCTACGACGCCTTCACCTTCCTGTTCGAGAAGACCGAGCACGGCTGGTTCCAGGCCCACATCTACAAGTTCGACGACAACACCACCACCTTCATCGTCGAGTGCCCGGAGCCCGTGTGGAAGGCGCACGGCCTGGACCAGGCCGACCAGGACCAGTCGATCGCCTTCTGCGAGCAGCTCTTCGCCGGCAACCTGCGCGGCGACAAGCTGATGACCAACGCGCGCCACCTGCGCGGCTCGGCGTGGCTGAACTTCCAGCGCGTCACCTGCGAGCAGTGGTCGCACTTCAACGGCCGCAGCCACGTGGTGCTGATGGGCGACGCGGTGCACACCGCGCACTTCGCCATCGGCTCGGGCACCAAGCTGGCGCTGGAGGACGCGATCGAGCTGACGCGCCAGTTCAAGCAGCTCGGCGACACGCCCGAGCACATCCCCGAGGTGCTGGCGCGCTACCAGGCGCTGCGCGCGGTGGACGTGATCCGGCTGCAGAACGCCGCGTGGAACGCGATGGAGTGGTTCGAGGTCTGCGGCGAGCGCTACTGCGACCAGCTCGAGCCCGAGCAGTTCATGTACTCGATGCTGACGCGCAGCCAGCGCATCAGCCACGAGAACCTGCGCCTGCGCGACAAGGGCTGGCTCGAAGGCTTCGAGCGCTGGTTCGCCGAGCGCGCCGAGTGTCGGCGCGCGCGCGATGCCGCGCTCGCGCGGTGCCGCCGATGTTCACGCCCTTCACGCTGCGCGCTCGTGACGCTGAAGAACCGCGTCGTCGTCTCGCCGATGGCGCAGTACTCCTGCGTCGACGGCATGCCGGCCGACTTCCACCTGGTGCACCTGGGCGCGCGCGCGATGGGCGGCGCCGGCATGGTGGTGGCCGAGATGACCTGCCCGTCGCCCGACGCGCGCATCACGCCGGGCTGCCCGGGCCTGTGGAACGACGAGCAGGCCGCCGGCCTGGAAGCGCATCGTCGACTTCGTGCACCGCGAGACCGACGCCAAGATCGCGATGCAGATCGGCCACGCCGGCGCCAAGGGCTCGACCAACGCGCCGTGGCAGGGCGCAGGCGCCGACCAGCCGCTGCGCAGCAGGCAACTGGCCGCTGATCGCGGCGTCGCCGGTGCCGTACCTCGACGAAGGCGGCCCGATCCCGAAGGCGATGGACGCGCGCCGACATGGACCGCGTGACGCGCCGACTTCGTGCGCGCCGCGCGCTGCGCGGCCGAGGCCGGCTTCGACTGGCTCGAGCTGCACTGCGCGCACGGCTATCTGCTGTCGAGCTTCATCTCGCCGCTGACCAACCGGCGCAGCGACGACTACGGCGGCTCGCTCGCCAACCGCCTGCGCTACCCGCTCGAGGTGTTCGCCGCGGTGCGCGCGGCGTGGCCGGCGCAGCTGCCGATGTCGGTGCGCATCTCGGCGCACGACTGGGTCGAGGGCGGCATCACGCCGGCCGACGCGGTGCAGATCGCACGCGCCTTCAAGGCCGGCGGCGCCGACATGATCGACTGCTCGTCGGGCCAGGTCAGCGCGCAGCAGAAGCCCAGCTACGGCCGCATGTACCAGACGCCGTTCGCCGACCGCATCCGCAACGAGGCCGGCATCGCCACCATCGCGGTCGGCGCGATCTCCGAGGCCGACCACGTGAACAGCATCATCGCCGCCGGCCGCGCCGACCTGTGCGCGGTGGCGCGCCCGCACCTGGCCAACCCGGCCTGGACGCTGACCGAGGCGGCCAAGATCGGCTACGGCGCGATGCCGTGGCCCAAGCAGTACCTGAGCGCGAAGCCGCAGCTCGAAGCCAACATCGTGCGCGAACGCGCGGCGATGGTACCGGTGACGGTGAGTCCGCCATGAGCCGGAAGTCGCGGCGTTTCGCGCTGACGCACGTGCTCGACGAGGGCGCGATCGGCCTGGAGGCCCGATCGGACCAGGACGACCATCTGTCGCTGCGGCTGTGGCTGCGCCTGCTGGCCTGCAGCACCCAAGTGGAGATCGAGGTGCGCAACCGCCTGCGCCTGCGCTTCGGCATGTCGCTGGCGCGCTTCGACTACCTGGCGCAGCTGCACCGTCACCCCGACGGCTTGCGCATGAGCACGCTGTCGCGCTACCTGATGGTCACCGGCGGCAACGTCACGGCGCTGACCGACGAGCTCGAGCGCGAAGGTCTGGTGCTGCGCGAGGCCGACACCGAAGACCGGCGCTCGTACAAGCTGCGCATGACGCCGGCCGGGCGCAAGGCATTCGAGCGCATTGCGCGCGAGCACGAGCAATGGGTGATCGAGCTCTTCACCGGGCTCGACACCTCGCACAAGCAGACGCTGTACGAACTGCTGGGCCGCCTGCGCGTGCAGCTGGCCGAGAACCAGGAGCCGACAACGTGAACGACCGCATCCAAAGGCAACCGACGAGGCTCCTATGAGCGATACGAAATACCTCGACTGGCCCTTCTTCGACGACGCGCCATCGCGCGCTGGCGCACGAACTCGATGCCTGGGCGGTGGCGAACGTGGCCCAGGCGCATGGCGCCGATACCGACGCCATCTGCCGCTCGCTGGTGCGCGCGCTCGGTGCCGCCGGCTGGCTGCGCCACGCGGTGGGCGGCACGACGTTCGGCGGTGCCGGTGACGCGATCGACACGCGCGCGATCTGCCTCGATCCGCGAAACGCTGGCGCGTCACTCGGGACTGGCCGACTTCGCGTTCGCGATGCAGGGCCTGGGCTCCGGCGCGATCAGCCTGGCCGGCAGCGATGCACAGAAGCGCCGCTACCTGCCGCGTGTGGCGCGCGGCGAGGCGATCGCCGCATTCGCGCTGTCGGAGCCGGAGGCTGGCTCCGACGTCGGCGCGCTCGCCTGCTCGGCCCGCGCCGACGGCGACGCCTACGTGCTCGACGGCGAAAAGACCTGGATCTCCAACGGCGGCATCGCCGACTTCTACGTCGTGTTCGCGCGCACCGGCGAAGCTGCCGGATCGCGCGGCATCTCGGCGTTCATGGTCGACGCCGACGCGCCGGGGCTCGACGCCAGCGAGCGCATCGAGCTGATGGCGCCGCATCCGATGGCGCACCCTGCGCTTCAGGAGCTGCCGCATTCCTGCCAGCCAGCGCCTGGGCGAAGCCGGCGGAGGGCTTCAAGATCGCGATGCGCACGCTCGACGTCTTCCGCACCTCGGTGGCGGCGGCGGCGCTGGGCTTCGCGCGGCGCGCGCTCGACGAGGCGCTGCAGCGCGCCACCACGCGCCGCATGTTCAACCAGGTGCTGGCCGACTTCCAGCTCACGCAGGCCAAGCTGGCGCAGATGGCCACCACGATCGACAGCGCGGCGCTGCTGACCTACCGCGCGGCCTGGCAGCGCGACCAGGGCCGCAACGTCACGCGCGAGGCGGCGATGGCCAAGATGGTGGCCACCGAGGGCGCGCAGCAGGTGATCGACGCCGCGGTGCAGCTGTGGGGCGGCCTGGGCGTGGTCAGCGAGCAGCCGGTGGAGCGGCTGTACCGCGACATCCGCGCGCTGCGCATCTACGAAGGCGCCACCGAAGTGCAGCAGCTGATCATCGCGCGCGAACTGCTCAAGGACGCCCGCGCCTGAGCTGAACCGCGCCGGCGCTCGCATACACTGACGGAGACCGATCCCATGCAGGTGATCCTTCCCCCGGGCTGGCCGCGCCCCAAGGGCTATGCCAACGGCGTGGTGGCCCAGGGCCGCCTGCTGTTCATCGCCGGCATGGTCGGCTGGGACGCGCAGGGCGTGTTCCACAGCGACGACTTCGCCGCGCAGGCGCGCCAGGCGCTGGAGAACATCGCTGCCGTGTTGCGCGAGGCCGGCGCGAAGCCCGAACACATCGTGCGCATGACGTGGTATGTGACCGACAAGGCCGAATACATCGCGGCCTCACGCGCGGTGGGGCCGCGTTTCGCGAGATCATCGGGGCCTTCAACGCCGCCATGACAGCGGTCGAGGTCAAGGCCTTGCTCGAAGACCGTGCCAAGGTCGAGATCGAGGCCACTGCGGTGATTCCGGACTGAGCGGTCCAATTCGATCCCGGACAGCGTCACGTGTCCGCGACCAGGACGTGGCGCCTGCATCGCGGTACCAGGTGAAGCACGAACGCTGTCACCATCGCCGGCCTCGACGACCTGCACATCCGCTCGCTGCTCGGTCCGGTGAGCCAGACCGATTTGTCGAGTACACTGGGCCACGAGGGAGCGCTCCGCTGTAGTGACAGCTGCGTGGCGCTCCAGCGCGCTTGAACCTCAAGCACTGCGCTGCTCCGACGACGAATCCCAGCTGCTGTACCGGCCTATTCATGCCGGCACCGGATTCAGGAGCGCAGCCCAACCAATCGCAGCCCGCAGCCAGCCACCTGGCCTGCTGCAATTCGATTCGCCCGCCGCATCTGCCAATGCGCGGCTCCGTGGCGGCATGCCTGGCGTGCCGCCGAACCCTGCCTTCAGCCGGCCGCCCGCCAATGCGGGATGAAGCCGGCGCTACCGAACCCATGCACAGCAATATCTCTATCGGACGATTTCTCATCTCTCCCCTGACCCGCGAACTCGACAATGGCCGCTTTGCCGCGTCGGTATCGATCCGGTCGGGCCGGGGCAGATCCACGCACGACCGCATCATGCGTCTGGCGCCCACCTTCGACAGCGCCAGCGCCGCCGCGATGTTCGCGGCCGAGGCCGGCCTGTCTTGGGCACGCGACCCGGCGCGGGCCTGAAGCCCTCGAGTCCTCCATCCCATCCGCCTCGCCTCAGGAGCCTGCACCCTTGGCCAAAGAAGAACTGATCGAAATGCAAGGCACCGTCACCGAGGTGCTGCCCGACTCGCGCTTTCGCGTGACGCTCGAAAACGGCCACCAGCTGGTGGCTTACACCTCGGGCCGTATGCGCAAGCACCACATCCGCATCCTGGCCGGTGACGCCGTGTCGCTGGAGCTGTCGCCCTACGACCTGAGCAAGGGCCGCATCACCTTCCGCCACATCGAGCGGCGCGGCCCGGCGCCGACGCAGCGGCGCACCCACTGAGCGGCCCGGGCGGTCATCGCCCGGCCTGACGGATCCCGCGCGCCTTGGCTCGCAGGGGCGGCTGCACGCGGCCCGGGATTTGGCTACAGTGCCACTGCGTCGGGTCTGCAAGCCGGGGAGGCGCCATGGAATCCACGTTCGCGAGTGTCGCGCTGGCCTGGAGCCTCGCGCTGCTGGCCTGGCCCTTCGACACCCACGCGCAGGCCCCGTTGACGCGGGCCCAGGCGCTCGCCGCACTGGAGCAGCCGGCGCCCGACGCGCGTGCCGCCGGCATCGCACGCCTGGCCGACATCGGCACGATGCCCGACACCGAGCGACTGGCTCGACGGCTGGACGACGACGACGAGCAGGTGCGCGAACTCGCCAACGCGGCGATGTGGCAGATCTGGGGCCGTTCGGGCGACCGCGCAGTCGATGTCCTGTTCCAGCGCGGCGTCGAGCAGATGCAGGCCGACGAGATGGACGACGCGCTGGCCACCTTCAGCGAGATCATCCGCCGCAAGCCGGCGTTCGCCGAAGGTTGGAACAAGCGCGCGACGATCCATTTCCTGATGGGCCATCACGAGTTGTCGCTGAAGGACTGCCATGAGGTGCTCAAGCGCAACCGGCTGCACTACGGCGCGTTGTCCGGGATGGGCCAGATCTACCTCAACCTGGGCGATCCCGACCAGGCACTGCTGCACTTCCAGCGCGCGCTCAAGATCAATCCGCACCTCACGGGCGTGGCCGGGGCGGTGCGCCTGATCGAGCAGCACCAGGCGCAGCACCGGCGCCTCACCACCTGAGGGGTGCGACGCCGCGTCCGGCGGTGTTGAATACTGCACACGCCGGGCCGCGGCGCCGTGGCGCGGGCCTCGACGCGCACCGTGGCGCGCGAGAACTGTGCCACGGGCCGTACCGCCTCGACGGGCGTCGCTCACGGGTGCAAAGACATCTGCCTCGATACTTCGACGGCCGGCCCTGCCGGCGACGGGTGTCGAGCCGAACGCACGCCTGCCACGCAGGGCCCTGCACCCGACGACCGACATGATCGATGGCCCGCATCTCCACCGCCACGCAACCGGGTTCGACTTGAACCCAGGGCGCTCGCTCGGCCGACGGCTGGCCGGCCTGGCGTTGATGGGCCTGATGGCCTGGCCGACGGCCGCGACATCGGTCGAGGCCCCGGCGGCGCCGGCTGCGGCGGCGTCCGCGCCGGCGCGAGGTCCGATCGTCACCGTGGTGGCCGGCATCGTCGGCTACACGCGCTGGCCCGGTGATGCCGCGGCCGTGCGCCTGTGCACGCTGGGCCAGGGCGCTGGTGTGGACGAACTGCTGCACGCGGCCGAGCTCGGATCGGCCCAGCGCAGCGTGTCGGTGCGCACCGTGGCCGCCGCGCACGAAGTCCGGCAGGCCTGCGACGCGCTCTACGTCGGGCTCGATGGCCGGCGACACCAGCCGCGACCTGTTGCACGATTTGGTGGGCCGGCCCGTGCTGCTGCTCGGCGAAGGCGCGGGCTTCTGTTCCGACGGCGGCATGTTCTGCCTCGAGCCGCGAGCCAGCGCCGTGCGCTTCCAGGCCAATCTGGACGCGATTGCGCGCAGCGGCCTGCGCGTCAACCCGATGGTGCTGCGCATCGCGCGCCCCTCGGCAGGGAGCGTGCCGTGACGGTGGCGCGTCCGTCGCTGCTGCAGGCGCTGCGCCGGGCGCACGTGCGACTGGGCCTGGCCGCCGTGGTCGGCGCCGGCGTCGTGCTGACGCTGCTGTCGTTCCTGACACTGCGCAACTACGTCGACCAGAATCTGCGCCTGGTGGCCCGCTCGATCGCCTACTCCGCCGAGGCAGCCACCGTGTTCGACGATGCGGCCGCGGCGCACGACGTGCTGACGATGATCGCCGGCCAGGAGGGCCTGCAATCGGCCGTCATCGTGCGCGCCGACGGCGCGCGACTGGCGTCCTATGTGCGCGGCGCCGACAATCCGTTCGACGAGTCACTGATGCAGGCCGGCTCGGTGCTGTTCCCGCTGCAGGCCGGTGCGCCCGTCACGCACCAGGGCACCTTGTACGGGCAGGTCAACGTGCACGGCAACGGCGGTGTGTACGTGTTGTTCCTGGTCAAGGTGCTGGCCGCCGTGGCGCTGTGCACCGCGCTCATCGGCTGGCGCGTGTCGCACCTGTCGCGGCGAATCGAGCGCGACATCGTCCGCCCGCTGAACAAGCTGGCCTCGCTGACACGCACGGCGCGCACCTCGCGCGCCTTCAACCTGCGCGCGCCCGCGGCGGTGGTCGCCGAGATCCACGAGCTGGGCGAGGACTTCAACGCGCTGATCGCCGAGATCCAGTTCCGCGAAGCCGAGCTGATGGCCAAGCACGACAAGCTGCGCACCGCGAACGCGTCACTGTCGTTCCTGGCTTTCCACGACTCGCTGACCGGGCTGCCGAACCGCGCCCGCTTCCGGGAGCGCGTCGAGCACGCGCTGCGAACACTTGGCAGCACGGGCGCGAAGGTGGCGGTGCTGTACGTCGACTGCGACAACTTCAAATCCGTCAACGACAGCCTCGGTCACGCGGCCGGTGACGTGCTGCTGGTCGAGATGGCGCTGCGCATCCGCGCGCAACTGCGTGACGAGGGTGTCGTGGCCCGTTTGGGTGGCGACGAGTTCGCGGTGCTGTTGGCGCCGATCGCCAGCATCGACGCCACGTTCAAGGTGGCGCAACGTGTCGCGGCCGCTATCCGGGCCCCGGTGCACAGCCCGGTGCACGGTGCGATCGAGTCGAGTGCCAGCATCGGCGTGGCGGTGTATCCCGATCATGCAGCCGACCTGGATCAGCTGTTGGCGGCCGCGGACGCCGCGATGTACCGCGCCAAGGCCCGTCAGGCCGGCCATGTGGAACTGTTCGATCCCAAGGTCGACGGCGGCCGGGTGCTGACCGACTAGAGCGGAGATGAAGATGGTATCCAGCGTCCACCCTTGGTGCCGGGCCCTGTGTCTGCTGGCGATCAGCGCACTGATGGGCTGCCAGACGCCGCCGCCGGCGCCCGCCCCTGTCACCAGCGAGGCCCGCGTGGCGACGCTGAAGAGCATGGGATTCGTGCCCAACCAGGACGCCTGGGAGCTGAGTCTGGGCGTGAAGCTGCTGTTCGATACCGACGTGGACAGCCTATCGGTCGCCGGCCAGTCCGCGCTGCAGCAGGTGGCTCGCACGCTCAGCACGATCGGCATCGACAAGATTCGGGTCGAGGGGCACACCGACAATGTCGGCTCGCCTCGCTACAACGACGCGCTGTCGATTCGCCGCGCCGAATCGGTGGCGCAGCACCTGGTCAAGGCCGGACTGGCCGAACGCACGATCGAGCGCAAGGGTTTCGGCGCCGACAGGCCGGTCGCCGACAACGCCACCCCCGCCGGACGCGCGCAGAACCGTCGGGTGGTCATCACCGTCCACGCCGACTAGGGCCGATACCACCCATCTTCTCACGCTGCACTTCAGCGCTCGCCTGCTGCAGCC
Source organism: uncultured beta proteobacterium (assembly GCA_963814435.1). Lineage (GTDB taxonomy): Bacteria > Pseudomonadota > Gammaproteobacteria > Burkholderiales > Burkholderiaceae_C > JAEUPI01. The sequence goes on from CAWFCV010000010.1 coordinate 407,806, forward strand.
GGTCGCAACCGGCTCGCCCGCAGAGCGCGCCGGGCCTGAGTCGTAGGCATGTTTTGTAGTTGACAACTATGGATATGTAGCCTATATATGTAGGCATGCATATCCATATCGTACCGAACCGCGGCTCGCCCCCTACCGTGCTGCTGCGTGAGTCCTTCCGCGAAGGCGCGAAGGTCGGCAAGCGCACGCTGGCCAATCTGTCGAGCCTCTCGCCGGCGCAGATCCAAGCCATCCGGGCCACCTTGCGTGGTGAGACCGCGCAACCCGTGGCGGCGTCCTTCGAGATCACGGCCTCGCGCTCGCACGGCCACGTTCAAGCTGTCGCACTGGCCGTCCAGCGCTTGGGGCTCGCATCGCTGCTCGGCGCCAAGGCCGGGCGCCAACGCGAGTTGGTGCTGGCGATGGTGGCCGCGCGCATCGCAGCGCCGCACACCAAGCTGGCCACCACACGCTGGTGGCACACCACCACGCTGGCCGAGGACTTCGGCGTGACCGACGCACCGAGGACGACCTGTATGCGGCGATGGATTGGCTGCTGGCGCGCCAGGGCGCGCTCCAGAACAAGCTCGCCGCACGGCATTTGAGCGCCGGCGGCCTGGTGCTGTACGACCTGTCGTCGAGCTACTTCGAGGGCAGCTGCTGTCCGCTGGCCAAGCTCGGCTACAGCCGCGACGGCCTGCGCGGCCTGCTGCAAGTCAACTACGGCTGCTCACCGACCCCCGCGGCTGCCCGGTGGCCGTCTCGGTGCACGAGGGCAATACCGCCGACAGCACCACCTTCATGCCCGCGGTGCACAAGCTGCGCGAGGACTTCGGCATCGAGCAGCTGGTGATGGTGGGCGACCGCGGCATGGTGTCGCAAAAGGCCATCGAGGAGCTACGCCAGAGCGAGGGCATCGGCTGGATCACCGCGCTCAAGAGCGCCTCGATCCGCGCGCTGCTCGAGCAGGGCCATCTGCAGCTGGGCTTGTTCGATGAGCGCAACCTGCTCGACTAGCTCGCCGGACTATCCCGGTGAGCGGCTGTGGCTTGCTGCAACTCCGAGCTGGCCAAGCTGCGCACGCACAAGCGCGAAGATCTCCTGCTGGCCACCGAAGGCAGCCTTGAGAAGATCAAGGCCCGGGTCGATGCCGGCAAGCTCGCCGGACGCGATGAGATCGGGCTGCGCGTGGGCAAGCTCATCAACCAGTACAAGATGGCCAAGCACTTCGAGCTGGCCATTGGTGAGAACACCTTCACCTTCGCGCGCAACATCGCAGGCATCGCCGCCGAGGCCGCGCTGGACGGCCTGTACATCATCCGCACCTCGGTGCCGGCGGCCCGCATGGACGCCCCCGACTGCGTACGCAACTACAAGTCGCTGGCCAACGTCGAGCGCGCGTTCCGCTCGCTCAAGACGATCGATCTGAAGGTGCGTCCGATCCACCACCGCACCGCCGATCGGGTGCGCGCGCACATCTTCCTGTGCATGCTGGCCTACTACGTCGAGTGGCACATGCGCGAGGCCTGGCGCGAGCTGATGTTCGCCGACACCGACAGCCAAGCCAAGGCCACGCGCGATCCCGTCGCACCGGCCAGGCGCTCCAAGGCGGCGCTGGCCAAGGTGGCCGTCACACACTGGACGATGGCACACCCGTGCACAGCTTCTCGACCTTGATGGCCGAGCTCGCCACCATCGTGCGCAATACCTGCCGCACGCCCAACGCCGGCCCCGGCGTGCCGAGCTTCGAGATCCTCACGTCGCCAAAGAGCGCAGGCATCGAGTCACGCGACCAGCGTCTGGGGCCAACCATGCCGCGCACATCAATCGCCATCCAATCCCTGGCCCTCGGCCTGTCGGGCATCGTGACGCTGCGGTCTGATGCTGGTGCTCGACGGCACGGCTTCGCAGCACCATCGCCACGCGCTGTGGGAGTCATCCGGTGCGCAGACCGTTCAGCAGGTGGTGATCGTCGGCCAGCGCGTGCCGCGCAGCTGAGCCTCAGCGCCGCCGCATCTCGAGCCACAGCAGGTACAGGCCGCTGAGCACCACCACCAGCGAGCCGGCGACGACGAAGCCGTCGGGAATCTGCGCAAAGACGAGCCAGCCCCACAGCGCCATGTAGATGATCTGCTGGTACAGAAACGGCCCCAGCACCGCTGCCGAGGCGTAGCGATGCGCCTTCGCCACGCAGTAGTGCCCGATGCCCCCGCACAGGCCACAGGTGCCGATCAGCAACCAGGTGCTCAGTTCACCCGGAGTCTGCCATTGCAGCAGCGCAAAGGGCGCCGGTCACCACCGTGGCGCCGATGGCCGACATCAGCTGCATCGAGGCCGGCGACTCGGTCGAGGCCATGCGCCGGGTCAGCAGGTTGAACACGGCGTACAGCACCGCGTTCATCACCGACAGCAGGATCGCCGGATGGAATCCCTGCGTGCCGGGCCGGATGACGAGCAGCACGCCCGCGAAGCCGACGACGATCGCGCACCAGCGCCGCCCATCCAGGTGCTCGTGCAGCCACCACGCGCTGATCAGGCCGATCAGCAGCGGCACCGAGAACTGGATCGCGCCGGTTTCGGCCAGCTGGAGGTACTGCAGCGCCCAGAAGTTCAACGCCGTCATCGAGCCCAGCATCAGCGCGCGGACGCTCTGCAGCGGCACGCTGCGCACCCGCACCAGCTGCCAGCGGTACACCGGCGCCAGCAGCACCGTCATCAGCACCGAGTGGGTCAGGAAGCGCAGCCACACCACCTCGAACACCGGCAGCGACTGCACCAGCCATTTCGCACACGCATCGAGTGCGGCAAAGCACAGGGTGGCCAGCGTGACGAGTCCGATCCCGATGCGTCGGCTGCGCGGGCTGTCGAGATGGAGCATGGGGCCGCGATTCTAGGCGGCGCCCACTGGCGTAAGCTCGCACCTGCGGCCGTCCACCGCGCCGCCGCATCAGGAGGATTCGATGAGATCCTGGATCGCGCTGCTGTCGTGTGCCCTGCTCGGTGCCTGCGCCGCCGTCGCGCCGCCCGTGGTCGATGATTCGCTGTGGCAGGACGCCGCCTTCGCGCCGCCCACGTCGCCGGTGCGCACCGACACCGTCTTCGCGCTGAGCGACGAGATGCGCGAGTACCTGCGCACGCGCGGCGCGCAACAGATGCGGCTCAAGGGCAAGCAACGCGGACTGATCGACGCGCTGTACGCGCACGGCGAGCTCAAGCTGATGTACGACGCCGCGGTCACGCGCACCGCGTCCGAAGCCTTCGCGGCGCGATCGGGCAACTGCCTGTCGCTGGTGATCATGACCGGCGCGTTCGCCAAGGAGCTCGGCCTGCAGGTGGAGTTCCAGAGCGCCTACACCGATGAGACCTGGAGCCGCAGCGGTGACCTGTACTTCCGCAGCGGGCACGTCAACGTCACGCTCGGCCGGCGCCTGGTGGACTCCGGCTTCGGCATCGACTCGACGCAGTTCACGGTGGATTTCCTGCCGCAGTCGGAATTGCGCGGACTGCGAACGAAGCAGATCTCGGAGACCGACGTGATCTCGATGTACCTGAACAACCGCGCCGCCGAGCTGATGGTGCAGGACCGGCTGGACGATGCCTACTGGTGGTCGCGCGAGGCGGTGCGCACGCAGCCGGGATCGCTCAGCGCGCTGAACACGCTGGGCGTCATCTACCAGCGACGCGGGCTGCTGCAGCCGGCCGAGCGGGTGTTCGATGCGGTGCTGGCGCGCGACCCGCGCCACACCCGCGCGCTGCACAACCTGGCGCAGGTGCTGACCGAGCAGGGCCGCGTGGCCGAGAGCCACGCACTGCGCAGCCGCCTGGCACGGCTCGAGCCCGAACCGGCGTACTACTTCTTCGAGCGCGGCCAGGCGGCGATGCGCGCCGGCGACTTCCACGCGGCGCGCGACTGGTTCGCCAAGGAAGTGGCACGGGCCGACTATTCGCCCGAGTTCCACTTCTGGTTGGGCCTGGCGCACTTCAAGCTGGGCGAGATCGACGCCGCGCGCCAGCATCTGCAGCAGGCCCGCGCCAACAGCCAGACCCGCAGCGACCGCGACCTCTACGCCGCCAAGCTCGAGCGCCTCAACGCCCTGCGGACGCCTTGACGACGTCGCGAAACGGCGGCCCGATCTTCAAGATGCCGCTGACGCGTGCCGCGGGTTCGCCGTCCGCGGTGACCAGCCCCTGTGCGAACACCATCGTGTGCGTCGTGCGCAACAGCTGCGCCTCGCCCTGCACCCAGGCACCTAGCGGCGCCGGCGACAGGTAGTCGATCTGCAGGCTCACCGTGGGCAGGAATCGATCGCGCACCGCCTGGCTCAACTGATGCACGCCCAACGGCAGCAGCATGTCGCAGAAGGTGGCCATCATGCCGCCGTGGCAGATGCCCAGCGGGTTGGCGTGGCGTGCCTCGACACGAAAGCCCAACCGGTAGCCGGCGCCGTCGCCGCGCTGGTACAGCGGGCCGTTGATCGCGACGAACCCCGGCCTCGCGGGCCAGGGGCTGAAACCGGCCGGAACGTCCGTCGTCGTGCCGGTCATGACACTTCGCGGTCGACGTCGGCCAGGAAGTTGGCCTCGCGCATCGTCTGCAGCTGCGGCAGCCAGATCGGGTAGACGCGCTCGAAGTCCGCGACGATCTGCGCGAGCGGCACGTCGTCGAAGCTGCCGCGCTGGTTCACGTACTCCATGTGTCGATTGCCCTGCCGGTCGAACGGGTGGTAGATCGAGTCGTCGTGCCCGTTGAATTCCAGCGGCAGCAGGCCGAACTTGTCGCACAGCGTCAGGTTGAACGCCGGCGTGGCCTTGCGCCAGGCGCCGTCGATCCACAGCTCGGTGTAGCCGTGCCACAGGAACAGGTCGGTCTGCATCGTCCGGCGCATGCGCTCGGTGCTCAGGTGGTTGCGCACGTCGGCATAACCCAGTCGCGCCGGCAATGCCCGACCGCGCGAGCCGCCGCCGCCAGCAGCGCCGCCTTGGGGTTGCACCAGCCGAAGCCGCTCGAGATGACGGTGCTGGCGCGCATGCCTTGTACCGACAGGTCGACCCGGTACGGGTCGTAGCGGAAGCCGTCGCGCACGGCGTAGTACAGCGCCACGGCGCGATCGCGGTCGCTGTCGCCGCGCGCGTGTTCAAGGGCGAAGGCCACGACGTCCGGATGATCGCTGTCGATCAGTCGGGTCGGGGTCAGCGTGGTCTGGGTCGGTCCTGGGGTCATGGGGCTCTCCGGCGCGCAACTGTGAGGTTACAACGCCCGAACCGCCGTCACCTGCGCGTCAGTGCAAACCGGTGACCCGCGCCGAGGAGCGAAGCGCAGAACGCCTCAGCGGTCGCGCTCGAACCGGCGCACCGCCCACCAGCCGAGCAGGCCCAGTGCCAGCCAGCCGACGAGGCTCTCGTACCAGGCGAGCACGCGGGTCGCCACACCCCAGGTTTCGGCCGCGGCCGATGACGGGTCGGCCTGCGCCGTGACTGTCGAGCGCGGTCCACTGTCCGCGCTGGCGCAGATCGATGAAAGGCAGCAGCAGGTCGAGCGAGTAGGCGAACGGACTGAACGCCGAGTGCTCGGGCGGCAGCTCTGGGCAACGCGTCCAGTTGACAGGCTCGGCCGACAGTACCGAGGCCCGGCAACGCGCCAGGCGCGGATCGTTGTACACGGCGGGGTTCGACGGCGCGATCGCGCCATTTTCCGCCGCGGCCCAGTACAGGCCGCCGCAGGCCAGCCACATCACCGCCAACGCCGTCACCAGCCGCATCGGGCGGTAGCCATAGCCTGCGACCGCACCGAGCAGGCCATGACCCCAGCGCGCCAGCCAGCGCAGCGGGCGCGGCAGTCCGGCACCCACGCGGCCGATGCGACGCCAATGCGATTCACGGGCCACCGCCACTTCGCGCGCGGCGTCCGGGCGCCCCATCTGTCGCAGCACCTTGATCAGCTGGCGCCACGGTTGCGCCCTGAAGTCGAGGTCGCAGATGCAACGGCTCCTGCCGCATCAGCCAGTCGATTCGAAACGCGGCGCCGGTCGGAGCGGCCGCACCGAACTGCCGGTACGTGAAGCCGTCCAGCGTGAGCTGCTCGCCCCAGGTCGTTGCGTCGTCTGCCAGCACCTGCGCGTCGGTGGCGGCCAGCGACGCGCCGTGCAGCGGCCGCGCCTGGCGTGCGAGCGTCAACGTGCCGCCGATGCGCGCCCGATCCAGCACCAGCGGCTTGACCCCGCGCCAGGCCATGTCGCCCAGCGCGTCGAACGCCGCACCGGTGCAGTCGAGGTCACCGTCGATGCGCGCGTGCTTCAGGCGCACCAGGCCGGTGGCCGAGAACCCCTGGTCGAGCGTGACGTTGCCGGCGATGCGGGCCTGGTCGAGATTCAATGCGTCGCCACGCTGTCCGTCGCCGTCGACGTCGCCGCTCAGGCGGGCGTTGCTGGCGCGCAGGTCGCCCGCCAACTTGATGCCGACCAAGCGCAGATCGCCGTCGGACTCGAACCCGCCCATCAGCATCGCGTGGCCATCGATGCGTGCACCGTCGGCCGAGAGGCGACGCTGGATCGGCGTGTCCGAACGCTCCGCGCTGCGCAGCTGCAGCCGATCGAGATTCAGGTCGCGGCCGATCGTCGCGCGTGCCAGGCGCACTTCGGTGCGCACGGTGCAGCCCGAGTTGAGCGCCAGGCCGCCGGCGATGACGCAGTCCTCGCGCGCGCAGCCCCGGCAGCAGGCAGCCGGGAAAACTGACGCTGCCACTGACGTGCGCGTTGTCCAGCCGCGGCGTCGCGTTGAACACGCAACGGAAGAACCACAGGCTCTCCGGCACCGAAGCGTCGCGCAGGTCCACGCGGCCTTCGATCCAGGCGCCGACGATCTGCACGCGCTTGGGCGTGAAACGCATGTCGTGCGCGCCGCGCGCCAGGTAGGCCACGAACTCGCCACGCAGCGTGATATCGGCCGTCGGCACCAGCGGCCGCCGCAGGCCGACGCGCGCGATGTCGCCATCGACGTAGGCGCGCAGCAGCACCTGCTCGGCAGGGCGCAGCGGCGCAAAGTCTGCCAATGGAATCCAGCCGGGCTCGGGTGCCCTGGCTTCGCTGGTGTCGGTGGTCATGGAGCTTGTCGATGGCGTGCGTCGAGCGTGCCTGCCCGCAGCCTGCCACGCCACCCCGCGTCCGCGTGATCGATGGCACGCGACGCCACGACAGGACGCCCGAACCCGCCCCCGATTCGCGGGAGCAGCGCGCGAAGTGTGAGTGGGCGTTACAGCAGCAGGCTGCCGACGCTGGTGCCGCCGCACACATACAGCACCTGCCCGGTGACGAAGCCGTTGTCGCGGTGGATGAAGAAGTCCACCGCGCGCGCGACGTCGGCGCACTCGCCGAGACGCTGCACCGGAATCGATGCGGCGACCTGGCGTTCCTTGTCGCTGCCGGCGGCAATCACCTCGTGGAACATGTCGGTGCGGATCGGCCCGGGCGCGACCACGTTGACGGTGATGCCCTCGGGCGCGAGCTCGAGCGCCCAGGTGCGCGCCATGCCCAGCATGCCGGCCTTGGTGGCGCTGTAGGCCGTGCGTGTCGCCATCCCGAGCGCGGCGCGCGACGACAGCAGCACCACGCGGCCGAAGCGCGCCGCACGCATCGCCGGCAGCGCCGCCTGCACCAGCTGGATCGCGCAGCCCAGGTGCAGGTCGACGAGCGCACCGAGGTCGTCGAGCTTCACGTCGCCGAGCAGCGCCGGACGAATCACGCCGGCGTTGTGGATCACCGTGGTCACCGCGAAGCGCTGCGTGATCTCGGCCGCGGCGCGCGCAGTGGCGGCACGGTCGCTCAGGTCCACGGCCAGCGCGTGCAGTTTCGGATGCGGCGGATCGTTCTTACGCCGCGACAGCGACACCACTTCGTAGCCTGCGGCCAACAGGTGCTCGCAGATCGCGCGGCCGATGCCCGCGCTGCCGCCGGTGACGACCGCGACGCCGGCTTCGGGAGGATCGCTCATGACGCCACCAGCGCCAGCACGCGCAGCGGGCTGCCGCTGCCCTTCTGGATCTTCAGCGGCGGACAGATCAGCAGGCTGCCGGTCGGCGGCAGCTGGTCCAGGTTGGTCAGGCACTGCAGCCCGTAGCGGCCCGCGCCGTGCATGAAGTAGTGGCATGGGTACGGCGGGCGCAGGTGAACACCCTGCCCGGCGTCGGTGCCGATCGCCTCCGAGCCGAAGCCGAGCACCCGGCGCTGCTCGACCAGGAACTGCACCGCCTCGCTGCCCGGCCCCGGCGTGTGCTGGCCGGTCTCGTCGAAGTTCTGGTAGGCCTCGGCGTCGCGCTGCACCTCCCAGCGCTTGGACCAGTCGGTGCGCATCAGCACCCATGCGCCCTCGCGAATGCGGCCATGCGCGGCTTCGAAGGCCTCGATGTCGGCCACGCTCAGCAGGTAGTCGGGATCGGCCCGCGCCTGGGTGGAGCAGTCGATCACGCAGGCGGGCGCGACGAAGTGCTGCACCGGAATCGTGTCCACCGCGTTGTGCGGCAGGTCGCGGCCCGAGATCCAGTGGATCGGCGCGTCGAAGTGCGTGCCGGTGTGCTCGCCACAGGAGAAGTTGTTCCAGTACCAGCCCGGGCCGCGCTCGTCGTAGTGCGACACCTCCTCGATGCGGAACGGCCAGCACTGCCCCATCTCGGGCGGCAACGCGATCTGCGGGAACTCCGGCGCCAGCGTCTGCGTCAGGTCGACCACCCGGATGCGCCCGCCGGCCAGTGCGCCGGCCAGCGCGGCGAGCAACGCCTGGGCGTCGGCAGCGTCTGAAGTCTTGCGTCGCGTGGCCATCAGCCGCCTCCGGCCGCGAGCTCGCGCTCGAGCACCTTGGGGTTGTCGCGCCAGCGCTCGAGCCACTCCTGCGCCACGTCGCCGGGGTAGATGTCTTCGACGCCGTCGCGCAGCGCCTTCACGATCACCGTGGCCAGCGCAGCGGGCGCCACCTTCGGCGGCGGCAGGTTCTGATTCCACTCGTCGTCGATCGGCCCCGGGAAGACATTGATCACGCGGACCCCGGCGCCGCGCATCTCGGCACGCTGGCATTGCGCGAGCGAGAACGCCGCGGCCTTCGAGGCCGAGTAGGTGCCGTGCGGCGGAAAGTTGGCCAGCGCGTAGATCGACAGCAGGTTCACCCATGCGCAGGCGTTCAGCTCGCCGTCGGCGCTGCGACCCTTCAGCGCCGGGCCGAAGGCCTGTGCGAGGCGCAACGCGCCGAAGTAGTTGATCTCCATCTCCGACTTCGCCGCATCGGTGCCGCGCCGCGAGGCGATGCCGAAGGTGCGGTGCACCTCGGCGTTGTTGACCACGATGTCGACCTTGCCGCCGATCTCGCCGGCCAGCTCGTCCACTGAGCGGCCGTTGGTCAGGTCCAGCGGCACGAGCGTCGCCTGCGGCAGCGACGCGATGTCGACCAGGCCGCTGCCATGCTGCTTCCACGGCTCGGCATGGCCGACCCAGACGACCTCGGCACCGGCTTTCACGAGCTCGCGCACCAGCGCCTGGCCCACCGCCGTCATGCCGTCGGTGACGAGCACCTTGCGGAACTTCGGGTCGCTGGTCATCTCGCGCCACATCGGGTCGTCCGCCATATGAGGGGTCTCCTGGTCGGGAAAGGCAATCAACACGGCCTGGCCGGCGCGGTCGAGCCGGGCACCCACGCGCACGCGCGTGGCCGAGGGGTTCTCGCGCACGCGCGTGGCCGGAAGGTTCTCGCCCGCGGCGGTGGGCGCAGCGTGCACATCGCCGTGCAGGTGGGCCATCACCGTGGGGCCCGCGTCGAGCTGCACCAGCGCCAGGCGCCACGGCAGCCGCTCGCGAAAGAAGAGGTCGTTGCTGTGGTGCAGCGTCGTCGTGCCGAGCAGCCGGCCCTCGCCCGACTGCGCATGCCACACCAGCCGCGACGATGCGCAGCGGTGACACGCCTCGCGCGGCGGGTACTGCACCGCGCCGCAATCGGCGCACACCTGCAGCTCGAAACGGCCCATCGCGGCCGCCGCAGTGAGCCCGAGCGCGACGCGGCTGCGGCCCCATGGCGGCAGGTTCATCTGCCGCGTGCGCAGCACCGGGTTCTTGCGCCTCGGGCGCACCAGCGGCATGGTCATGCCGCTGCCTCGTCGATGCCCGGAATCGTCATGTCCCTGCCTCGTCGATGCCCGGCCTGGTCATGCCGCTGCCCCGTCGATGCCCGACATCGTCATGTCGCTGCCCCGAGCACCACGGCACCCGTGCACAGACAGCGGTCGTAGGCCACCATGCCGTAGCCGCTGACGAGGCCGAGCGTCGCGTTGCGGACCGCGCGCGTTCCGGCCTGACCGGTGAGCTGGCGGATCGCCTCGTTCATGCCGAGAAAACCACCTGCGGCGCCGGCCTGGCCCGTGGACAGCTGCCCGCCGCTGGTGTTGTGCGGGAAGCTGCCATCGTGCGTGAAGCGGTGTGCGCGCACGAAGGCCGGCCCCTCGCCCTTGGCACAGAAGCCCAGGTCCTCGAGCTGGATCATCACGATCACCGGGTAATCGTCGTAGGTCTGCACGAAGTCCATCGCATCGGGGCCGGCGCCGGCCATCGCATAGAGTTCGTCACGGTCCATCAGCCAGCCGCCACGGAACATCACCGGATCGTCGGCAAAGGCATTGTGACGCTCGATCGCACCACGCACTACGGCATACGGCAGCTTCAGTGCGTGCGCCCTCGCCTCGTCCATCACCAGGAAGCCTTCAGCGCCGGCGCAGGGCATCACGCAATCGAACAGGTGGATCGGCTCGGCGATCGGTCGCGCGGCCAGGTACTCGGCCATCGCGAGCGGCTTCTTGAACACGCTGCTGCCGTAGGCCAGCGCGTTGGCGCGCTGATCGACGCAGATCCGTCCGAAGTCTTCGCGCGTGGCGCCGTAGCGGCGCATGTAGTGGTCGGTGATGAACGCGAAGATCGCGTTCGGTCCGCCCGAGCCATAGGGATAGGTGGCGTCGCGTGCGAAGTGGCTGAAGCTTCCGAGCATCAGCCGGAACGAGTCCACGTGGTTGGTGTCGGCCGCGATGCAGGCCACGATCTCGGCATCGCCAGCCTGCACGGCCCTGGCGGCGCGGCGCAAGGCCATGACCCCCGAGGCCCCGCCGGTGGGGATGTGGTCGAGCCAACGCGGTTGGAGGCCGAGGTGCTGCGTCACACCCACCGCGGTGTCGGGCGCGAGCGAGAAGCTGCTCACGGTCAGGCCGTCGAACTGCTCCTTGCGCAGGCCCGAGGCGTCGCACAGTCGCCGGACGACCTGGCCCAGAAACCAGTGCGCACCGCGTGTCGAGTGGCGCACATACGGCACCGTCACCGGCACCGTGACGGCCACGCTTTCGTAGCCCTGGCGGGGCGCACGCATCAGGGTTGCCTCTTCTTCATTGCGGTGGTGTCCACGCAGTGCGGCTGGCCCACCGCGCTGCCGGCCAGCGCCTTCAGCTCGCCACGCTGGATCTTCTGCGACGGCGTCAGCGGCAGCGCGTCGACGAAGGCCACGTAGCCCGGCGCCTTGTAGTACGCCAGTTGCGCCAGCGCGTATTCGACGATGCTGCCCGCCGCCGCGGCGCGGGATGCAGGGAGCACCGGCTCGTGCGTCACGACGCAGGCCAGCACCTCGTCGCCGCGCACCGCGTCGGGCACCGCGGCGACGGCCGACGCCTTGACCAGCGGATGCTGGTTCAGCACGCTCTCGACCTCGACCGCCGAGATGTTCTCGCCGCTGCGGCGGATGACGTTCTTCTTGCGATCGACGAAGTACAGGTTGGCCTCGGCATCGGCGCGCACGATGTCGCCGGTGTGGAACCAGCCGCCGGCCCAGGCCTCGGCGGTTGCCGCTTCGTCCTTCAGGTAGCCGCAGAAGAAGCCGCGCCGCGGGCTCGGCCCGGCCGCACGCACCAGCAGCTCGCCCGGCGTGCCCGGCGGCACGTCCTGGCCCATCTCGTCGACCAGCCGCCACTGCATCGCACCGTCGGGCCGGCCGAAGCAGCCGCTGCCGACGTGGCGCGGCTCGCGATGCGCCATCACGCAGGCGGCCGACCCGGTCTCGGTCATCGCCCAGGCCTCGAGCAGCGGAAAACCGAACCGTGCCTCGAACGACGCATGCAGCTGCTTGTCCACCCCGGCGCCGAAGCCGATGCGCACCGCGTGCTGGCGGTCCAGCGCGGCGGCCGGCGCCGACAGCAGCATCGCCGGCATCACGCCCAGGTAGTGCACGATCGTGGCGCGGCTGTCGCGCACGCTGTGCCACCAGCTGCTGGGGTGAAAACGATCGAGTTGAACCAGGCAGCCGCCGGCGACCAGCACCACCATGGTCGAGAACGCCATCGCGTTCATGTGCGACAGCGGCAGTGGCGTGATCACGCGCTCCTGGTCGCGCCGCACGGTGCACAGCTGGCCGAGGCCGGCGTACCAGCGGCCGGCGTTCAGGTAGTAGGCGTTGGTGAGGATGCAACCCTTGGGCCGGCCGGTGGTGCCCGAGGTGTAGAGCAGCGCGCACTCGGTCTCCTCGCCGATGCGCACGCCGGCCAGCGGCAACGCGACCGCCGGGCGCGGCAGCGGCTGCTGGCGGTCCGGTGCCCAGGTCAGCATCGCCGAGCGAACGTCGCCGGCCGCGCCGCGCAGATCGGCCTCGCGCGACGGCAGCGTCACGGTCAGTGCCACCTCGCTGTGCTCGATCAGATGGCGCAACTCGGCCGCGCGCAGCTCGCCGTGAATCGGCACCACGCTGACGCCCAGCGCATTGAGCGCAAACCAATGCAGCAGGAACGCCGGCCGGTTCTCCAGCAGCAGCCCCACGCGATGCCCATGGCCGTAGCCAGCCGCCGCATACAACCGGCGCAGCACCTCGACCTGCGACGCCGCGTCGCCCCAGCTCAGCGCGCCGGTGGCGATGCCGTAATGGCGTGCGGTGACGCTCTCGGTGAACAGGAACTCCGCGCGCGGCGTGCGCGCGGCGGTGGCGGCGAAGGCGGCGTGGACGGTCTGCATGGCGCCCGACTCAATGCGCCAACTGGGGCAGCCAGGTGGCCAGCGGCGGAAAGAACACGATCATCACGATCAGCAGCAGCGAGCAGGCGATGAACGGCAGCGCCGCCTTGTACACGTCCATCATCGTCGTACCCGGCGGCGCCACGCCTTTCATCACGAACAGCAGCAGCCCGAACGGCGGCGTGGTGTAGCCGATCTCCAGCGCCAGCAGCATGATGAGGCCGAACCAGGTCAGGTCGAAGCCGAGCGTCTTGGCCAGCGGAAAGAAGATCGGCGCGGTCAGCAGCATCATCGACAGCTGGTCCATGAAGCAGCCGAGGAAGAAGATGATGCCGATCATCACCCACAGCAGCTCCATCGGCGTCAGATCGAAGGCTCAGGAAGAATTTGATCAGCCCGCTCGAGGCGCCGGTGAACGCCAGCACCTGCGCGAAGGTGGCCGAGCCGAAGATGATCAGGAACGACATGATCGTCACCCGCAGCGCGCCTTCGACCGATTTGCGGAACGCCTGCCCAGGTGAGCGTGCGGTAGCAGCGCCGCGAGCACCATCACCGACAGCGCGCCGAGCGCCGCCGATTCGGTGGGCGTGGCCCAGCCGACCAGCATGATCAGCACCGAGAACACGATCACGCCGACCATCGGCACCACGTCGACCCAGAACAGCCGCCACTTCTCGCGCGCGGCGATGGGCTCGACGTCGTACTGCGGCGCGGCCGTCGGGTCGACCTTGACCCAGCCGTAGATCAGCACGCCGTACATCAGCCGCCAGCACGAAGCCGGGAATGACGCCGGCGATCAGCAGGTCGCCGACGTCGGTCTGGCCCAAGCGTGGCCAGCAGCACCGTCAGCGCCGAGGGCGGGATGATCACCGCCAGCCCGCCGACGCCCATGATCGGGCCCATCGACAGGTACTTGTTGTAGCCGCGCTTGATCATCTCCGGCACCATCAGCGAGCCGAGCAGCGCGCACGAGCCCATGCTCGAGCCGGCCGGCCCGGCGAACGCCGTGCCGCCCAGCAGCGTGACGTAGGCCAGCCGCGCCGGGCACATTGCCCAGCAGCTTGTCGGTGGCGTTGAAGAAGCGCGTGGCGAGCCCGGTGTGAAAGAACAACTCGCCCATCAGCAGGAACATCGGGATCGGCACCAGCGCGAAGTTGGTCATCGCGCCAAAGCCGTTGTTGATGACCTGAGCGATGCCGCTGCGCGCCGCCCATGAAGAGCAGCGCGGCGACGATGTTGGTGCGCGAAGAAGGCGATCGCCACCGGCAGGCCGAGTCATCATCAAGCGCGACCGACAGGCCGAACAGCATGATGGCGGCGACAGTACCAATCCATGCGCGGCGCTACGAGCTCGGTGTCGTGACAGGCCGCCAGGCGGAGGGCGCCATCGAGCCGAGAAAGTCCTCGCCGCGCTGAGCAGATGCCGCAGCGAACTCCGTGGCCATGAAGAAGAAACGATACGGGATGCAGATCACCAGCAGCCAGCGCGGCGCATCGAACGAGCGCACGTCCTTGTCGTCTGAGCATGAAGTTGCGCCAGCGTCACTTCGAAGCCGTACCAGGCCAGGATCGAGGCAGACCACGATGCAGGCGACAGCCGATCGCCGATCAATGCCCGCCGCCGCCGCACTGCGGCAAGGCATTCAGACCGATCTCGACGAACACATGGCCCTTCTCGCGCACCAGCCACGGCGCACCGAAGCACGGCATCATCAGCAGCGCGTATTCGGTGAAGCGTGAACAGATGCGCCGAGCTCTGGCAGCCCGAGGTTGCGCAGCAGCACGTCGACGACGATGGCCAGGAACATCAGCGCCATCAACGCGCCGGCCAGCCAGGCCATGCCGTGGATCAGCGCCGTCGTAGGCGCTGGCGAGCGCGCTTCATCGCCGAGCTGCGATCGAATCAGGCGTCGGCCTGCAAAAACTGCGCTGCCGTTTCTGTCCGATTGCCAGTCGCCTTCGGCTTCTCGGGCGCGAACAGCTTGACCATCGACTCGTACAGCCGCGCGTCGCCGGTCTTGTCCATGCGCTCCTTCATGCGCGCATACGACGCCGCGCGTGCGCCGTCGACGAACTTCTTGCTGGCCTCCGGCGACAGTGCACACGACCTTCATGCCGCGCTTGTCGAGTTCGGCGAACTCCTGCGGTGCGCAACGTCGCTCAGCGCCTTGACGCTGGACGGCCTCGTGTTCGATCGCCACGCGCTGCAGGATGTCGCGCGACTTCTGCGACAGCGAGTTCCACTTGTTGACGTTGATGATGACGCCGAGGTCGGTGGAGAAGAACTTCGGGTCGACGCGGTACTTGAGGAACTTGTCCCAGTTGGCGTCCATCAGGCCGATCTCGGTCCAGCCGGTCATGTCGACCGTGCCGCGCTCGAGCGCGGTGTACAGATCCGGTCGACGGCAGGTTGAGCACCTGCGCGCCGAGGTAGTTGGTGAGGAAGGCGTTGTAGATCGGGTTGCCGCGCATCTTGACGCCCTTGACGTCCAGATTGCCCTGCGCATCGAGCTTGGGCGGCTTGCTCGACCACAGATGGAAGCGGATGCCGCTGTCGATCCAGCCGAGGTAGATACACGCCCATGCGCCGCAGGTGCGCCTGCTTGAGCGCGTCGTAGGCGCCGTTCTTGCGCGCCGTCGGGCCGTCGATCGACGCGGCGCGACACCGCATCGCACTCGGGCACCGCGGCGGCGTAGAACGCGCACGGCGTGTAGACCATGTCGACCACGCCGTCGCGCACGGCGTTCGGCTGCTCGAACATGCCCATCGCCTCGGGGCCGCCGCGCACGGTGATCTCGAACGTGCCCTTGCCGGCCTCGTTGGCCTTCTTGACGAACTCCAGGAAGCTCTTCGAGTAGACCCAGTTGGCCGGAAACGCGTGCACCGCGGTCAGCTTGTCCTGCGCCAGTGCCGGGTGCGGCCAGCAGGCGATCAGCGGCGCTGAGCAGCAGCGCGTTGAACAGACGTTGGTCGTGCGCATCTTCATCGATCCTCCTTGCCAACCCGATTGGCCGAGCAAAGATTATCAAACACAATGCCTCGGCGCGTTCCCCGCCACGAGGGCCGTTCTCACCTATGCGAGAACCCGAACCATGAGTCGAGACAGCGCGTCGCTGCAACGAATCTGGTTTCAAGGCGCCACCGACCGCGTCGCGCACCACGCCTACATCAGCCGGCTGGAGCCCTTCATGCGGCGCGTGGTCTCGACCGGAGTTCGACTTCACGTTCAACACCGTCACGCCGCCGGCCACCACCACGCACGCGATCACCGAGTTCCGCATGGCGCGCGCGTTCATCCGCAACGCCGTGCGCGCCGAGACGCAGGGCTACGACGTGATGGCCATCACCCATTTCCAGGACGCCGGCCTGGCCGAGGCCAAGTCGGTGGTCGACATTCCGGTGCTGGGCCTGGGCGAGACCACCCTGATGCACGCCTGCACGCTGGGCCGCAAGCTCGGCCTGGTGACCATCAATCCGGCGTTCATTCCCTGGCACGAGGACCAGGTGATCCGCTACGGCATCGGCCAGCGCGTGGTCGGCGTGCGCGCGGTCAACGCCAAGGTCAGCGACTTCATGGATGCCTTCGAACGGGCCGACGCCTACGAAGCTGCTGCGCACGAAATTCGAGCACGAGGTCAACATCCTGCTCGACGCCGGCGCCGACGTGATCGTGCCTTCCGGCGGCCTGCCGATGCTGCTGTTCGGCGGCGAGTTCGCCGCGCAGATCGGCGGCGCGCCGATCCTCAACGGGTTGGCCGTGATCGCCAAGGCCGCCGAGTCTGCCGTGCGATTGAAGGAACTCACCGGCATCGCGGTGAGCCGGCGGTCGAACTACGCCAGGCCACCAGAGAAGGCGCTCGCAGAGTTCCTGGAGTAAGGCTGAGTCGACGTACCGCTGCCGGCCCGTTGGCGACCTTGAGCGACCGCTGTGAGGTGACCCGCGAAGAGCGACGCGCGCTGCGCCACGGCCGCGGGCTGTGTGGCCCGGGCGCTCAGCCTGCGGCGCCCCGGCCCGAAGGCCGGGGTGCACTGCGCTGCTCGCCCGAGCAGGGCGGCTGCGATCCCGCCGCCGCGCCGCTGCACGCGGCGCCGCCTCACGGGTTCTCGCCGGTCTGGCGCTTGTGCGCCAGACGTCCACGGCCGGGCCTGCAGGCCCGGCCGGCTCGTGAGGCGAGCAAGAGTGCGCAGGCACTCTTGCTCGTCCACACTCGCCCCCTGCTCGTGCTGCGCTGCTCGTCGCCGCAATTCGCGCCCGGACCCCACAGCCCACGACCGCGGCTTTGCGAGGAACACCGAGCGCGCAGCCGCACCTCGGTGCAGCGCCCGTGCGGTGCATCGCGGCAGGTGGTACCCGGTGGGGGCGATTTCGGGGGCGACGAGAAGCGCAGCGCTGGGGTCGGCGCGCGCAGCGCGCATCCAGAACTGACTCGCCGCGTTTGCTCGAACGCAGCGAACGCAGTGAGCGCAGTGAGTTACGCGGCGCGACCCCAGGGCGAGCATCGCAGTGCAGTCGGCGCATTTGGCCGACCGCCCACGCATGAGCCCCTGGCGGGTACCGCCTGCCGCGCCGCACTGACCACCATTCACAGCAGACGCCCGCCAAAGTCCGCACCGGGCCGATAGACAACCCTCAAATGAACAACTGTACCGCCGGCAAGGCCGCGTCGCTGTTCAGCAGGTTGACCCGTTTCAGCGTCATGCGCAATGCGCCGCCGACGGCCTTGAGCTCGTAGAACGCCGTGCCGACGAAGAAGTTCATCTCATCGTTCTGCGCCTCGCTGTAGTGGAACTCGCTGCGCACCACGTAGCGGTTGGCGTCGGCCTCGAAGGTCTCGACGGTCGGAGTTTGGAGTAGGTGATGGCCGCGGCTCGGCGGCTGCTGCGAGAACGCGCGCGGGCTCTTCAGACGCTCGATGCGCAGGTCGCGCAGCAGCTTGTCCTCGTAGAGGTGCGAGGTGTGCTGCGTGCCGTCGGGCTGGCCCGGCGTCAGCGGCACCCAGTAGAGGCCGTCGTCGGTGAACAGCGCATTCCACTCGTCGTAGCGCTTCTCGTCCAGCAGCCGCGCCTCGCGCACGACGAAGTCGATCAACTGCTGCTGCGTGGGTGTCATCGCCTGCAGCTCCCTCACATCGTCAGCGTCATGTACTTGGCCCAGGCGCGGTACTGGTTGCGCATCGACACCTCGCTGGTGCCCTTGGTCGTCAGCTCCTTCAGGCCGACTTCCGACGCGTCGAAGTCGCGGTGCAGGCTGACCCAGTCGTTGCCGCTGGCGCGCAGGCCCTGCTGGATGGCGCGATAGGCGTGCAGGTCGTCGTGGCCGACCACCGAGAACGGCGAGTTGATCAGCCGGGTGTACATGCAGGTGCGCTGCCAGCAGCTCGGGTGGCGCGCCCTTCAGCCGGAAGGTCCAGCTCTCGACCAGCGTCTTGTTCGCCGCGATCGGCCTGGCCACGCGGATCGCCTGGATCGCGCCCTTGATCGTCAGGTTCGGGTAGTACACGGTGTTGTGCCGCGCCATGCCGAGGATCTTGGCCGCGCGCTCCTCGCCGTAGGCGGCCTTCATCGCTGCGTCGTAGTCGGGCACTGCGGAGTACTGGCTGTGGATGCTGAAGTTGCACGCCCGAGAAACTGTGGCCGTTGTCGTAGACGCGCACACCCATGTCGTCGAAGAACTTGTAGTCCGACACGAACGGCACGAACTGCTCGATGGCCATCGGCTTGGGCTCGTCGGCCGGCTTGCCGGCCCACATCTTCTTGGCCGTGCCGGCAGACGATTCGTGCACCACCATCGGGTGCATCGTGTCGTTGAGGTTCTCGATGAACATCTTCCAGTTGCAGGCGTGCAGGAAGCGCAGGCA
This sequence comes from uncultured beta proteobacterium, assembly GCA_963814435.1. Taxonomy (GTDB): domain Bacteria; phylum Pseudomonadota; class Gammaproteobacteria; order Burkholderiales; family Burkholderiaceae_C; genus JAEUPI01. The sequence continues at coordinate 426,654 of CAWFCV010000010.1, forward strand.
GCCGCCGGCGATCTCGAGCTCGCCCTCCGGCGAGCGGTCGGCCATGTTGTCGATCGAGCTCAGCGCTGTCGCCGAAGTACTCCTCGAAGCCCGGTCCGGCGTCGTTGAGCTTCACGAAGATGAAGCCGCGGTGCAGCCGCACATGCTTCACCGGCACCAGGCCCTGGCCGGATTCGCACTGGTGCATGCGCGGTGCCGTCGTAGCCGCTCTTCAGCGGCACCGCCAGCAGCGAGCCGTCGGTCTTGTAGGCCCAGGCGTGGTACGGGCAGCGGAAGAACTTGCGCGGTGTTGCCGCTCGGGGCGCTGACCACGCGCGCGCCCTTGTGCGCGCAGCGGTTCTTCAGCACCCGCACCGAGCCGTCCTCCTGGCGCACCACGATCAGCGGCTGGCCGGCGATGTCGTTGGTGATGTAGTCGCCCGGCTGCGGCAGCTGGCTGCCGTGGCCGATGTAGTTCCAGGTGTTGGAGAAGAAGTGCTCCTGTTCGAGCGCGAAGATCTCGTCGTCGATGTACAGGTCGCGGTGCACGCGGTCGCCCTGCACCAGCGCGCGCACGGCCTCGGGCTGACCGCGATACCTGCTCATGTGCCATGCCTCCTTGCCATCCGGCGCCTCAGGCCAATGCGTGACGCAGCAGCGCGGCCTGCAACTGCTGCCCGTGTTCGTCGGCGAGCGCGGCTTCGCGCAACTCGCGCACCACCGCCGAGCCCGGTGCGCCGGACTCGCGCCTCAGCGTGGCCATCACGCGCTCGAAGTTGCGCCAGCCCCGCTCGTGCGTGTCGCCGTAACCCTTGACCAGCCGCTGGCAGCGCGCGATCTCGATCGCCAGCGTCGCGTCGCGCGCGGCGGCTTGTTCGATGTCCGCCAGCCAGGCGCGAATGCGCGCGTCCTCGACCTCGAAGCGCAACGTCGACCGCCGCCAGCGACGCAGCGCCGCGACGCCGTACAGCAGCAGGAAGCCGCGCAGCGAACTCGTCGTCACGACCCGACCCTTCGCGGCCCGGCGCTCGACCCAGCGCCGCGGCCGCGCCGGAGGCCAGCAGCCGGCGTCCCCAGGCGGCCGGCAGGCTGTCGGCGATCTCCTGCAGGCGCGGGTGCAGGTATTCGTCGATGTCGACGCACCTGGTCGTGCGCTGCGCGCACCTCGCCGTGCACGCGTGCGAAACGCGAATCGCGCGTCTTCAGGTCGGCCACGCGGAAGGTGTCTTCGTAGCTCATCCACAGCGCCAGATGGCGCGCGGTCGCTTCGCCCAGCTGCGCCGAGCCGGTCGTGCGTTCGGCCGCCTGGATGCGCTGCACCCGGTCGAGGTAGAGCCCGGCGTAGGCCGGATCCTGGTAGTCGACGAGCCGTCGCACGCCTTCGGTCAGCACGCCGCGCAGCGGTTCGGCGAAATCCGCGCTCACACGCGCCAGCAGGACCTGGATCGCCGGGTGCTGCGAGGCCTGCGGCGCCGCTGCCCGCAGGGCCGGCCGCTCGGATCGAGGCTGCGGCGCGACGGGCTGCGTTGCGCGCGCATGCCCATCGGCAAACGCCGCCAGGCTGGCGCGCACACCCACGCCGGCGCGCTCGATCGTGGCTTCGAACTGCGCGCGCGTGAACGGCAGCACGCCGGTGCCGGCCAGCGCGCCGAACAGCACCGCGCTGATCACGCTGCCGGCGCGTTCGGCGGCCGCGGCCATGTCGAAGGCCACCAGCTGTCGGGCGGCCGCCGACGCGGCGGCCAGCAAGGCCTGGCTGTCGGCCCGGCCGTCGCCGGGCACCGTCTTCTCGGCGATCGCGTAGACGCGGTGGGTCGAGGCGATCAGCGTCGTGCGCTCCGGCGTGACCAGCCCGCGCTGCACCGCGCGCCCGGCCTCCATCAGCTCGGAGGCGAGCACCACGTCGACGTCGCCGGGCAGCGGCATCAGCGCCAGCACCGGCGCCGCGCCTGCGCGCTCGGCGTCGGCTCTCGGAAACAGCTCGACGTAGTAGATCGTCGCGCCGGTGCGCTGCGCGACGCCGGGCACCGAGGTGGTCTGCGCGATGAAGCCGTGCGTGCTCGCCAAGCTCGACGATCCAGTCGGCCAGCACGCCGCCGCCCTCGCCGCCCATCGCGAGGATCGCGATCTTGATCGGTTGGCTCATCGGCATCGGCTCAGAAAGCGAAGCGCGCGCGCTGACGCGCCGCGCGGCGCTGCAAGGCGCCGATCACGGCGCCGGCGCAAGCCCTGGCGCATTCGATCCCAGCGGCTCGGGTTGCTGACGATGCGCGCCTTGTAGAACGACGGGCACAGCACCGCCGCGTGCGACGACCTCGCCGCACAGGCCGCAGCCGACGCAGGAGTCGACCACCGCGGCGACCGGATCGCTGCGCAGCGGGTCGGGATTGGGCTTGACCGTCAGCGACGGGCAGCCCGACAGGCGGATGCAGGAGTGGTCGCCGGTGCAGGTGTCGGGGTCGACGCCGAAGCGCTCGCGCACCACGCGCTCGCCGCGCGCGACGGCCTGGCGCATCAGCGGCTTCTCGCGCCGCTGCCGGTTGAGCATGCATTCGCTCTGCGCGATCAGCACCTTGGGGCCGCGTTCGCGCGTCGTCAGCGCCTCGCGCAGCAGGTCGCGCATGCCGGCGACGTCGTAGGTGCGGCGCGCGGTGCGCACCCAGTTGACGCCGACGCCGCGCACCGCCTGCTCGATCGGCATGGCCGGTGCTGCGGGTGCGATTGACTGCCTTGGACGACAGGATGTCCTGCCCGCCGGTGGCCGAGGTGTAGTTGTTGTCGACGACGATGGTCAGGTTGTCGCTGCTGGTTGAACACCGCGTTGGCGATGCCGCTGGTCAGGCCGTTGTGCCAGAAGCCGCCGTCGCCCATCACGCTGATCGCGCGCTTGCCGGCCTGGGCGTTCAGCGCCGCCGCGCCGGCCGCGCCGAGGCCGTAGCCCATGGTCGTGTTGCCGATGTTGAACGGCGGCAGGATCGAGAACAGGTGGCAGCCGATGTCGGCGCTGACGTGGTGCGCGCCGAGTTCGCGCTCGACCAGCTTCATCGCGGTGAACATCGGCCGCTCCGGGCAGCCGGTGCAGAAGCCCGGCGGCCGGGCGTGCACGCTGGCGACGAGCGCTCGGGCTTGCAACGCGATCACCCGTCGCGCCGCGGGCTGCGTCGGCGCAGCGCGTCGGCCGTAGCGCGCCAGGAAACGCGCGCACGCCCTGCATCAGCTCGGCGGCGGTGTATTCGCCGGCGACGGCCAGCATGTCCTTGCCGTGCAGCGTGGTCTGACAGTCCGGCCTGGCGCAGGATCAGCGCGAGGTTCTGCTCGATGAAGTTCGGGCTGGCCTTCCTCGACCATCAGCACCGCCGCTTGCCCTGCGCAGAAGCGCACGCACCTCGGCGTCGATCAGCGGATAGGCCACGTTCATCACGTACAGCGGCACGCCGCGTGCGCGCCGTACACATCGGCCAGCCCGAGGCGCTCGAGCGCGCGCAGCCAGGCTGTTGTACAGGCCGCCCTGCACGACGATGCCGATCGTCGGTCGGCGCCGTCGCCGAAGAACTCGTTGAGTCCGCGCTCCTGGATGAAGCGCTGCGCCGCGGGCCAGCGCTTCGCGCACCTTCTCCTGCTCGTGTGCAAAGCTGGCCGGCGGCAGCACGATGCGGCTGGTGTCGCGCCGCGGTTGCTCCATCGCCTCGCGCAGCGTGAACGTCGGCCGCTGGTTGTCGCTGGCGACGAAGCGGCCGTGCACGTGGCAGGCGCGGATGCGCAACTGCAGCATCACCGGCGTGTGCGTGGCCTCCGACAGCTCGAAGCCGACCTTCACCGCCGCCACGATCGACGGCAGGTTGGGCCGCGGGTCGAGCAGCCAGATCTGCGACTTCATCGCGAACGCGTGGCTGCGCTCCTGCATGATCGACGAGCCCTCGCCGTAGTCCTCGCCGACGATGATCAGCGCGCCGCCGGTCACGCCGCCCGAGGCCAGGTTGGCCAGCGCGTCGGAGGCGACGTTGGTGCCGACGGTGGACTTGAACGTCACCGCGCCGCGCAGCGGGTAGTTCACCGACGCGCCGAGCGTGGCCGCCGCGGTGGCTTCGCTGGCGCTGTTCTCGAAGTGGATGCCGTGCTCGGCCAGGATGTCCTGCGCGTCGGCCAGCACGTCCATCAGGTGCGAGATCGGCGCGCCCTGGTAGCCCGACGACGTAGGCCACGCCCGATTCGAGCAGCGCCTTGGTGACGGCGAGGATGCCTTCGCCACGGAACACCTCGCCCGCGCCCAGGCGCAGCTGCTTGACTTCCTCGACGAATGAGCGCTCGGCCATCGAATGCAGTTGTGTGCGGGCGGCGGATTGATTTACAGTTCAACATATCCAAAGTAATGCGTCAAGCGAGACCACCCGCGTGGTGCGGGTCATCGCCGGCGCATCCGAGACCCGTGCCACGCGCCCCCCGCCCCGCCGCACCAGAGCGTTTCGTCGACGGCTACCTGCCGGCGTTGCTGACGCAGGCCAGCCACCTGATCTCAACCGAGTTCCATGTCGTCGTGCGTGCGGCCGGTCTGTCGGTGCCGGAGTGGCGCGTGCTCGCGACGCTGGCCGACGGGCGCGAAATCACCGTCGGCCAGCTGGCGCAGATCACCGTGATCAAGCAGCCGACGCTGACGCGGCTGCTCGATCGCATGGTCGCTCGCGGTCAGGTCGAGCGCGTGCCGCATGCGTCGGACCGGCGCTACACGCCGATTCGCATGGCGCGCGGCGGCCGGTTGCTGGTGACGCGATTGATCGACCAGGCGCGCGAGCACGAGCGCCGCGTGCTGGCGCCCTTCGGTCTGCGCCGGGCGGAGGAACTGAAATCCACCTTGCGCGGCATGATCGAGCAGCACCGGCGGCCGGGACCCGCGGTCTGACGACCCCGTGGCGTCGTGCTCAGCGCGGCGGCATGGCCAGCCTGGCCGGCGGCTGGCCGACCGCCCAGCTCCACAGCGTGCCATCGATGTCGACGGCCGCGCTGCCCTCCAGCCCACCGGCCACCGCGGCGATGCCGCCGAGCACCTGCTTGGGCGCCACGCCGTCGGCACCACCCCAGGTGAACAGCGCACCGTCGGCGCGCAGCGCCAGCGTATGGCGACTGCCGGTGGCGATCTGGCTCGCGCCGTCGAAGATCACACCCCAGCGATCGGCCTTGTCGCCCAGGCCATGGATGCCCAGCGGACCGAAGCGGTTGCCGCCGGTGCCGAGCACCGCGCCGTCGTCGCGCAGGTACACGGCGTGGCCGGTGTGCGCGACGACGAAGCTGGCGCGCTGCGCCACGGCGGTCCAGCCGATCGCTTCGGTCAGGCGCCCGTCGCCGTACTGGCCACGGTGGGCCTTGCCGCTGACGAACAACGTGCCCGTGTCGTCGATGTAGTAGTCGGCGCTGTCGCCGACCCACGCATGCTGCGCAAACGGTGCGACGCGTTGCCACGCATCCGCACCGGCAGGCCGCCGCCACAGGCTGCCGTCGCAGCGGATCGCCAGCAACCCGCTCGCGCCCGCGCTGGCCAGAGCCACCCGGTCGAGTTCCACCGCCGCGTCGCTGCCGCCCAAGGTCCAGCCGTGCAGGCGATCGTCGGCATCGATGGCGTAGCCGCGCTTCTCCGCCACGCTGACGTGGCTCGCGCCTTCGAAGGCCACGCGCATCGCGCGGCCGAGCCGCCATTCGACCACCCGCGCGCCCACCAGCGCGAGGAAATGATCGTAGTAGCCCGCCACCCGCGCCCGCCGCTGCAGCGAGGGCACCGCGGCGGCGTTGTCGGCGCCGCAGCCCAGGCCCGGGCGGTTGGCCGGCTTAGTCATCGCGCCCTTCACCGGTCGCATCGCGCTGGCGGGCCACGCGCAGACAACCGCGGCCAACGCCAGCAGCGCGAGCCTGTGCCATGTCGTTCTTGGCGTGGCCGTGCGCATGCATCACCGCGTCAACAACGCGGCCGGCAGCCAGGTGGCCAGCGCGGGCCAGGCCAGCACGAGCACGATCGCCAGCAGCCCCATCATCACGTAGGGCATCACCGCGGCGTAGATCTCCTGCGTCGGGATCGATTTCGGCGCCACGCTGCGCATCGTGAACAGCAGCATGCCGAACGGCGGCGTCAGCAGGCCGAGCTGCATGCAGATCAGGTAGATCACGCCGTACCACAACGGATCCCAGCCGAAGTGCTGCACCAGCGGCATGAAGAACGGCAGCGTGATCAGCATCATGCTCACTTGGTCGACGAAGCAGCCGAGGATCAGCAGGATCACGATCATGCCACCGAGCACCGCCCAGCCTGGCAGGCTGGCCCCCTGCACCAGCGCCACCATGCCGTTGGTGGCGCCCGAGAACGACAGGATCTGCGAGAACGTGGTCGCGCCGACGATGATGAACAGGATCAGGCACGAGATCGCGGTCGTGCCGGCCAGCGCGTCGATCAGTGCCTTCATCGTGAGGCTGCGGTACGCCACGCACACCACCACGGTGGCCAGCGCACCGATCGCGGCCGACTCGGTGGGTGTGGCCCAGCCGGCCGACATGGCCACGATCACCAGCACGAAGATCAGCACCAGCGGTGTCACGTTCACCAGCAGCGGGCCCCAGCGCGCCCAGCCCTGCAGTTCGCTGCGGTCGAAGCTCGGCGCCAGCTCCGGGTGGCGCACGGCCTGGACGACGATGTAGGCCAGGAACATCAGCGCCATCACCAGCCCGGGCACGACGCCGGCGATCAGCAGCCCCGAGATCGAAATGCCCGCCAGGCTGCCGAGCAGCACCGTCAGCGCCGACGGCGGAATCAACATGTCGACGCCGCCGATGGCCATGATCGGGCCCATCGCCATGCGCGGGTGGTAGCCGCGCTGGAGCATCTGCGGCAGCAGCAGGCTGCCCAGCAGCGCGGTGGTCGCGACCGTCGAGCCCGAGATGGCCGAGAACACGGTCCCGGCGACGATGGTCACCACCGCCAGGCGCCCGGGCACGCCGCGGATCGCGCGGTCGAAGCTGTCGATCGTCTTCATCGCCAGGCCGGTGTGGAACAACACCTCGCCCATCAGGATGAAGAACGGGATCGGCGTCAGCGAAAAGTTGGTGACCGACGCGACGCTGTTGCGCACCACCTGCACCAGCCCCGACTCGCCGCCGAACCAGATCAACGCGCCGACGATGTTGATCGCCAGGAACGCGAACGCCACCGGCAAGCCGGCCATCATCAGCACGGTCAGCATGCCGAACAACAGCAGCAGTGCGTGCCACCAAGTCATGAGTCGGCCTCGGCGGGCGGCGGACCGGGCCAGAACAGGCGACGGGCGCATTCGAGCGCCAACGCCGCGAAGCCCACCGGCACCGGCAGGTACAGCCACCACTCGGGAAACACCAGCGCTTTCAACATCACCGCCCCGGATTGCCGGCTGTCCAGCAGCGTGACCACGCCGTACCAGGCCAGCACGAGGCTGATGGCCAGACAAGCCGCGGCCGACACGCGCTCGATGCGCCGCCGTCCCGACGCCGAGAGCACCATCTCCAGGACGTCCAGTCGCACATGCTGGCCGCGCCACATCAGCCAGGGCGCGGCCATCAGCGTGGCCAGCGGCAACGCGTACTCGGTGAGCTCCAGAATCCACGGCAGGTTGCCGAGCCGCAGGTTGCGCGCGATGACGTCCCAGCAGACGAGCGCGGTGATCAGGCCGATGGTGACGATGGCCACGCCGCCGCACAGGCGCATCAGCAGCGCGTGCAGCCGGCTCATTGACCGGTCTGCCGGCAACGGATCTTCAGGATCGACGGGCCGCCGCAGCCGGCGGCCCCACGCCCACTCACTTGGCAGGTGCCATCAACTCGCGCAGTCTGGGCGCGTGCTGCGGCGTGGCCGCCGCCACGCCCGCCCAACCGGCTTCGCCCGACAGTTGCAGGAAGCGCTTGGCCTCGGCGTCGGGCAGCTGGATCACCTGGATGCCGGCGTCGGCCTGACGCTTGATGTCGGCCGCGGCGTCCTTGCCGGCCATGTCGACGTTGAGGCCTTCGACCCAGGCCACCTGCTTGTCCAGGAACCCGCGCTGCGCCGGCGACAACGCATTCCACGCCTTGGCGCTGAACACGATGCCGAGCTCGATGTTGTAGAAGCCGGGCTCGACGCGGTACTTGGTCTTCTCGTGCCAGCCCAGATCGAAGATGCCCAGCAGCGGCCAGCCGTAGCCGTCGACCACGCCGCGGTCCAGCGCGGTGTAGACCTCGCCCGGTGCGGTCTGGACCACCGTGGCGCCAAGCCGGGTGAAGAACTCGCGGTAGATCGGCGCGATGCGGATCTTCAGGCCGGTCAGATCGGCCTTGTCGATCTTCTTGTTCAGGTAGATGTGGTACGGCACGCCATCGCCGGTGCGCGCGTAGTAGTACAGACCGCGCTCGAGCATGGTCTTGTTCAGGTAGTCCACCGCGCCGTTCCTGCGCAGCTCGGCCCAGGGCAGCGTGGCGTAGTTCAGCGCCAGCGACTCGGGCGCCACGCCGGCCAGGAACGAGGTGGTGGTGTTGGCCAGGTCGACGACGCCGTTGCGCAGCGCGGCGCCCTGCTCCATCGTCGGGATCGACTTCGGCCCGCCGAGGTAGTTGATCTGCACCACCCCCTTGCCTTCGTCGTTGACCTTCTTGACGAAGCGCTCGAAGTTGCGCGCGTAGTAGGTGCCCTCGTTGAATGCGTTCACGGCCTTGAGCGTCACTTCCTGCGCCGCCGCCGGCAGCGGCGCCAGCCACAGTGCGGCGGTCGATCCGAGGCCTGCAAACAGGGCACGCGTGCTGAGATTCATCTCGGACTCCTGAAATCAATGTGGTCGGATACCGCATGCTCTGCGCGTCGTGCACGCGGCGCAACGGGGCTCACCCGGGTATGGCGCGCCGTGACCGGCACGCGATGCCGGGCTCGGCTGCGCGCCAAGACTGCGTCGAATTGTTGTTATCGGCACAAACCGCATTCGTGTCCACGCGATATGGCGTCGGTTTTTCTGGTTCCACGTTAGGGTGATGCCCCGAGACGGGCCGGAGTTTTTCCGCGATATAGTGCGCGCCTTCGCGGACAGAGACGGCCGCCGGCCGCCCACAAGGCGGCCGCCATGCAAGGACACAGCGTCGCGCGTACCCTCGCAACGGCGTCTGGAGGAACTCGAGTGAACTACGCCGAACAACAGCGAAACCCGACCAAGCATATGGTCGGTCTCGGTGTGGTCATCGTGATGCACATCATCCTCGGTTGGGCGCTGCTCAATGGCCTGGCGCGCAAGGTGGTGGAGGTCGTCAAGGGGCCGATCGAGACCAAGATCATCGAAGAGGTCAAGCCCCCGCCCCCGCCGCCGCCGGAGAACCTGCCGCCGCCGCCGAAGCTGGCCCCGCCGCCGCCTTCGTTCATGCCGCCGCCGGAGGTGCAGATCCAGAATCCGCCGCCCGCGCCGAGCATCACGGTGCAGCGCGAGGTGCCGCCGCCCGCGCCGCCGGTGACGATAGCGCCGCCGCCGGCACCCGAGGCGCCCCCCGCGCCGCCGGCGCCACCCGCGCCGTCACGCGTTGCACCGCAGGTCAATTTCGCCACCGATTGCGAGAAGCCCTCGTACCCGCCTGCCGCCGCCCGCGCCGAAGCCACCGGGGTCGTGCGCATCAAGGTCAGCGTGGGCATCGACGGCCATGCCACCGCCACCGAGGTTGTGCGCAGCTCCGGCCCATCGCGCGAACACAAGCTGCTCGACCGCGCGGCCGAAGGCGCGATCAAGAACACCTGCAAGTTCAAGCCCGGCACGGTGGACGGCAAACCCGAACCGCTGACCACCTTTGTCGAATACGCCTGGAAGCTCGAGTAACCCCGTCGTTCACTGCAGCCGGCGCTGTCCGTGATTGGCGTGCCAAGCAATCGTTTGTGTTGGAGGAACCATGTCGTTCAAGAAAATCGTGCACGCGCCGCTGCTGGCAGCCCTGCTCAGCCTGTTCACCCTGACCGCGCATCAGGCGGCGTTCGCACAGGCCGCCTCCGCGCCCGCGCCCGCGCCGGCACCCGCCGCCACGGCGCCCGCGGCGCCTGCGCCGGCGATGACGGCGCCGGTGGTGACGAAGGAGACCATCGACAACCCCTACGGTCTGGAAGCGCTGTGGAAGCAGGGCGACTTCGTCGCCCGCGGCACGCTGGTGATCATGATCATCATGAGTATGGGCAGCTGGTACATCATCTTCACGAAGCTGTTCGAGCAGCGCAAGCTGCTCAAGAGCGCCAAGGAGGCAGGCGAGAACTTCTGGAAGTCCGGCTCGGTCAAGAAGGGCATGGACACGCTCGACGAGGGCAGCGCGTTCCGTTTCATCGCCGAGCAGGGCCTGAAGGCCGACGAACACCACGAAGGCAGCCTGGTCGAGCAGATCGACCGCCACACCTGGATCACGATGAGCGTCACGCGCGCCGTCGACAACATCCAGAGCCGCCTGCAGGACGGCTTGGCATTCCTGGCCACGGTGGGCTCCACGGCGCCGTTCGTCGGCCTGTTCGGCACCGTGTGGGGCATCTACCACGCGCTCACCGCCATCGGCATCGCCGGCCAGGCGTCGATCGACAAGGTCGCCGGTCCGGTCGGCGAGGCGCTGATCATGACGGCCTTCGGCCTGGCGGTCGCGGTGCCGGCGGTGATGGGCTACAACTGGCTGATCCGCCGCAACAAGACGGTGATGGAGCGCGTGCGCGCCTTCTCCGGCGACCTGCACAACGTGCTGCTGGCCGGCAAGAGATGACCCACCCCCGAAGCGCCTGCGGCGCCTCCCCCTCAAGGGGGCGCCGCCAGCGGCCCGGCAAAGCCGGTTCCGCGGCGTCTGCTTGGATCAAGCGCGTTGCTCGGAGATAACTCATGGCCATGACAGTCGGTTCGCCCGACGACGACGGCGAAGACCGGATGAACTCCACCATCAACACCACGCCGCTGGTGGACGTGATGCTGGTGTTGCTGATCATCTTCCTGATCACGATTCCGGTGGTGACGCAATCGATCCAGCTGTCGTTGCCCAAGGAAAGGAACGTGCCCACGCAGACCAAGCCGGAGAACATCCTGCTGGCCGTGAGCAAGGATGGCGACGTGTACTGGAACACCCGCAAGATGCCCGACATCGAGACGCTGGTGGCCGAGCTGAAGAAGGAGTCGGTGAAGGACCCGCAGCCCGAGGTGCACATCCGCGGCGACGAAGACGCGCGCTACGAGAGCGTCGGCCGCCTGGTGGTGGCCTGCCAGCGCGCCGGCATCGCCAAGGTGGGCTTCATCACCGAACCCCCGCCGAACCAATGAGCCCCCACGCTCCCTCTGGTCGCTGCCCCCCGAGGGGGCCCTTGCAGCGGACCGGCAAAGCCGGATCCGCGCAAGACCTTGGCTTCATGCGTCGAGAGTGGCGCGTTGGCACCATGGAGAACTGACATGGCAATGCAAGTAGGCTCCGGCGGCGGCGAAGACGAGGTGATGATCGACATCAACACCACGCCGCTGATCGACGTGATGCTGGTGCTGATCATCATGCTGATCATCACCATTCCGATCCAGACGCACGCCGTGAAGATGAACATGCCGATCGCGCCGAGCGCGTCGCCGCCCAAGCCGCCGGAGATCATCCGCATCGACGTCGACTTCGACGGCACGATCGGCTGGAATGGCGTGATCGTCGCCGATCGCGCAGGAGCTCGAGGCCAAATTGGCCGCGGTGGCGGCGATTCCCGATCAGCCCGAAGTCCACCTGCGACCCAACAAACTCGTTACCTACAAAGTGGTGGCGATGGTGATGGCCAGCGCCCAGCGGCTCGGGGTCACTAAGATCGGCTTGGTGGGCAACGAGCAGTTCCTGAATTGATCCCGCCCGAAGCGCCTTCGGCGCCTCCCCCTCAAGGGGGCGCGGCCAGCGGCCCGGCAAAGCCGGTTTCGGCGGCGGCGACTTGGGCGACGTGCGGAATGCGGAAGAGCAAAGCGATGAAGCACCTGCGGATTTGGATCGGCGCGCTGATGGCCTGCGCATGCTTCGCCTCGGCGCATGCACAAGCCGTGCGGCCGGAGGTCGGCAAGCCGCTGCAGCAGGCGAGTGACCTGTTGAAGGCCGGCAAAGCCAGGGATGCGCTGGCCAAGGTGCGCGAGGCCGACGCGATGCCCGGCAAGACGCCCGGCGAGCAGCTGATGATCGACCGCATGAAGGGTGCCGCCGCGCAGCGCGCCGGCGACAACGCCACCGCGATCGAGGCCTTCGAGGCCGTGTTCAACTCGGGCAAGCTGTCCGGCCCCGAGCAGGCGCAGACGGCCGAGTCGCTGGCGTTCGCCTACTCGCAGCAGAAGGATTGGGCACGCACCGGGCAGTGGGCGCAGCGCGCGCAGGCCGCCGGCAGCACCAGCGCTCAGCTCAAGCAGCTGCAGGCCTATGTGCAAAGCCAGAGTGGCGACTACGCGGCCATCGCCAAGGAAGCGCAAGCCGCGGTGGCCGCAGCCGAGGCCGCCGGGCGCCGCCCCGACGAAGGCGACCTGCTGCGCCTGGCCGACGCGCAGCAACGCAGCGGCAACACCGCCGGCCGCACCGGCACACTCGACAAGCTGCTGGCCTACTACCCGAAGAAGGAGTACTGGGCCATCTTCCTCGCGCAGCTGCCGCGCAAGAGCGGGTTTTCCGACCGCTTCTCGCTCGATGTGCTGCGCCTGAAACTGGCCACCGGCACGCTGACCAAGACCGAGGACTTCATGGAGATGGCGCAGCTATCGCTGCAGGCTGGCCTGCCCACCGAAGGCCGCGCGGTGATCGACAAGGGCTTTGCCAGCGGCGCGCTCGGCACCGGCGCCGAGGCCGAACGGCACAAGCGACTGCGCGATCTCGCCGTCAAGCGCGAGAGCGAGACCACAGGCCAGCATCGACAAAGAGGTGCGGGAAGCCGGCGCCGCCAAGAGCGGCGACGACCTGGTGCGGGTGGGCTACCTGCTCGCGTCGATGGGCCAGTTCGACAAGGGCCTGCCGTTGATCGAGCAGGGCATCGCCAAGGGCGGGCTGAAGCGGCCCGAGGACGCGAAGCTGCGGCTCGGCCTCGCGCTGCTGCAGTCGGGCAAGAACAAGTCGCAAGGCGGTGCAGACGCTGCGCAGCGTGCAAGGCGGCGATGGCGCCGCGGACCTCGGCCGCCTGTGGGCGGTGTACGCCAGCCAGCAGAACTGACCCGCGGCCCTGCCGTCGGGGATCGATCGCGACCGGATGCTGCGGTTGGCCGACCTCAACCGAGCGGAGACGTCCCGCTGCTAGACTGCCTGCCGAACCCGCCGGCCGGCGGGTTTGCCGCGTGGTTGGCACGCGACAACCCAGCTTCAAAACCGTCGTGAGCGCCGTTTCATTCGCACTGCAGGGGCGCGTGGCCATCGTCACCGGCGCCGCGCAAGGCATCGGCGCGGCCTGTGCGCAGCGGCTGGCCGGCGATGGCGCGGCGGTGGCGCTGTGGGACGTCGACGATGCCCGCGCGGCCGGCCTGGCGGCATCGCTGCAGGCTGCGGGCGCGCGCACGCTGGCACTGCACTGCGACGTGTCGCACAAGGCGCAGGTGGATCAGGCGCTGGCCGCCACGCTGCAGGCGTTCGGCCGCGTCGATGCGCTGGTCAACAACGCCGGCATCTTCAAGGCGGCCGACTTCCTCGACATCACCGAAGCCGATTGGGATGCCGTGCTCGACATCAACCTGAAGGGCTCGTTCCTGGTCGGCCAGGCGGTCGCGCGCGCGATGGTGGCGTCGGGCGGCGGCGCCATCGTCAACATGAGTTCGGTCAACGGCAGCCTGGCGATTGCCTCGATCGCCAGCTACAACGCCAGCAAGGGCGGCATCGACCAGCTGACGCGCGTGATGGCGATCTCGCTGGCCGACCACGGCATTCGCGTCAACGCGGTCGGCCCCGGCACGATCGCCACCGAACTGGCGCGCGCCGCGGTGCTCGGCAGCGACGAGGCGCGCGAGCGCATCCTGTCGCGCACGCCGCTGCGCCGACTGGGCGAGCCGGCCGAAGTGGCCGAGGTCGTGGCCTTCCTGCTCAGCGACGCGGCCAGCTACATGACCGGCGAGATCGTCTACGTCGACGGCGGCCGGCGCGCGCTCAACTACACCATGCCGCCCGTCGCGCCCCCAGGCACTCGGTGATCGAGGCGTTCGTCGTCTCGACCTTCGCCGTGGCGCTGGGCGAAATCGGCGACAAGACGCAGCTGCTCGCGCTGCTGCTGGCGGCGCGCTTCCGCCGCCCTCAGCCGATCATCTGGGGCATCCTCGTCGCCACGCTGGCCAACCACGCCGCAGCCGGCGCCATCGGTGCGTGGCTCGCCCGCGTGATCGACCCGGGCTGGATGCGCTGGGTGCTCGGCGGCTCGTTCATCGCGGTGGCTGCGTGGCTGCTGGTGCCCGACCAGGCCGATGCCCATGCCGGCCGCGAGCACGGCCGGCTGGGCGTGTTCGGCGTCACGACGGTGGCGTTCTTCCTGGCCGAGATCGGCGACAAGACGCAGATCGCCACCGTGATGCTGGCCGCACGCTACGACTCGCTGGTCGCGGTGGTGACCGGCACCACGCTGGGCATGCTGCTGGCCAACGTGCCGGCGGTGTACCTGGGCGACCGGCTCGTCAAGCGCATGCCGGTGGCCCTGGTGCATCGTATCGCCGCGCTGGTGTTCGGCGCCATGGGCATCGCGGTCCTGGCCGGCCTTCACTTGTAGCGCGGCGCGTGCTCCACTAACCTTGCGACTCCTGTGGAGGTTCAGATGAACGACACGCCGACGCTACCCCCGCTCACCGGCGGCTGCCTGTGCGGCAGCGTGCGCTACGAGGCGCGACCCGATCACCGCGAAGGCTACTACTGTCATTGCCGCATGTGCCAACTGGCGTTCGGCAACACGCGGGTGGCCTACCTCAATCTGCGCAAGAGCGAGGTGACCTGGTCCGCCGAGCCGGCCTACTACGCATCGTCGAAGATCGCCCGCCGTGGCTTCTGTTCGACCTGCGGCACGCCGCTGAGCTTCGAGTTCCTCGACTCCCAGCGCATGGACCTGTCGGTCGGCAGTCTCGACAACCCCGGTGCGATCACGCCGACGGCGCATTTCAGCCCCGAGACCCGCATCGCCAACTGGCATGCCCCGGACGGCCTGAAGGAAGAGCGCCTGGACACCAACGAACGCATCAATCAGCGCTGGCGCGAGGCCTATGGCAACGCGCCGCCCGGGCTGGACACGGCGCGCCGGGCCTAGGCCGGTTGCGCCACCACGGGGACCGGCCGCTCGTCGATCGGCAGGTGCACCAGCGCAGCGCCGACGGCCAGCAGGATGTCGGCCCACCACATCCAGTCGTAGCTGCCGGTCCACTCGAAGGCCTTGCCACCCAGGTACGCGCCCAGGAAGCCACCCAACTGGTGCGACAGCATCACGACGCCGAACAGCGTGGCCATGTGCCTGGGTCCGAAGAAGCGCGCCACCAGACCCGCGGTGGGCGGCACGGTCGACAGGTAGGTGAAGCCGATCACCGCCGCGAAGATCAGCATGTTGGTCGTCGTCTTCGGCGCCAGCAGGAAGATCAGCACCGCGATCGCTCGCGCCGCGTAAATCAGCGCCAGCAGTGACTTCATGCGCCAGCGCCCGCCCTGGTAGCCGATGGCCCAGCCGATCGTCAGGCTGCCCAGGATGTTGAACAGCCCGATCACCGCCAGCGACCAGGCGCCGACCTCGGGCGGTAGCTGGCAGCTGGCCACCACGCCGGGCAAATGCGTGGCGATGAAGGCCACGTGAAAGCCGCAGACGAAGAAGCCGGCGCACAGCAGGCGGTAACTCGGCAACGCCAGCGCCTGCGCGAACGTCGCGCGCAGGCCCTGCGTCGGCACAGTCGCAACGCCGCCGGGTGCCGGCGCCGAGTCGCGCGTGCGCAGCACCCAGGCCGCAGGCAAGGCCAGCAGCGTGAACATCGCCAGGCTTTGTAATGCGCTCACCCAGCCGGCCGCCGCGGTGATGCCTTGCGCGATCGGCGCGAAGACGAACTGACCGAACGAACCGCCGGCATTGACCACGCCGGCGGCCATGCCGCGCCGCTCGGCCGGCACCAGGCGCGTCGTGGCGGCCATCAGCACCGCCGGACCGGCCATGCCGGCACCGCCCGCCGACAGCACGCCGATCGCGAGGATCAGGCCCCAGGTGCTGGACATGAACGGCACCATGGCCGTGCCGAGCGCGACCAACGTCAGCCCCGCCAGCAGCACGCGTCCGGTGCCATGGCGGTCGGCCACGATGCCGGCCAGCGGTTGGGTCAGGCCCCACCACAGTTGCCCGAACGCGAACGCCAGGCTGATGCTCGCAAGCCCCAACCCGGTGTGCGTGTTCAACGTATTGAGAAACAGCCCCATCGACTGCCGCGCGCCCATCGTCAGCGCGAACGTGCCCGCCGCCGCGAGCAACACCACGATCAGTGCCGGCGCGGCAACGCGGCGGACAGCAGCAGGCGAGTCAGACATCGTCGTCTCCAGAGTCGCTGCCGGCGTCCAGCTGGGCCAGGCAGGTGTCGATCAGGTCGTGCAGCGCGGCGATGCGCGCCTCGCCCAGCCGTGCGTTGAGCGCCAGCTGGGCCTGCTTCCACGCACGCTGGCCCTCGGTGCGCTTGGCCCGCCCGGATGGCGTGGCGATCACCAGGCGGCTGCGACCATCGGCGCCTGCGGTCAATTCGAGCCAGCCGCGCGCCAGCAGCGGCTGCAGGTTGCGCGTCAGCGTCGAGGCATCCAGGCGCATGCGTGCGGCCAGCTCGCTGGGTTGGATGGGCCCGAGCAATACCACGTGCGACAGCAGCGAATACTGCGTGTTCTTCAGCCCCGTGGCCGCGACGTGACCGTCGTAGTGGCGCGTGACCGCACGCGTCAGCTGACGCAGCTTGAGGTTGGTGCAACCGCGCGGCGCCGGGCGGGAGACCCCGGCGTCGTCGGGGTGGTTTCGGGTGGTCATTAGATCATTGTAGCTACAATCATTGCATCTACAAGTAGAGACCCTGACATGAAGCACCCACCGCCCACCACACCCTGGTGACGTGGCGCGAGCGCGAAGCCGCGCTGCGCGCACGGGCCTCGCCGATCGGCGTCGTCACGCCGGAGCAGTTCGCCGGCAAGACTGGACTGCAACTGTTCGAGGCGATGCTCGCCGGGGACATTCCGCGCGCACCGATCTCGCAGACGCTCGACTTCCTGCTGGTCGACGCATCGGCGGGCCATGCCGAGTTCCAGGGCCGGCCGCTGTTCGCGCACTACAACCCGCTGGGCGGCGTGCACGGCGGCTGGATCGCGACGCTGCTCGACTCGGCCGTGGGCTGCGCGGTGCACACGCGACTGCCGTCCGGCAAGGCCTACACCACGCTCGAGCTGAAGGTGAACTTCGTCAAGGCCTTGAACGATCGGGTGCCGCTGGTGCGCGCCATAGGCCGGGTGATCCACATCGGCGGCCGCATCGCCACCGCCGACGGGCGTCTGGTCGGCCCCGATGGCACACTCTACGCTCACGCCACCACCACCTGCCTGATCTTCGATCCGAAGTGACGGCCACGAAAGCCGCAACGCCATGAGAGTCCTGCACACCATGCTCCGCGTGGGCAAGCTTCAACGCTCGATCGACTTCTACACCCAGGTGCTGGGCATGAAGTTGCTGCGCACCACCGAGCGGCCCGACCAGAAATACGACCTCGCGTTCGTCGGCTATGGCAGCAACCCCGAGCACGCCGAGATCGAACTCACCTACAACTACGGCGTCGAGCGCTACGAGCTCGGCAGCGCCTTCGGCCACATCGCGATCGGCGTCGCCGACGTCGCCGCCACCTGCGCCGCGGTGCGCGCCAAGGCGGCCGCGCTCGGCGGCGCGATCACGCGCGAGCCGGGCCCGGTGAAGGGCGGCACCACGGTGATCGCGTTCATCACCGACCCCGATGGCTACAAGATCGAGCTGATCCAGCGCGACGCCGGCTGAAGCTGCACCCATGTACCAACCGGCGCACTTCGAGCAGGCCGACGCGGCGCAGATCCGGGCGCTGATCGCCGCGCACCCGCTGGCCACGGTGTTCCACCAGGCCGGCGGTCAGCCGACGGCCGACCATCTTCCGATGCTCTTCGACGCGGACGTCGGGTCGAAGGGCGTGCTGCGCGGCCACGTCGCACGCGCCAATCCGCTGTGGCGCGAGATGGCGGGCCAGACCGTGCTGGTGGTCTTCCAGGGGCCGCACGGCTACGTGTCGCCGTCCTGGTACCCGAGCAAGGCGGCCACGGCCAAGGTGGTGCCGACGTGGAACTACGCGGTGGTGCACCTGCGCGGCATGCTCAAGGCCATCGACGACACGGCCTGGCTGCACGCCTTCGTCGATCGACTGACCCGCACCCAGGAGTCGCCGCGCGCGCACCCGTGGCAGACGAGCGATGCGCCGGCCGACTACCTCAGACCATGCTGCGCGCGATCGTCGGCATCGAAATCGAGGTGGCCGCGATCGACGCCAAATGGAAGGTGAGCCAGAACCGCAGCGCCGCCGATCGCCTGGGCGTCGTGGCCGGACTCACCGGTGAAGGCACGCCCACCGCGCAGGCGCTCGCCGCGCTGGTGTCGGCACCGCGTTGACCGGTTCGAGCTAGACCGGCGCGCAGCCGCGCGGCGGCTTGCGCCAGTCGGGTGATGCGCGGCCAGTCGCCGGCCTCGATCGCATCGTTCGGCGTCAACCACGAGCCACCGCACACCGGCACGTTGGCCAGCGCCAGGTACGCGGCGCGGTCTCGGGGGTGATGCCGCCGGTCGGGCAGAAGCGCACGTCCGGGAACGGCCCGTACAAGGCCTTCAGCAGCGGCAGGCCACCGGCAGCACTGGCCGGAAAGAACTTCAGCAACGACAGGCCATCGGCCATGCGCGGCCATCACTTCGCCGGCCGTGGCCACACCGGGCAGCAGCGGCAGACCCGCGTCACGGCATGCCGCGCCCACCGCCGTGGTGTAGCCGGGGCTGACGCCGAACACGCTGCCGGCGTTGCGCGCCGCGCGCGCATCGGCCGCCGAGCGGATCGTGCCCGCGCCCACCAGCGCCTGCGGCACCGCCTTGGCGATGGCCTCGATACAGCGCAGCGCCACCGGCGTGCGCAACGTGACCTCCAGCACCTTCACGCCGCCGGCGAGCAGGGCCTCGGCCAGCGGCACCGCATGCTCCAGGCGCTGCAGCACGATGACCGGGATCACCGGGCCGTGCGCAGCAAGCGTCAGTGGATCCAGCATCGTCGTCCTTTCACAGCCAGCTGCAGGCGCCCTGCTCCGCGCTCGACACGTTGCGCCGCATGCCGGCGAACAGCTCGCGACCGAGGCCGTGCGCGTTGTCGTCGGCCTGGATCGGGTCGATCGTCGCGCATTCGCGTGTCGCCCACTCGGCGTCGTCGACCAGCGCGCCCAGCGTGCCGGCGTCCGCATCGAGGCGGATGACATCACCGCTGCGCACCTTGCCGATCGGCGCCGTCCGCCATCGCCTCCGGGCTGACGTGGATCGCCGCCGGCACCTTGCCCGAGGCGCCGCTCATGCGGCCGTCGGTGACCAGCGCCACCTTGAAGCCGCGGCCCTTGCAGCACCGCCAGCGGCGGCGTCAGCTTGTGCAGCTCGGGCATGCCGTTGGCTTGCGGACCCTGAAAGCGCACCACGGCCACCAGGTCGCGTTCCAGCTGCCCGGCCGCAAACGCTGCCAGCAGGGCCTGCTGGCTGTCGAACACGACTGCCGGAGCCTCGACCACGTGCCGGTCGTCCGGCACCGCCGAGACCTTGATCACCGCGCGGCCGAGGTTGCCGCTCAGCACGCGCAGGCCGCCGGTCGGCGAGAACGGTTCGGCGGCGTGGCGCACGATGCCGGCGTCGCGCGGGTGCACCGGCGCGTCGCGCCAGGCCAGCGCCTTCTTCTCGAGCACCGGCTCGCGTGCGTACGCGGCGATGCCGCGCGTGTCGACGGTGCAGCACGTCGGCATGCAGACAGCCCGCATCGAGCAGTTCGCGCAGCACGAAACCGGTGCCACCCGCGGCCTGGAACTGGTTCACGTCCGCGGCGCCGTTGGGGTACACGCGCGCGAGCAGCGGCACCGCGGCCGACAGCTCGGCGAAATCGTCCCAGTCGATCGTGATGCCCGCCGCGCGCGCCACCGCGACCCAATGGATCAGATGGTTCGTCGAGCCGCCGGTGGCCAGCAGCGCCACCATCGCATTGACGATGACGCGCTCGTCGACCAGGCGTCCGATCGGCAGGTGGCGCTGCCCCGGCACGATGGCCAGCAGCGTGCGCACCGCCTCGCGCGTCAGCTGCTGGCGCAGCGGCGCGTGCGGGTGCACGAACGCCGCGCCGGGCACATGCAAGCCCATCGCCTCGAGCAGCATCTGGTTGCTGTTGGCGGTGCCGTAGAACGTGCAGGTCCCGGCGCCGTGGTAAGCGGCCTGCTCGGCCTGCAGCAGTTGTTCGCGGCCGACCAGGCCTTGCGCATGCTGCTCGCGCACCTTGGATTTCTCGCTGTTCGACAGGCCCGACGCCATCGGCCCGGCCGGCACGAACACGCACGGCAGGTGGCCGAAGTGCAGCGCGCCGATCAGCAGGCCCGGCACGATCTTGTCGCACACGCCGAGCAGCAGCGCGCCATCGAACACGTCGTGGCTGAGCGCGATGGCGGTGCCCATCGCGATGGCATCGCGCGAGAACAGGCTCAACTCCATGCCGGGCTGGCCCTGCGTGACGCCGTCGCACATCGCCGGCACGCCGCCGGCCACCTGCGCGGTGGCGCCGAGCGCGCGCGCCGTCGTCGCGGATCAGCGCCGGAAAGGTCTCGTACGGCTGATGCGCCGACAGCATGTCGTTGTAGGCCGTCACGATGGCCAGGTTGGGCGCACGCTCGGCCACGATGTTCAGACGCGCGTCGCGCGGCAGCGCCGCGAAGGCGTGCGCCACGTTGGCGCAACCGAGCCGCTCGGCGCCACGCGCTCGCGACGCGAGGCGCTCGATGCGCTCGAGGTAGGCGCGGCGCGCACCGGCGCTGCGGCGCACGATGCGCTGGGTGACGGAGCGGATGGCGGGTCGCATCTGGATTGGTAACCTTGGCGGCGATTGTCGCGTAACTTAGTTACAGGGTCAATGGCAGCGGCGGCGCCTCTCGACGGCTCTGGCATCCTATCGGCCCATGACGTCGCCGCCGCCCCGCGATGCCACGGCCATGCTGCACCGCGCGGTGGCGCAATGGGGCGGCCGCGAGGACCTGTGGATCTTCGGCTACGCCTCGCTGATCGCGCGGCCCGAATTCGACGCCGTCGAGCACCGCGTGGCACGGGTGCACGGCTGGCATCGTGCGCTGCGCATGCGCTCGCGCCTGAACCGCGGCACACCCGAGCGTCCGGGCCTGGTGTTCGCGCTGCTGCAGGGTGGCTCGTGCCATGGCGTGGTCTATCGCGTGCCGCGGCGCCACGGCGCGGCTGAGCTCGAGCGCTTGTGGGCGCGCGAGATGCCCAACGCCGTGTACGACCCGCGCTGGTTGCCCTGTCGCACGCCGCAGGGCGAAGTACAGGCGCTGGCGTTCACGCTGAGCCGGCGCAGCCCGAACTTCATCGCCGCAATGGCCGACGCCGAACTCGTGCACATCCTGCGTCATGCCAGCGGACGCTTCGGCACGACGCTGGATTACCTGATCGAAACCGCCGACGCGCTGCGCCGGCGCGGCCTGCGCGACCGCGAGATCGAACGCATGGTCGAACTCGCTCGTCGGCACGAGTTGCTCAAGCGCTAACGCGCATCGATCGTCCGCCGCGTGGCCTGCACGGCGGCGGACCAGCTCGGCTCGTCGCTGTCGACGCGGCGCTGGGCCTGTGCCAACGCGGCTGCCGCGCCGATCCGGTCGCCGCGTTGCCAGCGCAGCATCGCCAGGTTGTTCCAGGCCACCGCACTGTCGTGGCGCGTCGCGGCGGCCTCGAAGGCCTGCATCGCGCCAGCGACATCGCCGGCTGCTGCTCGGGCGTTGCCCAGTCCGATGACCGCGACCAGATTACCGGGCCAGCGCGCGTGCACGGCCTGGTAGACACGGGCGGCGGACGCCGGTGATGCCGCACGCTCGAAGGCCAGCGCTGCCTGCACCGTGGCCGACTCGTCGGCACCGGCCGAAAGCTCCCCCGGGCGCAGCGCAACGAACGCCCAATGGCCCGATCTCGCCCAGGTGTGCTCGAAGGTGCGCCACGACATCGTCTCGCGCTCGGTGAGTCCGCTGCGCAGCAACAGCTCCTCGCGCGCCGTGTCGTAGCCCACCACCACCGCGTAATGCCAGGCCGGCAGCCAGCTCAGCCCGAGGTTCTGCAGCACCACCACCGGGTGGCCGGCGTGCACTTCGCGCAGCACGGCTTCCAGCTGTGCGGCGATCGGCAGCGCGAAAGCGTCGTGGCGACGTGTGCCCGACAACATCTCGGCCTGCAACGTGCCGCCGCGTGCGGGCAGGAACACCGCATCGGCCAATGCGTCGGCCGTGACGTCGCGACCGAGGTATTGCAACACCATCGCCAGCGACGCCGGGCCGCAGTGCAGCGGCGTCTGGGCGACGAACGGCACCGCGCGCAGCTCCGCCTGAGGCGGCAGGTCCGCCGGCATTCGCGCGCGCAGCGCCGCCGTCTGCGGCGGCACCCAGGCGGCGCAACCGGCGAGCGTCAGCGCCGCCAGCCACGCCGCGAGGCGACGCATGCGAGCCTCAGCGGATCGAGCGCGTGAACGGGAAGATCTTGGTGAAGCCGAGGATGTCGGTGATCAGCAGCAGCACGAAGATGAAAACGAGCGTGCCCAGCACGTCGGAGCTGCCGGCCGGTGCGACGTCGATCCGCTCGGCCACCAGTGCCGCCTCGCTGTCGGTGAGCGCGGCCACGCGCGCCTTCGCCTGCTCGGATGACACGCCGCGCTCGCGCAGCGCGGCAACGACGTCGTCGCGGTCGAGAAGGCCGTTCAGACGCGCGCGCGCATCGCCCTGCGTCTGCTGCGTCGATGCCGCGGCCATCTGGTCGGTGCCGATCAGAGCGGCCTGCGCGCCCTGCACCAGTCCGGCATAACTCAGGCTGGCCGCCAACAGCCACGTCAAGACACGTCGGGTCTTTGTCATTTGCGTCTCCTGGAGAAAATCCTGTCAGCCAAAATCGTAACCGAGCCCCGCAAAAACACGTTACAGCGTGTAGATCGGACCGGCACGCGCAGTGCCATTGGTGCTCGCAAGCGACGGTTATGCTCGCCGCGATGAATCCCACGGGCACGTCCAGCGTCGGATCGGCCGCGCCCAAGCCGGTGCTGTCCGCGCTGGCGGCGGCAGTGGCGCTCGCGTTGCTGCTCGGCCTGCAGGCGATGAGCACCGACATCTACCTGCCGGCGTTGCCGATGCTGGCATTCGACCTGCAGGCGCCAATGCCGGCGGTGCAGCTCACGATGTCGGCGTTGATCCTGGGGTTTGGCGTCGCGCAGCTGGTGTGGGGCCCGGTGGCCGACCGGGTCGGTCGCCGGCCGGTGCTGCTGGCCGGACTCGCGCTGTACACCGCGGCGGCGCTCGGCGCGCTGCTGGCCGATGGCATTGCGCAGGTGATCGCCTGGCGGGCCGTGCAAGGCGCCGGCATGGCCGCCGCCGTGGTGTGCGCGCGCGCGATGGTGCGCGACCTTTACGAGCCGTACGAAGGCGCGCACGTGATGTCGCGCGCGCTCACCGGGCTCGGCTTCATCGCCATCGCGTCGCCCATTGTCGGCGGCGGGCTGGCCGCGCTGGCCGGCTGGCGTGCCACGATGGCCGCACTGGCGCTGCTGGGCACCGGCTTGCTGGCCTTCGTGGTTTGGCGCGTGCCCGAGACGATCCGCGCACGCAATCCCAGCGCGACGCGGCTTGCGCCGTTCGTCGCACAACTCGGCCGCACGCTCGCGCATCGCCGCTTCCAGGCCTGGACGGCGCTGGTGTGCTGCACCTACGGCGGCCTGATGGTGTTTCTCGCCGGCTCGAGCTTCGTGCTCATCGACGGTCTGGGTTTCAGCGCCTGGCAATGCGGCGTCGCGATGGGCAGCAACTCGCTCGCCTACGTGGCGGGCACCGTGATCTGCCGCCGCCTGCTGCCGCGCTTCGGCCTGGCCGGGGCCGTGGTGCGCGCCGCCGGCTTCACCGCGCTGGCGGCGGTGCTGATGCTGCTGGTGGCGTGGAGCGGCAGCTACTCGGTCTGGACGCTGCTGATTCCGCAATGGATCTACGCGCTCGGCCATGGGGTGCACCAGCCCTGCGGCCAGGCCGGCGCGGTGGGCCCGTTCGCGCATGCCGCCGGCGTGGCGTCGGCGCTGGCGGGCTTTGCGCTGGCTCTGGTGGGCGTCGCGGTCAGCCTGTGGCTGGGCTGGCATCTGGTGGGATCGGCCCCGCGCCCGTACTTCCTCGCGCTCAGCGCGTTCGCCGGAGCCACCAGCCTGACCGCCTGGACACTGGTGCGGCGCCACGGCGAACCGGAACGTCGATGACCGGCCCGCGCCTGCTCGCGCTCGCCGGGCCGACGGCCAGCGGCAAGAGCGCGCTGGCGTTGCACCTGGCGCGCCACATCGAGCTCGAGATCGTGAGCGTCGATTCGGCGCAGGTGTACCGCGGCATGGACATCGGCACCGCCAAGCCGAGCGCGGCCGACCGCGCTGCGGTGCCACACCACCTGATCGACCTGATCGAGCCGCACGAACGTTATTCGGCGGCGCGATTCGTGCTCGACGCGCGGCGTGCGATCCAGGAGATCCGGCAGCGCGGCCGCGTCGCCTTGCTGGTGGGCGGCACGATGCTGTACTTCAAGGCGCTGATCGACGGTCTCGACCGGCTGCCGGAGGCGGACCCCGCCTGGCGCGCCGACCTCGAGGAGCAGGCATCGCGCGTCGGCTGGCCGGCGTTGCATGCGCAATTGGCCCAGGTCGACCCGGCGTCGGCGGCTCGCCTGGCGCCGCACGACGCACAGCGCATCCAGCGCGCGCTCGAGGTCTGGCACCTGAGCGGCCGGCCGCTGTCGCAGTTGCACAGCGCCGGCCCGCGCGACACGCTCGACATCCCGCTGATCGCGTTGGAGCCGCAGTCGCGCGAGGGCCTGCACCGGCGCATTGCCGACCGGTTCGATGCAATGCTCGCGGCCGGGCTGGTCGACGAGGTGCGGCGCCTGCGCGAGCGCCCGGGCCTGCACGCCGATTTGCCGTCGATGCGTTGCGTCGGCTACCGCCAGGCCTGGCAGGCGCTGCAGGCCAACGACCTGGGTCGGCTTCGCGAGCGCGGCATCGCCGCCACGCGCCAGCTCGCCAAACGGCAGCTGACGTGGCTGCGTGGCATGCGCCGCCACGCGGTGGCCAGCGATGCGCCCGACATCGCCCGACAGGTGCTCGAGGCCGCGCAGCGACTGCTGGCCAACGACGGGCCGGCTGACACACCGCGACAAGGGGTCTTGTGACATGTCGGTCGCCGAAACGCGCTAGGGTGCGACCCTCGGATTCTCGGGCGCGAAAGGGATGACCATGAATCGCACCTCCATCGCCGCAATCGCCGCGCTGTTGCTGACGGTGGCCGGGCTGGGTGGCTTGTACTGGTACCAGCAGCAAGGCAAGCCGGTACGCGAGGCGAGCGCGCCGGCGGATGCTCCGGCGGTGCCTGCGCCGCCCGCCCCGGCAGTGGCAGAGCCCGCCATCCGGCATCCGATCGACACCACGCTGGCGGCATCGGCCCCGCCCCCGACTGGCGGCACCGATGCCAACGCCGCGTGGCGCGCCGCGCTCAACGAGCTGGTCGGCCCGAGCGCGGCGGTGCGCTTCCTGCAGACCGACGATTTCTCGCGTCGTCTGGTCGTCACGGTCGACAACCTGGCGCGCGCGCACGCGGCGCCGCGGCTGTGGCCGGTGATTCCGGTGCCGGGCCGCTTCAGCGTCAGCGGCCAGGGCGACGCCAGCACCCCGGCGGCGAGCAATCCCGCGCGATACGCGCCGCTGGTGGGCCTGCTGGCCAACATCGACTCGCGGCGGGCGGCCGCCCTCTATGTGCGCATGTACCCGCAGCTGCAGAAGTCCTATGAGGAGCTCGGCTACCCGGGGCGCTACTTCAACGATCGTGTCGTCGAAGTCATCGACCATCTGCTGCAGACACCCGAGCCGGCGGAACCGCTGCAGATCACGCTCACCGAAGTGAAGGGTGAGGTGGCGTCGGCGCAGCCATGGCTGCGCTACGAGTTCGCCGATCCCGCGCTGCAGGCCCTGTCGTCGGGCCAGAAGATGCTGCTGCGCGTCGGCGCCGCGCATCGCGCGACGCTGAAAGCCAAGTTGCGCGAACTGCGCGCGCTGGTGGCGCGTGCGCCGAGCCGCTAGCGGGGAGCACTTGCGCCAGCGGTCGCCGGGTGGCGCCGACCCTCGGGCATGATCGCGCGCATGCTGCGCGTGATCGATCTGGCCAAGGCCTATGGAGAAACCCGGGTGTTCGACCGCGTATCGTTCGAACTTGCCGGCGGCGAATTCGTCGTGCTGCTGGGCGAATCGGGTGTCGGCAAATCGACGCTGCTGAACTGCATCGCCGGGCTCGACGACAGCGACAGCGGCGAGATCCACATCGGCGAGCAGCGCGTCGGTGCACTGGACGCCGACGCGCGCGCGCGCCTGCGGCGCGAGCACCTGGGGTTCGTGTTCCAGGCCTTCCATGTGCTGCCGCACCTGAGCGTGGCCGACAACGTGGCGCTGCCACTGCTGTTGCTCAATCGGCCCGACCCGGCGCGGGTGGCCGAGCTGCTGTCGCGCGTGGGCCTGCAGGCGCTGGCGTCGCGTTTTCCGGCGCAATTGTCGGGCGGCCAGCTGCAGCGCGTGGCGCTGGCGCGCGCCCTCGTGCACCGGCCGGCGCTGATCCTGGCCGACGAACCCACCGGCAACCTGGACCCGGTGAACGCCGTGCGCATGCTCGATCTGCTGGCCGAACAGGTGCGCGTCGAACATGCGGCCTGCCTGCTGGTAACCCATTCGGCCGCCGCGGCGCAACGCGCCAACCGTGTCATCAGGCTCGGCCCCGACGGCATTGCCGACGCGTCCTGAAACCGAGCCGCCCGCCGGACCGGCAACGGCGGCACGTACCATCGCCGCCATGCTGCCGCGCCTGCTGCACCTGATCCGCACGTTGTCGCTGGCCGAGTGGCGCCAGCACCCGTGGCGTCATGCGACGGTGCTGCTGGCGGTGGCCTTGGGTGTCGCGCTCGCGTACTCGGTCCACCTGATCAACAGCTCGGCACTGTCGGAGTTCACCGCCGCCGTGCGAGCGGCCAACGGCGAGCCCGATGTGTCGCTGGCCGCCACGGCGCCCGAGGGCTTCGACGACGCGATCGCCGAAACCCTCGCGCTGGACGACTCGGTGGCCCTGGTCAGCCCTATGATCGAACTCGACAGCGCCGCGCGCCGCGACGTCGGCGCCCGGGCGATGGCGCTGCGTGTGGTCGGACTGGACGCGCTGCAGGTGTTCGCCGTGGCGCCGGCGCTGGCGCCGCGGCCGGCCGCCGGCGCCGGCACGCTGTCGGTGCTCGACCCCGATGTGGTGTTCGCCAACCCGACGGCGTTGCAGCGCCTGGAGGCGGCCGTGGGCGATACGGTCGAGCTGCGCACGCCGCGGGGCTGGCAGCGGCTGCGCATAGCCGGCAGCGTGACGGCCGGCGGCGCGGCGCTGCTGGTCAGCGACATCGCCGCGGTGCAGTCGCGCTTCGGCTACACCGGCCGCATCACCCGCATCGACCTGCGCCTGGCCACCGGCGTGGTGGCCGCAGACTGGCTGCGCGCCCGAGCGTGGCCGGCCGGCGTGCGCATCGCGCAGGCGGACGATGCCCTGCAGCGCGTGTCGAACCTGTCGCGCGCCTACCGCGTGAACCTGAGCGTGCTGGCCCTGGTGGCGCTGCTGGTCGGCGGCTTTCTCGTGTATTCGGTGCTCGCGTTGTCGGTGGCGCAGCGCACGCCGACCTTCGCGTTGCTCGGCGTGCTGGGGCTGGCGGCGCCCGATCGGCGGGCGCTGGTGCTGGCCGAGGCGGCCGTGCTCGGCGCGGTGGGCAGCGTGATCGGCCTGGCCGCCGGCGCGGCGCTCGCCGCGCTGGCGCTGCGTGCGCTGGGCGGCGACCTGGGCGGCGGGTACTTCCCAGGCATCGCGCCGCGCCTGCAGATCGCCTGGCCCGCCACCGTGCTGTACGCCGCGCTGGGCACGGCCGCCGCCGTGGTCGGCGCCTGGTGGCCGGCGCGTGCGGCCGAACAGCTGGCGCCTGCGCAGGCGCTCAAGGGTCTGTCGTCGTTCGGGCCCGCGCGCTCGCATTGGGTCGCAGGTGCCGGCCTCGTGGTGGCGGCGGCGGGTCTTGCATTGCTGCCGCCGGTGGCCGGGCTGCCGGTGGCGGCGTACGGCTCCGTGGCCGCGCTGCTGGCTGGAGGCGTGGCGCTGGTGCCGGCGACCGTGCAACTGCTGCTGGCGCATCCACTGGCCCAGCAGCGCGCCCTGGTGCTGCTGGCGTGGCAGCGCGCGCGCCACCAACGCCATACCGCCAGCGCGGCCGTCGCGGGCGTGGTGGCCAGCCTGGCGCTGTCGGTGGCGTTGACGGTGATGGTGTCGAGCTTCCGCGACGCGGTGTCCGACTGGTTGAACGCGGTGCTGCCGGCCGACCTGTACCTGCGCAGCGCCGGCGGAGCGGCGGCCAGTGAATGGATGACCCTGCCCGACGGCTTCGCTACCGCGGCCGCGTCGCTGCCGGGCGTGATGCAGGTGCGCGCCTCGCGCGTGCGCCCGATCTCGCTGGATCCGCGGCAACCGAGCGTGGCACTGATCGTGCGCCCGATCGACCATGCGGCGCATGCGCTGCCGCTGCTGGGCGATGTGGTCGACGCCCCACCCGGCGCCACCGGCGTGTGGGTCAGCGAACCCGCCGCGGCCATCTACGGCTGGAAGGCCGGCGATCGTCTCACGCTGCCGCTGCCCGACGGCTCGCGCGCGGTGGTCGTGCGCGGCATCTGGCGCGACTACGCGCGTCAGTTCGGTGCCATCGCGATCGACAGCGCCGCGTGGCGCGCCCACGGCGGCGACACGCGCATCAATGAGCTGGCGCTGTGGCTGGCGCCGGGCACCGACGGCGCCACGGTGGCGGCGAGCCTGCGCGCGCTGGCAGGCGCCGACCTGCCGCTGGACAGCGCCAGTGCGAGCGAGCTGCGGCAGATCTCGCTGGCGATCTTCGACCGCAGCTTCGCGGTCACGCGCTACCTGCAGGTGGTGGCCATCGCGGTCGGCCTGATCGGCGTGGCGGCCAGCCTGTCGGCGCAGGTGCTGGCCCGGCGCAAGGAGTTCGGTTTGCTGTCCCACCTGGGCGTGACGCGGCGGCAGATCCTGGCCATCGTGGCCGGCGAGACGGCAGCCTGGCTTGCCGCTGGCGTGCTGATCGGCGTGGCGCTGGGCGTCGCCGTGAGCGTGGTGCTGGTGCACGTGGTGAACCCACAGAGCTTTCACTGGACGATGGAGCTGTCGATCCCATGGTCCCGGCTGGCGGCGCTGGGCGCCGCGGTGATGGCCTGTGGCATTGCCACCGCCGCGTTCAGCGCGCGCCGCGCCGCCACGCGCGAGGCGGTGCTGGCCGTCAAGGAGGATTGGTGAGGATTTCGCGCCGCGCGCTGCTGCTGGCGCTGCCGGGCGCGGTGGCGGCCCAGGGCGGCGACGACGACCGCGTGCGCGAAGGCCGGGTGCTGCGCTTTCCGCGCGACCACGGCGCCCACACCGGCGCGCGCATCGAGTGGTGGTACGCCACCGGCTGGCTGGACGAGCCGACGGCGCCGATCGGGTTCCAGATCACCTTTTTTCGCCACCGCACCGGATTGGGCGAAGGCTTGACGGGCCGCTTTGCGCCGCGGCAGCTGCTGTTCGCCCACGCGGCCGTCAGCGACATCGGCACGCAGCGGCACCTGCAGGCGCAGCGCGTGGCCCGCTGGTCCGGCGATGCGGCCACGCGCGACGCCATGGCGTCGCGCGACGACACCGGCCTGCGCCAGGGCGGCTGGAGCCTGCGCCGCGAGCCGGGCGCGAACGCGGGCCGCTACCTGGCCAGCGTCGGCGGCGTGAACCTTGCCTTCGGCCTGCAGCTCACGATGACCGGCACGCAGCCCTTGCTGCTGCAAGGCCGGGCCGGTTATTCGCGCAAAGGCCCGCTGGCGCAGCAGGCCAGCCATTACTACAGCCTGCCGCACCTGGCAGTGCAGGCGCAGCTCGCGCGCGAGGGCCGCACGACGACCCACTCCGGGCGCGCCTGGCTCGACCATGAATGGAGCGACGAGCTGCTGCCGGCCGAGGCCGTGGGCTGGGACTGGATCGGCATCAACCTCGCCGACGGCGGCGCGCTGACGGCCTTTCGGCTGCGCCGCCGCGATGGCAGTGCGCTGTGGGCCGGCGGCAGCCATCGCGCCGGTGACGGTGCGCTTCGCATCTTTGAGGCCGACGAGGTGCGATTCACGCCGCGGCGCGAATGGGCCAGCCCGACGTCACGGGCGCGCTACCCGGTGCAGTGGACGGTCGATACCCCGGCCGGGCGCTTCGACCTGCGCGCGCTGATGGATGCGCAGGAGCTCGATGGCCGTGCCAGCAACGGCGCCGTCTACTGGGAAGGCCTGTCCGACCTGTTCAACGATGCCGGCCGATCGGTCGGCCGCGGTTATCTCGAGATGACCGGTTACGCCAAGCCGCTGAGCCTGTAGCGCATCGTCATGCCGCCAGCGCCGCCTCGCGCTCCTGGGCGATCAGTTGCGACAACACCCGGCGGAAGTGCGCCAACGGCGCGTCGGCGGCGATCGGGTGCATACGGAACGACGGGTCGGCGTCGAAGGCGCGCTGCTGATCCTCGATGATCGCCTTGTCCTCGTTGAAGCCCTGCACCATGCTGTCGTGCAGCGAGATCGCGATGTTCGGGTCGTCGAGGTTCCAGTTGTGCAGGTAGTTCCAGAAGAAGTGCGTGCTGCCGCGCGTCTCCGGGGTGAAGAACTGGCAGTTTCGATATTGCCTGGCCTGCGACACGTCGCCACGCTCGATGCCGCTGCCGGCCGGCGCGAAGCCCGACTCGAGAAAGAAGATGCCCGGAATGTGCATCTGGCCGACATTCCAGCGGTCGATCTTGGCATCGCTGCGCGTCACCTTGCGGTGAAATGGCGGCACGTCGGCGTTCATGTGCATGCGCTTGACGCGAAAGCCGCGCGGCTGGCGCTCCACCTCGACCGGCTTGGTCTTGAAGGCGTACTCTTCCGAGCCGCCCAGCGACTTGGCATGGACGAAGGCCAGGTGCGCGAAGTCGCTCGAGGTTGTCGACGATCAGCAGGTAGTTGGCGTCGTAGTGCAGGTAGTCGGGCACGCCGCGCCAGCCCGGCTCGCGCAGGTACGGGAAAGTCGACGATCCCCGCGGGGTCGGCCTTGGCGGCATCACCGCTCCAGATCCACACCAGCTGATCGCGCTCGACGGTCGGGTAGCTGCGCACGCCCAGGCCTTTGGGCACCGTGTCCTGCCCTGGAATCTGCACGCAGGCGCCGCTGCCGTCGAACTTCAGCCCGTGGTACATGCAGCGCACGCAGTCGCCTTCGAGCCGGCCCTTCGACAGGCGCGCGCCGCGGTGGCAGCAGCGGTCGTCGAGCGCGACCACGCGGCCCGAGTCGCCCTTGTAGAGCAGGATCGGCTGGTCGAGGATCGTGCGCGCCAGCAGGCGGCCGTCGATCAGCTCGTGGGCCCAGGCTGCGACGTACCAGCAATTGCGCAGGTACTCGCCATGCAGGTGCAGGTCATCGCCGGCCATGCGCATGTGCAGACTCCTTCTCGGCGTGTCGCGATCGGCACCCGGGCCATGTTACGCCGCAGGCCCTGAGGACGCGACCGGCCGGCAGGCGCCCCGGCCGCGCCGGGTCTAGCGCGACGTCTCGCGCCGCGTTTCACCACTGCGCCGCGGCTTGATCGGCGCCGCCCGCACGCAGTTGCGGCCAGCCTTCTTGGCGGCATACAGGGCCAGGTCGGCGTCGTGGACCAGCGCATCGAGCGTGCGGTCGTCGCCCGCGTAGGAAGCCACGCCCACGCTGACCGTGGTGCCGACTTTCTCGCCCTGCCAGTCGAGCCGGCCGCCGGCCACGCGCTCGCGGATGCGTTCGGCGACATCCAGAGCGCCCAGCGGGTCGGTGTGCGGCAACAACACCACCATTTCCTCGCCGCCGAAACGGGCCATCAGGTCGGGCTGGCGCAGCGTGGCGCGTACCGCCTTGGCAATGGCCACCAGCAGCCTGTCGCCACACAGGTGGCCGTAGACGTCGTTGATGGCCTTGAAGTTGTCGGCATCGATCAGCAGCAGCGCGGCGTCCTCGCCATAACGCTTGCAGCGTGACCACTCGCGTTCGGCCATCTCGAAGAAGTAGCGCCGGTTGTGCACGCCGGTGAGCGCGTCCTGCGTCGCCAGCACGGACAGGCGAGCGCGGGCGTGTTCCAGCTGGAACAGCAGCTGCAGCACCAGCGCGCCGATCGCCGGCACCAGAATCAGCGCCGACAGCGCCGCGACCTGCGCTGCCGCGACCGGGCTGCCCCGGCCCAGCAACATCACCAGCAGCGGCGCCAGCAGGGCAACCACCGGCACCAGCACGAGGGTGACCGTCATCAACGCCGGGACGAAACCGATCTGCACCAGCGCCTGGCTGGTGCGGGTGATCCAACTGGATTGCGAAGGCAGTTCGTGCGCCACGGCGATCAGCTTAGCCGGTTCGGCCGGACGCGACCACCCATCAATTGCCGGTGCGCAAGCCGGCTGCGCAGGCGGCGGTTCACACTGAGGGCATCCCCCCCTGTTTGGAGGCCCCGTGAAAACCCCGTTGTTGATCGACTCCATCGCCGCCGCTGTTGACCATGTACTCGACACGGTATCTGGCGCTATCGTGCTCGGCATCCCGCTGGGCATCGGCAAGCCCAATCCATTCGTCAATGCGTTGTACCGGCGCATCAAGGGCAATCCAGCGCGGCGGTTGACGATTCTTACTGCGCTGTCGCTGGAAAAGCCGGTCGGCAAGAGCGATCTGGAGCGGCATTTCCTCGAGCCGCTGGTGGCGCGGGTGTTCGGCGACTATCCGGACCTCGACTACGTTAAGGACGCGCGTGCCGGCACGCTGCCGCCAAACATCGAGGTGCGCGAGTTCTTCTTCAAGACCGGCGACTACCTGAACAACCTGGCGGCCCAGCAGGGTTACATCTCGACCAACTACACCTTTGTCGCGCGCGACATGACGCTGCAGGGCATGAACGTCGTCGCGGGGGCCGTGGCCTCGCGCAACACGCACGAGGGCCTGAAGTTGTCG
Organism: uncultured beta proteobacterium; assembly: GCA_963814435.1. Taxonomy (GTDB): domain Bacteria; phylum Pseudomonadota; class Gammaproteobacteria; order Burkholderiales; family Burkholderiaceae_C; genus JAEUPI01. The sequence continues at coordinate 459,987 of CAWFCV010000010.1, forward strand.
CTGTCGAGCAACCCCGACGTGATCCTCGAGATCGTCGAGCGCTTTGCGAAGGAGGGCCGGCCGCTGCTGAAGATCGCGGTGGTGAACGAGAAGATGCCGTTCATGCCCAACGGCGCCGAGGTCGAGCCTGGCTTCTTCGACATCATCGTCACCGACCCGGCCGCCACGCACACGCTGTTCGGTCCGCCCAACGGCAAGGTCAGCACCGCCGACTATGCGATCGGGCTGCACGCCTGCAGTCTGGTACCCGACGGCGCCACGCTGCAGATCGGCATCGGCGCGCTCGGCGACGCGATCGCCCGGGCGCTGATCGTGCGCGACCGTCACGGCGCCGAGTACGAACGCATCCTCGCCAGCCTGTGCCCCGACGGGCTGGCCGGCCGCGAGTTGGGGCGCTTCGACACCGGCATCTACGGCTGCTCGGAGATGTTCGTCAACGGCTTCCTGCAACTGATCGAAGCCGGCATCGTGCGGCGCGAGGTGTTTAACGACGTCGTGCTGCAGCGGCTGCTCAACGAAGGCCGCATCAAGGACACTGCGGTGAGCAGCGAGATGCTGCGCGCGCTGCTCGACGCGGGACGGATCGGCTCGCCGCTGTCGGCGAGCGAAGTCGCGTTCCTCACGCGCTTCGGCATCTTCAAGCCCGACGTGCAAATCGACGGTGACGCGCTGGTGCTGGATGAACAACGCATCGCCAACGACCTGCGTTCGGCCGACAACTTCAAGCTCGTCTGCGAGCAGCTGCTCGGCGCGCGCCTGGCTGGCGGCGTGTGGATGCACGGCGGCTTCTTCCTCGGGCCGTCGGACTTCTACGAGCGGCTGCGGCGCATGCCGGCGGCCGAGCTGGCGCGCATCGACATGACGCGCATCGACTTCATCAACCAGCTCGACAGCGCCGACCCGACGCAGACCGTGCTCAAACGCGAGCAGCGCCGGCGCGGGCGCTTCATGAACACGACGATGATGGTCACGCTGCTCGGCGCGGCGGTGTCCGATGCGCTGGAGAGCGGCCAGGTCGTCTCCGGCGTCGGCGGGCAGTACAACTTCGTCGCGATGGCGCATGCGCTGCCCGACGCGCGCTCGATCCTGATGCTGCGTTCGACGCACGAGCACAAGGAGGGGTTGCGCTCCAGCATCGTCTGGAGCTACGGCAACGTGACGATCCCGCGCCACCTGCGCGACATCGTGATCACCGAGTATGGCGTCGCCGACCTGCGCGGCCGCAGCGACAGCGAGGTGGTGCAGCGCCTGATCGCAATTGCCGACTCGCGCTTCCAGGATGAACTGGTGTCGGCCGCGCAGCAGCACGGCAAGTTGAACCCCGACTACCAGCTGCCCGAGCGCTATCGCAACAACCTGCCCGCGATGCTCGACGCCAAGCTGCATCCGTGGAGCCAGGCCGGGCTGCTGCCGGATTTCCCGTTCGGCACCGACCTCACCGACGACGAATTGCACATCGTGCGCGCACTGAAGCGCCTGAAGCACGCCACCAACCATCCGGTCGAGCTGGTGTCGATGGCGCTGACGAGCCTGTGGGAGGGCAAGGACGCGCCGACCGCCTACCTGCAACGCCTGGGACTGGACGACGCCAAGAGCTTCAAGCAGATGTTCATCCGCAAGCTGTTTGCCGGCAATCTTTGACGCTCGGCGCCGGCGGCGGCTTGACAGCCTCCGGAATTTGCTATTAAAGTGATATCACTTCAATAGCAACCACGGAGGTCTTGCCATGACCCGAGCGAGCGAACGACGCCGCGAAGAATCGTTGGATTCATCGAACGGCTATGCGATGGCAGGCCTGGCGCTGGCCATCGGGGCCGCCGGCTTGGCGATGTTGATCTTCCTGCGCGGGCCCGGACCGACGATGTTCATCGCCGAGGTTCTCGCGATCGTATTCGGCGGCGTCCTGCTGACGGGGTTGTACATGCTGCAACCCAACGAGGGTGCGATCCTGACGCTGTTCGGGCAATATGTCGGCACCGACCGCAACGAAGGCCTGCGCTGGGCCAACCCGTTCTACCGCAAGCGCCACATCTCGCTGCGCGCGCGCAACCTCAATGCCGCGACGCTGAAGGTCAACGACAAACGCGGCAACCCGGTGGAGATCAGCGCGGTGGTGGTCTGGCGTGTCTACGACACCGCGCTGGCGGTGTTCGAGGTCGACAACTACGAGAACTACGTGACGGTGCAGGCCGAAGCCGCGATCCGGCACGTGGCCTCGCAGTTCGCCTACGACGAAGGCGACGACCTGGCACCCGGCGAAACCACGCTGCGCGCCGGCAACGCCGTGGCGGCCGCGCTCAAGGCCGAGCTGCAGGAGCGCTTCGGCGACGCCGGCGTGAAGGTGGAGGACGCCAAGCTGAGCCACCTGGCCTACGCCCCGGAGATCGCGCAGGTGATGCTGCGCCGCCAGCAGGCCGAAGCCATCATCAGCGCGCGGCAGAAGATCGTGCACGGTGCCGTGAGCATGGTCGAGTCGGCGCTCAGAGGCCTGTCCGAGCGCGACATCGTGGTGCTCGACGATGAACGCAAGGCGGCCATGATCAGCAACCTGCTGGTCGTGCTGTGCTCCGACAAAGACGCCCAGCCGATCGTCAACGCGGGCACGCTGTACAACTGATCGCTCGCACGGCCGTCGTGGCGTCGCCCGAGAAGAAGTCGTTCCTGTTGCGCATCGATCCTGCCCTGTGGGCCGAGATCGAGCGCCTGGCCGCGCAGGATCTGCGCAGCGCCAACTCCCAGGTCGAGTACCTGCTGCGCGAGGCGCTCGCCCGGCGCGGCCGCAGCGCGCCGGCTCCGGCCTCGCCTGCGTCGCCCGGCGGGCGGCAACCCAAGCGCTGACGTGCGGCGGTCGTAGACTCCGCACGATGCCAACGGTCACCACGTCGCCCCTGTCCGCCGCCCTGCCCCGTGCCGCCCAGCCGCCCGCGAAGGGCTCGCCGCGCTCACTGTCGGGCCTGCTGCCGTTCCTGCGACCCTACCGAGGGCGCATTGCGCTGGCGCTGGTGTTCCTGGTGCTGGCCGCGGTGAGCACGCTGGTGTTCCCGCTGGCGCTGAAGTCGCTGATCGACCAGGGCCTGGTGTCGACCGACCCCGGCCAGCGCGTGATGGCGCTGCGCGAGCACTTCTTCGCGCTGTTCCTCGTCGGTGCCGCACTGGGCGTGTTCTCGGCGGCGCGCTTCTACATGGTGTCGTGGCTCGGCGAACGCGTCACCGCCGACCTGCGCAACGCGGTGTACCGTCACGTGCTGCGGCAGAGCCCCGAGTTCTTCGAGACCACACAGACCGGCGAGGTGCTGTCGCGGCTGACCACCGACACCACACTGGTGCAGACGGTGGTCGGATCGAGCCTGAGCATGGGGCTGCGCAACTCGGTGATGGGTCTGGGCGCGCTGATCATGCTGGTGATCACCAATCCGTACGTGATGACGCAGGTGCTCGGCATCCTGGTGCTGGTGGTGCTGCCCTCGCTGTACTTCGGCCGCCGCGTGCGGCGCCTGTCCCGCGCCAGTCAGGACCGCGTGGCCGATTCGAGCGCCATCGCCGCCGAGGTGCTGAACGCGATCCCGGTGGTGCAAGGTTACGTGCAGGAGTCGCGCGAGGCGCAGCGTTTCGACCGCGCGACCGAGAGCGCCTTCGACACGGCACGCAAGCGCACGCGCGTGCGCGCGATGCTGGTCGCGTTCGTGATCACCGCCACCTTCGGCGCGCTGCTGTGGGGGCTGTACCAGGGCACGCAGGCGGTGATCGCCGGCACCATCACCGCCGGCCACCTTGGCCAGACGGTGGTGTTCGTGATCATCCTCGTCGGCAGCGTGGCGGTGCTGTCCGAGGTGTACGGCGACCTGCTGCGCGCGGCCGGCGCCACCGAACGACTGATGGAGCTGCTGTCGGCGCGTTCGCCGGTGGCCGATCCGGCGTCGCCACGCGCCTTGCCGGCGGCGCGGCACGGCGCGTCGGTGGCGTTCGATCAGGTGACGTTCCACTACCCGTCGCGCCCTCAGATGCCCGCGCTGCGCGACATCACGCTGCAGGTGGCGCCCGGCGAAACCGTGGCACTGGTGGGCCCGAGCGGGGCGGGCAAGAGCACGCTGTTCCACCTGCTGCTGCGCTTCTACGACACCCGCCACGGCTCGGTCAGCGTCGACGGCGTGCCGGTGCACGAGTTGCGGCTGGCCGATCTGCGCCAGCGCATCGGCATCGTGCCGCAGGACAGCACGATCTTCTCCACCAGCGCGATGGAGAACATCCGCTACGGGCGCCCGGAGGCCAGCGACGACGAGGTGGTCGCTGCTGCGCGCGCGGCGTTCGCGCACGACTTCATCATGGCGCTGCCCGAGGGCTACGCCAGCTTCCTGGGCGAGCGCGGCGTGCGCCTGTCGGGCGGCCAGCGCCAGCGCATCGCGATCGCGCGCGCGATGCTGAAGAACCCGCCGCTGCTGCTGCTCGACGAGGCCACCAGCGCGCTCGACGCGGAAAGCGAGCGCATGGTGCAGGCGGCGCTCGAAGCAGCGATGAAGGATCGCACCACGCTGGTCATCGCGCACCGGCTGGCCACGGTGCAGCGAGCGGACCGCATCATCGTGCTCGAGCATGGCCGCATCGTCGACACCGGCACGCACGCGGAGTTGGTGGCGCGCGGCGGACTGTATGCGCGACTGGCGGCGATGCAGTTCGAGCTGGAGCCGGCCGCGGCCTGACGCTGCGCCGCCTAAAATCACTCGATGGCCGCCACCCGCCCGGTTCGATCGCAGTACGAGGACTTCATGCGCCATGTGTTCGAACACGGTGCGCCGAAGACGGACCGCACCGGCACCGGCACGCGCAGCGTGTTCGGCTGCCAGATGCGCTTTGATCTGAACGAGGGTTTTCCGCTGGTCACCACGAAGAAGGTGCACCTGAAGTCGATCATCCTCGAGTTGCTGTGGTTCCTGCGTGGCGACGGCAATGCGCGCTGGCTGCAGGAGCGCGGCTGCACCATCTGGGACGAATGGGCGCGCGCGGACGGCGACCTGGGGCCGGTGTACGGCGTGCAGTGGCGCAGCTGGCCGAAGCCCGACGGAGGCCACATCGACCAGATCGCCGAGGTGGTCACGCAATTGAAGACCAACCCGGATTCGCGGCGCATCGTGGTCAGCGCGTGGAACGTGGCCGACCTGCCGAAGATGGCGCTGCTGCCGTGCCACGCGTTCTTTCAGTTCTACGTGGCCGAAGGGCGCCTGTCGTGCCAGCTCTACCAGCGCAGCGCCGACATCTTCCTCGGCGTACCTTTCAACATCGCGAGCTATGCGCTGCTGACGCACATGCTCGCGCAGCAGTGCGACCTGCAGGTCGGCGACTTCATCTGGACCGGCGGCGACTGCCACATCTACAGCAACCACGAAGAACAGGTGCGCACGCAGCTGGCGCGGGCGCCCTACCCCTACCCGGTGCTGTCGATCCGGCGGCGCCCGGCGTCGATCTTCGACTACGAGTACGATGACTTCGCGATGCTCGAATACCAGAGCCATCCGGCCATCAAGGCGCCGGTGGCAGTGTGACGCGCGGCCATGGGCCGTATCCAAGGCGGGTCGGCAACGTCTTGTGACTGGCGCGATCGGGCGTCGAACCACAATGTCTTCGTGGTGCATGCGGACGCTGCGAACCCAGGCATAGAGGAGTGACCGACATGGCAGACCATAGTTTGCGTGGCAGGTGGTTGCGGGCGCTCGGCGCCTTGTCGTTGGCTGCCCTGCTGCTGAGTTGCGGCGGCGGTGACGGCAGCAGCAAAGGGCCGCTGCCGCCGCCCGGCGGAACGGCGCCGGCATTGACGATCACGGCGCCGGCCGACCTGTCGACGATCTCCACGGCGAATCTCGTCATCAGCGCCAGCGTCAACCCGGCGGCCGGCTTCTCCGTGGCGACCATCGAATTCCAGATCGACGGCGTCACCATCGGCACACCGTCGTCGGCCACCGACTCGGACCCGGTGCCGACGGCCAACTACGCGTCGGGGCAGCACGTGATTCGCGCCCGGGCGACCGACAACGCCGGTGTAGTGTCGGGCTGGACGACGGCGACGGTGCAGTTCTCGGGTACCCGCACGCAACCGGCCGGCTTCACACGCAGCGAAACCTTCGTGACGGGTCTGTCGGCGGCCACCGCGCTCGCGCAGGCGCCGGACGGCCGGCTGTTCATCGCCGAGCAAGGCGGCGATCTTCGCGTGGTGAAAGCTGGCGTACTGCAGGGCGCTCCGTTCGTCTCATTGGCGGTGAATTCGACCGGCGAGCGCGGCTTGATCGGTGTCGCGCTGCACCCCGACTTCGCCAACAACGGGTATGTGTACGTGTACTACACGGCGACGACGCCGACGATCCACAACCGGATCAGCCGCTTCGTGGCACAGGGCGACGTCGCGGCACCGAACAGCGAGTTCGTGCTGGCCGAGCTGCCGACGCTGGGCGCCACCAACCACAACGGCGGCGCGATCCACTTCGGTCTCGGTGGCAAGCTGTATGCCGGTGTCGGCGAAAACGCGGAGCCAGCCAACTCGCAGGACCTGAATACGCCGCTGGGCAAGATGCTGCGATTCAACGACGACGGCACGATCCCCCCCGACAACCCATTTTGCACAGCGGCGGGCAACGTGGCCTGCGCGGTCTGGGCCCTGGGCCTGCGCAACCCGTTCACGTTCGCGGTCCAGCCAGGCACCGGCCGCATCCACATCAACGACGTCGGCCAAGACACCTGGGAAGAAATCAACCTCGGCGCCGCGGGCGCGAACTACGGCTGGCCGAACTCGGAAGGCCCGACTTCCACGGCCGGACAGACCGGCCCGCTGTTCACCTACAAGCACAGCGCCGGCAGCCCGCCCGGGTCGGAGCCCGGCGGCTTCTTCGTCGGCTTCGCGATCACGGGAGGAGCGTTCTATCCGGCGAATGGCCCATTCGGCGCGCCCTACCAGGGCGGCTACTTCTTCGCCGATCTGACCAGTCGCTTCGTCGGCTTTCTCGACCTCGTCAACGGCAATGCGGCCTACGCCTTCGGCAGCGTCAGCGGCAACCCGGTCGACATGATCGCCGCGGCCGATGGTGCGCTGCTCGTGCTGACACGCAGCAACGTGGTCCGCTTCAGCAAACCGTGAAGCGGCCACGCCGGCAGCGGCTCGATTGCGGCGACAATGCGCGCCGATGTCGACCGACCGATCACCGCGCCTCGTCCTGATCGCCGCCGTCGCCCGCAACGGCGCGATCGGTCGCGCCGGCGCGATTCCGTGGCACCTGCCTGCCGACATGGCCCGCTTCAAGACGCTGACGGCCGGTAGCCCGGTCGTCATGGGTCGGCGGACCTGGGAGTCCTTGCCGCCGCGCTTTCGTCCGCTGCCGGCACGCCGCAACATCGTGGTCACGCGGCAGGAGGGCTGGTCCGCGTCGGGGGCGCTGGTTGCGGTATCGTTGAACGATGCGATCGCCATGGCACGCCAGGTCTGTCGCGAAGGACAGAAGATCTTCGTCATCGGCGGCGCCGAACTCTATGCTCAGGCGCTGCCACTGGCCGACGAGCTGGAACTGACCGAGGTGCACTCAGACGTGTCAGGCGATGCCTGGTTTCCGGCCTGGAGCCGCGACGAGTTCATCGAAGTGCGTCGCGAAGCGCATCCCGCGGCCGGACCCGAATGTCCGGCCTTCGACTTCGTCACCTACCGTAGAAAGACCTGAGGAGGATCACCACGATGTCTGGCGCCGGCTTTCACGTTCACGGACCGCACGACCACGAAGTCGAACATGCCGCTCAACACGGCAGCAGGGACAGCTTTTCCGGACAGATCGCGGTGATGACGGCGATTCTCGCCACGATCGGCGCGCTCTTCTCCTACATGGGCGGTGCCACACAGGCCAATGCCGGCTTGTACAAGAACAACGCCGCGATCAAGAAGACCGAGGCCTCGAACCAGTGGAACTACTACCAGGCCAAGAGCAGTAAGCAGAACCTGTCCGAACTGGCGGTGGCCATCGTGGCCGACGACAAGAAGGCGCAATACCAGGCCGAAGTCGAGCGCTACAAGAAGGAGAAGGCCGAGATCAAGACCGAGGCCGACAAGCTCGAGGCCGAGGCCAAGGAGTGGGATACGCGCTCGGACGACCAGATGCACCTGCACCACCGCTGGGCCCAGGCCACCACCGCGCTGCAGATCTCGATCGCGCTGGCCGCGATCGCCTTGCTGACGCGACGCAAATGGCTCGAGTGGGGCATGTTCGGGGTTGCTGCGCTGGGCGTGGCGTTGGGTGCCGCCGCGATGATGCACCTCTGACGGCCTCGCCGTGCAGCGCGTCATGAAGCTGGCCACCTGGAACATCAACTCGCTGAATGTGCGACTGCCGCACCTGATGGCCTGGCTGGAGGACAACCCGGTCGACGTGATCGCGCTGCAGGAGACCAAGCTCACCGACGACAAGTTTCCGCGTGCCGAAATCGAGGCCGCCGGCTACCAGGTGGTGGTGTTCGGTCAGAAGACCTACAACGGCGTCGCGCTGCTGTCGAAGTCCGCCCCCGCCGACGTGGTGAAGAACATCCCGGGCTCGACCGACACGCAGGCGCGCGTGGTCGCCGCCACGGTGGCCGGCCTGCGCATCGTCGGCGCCTATTTCCCCAACGGACAGGCGCCTGGCACCGACAAGTTCGAATACAAGATGCAGTGGCTGCGCACGCTGCGCGACTGGGTGCGCGAGGAGATGGCCGCCCATCCGCGACTGGTGCTGATGGGCGACTTCAACATCGCGCCGGAAGACCGCGACGTGTTCGACCCGGTGGCCTGGGCCGGCCAGATCCATTGCACCGACGAGGAACGCGCGCACTTCCGCGCCCTGCTCGGCCTGGGCCTCGTCGACGCCTTTCGCGAGTTCGAGCAACCGCCGAAGTGCTGGACCTGGTGGGATTACCGCAATCTCGCGTTCCGCAAGAACCAGGGCCTGCGCATCGACCACATCCTGGTCAGCGCGGCGCTGCGCTCCGAGCTGCGTGCCTGCGTGATCGACAAGGCGCCGCGCAAGCTGGAGCGGCCGAGCGACCACGCGCCGGTGATCCTGGAGCTCGGGCCGGCGGCGCAGCCCGCTGCCACCGCAACGGCGTCGTGAGACCTCCGTCACATTGCACGGCACTAGACGCTCGGTAACACGCCATCACGCGGTGGCGCCGGGGTAGTCTCGCATCAGCCAGCGGGCGGCTCTTGCGCGCTCGGTCGGCGCCGGAACATCAAGCCACTTCGAACGGTTGCAATCCATGGCAGCAGTACTTCAATCTTCCGCCAGCGAACAGGCACGCGGCCGCAGTTCGCGCCAGCCGGGGTCGGCGGCCACGACCGACCAATCCCGGTCCGGCGCTGGCCCGCGTGGATTCAAACCGTTGCGATGGCTGCATACGCTGTTCAGCCGACCGGTCAGGATCAAGCGCGTCGGCACACAGCTGCACGTTGTGCTCGAAGCGCAGCCGTCGGTTCAATCGAACTCGCGGTCGAGCGGACGCGGCGAGGCCCTGCGCCAGGCACACGTGGCGCTGCAGGAGTTGCTGGCGCAACACGCCGATTCGCGGCGCTTGATGCCGCACCTCGGCCATGTGGAACAGTCGCTCGCACGCCTGGGTTCACGCGCGCTGAAGACATTGCCGTCCAACGTGCTCGGCAAGGCAATGGATCAGCTCGACATCCTCGAAGGCAGCGCGCAAAACCCCGATCTGATGGCCCTGCGTCTGCGCGTGGAAGAGGTGCTCGATCGCCGCACGCCGGCGCGATTGCGCGACGATGTGTCGTCGATCGAGGTCACCGACGCCTCGCATTCACAATTCGACGAGGCCGATCGCCACTGGACCGGCCTCTCCTCGCTGGATGAGGCGCCGGCGCAGCAACACGCCAAATAGCGACTGCGGCGCAGCAGCGCCCCTACTCGTCCAGACCGAGTTCCTGGATCTTGCGCGTGATCGTGTTGCGCCCGATGCCGAGCTTCTGCGCCGCCTCGATGCGGCGTCCGCGGGTGTTCTCCAGCGCCACGTGGATCAGCTGCCCCTCGAACTGGCGCGTCAGCTGATCCCACACTTCGGGCACGCCGGCGTCCAGCAGACGCCTCGCCTCGCGCGCCAGATCGGCCAGCCAGGCGTCGGCCGCACCGTGCACCATGACCGGTGCCGCCACCGCGGCGACCGCTGGCACCACACCGTGGACCTGCGCGACCGCCGCGGCGTCGGGCGGATCGGCCAGCAGCTCCGGCGGTAGATCCTTCACGTCGATCAGCTGGGCCGGCGCCATCACGGTCAGCCAGTGGCACAGGTTTTCCAGCTGGCGCACGTTGCCGGGAAACTGGAAGTGCATCAGCCGTTCCATCGCAGCGTCGCTGAGCCGCTTGGCCTCCACGCCCAAATCATGTGCACTGCGCGCCAGAAAGGCGCGCGCCAAGCCGGGGATGTCCTCGCGGCGCTCGCGCAGCGCCGGCAGCCGCAGCCGGATCACGTTGAGGCGGTGGTAAAGGTCTTCACGGAACGCACCTTCCTTGACGCGTTGCTCCAGGTTCTGATGCGTCGCGGCGATCACGCGCACGTTGGCCTTCTGCGGTTGATGCCCGCCGACGCGGTAGAAGTGGCCGTCGGACAGCACCCGCAGCAGCCGGGTCTGCAGGTCGAACGGCATGTCGCCGATCTCGTCGAGGAACAGCGTGCCGCCGTCGGCCTGCTCGAAGCGGCCACGGCGCATCGTCTGTGCCCCGGTGAACGCGCCACGCTCGTGGCCGAACAGCTCGGACTCCAGCAAATCCTTCGGTATGGCTGCGGTGTTGATCGCGATGAACGGGCCCTTGGTGCCGAGCTCACCCCGCGGGCTGTGCCGGTGCAGCGCGCGCGCCACCAGTTCCTTGCCGGTGCCCGATTCGCCGGTGATCATCACCGTGACGTTGCTCTGGCTCAGTCGGCCGATGGCCCGGAACACGTCCTGCATGGCGGGGGCCTGACCGAGCATCTCGGGGGCGGCGGCGCCGAGCTCGGTGCCGACCTGCTCGCGCAGACTCTCCTCCACGGCGCGGCGGATCAGCTCGACGGCTTTCGGCAGGTCGAACGGCTTGGGCAGGTATTCGAACGCGCCGCCCTGGAAGGCCGAGACCGCACTGTCCAGATCCGAATACGCCGTCATCACGATCACCGGCAGCCCGGGCAGGCGCTGCTTCACCTTCGACAGCAGATCCAGCCCCGAGCCACCCGGCATGCGGATGTCGCTGACCAACACCTGGGGCACGTCCGTCTCCAGCGCCGCCAGCACGTCGCGCGGGTTGGAGAAGCAGCGCACGCTGAACTGCTCGCGCGTCAGTGCGCGTTCGAGCACGAATCGAATGGACTGGTCATCGTCGGCAACCCAGATCGGCTTCATGGCATGGTCTCGGTTGCGTTCAAGGTCCGGTTCGTCACGGCAGTGGAATCATGATCCTAAACACCGTGCGGCCGGGTACCGAGTCGAAATCGATCGACCCGTGGTGCTGCTGCACGAACATCTGTGCCAACGTGAGTCCGAGGCCTGATCCGCCTTCGCGCCCCGACACCAGGGGGAAGAAGACGCGATCGCGCAATGCCTCGGGCACACCCGGCCCGTTGTCCTCGATATGCAATTCCAGTGCCAGTCTGCTGCGCTGCTTGCCGACGGTGACCTGACGGGCGATGCGCGTGCGCAGCGCGACGCAGGCATCACCCGCGGCGATGCGCTCGGCCAGCGCGTGCGCCGCGTTCTGCACCACGTTCAGGATGGCCTGGATCAATTGCTCGCGATCGCCGCGAAACTCGGGCAGCGACACATCGTAGTCGCGCAGGATCGTCAGACCGCGCGGATGCTCGGCCAGCACCACCGATCGCACACGCTCGCAGACCTCGTGGATGTTGACGTCGCCGACGACATGCGGACGGCGGTGCGGCGCCAGCAGCCGATCGACCAGGGCCTGCAGGCGGTCGGCCTCGTGCACGATGACCTCGGTGTACTCGGCCAGCTCGGGCGAGCTGATCTCCATCGCCAGCAGTTGCGCGGCGCCTCGAATGCCGCCGAGGGGATTCTTGATCTCGTGTGCCAGGTTGCGGATCAGCTCCTTGTTGGCCTCGATCTGGTCGAGCGCACGCTCCTCGCGGTCCTGGCGAGTCTGTTGCTCGATCTCGAGCATCTCCACCAGCACCTGCTCGGCCCTTTCGCTGCGGCTGCCGTCGCCGCGCTCTTCCACCTGGGTGACGATCACGTGCACCGGCAGGTCGTCGGGCGACGCGGCGCCACCGGTGCGGCGCAGCGTCGCCTGCAGCCGGCCGGTGGCGATCTCGTTGTGCGCCACCGCGATCAGTGTTTCGCGCAGCGCCGACGCATCGGTGAACCGATCGAACAGGCTGGTGCGCACCAGCGAGCGCCGCGATTGGCCCACCACGGCCTCGAAACCCGCGTTCACGAACAGCAGCGTGCCGTCGGGTCGGGCCAGCGCGACCAGCGTCGCCAGCAGATCGAACGCGTCGTAGCGCGAGGAACTCACTGTGGCAATTTGGCCAGCTCGCGCTTGATCGCGGCGATGTCGCTTTCCTTGCGCGAGATGGCTGCGCGCATTTCGGCAACCCGCTCCTGATAGCGCGCGAAGTTACGCTCCTCGCCGCGCCGCTCGGGTTCGCCGTTGTTGAATTCCTGCAGCATCTCGGCAAGGCGCGCTTCCTCGCGTTTGAGTTCGGCCTCGAGAATGCGGCGCGCGTCACTGTCGCGCTGGCGTTGCGACGCCGGGTCGACGCGACCCTCGCCGCCGCGCGGGCCCGACGCATTGGGTGCGCCTTCGCGCGGCTTGGCAGCCGGCTTCACCGTTTGCACGATGGTGATCGGAGCGCCTTCGATCGTGCGGCAGTTCTTTTCCTTGGCCTCCTGGGCCGAGATGGAGTCCGTGTACAGCACGGGTGGCCCGGGGCAACGGTAGACGGTGCTCGGGGTGCCGGTGGCCTGCGCCCACGCCGATGGCAGCCACGCCATGCTCAGCAGGACCAACGACAGGTGCTTCATGGATGGAACCTCCGGGCCCGGCGGGCCAGTCTCCAATCGCTAACGCGCGATTGTCGCAAACCCGGGACAGGCAACGGAAAAGGGACGGTGCGACACCGTCCCTTTGACACAAAGTCGAGCGCCTCGGCGCGCGCCGGTCGCACTCGGTCGCGCGGCGGACGTTCGCCGGTGCCTGTGCACCGGCGAACATCGAGGCTCACAGGCTGTAGTACATGTCGAATTCGACCGGGTGCGTGGTCATGCGGAAGCGCGTGACCTCCTGCATCTTCAGCTCGATGTAGGCGTCGATGTAGGTGTCGGTGAACACGCCGCCCTTGGTCAGGAACGCGCGGCCCTTGTCCAGGTAACCCAGGGCCTGGTCGAGGCTGTCGCAGACCGTCGGGATCTTCGCGTCCTCTTCCGGCGGCAGGTGGTACAGGTCCTTCGTGGCGGCCTCGCCCGGGTGGATCTTGTTCTCCACACCATCCAGACCGGCCATCAGCATCGCGCTGAAGGCCAGGTACGGATTGCAGGTCGGATCGGGGAATCGCACCTCGATGCGCCGGCCCTTCGGGTTCGGCACGTACGGAATGCGGATCGACGCCGAGCGGTTGCGCGAGCTGTAGGCCAGCTTCACCGGGGCTTCGAAGCCCGGCACCAGGCGCTTGTAGCTGTTGGTGCCGGGGTTGGTGATGGCGTTCAGCGCGCGGGCGTGCTTGATGATGCCGCCGATGTAGAACAGCGCGAACTCGCTCAGACCCGCATAGCCGTCGCCGGCGAACAGGTTCTTGCCGCCCTTCCACACCGACTGGTGCACATGCATGCCGCTGCCGTTGTCGCCGACCACCGGCTTGGGCATGAACGTGGCCGTCTTGCCGTAGGCATGCGCCACGTTGTGGATGATGTACTTCTGCAGCATCAGCCAGTCGGCGCGCTGCACGAGGGTGGAGAACTTGGTGCCGATCTCACACTGGCCGGGTGCTGCCACCTCGTGGTGATGCACCTCGACCGGAATGCCCATCTGTTCGAGCAGCAGGCACATCTCGGAGCGCATGTCCTGGAAACTGTCGACCGGGGGCACCGGGAAGTAGCCCCCCTTCACCGCCGGCCGGTGGCCCATGTTGCCGCCCTCGAAGCTGGCGCCGGTGGACCAGGGTGCCTCTTCGGAGCCGATCTTGTACGAGGCGCCCGACATGTCGATGTTCCACTGCACCTGGTCGAAGATGAAGAACTCGGGCTCCGGGCCGAAGAAGGCCGCATCGCCGATGCCGCTGGCCTTCAGGTAGGCCTCGGCTCGCTTGGCCAGCGAACGCGGGTCGCGCTCGTAGGGCTTGCCATCGCCGGGCTCCACCACGTCGCACGACAGGAACAGCGTCGGCTCTTCGTAGAACGGGTCGATGTTGGCCGTGTTGGGGTCCGGCATCAGCAGCATGTCGGACGCCTCGATGCCCTTCCAGCCGGCGATCGACGAGCCGTCGAACGCATGTCCCGAGGCGAACTTGTCTTCATCGAAGTGGGAGACGGGCACGGTGACGTGCTGCTCCTTGCCGCGGGTGTCGGTGAAGCGGAAGTCGACGAACTTGACTTCGTTGTCCTTCACCATCTTCATCACGTCTGCGACGGTCTTGGCTGCCATCAGGAATCTCCTAGCGGATCGCTTGTGTTCGGGGTTGTGGGGTGTTTGTCGGGGCCTGCGGCCACCTCGGGCGAAGCCGCGTGACGCGAAGCACCCGGCAATCTAGCAGAAACCATGCCATTGACCGGGGTTGCCCGGACGGCCAGTCAAAGATCACCCGGCAGGCGTCACGCACCGTATCGGTGCTCACCCGGCACCATATTGGCTGCCGGACTGGCCCGCCGAACGCACCATCTCAGGGCCCAGGCCCGCACCCAGAGCGATCAATCCTTCTTTCAGATGCTGGAACGCTGCCACAACAGCCCCCGCGTCATCACCCTTGACGCCCAGCTCGATGTGGCGGCCGTAGGTGGGATGGTCCACGCTGGGCAAGCTGAACACCTTGATGCGGGCGAACCGGGCCTCGACGCCTTCCATCAGCGGCGTCAACGCCGCCTCCATCGCACCCGTCACGATCACCGATTTCTCGTGTTGCGTGTCGCGCCCGTGCAGATGCCGGTACCGCGTGTCGAGCAGCCATTCGATCATCGGATGCGCCATCACCGGAAAGCCCGGCACAAAATGGACGTCGCCCACGCTGAACCCCGGAATCTTGTTGTACGGGTTGGGCACGATGTCGGCGCCTTCCGGAAACACGCCCATGTTCAGGCGGTGCACGTTGTCGTGCCGGTCCGGCTCATAGGGTTCGCCGCGCTCGACCGCCATGTCGCGCATGCGCTCTAGGATCAAGGCCTTCGCCGCCGGGTGCAGCACCAGCGCAACGCCGAGTGCGGCCGCCGCGCACTGGCGGGTGTGATCGTCGGGTGTCGCACCGATGCCGCCGCAGCTGAACACCAGGTCACCACCGGCAAACGCATCGCGCAACACCGGCGTGATGTGATCACGGCGATCGCCGACATAACGTGCCCAGCTCAGGCTCAGGCCCCGTGCCGACAGCAGCTCGATCACCTTGGGCAGGTGCTTGTCCTGGCGTTTGCCGGAGAGGATCTCGTCGCCGACGATGATGAGGCCGATGTTCATGGCGGTGGCAACGCATGCGCGGTGGGGGTGGCGTCCGGCGCCGCCGCGGCGACGTCGATGGCGGCGGTGGCTGCGCTCGCCTCGCGTCGCATGCGCTCCAGCGCAGCGAGAGCGAAGTGCGCGAACCACAGTGCGCTGAAGGCAAACACCAGTGTGTACAGCCACATCGACAACGGAACCAGCAGCGGCGCCAGTACCAGGGTCGCGGCGCTCACGGCCCACAGCAGCGATGGCGCGGCTCCCAGGTAGCCGGTCATGACGCCCATCACCAGCAGCGACCCGCGGTGGCGCCGGATCAGTTCACGCCGCTCCGACGGATCCGCGTGTTCGGCCAGCGCGTCATGGCTCATCACGCGATAGGTCAGCCAGCCCCAGATCAGCGGCGGCAGCACCAGCATCATGGGCGGGATGAACCACAGCGGCAACGTGACGACCAGTGCCACCAGGGTGATCACGGTGCTGCCAAGCGAGACCCACAGGCTGCCGAGCAGCCCGGCACCGCGGCGGCGTTCCAGCGCCGGAAAGCGGCGCGCCGCCACCAGCCGCACGATCGCCGGCGCCATCAGCAAGGCCACCAGCAACACCGACATCACCACGACCACCGGCACGGCCAGCATGACCACGATCACCGGCGACAACACGGCGCGAAACGAGGCCACACCGCTGACGCGCTCGATCCACTGCAACGCGGCGTCCAGCATCGACCAGCTTTCCAGCGTGGCGCGCACGCCGTCCACCGCCGCCACCCAGTACAGCCAGCCGAACAGCAGCGTCAGCCCGGCGCCGATCAGCAGCGGCAGCAGCGACAGCGCAATCACGCGCGGGTGAATGCAGTACGCCAGCGCGCGCCAGAACGCGTCGAGCAGATCCTTCATGCGCGTGCGGGCCCGCTGCTCGGTTTCAGCGCAGGTTGCCGGTATGGCCGAGCGAATAGCGCCCGGGCTGCGGCCAGACGGTCAGTCCGTGCGGCTCGGCTCCGACCTTGATCTGCATCACCGCACCGTTGCTGGTGTCGAAGCGGTAGATCACGTCGTCGAAACGCGCCGCCAGCCACAACCACTTGCCGTCGGCGCTGACGTTGCCCATATCCGGGCTGCCGCCGCCGGGCACCGACCAGCGTGCGGTGATCTTCTCGGTGGCGAAATCGATCACCGTGACACTGCCACCGCCGAGCTTCGGGCCGTGGACCAGGTGCGACCCGCGGTTGGCCACGTACAGGCTCTTGCCGTCGCGGCTGGGGTACAGGCCGTGCGCACCCAGGCCCGTGGTGATGAACCCGACCTGCTTGAAATTGTCGCCATCGACCACGTGCACGCCGTCGGCATGCATGTCCGCGATGAAGAAGCGCTTGCCGTCGGGCGAACTGCGGATGTCCTGCGGCATGCCGCGCGGCACGGTGCAGACCTCGGTTTCGCCGGGCTCCCAAACCTGCCCCGGTCTGCGTGCGGCGGCGGGCGCCTCCTTGAAGCGCGTGGCCGGCATCTGCAGCTTCAGGTAGCCCAGCACCTTGCGCGCCTCCAGGTCGATCTTGACGACCGTGCCCGAGAACTCGCAGGTGAAGATCGCGAAGCGGCCATCGATGGAGAAGTCGGCATGGTTCACGCCGGGGCAGCCCGGCACGTCGATCGAGTACTGCATCGCCATCGTCTGCGGGTCGCGGAAGTCCAGGCGCTTGCGCGCCTCGGCCACCACGATCGCTGACTTGCCATCGGGCGTGAAATACATGTTGTACGGATCATCGACCACCACCGGCTTGCCCGGCTTGCCGGTGCGCGGATCGATCGGCGTCAGGCTGCCGTCGGTGGTGCCCTCGGCGTTGTTGGTCACCCACAACGTGCGCAGGTCCCACGACGGCACGATGTGCTGCGGCCCGTCGCCCACCTTGAAGCGCCCGGTCACCTTCATTGCCACAGGATCGACCACGTACACGTCGTCCGATCGCAGGTTCGGCACGTAGATGCGCTCCAGGTCGCCGCGCAGCGCGGGGCTGATCTTGTCGGCTGCGGTCTCGCTGTAGAGATTGCGCGGGTCCGGCACGGGCGGCATGCCGGGCACCGTGTTCACGGCGGCCACCGGTGCTGCGCCCGGCGCGCTGGCAGGCCCGGCCTGCGACCAGACCAGGCTCGCCGCCGCCAGGCCGATCGTGGCTGCCGCCGCTGGCGCCCAAGGCGCTCCAATGCCTGTCAATTTCACCGCAGTCCTTTCATGGTCGTGTCTTGATGATCGGTTCGCGTGCCGCGTTTCGTTGCCGGATCGCGGCCACCGAAACCTCGACGATGTGGTCGACACCGAGTTGCCCCAGCTGCGCACTCGATCGACGCGGGTCGCCCGACACGCCACTGCCGGATTGCGCCGCCGTGTCCAGTTGATCGCGGCGCACAAGATCGGCCTGCACGGCCAGCGCGAGCGAGGTGTCGGCCAGTCCGGCGTGCTGGCCGATCTCGACAGCCGCGAATCCCTTGGCCTTCAGCATATCGGCAAAGTCCGCCTGAGCCGCGCGGTAGTACTCGCTCAATGCAACGACTCGATACGCCGGTTGCCTGGCCCACTCACGATTCAGCTTGTCCGCCACACGCGCCAGCGACGCCTGGTAGCCGCCATGGTCGCCGAGCAGGATCACCTGCCGGAAGCCGTGCCGCCTGAAGCTGCGAGCCGACGCCTCGACCACCGCCTCGAACGCCGCGTCCGGCACCGAGATCGTGCCGGCCCAACGCATGTGCTGCGTCGGCGGCTCGATCGCGCCCTCGGGCACATAGGCCATCACCGGCGCCACCACCGCCTGCCCCAGCCGCTCGGCGATGCGGCCGGCCAGCGCGCGCACGCGCACGTTGTGCTTGCCCAGCACCATGTGCGCGCCGTTCTGCTCGGTGCCGCCGATCGGCACGAGCACCGAGGTCGCCCCGGCCGCGATGCGGTCGCGCAATTCGGTCGACGTCAGTTCTTCGAGGAACACGGTGTCCGGTGCAGCCAGGGCCGGCGGCGTGGCCCACAACGCCGCACAAATCGCTGTGCACCAGGCCGCCCGTCGGCGGCGCTCACTCATCGTCGCCGCCGAGAATGCCCCCGAGCAGGCCGCCGCCGGCCATGCCGGGCAGGATCGAGCCCTCCTCGCGCGAGCCACCGCGTTGCGGCGCCGCGGCGAACACGCGGCTGGCCAGGCGCGAGAACGGCAGGCTCTGCAGCCAGATCGTGCCAGGCCCGGTCATCTTGGCGAAGAACAGGCCCTCGCCGCCAAACAGCGCGGTCTTGATCTTGCCGACGTACTGGATCTCGAAGCTCACGTTCGGCGTGTACGCCACCACGCAGCCGGTGTCGACGAACAGCGTCTGCCCCGGCGCCAGCTCGCGCTTCAGCACGGTGCCACCGGCGTGCACGAAAGCCAGGCCGCTGCCTTCGAGCTTCTGCATGATGAAGCCTTCGCCGCCGAAGAAGCCGACGCCGAGCTTCTGCTGGAACGCGATGCCCAGCGACACGCCGCGCGCCGCGCACAGGAACGCATCCTTCTGGCACAGCAGCGTGCCGCCGAGCCGATTGAGGTCCATGGGCAGGATCTTGCCCGGGTACGGCGCGCCGAAGGCGACGCGCAACTTGGTCGTGCCCTGATTGCTGTAGACGGTGGTGAACAGCGACTCGCCGGTCAGCAGACGCTTGCCGGCGCCGAGCAGTTTGCCGAACAGCCCGCCCTGGCTTGCGGAGCCGTCGCCGAAGACGGTGTCCATGCCGATGCCGGCATCCATGAAGAACATGCTGCCGGCCTCGCCAACCGCGGCTTCGCCGGGATCGAGCTCGATCTCGACGAACTGCATCTCCGAGCCCTTGATTTCGTAGTCCACCACATCCATGGCCATGTCGCACTCCCGCTGCCGCATTCGAGAACCGGCGCGATGGTAGCGAACTTCGGCAAGCACCCGTTGCGCGGGCGCGATGCCGCAGCGCCGTGGCGCTGCCTCACGGCAGCTGGCGCAACGTCGATTCGGCGATCAGGCCGGCGAGACACAACATCGCCAGCGACGCGGCCACCGCCGGCAGCAGCAGCCACTGGGGGCCGAGCTTGCGTGGTGCAATGTGGAAACGTCGAATCCATGCGGCCATGATTGCGCTCCTGTGCGGGCCCGGCCGCGGCTGCAGCGGGCCCACGCAGGCTAAGGGCGATGGCACACCGATGCATCCCGCGAAGGCGGTATGGCCCTCGCGCGATTGCGTTCGCGCGCCGCGCCTCAGGCGGCCAGCGGCAGGTCGAGCGCGATGCGCGTGCGTCCGGGCTGGCTGTCGACCTGCAGGGCCCCACCGAGCCGCTGCGCCCGCGAACGCATGTTCAGCAGGCCGCGACCCGGCCGATCGAGCCCGGGCTGCAGGCCGCGACCGTTGTCGGCCACCTCGGCATGGACCCGGCCGTCGACAACATGCAGCATGATCTCGATCTGCGTCGCCCCGGCGTGCTTGAGCGCGTTGGTCAGCGCCTCCTGCAACACCCGCAGCACCTGCAGCGCCTGGTTCGGCGTCAGGTCCAGCCGCTCGTCGGGCACATCGACCGACCACTGGCTGCGGATGCCGCGCGCCTGCAGCAAGGCCTCCCAGCGGAAGCGGAAGCTGCCGAAGGCACCGAGGAAGTCGCGGTCTTCCGGCGCCATGGCCTCGAGCGCCAGCCGCATCTCGGCGATGCAGGCGCGCAAGGCATCGGCCACCTCGCCGGTCGACATCTGGTCGCGCTCCACACGCGACAGCGACGTGAACAGCGTCGAGCCCAGCCCGTCGTGCATGTCGCGCATGATGTGCGCGCGCTCGTCGGCCGCGGCCTGCACACGTTCCAGCTTGGACAGCCGCTCGTAGTTCGAGGCCAGCTCGCGCTCGCGCGCGGCGACACGTTGCTCCAGCGTGCGGTTGAGTTCCTCCAGGTCGCGCATGGCGTTGAGAAACCGGGTCGTCAGCACCGTACCCATCACCAGCAGCAACAGGTTGGCGCCGAAGTGCAGCAGGAAGATGCGGTGCACGAGCCAGCGCGGCGCCAGTTCGCGCAGCAGGTCGGAATCCCAGGCCATCGCATAGTCGTGCACACCGGCCACCACGCCCAGCGACACCGAGAGCATCAGCGCAAGCATGGTCTTGGTGCGTTTTCGCCACGCGGCCACGATGGTCAGCACCACCATCGACAGGCCGACGGGAATCATGCCGCCGATCCACAGACGCCCCGCCAGCGACTCGCTGCCGCCGCTGGCCAGGTAGGCGATGGGCCCGAGCAGCCAGTACAGCAGCAGAGCGCGTTCGACCCCGGGCCGCTGCCAGCCGGCCAGCCGCAATGTGAACAGTGTCATCAGGATCACGAAACCGCCGTTGGCGCTGTGGTACAGCAAGCGCCAGGTCGGCCACCAGGCCTCGGGCAGCACCTCGACGACGAAGGTGAGCGTGCGAAAACCCCAGAACAGCGTGGCGCCGGCGAACAGCCCGTAGAGCACCTCCTCGCGCTTGCCCAGCCAGATGAACAGCACGAATGCACCCACCACCGCACAGGCGATCGCGGTGAACTGCGGCATCGTGTACACCCAGAACAGCCGGCGCTCGTGCACCGGCAGCAGTTCGGCGTGCGCACCAATCGCCAGCGCCGGCAACCGTGCCCCGCTGGGCAGGCTGGCCGGCGCGACCCGCAGGTGCAGCAGGTTGCGACCGCTGTGCAACACCGAGTCGGGCAGCGCCACGAGATGGGGCCGCTCCCAGCGCACGTGGCGCTGCGGCGTGGCCTCGGCGATCTGCTCGACCGGCACGCCGTTGAGCATCACCGCGCCGCCACCGTACAGGTACGGCAGATAGACCGCCCACGAGTCGGCGCGCGGCACCGGCACCTCGAACGCCACGCGATACCAGGTAGTCGACGTGCCACGCAGGTCGGGCAGTGTCACCACCGCCCAGGGCGCTTCGTCGCCCGGTGGCGCCTGCGCGTCGGACACCAGCATCTCGGCCTGCGTGGGCTCGATCAACGCCGCGGTGCCGCGCCGGTGCGGATCGACCGTGCAGCTGGCCAGGCCAGCCGCCAGCAGCGCCATCGCGGCGCCGATCAGCAGCCGGTCACAACAACCCCATCTGCCCGGCTTCATACACGGCTTCGCCACGCGAATGCACGGCGAGCTTGGAGTAGATCTTCTTGACGTGGGTGACCACGGTGTGCGGCGAGATCGACAGCACCTCGCCCACCGCCTGGAACGACAGGCCCTTGGCCACCAGGCGCAGGATCTCGGTCTCACGCTCCGACAGCGGCGACGGCTCGGGCTGCGCTGCCGTCTGCACGCCGGCCGGCCGCTGGTGAAAGCGCGCCAGCACGCGCCGCGCGATGCTCGGGCTGATCGGCGAGCCGCCGGCACGCAGCTGGTGGATGCAGGTGGTGATCTGCTCGGGCATCGCGTCCTTCAGCACGTAGCCGGTGGCGCCGGCCTCGATGCTCGACAGCACATGCCCATCGTCGCCGAACATCGTCACCACCATCACGTCGCAGGCCGGGTGGCGCGCCACGGCATGACGGATCACATCGACACCGTCCATGTCGGGCAGGCCCAGGTCGACCAGCAGCACGTCGACCGGCTGGGCGTCGAGCATCGCCTTGGCCGCAGCGCCATTGACCACCGCGCCGGCCAGTGCCAACTCCCGGTCGGACAACACCGCGTCGGCGAAGCGGCGCAGGAATTCCGGTTCATCCTCGACGATCAGCACCCGGGTCGACATCGGCACCTCCTCGGCGGGCATTGTGCGTCGCGTCGGCCGCACGCGGGTACCGCGTTTGCGGTAGGCGCCGCGGGCTGCTACGCCGCGAAGATCC
This sequence comes from uncultured beta proteobacterium, assembly GCA_963814435.1. Taxonomy (GTDB): domain Bacteria; phylum Pseudomonadota; class Gammaproteobacteria; order Burkholderiales; family Burkholderiaceae_C; genus JAEUPI01. Next base: position 482,445 of record CAWFCV010000010.1, read on the forward strand.
GCGGCAGCTCGACGGCCGCGGTACCGCGCACCGTCAGGTGTGCCTGGTCGTCGATCTCGCTGGGGCGCGGGTTGACGATCGCGACGAAGGCGCCGGCGCGTCGCGCGGTCGCGGCCAGGCCGGCCGCCGGCCACACTGCGCCCGAGGTGCCGACCACGAGCATCACATCGCACCGCGTGGCGGCCCGCTCGGCCGCCTGCATCGCGTCGTCGGGCAGCATCTCGCCGAACCACACGACGGCCGGCCGCACCAGGTTGCCGCAGCGCGTGCAATGCGGCGGGCGCCCCGCCTCGGCGCCGGCGGTGCTGCAGCGCGGTCGTTCGCGGCAGGGCTCCAGCCACGCGTCGGCCAGGATGTCGCCGTGCAGGCGAATCGCCTCCGGGATGCCGGCACGCTGGTGCAGATCGTCGACGTTCTGCGTGACCACCGTCAACACACCCGGCCGGCGCTGCGCGAACGCCGCCAGCGCCAGGTGCCCGGCATTCGGCTCCGTCGCCCGCACGCCGGTGCGGCGCTCGGCATACCAGTCCCACACCAGCGCAGGATCGGCGCGAAAACCGTCCACGCTTGCCAGCTGCGCCGGGTCGAAGCGCGACCACAGGCCGGTGCCGCCGCCGGGCCGCACCAAGGCGGGACGCTCCCCGTGGGAGACCGGCACCGAAGGTGCCGTAGGGGCGGCATTGATCGCGTCGCGAAAGGTGGGAATGCCGCTCTCGGCACTCATGCCGGCGCCGGTGAGCACGCAGACCGCCGCCGCGGCCTCCACCCGCGCGCGCAGCGCGGCAACGGGCTCAGCCACCACGCTGGCGACGCGCCTCGTACAGGCACACGCCCGCGGCCACCGACACATTGAGGCTTTCCACCGCGCCGAACATCGGGATGCGCACCAGGACGTCGCAGCCGCGCCGCGTCAGCTGGCGCAGGCCCTTGCCTTCGGCGCCAAGCACCAGCGCCACCGGCCCGGACAGGTCGGCCTCGTACAACGTCTGCGCGGCATCGTCGGCGGCACCGATCACGCGGATGTGGTGCGACTTCAACTCGGTGATCGTGCGCGACAGGTTGGTCACCATCAGGTAGGGCACGGTCTCGGCGGCGCCGCTGGCCACCTTGGCCACCGTGCCGTTGATGCCCACCGCATGGTCCTTCGGCGCGATCACCGCCTGCACACCGGCGCCGTCGGCCACACGCAGGCAGGCGCCGAGATTGTGCGGGTCGGTCACGCCGTCGAGCAGCAGCAGCAGCGGCGCGCCCGACACGTCCTCGAGCACCTCGTCGAGCGTGCGCGCCTGGAAGGTGCGCTCGACGCGCGCCACCACGCCTTGGTGGCCGTGCGTGCCGCACAGCTTCTGCAGCGCCGCGTCGTCGCTGTCCACCAGCTTGACGCCTGCGGCCTTGGCGCGCTCGACGAACTGTCGCATGCGGGCGTCACGCCGCGTGGCGTCGACGTGGACCTCGACCACCGACTCCGGCGCGGTCTTCAACCGGACCGTCACCGCATGGAAGCCGAACAAGACACGATGGGCGCTCATGGCAGCCATCGTAGCGCTGCCAGTGCGGCGGCCGCTTGCTGACCCGGCCGGTCGTTTACGCGGCGACGCTCAGCAGTGCGCCAGGCTGGGTGGCCGCTTCGGCGGTGGCCGGGTCCTCGCCGCGCAGGCGTTGTGCCAGCGACTGCAGGAAGGCGCTGAGTTCGCTGCGCAGCGAATCGCCACTGGCGACCGGCTTGCCCATGGCCTGCTGCAGGCCCGCAAAGGCGTTCAACAACGTGCCGAACGGCGACGCCGCTGCCGCGGCGGCCGTCTGCTGGATGCTGATCGAGGCCACGAAGATCACGGCGTTCTGCGATCCGGCGGCTGCCGAGGCCGCGCCGGCGACCGCAGGCTCGAGCGTGACGTCGCCCATCGGCGCCGGCGCCGGCGTCGTGGCGCTGGCCGGCGCGGCCGGTGCCACCGCGCTGCTGGGGGTCGGCGTCGGCGCGACGGATGTGTCCGGCGCTGGCATGCCCGGGGCCGGGGCGGCGCCAACGCGCTGCGCCAGGCCATCGACGCGTTGGGCCGGGTCGCCCCAGCCGCGGTGCCCGTGGTGGTGGTGATGATGATGCCGGCCCCGGCCCTCGTGCTCGCCGTCGTCGCCGCGGCCCTGCTGGAACCCGGAGCGCAGCGCTTGCATCAACGCGCGCGCGAAATCCATCATCGCGTGCTCGTGATCGGGTGCGGCGGCGGGCGCCGCGGCGGCCTCGGCGGACGGGGTGGCTTGCGCCGTGCCGGCGGTCGTCGATGTCGCCGCGGTCGACGCGGCGGCCGCGCCCGCCGTCGAAGGGGTCGACGCGGTGGACGATGCCACCGCCGGCAGCGCCGACCGCGTCATCTCGAGCAACGCATCCTTCAACGCACGAAACAGCGGCGAGCGGCGCGGGCTGTCGCAACCGCCGCCATGGCAGCTGTCTTGCGCCACCGGCTGCGGCGCGGGGGTGAGCGCCGGCGCCGCCGCCCTCGCATCGGCCGTTGCCACGGTCGAGGTGTACTGCACGAAGGAAAACGAGAGCGAGGTGATCGTCATGGCGAATCTCTCCATCGACTGAGTGAGTGCGCCACGAATCTCGGTCGCCGTTGATCGATTCCGAACGCCTGAGTGGCTTTCGGCAGACCCCTGTTACAGGCTGAGGGTGAGATTGGCGCCAAAGGTAACCGTGACGCCGTCGCCACCCAGTGGCCGCCCGCAGGCGCGAGCGTCAGCGGCGCAGCGCGACCCAGCCCATCAGGGCACCGATCAGCACCGGTTGGTGCAGCATGTAGAAGCCCAGCGACCAACGCCCCAGCAGCGCCAGCGGCGACAGCGCCGATGGCAACCCACCCTGCAGCGAGGCCGGTGCACGTGCCAGCAGTTCGCGCCCGGCAGCCAGACCCCACAACAGCACGCCCAGCCACGGCAACACCGGCACGTAGTCTTCGGTGACCGGCTTGCGCGTCACCAAACCCACCCAGCGCAACCAGGGCCCGTTGAACAGGTCGTGGCGCCACAGCAGCGGCAGCGCGATGGCCACGAGGCCCAGCGGCCACAACCAGCGCCCGAGCGGCGCTGCGAAACGCGACAGGATCAGCATCACGGCGATGCCGTGCAGCACGCCGAAGCTGATCCAGCTCTTCGGGAACATCCACGCCGAGCCGACCGACACCAGCATCGCACAACCTGCGATCTGCGCCCAGCGGCGCCAGAAGCGCTGCGCGGATTGCCCTTGCTGCAACGCCACGGCCTGCGACAGACCGGCGCAGAACAGGAACAGCGTGACGATGCAGGTGCGCTGCACCGTCCACAGCGGATCGACGGTGAATTGATACTTCGGCGTGAAGAAGCCGAAGTAGTTGAGGTCGAAGCAGAAATGAAAGCCCGCCATCCACACGATGGCCAGGCCGCGCAGCGCGTCGAGGCGATCGAAGCGGGCGCCCGAGGTCATGCGCAACGTTGCCGCTCGATCACTCGGGCTTCGGCGGCGACAGCAGCGGCACGCCCGAATCGACGCCGAGCAGGCCGGTCTTCGCGTAGATGCCCAGCTTGTCGCGTGTGTCGGCGATGTCGAGGTTGCGCATCGTCAGCTGGCCGATTCGGTCGGCCGGCGAGAACGCGCCTTCGCCCTTCTCCATCGTCAGCCGCTCGGGATGGTAGGTGAGATTCGGGCTTTGGGTGTCGAGGATCGTGTAGTCGTTGCCGCGGCGCAGCTCGAGCGCCACCTCGCCGGTCACGGCGCTGGCCACCCAGCGCTGCGCCGTCTCGCGCAGCATCAGCGCCTGCGGGTCGAACCAGCGACCGTGGTACAGCAGCTTGCCCAGGCGCCGGCCGTTGCCGCGGTACAGCTCGATCGTGTCCTCGTTGTGGATGCCGGTCACCAGCCGCTCGTAGGCGATGTGCAGCAGCGCCATGCCCGGCGCTTCGTAGATGCCGCGGCTCTTGGCTTCGATGATGCGGTTCTCGATCTGGTCGCACATGCCCAGGCCGTGCCGGCCGCCGATGCGGTTGGCCTCGTCGAACAGCGCCACCGCGCTGGCGAACGTGCGGCCGTTCAGCGCCACCGGGCGGCCCTGCTCGAAGCGCACGGTCACCTCTTCGGCCTTCACGGCCACGTCGTCGCGCCAGAAGGCCACGCCCATGATCGGGTTGACGATGCGGCAGGCCCTTGTTCAGGAACTCCAGGTCCTTGGCCTCGTGCGTGGCGCCGAGCATGTTGCTGTCGGTCGAGTACGCCTTTTCGACGCTCATCTTGTAGTCGAAGCCGTGTTGCGATGAGGTATTCGCTCATCTCCTTGCGGCCGCCGAGCTCGTCGATGAAACGCTGGTCGAGCCACGGCTTGTAGATCTTCAGCGCCGGGTTGGCGAGCAGCCCGTAGCGGTAGAAACGCTCGATGTCGTTGCCCTTGTAGGTGCTGCCGTCGCCCCAGATGTTCACGCCGTCGTCGCGCATCGCCACCACCAGCGCGGTGCCGGTGACCGCGCGGCCGAGCGGCGTGGTGTTGAAGTAGGTGGTGCCGGCGGTGCAGATGTGGAACGCACCGCTCTGGATCGCCGCGATGCCCTCGGCCACCAGTTGCGGCCGGCAGTCGATCAGCCGCGCGATTTCGGCGCCGTAGGCCTTGGCCTTGCGCGGAATATCGTCGTAGTCGCTCTCGTCGGGCTGGCCCAGGTGCGCGGTGTAGGCGCAGGGGATCGCGCCCTTGGCGCGCATCCAATGCACCGCGGCGCTGGTGTCCAGGCCGCCGGAAAAGGCGATGCCCACGCGTTGGCCGGCGGGCAGGGATTGCAGGATCGTGGCGGTCATGTCGGGACTCCCGTAGGGCCGCCCCAAGGGAGGCCCGCGCCCCCTTGGGGGGCAGCGAACGAATGCGAGCGTGGGGGCACGTGGGTCTCTCCGAAAACCCCCAGATGCTAAGGGATCGAGCCGGCCGCACGCGGCCGCACCGCTACCATCGTCAACCCGACCGCGAGAACGCCTCGATGACCACCACGCTCGACGCTCTGGCACCGCTGCACGCCGACATGCGCCACTGGCGGCGCGACATCCACGCCCACCCCGAGCTCGGCTTCCAGGAGTCGCGCACCGCCGGGCTGGTGGCCGACAAGCTGGCCGCGCTGGGTCTGCAGGTCACCCGCGGCGTCGGCAAGACCGGCGTCGTGGGCACGCTGCGCGCCGGCACCAGCGCACGCGCTCGATCGGCTTTCGCGCCGACATGGACGCGCTGCCGATCGCCGAGGCCAACACCTTCGAGCACCGCTCGCGCCACGCCGGCGTGATGCACGCCTGCGGCCACGACGGCCACACCGCGATGCTGCTCGGCGCCGCGCATCACCTCGCGCGCAGCAAGCGCTTCGACGGCGTCGTGCATTTCATCTTCCAGCCCGCCGAGGAAGGCCTCGGCGGCGCCAAGGCGATGGTCGAGGACGGCCTGTTCGAGCGCTTCCCCTGCGACGCGATCTTCGGCATGCACAACCGGCCCAGCCTGCCGGTGGGCCAGTTCGCGGTGCGCGCCGGGCCGATGATGGCCGGCGGCGCGTTCTTCGACATCCACGTCACCGGCAAGGGCGCGCACGGCGCGCGGCCCGAGACGGGCGTCGATGCCGGCGCTGGCCGCCGCGCAGATTGCGGTGGCGCTGCAGAGCATCGTCGCGCGCAACGTCGCGCCGGTGGACACCGCGGTGCTGTCGGTCACGCAGATCCACGCCGGCGACGCCTACAACGTGATTCCGCAGACCGCCAGGCTCGGCGGCACGGTGCGCGCGTTCTCGCGCGACGTGATGGCGCTGGTCGGAGTCGTCGATGCGCCGCGTCGCCGAAGGCACGGCGCAGGCGCTCGGCGCGACGCGCCGAGCTCGATTTCCGCGCCCTCTTCGCGCCGACGATCAACGACGCGCAGGAAGCCGAGTACGCGGCCATGATCTGCACCGAGCTGGTCGGCGCCGACAAGGTGCGAGCGCGACCCGCCGCTGATCATGGCGTCGGAGGACTTCTCGTTCATGCTCGAGCGCGTGCCCGGCTGCTACATCAACATCGGCAACGGCTCGGGCGAAAGCGGCTGCGAGGTGCACAACCCGGCCTACGATTTCAACGACGACGCGCTGCCGCTGGGCGCGGCGTTCTTTGCCCGGCTGGCCGAGCGGCGCCTGGCCTGACCGCGCAGGCCGCGGCGCGCCGCGCGCGTCAAGTCGTGGCGCCGCGACTCAGCAGGTCGCCGAACGCGTCGACCGCCGCCAGTCGGTGAACTCGACCACCGCGTCGCGCTGCGTCGGGCCATCGGTCAGCCACATGATGAAGCGGATGATCAGCCGGTCGATCGGGCCGTAGCGCGGATAGTCGAGCTTGCCGGCAAAGACCTCGAGCCAGCGCGGCCGCCACGCCACGCGGCGCAGGAACTTCTGCACGTAGGGGTTGGTCTCGGGCCGGCTCTTCTCGTGGCTTGCGCGCGACGATGTTGACCGAGAAGAAAGCGCTGGGCATCGCGTTGAGCGCCTGCGCGTGGCGGTTGGCGTAGGCAACCACGCGCGCATCGGTCCTGCCGTAGCGGATGCGTGCGCCGACCACGGCCAGCCCGAACCCCGATGGCGCCAGCGCAGCCGCGTCGTCGATCATCGACAGCGTCACCTCGTCGCCGCCGCGCGTCAGGATGTCGCCCAGGCGCTCGCAGATCTTGCGCGTCTGCCCGTCGGTGGACGAGCAGATCATCAGCACCTTGGTCATCACCGACACCCAGGGTCGCCGACCGGCCCCTTCGCGCTACGGCGCCTTGAACGCGAACTTCGCCTCGATCGGGCTGGCGACGCCGGGACGCCGCACGTCGGCGGTGATGTTGTAGGCGTTGCCGCTAACCAGCCGGAAGTAGCTGCCGTAGCTGACCGCGTTGTTCGCGCCGACCAGCTCCAGCGTCTTGGTTTCGCTGCGCATGCCGTCGGAAACCTTCAGCTTGACCACCGCATCGGTCACCTGCACCTGCGACTTGTTGTCGACCAGCGAGATGTTGATGTGGTAGTAGCCCTTGCCGCTTGGAATGTCGGCTTGGCCAGCGCCGGGCTTGCCGGCCGCGCGTATCGCGTCGGCGCGGCATCAGGCCGAGGTAGATGTCGGTGCCGGCCAGGATCTTGTGGTGGGGATCCAGCGGTGCCTGGGCCACCGGCGGCGGCGTCTCGGGTATGCCGTAGTTGAACATGTAGACGATCGCGCCGCGAATCTCCTGATCGCTCAGGTCGGGCAGGCCGCCGCGGGCCGGCATCGAACCGTGGCCATGGATCGCCGACGCCACCAGCGGGTCCAGGCCCTTCTTCAGCCTCGGGATCCAGGCCTGCCGATCACCGATCTTCGGCGCGCCTTCCTGTCCGGTCTGGTGGCACTTCGCGCACTGGTTCTGCACGATCGTCTCGCTGGTGCGCAGCACGGCCGGCGTGCCACCGCCGATCGGCTCGACCCAGTGGCCACCCGACTTGTTGACCATGTAGACGATCGCACGTTCGATCTCGATGTCGCTGACGCCGGCGTTGCCGCCATGCGCCGGCATGTTGCGGATGCCCTTGATCGCATGCTCGGTCAAGGCGCCGAGCCCTTGCGACGCGCGCGCCGACCAGGCCTTCGCGTCGCCGATCTTCGGCGCCTTGTCCTTGCCCGGCACGTGGCAGGCGCCACACACCGAGTCGACGACTTCCTTGCCGAGCCGCTCCTTGCGCTGCGCGTCGGCGGGCAAGCTGAATACGGCGAGCGCGACGATCAATGCGGCTGGCTTGGCCACAGGGCCTGCCTGCGACCGGATCGAGCGGGGATGACCATAGATTCCTCCTGAGCGTCTTGCCGCCGGCACATGGCGCATCGCCGTATTGGCCGCAGCGACTCCAAGCTACCCCGCGGCGGCGGCAGGCAGTGACCGAGGTCAAATCCGCTCCAGATTCCCGCGTGGCGTTGCAGCGGTCCCCATCGCGAGGGCATCGAGGCAGATCGGCCGATGCTTCGGCAGCGCCGGCCGGCGAGGCGGCATACTGCGCGTTCACTTTGTCTTCTTCGACAGCGACCATGCTCCGAGCCGACGAACCGATGCCCGACAGCGCGTACGAGGCACTCGACGAGAGGACGTTTCGCGCGAGCGCGCTGACCCGCGGCCCGTGGGATCCCGGCCACCAGCATGCCGGACCGCCGATCGCGCTGGTGTGCCGCGGCGTCGAGCGAGTGGCACACGTGCACGGCCTGACGCATGTCTCGCGCGTCACCGCCAATCTGCTGCGACCGGTGCCGATCGATGTGCTCAGCCTCGACGTGGCAACCGAGTACGCCGGACGCAATGCCGGGCACTTCTCGGCGCGCCTGTCGGCTGGCGGCAAGGACGTGGCGCGCTTCACGGTGCTGGTGCAGCGCGAGAACGATCTTTCACTGCCCGATCCACTGCAAGGTCATCCGCTGCCGATGGCGCCGCAGCCGCCCGACGCATCGCCGCCGGCGGCGTTCCCGTTTGCCAGCCGGCGCGCCGGCTACGCCGACCTGGTCGAGACCCGACTGGCGCAAGGGCGCTTCTTCAACGGGCCGTGCGCGGCGTGGTTCCGCCTGCGCCAGCCGCTGGTCCGCGGCGAGGCGCCCAGCGTCTACCAGCGCGTCGCAGTGGCCGCCGACTCGGGCAACGGCATCAGCGCGATCCTCGACTTCACAAGATACCTGTTCGTCAACAGTGACCTGACGATCAACCTGCTGCGCCGCCCGCATGGCGAGTGGATCTGCATCGACGCGCGGACGCATCTCGGCCCCAACGGTTGCGGCATCGCCGAATCGCGCCTGTTCGACACCCAAGGCCTGATCGGCGTGGCGACGCAGAGCCTGACCGTTCGGACGCGAGACTAGGGCGACAAGCCCACCGGCGGCGCAGAGCCGCTCGCCGACAGTCGCGCCGACCGCTGCTGCAGAAACCGGCGCACCGCGGGGTCGCGCTCCAGGCCGATGGCCTGCTCGTACGCGGCATGCGCCGCCGCCACCGCGCCGCAGCGTGCCAGCAGGTCGGCGCGCGCGGCCCAGAACGGCTGGTACTGCGCCAGCCGCTCGTCGCCGGCAAGTGCTTCCAGCGCGTCCAGCGCCGCAGCCGGCCCCCGTGTCTCGGCCACCACCACGGCGCGGTTCAGCGCCGCCACCGGCGAGCCGGTGAGTGCGCACAGCGCGTCGTACAGCTGCTCGATCGCCGCCCAATCCGCGCGGCCCGAGCGCCGCCGCACGGCATGGGCCGATTGCACCGCCGCCTCGAGCTGGTAACGGCCCGGATCGCCGCGCGCACCGGCCTGCGCCAGCAGCGCCTCGGCCTCTTCGATCATCGCGGCGTCCCAGCGCGTCGGGTCCTGCTCGGCCAGCGGCACGTAGTGCCCGGCGGCATCGCGGCGCGCATGGCGCCGGGCGTGCGCGTGCAGCATCAGTGCAAGCAGGCCGAGCGCCTCGCGCTCCTCGGGCAGCAGCGACGCGACGAGCCGGCCCAGCCAGATGGCCTCGTCGGCCAGGTTGCGCCGCCGCGCGTCGGCGCCCTCGGGGTCGGACCAGCCTTCGGCATACGCCGCGTAGATCGCATCGAGCACTGCACCCAGGCGCGCGCGCCAATCGGCACGCTCCGGCACCGCAAAGGCAATGCCGGCCTGCCGGATCTTGGCCTTGGCCCGGGCGAGCCGCTGGCCCATCGTGGCCGGCGCCACCAGGAACGCCGACGCGATGGTCGCGGCGTCGAATCCGAGCACCACCTGCAGCATCAGCGGCGCGCGCACGCCGGCGTCGATGCCGGGGTGCGCGCAGGCGAACAACAGGCCCAGGCGCTGGTCGGGAATGCGCCGGCTCGCCTTCGCCGGCGGCCAGCTCGGCGAGCAGGCTCAGGTGCTCGGCGGCGCCGTCTTGCAGGCGGCGCCGGCGCGCGACGTCGACGAGCTTGCGCCGCGCCACGGTCAGCAGCCACGCGTCGGGCGTGTGCGGCACGCCGCGCACCGGCCATTCGGACAGCGCGGCGGCGAAGGCCTCGGACAGCGCGTCCTCGGCACCCGCCACATCGCGCGTGCGCGCGGCGAGAAACGCCACCAGCTTGCCGTAGCTGCGACGCGCGGCGGCCTCGGCGGCCTGCGCGGCGGGCATGGCGCTGTCGATGCCGGCCACGCCGCGAGCGCCCTTCAGGCCTCGCCCATCGGCCAGGCCGGCCGCACCTCGACCGCGCCGTGCGCGGCGCCCGGGCAGCGCGCGGCCCAGGCGATCGCGGCGTCGAGATCGGGCACATCGACCAGGAAGTAGCCGCCCAGTTGCTCGCGCGTCTCGGCATACGGGCCATTGAGCACCTCGGTCTTGCCGGACTTGAGCCGCACGGTGGTCGCGGCCTGCGACGGACGCAACCGATTGCTGTTGCGCAGCACGCCCGACTGCTGCAGCGCCTGGTGGTACGCGCCGTACGCAGCCAGGCCCTCGGCCTTCTGCGCCGGGCTCATGGTTTCGAACGCGGAGGGGTCGGAGTAGATCATCAGCAGGTATTCCATTTCGATGCTCCATTGAATGCCGGCGCCGCAAATCGCCGCGCCTGGTCAATGTCGCGCCGGCGGGTCGCATTTCGACAGACTGCCGAAGAAATCCAACTCCGGGTTTACGCGGGGGGCGGTCGACATCAAGGTGTATACACTTTTGTGCACACATGGGTCGGTTTCAGCGCACCGCCTGGCGTCCGGCCCACGCGGTGCCTTCGGTCTCGCATTCGACCCCATGCTTGGAGGTGCCCCTGATGGACGTCCGCAACCCCTCGCCCGCGCTCTACAACGAAGACCTTGCGCCCGCCAAGGAGCGGCACTGGGGCGCCTTCAGCATCTTCAACGTCTGGACGTCGGACGTGCACAGCCTGTGGGGCTACTACCTCGCGGCGAGCCTGTTCCTGCTGTGCGGCAGTTTCACGAATTTCCTGCTCGCCATCGGCCTCGGCTCGCTGGTGATCTTCTTCCTGATGAACCTGATCGGCTATGCCGGAGAAAAGACCGGCGTGCCCTATCCGGTGCTGGCGCGCGCGTCGTTCGGCGTCTTCGGCGCCAACCTCGCGGCGCTGGTGCGCGCGGTGGTGGCCTGCTTCTGGTACGGCGCGCAGACGGCCGCGGCCTCGGGCGCGGTGGTGGCGCTGCTGATTCGCAGCGACAGCTTCCTGCAGTTCCACAAGACCACGCACTTCCTCGGCCACTCGGGGCTCGAGGTGGTCTGCTATGTCGTGATCTGGGCACTGCAGCTGCTGATCATCCAGAAAGGCATGGAGACGGTGCGCAAGTTCCAGGACTGGGCCGGCCCTGCGGTGTGGATCGCGATGTTGATCCTGGCCATCGGGCTGACGGTCAAGGCTGGTGGCTTCTCGTTCGACCACGGCATCCCGATGAACGTGCTGCTCGAGAAGACCAAGGACGCCGGCGTCAGCGGCGAGCCGGGTTCGTTCTGGGCGCTGACGGCGGTGGGCGCCACCTGGATCACCTATTTCGCGGCGCTGTACCTCAACTTCTGCGATTTCTCGCGCTATGCGAAGAACAAGGAAGCGGTCACCAAGGGCAACCTGTGGGGCCTGCCGGTCAACCTGATCCTGTTCACCTTGGTCGCCGGTGTCACGACGATCGCCGCGTTCAAGGTCTACGGCGAGGTGCTGCTGCACCCCGAGCAGATCTCGGCCAAGTTCGACAGCTGGGTGCTGGCGCTGATCGCGGCCGTCACCTTCGCCGTGGCCACGCTCGGCATCAACGTCGTCGCCAACTTCGTGTCGGCGGCGTTCGACATCTCCAACGTGTTTCCGAAGGCCATCAGCTTCAAGAAGGGCGGCTACATCGCCGCGGCGATCGCGCTGGTGCTCTACCCGTTCGCGCCGTGGGAAGGCAACGCCGCGAGCTTCGTCAACGCCATCGGCGCGACGATGGGCCCACTGCTCGGCGTGATCCTGGTCGACTACTACCTGATCGCCAAGGGCCGGGTCAACGTCGAGGCGCTGTACCAGGAGCACGGCGAGTACCGCTACGAGGGCGGCTGGAACGTCAACGCGCTGGTCGCCACCAGTGTGGGCGCGGTGTTCTCGACCGTCCTGCCCAACTTCACGAAGGTGCTGCCGCCCTGGTGGGGCACCTATGGCTGGTTCTTCGGCGTGGCAATCGGCGGCGCCACGTACTATGTGATGGCCTTGATGCGGCCGCGCGCGGTGCCGGCCGCGGCAAGGACCTGAACGCGAACCGGATTCGCAGGTGGTCCCGATTGGCCGCGCACGGGTGGACCGCAGCGGGCGCAACGACTTTCAGATCGGACACCGCCGCGCCACGGCACCCTGGTGTCCGATGGCGATCTCAGCGCGGCAGCACCGCCTGCACCGCCTCGGCCACCGTGCTGACGATGCGGTCGATCGTGGCCTCGCTGCTCACCAGCGGCGGGCCGAGGTAGATCTGGTCGCCGCGGCCGCGGGTGATCAACCCGCGCGTGCGCGCCGCGACCAGCACCTGCGGCCCGATCTTGCGTCCGGCATCGAAGTTGGCCTTGGTGGCGCGGTCCTCGACCAGCTCCAGCGTGGCCATCAGACCCAGCCCGCGGATGTCGCCGATGTGCGGATGCGTGCCCAGCGCCCCGCGCAGGCCCGCGTGCAGCCGCTGGCCCAGCACGCGGGCCTGCGCGGTCAGGCCCTCGCGCTCGAGCACGTCGATCGCGGCCAGCGCCACCGCGCACGCCACCGGGTGACCGCTGTAGGTGTGGGCGTGCATCCACGGGTCGGCGCCCGGGCGCTCGAACACCGCAGCCACCTTGTCCGACAAGCCGACGCCGCCGAGCGGGATGTAGCCGCTGGTGATGCCCTTGGCGAACTGCATCAAGTCCGGCATCGTGCCCCAGTGGTCGAGCGCGAAGCGCGTGCCGGTGCGGCCGAACCCGGTGATCACCTCGTCGGCCGCGAACAGCACGTCATGGCGGTCGCAGATCGCGCGGATGCGCTGGAAGTAGCCCGTCGGCGGCACGTAGGAGCCGGCGCCCATCACCGGTTCGGCGATGAACAGGGCCACCGTATCCGGCCCCTCGGCGAGGATCGCGCGCTCCAGTTCGTCGGCCGCCGCGGTGGCCGGGTCGGCGCCCGGCGGCACCACATAGCGGTAGCGGTCGTGGCTCGGAATGTGCACGAAGCCGGGCATGCGCGGTTCGAACGACGGCCAGTACGCCGGCATGCCGGTGGCACACATCGCGGCCAGCGTGGCGCCGTGGTAGCCACCGGTCAGGCTGATGGTCTTCACCTTGGTCGGTTTGCCGATTGCCTTGAAGTAGTAGCGCGCGATCTTGATCGAGCTGTCGGTGGCTTCGCCGCCGCCACTGGTGAAGAAGAAGCGGTGGATGTTCGGATAGGCCAGTTCGGCCAGCCGCTCGCCGAGCTCGAGCGCGCGCAGGTTGCTGTTGCCGGCATAACCCGAGGCATACGCCAGCTCGCCCATCTGCCGCGCGGCGGCGTCGACGAGTTCGCGCCGGCCATGGCCCAGCGTCACGTTCCACAGGCCCGACATCGCGTCGATGTAGCGCTTGCCGTCGGCATCGATCAGGTCGGTGCCCTCGCCCTTCACCCACAGGTTGCCGGCGAGATGCGCGCTCGGGTTGTGCAGCGAATGCACGAGTGCGCGATGGTCGCGTTGCAGCAGTTCGGCGTTCGATGTCGGCATGGCGCGCCTCCTACGAGTCAGAGTTGGGCATGTTCTTCGACGATCAGGCGTTCGCGTCGGGCCACATGGGCCATCGAGTCGGCCGCCACCGCACGGCCGGACTCGCTGGCGTAGGCGGCCTCGAACGCGGACTGCGTGTCGAACCAAAGCTCCGACACGCCGTCGACCGCACCGCCGTTGGTGACCAGGTTGAAGGTGAGCCGCCGCAAACCGGGCAGCGTGCGCGCCAGCGGCGCATGGCGCTGCAGCCACCAGTCGGCAAAGGCTTCGGGCGACATGTCGTCGCGGCGCGTGAGCAGGATGATGGCCTTGAACATGCGGGGGCTCCGATCACTTGACCGGCTGGATTCGGTGCAACGGCCTCCCGCCCACGGCCAACACCAATGCGACGACAACCTCGTCGGCATGCGGCGCATCGGGGATCGTGATCTCCGCCGCGTCCATGTCGTCGAAGTTCCAGATGCGGTTCTTGTTCGTCACCGGCATCACGATCACCGAGCCGGGACCGCCGAGCTTCTTGGTCGACGGAATGATGTCGTCGCCCTTGCCCACCGCCTTGCGCACCGGCGCGCCGAAGCGCGGGTGCAGCAGCGCCGCCGCGTGCTCGATCTCGCCGGCGGTGCCGACGATGGCGCCCTTGCCGTAGGCCGTCACCTCGTCGGGCGACACGTCGAGCGCCGCGACGCCGCGCGCGGCCAACAGCGCCGCCACGTCGGCGCCGAGTTCGTACAGCGGCGCCAGGTCCTCGACGTATCGGCCCGCATACGGGTTGGCGATCACCGCCGCGACCGTCACCTTGCGCGTCGGCGGGTCGATCGGACGCCCGGCCTCGCGATGGATCTCCTCGAGCTGGACCACCAGCTTGCGCAGTTGCAGCATCGACATTGGAATCGGCCTCCAGGTTTCCAACGAGAACTCGACTTTACGCCAGCGTCCGCGCGCGGCCGCGGGCCGACAATCCAAGTCATGTCTCGCGTCGGACCATGCCCAAGCTGATCTGGGTCGCGCTGCCGCTGCTTGCGGCGCTGCTGCTGCTGGCCGTTCTGGCGCTGCGCAGGCGCTGGCCGTCGCGCCAGGCGCTGAACATGGTCGGCAGCGTGCTGCTGGCGGCCTATGTCGCGACGACCGCCGGACTCGGCATCTTCTGGGTCGCCAACCAGCAGCTGCCGGTGTTCGACTGGCATTACCTGTTCGGCTACACGACGGTGCTGCTGGTGGTGCTGCATCTGTGGTTCAACCTGCCGGTCGTCTGGCGCTGGCTGACGCGCCGGCAGCGTGTCCCGACGACGGCCGGCGACGGGCCGGCGCGCGAGACGCCACCGCCGCGCCGGCGAGCGCTGCTCGTGGCGCTCGGCGTCGCGTTCACGTCGGCCGCGGCCTTCGTGCTCGGCTTGCGGCACGGCCGCAGCGAGTTGCGCGTCGCCTGGCCGCAGAGCGCGGGCGCGGGCAGCGCCACGCCCGGCGCAACCGACCCCGGCATGGCTTTCGTCGAGCGATTCCACGCCTTCTCGTCGACCTCGCGCGCCGGCGTCGTGCTGCGCGCGCCGAGCCTGGACTGGGGCGATGCGCCGCCGCCGTTCAAGTCCTACTCCGGAGCACCGCTCACGCTGCCCGCGCCGCGCGGTGCCACGCGGGCGCGCTTCGATGCCGGCGCGCTGGGCGCGGCCTTGTGGCACACCGCCGGCATCACAGCGCACCGCGGGCCCATCGCGCTGCGCGCCTCGCCGTCGTCCGGCGCGTTGTTCTCCACCGAGCTGTACGTCGTGGTGCGCAGCGTGCCGGGCCTCGCACCCGGCTGGTGGCACTACGACGCGCTGCACCACGCGCTGCACCGCCTGTCCGACGCGAGCTCCGGCGGCGACGCGCTCGGCTCGCCCGGCGATGACTTGCTGCAAGACGCCGCAGCCGTGGTGCTCGCCAGCGCGGTGTTCCGCCGCACCGGCCACAAGTACCGCGACCGCACCTACCGCTACGTGCTGGCCGACCTCGGTCACGCGCTGGAGAACCTGCGCGTCGCGGCCGGCGCGCTCGGCGTGCAGGCACTGCTGCTGCCGCGCTTCGACGAGGCCCCGGCGGCGGCCGTGCTGCGGCTCGACAGCACCGAGGAAGGTGTGCTCGCGCTGGTGGCGTTGCATCCGGGTGCGCCGCGCCCGGCCGCCGCACAGCCGGCATCGCGCCCGGTGGATCGCGACGCGCAGTGGCATTTGCCCCCGCCGCCCGACGCGACCCGGCTGCCGCTGGGCGTGACCAGTGCGATGCATCTGGCCAGCTCGCTGCAGGCCGCAGCGTCACGCGCCGATCCGATCGCGCCGCGGCCCGCAGCGGTGCTGCCGCGCGCCATCGCGCTGCCGGCGGCCGCGCCGGCGAATGCGCCGGCGCTCGACCTGATCGCCGTGCGGCGTTCGGTGCGCCGCTTCGCGGCCACGCCGATGGCACTGCCGGCTCTGTCGGCCGTGTTGCGTGCGATGAGCGGCGGCGCGGCGCAGCTGTCGAACGCCGTGCGCATCAACCTGCTGGTACACCACGTGGCCGGCCTCGCAACGGGCGCCTATCGCTACGAGATGACCTCGCACACGCTGGCGCCGCGTGGCCCGAGCCGCGCGCTGCGCGCCGCCGCGCGATCCGCGGCACTCGACCAGGACGTGATCGGCGACGCCGCAGCGGTGTTCGTGCTGTCGGTCGACCGCGCGACGATCGCCGCCGACGCGGCCGGCGCGCCGCGCGGCTACCGGCATGCGTTGCTCGAGGCCGGCATGGTCGGCGAACGCATCTACCTCGAAGGCGGCGCACGTGGCCTGGGCGTCTGCGCGGTCGGCGCTTTCTTCGACGAGGAAGCAGCTGCGCTGGTCGGTGTCGACCCCGCGCAGGAATGGGTCGTGCACTTCGCGGCGATCGGCGTGCCGGCGGCGTGAGCGGCTGCACGGTGAACGCGCTCCCGCCGTTCAGCCGCCGAGCAGTTGCCCGCCGTCGACCACGATTGTCTGGCCGGTGATCCAGCGCGCATGGTCGGACGCCAGGAACAACGCGACCTCGGCAATCTCGTCGGGTGTGCCCATGCGGCCGAACGCAATGCCCTTGAGCACGCGCTCGTAGAGCGGATCCTTGGCGCGCTTGCGCTGGTCCCACACGCCGCCGGGGAACTCGATCGAACCCGGTGCGATGCCGTTCACCCGGATGCGCTGCGGCGCGAGCATCGCGGCCTGGCTCGCGGTGTAGTTGATCATCGCCGCCTTCACCGCGGCATAGGCCGGCGTGCGCGTCGACGCACGATAGCCGGAGATCGATGCGATGTGGATGATCGACGCGGCGCGGGCCTTCTCCAGCAGCGGCCGCGCGGCGTGCGAGGCGCGCACCATCGCCATCACGTCCACCGACAGACCGGCCGCCCAGCCGGCTTCGTCGTCGCCCATGCCGAAGCCGGAGGCGTTGTTCACCAGCACGTCGATGCCGCCGAGCGCGGCGCCGGCCGCGGCCACGTAAGCCGCTACCGCCGTGCCGTCGGCCAGGTCGCAGGGCGCGGCATGCGCTCGATGGCCGTGTGCGGCGATCTCGGCTCGCGTGACCTCCAGGGTGTCGCGCCCGCGCGCGCAGATCGACACGTCGGCGCCGGCCGCCGCGAAGGCCAGCGCGATCGAGCGGCCGATGCCGCGGCTGCCGCCGGCGACGACGACGCGCCGCTGCCTGAAATCGAAGCTCATGCGTTCTCCTGGCGTGAAGCGTTCAGCGCTGGCCGATGCGCACGTCGCCGAACAGGTTGTTCATGCCGCGCGGCAGCGAGCGCCAGTATTGCGACGGCGCCACCACCTGCCCGCCCAGCTGGGCCGCCGCCTGCCAAGGCCAATGCGGGTTGAAGAGCATCGCGCGCGCCAGCGCCACCAGGTCGGCCTTGCCTTCGGCAATCACGCCTTCAGCCTGCTCCGGCTCGGTGATCAGCCCGACGGCGATCGTCGGCAGTCCCACCTCGGCGTGCAGTTGCTCGGCAAATGGCACCTGGTAACCCGGCGCGAGCGCGATCTTCTGCTTCGGCGACACGCCACCGCTGGAGACGTGCAGGAACGTGCAGCCGCGCTCGCGCAATGCCCGGCCGAACACGATGCTCTGCTCGATGCCCCAGCCACCGTCGACCCAGTCCGTGGCCGACAGGCGCACGCCCAGCGGCATCGACGACGGCACCGTCGCGCGCACCGCGTCGAACACCTCGAGCGGAAAGCGCAGGCGCCGCTGCGGTGTGCCGCCGTAGGCATCGCCGCGCTGGTTGGCGATCGGCGACAGGAACTGGTGCAGCAGGTAGCCGTGCGCCGCGTGCAATTCGATCGCATCGAGCTTCAGCCGCGCCGCACGCTGCGCCGCATCGACGAACGCGCGGCGCACCCGCGCCAACCCGGCGTCGTCGAGCGCCGCGGGCGGTGCCTCGTGCTCGGCATGCGGCAGCGCCGACGGCGCCACCGGCACCCAGCCGCCCTGCTGCGGCGCGATCAGCGCGCCGCCGCGCCACGGCACCTCGCTCGAGCCCTTGCGGCCGGCATGCGCCAGCTGGATGGCGATCGGCATCGGCGAATGCCGGCGCAGGCTGGTCAGCACCTGGCCCAGCGCCTGCTCGCAGGCGTCGTCGTACAGGCCCAGGCAGCCCGGCGTGATGCGGCCGATGGCTTCGACGGCGGTGGCCTCGATGGTCAGCATTCCGGCGCCCGACAGCGCCAGTTGTCCCAGGTGGATGTGGTGCCAGTCGGTGGCCTGGCCGTCGCTGGCCGAGTACTGGCACATCGGCGCGATGACGATGCGGTTGCGCAGCGCCAGCGGGCCGAGGGCGAAACCGGAGAAGAGATGGCTCATGCGCTATTGCCGTGGGTGGTGAATGGCCACGATCGTCGCACACGGCGCGACCCTGTCGTCCCACCTTCGATCGTCGAGCCAGAGCTTCGATCACCCGACTGGCGATCGCGGCCCGACGTCGGACCTATGCCGCGGCGTGTGTCTGGCGCTTGCGCCGATACATCAGCGCGTCGGCATCGCTGAGCAACGCGTCGATCGAACGGTGCCTGGCCGGGTCGTAGCCGACCTCACCGGCGCTGAATCGAATCTCATAGCCGCGCTGGCTGGTCCGGTTGCTGTCTTCCACGACCCGATTCAGGCGCTGAAGGGCGACTTTGCTGTCGACCATCGTGCAGTTGGTCGTCAGCACGACGAACTCATCGCCTCCGAGACGACCGACGACATCGGAATCGCGAAAGGTCTGCATCAGCAACGTGGCGAATGACTTCAACGCGTGGTCGCCTTCGGCATGTCCGAATCGATCGTTGATCTGCTTGAAGCCGTCGAGGTCGAAGAACAACATCACCGCGGGCCGACTGAGGCGGGTGCACAGGCTCAGTGCATGCTGGCCCAGCGTCATCAGGCCGCGGCGGTTCGACAGCAAGGTCAGCTCGTCCATCGTCGCCATTTGTATCGCGGCGACCTCGCGCTCCGCCATGCCGGCCAGATCGCGCAGCACTTCCAGATCGCCGGCGTCGAGTGCGCGGGGTTCGCGGTCGACCAGGCACAAGGTGCCGAGTCGGCTGCCATTGGGCGCCGCCAGCGGACAGCCGGCATAGAAGCGGATTTTCGGCTCGCCGACCACCAGCGGGTTGTCGTGAAATCGCTCGTCGAGCAGGGCATCGGGCACGACCAGGACTTCGCGGCTGAGGATCGCATGACCACAGAACGAGACGTGGCGCGGCGTCTCGCTGACGCTCAATCCCTGGCACGACTTGAACCACTGGCGATTCGCATCGACCAGGCTGACCAGGGCGATGGGCACGCCGAACGCCCGCTTGGCCAGCCGTGTCAGCCGGTCGAACCGTTCCTCCGCCGCGGTGTCGAGGATGTTCAGCGACCGCAAGGCATCCAGCCGTGAGGCTTCGTCGACCGGGATCGCAGGCGGGATCATCGTGAATGGGCAATCGTTTGGAACAACCGCATGGCTATCGGCCGGAGACCACCACGACTTGAGCGGGAAATCGAGGAATGCTGGCGTGATCGGTGTGTATCGGCGCGTACGCCCGACGCGCGACACCCCGCACGGCCCCGTTCGGCGCTGTCAGTCGAGCGCCACCACGCGGTCGCCCGCCTCGGCGCGGCAGCCCTCGGCCACCGGCTCCCAGCCGTGGCGAATCACCGCCTGATGCTCGTTGTGGCAGAGCTCGATGCGCGTGGCGCCCGGCACGCGCCCGCGCACGAAGGCCTCGATCGACGTCGGCAGGCTGGTGCGGAAGCGCAGCGCGAAGCGATCGTCCTCCGGGTGGTCGTCGTAGCGGATCCACGGCACGAACATGCCGGCGAACATCAGCAGGTGCGAGCCGACATCGACCGGCGCCGGCGCATAGCCCTGGTCGACCAGCCAGGCCTGGGCCCGCGCGCGCAGATCGTCGGCATCGTCGAGCGCACCCCAGGCGGTGGCCAACAACTCCGCCAGCCACTGGTTGCAGTTCTGGTAGCGCAGGCTGTAGGGATAGGCGTTGGCGCTGTAAGTGGCCGACAGCAGGCGCAGCGCGCGTGCCTTGTCGAGGGCCGTGCGCTCCAGTTCGGCGGCCGCCTCGCGCGGCAGCAGCACGATCGACACGTAGCCGAGCGTTGGATCGTCGCCGCCGAACACGAAGCCGGCCAAGCCCTGATCGAACAGCTTGGGCCGGCGCTCGTCGCACGCGTAGTACAGCTGGCGCACCGACCACGGCGCATTCTCGTTCGCGCGCAGGCTGATGCCGGCGTGCGAATAGCGCAGGTCGAAGCGCTTCAAGTTCAATCCGGAGCGTGCCACCAGCGCGACCGACTGGCCCGAAGCCTCCAGCTCCTGGCGCAGGATCGCCGCAAAGCCCAGCAAGCGGTCCTGCTGCCGCGCGGTGATGGATGTGCCGCGGTCGCAATAACGCAGTGAATCCGCTGCCGACGCGTGCGCGCCCGCGCCGCACAGCTGGCCCACGAGCAGGGCCGCGGCCAGCGCCGGTGCGCGCAATCGCGTCAAAGCTTCACGGGCTGCGGATCGAGCTCGCGGTGCCAGTCGTCGGCCAGCACCAGGAAGAAGGCTTCGCGCGCCTGTGCGCCGTTGGCACGCGCGAACTCCAACCCGTACGGCCGGTTGCGCGCGTGGATGACGTCGCCGGCCGCAATGCCGCGCGGCTCGAGCGCCCGCCGCGGCAGCGTGAGCAGCAGCTCGCCCTGCTCGCCCGGCAGCGCCGTGGCCTGCAGCCGCAGCGTCAGCATGCCCGGGCGATCGGCCGCCTCGGCGACGTCGATGACGCGGTAGTCGCCATCGGCCGTCTTGGTCTCGCCCGACGAGCTCTTGCTTGAACCCTTGACGGAATCCGACAGGCTGCCCAGCGAGGCCGAGCCGGCGCTGGAGGCCGACGAGGCCAGGCTCTCGGCCGAAACCGGTGTCGCTGTCGCGGCGCACAACAGGGCCAGGACCGCGAATTGGGTGCGTGCGAATGTCATCGGAGTTCCCATGAGGCGCGAGGCGATGTCGCGAGGATAACGCGCCTCAACCCCGCCGGTCGGCCTGCAACGTGTCCGAACGTGAGCAACCAAGGCCGCGCGCGGCTCGCCTGGGGCGCCGGGCCGGCGACTCATGATCGGTTTCACAGCGCCAGATCAGCCCCATCGCCACGGTCATGCCGCGCCCACGGAGTGATATGACGCTCAGCGCGGCCGCAGCGGCCGGAAGAACTCGGTGATCTCGCGCGCCAGCGCCTGCGGCTGCTCCATCGCCGCGAAGTGCCCGCCCCGGGGCATCACCGTCCAGCGGCGGATGTCGGTGTAGACGCGCTCGGCCACCGAGCGCGGCGGGCGCAGGATCTCGCGCGGAAACTCCGCGTAGCCCGTCGGCACCTTCACCCCGCCGTCGGGGATCGGCCACGGCGAATGCTGGCGCGCGTAGTACGGCCAGAACGACGAGCCGATCGCGCCGGTGAACCAGTACAGGCCGATGTTGGCCAGCAGCTGCTCCTTGCTGAACACGCTTTCGAGGTCGCCGCCGCAATCCGACCAGGCGCGAAACTTCTCGACGATCCACGCGGCCAGCCCGGCCGGCGAGTCGCTGAGGCCGAAGGCCAGCGTCTGCGGCCGCGTGCCCTGGATCGCCTGGTAGCCGGTTTCCTCCTTGATCCATTGATCCAGCTCGCCGAGGTAGCGCGTCTCGTCGGCCGTCGGGTTCGACAACATCTTCGGGTCGCGCCTCACGCCCAGCAAATTGATGTGGATCCCAAGCAGCTTGTCGGCATGCACCGCGCCGAGCCGCGAGGAGACGAAGGCGCCCCAGTCACCGCCCTGCGCGCCGAACCGCCGGTAGCCCAGCGCAACGGTCATCAGGTCGGCGAAGCAGTCGGCGATCTGCTCGACGCCGAAGCGCGGCTGGCCCGGCGCGAACGACAGCCCGTAGCCCGGCAGCGACGGAGCGACCACGGTGAATGCGTCGGCCGCGTCACCGCCGAAGCGCGCCGGGTCGGTCAGCCGGGGAATGATGTCGAGAAACTCGAACACCGAGCCGGGCCAGCCGTGCGACAGCAGCAGCGGCATCGGCTTCGGCCCGCGCCCCTCGACGTGCACGTAGTGCAGCTCGATGCCGTGCAGCGGCAGCTTGTACTGCGGCCAATGCATTGAGCCGCGCCTCCTGCGCGCGCCAGTCGAAGTGCTCCCGCCAATACCGCACCAGCTGCCGCAGGTAGGCCACGTCGGTGCCGTAGGCCCACGGCGCGCCGGGCGCCTGATCGGGGAACCGGGTGCGCGCCAGGCGTTCGCGCAGATCGCCGAGCGCGTCGTCCGGGACGTGGAGGCGAAACGGCGTGGCGGCAGCGGTCATGGCATGGCCCTCCTCGGCTGGCCTGCGGCGGCGCCCGATAATCGCACGGGCGCGGGCGCGACGCGGCCCGCCCGATCGACACATTGCAAAGGCGTGCCGTGGCATCCCCGATCACGATCATCTCTTCGATGG
The DNA here is from genome assembly GCA_963814435.1 of uncultured beta proteobacterium. Lineage (GTDB taxonomy): Bacteria > Pseudomonadota > Gammaproteobacteria > Burkholderiales > Burkholderiaceae_C > JAEUPI01. The sequence goes on from CAWFCV010000010.1 coordinate 505,072, forward strand.
CGACCCGCCAGGTGCTGGCCGATCTGGTGGCGCTGTTCCACCGGAGTTCGACGCACCGGGTGACGGTGGAATCCGTCGGCGGCGTCGATGCCGCCAGGCGCGTACAGTCGGGCGAGGCATTCGACGCCGTCGTGCTGGCGGCCCACGCGATCGACCAGCTGATCGCGGCCGGGCGTATCGTCGCCGGCAGCCGCGTCGACCTGGTGCGCTCGGGCGTGGCGATCGCGGTGCGTGCCGGCGCCCCGCGCGTCGACATCGGCTCCGAAGACGCAGTCCGGCGCGCGGTGTTGTCGGCACGCAGCCTGAGCTACTCCACCGGGCCGAGCGGCGTGCACCTGGCGACGTTGTTCGAACGCTGGGGCATCGCCAAGGACATTCAGCCGCGCGTCGTGCAGGCGCCAGCGGGGATGCCGGTGGGCCAGCTGGTGGCCGAAGGCCGGGTCGAGCTCGGCTTTCAGCAGCTGAGCGAGCTGATGCACCTGCCGGGCATCGTGGTGCTCGGGCCGCTGCCACCGGCGATCCAGATCATCACCACGTTCTCGGGTGGACTGTCGGCCACGTCGATGCAGCCCGACGCCGTGCGCGCGATGCTCGACTTCATGGCCTCGCCGGCGGCCGCGGAAGCCAAACGCGGCAACGGCATGGAGCCGGCCTGATCCTGCATCGCGGCCGACAGCGCCGGATTCAATCCACCTGCGCCGGCGCCTCGCGCACCGGATCGTTGGCGTCGCGCGTCGCGAACTGCGCCAGTGCGACGCCGGCGAGCGTGACGAGCGCGCCACCGATCTTCACCGCGGTGAACTGCTCGCCGGTGGCCCACCAGGCCACCACGCCGGCCACCAGTGGCATCAAGTACTGCAGCGGCGCGGTGCGGCCGACGCCGCGCTGCTCGTTGACCCAGCCCCACACCAGCCAGCCGAGGAACGCCGACACCAGCGCGGCCCACAGCAGCAGGCCCCAGTGCCACGCGCCCATCTGGGCCCACGGCGCGGCCCAGGCCGCCGGCAGCGTCGCCAGCACCAGCAACGGGCTGCCGGCCAGCGTGGCATAGGCCATCACGGCCACGCCGCCGTGGCGTTGAATCAAGGGCTTCGTCATCACCGTGTAGTACGAGAACAGCGACGCCGAGAACAGCATCATCAGGTCGCCGCCGGTGGCGGCCCACTGGCGCCCCAGCAGCTTGTCGGACAGGAACACCAGTACCCCCGCACAGGCCAACGCCACGCCGACCACCTGGCCACGCGTGAGCCGCTCCAGCCCCGCCCAGTGCAGGATCAACAGCGTGAACACCGGCCCGCAGGCCATGATCAGTGCGCTCGAGAACGCGGTCGACCAGTGGATGCCGAAGGTGACCATGCTGACATGCACGGTATGCGCCAACACCCCCAAACCGGCAAGCCTGAGCGCGTCTTCGCGCGGCAGCCGCAGCCAGCGCCAGCCATTGCTGTGCAGCAACAGCAGCGTCGCACACAGCGGCATCAACAGGTAGCGCGCAAACAGCATGCCGGCTGGAGGCAGCAGGTCGAACAGGGCCTTCTGCACGCTGAAGTTGGCACCCCACACCGCGACCACGGCCACGCCGGCGGCCAGCGCGAGTTGTTGGTGCGTTGCAGGGGGCCGCGTGGCGGTGAGCGTTTGGGGCGGCATGGATTCGTCGGCATTCTGCCGTGCCGCGCGCCCGGGTGGCCCGCGGACAAGCTGAAGACGTCGTGTGCGGTCCGCCCGTCGCGCGGCGAATGCGGCTTCATCGCCGTTGCGACGCGCCACAAAGCGTGCCGCTCTGCGCCGCGTTTGCCACAGTCGAGCGGCTGCACTGAGTCTACCTTGTGCAAGATCAAGACACGCCGACACCAGTCGGTTAGCTTCACCGCAGATCGGCGTGCGCGGCCGCGCCCACAAACCCGCGGTCGCACCCGCCACCTCAATCGGCGCAGGCAGAGGTCTCGACGGAGCGCAGGAATGACGCAGACAACCCAGCCATCGGCATTCCCGATCGTGGCGCGCGAGGACTACTCGGACGTCACCTACATGCTGGAGGTCGCCCATCCGTTGATGGCCAAGGCCGCGCGCCCCGGCCAGTTCGTCATCGTGATGGAGCACGAGCATGGCGAGCGCATCCCGCTGACGATCGCCGACTTCGACCGCGACAAGGGCACGATCACGCTGGTCATCCAGGCGGTCGGCAAGACGACCAGGGAGATGCAGGCCAACTGCCGCGTCGGCACGAGTCTGTACGCGATGGTCGGACCGATGGGCATCCCGAGCCACATCGGGCAGGCGAAGAAGGTGGTCTGCGTCGGCGGCGGGCTCGGCGTCGCGCCGGTGTACCCGCAGGCGCGGAGCTACAAGCGCAGCGGCGCCTACGTGATCGGCGTCGTCGGCTTCCGCAACCAGCGACCTGATGTTCTGGGAGAGCAAGTTCCGCGCCGTCTGCGACGAGCTGATCGTCTGCACCGACGACGGCTCGGCGGGCATCAAGGGCCTCGTCACCGAAGGCATCAAGCAGGCGATCGCCAAACACGCCGACATCGACGAGGTGGTCGCCATCGGCCCGCCGATCATGATGAAGGGCTGCGCCGAAGCGACGCGCGCACACAAGATCAAGACCATCGTCAGCCTGAACCCGGTGATGGTCGACGGCACCGGCATGTGCGGCGGCTGCCGCGTCAAGATCGGCGACAAGGTCAAGTTCGCCTGCGTCGACGGGCCCGACTTCGACGGCCACCAGGTGGACTTCGACGACCTGATGGCGCGTCTGGGGCGCTACAAGCGCACCGAACAGGAAGCGTTGGAGCGCTGGCAGGACACCTGCCGCCTGCGCAGCACGGTCGACACCGAGGTCGACCGCGCACGTGCTCGACCGACCGCTCGACCGACGGGTGACAGCGATGGCCACCAAGAAGAAGACCATCCGCACGATCCCTCAGGAGCGCACGCCGGTGCTGGAGCAGGACCCGCAGCGAACGCGCGCGCAACTTCAGCGAGGTCTCGCTGCGGCTATCGGGTCGAGGAGGCGCTGCGCGAAGCCGAGCGCTGCCTGCATGTGCCCCGACGAGCCCTGCGTGCGCGGCTGCCCGGTCGGCATCGACATTCCCGGCTTCATCCAGAAGATCACCGAGAAGCACTATCACGGCGCCTACGACATCCTCACCGACACCAACCTGCTGCCGTCGATCTGCGGCCGCGTGTGCCCGCAGGAGAACCAGTGCGAAGGCGTGTGCACCGTCGGCGACACGCTGGAGCCGGTGGCGATCGGGCGCCTGGAGCGCTTCGTCGGCGACATGGCGATCAAGGAAGGCTGGGCCAACATCCCGTACATCGAGCCGACCGGCTTCCGCGTCGGCATCGTCGGCTCCGGCCCGGCCGGCATGGCGTGCGCCGCCGACATGGCCAAGGCCGGCTGCGAGGTCATCGTCTACGAGGCGTTCCACCAGCCGGGCGGCGTGCTGAAGTACGGCATTCCCGACTTCCGCCTGCCCAACGAGGTCATCGACGCCGAGATCGACAAGCTGCAAGCGGCTCGGCATCACGATTCGAGTGCAACACGCTGGTCGGGCGCCTGTTCACGATCGAGCAGATGATCACCGAGATGGGCTTCCACGCGGTGTTCATCGGCACCGGCGCCGGCTACCCGAGCTTCATGGGCATCCCCGGCGAGTCGCTGAACGGCGTGCTGTCGGCCAACGAGCTGCTCACGCGCTGCAACCTGATGCGGGCGCGCGACTTCCCGAACTTCGACACGCCGCTGCAGCCGGGCAAGCACGTCGCGGTGATCGGCGCCGGCAACACGGCGATGGACGCGATGCGCGTGTCGCTGCGGCTCGGCGCCGAGAAGCGTGCACTGCATCTACCGCCGCTCGAGGACGGAGGCGCCGGCGCGCGCCGAGGAGGTCCACCACGCCGAGGAGGAGGGCGTCGAGTTCAACTGGCTGACGAGCCCGGTGGAGATCCTCGACGACGGCGCACAACAACGTGCGCGCGCTGCGCTGCGTGCGCATGGAGCTCGGCGAGCCCGACGAGTCGGGCCGGCGCCGCCCGGTGCCGGTGCCGGGCAGCGAGTTCGAGTTCGAGACCGACATGGTGGTGTTCGCGATCGGCACCAACGCCAACCCGATCATCGGCCAGACCTCGAAGCTGAAGCTCAACAAGCGCGGCTACATCGCGACCGACGACAACCTCGCCACCTCGATGGCCGGCGTCTACGCCGGCGGCGACATCGTCACCGGCGCGGCCACGGTGATCGAGGCGATGGGCGCCGGCCGCAAGGCGGCGCGCAGCATGAAGGCCTACCTCGGCATGCGCGACACCGAGGCCGTCTACGCAGACCGGACGACGCGGCTCGCGCTTCGGCATCGCGCGCGAGGAGCACAGCTTCGCGCGCGTGCGGCTGCGCCTAGCACGCCCCATGACCGACACACCAAGAACCCAACCATGAATGACGCCGTCGCCATCGACCGCCCTGCCTCGCCCAACGCAGGTGCCAAACGCGCGCTGCACGCTGCCCGAGCACATCGTCGAGGTGATCAGCGACTCGGGCGAAGGCGCGCAGCGCTGCGGCCAGTCGCTGGCCGCGATCGCCGCCCGCAGGGGCAACGGCATCTGGACGGTGGAGATCATCCCGGCCGAGATCCAGCCGCCGGCGCGCAGCGTCGCCGGCGCCAGCGGCAACCGCATCCGCATCGGCGCCGGGCCGGTCACCAACGGCGGCGACGAGACCGATCTGGTCGTCGCGTTCAACGAGCAGGTGCTGCTCGGGCGCGTGCGCGCGGGCGAACTGAAGCCCGGCGCACCATCCTGCTCGAGAGCATGTGGCGCGAGCACAAGCGACCCGGAGATCGTCGCGTCGTATGCCGAGACGGTGACGGCGCTCGAAGGACAGCGGCTACCGGGTCGATCGAAATTCCGATGGAGCGCGAATGCCGCGCGCTGATGGCCGATGCGCGCCGCGGCAAGAACATGTTCGTGCTCGGCATGCTCTGCCAGCATCTACAGCCTCGACCTGCAGCTCGCGCGCGACCAGGTGGCGCTGACCTTCGGCAAGAAGGACCAGGCAGGTCATCGCCAGCAACGTGCGGCTGCTCGAAGCCGGCTTCGCCTGGGCCGAGGCGCAATCTCGACTTCAAGTACACGATTCCCGCGGCGAAGCAGCCGAAGGCCGCAGATCGTCGTCAACGGCAACACGGCGATCGCGCTCGGCGTGCTCGCCTCGGGCATGGACATCTGCGCGATGTATCCGATCACGCCGGCCACCTCGGCGTCGCACTACCTGTCCGACGTGTTCGAGAAGCGTCGGCGGCATGGTGCACCAGGCCGAGGACGAGATCGCCGCCTGCGCGTTCGCGATCGGCGCCTCGTACGCCGGGCGCTGCGCGGTGACGATCACCTCCGGGCCGGGATACTCGCTGAAGCAGGAGGGGCATCGGGCTGGCGGTGATGGCCGAGATCCCGCTGGTCGTGGTCAACGTGCAGCGCGGCGGCCCGAGCACCGGGCAGCCGACCAAGGTGGAGCAGGGCGACCTGCTGTGCGCCATGTTCGGCAGCCACGGCGACGCGCCGAAGGTGGTGATGGCGGTCAGCGGCATCGAGGACTGCTTCTATTCGATGATCACCGCGCGCAAGATCGCCGAGACCTTCAACATGGTGGTCGTCGTGCTGTCCGACGCCAGCCTCGCCACCGCGCAGCAGCCGTTCCCGCGGCCCGAATTCTCCGAAGACTGGCTGGCGCCGCCCATCGACCAGAGCGCCGGTGCCCGAGGGCGCCAAGCCCTACGACTGGGACCCGGTGACCGGCATCGCGCGCCGCTTCATCCCGGGCCAGCCGGGCGGCATGCACACGCTCACCGGGCTGGCGCACGACCGTGCGAGCAAGGTCGCCTACGACCCGGCGATCAACGAGGAGGGCCTGCGCGCGCGCAGCCTCAAGCTCGCCGCGCTGCAGAAGACGCTGAAGACGCCGCCGGTCTTCGGCGACCCCGAGGGCGATCTGCTGGTGATCGGCTGGGGCAGCACCAAGGGCGTGATCGAGGAGGCCGTCGAACGTGCGCGCGCGCGAGGGGCTCAAGGTGTCGTCGCTGCACCTGCGCTTCATCCAGCCGATGCCCTCGGGCATCAAGGAGATCATGCAGCGCTTCGGCAAGGTGATGACGGTCGAGAGCAACTGGTCCGACCGCCCGGGCGACGAGCTCATCGACGAGGAGAACCGCCGCTATTCGGCGCTGGCGATGATGCTGCGCTCGCGCTACCTGGTCGACGTCGACTGCTGGAGCGAAGCGCGCGGCCAGCCGATCAAGCCCGGCGATGTGCTGCAAGGCGATGCGCACGAAACTGAACGAGAGGAACTAGCCATGGCGATCCCGATCACGCAATGCATCATCAAGCTGCACGAGGAGCACCACGACCTCGAGGACTACCAGGGCGGCGTGCCGCGCTGGTGCAGCGGCTGCGGCGACAACGCCATCCTGGCCGCCGTGCAGCGGCTGTGCCGCGACGAGGACCTGGCGCCCGAGAGCACGGTGTTCGTCTCGGGCATCGGCTGCTCGAGCCGCTTCCCGCACTACATGAAGACCTACGGCTTCCACGGCATCCACGGCCGCGCGTTCCCGATCGCCGAAGGCGTGAAGATGGCGCGGCCCGACCTGCACGTGTTCGTCAACACCGGCGACGGCGACTGCTGCAGCATCGGCGCGGCGCACTGGATCCACGCCATCCGCTACAACATGAACATGACGGTGATCCTGCACGACAACCAGGTCTACGGGCTGACCAAGAAGCAGGCCTCGCCGACCTCGCCGATCGGCCTCAAGAGCAACACCACGCCGCGCGGCGCCGTGCTCGAGGCGCTGAATCCGCTGACGGTGACGCTCGGCGTGCAGAACGTGTCGTTCGTGGCGCAGGCGGTCGACTGGATCCCGGACATGCTGTACGACATCATCGCCAAGGCCTACCAGCACCGCGGCTTCTCGTTCGTGCGCATCATCCAGCGCTGCCCCGAGTGGCTGCCGAAGATGTTCGAGCCCTGGCTGCACGACCCGGGCAAGACGCTGCTGCTGACGCACGCGAACGGCCTGCAGCCGAGCGCCGAGACGAGCCGCATCTACAAGAACCAGCGCGAGCACGACCCGCTCGAACATCCACCAGGCGCGCGAGATCGCCTCCGCCGAAGACCCGATCCCGGTCGGGCATCCTGTACCACAACCCCGAGGTGCCCTGCTACGAGGACCTGCGCGGCGCGGGCCAGCCGCGCACCGCCGAAGCGCATCCGCGTCGGGCTCGAGGCCGAGCTCGACAAGGTCACGATCTGGCCCGACGACGAGCGCGAATTGCAGCGCGCGGCCTAGTCGGAACGACAAGGCTTCGAGCATCAACCGCGAGGCGAGCCGCAATGGACATGGCCGCGAAATTCCAGGAACAGGTTGTCTTTCACATGACCGGCAAACGATCGGGCGACGGCTGGCGCCGATCGACGTCGGCACGCTGCGCCCGGCGCTGCTGGCCGGCTACCGCGATCTGACACGCCTGCGCTACGACTTTCCGCTGGTGCTGGCCGAGGCCGGCGCCGACGCCGAGTTCGTGGTGTCGCTGTCGGCATTGGTCAACCGGCTGCTGGCCGAACTCGCGCCGCGCGGCATCGAGGGCGAGCGGCTGCGCAAGCACGTGCTGCGCCTGGAACGCGAGCTGCGCACGATGCTCGCCGCAAGGCGCCAGCGGCACGCTGTCGGACCTGTGGGCTGGCCGCCGCCGAGCGCCTGGCCGCGACCGACGACACGCTCGGCAAGGTGCTGGCGCAGGCCGGCGAGTCGCTCGACGCTCGACGGCGAAGTGGCCGACTGCGATCCGCAACTGCCGGCGCTGCTCGTCACGCACGCGTGGCGTCGCATGCAGCGCGAACAAGGCGCGCCAGTTCCGCGCGCTGGTCGATCAGCTGATGCGCAAGCTGTCGGACATCCAGCGCGCCGCATTCGCGCGCTCCGCGGCCGGTCAGCAGCCCGACGCGCTGCGGGCCGCGATCGGGTCCGGGCACGCCGACGTCTTCGACTTCGCCGTGATGTCGAAGCTGGTGGCGCGCAATGCGCCGAAGGACGAGCTGCCACCGGCGCGACGCCGACGCATCGAGTGGGCGCTGTCGGTGCTGCGGGGACAGCCGTTCTATCCGGGCCCGGCAGGCGCGGCCACTGGCGCGACCGCCTACGAATTCGCGTTCGACAACGTGCGCCGCGGCGCTCGACGCCTATCGCGCGCGGCTGCCGCGGCTGGTCGAGGTGGTCAAGGCGATCGCGGTCGCCGAACTCGAGGCGACCGGCGCCTATGTCGAGGCCGATCACGACGCGTTCTTCGAGCGCTACGACGAGCATGCGCTGACCGCCGACGACCTGGCGCTGTTCCCCGACTACCTGGTCTGCATCCCGCGCGGCCACAACGACGCACCGGAAAACGCCGGCCTGATCGACATGCTGTCGGCCGGCCTGCCGGTCAAGGTGCTGGTACAGCACACCGATCTGCTCGAGGAGGCCTCGATCGGCACCGGGCACTTCGCCTTCGGCGTGCGCAGCGCACGGCTGGCGACCACGGCCATGGGACTGGGCGGCATGTTCGTGCTGCAGTCGACCAGCGCCGACCTGTATCGCGCTGCGCGAGCGCGTGCTGCGCGGCCTGTCGTGTCGCGGCCCGGCGCTGTTCTCGCGTCTTCTCCGGCTCGCCGGCGGCTGCCGCCGATCTGCCGCCGTACCTCACGGCGGCGGCGGCGACGGAGTCGCGGGCGTTCCCGGCCTTCAGCTACGACGCCACGGCCGGCTCGAACTGGGCGGCGCGTTTCTCGCTGGAACACAATCGCAATCCCGATGCCGACTGGCCGGTCGAAGCGTTCGAGTACGCCGACGAGGCGCTGCAGCGCGTGCAGGAGCAAATCGCATTCACCTATGCCGACTTCGTGTTGTGCGACCGGCGCTACAGCGCGCACTTCGCCGTCGTGCCGCGCGAGCGCTGGAACGACAACATGCTGCCGGTGGCCGACTGGCTGGCACTTGCCCGAACGTGGCGTCAGCGACCGCGTTCCGTACCTGTGGGCCGTCGACGCTGACGATCGGCTGCACCGCGTCATCGTCGATGCGCGGCTGATGCAGGCGACGCGGCGCTGCCTGCTGCTGTGGCACCGCCTGCAGGAACACGCGCGGCATCAACGACTCGCACGCCGAGCGGCTGCTGGCGCGCGAGCGGGCTGCGTGGGAGGCGCAAAAGCAGCAGGAGATCGAGGCACTGCACAAAGTCACCGCGGCCGCCACACCGGCCCAGTCAGCAGCGGCACCGGCCGGCGTGGCGGCGGCCGCGGGCGAGGCGCCGGCAACCGCGACTGAGCCGGCGGCCGACAAGCCGCCCTCCGACGAGGCATGGATCGAGACCGCGCGCTGCCCGAGCTGCAACGAGTGCCAGGCCATCAACGACAAGATGTTCACCTACAACGAGAACAAGCAGGCCTACCATCGCGAACATCGATGCCGGCACCTATCGGCAGCTGGTCGAGGCGGCCGAGGCCTGCCAGGTGGCGATCATCCATCCGGGCAAGCCGCGCAATCCGAACGAGCCCGGACTGGATGAGCTGCTGGAGCGCGCCAAACCGTTTCTCTGACCCGGTGCATGGCCGCGTGGGCCAGCCGCTGCGGCGCCTGGCCGCGCCGGCCCCCACCCGATGAAGATCCTGCGTTCGGACCTGCCGCACTGCCCCGAGCTCCATGGCGCGGTGGTCGTGATCGACGTGCTGCGCTCGTTCACCACCGCCGCCTATGCCCTGGCGCGCGGGGCCAGCGAAGTGGTCGCAGTCGATTCCATCGCGGCCGCTCTGGCGCTGCGCCAGGGGGATCGCCACGCGCTGGCGATCGGCGCCGTCGGCGGCGGCGCGCCGGCGCCCGGGCTCGACATGGGGAACTCGCCGTCGCAGGTCGCTACACTCGACCTGAGCAATCGCCGCGTGATCCAGTACACCGCGGGTGGGACGCGCGGGCTGCACGCCTGTGATCACGCCGGCGTGCTGCTGGCGGCCAGCATGGTCTGTGCGCGCGCCACGGCGGCTTACCTTCGCGCGCTGGCGCCGCCATCGGTCACGCTGGTCGTCACCGGCACCTGGTCGGACCGTGACGGCGACGAAGATCATGCCTGCGCCGACCTGATCGAAGCCCTGCTGCGCGGCGAAGATCCGCCGCGCGAGCCCTATGCCGCGCGCGTGCGAGACTCCGACTTCGGCCGCCGGTTCAGCCAGGGCGCCGACCCGAACCTTCCGGCCGCCGATCTCGAGTGCTGCGCGGCCGTCGATCGCTTCGACTTCGCGCTGCCGATCGAGCGTGCGCCGCACGGGATGGTGATCCGGGCTGCACATGGAGTCGCATCGCTGCGTTCGAACAGCGTCGACCCGCCGCATGAGCACAGTTGAGACGCACGCTTGGCGGCGCGGTATCCTGACCGCCACGCGACGAACGAGCACCCACACGGAGTCGGACATGACCCTCACCTGCGCCCACCGTTGGGCCTTCGACCACTGGGGTGGCGCGCTGGCCCGCCGCGCCGACGACTTGCCCGCGCCGGCGGGCCACGAAGTGACGCTGCGCGTGACGCACTGCGGCATCTGCCACTCCGACCTGCACATCCAGGCCGGCGGCTTCGACATGGGCGGCGGAAAACTGTCGTCGCTGGAACGTGCCGGTGCGCGGTTGCCGCTGACCCTGGGCCACGAGATCTGTGGCGAGGTGGTCGACTTCGGTCCCGACGTGCGACGGCTTGCCGTCGGCGACCGGGTGATCGCCTACCCATGGATCGGCTGCGGCGCATGCCCGGCCTGTGCGCGCGGCGACGACCATCTGTGCACCCGCGCCTCGCGCAACCTCGGCATCCACCTGCCAGGCGGCTACGCCGACGCGGTGCGTGTGCCGCACGACAAGTACCTGGTACCGCTCGGTGCGCTCGAGCCCGCGCGCGCCGCCACCTTCGCCTGCGCCGGCATCACCGCCTTCAGCGCGGTGCGCAAGCTCGACGCGATGACGGCCGAAGACCATGTGGCGATCATCGGTTGCGGTGGCGTGGGCATGACCGCGGTGGCGCTGTATTCGACCATGACCCCGGCGCGCGTCGTCGCGATCGACCCCGACTCCGCCAAGCGCGAGGCCGCCTTGCTGCACGGCGCCGCGATGGCGTTCGACCCGGCTGCGCCGGATGCGCAGAAAGTCATCGGCAAGGCCTGTGGTTTCGATATCGCCGGCGTGGTGGACTTCGTCGGGAGCGAGTCGAGCGCGTCGCTGGCGGTGAACCTCGTGCGCCGCGCCGGGCAGGTGATCATCGTCGGGCTGTTCGGCGGCGAATTCCGACTGCCGCTGCCGATGTTCGCGCTGAAGTCGCTGCAGATCAGCGGCTCCTACGTCGGCAGCCTGGCCGATCTGCGCGAGCTGGTCGAGCTGGCCCAGCGCGTGAGCCTGCCGCAGATTCCGCTGCAGCTGCGGCCGCTCGCCGGCGTCAACCAGTCGCTGCAGGATCTGGCTCAGGGCCGCGTGGTCGGCCGCGTGGTGCTGCAGCCCTAGTCGACGCGCGGCTTGCCGGTCGGCGCCGCCTTGGCGCTGGCGGCCTCACCAGAGGTGCCGCTGACCAGCGCCAGCGGCGACGCGCCCGGATCGACCACGCGTGGCATGCCGGCACTGGTGGCCGTGCCGGCATCGAACGAGAAGCCCGGCTTGCGCCAGGGGCCGCGCACCTGCAGCGGCACGGCGTCGGGCGCGTCACGGCCGGCCGTCGCCTGCAGCCGCAGCTCGAGTGCCCCACTGTCGAGCAGCAGCTCGCCGTCGCCCGCCACACGCAGCGCCGGGCCGCTCAGCTCGAGCGGCTGTCCAGTCGCCCGCCCTTCGTGCAGTTCGATGCGGGCCTTCAATTCGCTGAACGGCGTCCGAGCGGCCGCATCGAACTCGCGCGGCGCGAGCGCCGCTCGCTTGGCCGAGTCGGCCCGTGCCTCATGCAGCACCGCGCGCAGGTCGACGCCGGCCACGGCGCCGGATTGCAGCACGATGCCCAGCGTACCGGTGAGTGCGCTGCGCAGCGTGCCGAGGCTCGCGCCGGCGCTGCTCACGTCCCAATTGACATTGCCGCGGCCGTCGAGCCAGGGCACCGCCTTGGCATCGGCGAGCAGGCTGCGCACGGACAACCCGGCGACGCTGCCCTTGGTGCTCAGGCGAGGCGCCGCAACGGCCTCGATGCGCAGGCTGGCGTCGAGCGGCGCGTCGTACAGCTGTGCGGCGATCGGCTCGATCAGCAGCAGCGACTTGTCGAGTTCCACCCGCGCCGACGCCGCGCTCGCTTGCGCGCCGCCGAACATCACCTTGCCGACGCGCAGCCGACCCTGCGCCCTGGTGTCGCGCAGCGCGCTGACGTCGAACGGGGCGCTGTCGTCGCCCCAGTGCGCGAGCCAGGCCGGCGACAACAGCGCATCGAGGTCCAGTCGCTCAGCTTCGACGTCGAAGGTCCAGCGCGGGCGGCCGAAGTCGGCCAGCGTCACGTCACCGCGCCAGTCGCTGCCGGCGAGCTTGCCCGACCACACCGCGTGCGCGCGCTGCTCGCGCAGGTGCACATCGAGCCGGCCGATCAGGCTCGCGGCCGTTTCGGCACCGAGCGCGGCATGCGTCGCGCTGGCGCTCAGCTCGAGCGTGCCGAGTTCGAGGCGCGGGCCATCGTCGAAGGTCAGGCGCAGCGCGCTGCTGCCCTGCGCGCGCAGCAACGCCGCCGGCGTGCGCAGCGTGAGCCTGGCGTGGGCCGTGGTGTCGCGCAAAGCGCCGTCGGCCCACTCGAAGCGCGGCAACTGCAGCGCCAGCGTGGCGCTGCGGTCGGGGTGATCGACGCTGGCCTCCACGCCGAGCGCGGCGCCGGACACCCGGTATTCGCCGAGCCTGAGCTCGGGCAGCGTGAGCTTGGTGTTGTAGACGCTGAGGCCCGATTTCGACAGCGATGTCACTGCCAGGTTCGCCACCGCGAGCGAGCGCTCGCGCAGCAGGCCGGTCACGTCGCCCTGCAGGTTCAGCGAAAGGTTGTCGACGCCGAAGGCGCGGCCCTCGAGCCGGCCGTCGGTGCGAGCCAGCTCCACGCGGCCAGCGGCGGCGTCGTACAGCACCCGGCCCTTCAGCTGCAGCTGCGCGTCCATGCCTGCCAGCGACGCGTCGACGCGTGCGCTCGCGGTCAGCGGGCCGGCCTGTCCGTCGGCGAGTCGGCCGATCTCGAGCTGCAGGTCGTTCAGGCTGCCGCGCTGCCAGGTGATCTCGTCGTTCCAGCGCAGCACGCCGCGGCTCAGGCGCAGGCTGTCGAGAGCCACGCCCGTGGGCAGGATCGCCGCCACGTCGCGCGCCAGGTCGTCGACGTTGCTGCTGCCGTCCTTGAAGCGCACGAGCTGCGCGCGCAGGCCCTGCACGTCGAGGCTGTCGATCTGCAATTCGCGCCGCAGCAGCGGCCACCATGCGAAGGTGACACGGGCGTTGTCCACCGACCCGAATTCACGCGCGCTGCGCCGCTGGCTGAGCGAGGCCTTGCCCGTCTCGAGGCTAAGCTTGGGAAAGTAGCTCATCGTCAGTTCGCCATCGAGCACCAGGTCGCGCTGGGTGCGCTCGTGCACCCAGCGCACGATCGGGCCCTTGAACTGGTTGGGGTCGAACAGCTTGACCACCGCGGTGACCAGCGCCGCAACCGAGAGCGTCATCACCACCAGCCCCACGATGGCCTCGCGCCGATAGGTCTTGGCCAGCGTGGCGGCAAACGGCACCCTGAGCGGCATGATCGTCGACAGCAGCACGCCGAGCAGGCCCAGGATGCCGAGCACCGAGCATTTAATGGCATTCATCGGGTCCATCCTCCAGAGTCAGGTCGCAGGGTCCAAACGCGCCGCGACAGACGAGCGCGGATCATCGGTCGATCACCGCGGGCCACACCGTGTATCGCCAGGCAACATGCCGCGGCGCGGTGCGATTTCACGCTTGGGCGGACGCGCGCGGTGCCCCGATTCGGCGGACCGCGCCGCAGCGGTGAGCGGGTACTACATGTGGCGCCGCATGTATCGGCGCGCGCGACGAAGTCTGACCTGAGTCAAGTTCGATGCGCGAGGACGCGCACGCCGCCAGCCCGCTTCTAGAATGCCGCGCGGCGCTGTGCGACCGACGCGCCGCTCGACCATTCACCAGCCGGCACAAGGAGTTCGGAATGACCTTCACGCGGCGCGACCTGCTCAAGACGGCCGGAGCCGGTCTGACGATGATCGCGTTGCCGCCCGCGCACGCGGCCAGCACGCCGGTGAAACTGCGCGCCAGTGCGTTCATGCAGCCGGTGCGGCCCGGCGTGAGCACCAATGTGTGGGGCTTCAACGGCTCGGTGCCCGGCCCGGTGCTGCGGCTGCGCAAGGGCGATCTCGCGCGCGTCGCCGTCACCAACAACCTGCCGGCCTCGAACGGCACCACGGTGCACTGGCACGGCCTTCGTGTGCCCAACGCGATGGACGGGGTGCCGCAGGTGACGCAGGATCCGATCGCCGTGGGCGACACCTTCGAGTACAAGTTCCCGGCGGTCGACTCGGGCACCTTCTGGTACCACCCGCACCAGTCCAGCTTCGAGCAGGTGGCACGTGGCATGTACGGCACGCTCATCGTCGACGAAGACAAGCCGGTGCCGGTGGACCGCGACGTCATCTGGGTGCTCAGTGACTTCAAGCTCGAGCCCGGTGGACGCCAGGTGGAGGACTTCGGTCGCATCCAGGCCTTCGGCGGTGGCGGGCGACTCGGCAATGTGTTCGCGCTCAACGGCAAGGAAGCCGGCAGGACGCGCAAGCTCGACGTGCGCAGCGGCGAGCGCATCCGGCTGCGCCTGCTGAACACCGCGTCGGCGCGCGTCTTTCTGCTCGAATTCCGCGGCCAGAACCCGATGGTGGTGGCCTACGACGGCCAGGGCGTCGAGCCGCACGCGGTGCCGCAAGGGCCTGCTGATGCTCGGGCCGGGCATGCGCGTGGACCTGATCCTCGACTGCATCGGTTCGCCCGGCGAATCGTTTGCGGTGATCGACCGGCGCGACCAGGGCCACCAGATCGCCACCATCGCCTACGGCCGGCAGGCCGCGGTGCGGCGCAAGCCGCTGGGCGATTCGATCCGCATCGAGCCCAACGTGCTGCCCGAGCCCGACCTGTCGAGGGCCACCCAGCATTTCATCGTGTTCGAAGGCGGCCTGCTCGGCAAGCCGGCCATCGGTCTCGTCGATGGCAAGCCCGCGCAGGTGGCCGAGATCATGCAGAAGCACGGCCTGTTCTGGACCATGAACTACATGGCCGAGCAGGAGCACGCGATGATGCACACGCCGCTGTTCAACTTCCGCCTCGGCGAGCACGTGGCATTGAAGATGGTCAACGAAACCGAGTTCGAGCACCCGATGCACCTGCACGGCCACTTCTTCCGCGTGCTGCGCATCAACGACCGGCCCGCGCCGCTGCGCGAATGGCGCGACACCGTGATGGTGTCGCCCCGCGGCTCGGTGGACATCGCCTTCGTCGCCGACAACCCGGGCGAGTGGATGTTCCATTGCCACATCCTCGAACACGCTGCCGGCGGCATGATGGGCACCGTCACCGTCGATTGAGTCGAACCGCGCGGTGGCCGAAGCCGCCTGGGTGATCAGCCCGCCAGCGACTGCACCCAGGTTGCGATGGCCGTCCAGGTGGCCGTGCCGCTGATCGGCACCGCCAGCACCTGGTTGGCAACCAGCAGCGGGCCGCAGATCAGGTACACCGGGTGCGGCCGGCCGCGTGTGCGCCAGTCGTACACCATCGCGCCCACCAGCAGCAGATCGGCGAACAGGCCGGGCGGCACCGACACGAACACCGGCGGCGGCCCTTTGGCGCCCGGTGGCGCGAACAGCGTCATGAACACGCGCGCCATCGCGGCGTGCATCAGCGGGATCATCGCCACCAGCATCAGCCGCTTGTGCACCTCGCTGCGTTGCACGTTGGCGATGGCCGTGGCGAAGAGCGCCGAAAACACCACCGCGGCACTGAGCGAGACGACCGAAAAGCGGCGTGCCTCGTCGCCCATGCCGATGCCATCGGCCACGCGCATCGAGTTGATCGCCGCCAGCACCACCGAACACACCATCGCGGTGGCCAGCGCGATGCCGGCCATGCCCCAGGAACGGTGGTCCAGCGTGCGCCTGCGGGCGATGAGCAGGGTCTGCACGAAGAAGAACAGCGTCCAGGTGAAGAACAGCGCGCCGTGGATGTGCAGGATCGGCGCCCCGCCGAACGTGCCGGTGGCCACCCGCGCCCAGTAGGTCGGCACGAAGCCGCCGAAGGCG